>CAWGPM010000009.1:0-31150 GCA_963824415.1 uncultured delta proteobacterium
TCGACCGAAGAGCAATACGGCACCGACTGGTTCGGCGAAGTCCCTGCCTACAACTCGGCCCAGTGGGACCATGTCTTCAGCGATGGCGCCATGTTCAAGCACGGCAACATGGGACAGGGTATCTATGTCGACCCGGCCCGTGATTTCTGTGGCATGTACTTCGGTCTCGCGCCCAACCCTGACGAAATCTCTGGGATCGATCACTCGCCAGGTTACCTGCGCAACGCCGCCAAATATTTTGCCGGCAAATAGAGACGGTACACACACGCCATCCATGAGAAAAAAGAAATCAACCTTAAATACAGGAGATTATGATGACTATTCATAAATTACGCAGGTCAGTTCAAAAAATGGTACCCATCGTGGCGCTTGCGCTGGCTTGCCGCGAGTGTCGCCCTGCCGGCCGCTGCTCAGAACGCCTCTGGGCCGATTCTGTTCACGAACGTCAACGTCTTTGACGGCGTGAACGAAGCCCTGATCAAAAACGCCAATGTGGTGGTGACGGACAACCTGATCACCGCCGTGTCGACCGAACCGCTTGCCATCGCGGGCGGCACGGTCATCGACGGCGGCGGGCGTACGCTGATGCCTGGCCTGACAGACTGCCATTGGCACAGCATGGCAGCCAATTTTAGTGGCAATGCGTTCGCGCTTGGTGAGGGCAAGCTGAACCTTGTGGCGGCCCTTGGGGCGGAAAAGACGCTTCTGCGGGGCTTCACCACGATCAGGGACATGGGCGGCAATGTCTTCGATCTAAAGTCGGTGATCGACGAGGGTATGTACGTTGGTCCCCGGATGTACGCTGCGGGGTCGATGATCTCCCAAACGTCGGGCCATGCAGATTTCCGTCAAACGATTGAGATACCTCAGAGCTATTCAAGGGATCTTACCCCGCAGGAAAGGATGGGGTCGGTCGCCATCGCAGACGGCAAGGCGCAAGTCCTGCAGCGCGTGCGCGAGAACCTGATGCGGGGAGCGGCCTTCATCAAGCTGATGGGGGGCGGCGGGGTCGCCTCGCCCTCGGATCCGCTGGACGTCTCGCAATACACCGTCGAGGAGATCGCGGCGGCGGTCGAAGTGGCGCAGAACTGGGGCACCTACGTGACGGTTCACTCCTACACCGCGAAGGCGATCCAGAACGCGATCCGCGGCGGTGTCCGGAATGTCGAGCATGGCCAGATGATTGACGAGGAAACCGCCCAACTGATGAAGGAGACGAATACTTCGATCTGCCTGCAGCCCTTCTATGACGACGAGGATGCGATCCCGCTACCTGCCGGCTCGTTTCCGGAACAAAAGTACCAGGCCATGATCTCTGGAACTGATACAGCCTTCGAGTTAGCGAAGAAATACGACCTGCTCTTCGGGTTCGGCACTGACAGTCAGGGTTCACCCGCGCTCGCCGCGCGTCAGGGGGCGCAGTTGGCGAAGCTCGCCCGCTATTTCGAGCCCTGGGAAGTGCTGAAGATTGCGACCAGCCAGAATTACGAGATCTTAAAGCGTTCCGGGCCGCGCGATCCCTATCCCGGTGACAACGGTGTGGTTCGGGAAGGTGCCTATGCCGACCTGCTTCTGGTCGACGGCAATCCGCTCGAGAACATCGACCTGATCGCCGACCCGGAAAAGAACTTCGTCATTATTATGAAAGACGGCGTGATCTACAAGAATACCATCGAGTGACCTCTTACCTGGAAGTAGACGTCAGGTCGATTTCACTCAATAAATAAACTCAATCTAAATCGGAGATTATTATGACAGAAGTTATGACAGAAGAGAGGATAAAACAATGAATGCAGAAACTCCCAATTTACAGAAAGTGAGCAGCAGCATGAGACTCATGGGCTGGCTGTCCATCATTTTTGGTGCCCTGGCGATCGCCATGCCCTGGATTGCAGGTCAATCGATACTGCTGATGGTCGGCGCACTGGTCATCGCCGCAGGTATCATGCGCATGATCTGGGCCTTCCAGGCAGGCAGCCTGGGCAAGGGTGTCCTGGTTTTCCTGATCGGTGTTTTGACCTTGCTGGCAGGCGTTGCCGTTGTCGCAAATCCACTGATGTCTTCAGCAATCTTGACCATCATGCTGAGTATCTACTTCTTCGTCGATGGGCTCTCCGAGTTGTTCGCGGCATTCTCATTACAGGATGGTAAAGGCTGGCTGCTGTTCGACGCAGTGGTTACGGTTCTCCTGAGCATCATGATTTTTACAGGCTTTCCGCTGGCCGGGACGGTTGCGATTGGGGTGTTCCTCGGCATCAAGCTCATATTTGTTGGCGTGACGATGTTGTCGATAAGGTCGCTAGCAAAACATGCACTATAAGCAGCTCAGGCACCCTTCGTCATTAGAGGTGAAATTGGCGTCCTGTATTAGGCACTCAAATTAGTGGGATGCCATTCTTCAGGACGGCGACATGTAAAAAGGAGAATCGAAATGAAGAGATTTAGAGTTTTTTTCGGCTTGTTGGCACTAAGCCTGATGATGGTCATGCCGGCAGTGGCTGCCGATTATGATGTGGTTATTAACAACGGCAGGGTGATGGACCCCGAGACCAACTTTGATGGCGTGCGCAATGTTGGGATAAAGGATGGCAAAATTGTTACCATCACCAAGGACGCAATCAAGCGGTAAAGAAACCATCGACGCCAGTGGTCACGTTGTAGCCCCGGGTTTTATTGAGGGGCACCAGCACGCGTACAGATCCGTTCAGTCGCAAGGTCAATTTGCGTGATGGCTTGACCACCCAGATGGATTTCGAAGCAGGCGCCGGCGATATCGCTAAATGGTATGCAGATGCCGAGGGTAAAACCCAGGCCAACTACGGTATGGTCGTGCTCGCAACGCTTGCCCGTGTATCGGTGTTGGACGGTCCTGAAATAGCGGCTGGTGGAAATGACATGGGCGAACTGTTCCGTTCAGTGGTGCCTGAGCGCCGCCGCAAAGGCCCAGAAAGAAGGACGCAAGCCAGGCTGGTCGTCCACCTTGCCCAATAAAGAGCAGATGACCAAGATTATGAGCTATGTCGACGAAGGCCTTCGCCAAGGAGCCTTGGGCGTGGGCATTCCTGTCGGTTATATGACCACAGGTGTTACCTCGTACGAATTGTATAAATACCAGGAGTTGGCGGCAAAATACGGTCGTATTTCAAATGGACATGTACGCTTTGCAGGTATTCGTCCACCCACTGAGGGGGCATTAGGCATACAGGAGATGCTGGCCAATGCCATGGTTTTGGATGCGCCTTTTATGGCAGTACACCTGAACTCAATCATGGACTGGGAGTACACCATTCCTTTGATTAACGCCGCAAGAGAAAAAAGAGGCGCCAAGGTATGGGGTGAGGTTTACCCCTATGCAGCCGGTTCTACCATTGCTTCTACCGATATTCTTACGGAACGAAGTATGGCTCAAATGGGGATCACCTATTCGGACGTTTCGAACCTTGATGGCACCCGTTGGGACAAAGCGATGTATGAAGACGTTCGCAAGAATGATCCCGGCAGGGCGATTGTGATTTACAACAACCCGGAAGACCAGATCGGTAAATGGATGGCGGAGCCAGGAGTCGTCGTTGTCTCTGACGGTATGGCTATCCAGGATGAAAAAGGCAAATACTACCCCTGGGATTCACCTTATGAAGGCAAGTCAGTCCACCCGCGCAGCGCAGGGACCCGCGCCAAGGTGCTGCGCATGGTGCGTGAAGACAAGATCATGCCTTTGATGGAAGCCATCTCCAAGATGAGCTACCTGCACGCCAAGTATTTTGACGAGTTGGGCGGTATCCCTCAGTTCAAAACAAAAGGACGCATGCAAGAAGGTATGGATGCTGACATTGTCGTTTTCGATCCAGATACCGTTAGAGATAACTCTACCTATGAACCAGGAATGGGAGCAATACCTACCACCGGAATGCCTTATGTATTGGTGAACGGTGTCGTGGTGGTGAAAGATTCCGTGGTGCAAAAGGTCTTTCCAGGCAAACCGATCCGCTTTCCGGTCATGGCTAAAGGCCACATAGACGAATTGTCTCTCAATCCAAGGGTGTTTGACCCGAATCAGTGAGTAATACCCGGGCGAGCTGGGGGAACCATTGCTAATGGTTCCCCCCACTGTTACCCCCAGTAAAAGGAGAAGAAAAATGAAACGCCTAAGAATTTCTTTAAGTATGTTGATAGTATCCCTTGTTATGGCCATGCCGGCATTGGCCGTTGATTACGATCTCGTTATCAACAACGGCCGGGTCATCGACCCTGAGACGCTGTTTGACGGTGTCGCCAACGTCGGTATCAAAGATGGCCGCATTGCCGAGATCAGCAAAACCCCGCTGAAGGGTGCCAAGACGATAGATGCCACCGGCCAGATCGTGGCACCGGGCTTCATCGACACCCATTTCCACTTTCAAATGCCGATCGGCTATTCCCTCGGGTTGCGCGACGGGTTGACCAGCAGCATGGATTTCGAGATGGGCTGTGCGGGATCCTATATGGCCGACTGGTACAAGGCACGTGAAGGCGTGACCCAGGCCAACTATGGCTGCGCGGTCAGCCACGAGTTTGCCCGCGCGATGTTCATCGACGGGTCAGACGGCGATTACCTGAAAGACGGCCCTGTAGCCGCTTTAGACAACCCGGACGAAAACTGGCTGGAGCGCGACGCGTCCGACCCTGGAACAGGGCAACGCGATTCTCGAAGAGATTGATAAGGGGCTGCAGGCTGGCGCACCCGGCATCGGCAGCACCGTAGGCTACATGAGAGAGGGCGTCTCTTCACGCGAGATGTACGAGGTGCAGAAAGTCGGCGCACGCTATGGCCGCCCGACCGGCGCCCATACCCGCTATACGCTCGGCACCGACACGACGGAGAACAACGGCGCGCAGGAACTCATCGCCAACGCCGTGTCGCTTGGCGCCCCGGCGATCGTCCTGCACTTCAACAATGACGGCTGGCGGCTTGCGCACGAAATGATCATCGAGCTTCAGGAACAGGGCCACAACATCTGGGGTGAAGTCTATCCCTACGCTGCGGGTTCCACCACGATCAATGCTTCGTTCCTCGAACCTGAGAGCTGGATCGACGTATTCGGCAAACGCTATGAAGATACCATGCTGGATCCGGTCACGGGTGAGTACTATACCCTGGAGACTTACAAGTCCACCGTCGCATCCGAACCGACCAGGCCGATCGTCATATTCAAGCAGCCCGCCGAAAACGAGCCGAAGTGGCTGACGCTGAAGGGCGTGACCATGGCCAGTGATGCGGTTGCTGCCACGCCGTACGACGCCCCGTGGGATTACCCGATGGAGAAACTGGGCGGCACCCATCCCCGCACGGCTGGCGCCCGGGGCGCCACGATTCGCCTTGGTCGAGAAAACAACATCCCGATGATGCAGCTGATGTCGATCCTCAGCTACACCGCTGCCAGGCATCTGGGCGATTTGGGGCTGAAGTTCATGCAAGAGCGCGGCCGCATCCAGACTGGCATGGTTGCCGATATCGTGGTGTTTGACCCCGAACGCTTCACTGACAATTCAACCTACGATACAGGGCGCTATCCCTTCGACGGGCATGAAAGCCGTGATCGTCAACGGTCAGGTGGTTGTGCGCGACGATGTGCAGCTTCCGGTTTTTCCTGGTCAGCCGATCCGGTTTGAGCCCGAAGACAAACCGCGCTTCGAGCCGATCTCGGTAGCGTCGTGGAACGCCGAATTCTCGACCGGCATGCCTATGCCATCTGACTTCACGGGTGCCTTTCCCCAGAGCGTCGGAAAGTGATCATGACACCTCAGAAACGGAGGCGTGACATGAGGTTTTGGGTATTCTTTTTTGCGGTGGCGGCCATGTTGGCCGCCACCCAGGCGTCTGCAAAACCCGAAGAGATCGGGTTTTCAGACCTTGTGGACCCCTTGGCCATAGTCTTCGACGATCCCTATCGCGACATGGGCCCCCATTTGCTGAATGAGTTGAAGATCCTGATACAGTTGGATCAGAAACTCTCGCAAAATGATCTTGCTGAAGATGAGCGCGCCCGTCTCAAAGCTCGGCGCAGCGCGGCGAAGGACACACTTGAGATCAACGGTCAGGACATCGATGCACTTTTAGCCCAGCGCTGGGACGTGGCCAGAAAGCGGAAGAACGCGCTCATGGCCACGAACCCCGCTCTTGACAAGGTCGAGGTTACCCTATCGGGCTATCTGATCCCTGCGCCGCAGGGCGCAGATGGTACGTACTTCGGCTATCTGGTCTCTCAGGTGGGCATGTGCAGCCATCTTCCGACCCCTCCGCCGAACAAGCTCGTGCGGGTGAGATTGCTGGACGACCCGAAGAGCGAGTCTGTTTATGTACCGGTTCAGGTCTCGGGCCTGCTCCGAGCAGAAGAGAGTGATACCACCATATACGTAGTCGATGGAGAGGCGCGCATGTTCAGCGGCTGGACTTTATACGCCAACACCGTCGACCGACGGCAAGATTTGGGCGTCAATGGCGTTGTTGGTGCGTCCGAGAAAACGGTCACCCCCGGCGCCGAGCGCTGATACGTCTGCCGCGTACATGCAAAAAAGTGGGCCTATACAGAGAATAATCTGTAAATGAAGGGTTTTCTCAAACTGACTGCAGCTATTGTCACAAAAGGAGCTTACGCAGTGCCATTAAAAATTTCCAACAGAAGCATTTTTTGCAGATGGCTGGCGCTATACGCTCTGGCTTCGCTGCTTTTTCTCGTCGGCTTCGCCGGTATCACCTTGGCTGCATCTACGGAAAAAGCGCAGCAAATCACGTGGAAAAATCTTGTCCCGCAAGTTGAGATATATAACGATCCCTTCCTCAAGCTGACCGCGGATCAGAAACTCGACCTGGTGGTGGTCTCCAGAACAAGGCAGCTACAGGCGGAAGGGGTGGACATTACACCAGAGCAAGCGGAAAGGCTCACTAACGCTTTAACGCGGCTTGAGAAGGACCATATTGACATTGATGGTTTGCTCGCTTTGCGCGGAGAGATTGCCGCCAAGCGAAAGCACGCGATGGAATCGGTCAACGAAACCCTGAACGAACAGCAGGTACGACTCGCCGGTTATGTCCTGCCACTCGAGATGGATGGATTGAAGATAACGGAATTCCTGCTCGTTCCATACGTCGGTGCCTGCATTCATGAGCCGGTACCACCAGCCAATCAGATCGTACTGGTGACGTTTGCGCAAGGGATTGAGGTCGATGGCCGGTTTACGCCGGTATGGGTACAGGGAAAAATGAGCACACAGATTGGCACAACGAAACTTTATTTGATTGATGGCAGCGCAGATATTCCGCGCAGCTACACGCTGGAAGCCGACGCTATTGAACTGTATAAAAAATAGTATGGAGATAGTTTGATGTACAAACAGGCTCAAACCGCACCTGAGCTGGATCTTGAAGGTTCGCTCGCACCACAGACTGCGAAGGTCGAAGTTGCACCCTTGTCTGAGTCGCAGTTGGAGTCTGTTCTTGCGGTGAAAAATTTGAGTTTTGCCTGGCCATCATCTTCGTTCCAGATCGGAATCACAGATTTGAATGTCGAGTCAGATGAGCATTGGCTGCTCGAAGGACCAAGCGGTTCAGGCAAGAGCACCTTGCTGCAATTGTTGGGAGGGGTACTGTTACCGCAGCGGGGAGAGGTTCAAATCCTCGGTCAGAGCTGGGCGGCGCTGACCGCAGCCCAGCGCGATCTGCGCAGGGCTGACCATGTGGGTTTTATTTTTCAGCAATTTAACCTTGTCCCCTACCTGAGTGCCCTGGAAAACACCCTTCTGCCGTGCCGATTCTCGCCGGCACGGCGTAAGGCGGCCGAAAGCAGCGGTGGACTCAAGGATGAAGCGCGGCGCCTGCTCGCAGCCCTCGGGCTCGGAGCCAAGGAGATCCAGTTGCGGCGCGCGGCGCGCTTGAGCGTCGGCCAGCAGCAGCGGGTTGCCGCCGCACGGGCGCTGATCGGAAGGCCCTCGTTGGTCCTCGCTGATGAACCGACCTCGGCCCTTGATGCCGACAATCGCGCCGCCTTTTTGGAGTTGCTTTTCTCGGAGGCGCGCAGCGCCAAGACCGCGATCGTACTCGTCAGCCACGATACCAGTCTGCGCCCGCATTTTGAACGACACCTGACGCTGGAGGGGGGCCTATGTTGATGCGCTCTCTGCTAACCCTCGCCTGGAGCAGTCTCGGTTCGCGGCGCTTCGTCGCGCTGTTGACGGTTGCCTGCATCGGTCTGGGCTCTGCCGTGCTGATCGTCGTCGAACAGATCCGGACCGAGGCCCGCGAGGCTTTCACGCGCAGCGTCTCCGGGGTTGACCTGATTGTGGGGCCGCGCGGCGGCTCGGTTGAGTTGTTGATGGGGGTGGTCTTTCGTACCGGCACGCCGGGACGCGGGATGGCTTTTGAGTCCTACCGCCAGATAGCAGCACTTCCCGGGGTAACCTGGGCGCTGCCGGTCAGTTTCGGGGATTCGCACCATGGATACCCGGTGATGGGCACCGAGGCAGACTATTTCAAATATTTCCGCTATGGACGGTCGCAGCCGCTGGCCTTTGCTGCAGGAAAACCTTTTGCTGATATCTTCGACGCCGTGATCGGCGCTGAGGTCGCTGAGCGGCTCGGCTACCAGCTGAACCAGCAGATCGAGCTTGAGCATGGTCTGGAAGCAGCGATGGATGAGGAGCACAGCCATCAGGACAAACCATTCCGTATTGTCGGCATCCTGCAACGCACTGGTACGGCGGTTGATCGTACGGTCCACGTCAGTTTGGCTGGTATCGAAGGGATGCATGCCGACTGGGTAGATGGGCGCCCCCCTGAGGAATTTGACAAACTCAGTGCCGATGAAGCGCGCCTGTTGGTTAAGGCTCCGGAGCGAATCTCGGCAATGCTGGTGGGCCTCGATCAGCGCGCCGCTGCACTGTTTATGCAGGCACATCTCCAAAAATGGCCAGCGGAACCACTCAGCGCTGTCATGCCGGGACCGGCACTGCTGGAGCTCTGGGAGATCGTCGGCGTGGCCGAGAATGTACTGCGTGGCATGTCATGGTGTGTGATCATTGTGGTGCTGGTGGGGATGTTGACCGTACTCTGGAGTGGACTGGAAGAGCGCCGTCACGAAATGGCCGTGTTGCGCGCTGTCGGTGCGAGGCCTCGGCACATATTTCTGTTGATCATCGGTGAAGCCTTTCTGCTCACCCTTGGCGGCGTGATGGTCGGGATATTTTTTGCGGCGTTAACCTTGTCGGCAGTGGAGAGCACGCTGGTCCAGCAGTATGGACTGAGTCTGTCCGCTGCATTCTCCGGGAGAACCATCGTGCCACTGTTTTCGGGGCTGCTCGCGGCCGGTTTGCTGGCTGGGCTGTTGCCTGCGATGCGTTGCTACCGTCGTTCACTTTCTGACGGGCTCAGCCCCGAGATGGGAAGCTAAAGAAAAGGTGATTTCTGACAAAATGTTAAAATTCCTACAGGATTTTGGAAACCCAAAGGCTTATGTAGGTTCTGGTGAAGAAGCTTACGGACAGCGTTGGTTTGGTGAAACGCCTTATACCAATACCGCCCAGTGGGATCATTCATTCAAGGACGGTGCCATGTTTAAGCATGGCAACATGGGTCAAGGTATCTATGTTGATCCGGCCCGCGATTTCTGCGGCTGTTATTTCGGATTGGCAACGAACGATGAATCGATATCCGGCGCTGACCACTCGCCCGGATACCTGCGAACTGCGGCAAAGCTTTTAGCCGGAGCATAAAACAATTTCAGTTACTCAACACGATGATTGTTTATTGTGTCCAGACTAAGTGATGCTTACAATCTCACCTGGCATGACTTTGAGCGGTTCACGGGCCTGGAGGTTTCTTCATTTTTCTGGAACCGTCAAACTTTTATTATCCCCCGGCAAAGCCGGGTGGTGCACAAGAGAAATTAGGCTACCTTGAAAAATTGTCTTTTGGACTCAACTCTGCGTTGCGTGAGAATATTTTATCCTCGGAATATGCGAGCAAGACTGGCCCTGTAAATAACCAGGAAGATAACTAAAAAAATGAAAGCAAAAGGAGATGTATAATGAAAAAACACAAGATTACAGCAATGACACTCACACTGGGATTGATCCTCCTTATTCTGACCGTCGGATCTTCAATCTCGATGGCCGCCAATTCAAGTTTGATTTGTTCCGCAGCTGAAGCGGTCTCCTGCAGTAAAGATGGGGAATGTATCCGGGGACCGGTGAATAAGGTAAATCTCCCACTTTTTTTTCAAGTCGATTTCGGCAACAAGAAAGTGGTCAGTCTGACCGAGACGGGGGAAGTACGCACCTCTCCAATAACAGGAACGCAAGAGTATGGATGGGTATACCATCGTTCTCGGCACTGACGTGGACACCGGTTGGAGTATGATAATTAACGAACAGACAGGAATAATGACATTAGGGGTCGCCACTGCTGATACTGGTTTTACTGTATTCGGCGCCTGTGTGGATGAGGCAAAAGTAATAGGAGCCCATAAGTAATTGTCCAATAAGACATGAGAAACAAGGTTAAATTATCGGTTTTAGTATTACAAAACACGAGGAGGAAAATTCGTGAAAAATTTATACGCATTTGAATTCAGAGCATGCCTCATTCTCGCTTTTATGTTGGTCTTTTTTATATCCCCCCCTGTCTTTGGTGATGAGCCGGTGTTGGACAACACACTCCGTGGTGCAGCCAAAGGGGCTATCATCGGCGGGATTGCAGGTGATGCCGGAAAAGGTGCTGCCGCTGGAGCTGTAGGCGGCGCGCTGTTCGGTAATATGACAGAAAGACCGGGCCCGCGCACGACTGCCGGTGAAGACCTGTTGACCGGTGCCGCTAAGGGGGCTATCATCGGCGGTATCGCCGGTGACGCAGGCAAAGGCGCTGCTGCGGGAGCCATCGGCAGTGCCTTGTTCGGAGGCATGCGGCGTCATAACAGATAGTAACGGCCAGATCGTCAATAGATGATTCTGGCTACCAGCCAAGGGTTTAATAGTATGAGCCTTTTGCAAAACTGCCCTTTTGCCCGATCTTTGCGTTATGTTCAAAATTTTATCCTCGGAATATCATACATATGCCTGTGGTAAACTTTTTTCTCATGCCTTGATCTCGAACAAAATGCCTAGTTTTGCAGAAGGCTCAGTTTTATAAAAAAAACTCATTTAGATTGACCGGGCGCTCGGTACCTGGTCAGACAGAACGCTTGTGTAGCTGATGTTCCTGCAGGTATGGGTTGGTTTCACAAGCGGCCTAATCAAAAGGAGGATGCAAATCCTCATTCAACAAATACAATGGAGATATTAAGATGAATAGTAGAAAGTTTGTGAAACGTAGCCTGTTGCCTGTTATAGTTATGCTCACCCTTATACTGCCGCTCTCCGGCCTTGCTCTGGCTGCAGAACAAGCTGTTGCTGGGCGTGCTGATGCCGCTGTTGCTGTGGATGTTGTTGTCAACATCGACAAGGACACCAGGGTTATCACCCTGAAAAATGAAGCCGGCGAGCAGTATAGTTTTACCGCAGGTCCTGAGGTCAAGAACTTTGATCAGCTCAAACGTGGGGACTTGGTAATCATCGAATACTACTCCGGTTTCGCCTTGGCTCTGGAACCCAAAGGCAGCGGCCTCGAGGTAAAAGCTTCGACACAGACGGTCCAGACCGCTGAACCGGGCGAAAAGCCGGGAATGAAGGTAACCGGCGGTACCTATGTTACGGCTGAAATTGTCGGTATCGATCAGGAACTCGGTGTCGTTATCCTTCAAGGACCGGAACATGTGCTAGCCTTAAAAGTTAATGAAAGTATTAATCACAGCGACCTTAAGGTAGGGCAGGAAGTTGAGGCATTGTACACCGAGTCCTATGCGATCTCTGTGGTACCCGCCCCCAAAGTCTCGGGAGCTGTCAACATGAAAACCAAAGCAGTGGCAGTAGGAATTGGTTACTCCTGGGGTGAAGGGAACCTGACCATGTACGATGGCACCAAGCATGATTTTTCTGTACGAGGACTCACCGTAATTGACGTGGGAATCACAAGTGTTGAGGCCACTGGTGACGTCTACAATCTTGTCGAGGCCAAAGATCTAGAGGGGCTCTTCGTCGCCGGTGAGGCTGGTGCCACATTGGTAGGTGGCGGTTCAGTCATGGCTTTGAAAAATGGTAACGATGTTGTGATAAAGTTGAAATCAACTCAGAAAGGCGTCAGGCTTTCTCTTGCTGGCCAGGGCTTGAAGGTGAAGCTCAAGTAGCCGGGAAAAATAGCTGGCGAACAGCGATCTGTTGCTGGAAATAGCGTTACTGCCACAAACTGTCACGATCCAAAGTGAATATGGATAGTTATGTAGGAAGAGCCATTTGCAAAACGATCTTTTCGCCCAAACTCTGCGTTATGCTTAAAATTTTATCCTCGGAATATCAAATATATGCCTGTGGTAAAATTTTTCGCATGCCTTGATTTTGAGCGAAAATCTTAGTTTTGCAAAAGGCTCGGAAGGTAATGAAAAAGTGGATGGATGATGTATAAAAAATGCAAAACAAAGCAGAACGGTTGAGGCTAAATTGTTCAAAGTTGGTTTGAAATGTTTTTTTAACCACTTACATTGCAACAGCGCAGCAGTAAACCTAAATCTCGATCTTGTATAGGCGATCGCATGGGATCTGCATTGAAATTCACGTGTTCTGTGATCATTGCGTTAGTTGTCATTTTCTGCCTGATCTTCCGGCATTTTGTCAGCCGAGTGAAGCGCAGGGAACCGACGGACACAAGACCTGCGAATTCCCCAGCTCCCATCGCTGGCTGACATTATTCCCCTCGTCGGCGAACTTTCAGGAGGCCTTGCCGATATTCAGATCAATCTTGCCAGTGAGTCGGTTTATTCGGATAGTTCACCGGCTTATTCGATCTTAAACCAGAGACTTGACGACGCACTGAAACAACTTGATCAAGTGGAGCAGGCGGAGAATCTCACCTATGCTATCTGCACGGGAGTTGCGAATAAATTTGAGCAAGCACAAGGTCGCTTAAATGAACACACCGGGCCATTGAAAAAAGAGATCGATCGCTACTCTGCCTGGAGAAAAGAGTGGCAGGATGAAAAACAAAAGTGGAACGAATGGAAACAACTGCTCGATGATCAGGATCCGCGTCAAATTCTAGGACGCATTCAAAAAGGCCCAGGAAACCATCAGCACGGCTCTTGGTCTGATTGATTCGCAGCTCGACAGAATGCTTGAACTCCAGGCCAAGAGTGTGGAAATCGGGAAAAGATTCAACATGCTCAAATGGCAGACAGGTCCAACTCATTTCATCGATCCGTCAGAAAAAAATAGTGGAACGGACTCCCCTCGATGGTTTCCACGGCCTATTTTGTTCAGTTTAATCAAAAGATGCTGCAGTGCTGCATTGGGGAGACCTGAGCAGCATGACCATTACCGGACAGACAATATCTCAAAGATCATGCCTGGGGGATTTTCGTTCAGCTTGTTGTGACGGTGCTTACTATCGCAACGATTTTTTCAAAGCGAGAGGAACTACGAGATTCAAAGCACTGGAGCTTTCTTGCGGAAAGACCGATTGCGGTCGGTTTACTTATAGGTTTGATGCTGCCATTGATTATTCCGCCTATGGTATCAACATCATCCTTCGTTTTATTGATCAACAGTATCGTCGGAGGCATTTCATTTCTGCGCATCATTGATGAAATACTCGAAACATCCAGGATCAAAGAGGCCGTTTATTGTGTGGTTATTCTGTTTATTTTGACCCAGGTATTTTCCAGGATAAATGTTCCATTTCCGCTCATACCGGCTCTATGTGCTGTTTGCTTCTGCGGTAATTCTCTACCTGATCTGGCGGTGGTTGCAGCAGGGTTTCGAAGCGGGGAAAGGCCTTATCTTTCGAATACTGTTGTTCAGCGGTGCGTTCTTTTTCGGCCTGATTGCACTCTTGCAATTGATCGGTAAAGCAGACCTGGCAACCTATTTATATGAATCAGCAATATATTCGCTGGCGATCACCAGCGCCTTTGGACTGTTTATCCATATCATGCACGGTCTGCTTGCCTGGCTCTTTAATCTGCCGCCGATATGGAACGTAAAATTGCTCAGAAGTGAGCTGACAGGGCTTATACACCGGTCTTCTGTTTTACTTGATTTTACGGTTCTTGTTTTTATCCTCGTTCCGCTCTATTTAAAAATATGGGGACTGTTCGATACCCAGGCTGAGGCGACGAAACAATTTCTCTTAGCTGGATTCACGCTCGGAAACGCACGAATCGATATCCAGTTGATGGTGACTATTTTTGCCATCTTGTATGGCTCCTTCCTGCTTGCCTGGCTGGCCCCACGGGTTGTTCTTGACGAACTGTTTTTCGGCAAGCAGGTTGAGCGCGGGGTTCGGATTGCAATAAGCAAGCTGATACAATATGTTGTGATCCTGTGCAGTACCCTTTTTCTTTTTTCGGTTCTCGGACTTGATCTGACCAAACTTACGATCATTCTCGGTGCGCTTGGCGTTGGTATCGGCCTCGGACTCCAGGGCATTGTCAATGATTTTTTCAGTGGCTTGATTTTGCTCTTCGAACAACCGGTGAGGGTCGGTGATACGGTTGAACTCGATGGCCAATGGTGTGAAATAAAAGAAATCGGGCTGCGTTCGGTGAATGTCCTGACGGTCGAACAGGCCAATATCATCGTTCCCAACTCCGATCTGATTAAAAACCACATCACCAACTGGACCCTGGGCGATCACAAGGTCCGTATTTCAGTCCAGGTTGGTGTCGCCTATGGCTCTGATGTGACGGTGGTAATGAGCACATTGATAGCGTGCGCCAAGGCCCATGAACAGATTTTGAATAAACCGGTCCCGGAAGTCATTTTTTCTGATTTTGGAGAGAGTACGCTGGACTTTGAACTCCGGATCTGGACCATGAACTCAAACGCACGCTTCAAGATAGCGAGTGAACTGCGACTGGAAATTAACAGAAGATTCCAGGAAGCTAATATTGAAATTGCCTTTCCGCAGCGAGACATTCATATTCGCAGCCAGCAGGGTGCTCAATTACAGGACAGTGAAACGGACAGAACAGAGGGTGATGATGGCACCCCCGATAAATAGATTTTACCAATAAAAACGTATCGCATTAAAAACCTAACCGGGCATTATGCATGGCTGAGCCGGCCACAATCATCGTTAACAACCCTTCCGCTCATGTCCTGGAGGTGATCCTCTCGGGGCAATGGAATCTGGGTGAGAATCTACCTGCTACGGAGGAAGTGATCCGCCACCTGGAATCCTCTGCGATAGAGCAGATACGCTTTGACTCCAGCGATGTTACCGGGTGGGATTCCGGTTTATTGACCTTCGTAAAGCGCTTGCGAAAGCAGATTGAGAACAAGTCGATAGCCCTCGATATCAGCGGCTTGCCGCAGGGAGCCCAAAAACTTCTGGCTCTGGCCGCAGCCGTTCCCGAGAAAAAGGACGCCCGTTCCGCAGAGAAACAGCGCCCATTCCTGGCGATTGTCGGTGACGAGACCCTCGAGTTTTTCCAATCAGCCGGGAAACTGCTTGATTTTATCGGTGCCGCCACCGTGGCTCTGCTCAAGTTTTTTCGGGGTAAGGCGACGTTTCGGCGCACTGACCTCTTCCTGATGCTGGAGTCGTGCGGTGGTCAGGCGCTGCCGATTGTCTCGCTGATCAGTTTTCTCGTTGGTCTGATTCTGGCCTTCGTCGGCGCCATTCAATTGCTGCTGTTCGGTGCCGAGATTTACGTGGCCGATCTGGTGGGAATTGCAATGGTGCGGCTGATGGCGGCGATCATGACCGGCATTGTCATGGCCGGCCGAACCGGCGGGGCGTTCGCCGCCCAGTTGGGAACCATGCAGGTCAATCAGGAAATAGATGCCCTGAGAACCATGGGCATATCACCCATGGAATTCCTTGTTTTGCCGCGTATGCTAGCACTCATGATCATGATGCCGCTGCTCTGCCTCTACGCCAATATCATGGGTGTTTTCGGGGGTATGGTGGTCGGCGTGTTCATGCTCGATATCGGGTTTATCCTGTATCTCAACGAAACAATTGCGGCCGTGAGATTCTGGGATCTTGGCATAGGGCTGTTCAGCGGATTTGTTTTCGGGGTGATCGTTTCACTGGCCGGCTGTATGAGGGGCATGGAATGCGGGCGCAGTGCCTCGGCGGTGGGTGACGCCGCCACCTCCGCGGTCGTCACCGCCATCGTCGGGATTATTGTCTCTACAGCAATGATTACGATCATCTGCAATATTCTTGGGATTTAACAATGGTTTTTGAGAAATCGAATGCTGCATAACCGGACGCATAAAGAGCATGTCTGAACCCAAGGCGCACATAACGGTCCAGGATCTGACCATGGGGTATGGGGATTTCGTCCTGATGAGCGATTTGAATTTCTCGATCTACCACGGTGACATTTTCATCATCATGGGCGGCAGCGGTTGCGGCAAGAGCACCATGATGACCATTCTCATCGGCTTGAAAAGCCCCAGTAAAGGCCGGGTGTTCTATGATGACATCGACTTCTGGGAGGCAGACCAGGACATTCGGGAGCAGATCATCCGGCGGGCCGGCGTCATGTATCAGAGCGGCGCCTTGTGGAGTTCCATGACGCTTGGGGAAAACATCGCGCTGCCCCTGGAGACATATACCAACCTGAGTGCGGCAGAAATCGGTGAATTTGTCGAGTTGAAGCTGGAGCTGGTCGGTCTGGCGGGCTTCAAGGATTTTTACCCGTCCGAGATCAGCGGGGGCATGCAGAAGCGAGCCGGAATCGCCCGGGCGATGGCGCTCGATCCCGAGATCCTGTTCTTCGACGAACCGTCGGCGGGGCTCGACCCGGTCAGCGCCCGCCGGCTCGATGACATGATACTTGAGCTGCGCGACAGTTTGGGTACGACCATGGTGGTGGTCACCCATGAGCTTGCCAGTATTTTTGCGATCGGTTCCAACTCGGTGTTTCTCGACGTCTCTGTCCGCACCATGACGGCGACGGGTAACCCGAGCACGCTACTGGCAGAGACCAAAGACCCAACTCTTTACACGTTTTTGACGCGGGGCGAAACGTTGGAGAAGTAACAAGGAGGCATAATGGCGAAAAAGGCCAACACGATGATGATCGGCAGCTTTGTGGTCGTTGCGGTATTTCTGCTCGCCGCCAGCGTCGTAATTCTGGGGTCAGGCAAGCTGTTTAAGCAAACCACTAATTTTGTTCTCTACTTTGACGCTTCCATAAAAGGATTGAACGTCGGCTCGCCGGTGCTGCTTCAAGGGGTGCAGATCGGTTCAGTGTCCAGCATTGTGATTCATACGAATCGTGAAAACCTGACCATGAGTATTCCGGTGATAATTGAGATTGACTCGAAAAGATTCTACGTCGAGGATACGCAGACTGTTCAGGTTGGACCGGAGGAGACCATCCCGAAACTTGTCGATAAGGGCCTGCGGGCGGTGTTGAACGTTCAGAGCCTTATTACCGGACAGCTCATGATCGAGCTCGACTACTATCCTGATTCACCAGTAAACCTCAAAAACCCTGATACCGGTTATGTAGAAATACCGACCATTCCATCAACCACTGAACGGTTGTTTCAGACCTTGCAGAAAATAGATTTTGTCAGCCTGGCTGGCCATGTGAACAACACCTTGGCTGGAGTCGACCGCCTGATAAATAATCCTGATTTATTTGAAGGGATCAAGTCGTTAAGACAGACGGTCGACGAGGCACGGCAGCTCGTCGCTAAACTTGATGGCAGCATCGATGATGTCATTGCCAATATCGAAAACACGCTCAGCGATACCCGCGCGCTGGTCGATAATGTGGACGATCAGGTTCAGCCACTCGTAAACGATTTGAGGCAGCTGATAAAGCATTTTGACCAGGTAGCGCTGAGCATCGATAAACAGGTGGGTTTCGTGGCTGACAGTTTAAATGAAACCCTGATCAGTGCCCGGGGAGTGGTGTCTGAAGATTCCCCCCTGGTCATCCAACTGGAAGAGACCCTGCAGAATATTGCCAGCATGACCGATTCTATCCGGCAACTGGCAGATTACCTGGAACAGCATCCCGAATCCCTCCTGAGAGGAAAAGGAAACTAGCGAGAAAAATATGATGATAAAAAAACAGTTATTGAGTCTGATCCTGGCAAATGTCATGCTTGCCGTGCTGGTCAGCGGCTGCATGACAAAGAGTCAGCCGACAAGCTTCTTCACGCTTACAGCGACGGTTAACGATCAAGGATCGACGGAAAAGCCCACTGCTGCACATGACCTGATTGTGGGAGTTGGACCATTGAGCCTGGCCGATTACCTGGCGCAGTCCAGAATTGTTACCCGAATAGATGATAACATGGTCGGCCAGGCTGAATTCAACCAGTGGTCCGGTTCGTTCAAAAACAATATCATCAATGTCCTGGCCGATAATATCAGCTCTCTGCTGGGAACCGACAAAGTTTTTGTCCATCCGTGGCGCGCCTTTATTCCAATCGACTACCAGATCGTCCTAGAGATTTCTCGGTTCGACGGCACGCCGGAGGAGCAGGTTACCCTGGAAGCGCGGTGGACTGTTCTCAAAGGCAAGGACAAATCGATAATCGACATCAAGCGGAGCGAGATTCAGGAAACGATCGATGCTCCTGGCTACGCCGGGCTGGTTGCCGCCCAGAGCAGAGCTCTGGCGATACTAAGCACAGAAATAGCCCAATCGATACACGACGGGGCGGTGAAATAACCGTTACGTTATCTGTTCGTTGCGCTGGCTCGTCAATCGTAAAGAGTCTTATTTACGGTCCATCCAGTTCGGAGACAGACTCGGATGAATATTTTCAGCTGGTAATCAGGAAAAGCATGGTCAAAAACCTGGAATCAGTTAAGAACTTCGACAAGATTGACTTGATTATGAATCTGGACGGCCATGGATCGCCACAATTAAAAGTGGACATCTACAATGGCCTTTATTCAGAAGATGTCGCAGCCGAAGTCGCCGGCGGTTTCAAACTTTTTTTCCAGGAAGACAAGCCCTCGCTGCTGACCCCGAAACAGGTCCTGGGGATGGAGGACGTTGGTAATACCAGGATAAAAGAACCACCCAGATATATCAATTATCAGTGAGCACTAAGGAAGCAGGTGTTACTGGTTCCTTAACGGAAACCGGTGAGCGCAGCACTGGAATCTATACTAGTAATGACTACTTTAAAAGCGTGTCTTTTCGCCCAGCGCAGAGATTAAGCCACTATCCAGGTTTTCGAAGGTGCCTGTCAGAATACCAGGGGAATACATTATGAAATTGATCACACACGGAATAGTTTTTTTTGTATTTTTACTGATCGTTGGTTGTGGAACTCATGGGGCAAGCAATCAAGTAGCCGATGGGGATGGATTTGAAGGTTTTCCTTCATATGACCTACTCCGACCTATAAAGGAAAAGCTTGAGGTAAAAGTACCGATCGGCAGCGGGACGATGCAGGACACGGTAACTTTCGAAATATCTGGAGATGATATCAAAGATAAGCTGGATACCATGACGACCACGACAAAATGGAGGATCGAGGTTGAGGCAGGAAAGATACAAACCATATTAAATACAGTTACCGAAGTGAGTACTCCCGAGATTGATTATTTTTCATTTGAAGTTGATGAGCAGCTGACCAGCACCATTGACGGTAAACCAATAGACTACCATGCAGACCTGAGCAAGCTTGGATCCGGGCTTCCACCTGACACAATCGAAACCCTGAATCAGGTTCAACCTCAGTGGATAACACAACAGTATCATCTAGATGAGATTGGTAATCTGATTGAATCTGGATACAAGATACGGCCCAATGTAATAAAAAGAGAATTATTAGAGGAATTTTTCGGAACAGATGTCTCTTCGAGGATTGATAATTTCGAGATTGTGGAGGGGTATTCAACCTATGACGGCAAGGACGTTATCGTCACCGGTTACAAAGTGAATAACACTTTTCTCGATGATGATTCAACAACTATTATCAAAGGAAAGGGGTATAACTTATATGAAAAGGAGTCGTTTATTCACCTTTTGGGAGATTATCTGGTCCTGATAGATATCATAGATAATCGCGGAAAAACATTTAAAATGAAATTGAAAATAGATCAGCTCAGCACGGACTATGAGGTCAATGGATTTATAGGTGCAAATTAATCTTTCAGATATAATAACTTCAGTGGTGTTTTATACATTGGGGGCTTAGAAAGCAAATCGGACGAGCCATTTGCAAAACGATCTTTTCGCCCAAACTCTGTGTTATGCTCAAAATTTTATCCTCGGAATATCAATTATATGCCTGTGGTAAAATTTCTCGCATGCCTTGATTTTGAACGAAAATCTTAGTTTTGCAAAAGGCTCGGACTACAATGAAATATAAGGGTCTAACTTGTTGCTATTACCGGGCGGCTAAATAGAGGTCTTATGAGCTGTTGAACATCCAGGAATAGCTCTCACCTCAAATTACTCTCGTCAGTATTTATCTCTTTTAGATATCCCTTTGATATGTCTAGTAAATCATGACTGTGTATGGCCAGAGAGTATTACGCACAGAGATGAGAAATCGAAATTTAAAAACTCTTACCATTGAAGAATTTGTTGATCTTGCAATGGGCGAAAAAGAAAAACTGACCCCTGAAAGGTATCGGGAACCTAAGCCTCACTTACCTCGCCCGCCGAATACCGTCGAAGCTGAATTTCCTGCACTAACAGGGGCTGCAGTTGCTACTTCTGACTCTGATATTATTCCCGGCGATGAGCACAAAGAACGCAACAAGAGAAGGATATACGTAGTTCATCGAGAAGATTTTAAGAAATGGCTCAAAAAAGAAGGAGAATGGCCGATTGATCCCTCGATACTTCTGTCAAATTGGTGGCCCACCAAAACAATTGAAAAATCAGAAAAAAATATAAATGAGCATCTCGTTAATAACGGTGACCAGAGAGAAGATATAATCCCACTAAATGCCTGCAATGTTAACGCCTCATGGGAGCAGGTAGCTATAACTTTTGTGAATGAACATACGGTGCAAATCAAGGTTGCAGGAAATATAGAACACCGATCTTTTGATGAAATGGGTTTTAGCGATTTGCGAACCAAAACAAGCGAATTTAAACCTGGTGGATTGTGGTATATTTTCAGGAAATTAGCAGAAGAAAATGGTGAAATAACCTATCAAGACTCTGCGGGTTCATTCGCGGAACCCGAAAAATTGAAAAAATGGATATCGCAGATCAGAAAAAAGCTCAAGCTCATATTTCCAAGTATTTCAGAAGACCCTTTCCTACCCTATAAGGAAGCGGGTGGCTACAAGACACGATTTTTGCTCAACACACATCCTTCCCTCCTTAGTCGGTGATTTTTCACCGGCCATCCCGAACTACCGGCAACCATTTGATATCCTTGCAGAAAAAAACATCATCTACAGACGAAAAAAGGGCGTTTCTTCGAAAAAAAACGCCCTTCGTCCATTCTGGCTCCCCGGGACGGACTCGAACCGCCGACAGGGTGGTTAACAGCCACCTGCTCTACCAACTGAGCTACCGAGGATCACAAATATCCTATAAGTCGATGATATCAACGTCTTATAAAATCCTTTACGGTTCTTGAACTGTCGTAAGTACCTGTTTTTACGCAAGTCAGTTTCCGTAAAGTAGGAGGGGAATATATCTTGTGGGACCAGGGCTGTCAACTTCTTTTTCCTGAACTTTCCATTCTCAGACAGGCGCAAGAACGGTGTGTTCAAGAAGAATTTTCAGACCAATCAGAATGAGGATGATACCGCCGATGATCTCTATCTTTCCCTCAAAAAGGTGGCCAACTTTGCGGCCCAGGATAATGCCGGCATGAGACATGCCGCCGGTCACGAAACCGATGATCAGTGCCGGGGTGAAAATAACGATATTGAGAACGGCAAAGCTCAGACCAACCGCCAGCGCATCTATGCTGGTTGCGATCGAGAGCAGCAGCAGCCGGCCGCCGGTCATTACCGGCTCGCTCGGCTTGTCGTCTTCGAGCCTGCGGGCTTCATAAATCATCTTGAACCCGATTCCCGCCAGCAGGCCGAAGGCAATCCAGTGATCATAGGCAGCGATATAGCTGCGGAAGCTCAACCCGGCCGACCAGCCGAGAACCGGCATGAGCGCCTGAAACAGGGCAAATGACGCGGCGATGGTAAGGGTCTGTCGCAGTCCTATCTGTTTCATGGCTACACCGCTGGCCACCGAAACCGCAAAGGCATCCATACCCAGCCCGACGGCGATCACCAGCGTTGAAAAAAGGTCCATAGAGCTTCCCTACGTTTTTTGTTGTTTTAACGCGGATAGAGGCGAAAAAAAGGCGATCGCCGCTGTGGGCCGATCGCCTTTTCAATCAATTACTGAGGACAATAGGGATTGTTGCGCGATTGCGCAAATCAGCGGGGCGGAAATTTCTCCAGGATCTGTTTGACCGCGCTTGTAAGGTTTTTGCGAGCCCTTTCCTCCGGCTGGTTTTCGACCACCTCGCCGACTCCTATACCGCGCCAGAGCAGGCGCCGCTTCACCGGATCGAGGATATCGATGATCAAGGTTCCTTCCTCGTACTCTGAGACATTGAACACTGTCGGCTGACGTGTTCCAGTAGGGATCCTTGAACAGAGGCCCATATCCATAAGGTGAGTAGAAATGTTCTATGCCTTCGCTTTTTACTTTTGTCTTGATGGCCCCAAACCAGGCAACCAGGAGGTCGGCCTGTTGACGTTCAACCCGGGTGAAGCCTTTTTCCTCCAGGGCCTGCTCAACGGCCTGACGCACCGTTTTCCGGGTGAGTTCGTTGTTCACCCTGACGTTTTCGCCGGGCTGGTCAACATCATTGAGCCAGCTGTAGCTGGCAGCTTCGGAAAAATCGGCCTGAGGGTCGAAACTACTGCGCACCTGAATCGAAGGGGCACACCCCGCAACCAGCAGACAGATAATTCCAGCCAGTAATCGTAACATCTGAGATACCTCCAATTATTTGCCCAGCAATTTTTTCAGGGTCTCCATAGCTTCTTCCATCTGCATCTGGTCCTCTTCCGGGATATCCGGCTGTTCGCCCGGCGGCAGGCCAAGGAGCCCCTGGTTCTTCTGCTTGAAGCCTGCCGGGTCTTTCAGGGCCGCGATAGTCTGCTCGGCCATGATGGCCGCCAACCGGTCCGCTTCCGGGTCGAGCTGGGGGACAATATGTTCCGGAATTTGAAAAAACTGTTCATCGACAGCTTTTTTCTCCACCGAAGTGGCAACGCTCTTCACGCTGATGCCCACGATGTTCGATTCTGTATATAAGCTGATCGGCGTATCGTGAATAAAGTAGACGGTGGTATCCAGCCCCGAAGTCCTGTCACAGGCATAGCCAAGGATCTCTTTGGCGTTGGGCTCGACGGAACCCTGCATGGTGCCCATGAACATTGCGGAGGTTTTCTGTGCATTTTCATCAACCTTTTTCCGATCGGCGGCCGAGAGTTTCTGGTATTCATCAAGCATCAGTTTCCGGGGGTTGATCGACTTGGTTCCCGTTTCCTCCTGGAGGTCAAATGAATAGAACCATTCAGGGGTGACGATCTCGATGCTGCGGCTGACTTGCTTGATGCCCAGCACGGTGGTCGCTGTGGTGCGATGCCTGGCCGTCTGCCTGCCCCAGTCCCGAATGTAGAGAACCTCTTCTCCGTTCTCCATGCCGCTCAGCTCGTAGGTGATCACTGCTTCTTTGAACGGCAGTTTTTTCTGCCACGGAATCTCGTCCGCCCCTGCCATCCATGGTACTGCCAGCACGAACAGCAGGAGGTTAAGGCATCTCAGGCAGCTTTTCATGTTTCTTCCCCCGTTTTTCAACCGCGCCCGTCATTCAGTTCCTTCTCTTTTTAATCGCCAAAACCGTGCTCGTTTCGCACCACTTGAAAATGCGGCAGAAATTTGATGAGTTTGTATTAAAATCAGCTTTACCCAATCCGGCAATAAAACTTTTGGGCTTCCTGCTTATTATTTTTGTTAGAAATCAGTCCCCTGATGCTCACTGGCCGCCGGTCCGGCTGCGGATAAACGAACCGATGATCCCCCGCACTCTGGTCGCCTCGGCCGATTGTTCATCATAGATTATATTGTGCCTGTTACTCGATATCACCATCAGTTCCCTGCTGCTCGAAGCGATCCGGGAATAAATCTTCTCCCCCGCTTCAGGGGCGATGACCTGATCATCGCTGGCACAGACAATCAGTGCCGGATGCAGCAGGGCGCCGAGCCGGTCTCTGGCCGCATCGAGCAGGCCGTCGACCTGATTCAATCCGGCCACCGGATTACGATCATAGTTGATGGCGCCGATTTCCGCCTCGAACTCGACGAACTCCTGCGCGTGCCGATTGCCTTTCCTGCGGGCCAGCAGCCGGTTCCAGATATCCATGGCCGGGATAAACCTGCGGGAGTAGTCCTGCAGCTTCAGCGGCGGACAGATCGCGACAACGCCGCCAAGATGCGGCAGATGTGAAGCAAACTCCAGCGCCAGCATGCCGCTTGCCGAAAAACCGACCAGAAATACCTGCTCGCAAATTGTACTGAGCTGAGCATAACCCCGCTCCACTGCTTCCCGCCAGTCCTGCCAGCTCTTCAACGCAAGCTCCTCGGGTGTTGTTCCATGGCCGGGCAGTCGAACACCGTATACCCAGCAGCCCATCTTCCGTAAAAATCGGCCCAGGCTCCGCATCTCTTCGGGAACGGACAGATAGCTGTGTACCAGGACCACGCCGGTGCGCCGCGAGACCGTGGAGAGCATGAACGGCCGCCCGGAAGCGAAATCGATCTCCCTCTTGCCGATACTATTGTCCCACTCCTGCTCGAACAACTGCTGATCTTCCCTATAAAGCCGACGGGCAATAACCAGACGGCTGAGCCAGGACGGCATCAGATCGACCCGGTGCAGACAGTGCTGCACCTGCTTCAAGGGTTCGATTTCGTTGGCCATCACTGCGGAGGGATTTTTGATGCGGACCTCATGAAACCGCATGGCCTCTTGCCAGCACTGTTGATCTTTCTGCAGCAGGCTGCCGCTTTGAAGCAGGCACCCATTTTCCAGCAGCATCTTGATAAAGCCGTCAAGCCTGCCAAAGCGGTCATCCGTCAACAGGTGAAGCTGGCTCTCTTTGAGGGTGTCGTGCATATTGATGCCAGCCGGCTCGAGGTCCTGCAGAAAACGGCTGGCAAGATACACCTTTCTGGCCAGTGTCATGCGCTCGAACGGCTTGAACCCCATTTTTCTGACAAAGGAGGCCAGCAGATGATCGAGATTGACGGTCGTGGCACCGTAGATTCGTTCCATATAAGTGTGCATCATCTGCTGGGAGGTCTGTTTGAGATGCGCCGCAAGATCCGGCTTCTGGTCAATATCCGCAAGAGATAGAGCCTCCGCCGCTGCCATGACCTGGGGGCCCAGATAGTGCGCGCAGTCAAGCGGACGGGCAAAACGGATATCGATATCGACCCCCTCGAGCGCCATCGTGCCTTCGGTCATCAACTCCTCGATCACCCGCTCGGATGGATTTTTCATATACCGGGCAGCAAATTCAGAAAACACATTGTCATGGGCCCGGATCGGGAAATAGGTCAGGTTGAGCGGCACGATTTTGATGCTTTGGGCACTGATTTCATCACTATCTTGGAGGCCGACCTGCCGGCGGAGATCGTTGACCTGATCCTGTCTTGCCGGATCAATACCTGTCAGGATACGCCTGATCAGTTCAGCCCGCAGTCCCAGCCAGGCGGCGCCGGTGTGCGGGGAACGCTCCCGCTCGTCGTCGTTGATGATGAATTCATCGCCCTTGATCAGTTTCTTGTTTTTCACCATTTTCCCTTCCGGGAAGATGATCCAGTCCGCCTGTGAGCTGATCAGGGTTTTAATGATGAGTTCGTCGCGCAGCGGATTTTTTGTCGAAACCACCCCGACCATATCGAAATAGGCCTTGAGTGCTCCCTGGAACAGTTTGTCGTCGGCCAGAGACCAGATCTGTTTTTTTGTCAGGTGAAACAGGTAATAAGGCAGCAGCAGCGTCTCGAGCCTGGTGAAGTGGTTGATGACGAAGATGGTGGGGCCGCCCGGAACAAGAAATGCATCGTGGAATCTACTGCGCGCCTTGAGAAGTTTGGCCAGCGTTTTTATGGCCAGTTCGGTGGTAAAATAGGCGGTACGATTCATGGGCCTCCCCGGAGCGAGTCATCGTAGGAAAATAATAGTTTTTTTCCGCCGTAATAACAAGCCGGGAGAAGCCTGTCGAAGACACATCCCTGATTTTTGCGCCCCCTTGTGTCACCTTTCACCGGGGGCCGGAAAATGCCCGCTGCCAGGATGGCCGCATGATTAGCAAACTATTTGGTCTGCATTTGGGCAATAAAGGCGTTGGACGAATCGATAGCCTCGCTCATCCGGCTGATCAGGTTATCGATTTCAGTCTGAAGACCGGCAAACTCATTCTGCAGTGAGCCGATGGCCTGAGCGTTGAGGTTATGCTTGAGAAACAGCACGTTGTCCCGAAACAGATTCAAGACCGGCTCCATGCTCTTTTCGGCCTCCTCCATGTGCTTGATCATTTCCTGATAACGCTTTTTGGTATCACTCAGCTGCTTCTTACTTGAGCGGGCCAGTTCCTTGTTTTCATAGAGTCCGATTTCATCCTGCCATTCGTCGAACAGATCCTCGGAAACATCTTTTACCTTGTCGATGCGCGACGACACCGTGTCGGCAACCGATACACAGTCTTCATACTCACTATTGAGCTGGTCATAGGCTTTCTTGAGATCGGTCTCTTCCAGTTTAACCACCGAGTCAAACTGTTCCAGGGCCGACTTGAACTGTTCCTGGGCCTCCTGCTGGGCATTGCGGGCACCCTCCACCCGATCCACCATGATGTCGCGTTTATGCACGCCCACTTTCTCCATCGCCCCGTAATAGGCGCTGCTGCAGCCGCCGATCAAAACAATTGTGAAAATAAAAAAGAAACCAGGCAAAATCCGCGTTGCACACCTTTTCATAGCTACTCCCTCCGCTCGTGGAACACTGCCGGGCCACGTTGATTCTTGGTGATTAATCTTCAGAACTGCTAGTGATACAGCCAATCGTAAGACAGGGTTGGGCGACGGGCAAGATATTAGATGCGGAAATTGACCCAAATCTCGACCAATACATCCCCGCGATTTCAGGCAGCCCTGATTCGGCCGGCCTGCATCCTTGTCAAAGCATCATTGACAATGATAATCTGGAGACAACCGTTTAGCCGGAAATAATTGAACTATTCCAACTACCCGCAGCGGCCCTTATCTTCTTCAGCTCTATGACTACGGCAACCTCATACCGCACTGAGCGCAAAGACACGGTGCTTATCATCGGTGGATATGCGCTGTGCGTGCTTCTGGTTCCGCTTTACGTCAATATGTTTCCGGTCTGGAAATATATAAGCACCATCTGGGGCAGCGGTGTTTTCAAAGTCCTGCCTGTTTTTGCTCTGGCGGGTCTTCTGGGTGGCATTTTTCTGGCGATGTGGCTGCAGCGCATTCGGCCCGGCCCGCCTGCTGCAGCCGTTACACGAAATTGGTTTCCCGTCGCCGGCGGCCTGCTGCTCTGTCTGCTTGGCCTGGCAATCACCGATCCTGCCTTTCCGGTCAAGCGCATTCACGTGACTGAATACCTGCTGCTTTCGCTCATTGCCCGTGCAGTGATGTCGCTTCGATTGCAGGGCGCGCCGCTGCTTTTCTACTCCGCGCTTTTTGCTGCGGTGCTGGGTATTCACGACGAGTTTCTCCAGGGCCTGCACCCGGCCCGCACCTATGGACTCAATGATATGGCGGTGAACGGACTCGGTGCCCTGGGCGGAGCCTTGATCTGGCATGGAACCGGGCTTTTCGGTACACCAAGAAAAACCCGGACCAACGCAGATCAGAAGGCCTCATCGGTTGTCGAGCGTCTCTATCTGGGCTGGCTCTGCTTCAGCGTATTCGCACTCATCGTGCCGCTTTTTTTCCTCCGCGGTTTAGCCCTGCCGCTGTGGCCGTCGCTGCCGCTTCTGGGAGCCATGGTATTTTTTACTGTCTATCTGCAGCGCTTCAGTTCCAAATCATTGCATGGCCTTGGGGCGCTCAGTGCGGCGACAGGTGCGCTGGTCATTTATCCGCTTCTGGGCCAATTTTCAGATGATCCTATTCTATTAGTGACTAGATGAGATCATCAACAATACAGCTCGATTTTATCGTCACCATTGGGGTCCTGGCGGCCAGTCTTATCCTCTGGCTGCACGGACTGATGACCTCGCCGCTGGTTAATCCGCAGATGCGTGAAGAGCAGCGCTATATTGAGCATTTGCTGCAGGAGAACCGGCCGGATCTGGAAGCAGAGCGCGTACTCGCCCGGGCCTACTGGCAGCGCTACGCCGATATCAGAGTCGATGCGTTCTACGGAGAGCAGGGCCCGGGCGGCCTGTTCGGTGCGCGGCTGCATTACGAGCAGCATGGCAGGGGTGAAGGCCGAATTTTTGCGCCGCTGCCCGAAGTCGAGGATCCGTTTGCTGAACAGTCGTTGGCCGAATCCTACTGGCAAAGATACCCCGATGTGGCCCGGAGCAAGGCCTGGGGCCGGAATTCGTCGCTTGGCCTGCTCGGTCCGCGCGATCATTATAACCACATCGGCAGATATGAGGGTCGCAGGTGGGGTGAAGCGGCCGACTGATCAGCTGTGCCGAATCCACCCCGGCACAATTTGCTGTTGACATCGGCTCGATTCCAGTGCAGAGTTTTCTGTCAGCCGCGCGATAACCGGTTTAAACGAAACTCTCGAGGAGATCCGCCACCATGAACCGCCTCTTATTTACCTGTCTGCTCAGCTCCCTGTTCATTGTCAGTGGCGTCCAGGCCGCCCAGACCATCAAACTCGGCGTCGTTACAAAGCCAGGTTCGGCCCAGAACATCGTTGCAGAAAAATTCAAGGAACTGGTCGAGGAACGCACGGCCGGTGAGCTGAGCGTAAAGATTTTTCATTCGGGTTCACTGGGCAACGAAACCGAGATTCTCCAGCAGATCCAGATGGGCACCGTCGAGCTGGGCGTAATCACCTCCGGCCCGTTCGACAGCTTCGAGCCGATCGTCCGGGTAATCGACTACCCCTTTCTGTTCAAGGATTACGAGCAGGCCGACCGTATCCTGGACGGGCCGCTCGGCCAGGAGATCCTCACCGGGCTCGAGTCCTCAAATTTCAAGGGGCTCTGCTTTTCAGAAAACGGGTTTCGCAATCTGACCAACTCGAAAAAGCCGGTCACGGAACCGGCGGACATAGACGGGTTGAAAATCAGGGTCATGTCGTCGGCGCTGCACAAATCGATCTGGCAGGCCCTGGGCGCCAACCCGACGCCGATGCCCTGGCCGATTTACACCGAACTCGAGCAGAAGGTGATTGACGGCCAGGAAAATCCGCTCTGGGTCCTCGAGGTCTACAAATTCTATGAGATTCAAAAATATATGACCCTGACCCGCCACGTCTATTCCGCCCATATCGATGTGGCCTCGCTCATCTGGTGGAAAACCTTGGACGAGCCGACCCAGACATTGATCAGAGAGGCCATGTGCGAAGCGGCCCGCTATCAGCGCAGTGACAATCGGTCCAAGAACCAGGCCCGGCTGGAGATGCTCAGGGAAAAAGGCATGCAGATCGAGGAAAATCCCGATATCGACCAGTTCAGGGCAAAGGCGTCCGACCTCAGAGACCTCGAGCTGTTCAGCGACCCCGAAGTGCAGGACCTGCTCGGCAGAGTAATCGAGCAGACCAGATAGACCGGCACAGGAGATCTTCGTGAGCGTACTCGAACGGCTCAGCATCTCCTGCAACCGCTCCATCGAAGGCGCCCTGCTTCTTCTCGGCCTGACGATGACTGCAATAGTCATCCTGCAGGTATTTTACCGCTACGCTCTGAACCATTCGCTTTTCTGGTCCGAAGAACTGGCCCGCTATCTGCTGGTCTGGCTCACCTTCCTCGGGGCCACCGTAGCCTACCGCCGACACATGCACCCCAGCGTCGATGTGCTCTTCAAACGGCTCGGCCGGCCGGCCAGAAGGCGGCTGAGAGTGCTCGTTCATCTGCTCTCGCTGCTGTTTTTCTCCATTTTGATCTGGTACGGCTCCACCTTTGCCTATTTCGTCAGGCTGCAGACCACCCCGGCGATGATGCTGCCCAAATGGCTGATCTTTGCGATAATCCCGCTGAGCGGGCTGATTTTTACCCTGCACGCTCTGGCCTTCTTATCAGGCGAATTGAATCCGCAGCAGCAGGACCGGGTGAAACCATGAGCGCCGCGCTGCTGATCGGTCTGCTGTTTGTATTGTTTCTGCTCAATGTGCCGATCGCAATCGCCATTGCCCTGGCCTCCATCGGCTTTATCATGATCAGCTCTGAGTTCTCGCTGATGGTGGTTATTCAGAAGATGTTCGGCGGCACCGATTCATTTCATCTGATGGCGGTACCGCTGTTCATGTATGCCGGTCTGATCATGGAAAAAGGCGGGATCAGCCGGCGGTTGATCGACCTGGCCAACTCCTTGGTGGGCTGGCTGCCGGGCGGACTGGCGGCGGTCACCATCGTCTCGGCCATGTTTTTTGCCGGTATCTCAGGCTCTGCCGCAGCGGACACCGCGGCGGTCGGCGCCCTGCTGATTCCGGCGATGAAAAAATCCGGCTACGACGGCGATTTTGCCGCCGCGGTCCAGGCCTCGGGTGGATCCATCGGGGTGATCATCCCGCCGTCGATCCCGATGATCATCTTCGGATTTCTGACCGGGGCTTCCATCGGCAGGCTATTTTGCAGCCGGCATCATGCCGGGCCTGATGATCGGCCTCTCCTTGATCGTGCTATCCACCCCTGCTCTCAAGAAAGCACGGCTACCGGGCGGCGGCCAATTTCACTGGCGCACGGTCTGGCTCAGCCTGCGTCGATCGGTTTTGGCACTGGGTGCGCCGGTAATCATTCTCGGAGGCATCCTGGGGGGCATCTTCACCGCCACCGAATCCGCCGCGGCCGCGGTGTTCTACTGTCTGGTGGTAGGCATCTGCATCTACCGGGAAATTGGCC
>CAWGPM010000010.1:0-123016 GCA_963824415.1 uncultured delta proteobacterium
ATTTTCTCGTTTGCCTTGATCTTGGACTAAATCTTCGTTTTTTCCCCTTGCGGTCTTTTTACATCTTGGCCAGGTATGAATCTTGTCCGAACGTTGCCCGGCCTGGCTGTTAGTTTTTGGAGAACTATTTCTGTTTTAAAACAGCCGGACCAACGGAATCAGGAACATTCCTGCCACCACCACGAAGATGTTGAGCGGGATGCCGAGTTTCAGATAATCCGTGAAGCTGTATCCGCCGGGACCGTAGACCATGAGGTTGGTCTGGTAGCCCACCGGCGTGGCAAAGCAGGCACTGGCGCCGAAACAGATGCCGATGATAAAGGGTTTGGGGTCGACTCCTATGCCAAGGCGGTGGAGATGGCAATGGGCAGCAGCAGTACCGCGGTGGCGTTGTTGCTGAGGAGCTGGGTGCAGATGCTGGTGAGGAGGATGATTGCCGCCGAGGACAATGAGTTGGCGAAAAACCGCAAAAAGAGCTGAGAAAGGTTTCGGCATAGAGCTGGCTGGCACCTGTCTTCTGCATGGCCGTGCCAAGGGCGATGGTTCCGGCGATGAGCAGCAGCACATCGCCCTGCAGCGCCCGGTAGGCATCGCGCATCTGCAGGCAGCCGGTGATGATCATCAGAAAGGCGGCCGTCAGGGCACAGGTCATGATGTCGGCAATGCCCAGGGTGGCGGTGCCGATCATGCAGATAAAGTTGATGATCGACCACCAGGCCTTGCGCTTATGGACCAGTTCTTCATAGACATCTTCAATGACGATATATTCCGTGCCGGAGCGGATCGATTCCAGTTTGCTTTCATGACACCAGATAAGCAGAATATCACCGGTCTGCAGACGGACATCATGGATCTGCCTTTCCGTCAGATGCAGGTTGGTGCGTTTGACGGCGATGATGTTGACATCGGGGTCCTTGGCGAGATGTGTGCTGTAGAGTTGCTGGCCGCGCAGGGTCGAGTGGGGGGAGATGATCAGTTCCACGACGATTGGCGCGTCTTTTTGTGCGCCGAGAACCAGATCCTTTTCCGACGACGGCAGCTCCACCTCTTCATTGTGCAGGATGGCCACCAGGTCATTGAGCGAGCCCTTCACCAGCAGGATATCTTCTGCGGCGATGGTCAACTTCACCCTGTCGGGTGGTAGATATGTGATTTTTTGATCAGTTCAAGCACGTTGATGCTGGGGTATTTCTTCCTCGAAGATTTCGTCCGGGCTCTTGCCGATAAGGTTGCTTTCGCCGGAATTTTCAATTCGGCCAGATACTGGCGGTGGTCACTGTCCTGCAGCTGGCAGATCGGGTTGGCCAGGGCCGGAAGCACTTTCGGGGCGACAAAATAGAGGAAGATAATACCGGCTATGGCCAGCGGAACGCCGAGGGTTGCCAGTTCGAACATGGATCAGGCCGTCGTAGCCGAACTGACACTGAGATCGCTGATGATGATATTGGTTGAGGTGCCGATAAGGGTGCAGGTGCCGGCCAGAATTGAGGCGTAGGACACCGGAATAAGAAATTTTGACGGACTGAGGCCGAATTCGCAGCACATGGTCATGACCACCGGGATGAAAAGGATGACCACCGGCGTGTTATTGATAAAGGCCGAGGCAAGGCCACGGAAAGCAAGATGATGATCAGGGCCAGCTTGTAATTGCCGCGGGCGATCTTGATGATCTTTCTGCCGAGGAATTCAACGCCTCCGGTGCGCATCATCCCCTTTGACACGACAAACATTGCCCCGACGGTAATCACCGCCGGGTTGGCAAAGCCGCCGATCGCCTCTTTCGGGGTGAGAATGCGGCTGACCACCAGCAGGACCATGATGCCGATGGCTGTGAGGTCAACGGAGATTTTTTCGGTTATGAGCAGGTAGAGGGTAAGATAAGTATCGCTGAAATTATCCAGATATCCATGCCAGCGCATTTGAGACGGGTATTTTTGTGCAAATACCCTAGACAGAATATTTCATGGAAAAACAATGAAAAATATTATTATCTGAACAATATCAAAAGTTTGATCTAAAGTTATACAATTATGCAAACAACACAGTTTGTACCCTTTAGAAGCAGTGCTGAAAAGACAGCATTTCCACCCTTCGGGCGAGTCGAGACGGCCTGCTATCCCGCGTCGCTTTTGGGGAAGGCATATTACATATATAGCCTTGCCCAAGTCTCCCTGGCTAGCAGGCCGTCTCAACACGTGAAATATTCAGGATAGAAGACGACCATCGAGGCGAAAGAAGTTTAACTATAAGTATGATTACCTGCCGGGAAAGTCAGAACAGCCGATGAAACTCCGGCTGGATTGAAAAGAAGCTGCTAATCAGGCTACTGCAGATTGCGCGGCTCGAAGTCGAAATAGGAGCAGAGCAGCCCGTAGGTGAAGCCCCACACATAATAGTCATTCAACGGGAAGACCGGACGCATCATGCCGGGCAGCACTTCCACGCAGCGATGCTTTTCGGCCTTGGTAAACGAGGCAGAAACTAGAGCCACAGGTAACTCTCAATTTCTTTTTCTTCAACCAGCACCTCAGGCCTGATGCCAATTTCAAAGACATAGGGCTGAACCAGAACGGGCGCCATCACATTGCGACCAGCGCGGGCCGGTGGGAGGATCTGTGAGAGATTATCAGGACCGAGATCGATGCCGGTCTCCTCGAACACTTCCCGGACGCAGGTGTCGTAAATGGTTTCGTCCTGCCTTTCCCGGCGTCCCCCCGGAAAGGCATAATGACCGGACCATGGATCACGCTCACTCTGTATACGGCGCAGCAGCAGGATAGACTCTCGAGGAAACCTGCACCTGATGATGGCCACCGCCGCTTCAGGCTCGGCCACCGATCCCGCCTGGCTCACGTGAGGTGCTGCTTCTTTCATCAACCGTATTGATTCCTTATACGGAAAAATTTCCGCTACGACGCTTTGGTTACACTTATTAATGCCACTTACTATAGCTCCAGCAGAGTTCAACTCAACGGTTGGAATCGTACGCAACTGTGTCGACACCGCTCCGAGCCGGTCAATGTTTCTGCCACCGGGAAACGAAGTGGTGTCTGACACAAAGTAAATGGATTTTGATTTAAGGTCGAAAAATGGTACATACAGGCTGGACATGTTGCAGCACAACAACTAGCTTTTTTGCCATGCTGCCCAAGATTAGCCGGAGGATTTTTAGGCGTGAAAGACTCATATCGTGCGTTTCATACCAGTATGGGAGAACGAGTACCAGACCCAGTTTCATAACCGATTCATTGCGGACGCCGTGGCAATAAGGGGCTGATGCCATTTTTTATCGGCTGGTGCCGCAACGTTATGTCGATGTGGAAAATGAGGACGAGGTGCGCCTGGTATTGCGCGAAGCCCGCAAACGCAAACTCCCAGTAACCTTTCGGGCCGCAGGTACCATCCTTTCGGGCCAGTCCATCACCGACTCGATCCTGGTTCGTCTGGGCCGGAGGCTGGGAAATTGCCGCGTTTCACGGTGACGGCAGACCTCATCACCTGCAGCCAGGCATCATCGGCGCTCACGCCAATCGGCTACTGGCGCCCTTCGGTCGCAAGATCGGCCCGGACCCGGCCTCCATCAACGCCGCCATGATCGGTGGGATCGCGGCCAACAACGCCAGCGGCATGTGCTGCGGCACGGCCCAGAACAGCTACCGGACCGTGAGCAGCATGCGCTCATCTTCCAGGACGGCACCCTGCTGGACACCGGCGATGCGAAAAGCCGGGAACGGTTTGCCGCCACCCACGCGGGATGCTCAATGCCCTCGCCGATCTCGCCGCCCGCGTGAAGGCCGATGCGGCCCTGGCCGGCCGGATCCGCCACAAATTCCAAATGAAGAACACCACCGGCTACAGCCTCAATGCCCTGGTCGACTTCGACGATCCCTTCGACATCATCACCCACCTGATGATCGGATCCGAGGGCACCCTCGGGTTCATTGCCGAGATCGTCTACGACACGGTGGTGGAAGACCCGCACAAGGCCAGTTCCCTGATGGTCTTTCCGGACGTGCAGGACCGCCTGCTCGGCTGCTTCGATCTTGCGCGGGGGGCCGGTGGCGGCCGTTGAGCTGATGGACCGCGCGGCCCTGCGGTCGGTGGAAAACAAGGCCGGCATGCCGGGCTTTCTCAAGTCCCTGTCGGCGCGGCCAGCGCCCTGCTGGTCGAAACCCGCGCCTGCGACCCGTCCACCCTGGGCAACACGGACCGGTGGCCCAAGCGACTGGCTGCCCTGCCCCTCGAACGGCCGATCCAATTCACCGACAAGCCGGCCGAGTACGCCAGGAACTGTGGGACATCCGCAAGGGGCTGTTCCCGGCCGTCGGCGCTGTGCGGCAGGTCGGCACCACGGTCATCATCGAGGATGTGGCCTTTCCCATCGCCGAACTGGCCGCCGCCACGGTCGACCTGCAGGCGCCTGATGACCGATATCGCCTATCACGAGGCCATTATCTTCGGCCACGCCCTCGAGGGCAACCTGCACTTTGTCTTCACCCAGGATTTCGCAACGCCGACGAGGTCGATCGCTACCGGCGCTTCATGCACGCCGTCTGTGAGATGGTGGTGCACGGCTACGACGGGTCCCTGAAGGCCGAACACGGCACCGGCCGCAACATGGCCCCCTATGTGGAAATGGAATGGGGGCCGGACGCCTACGAGCTGATGTGCGAAATCAAGTCGATTTTCGACCCCGAAATCTCCTCAATCCCGGCGTGATCCTAAACGACAACCCCCGTGTGCACGTCGAAAATTTAAAACCCCTGCCGGCCACCCATTCCCTGGTCGACAAATGCATCGAGTGCGGATTCTGCGAGGCGGTCTGCCCTCCAAGAACCTGACCCTGACCCCGCGCCAGCGCATTGTCGTCCAGCGCGAAATGTCGCGCCTGCATCGTCAGGGCGCCAACACCCGGCGCCTGAAGCACCTTGCCAGACGACTACCGTTACCAGGGCGAGCAGACCTGCGCCACCGACGGCCTGTGCGAGATCAGCTGCCCGGTGGACATCAACACCGGTGAGCTGACCAAGGCCCTGCGCGAGGCCGAACGCCAGGCGCCCTTGCAAAAAAGGGCCGATCGGGCCGCCGCCCATTTCAACGGGGTGACCGCCGGCCTGCGCGTCGGGCTTTCAGCGGCCGACCTGGCCCACCGGACCCTGGGCACCTGGAGGAATGACCTCGCTGGCCGCTCGCGCCCGTGACGTCAGCGGCAACCGCCTGCCTCTCTGGAACCTCTATATGCCGACGGCGTCGACGGGCCGAAGCCGAAACCTCGGTACCAGTCACCTCCGAGCGAGTGGTTTACTTTCCCAGCTGCATCGCCGCGCCATGGGCGGCCCGCCCAGGGAGGACACGGAGCGGCAGAGTCTGCCGGAGAGACGGCCTCACTGCTCAACAAGGCCGGGTACGACGTCCTCTTTCCCGACAATGGATACTCTCTGCTGCGGCCAGGCCTTTGAGAGCAAGGGTTTATGGCAGGCGGATCGCAAGGCGGGCGAGCTCTCAGGATGCTCATGGCAGGCCTCGAGGAACGGGACCATCCCGGTTCTCTGCGACACCAGTCCCTGTTTGCACCGCATAAAACAGACGCTGACAAACGGCTCGAGCTCTATGAACCGATTGAGTTCGTGCTGAAGTTTCTGATGGATAGGCTGAGTTCACCCAGAAAGATACCACGGTCGCCGTTCACCCGACCTGCAGCACCAGAAAGATGGGACTGGCAAGCAGCTCTAGGAACTCGCCAGGCGCTGCGCCACCAGGGTGGTATGGCCCGAGGACGTCGACTGCTGCGGCTTTGCCGGCGACCGGGGCTTTAATTTCCCGGAATTAAACAAGTCGGCTCTTGATGATCTCGAAGAGACGGTTGCTCCTGCGAGGCGGGCTACTCGACCAGCAAGACCTGCGAGATAGGATTGTCCCTGCATGCCGGTATTCCTTACCGCTCGATGCTCTACCTGGTCGATGAGGTTACTGAACCAATAGAAGGGTAGGAGCCAGCGCCGGCTCCGGAACAGGTTCTGGCCATAGAAGATGTTGATGCAGGGAAACGGCTCAGTCCTGCTGGGGGACGCAACAGTTTATTCCCTGTTTTTTGGCCGCAGCCAGGGCCGATTCGGCCCGGCGGACAAAGGCTTGTGACTCTTCTGAGCCGCGGGGAAAAAGCTGACCCCGAAGCAGCAGGTCAGCGGACGGCTGGTCGAAAACGTCTTCTCGCCAATCAGCAGAAGTAGTTTTTCAGCAAACAGCACCGCCTGTTCGAGGCTTATCCCGGGTGCAAGAACAACGAATTCAGCCGATCCGAAGCGGGCCAGTATATCCGTTCGCCTGATGTTGTCGCCAACCAGGTCGACCAGTTCCTGCAGAACACGGTCGCCGGCCTGGGTACCGAGTTCCTCATTGATTGCCCTGAAATTATCGATGCCGAACATCACCATGGACAACGGGGTCTGATAGCGATTCGAGCGCGTTGTTTCCTTGGCAAGTTCCTGTTCAAGGTAACTGCGGTTGTAGGCCGCGGTCAGGGTATCGGTTCGGCTCTGTTGCTCAAGCCTTTTGTTCAAGGAACTAATCGTCTGCCGGTTCTGCTCTTCACTCTGACGATAGGCTGCCAGCGTCCGGTCTTCTTATCTGGCCCCGGCAGCTTTGCTGAAGGCAACGGCCAGCAGGATCCCGCCGATAAACAATATGGACAGCAGCAGCAGATCGCGGCGCAGTCCATTTTTCCCGGTCGCCGCCATATCTGCGACAAGTTGGTCGATCTCATCGAGATCGACGCCCTTGGCAATCACCCAGTTCCATTCAGGATAGAGTTTGAAATAGCTCAGTCTCGCCGATCCGCTAACCGGTTGATTCGTCCTGACGGCTGTATGAATAAATCAGAAAAGATTCCCCGCTGCTGCGGATATCCTTCATAAAAGCCTTGCGGTAGTAGTTGCCGGCCGCATCGGTTTCATCGTCGGAGAGTTTTTTCCCAGCCAGGTCGGGGCGCTGTGGGTTGAAAAGCATGGTCGCAAAATTTTTGCCGCCGGCCAGATCGTGCAGTTCGTAGATAAAAAAATAATTCTGCCCGTGCGCACCGGGATCTCTGCCAGTGTCTCGAGCAGAAACTGCTTAGTCTGCTCGGTTGCATACCCTGCCCCGCGTCTTCACGGCCTAACTCGTCAATAGCAATATCGACGTAGCTGCGATGCAGCTCTTCGGTACCAGTGCGCTGCCGTCTATCCAGAAGATGAGCGCTTCGACGTCGTGCTTGAGACGACTCTTCTGCTGGCTGATCAACTGCTGCTCGAATGCAGCGAAATCAGAAGCCGCACCGCGGGATTGTTTGTGAAGCAAAAGTGCGCCGGCACCGCAGACCATCACTGCCGCAACGATCACACTGTAGACAAAACCGCCCGACCGATAGTTTTCTCACCGCCCTGCTGCATACACCTCCTGAATTACATTTTTGCTTGAAGGTCTCAGCAAATCAACCGTCCGAGATGGTCCAATTCCTGCATCACACGCCTTCCTTTTATGATTTTATGAGGAATTAAAATTAATTACCACCTGCTTTTTGAATTTCTTCCAGAAACACCTCGCCATAACGTTCACATTTGGAGAGGCCGACACCGTGCACACCCTGCATTTCCTCAAGCGTTGCCGGCCGTTTTACCGCCATATCGACCAGGGTTTTGTCATGGAAAATCACAAACGGGGGCACCCCCGCCTGCTCCGCGCACCTGCTGCGGACCTGCCGCAACCGTTCAAAGAGTTCCTGGTCATAATGCATATCCAATTGGACCTGGCGTTTTTTCCGGGCTGAGCCTGTCGTTTGGCGCAGCCGAGGCCTGGCCATTTCCAGGCCTTCCTCCCCGCGCAGCAGCGGCCAGGCCGCGTCCTTCAATCGCAGGACCGAATAATTGCCCACGTCCTGTTCAAGGTATCCGTGATGCACCAGGTGACGCAAAAGGCTGCCCCAGTATTCCTGGCTCTGATCGGCCCCGATCGCGTAGGTGGACAACCGGTCATGTCCGAACTTGATGACCCGCTCTTTTTGCGAGCCCCGCAGCACATCGATCACATGGCCCATCCCGAAACGCTGGCCCGACCCGTAGACGCAGGAGAGGCCTTGCGGGCATCGTCGGTGACATCGACCATTTCCGGCGGATTGAGGCAGATATCGCAGTTGCCGCAGTCCTCCTGCGAGCACGCTCGCCGAAGTAGCCGAGCAGAATCCGGCGCCGGCAGCTCAGGGCCTCGGCAAAGCCGACCATGGCGTTGAGCTTGTGGAGTTCGATGCGCTTTCTGTTCCGGATTGTTGCCTTTCTCAATCAGGCCGCGGGCCACGGCAATATCGCCATAGCCGAAGAGCAGCAGGGCCTCGGCCGGCAAGGCCGTCGCGGCCGGCCCGGCCGGTTTCCTGGTAGTAGCTTTCGATATTTTTCGGCATGTCGTAATGGACCACAAAGCGGACGTTGGACTTGTCTATCCCCATGCCGAAGGCGACCGTGGCCACGATGATCGCTGACCTCGTCCCTTAGAAAATCGTCCTGCACCTGTTTGCGCTCGCGCCGGCAGACCGGCGTGATAGGAAGCGGCCGGAAACCGGCCTCACGAGCTGGGCCGTCACCTGTTCCACCCGTTTGCGGCTCAGACAGTAGACGATACCCGCCTGGTCGGCTGGTGCGCTTCGAGAAAGGCCCGCAGCTGCTCCATAGGGTTTCTGCTTTGTCCAGCACGGTGTAGCGGATATTGGGCCGGTCAAAGCCGGCGATATAGGTACCGGGCTGCTGAAGTCGAGCCGGTCCAGGATATCGCGCCCGGGTATGGGGCTCCGCCGTGGCGGTCAGGGCGATCAGCGGGATTTCGGGGAACAGGCGGCGCAGCCGGCCAAGCTTGCTGTATTCCGGCCGGAAATCATGGCCCCACTGCGAAATGCAGTGCGCTTCGTCAATGGCAAAGAGGGCGATGGGATCTCGCGAGCCGCTCGATAAACTCCTCGCTCATCAGACGCTCCGGGGCGACATAAAGGAGGTCCAGCTCCTCGCCGTGAAGCATGGCCAGCACCTGCCGGGCCTCGCCGCTCTTCAGGGAGGAGTTGTAGAAGTCGGCCTTCACGCCGCTTTCCTGCAGCGCATCGACCTGGTCCTTCATCAGGGAAATCAGGGGGGAGACCACAATGCCGACACCGGGCCGGTGCAGGGCCGGGATCTGGTAGCAGAGCGATTTGCCGCCGCCGGTGGGCATCAGGACAAAAGCGTCCTCTCCGCGGATGAGCCCATCGATGATCTCCTGCTGAAGGGCAGAAAGGTTTTATAGCCGAAATATTTTTTGAGCGTTTCAAGAACTGAAGATTGCATAACCCTGACTGAAACGTGGATGATCGAAGACGTCGGATTGTCCGGTTCGAATATGTTGCATGATACGGACAACGTGGTAAGAACAATTATTACCTGTTTTCAGAGCCACTTGCAAAACGTCTTTTTCGCCCAAACTCTGCGTTATGCTCAAAATTTTATCCTCGGAATATTAAGTATATGCCTGCGTTAAAATTTTTCTCATGCCTTGATTTTGGACGAAAACCCTCATTTTGCAAAAGGCTCTTCATAATAAAAATTTTGTCAAACAACGAATAAATTATCATGGGACTTCTCGTTTTTTACGTTTTGCTTGCCCTGGGCGTATCATTTCTGTGCTCCATCATGGAGGCGGTGCTGCTGTCCATCTCGATGTCTTTTATCGCGCAGCAGCAGCAGGAGCGGCCCCAGCTCGGCGCCAAGTTGAAAAAGCTCAAGGACGATATCGACCAACCGCTGGCCGCAATATTGAGCCTCAATACCATTGCCCATACGGTCGGGGCCGCCGGGCCGGCGCCCAGGCCGCCTCGATCTTCGGCGACGCCTATATCGGGGTGATCTCGGCGGTGCTCACCCTGCTCATCCTGGTCCTGTCAGAAATCATTCCCAAAACCCTGGGAGCCGCCTATTGGCGCAGACTGACCCCGTTCGTGTCAGTCGCCCTGGAGATTACCACCTGGACCATGTGGCCGCTGGTCAAGATGGCGGAGGTCCTGACCCGGCTGATGACCAGAAACAGGCCCGGAAGAAAGCGTGCACCGGGACGAGTTCATCGCGCTGGCCGAGTTGGGCTCGCAGGAGGGCATTTTTCACCGCTATGAAGCCCGCGTTCTACAGAATCTGTTCTTTCTCAGAGATATCAGAACTCGGGATATCATGACCCCGCGCACCGTGGTCTATGCCTTGCCCGAATCGATGAGTGCCGAACAGGCAGTGGCCGAATGCGGCCGACTCTATTTTTCCCGTATTCCGGTGTACGGCGAAAACCTGGACGATATCAAGGGCTTCGTGCTGAAAAGTGAGATCCTGCAAGCCTCCCAGGAGACCCCTGAGAAATCGCTGAAGGATTTCTGCGGGCCCATCGTCGTGGTTTCCGGCGGCCTGAGCCTGCATGAATTGTTCGAACAGATGATGAACGAATCCACCCACATCGCGCTGGTGGTCGACCAATACGGTGGAACCGAAGGCATCGTCACCATGGAAGACTTCATCGAAACCCTGCTCGGGCTCGAGATTGTCGATGAGGTGGACAAGGTCGAAGATATGCAGGAAATCGCCAGGAAACAGTGGCGTCGCCGGGCCCGGCGGTTGGGGCTGACCAAGGAAAATCTGGAGTCGGACCCGGAGCAGACTGCAATGCGCCCCGCCGATTCTTCACCTGCATCCTGATTACCTGAGACGGGGCAGTCGGCCAGGTGCCGGCCTGCCCCGTTTTGCTTTCTGCAGCGCTACCTGCTCGTTCTAACCTGAATATTTCACGAGTTAAGACGGCCTGCTAGCCAAGGAGACTTGGGGAAGGCTATATGCGTAATATGCCTTCCCCAAAAGCGACGCGGGATAGCAGGCCGTATCGACTCGCCCGAAGGGTGGAAATGCTGTCTTTTCATCATTGATTCTAAACGGTACAAACTGTGTTGTTCGCATAATTGTGTAACTTTAGAACAAACTTTTGATATTGTTCAGATAATAATAGTCTTCGTAGTTTTTCCATGAAAAATTCAGGCTAAATCTCTACTGCGTTCTGTGCCGTTTCCCCGGCTCAGCTTCTATTGGTTCTCAAAGCTCTGCAGCGCTTGGATTCTGGCCTCGAGCGGCGGATGGCTCCTGAACAGATTGGCAAACCCGCCCTCTTTGGGCCTGATCCCAAAGGCGGCCATCTGATCGGGCAGTTTGGAGGGCTCATGATGAGCCTGCAGCCGGCGCAGTGCATCGATCATCTTCTGCCGCCCTGCCAGTGAGGCCGCCCCGCTGTCCGCACGAAATTCACGTTTTCTGGAAAACCACATGACGATGATCGAGGCGAACAGGCCAAGAACGATCTGCAGTACGCTGGCTACCGCCATGTAGCCCAGGTAACCAAGCCCCCCACCCTGTCTGTCGGAGCGCAGGGCGCTGTCGATGAGACTTGCCGCAAGCCGCGACAGAAAGAGGACAAAGGTGTTCAGCACACCCTGAATCAGGGCCAGTGTAACCATGTCACCGTTGGACACATGGCTGATTTCATGGGCCAGCACCGCTTCGACTTCACCGCGATCCATGTTTCTGAGCAGGCCGGAACTCACCGCAACCAGCGCCTCGTCACGCTTCATCCCGGTGGCAAAGGCATTCATTTCGACCGCATCGAAAATGGCCACTTCCGGCATGCCGATGCCGGCCATTTCAGCCTGACGGCGCACCGTGTCAAGGAGCCACTGCTCAGCCTCGTTCTGCGGCTGCTCGATCACCCTGGCTCTGGTGGAGCGCTTGGCAATCCATTTCGACATGGCCAGTGAAATAAACGACCCGCCCATGCCGAACAGGGCGGCAAAGAAAAGCAATCCCGAGGTCTGCGTGGTATCGACGCCCAGGATGGACATGACCAGCCCGAGCAGGACCAGAACCGCCAGGTTCGTCGCAAGATAGAGTAAAATCCGCATTACATTCCTCCTCTAAATCAGTCCATTGGTTTCAGTGCATCAAGTAATCAGGCTACCTTGAAAAATTGTCTTTTTGCCCAAACGCCGCGTTGCGTTTAAAAATTTTATCTTCGGAATATCGATTATATGGTTGCGGCAAAATTTTCACACGCGCCTTGATTTTTGAACCAAAATCCTAATTTTGCGAGGTACCCATCAGTTATAACAATCTCGTTAAGGTAATCACTCTAACAAAGCTTTTCATATTGATTGCAAAAATGTAATGCGGCTCATCGTTTAAAGCCCAACCCAGTGATCATTTACTCGATTTCGATCCGCATCTCACCTGCCGCAAGAGCCACGATCCCTTCTTTTTCTACCACCGCCATCGAAAATCCGACCATATCGGTAATCGGCCTCGAGGTAAGGGTTTCCATGGCCAGGATTTCTGCAACACCGCCGTCGAGGCGAACCGCGCCGATCCGGATTGCATTGAAATAGTCCCTGTTTCGAACGAACACCACCAGCTCTTTGTCGAAATCCACCTCGGGTACTGCCGGCTGATCCTGCAGAGACTGCCATATCAGGGCAAACGTGTCGGCAGAATCGATGTAGCCGATCGGTGCACTGCGCTGCGCTGCGGGCAGATCTTCCAGCGCGGCAAGCGGCAGGTTACCGGCCCACACCTGCTTGATCTTAAGCGACACCGGCGCCGCCTGGAGAGCGCCACCACCTGCAGCGAAAACGATGATGCCAAGCAGACCGAGCAAACCAATTACCAGCCTCACCTGCCCGCCTTTACCTATCTTCATATTCTTCTCCCTGGTAAATTTAGATTGGTTACAATAAAGAAGACATGCAAAAACTCGCCAGGATGTCAACCGGGTCAAACGGAACCCTCTTGAAATTCGGAGCCCAACGGGCTTTCTCGCAATGATGCGAATGGGGCAACTGGAGCAGTTGCATTCAGGTAATACCGCCAGCAGCGACAGCATCTGTGCAAGCGCTTGTGAAGCCTGACGAATCAGGCCTCACAAGCTGCATTGCAGGGACGGCCCCGTTGTATCAGAGGCTTTGTAGAACTGGTCGTTACCGCGCATCAACCACGGTAAACGTCGGCGATAAAATCGACCATCTCAGGAACCATCTTATCGCCCCAGCCGGTTGACTTGGCAATATTGAGCGCATTTTTGGTCGCCGGCGAGATGAAGCTGGGCACCTTGAAGTCGTCCGCCATACTGGCGTAGTAGCCCAGATCTTTGAGGCCGTTGGTAATCGAAAAGGCCAGGGCCATCGGGTCCTTGTCCACCGCATTGGCTTTGATCCAGTCCATCATGCCCGATCTGAGCGGACCCGAAGACATCACTTCGTAGAGCGTTTCGCGCTTCAGTCCAGCCAGATCCGCCATCGCAAAGGCTTCGGACATCGCACAGGCGGTGGTCATCGCGAAAAAGTTGTTGATCAGCTTCAGGGTGTGGCCGGCCCCGATCGGCCCGACATGAAAGACATTTTCCCCCAGGTCATCCAGGACCGGCTTGGCCCGGTCAAAGTCGGCCTTATCGCCGGCGCCCATGATATTAAGCAGACCGTCAACCGCATGCGACGGGGTCCGCCCGAGCGGCGCATCCATCATTGAAGCAGCCTTTTCCTTGCACTGCTCGTAGAGGGCCCGGGTCGAGCCCGGAATCGAGGTACCGAAGTCGATTACCAGCGCACCGGGCTTGAGCCCTTCGAGGACACCCTTTTCGCCCCGCATTACCGATTCAACCGCAGCCGAGGTATCGACGCAGAGCATCACAATTTCGCTGTTTGCAGCTACCTCGGCAGGCGTTGCGGCTTCGGTCGCGCCCCGTGCTACCGCCTCCTCGATCGATTTGCGCTTGCGATGCGCCATTACGGTGAGCGGATAGTCAAGACTCTGCAGCCGCTGCACCATTGCCGAACCCATCAATCCCAGGCCGATAAAGCCGATTTTTACTTTATTGCTATCGCTCATATTTCCCTCGCTTTTATGGTTACGCATCCGCCTCTATCAGACCACGCGTCTGAGAGAGGCAAGTACATTGTGAAAGTTATGCAAAAGATATCAGGCAGCGCTTTCGATCAGGTTCCGCGCCTCGCTCAATCGTGCAGCAATCTCGTCCCAGCGGTCCTCGACCATCAGTTGTTCCGGACACAGCCAGGTACCGCCGCAGCAGATAATATTGTCTAATTTCAGGTAATCAAGGAGATTGTCGGGATTTATTCCCCCAGTCGGCATAAATCTGATATCCTGATAAAGAGCCCGAAACATCATCAGCATTTTCAGACCGCCGGCCTGCTCGGCCGGAAAGAACTTCAGAATGTTAAGCCCCGCCTCAGCCGCCATCTGCACTTCACTTGGCGTGCATACCCCCGGAAACAGATCGATCTCACGACTGCGGCAATAGGAGGCCAGTTGCGGGGTAAACCCGGGGCTGACGATGGCTTGGGCGCCTGCAGCGACCGCCGAATCGACCTGGGCCGGGGTCAGCACCGTTCCGGCGATCAGCAGGAGCTCAGAAAAGCGGCTGCTGATCGCGTCCAGAGCCTCGGCCGCACAAGCGGTTCGATAGGTGATTTCCATCACCGGCAGCCCGGCTTCAAGCAGAACTTCGGCCAGCCTCAGCCCATCCGCAACCGATGCCAGGCTTACCACCGGGACCAGACGAAGCGTCTGCAATTCTTGAATTTGGTCTCGAGTTTTATCTCTATTCACGGGTAACTATTTGAGAGTATTTATAAATAATTGGCTGAAAGCAAGATCTCATTAAAAGGATCTGCTGCGGTTTCGTCTTGCCCAGAAACCTGCGGCACCCAGGCCGGAACAGGTGCTATTCTAAATGCATGGAGTACCTGCTGTCAACCCTGCCGATAGTCGATTTAAACCGGTTCAGGCCGTCTTGACATCACTACCCGGGACTGCTATAACCGTTATCTCGGCGAAGTTGCGTCGACCGGCGATTTTCTCCTTCACTAAACATCTGCTATCTTGTGCTCCGGCCCAAGACCTGCTCTTAGATTACAGGATAAGCTCATGAAAGCAGTAGAAATTTCTAACATCAAGGAAGTCAGCATCATCAGCAAGCCGGCCCCTGCAATCGCGGCCCCGGATGATGTCATCGTTAAAATCAAAGGGGTCTCGATCTGCGGCACCGACGTGCACACCTTCCTGGGTGAGCATCCTTTCGTCAAGCCGCCGGTGGTGATCGGCCATGAATGCTGCGGTGAAGTGGTCGAATGCGGTTCGCAGGTGACCCGGGTTGCACCGGGTCACCGGGTGGCCATCGACCCCGTTCTGGGCTGCGGCACCTGCCGCCCGTGCACGACGGGTAGAGCAAATGCCTGCGCTGAGGTGAAATGCCGCGGGGTACACGTGGAAGGCGCGATGCAGGAGTATTTCAAAATCAGGGAGTGCGATGTCCACCAATTGCCCGATTCGGTCGGCGATCTGGCCCTCGGGGCAGTGGTCGAACCGCTGGCCATCGGCGCCCAGGCCTGCTGGCGCGGCAATGTGTCCGACGGCGAGGTCGTTGTGGTGTTCGGCGCCGGACCGATCGGCATCGCGGTCATGCTCAACGCCCACTGTCTCGGTGCCCGGTGCATTCTGATCGATATGAAAGAAGACCGGCTCGAGCGGGCCAGCAGGCTCGGGGCAGTGGCTGCATTGCAGGCAAACGATCCGCAGCTGCGCAACAAGATCATGGACTTGACCGGCGGCGAAGGACCGCACGTCACCTGCGATGCGGTTGGACACCCAGCGATTTTTGAACAGTGCATCGATCTGGTGGCTCCCACCGGCACCGTCGTTCTGCTGGGCATGGACGGCAGGCCCAACAAGGTAACGGAGCAGCAGATCTTCAAAAAGGAAATGACGGTGGTAGGAAGCCGGATGAATTCGAATATGTTTCCGATCATCCTGGAGCGGGTCGCCCAGGGCCAACTGAACCTTGCCGACCTGGAAACCACGCGCTTTACCACCGACCAGGCAACCGAAGCTTTTAAAACGGCCGTCGAACAACCGGCAGGCTTTCTGAAATCGATGATTACCTTCTAAACCAACACCAGTGAATAAGATCGACATGAAACCAATCAAACTGGCCTGCATCGGCGAATGCATGATCGAGTTGCAGGAAACGGCGCCCGGGGTGACCAAACAGACCTTTGGCGGCGACACCCTGAATACCGCAATCTACTGCGCCCGGCTGGCCCGGGACCTGCCGCTGTCTGTCGATTACGTCACGGCCCTGGGCACCGATACCTTCAGTCAGCGGATGATTGCTTTCTGGGAGAACGAAGGGGTTGGCAGTAGTCTCGTTCTCAGAGAAGCGGGTGAGACACCGGGGCTCTACTATATAGAACTCGAAGAAACCGGTGAACGGATTTTTCATTACTGGCGCAGCACTGCCGCCGCCAAGAAATGTTTCGAGTATCCGGACAGCGACCGGATACTCGAGGCCCTGGACGGGTTCGACGCCATCTATCTGAGCGGCATCAGCCTGGCCATCCTGAACCCTTTGAGCCGGGAACGGCTCATCGAAAAACTGCACAGGCTCGCCGCAGGCTCCACCGCTATTTATTTCGATTGCAATTACCGGCCGCACCTGTGGTCCTCGCAAAGTGAAGCAGTAGCGCTCTACAAAAAACTCTACCCGATCAGCGAGATTGTTTTTCTGACCACCGAAGAGGCCCAGATCCTGCTCGACGGCGCCACCCCAAAAAGTGTCCACACGCTGCTGCACGACCTTGGAGCCAAAGAGTCCGTGCTCAAAGACGGCGGCAACCCCTGCACCATCGGACTCGGCGATGTGCGTCTCGAGATTGCAGCGGAACAGGTGAAAGAAGTCGTCGATACCACCGCCGCCGGCGATTCGTTCAGCGCGGTGTATCTGGTGGCCAGAAAATTCGGCTGTCCCCCGGACACGGCTGCCGCTATGGCCCACAAAACCGCAGCCTATGTGGTACGCCACAAAGGGGCGGTCGCGCCAGTCGAGCAGATGCCGATAACCGGTTCTGAAATCGCCGGCTGTACTTCCTGATCAGCCCTATGGTAATCTTTACCTATAACGCTTTTAAATAACCAAAGGAGATCATCATGCAGGACGTACTGGTACAAGAAAAAGAATTGAGAGCACTGGTAATAAAAAAACTCACCGAGGCCGGGCTCAATGCGGTCGATGCGAACACGGTCGCCGATGTTCTGGTGCACGCCGATCTGCGCGGTGTCCGTTCCCACGGGGTGATCCGCACCGAACATTACGTAACCCGGCTCAAGGCCGGCAGCCTCAATAAGAACCCGACCTTTGGCTTCAAAAAGCTGCGTGCCGCCGCCGGCCTGCTCGACGCCGACGACGGCATGGGTCATCCCGCCTGTCTGGAGGCGATGGATCGAGCCTGCAAACTGGCCAGGGAAACCGGCATAGCAATGGTCGGCGTGGTTAATGGCAGCCACTGCGGCGCCCTGTCCTACTTTATGCTGCATGCGATATCCAAGAATATGATCGGCATCGGGGTGACCCACACCGACAAGTGTGTAGCCCCGTTCGGCGGCTCCCAGGCGTTTTTCGGCACCAATCCCATCGCCTTCGGTTTCCCCACCAGAAAACACGATCCGGTCATCATGGACATGGCCACCTCCAACACCGCCTTTGGCAAGATTCTGCACGCCAAAGAGCAGAACTCATCGATCCCCGACGACTGGGGCATCGACAAGGACGGCAAGCCAACCACCGACCCGCATCAGGTGGTCGCCATGACCCCGTTCGGCGCCCATAAAGGCTACGGCATCGCCCTGGTTATCGACGTGCTGACCGGCGTCCTGATGGGGGCCGAATACGGACCGCACATCACTGCCATGTACGGCGACTACGAAAAACCCAGAAAGCTGGCCAGCACGATGATCGCCATCGATCCCGAGACCTTCGCCGGCTTCAATCATTTTATCGACAAGATGGACGCGATGGTCGACGATCTGCACGCCCAGCCGCCGGCACCCGGTTTCGAGTCGGTGCTGGTGCCAGGTGAAATAGAATGGCAGACAGAAAGAAAGAACCGGGAACAGGGAGTACCGGTGCTGCCGAGTTTGTATAAATATCTGAAGAGCGAGTGAGGGTGGAATTAGGCTGAAAAATCAAATGGTTAAAGAGTACTATGTGATGAAGTGACCTACAGGGTCTAAATGTATCTATTTTTCCAAGTTTACTCCGCCGAAAAAATTCATTGTGCCATCCTCGAATAATTTAATGACCCCGTTTCTGACCTGGTCCAGGTGATATTTCATCGCCTGGGCCGCTCTCTCGGAATCCCCTTTTTCTATTGAATTCACAATTGCCTCATGTTCGCCGATGGTATCTTCGAGGCGATGATAGACAAACGTGGTCAGATGACGGATGCGCTGGATCTTCTCGTTGAGCTGGAATACCAGGTTTTCCAGGGTCTGGTTGCCGCAATAGTTGACCAGCCTGGCGTGAAAGGCCATATCCTGCTGAAAAAAGGCGATATGGTCGTTTTTCGCAACGGCTTCTTCCATCAGTGCAGTAAATACAGAAAGTTCAGTCAACTGGTCCGCCCCACAATTCAGTGCGGCATTTCTGACCGTATGCAACTCGATCAATTCCCTGATCTCATGAATTTCAATGATATCGGTCAGGCTTAACTCCGAGACCCTGAACTTCTTACCCTCCGCCTCTTCCACAAAACCATCCCGCTCCAGCCTGATCAGCGCTTCCCTGACTGGTGTCCTGCTCAACCCCATATCCTTTGCCAGAGGCTGCACCATTAAAAGTTCCCCGGGCCTCAGCTGCAGCCGCATGATTCGCTCTTTAAGCGTTTGGTAAGCCTGCTTGGTTAGAGACACGGAAGCGTTTGTTTTCATTATTATTCCAGATCAGTTCAGGGCCTGCAGAGCTGCCGAAAGAGCGGCCGAGCCCAGTATTCTGTCAGACAAGGAACTTATCGGTCGAAAGCCGCCAGGTTCAGTTCATCTCTTCTCTATACCTGACCAATAAAATTATATCAATGCATAAGTGAATTGACAATATTATACAAAAGTGTATACATAATGTCTGAAGTATGCTAAAAACCATTCCTGAGTAAAGTTATCATACGTTTTTTAGGTTCTTTGTAATGGAAACCGATGGTTCCAACTCAGCCATAAATAATAACGAGGTCTTAAGATGATAGATGCGATTACCCTGAACGTGCCGGGAACCATAGAGTTCGGCGTCGGGAAAATAGCCACCCTGAAAGATCATCTACGCCGGAGCAGGCGCCTGTTTTTCCTGGTCGACACCCCGGTGATCGAGACCATTGAACCCATCATCGAAGAACTGAAAAAATCAGGCGCCGCCGTCGAGATTTCGACCGAGGTGGTGCCGGAACCTCCCATCGAAAGTCTTGAAAAGCTGCTGGCTCCGGTTAAAGCATTCGCGCCTGATGCGGTGGTCGGCATCGGGGGCGGCTCGGCCATGGACATGGCGAAACTGGTGGCAGTGCTGTTTTCGGCGGAGCAGAAAACGGACGAGGTGATCGGCATCGGCAATGTGGCCGGACGCAGCGTGAAACTGGTGACTGCCTCCACCACCTCGGGCACCGGCAGCGAGGTGACCCCTATTGCGGTGCTGACCGATACCAAGGCAGGCTTGAAAAAAGGCGTGGTCAGCCCCCATATCGTGCCGGATGTGGCCATTGTCGACCCGCAGCTTACCCGGGGGATGCCTCCCGGACTGACCGCGGTAACCGGGATGGACGCGATGACGCACTGCATCGAAGCCTACACCAACCGCTTTGCCCATCCGATCATCGATTCTCTGGCGCTGGAAGGGGTCAGGCTGATCAGCAGAAGCCTTGAATCTGCCGTACAAGATGGCAGCGACATCGAGGCACGCACCGACATGGCTCTGGGCAGCCTCTACGGTGGTCTGTGCCTGGGGCCGGTAAACACCGCCGCGGTGCATGCGCTGGCCTACCCGCTGGGCGGCATGTTCAAGGTTTCCCACGGCATGTCGAACTCGGTGCTGCTGCCCTTTGTAATGCAGTTCAACCTCTCTTCCTGCCCCCTGCGCTATGCGATAATCGGCCGCACCATGGGGTTGCCTGAACAGGGCGACGATGCGGACATGGCTCTGGCAGCCATCGAGGCAATCGCCAGTCTGTCGAAGCGCTGCTCGATTCCCCAGGATCTGCAAAGCCTGGCGATACCCCGGGAAGCGCTCGGCGAGATGGCTGAGGCAGCCATGCAGGTGCAGCGGCTGCTCAACAACAACCCCCGGGAAGTGAATCTAGATGATGCCCGGCGCATTTATCTCAATGCCTATGAGGGCAGGCTGGGGGACTGATTTGCAATCGGCCGATCACTTATAGCCTGACTAGAAACCGCTGGATATGCCAACATCTGATGATTTGGAAAAGAGTATGAAAGGATATTTCAAGAAACTGCTGCGTGTCGATCTGGATCGTAAAACGTCCGTAATCGAAGATATTGCTGAAGATCTTTTGAACACCTGCCTGGGCGGCAAAGGACTGGGAGTCAGGCTTTTGCTGGAGGAAATCCCGGCGGGTGCTGATGCACTGAGTCCCGACAATGTGTTCGTGATCGCCACCGGTCCGGCCACCGGCACCCGGATGTGGGGACAGTCGCGTTTCGGGGTCTACAGCAAGAGTCCGGCCACCGGCGGGTTCGGCGAGTCCTATTGCGGTGGAACCCTGGCCCCAAAGATCAAGGGCTGCGGCATCGATGCGGTGATCATCGCAGGCCACGCTGAAAGTTTAACTTGGCTGGAAGTCAGCGAAGATGGGGTAAAGTTCCTGGATGCCGAACCGATTCGGGGAGCACACACGGACGAGGCGGAAGCCTATATGCTCAAACACTCGGCTACGGGAGCCGGGGCGCTGACCATCGGCCCGGCCGGGGAGAATCTGGTCAGCTTTGCCTGCATCAAGTCGGATCGATGGCGGAGCCTGGGAAGGGGCGGCATGGGCGCGGTGTTAGGATCGAAAAATCTCAAGGGCATTACTTTTGCGGGAAACCAAAAATGTCCTGTAGCCAACGCTGAATTACTCCAAGAGCTTATCAAAAAAGTCTCGGAGAAAGGCAGCGCAGCTCCGGTCACCAAGATGTACCAGAAGCTCGGCACCCCGATGCAGGTGAGAGTTACCAATGCCCAGGGCTGCTTTCCCACCCGCTATTGGCAAAGCGGTCGATTCGAAAAATGGGAAAACCTGTCGGCCGATTATATGCAGGATCATTTTGACTTGAAATCGGTTGGCTGCCCGCCCTGTTTTCTGCGCTGCACCAAGCACAGCGTCGTTAAAAACGGCAGGCACGCCGGCCTCGAGCTCGAAGGACCGGAGTACGAGACCATCTATGCGATCGGCGGCCTGAACGCGATCGACAGCCTCGAAGAGGTGGCCTGGCTCAATGACCTCTGCGACCGTCTCGGCCTCGACACCATGAGTGCAGGCAATATCTCGGCATTTGCAGTGGAAGCCTGCAAAGCGGGTAAGAGTGATTTTGCCATCGACTACAACCAGCCTGACCGCGTTGCCGAACTCTTTGAGCTGATTGCCCGCCGGGAAGGCAGCGGCGCCCTTTTCGCCAAAGGTATTGTCGCAGCGGCCGACGAGCTTGGCCTTGATGATCTCGCAGTGCATGTCAAAGGGCTCGAGCCGGCTGGCTTCGATCCGCGGGTGCTGAAGGGAATGGGACTCAGCTATGCTACCGCAGCCCGGGGAGCCTGTCATCTGCGGGCCACCTTTTACAAGGCGGAGCTTTCCGGCGAGTTTGACCGGGACCAGATCCCTGGTAAAGCCCAAGCCATGATCGACTATGAAGACCGGGCCACCCTGTTTGACTCACTGATTTTATGCCGCTTTTTCAGGGATTTCGTGATGTGGGATGAATTGCAGATGCTCATTGAGGCCACCACCGGTAATCGCTACTCTAAAGAAGAATTGCAGGATATAGCTGGCCAGACCACAAACCTGACCCGTGCATTTAACAGAAGAGAGGGACTAGACGAAACATACGACAAGCTTCCCAAAAGGTTTTTTCAGAAAAATGCAGAAGGTGCCGCGATCTCAGAAGAAGAAATGGCCAAGATGTTGAGCGAATACAATGAGCTGCGAACCGGGGGGCCGCAACCTTGAGCGTAGCCTGTTTTCCAAACTTATAATTCGCATGAAAATCTTGCGTTGTCGGCAGGTTATTGCACCTATGAACAGTTGACACGACGGTGTGAGTAGGATAATACTTGGCAATCCCTTAAAAGACGCTCGTCTTTTATTTCTGGTGCTGCCCGACACTCCGGGGAGGGCTCGTTTCTCATAGCTCAATACCGCCCGTCGGACGGCAGAACGTAATTCAATTGAGGAGGAGGTCCCAAAATGAAAAAACGATTCATGCTCTTGCTAACCTGTGCTGTAGCAATGACCATGGTCCATGCCGGTCTGGTGATGGCGGCGACCAAGGTCAAATTCGCCCATGTTTATGAAACGAGTGAACCGTATCACATCAGGGCGGTAGAGGCCGCCGAGGTTCTCAAGCAGAGGACCGATGGCCGCTATGAAATGGAAGTGTTCCCCGCCTCTTCCCTGGGTAAGGAGGCCGACATCAACCAGGGACTGACCCTGGGAACCGTGGACATCATCATCTCCGGCAACCTGTTCGCAGGCAGGTCTTACGGCCCCCTGGCCATCGCCGGATCACCATACATGTTCCGCGATCTGGATCACTGGCGCAAGTACACCGAGAGCGACCTGTTCAAGGAGCTTTCGGCAGGCTACACCAAGGCCACCGGCAACCATATCGTCGCCCATACCTACTACGGCAAGCGCCACACCACGTCCAATAAGCCGCTGAACGTCTGCGCTGACATGGAGAACCTGAAAATCAGGGTGCCCAATGCCCCGCTCTACATGATGTTCCCGAAGGCCTGCGGAGCCAACCCGACCCCGATCGCCTTCGCCGAGGTCTATCTCGCCCTCCAGCAGGGCGTCGTCGATGCCCAGGAGAACCCGCTGCCCACCATCAAGGCCAAGAAGTTCTACGAGGTGCAGAAATACATCAACCTGACCGGCCACATTTCTGACAGCCTGCTGACCATCCTTGGCGGACCCTTCTGGAACAAACTTTCCGAGGCTGATCGCGAAATTTTCACCGAAGTGATGAAAGATGCCGCCCAGAAGGCGAGCGACGACATCCTCGAATCCGAAAAATCGCTTGCCGCCTGGTTCGAGGAGCAGGGCGTCACCGTAAACGAGGTTGACATAACCTCGTTCCGCGAGGCCACCATGAAGCTTCACAACGGTCCGGACGCCACCTGGAGCCAGGACGTCTATGACCGGCTGCAGGCCATCCAGTAACAGGTAACCATACTTATCAGCAAGCCAGCAGGGGCGGAAATGACTGAGCAGACACAGAATCCGGAAGCAGTGGCCGGGGAGACCTCGAGCGCTTTCATCGAAGATGTCGAGGTCAACTGGAGAGACTACAGCATCGAAGACTACGTTTCTTTCGTGATCTTCTGGGTTCTTGGCGCAGTTGTTTTCGCCCAGTTTTTCAGCCGCTACGTGCTGAACGACTCCATTGCCTGGACTGAGGAAATTGCCAGGTATCTGCTCATCGCGGTGGCTTTCGCCGGGGCCCCCATCGCGGTCAGGAAAAACACCCACATCCACGTGGAATTCTTTTACCGGTTCATCAACCGTCGCCTCGGCCGCTTCCTGTCGGTTCTGGTCGATCTGATCAGGATCGTATTCTTCGCCTATGGCTCCTGGACCTCATGGAAGATCCTGAAGCTTATGAAGATGCAGTACATGGTCGCGCTCAACATATCCATGGCCTGGATCTACGGCCTGGTTTTCGCCGGTTTCCTGCTGATGACCTTCCGCGCCATACAGGTAGCCGTCAAGCACTGGAACCAGGGATACAGCGCTCTGGATCATAAATGTAAAGGCCACACCTTGAGCTGAACCGACTGGACCGGATGTTCATTGATTAATTCTTTTTCGAGTCTTTTATCATGCTGATTGCAATAATGCTGGTAGTTCTCTTTTCGCTTCTGATTATCGGCGTACCGGTCGGTATCGCTCTGGCTGGAAGTTCCATGGTCTGGGTCTTGCTGTCCGGCTCCGTGCCCGACTTCGTGGTTATTCACCGCATGGTAAACGGGGTCGACAGCTTCCCCCTGCTGGCCATTCCCTTTTTCATACTGGCTGGAAACCTGATGAACTCCGCCGGCATCACCAACCGCATCTTTGCTTTCGCCACCGCCTGTATCGGCTGGCTGCGTGGCGGCCTGGGCCACGTGAACATTATCGCTTCAGTACTTTTTGCCGGCATGTCAGGCGCTGCGGTGGCGGATGCCGGGGGGCTCGGCACCATAGAAATCAAGGCCATGCGCGACGCCGGTTACGATGACGATTTCGCCGTCGCCGTTACCGCCGCCTCCTCGACAATCGGCCCGATCATCCCGCCGAGCCTACCGATGGTCGTCTACGGAGTTATGGCTTCTGCCTCGGTCGGCCAGCTCTTTACCGCCGGTTTCATCCCCGGCCTTTTGATGGCAGTTGCCCTGATGCTGATGGTGGCCTGGTATGCAAAGCGGAGAAACTACCCCCGCGACAAACGCTTTTCCATCCGGCTGCTCGGCACCACCTTTAAACGTGCTTTCCTGTCATTAATGACGCCGGTTATCATTGTCGGGGGCATCCTTACCGGCGCCTTTACGCCAACCGAGGCCGCAATCTCAGCAAGCGTCTACGCACTCATTCTCGGGGTAGTCGTCTATCGAACCCTGACCTGGAAACGGCTCTTCCATGTCAGCATGGATACTATTGAAACGTCGGCGATCATTCTTTTCATCGTCGCCGCCGCCTCTATTTTCGCCTGGATTCTCACCAGCAACCGGGTTACCGAACATTTTGCCGCAATCTTGATGGGTATGACCAAAAATCCGATTCTCATCCTGCTGATGCTCAATCTCGTTCTGTTCATCGTCGGCTGCTTTATGGAAACGGTCGCCGCCATCACTATTCTCGTGCCGGTGCTTCTGCCGATCGCCGAGGGTGTCGGCATCGATCCCGTTCACTTCGGTGTTATCATGGTTCTGAACCTGATGATCGGTCTGTTGACCCCGCCGGTCGGTATGGTGCTCTATGTTCTCTCACGTGTTGCCGGTATCAGTTTTGAGAGATGCTCTGCCGCGACCTTGCCATTTCTTTTTCCGCTCGTGGTAGTTCTTGCCCTCATTACCTTTATACCTAGTTTCTCAATGTGGTTGCCTACGCTTATCTATCGATAATACTTTCCAGGTGAGTTCATGAAATATGGCGGTACTATTGGAATTACCATGGGAGATCCTTCCGGGGTCGGCCCTGAAATCATCTGCAAGGCACTTGCTGACCTGACACCAGCTCAACGTCTCCAGACAATTGTCATCGGAGATCCTTTGTTTTTAAGTCGGGCAAACGATTTGCTCAAAACCGGTCTTGAGTTCGGGGCGGCCTTCACAGAACTCGCCCCTGGAACGGTTCCACTGGTCGAAATTTCCACCAAATCCAGTAATGAAGTTACCCCGGGCACGGTTTCCGCCGGCGGCGGGGAAAGCGCCTACCGCTGCATCACCCGGGCAGTAAAACTCTGCCAGGACGGTTCACTTGAGGTGATGGTTACCGCACCGCTGAACAAAGCGGCCCTGCATCTGGCCGGTCATCACTATGATGGTCATACTGGGCTGTTGACCTATTTGACCGGGGCCAGGCAGTCCTTCATGCTGCTGACCTCAGAAAAACTTTCGACAATTCATGTCACCACGCACGTTTCCATGAAAGAGGCGACCGAGCGGGTTACCAAAGAGCGGGTTCTGGCAACGATCAGCGCCGGTAACGACCATCTGCAGCAGATGGGTATCGAGCACCCTCGTATCGCGGTGGCCGGACTCAACCCGCATTGCGGCGAAGGCGGCATCTTCGGCAAAGAGGACATCGAGCAGATCGAACCGGCGGTGACGAGCGCCGCCAAGAAAGGCATCGATGTGCAGGGTCCAATCCCGGGCGATACCGTATTTTACCGTGCCGTAAACGGGGAGTTCGACCTCGTCGTGGCCCAATATCATGACCAGGGTCATGCCCCGATCAAGCTCCTCGCCTTCGATACTGCCGTAAACGTGTCCCTTGGCATCCCGCTGCGCCGGACCTCGGTAGACCATGGCACCGCCTTCGATATCGCCTGGACCGGCCAGGCCGATCACCGCAATATGCTCACTGCCATCGACTATGCCAGGCGCTGGTCTGCCGTTTCCCGAAAATAAAGACGATCGAGGTTCAAACGATGCACGACGCTTGCCCCCGGGTCGTAATTCTAGCCGACGACCTGACCGGGGCGATGGATTCTGCCGTACCATTTAGTCAACGCGGTCTCCGGGTTGCTGTTTTGCCAGATCCGGGCCTTGATTCGTTTGCAGCCAATGGTGTTGATGTACTATCAATTTCGACGAATACCAGGCATTGTGCGCCACCAGAGGCGGCTGCACGGGTAGCTGAGACGTGCAAGCAGCTAGCGATCCACAAGGCTCAATTGCTGATTAAAAAAATAGACTCAACCTTGCGCGGCAATGTTGCTTCAGAAAGTCGTGCATTCATCGACGCTTGCGGCAGGGAATCCGCCCTAATCTGTCCTGCAGTTCCGGCCCAGAAACGCACGGTGGTTGATGGTACGCTCTACGTTGACGGGTTAATCCTCAGCCAGACAGCGTTCGGACGCGATCTGCGCTCTGCCCCGCCCACGTCATCGCTGCGGGAGCTTTTCCGGGGGCACTTCCCGGGCTGGCAGATCTTAGCGGAAAAACCTCCTGCTACCACGAGAGTCAAAAAAGCTGATCACCCTCGCACGCTCACCATCGGCGATGCTGAGCACGATGCCGATCTGTTGAGGCTCGTTCGAGCACGAGCGGATGTAATCAATGACAGTGTTTTTATCGGCGCCTCCGGACTTGCCAAGGCCCTGGCGGAAACACTTTATGGGCCCGCGATAAAACCCTCTCAGCCAGGCCCGACGAACGGCAGCCTATTGTTTGTTGTCGGATCTCCCGCCCAGGAAACTGATGCACAACTGAAACTATTGTGCGCTGAGAACCCCCATCTGACACTCGTTGAGATCACCAACGGTAATCCGCTCGATGCTCCGTCAATGCATGACCATTTGGTCATCAATGTAGAGGAGCCCAATATCATTGTGCTCAAAGCCCCGATGATCTCGACCTCTAAAAAATATGATCCGGAGAAGATCAGCGCGGCACTTGCAGATTCCGCTGCTTCGATAATCCAGTCCTGCAGAATTGGTGCGATAGTTGCCACCGGGGGCGACACCGCCCAGGCAATCCTGGCGAAGTTAGGTATAAAAAGCATTATGGTCTCTGGGGAAATCGAGCAGGGTGTGGTATATGGAACAATTGATACTGCAGCTCAACCAGTCTTTCTTGTCACCAAGGCGGGCGGATTCGGCAAGCCTGAACTGTTTTTAAAGATCCTTCATTTTTTTCTTGTCCCTGATGGAGGCTTTTCGAAGGAGTAGACTATGAGTTATCTCGATGAAATGTTCGGCCTCGATGGTAAGACCGCCGTTGTCTCAGGCGGTGCCGGGGCCATCGGCACGGTAATGTCGGAAGCGCTGCTGAAGGCCGGGGCCAAAGTGATGATCTGGAGCCGCACCCAGGATTCCATCGCCGTTGCGCTTAAGCGTCTCAAACAGGTTCCGGACAGCGAAGGGTGGGTTGACGGCATGCAGGTCGATGCGGGCATCGAGGAACAAGTAGAAAAAGCGCTGCTGGCAACGGCGGATACCTTTGGTGTTCCGGATGTCCTGATCAACGGGGTCGGCGGCAATATCGGCAAATACCCGCTGATTGAACAGGACATGGAGCTCTTTGAAAAAGTCCTCCACCTGAACCTGGTTGCCGGCCTGATGATCCCGACCAAGGTGTTTGGCGCCTACTGGATCAAAAACAAGATCAAGGGGGCGATCATCAACCTGACCTCCATGGCCTCCTACAATCCGCTCTCGGGGGTCTGGGCCTACGATGCGGCCAAATCCGCGACGCTGAACCTGACCATGGCCTCGGCCAACGAGTTTGCCCCGCATGGGATCCGGGTCAATGCGATCGCCCCGGGCTTTTTTCTGGGCAAGCAGAACAAGGCCCTGCTGGTCAATCAGGAAACCGGCGAATATACCGAGCGGGGCAAGGCGGTCATCGCCCACACCCCGTATGGCCGCTTCGGCGATGTGATGGAACTGGCCGGCGCCACCGTCTTTCTGGCCAGCGACAAAGCGGCCGGCTTTATTACCGGCGTGTCAATCCCGGTGGACGGCGGCTATCTGGTGCACAATATCTAGCCCCAACCTTTCAGCTGAGATTCGGCCCGTGTGTATTTACAGTGAGAAACCCGCGCTTCCACGGAATAAAGTCTTCCTGGCCCAGCCGGACCGCCTTGGCCTGATAGCGGCCGCTGGCTGTTTCCACGCAGAGTTTTTCGAGATCAGCCGCCAGTTCGTCGACGCTGCGCGCTCCTGAAATGATCGGGCCGGTGTCGAAGTCGATCATGTACTCCAGCCGCCTGGCCATGTCCGAATTGCTCGATACTTTGAGCACCGGCACGATCGGGTTGCCGGTCGGGGTTCCCAGCCCGGTCGAGAAGATAATCAGATTGGCCCCGGCCCCGGCCAGCGCGGTGGTCGATTCCACATCCCCTCCGGGCGTGCAGAGCAGGTTGAGCCCCTTTTTCTCGGCCCTGCCGGGATAATCAAAGACATCCACCACCGGCGAGGTACCGCCCTTCTTGGCGGCACCTGCCGATTTCATCGCATCGGTGATCAAGCCGTCCCTGATATTGCCGGGCGAGGGGTTCTGATCGAAATCGAAACCGACCGTCTGAACCCGGTGCCGATAGCTTTTCATCAACTGCAGAAAGCGCTCGCCAAGTTCGGGCCGCACACAGCGTGAGACAAGTTCGTTTTCGACGCCGCAGAGCTCGGGAAACTCGGCTAAAATGGTGCTGCCCCCCTTGGCGATCAGGTGATCCATGGCCCGCCCGATGACCGGGTTGGCCGAAATGCCTGAAAACCCGTCGGAACCGCCGCACTCAACCCCGATAACCAGCTCGGATACGGGAACCGATTCACGGACCGCCTGGTCAGCTTCCTGCAGCGAAGAAAGCGTCTGCCGGATAATGGCCTCGAGCATGTCGGTCGGCTCGTTCCATGACTGTCGGTCGTAATAAAACACCGGTGTAGCCCCAGCAGGGTCTTTTTTGCGGATCTCGTTTTTCAGATAGCTCACCTCCGCCTTCTGGCAGCCCAGGCTGATCACCGTGGCCCCGGCCGTATTAGGGTGGGTGATGTAGTTCGCCAGCAGCGTGCAGAGCGCCTCGGCATCGTCAGGCGTCGTGCCGCAGCCCATGTGGTGGGTAAGGAAGCGCAGGCCGTCCACCTTGGGAAACAGCGGCCGGGGCTGCTGATGAAACGAATCGAGCGCAAGCACCGGCTCCGTTGCAACACCTGTTGCTTTAATCTGTGCCACCAGCTGCTCGGTAATCTTCTGATATCTCGAAGTTCCGGTATAGCCCAGAGCGGGCGGCAGTACCTTTTTCAGCTCATGGAGTTCCTGGTTCGAGCAGAAGACCAGCGGTACGAAGATCCAGTAATTGGCCGTTCCCACCCGGCCGTTGCGCCGCCGGTAGCCCATAAATTCAGTTGCTGAATCGGCATAGGGCCGGGGCGGCTGCCAGTTGAACTGCGCCCCCGCCTGCGCCAGCGGGTTAGTGGCATGTTCGAGGTTCTCGGTGCTGACCAGCTCACCCTGGCCGATTGGCTGTTTGGCCTTGCCGACAATCACCCCGTACATCACCGCGTTATCACCGGCAGCAAGATCACTCAGCGCAAATTTATGCTTGGCAGGGATCCGCTCTTTGATTGTTACCGGCTGTCCACCGACAATGAGCTCAGTGCCGCTTTCCAGGGTCTGCAGCGCGACAATCAGATTGTCCTGCGCCTCGATTTGTAAAAATGTCTGCATGATTATTCCTGATCTGTATCGCGTCTTGTGCGCGTTTCAAAAAAAGTTGCCGGCCCGGAATCCCGTGGTTTGCGGACGCGGCCCTGTCATGCCTGCTCTGTCTTGCAATGGTCACATGACTTAACAGCAAATAGAGCAAAGATTCAAATGCTAAGAATGGTTTAACCGAGAATCCGGAGGCAGGCCGCAGGAAATTTGCTCTGAGTGCATAAATATCTATCAGGTGCTGGAACTCCAACTGATTTTGGTGTACAGCTTACCCGACTGTACCAGAGAGAGGGGCGATTCAATTGTGAAGATATATCTGCTGCTGACGATCACTATGCTGTTCTGGGGAGGGACCTTTATCGCTGGCCGGATACTCGCCGAGTCGGTGCCTCCGGCCGAGGCCGCCTTTTTCCGCTTTGCCATTGCCTCGCTGTCCCTGGCAGTTATGGTTTATCTGATCGAAGGCAGAATACCCAGGGTGAAGCGCGATAAGATTCTACCGCTGCTGTTGCTCGGGCTTACCGGCGTATTCAGTTACAATATCTGTTTTTTCAACGGACTGAAATATATCGAGGCCGGACGCGCCTCACTGATCATCGCCTTGAACCCGCTGACGATCACCGTCTTTGCGGTAGCCTTTCTGGGTGAGCGCCTCAGTTTTATCCAGGTCTGCGGACTGGTGATCTCGCTGCTCGGTGCTTTCGTGGTGATCAGCAACGGACACCCCGCCGAGATTTTTTCAGGAGGCTTTGGCCGGGGAGAAGCGGCGATTCTTGGTTGTGTGCTCAGTTGGGCTGCCTACTCGCTGATCGGCCGCACCGTGCTCTCCTCTGTCTCGCCGCTGGCAGCGGTTTTTTATTCAGCACTGTCGGGCGCTGTCATGCTGCTGGCCTATACCTTGGCCAGCGGCGCGCTGCCCGCTCCGACCGCGTACTCGCCATATGACTGGCTCAGTTTGATCTTTCTTGGATTGTTCGGGACAGCAGCCGGTTTTACCATGTATTATCATGCGATAAAAACTATCGGTGCAGCCCGTTCCAGTGTTTTTATCAATCTCGTTCCGCTGTTTTCAATCCTGCTTGCCTGGGCTATTCTAGATGAGGTGATCAAAGGTTCGGTGCTGGCAGGTGGCGCCATTCTGCTCACTGGCGTGTATCTTACCAATAGCGCACCCTTGAACCGGAAAATATCTATTGTTCCCGGAGGAAAAAAACGATGACAAAGCAGACTGCCGAAACCACTCAGAACAGGGCCGGTTTTCGATTCCTGTTTTTTTTCCTGCTCATCTATTATTTCGTCAGTCCGTTTCTATCGCCCTATCCTTCCACGGCAATTATGGTCCATGCATCGCTGTCGATCGTTTTGTTTATTAGCGTCTATGCGGTAGAAAAGAAGAACAACAATCGTTCCTTCGCCATGGCCCTGATGCTGCTGGTGCTAGTCCTCTACTGGTTCGGCATATACGAGATCATCCCGTTCGGCCGGGTTGGCTCCTACATTCTGCTTGTCCTTTTTTTTCTGCTGCTGGTGAAATCCTTTGCCATGCAGATCGTGCGCTCAGAGGGCATCAACGTTGACCTGCTGTTCGCCACGCTCTGCCTCTATCTCATTCTCGGACTTTTATGGGGATCGCTCTATGCCCTCCACTACGAACTTGATCCTGGCGCTTACGCCGGAGCACTTCTGAATAACGATACGTACTATCCCTTCATCACTTTCAACTACTTCAGCCTGGTGACCCTCACCACTCTCGGCTACGGCGATATCACGCCTCAGACGGCAGGCGCCGGAGCCCTCTGCCAGATGGAGGCTATCATCGGACAGTTCTACACTGCCGTGGTTGTCGCCTGGCTGGTGGGAAATTTTGTCCGCAAGGAGGATTAATTATGCAATACACAGTTTTAGGACGCACCGGCGTCACGGTCTCACGGCTCTGTTTCGGCACCATGTCCTTTGGTGCCGAGGCGGATGAGGAGATGTCAATCAAGATGTTTCAGCGCTGCCGGGAGGCGGGGATCAACTTTTTTGACTGCGCCGATGTCTACAGCGACGGCAGGGCGGAAGAGATTCTGGGCAGGTGCACCGCTACCTGCCGTGACGAGTTGGTGCTGATTTCCAAGGTCTGCGGGCCGATGGGTGATGATCCCAACGCTCGCGGACTGTCGCGGCGCCACATCACCGCAGCGGTTGAAGCAAGCCTCAAACGACTGAAGACCGACCGTCTCGATATCTACTTCGCTCATAAATTCGACGGCGCAACTGATCTTGAGCATACGCTGCGCACCTTCGACGATCTGGTGCGGGACGGCAAGATTCTCTACCCTGCGGTCAGCAACTGGGCCGCCTGGCAGATCGCCACCGCACTGGGCATCTCGAAATCTCAAAAACTGGCCCGCTTTGAATGCATGCAGCCCATGTACAACCTTGCCAAGCGGCAGGCCGAAACGGAGCTGCTGCCGCTGGCCGAAGCTGAAAACATCGGGGTCATCCCCTATAGCCCGATGGGCGGCGGCCTGCTGTCGGGCAAGTACGGCGTCGATTACAAACCGGATTCGGGCAGACTGCTGGAAAGAGACATGTATGCCAAACGCTACAGCCTGGATCAATATTTCGAAACTGCCCAGCGCTTCACAGCCCATGCCCAAGAACGGGGCGTCGCCCCAGCCAGCCTGGCGGTGGCCTGGGTGATGGCCCATCCGGCGGTGACGGCACCGATTATCGGAGCCCGCAACCTCGAGCAGCTGGAATCGTCGCTGGCCTCGGTGGAAATCGACATGACGCCCGAGTGGCGAGCAGAAATCGCAGCGCTCTCCCCTGCTCCACCGTCGGCCACCGATCGACTGGAAGAGACCATCGGCTAGCAGGCAGTCTGAATCAGTTTACCACCGTTCGAGGGATTGTGATGAGCCAGCTACGTTCAGCAGGAGTCGAGAAAGAGCAGCAACGTTTACTGAGGCACGTGGTGCTTTTTCGTTGGAAAGAGGGGACGCCTGCAGAAAAAGTCGGCGAGATCGAACGCACGTTTTGCGAACTGCCTTCGAAAATCGAACAAATCCATACATTTGAATGGGGAACCGACGTCAGCGTGGAAGGAAAAAGCAAGGGTATGAGCCATTGCTTTCTGGTCACCTTCGCCTCCGCTGAAGACCGGGACATTTACCTCCCCCATCCGGCCCACGAGGCTTTCAGCACCCTCGCAAAACCGCATGTGGCAGATGTGCTGGTGCTGGACTACTGGGGTGAGGCCTGACAGTACTGGCCATAGCTGTAGGCGTGAAACGATGAAGAACCCCAGTTGATACCGATCAATGCCATAATACGCTATTTTGTTTGGAGGTGATCAATCAACTGGCTCCATCTCTATGCGGTGAGAGAGATTGGAAGAGGCGCCGGTGCCGCGAAACGAGCCCGACAGCGGTGCCGTATTTTCTGGCAGAGCCGAAGCGGCATAGACAATATGGCGGTCCGCCACCGCCAGGCCGTGGGTCGGGTCGTAGCCTTTCCAGCCGAATCCGGGCAGATAGACTTCGGCCCAGGCGTGCAGCTCGGCCTCGGGCTGTTCAGGGTCGCCTTCCTGGCAGCCGCTGACATAGCGAGCCGGTATTCCCATTTTTCGGCAGGCGGCCAGAAAGACCACCGCCGTGTCGCGGCAGGCGCCGCTAGCGGATCTAAGTGTTTCCTCCACCGTTTGCAGGCCCGGCTCCAAACGCACGGTCTTATCTATGGTGGTAAACAGATCGCTGTTGAGCTGATTGAGAAAGGCCAGCACCTTTCGCCCGCTGCGGCTCATCGCCTTGTCGCAAAAGGCCTCAAGTAGTCCCTGCTCAGCGGAGCCAGTCAGAGAGGAGTAATCAAGATACGGCCCGAGAACCGCCCGCTCGCAGGCTGAAAGCGCTATCGGAAGTGCATCTCCGGAGGTGAGAAAAGAATCGAACGGATTTGTTTTCGTGGTTTCAACGGTAAAGACTGCGGTGATCTGCAATCGATCAGTCAGATCATTGAGCCAGATCAGATGAAACGGGTTGTTTTCGGCATCGAGGCCATTGCCCAGACCCGCCGGCTCAGGCTCAACCAGAACCTGATAGGACAGCAGTTTCTGGGCCGGGTCAGTTCTGGGACACAGGCGGATCAGATGCGGCTCGATAAAGACGGGGCGGGAGTACTCATACCAGGTACTGTGTCTGATTTTATATCGCATGCGGACGCTATTTTATACCGTTGACTTTCTGCAGTTTGGCAGCGACATTTTCGATCCACTCGGACGGCAGCTCGTGGACCGAGGCCCGCAAATGCTCCTGCCACCAGGTCGAAATCTCCTGAAAATCCTCATATTCATAGCGATGTTCGACCAGTTCCCCGGTCTTGCTGAAGTAAATGACCACATCGATGGGAAAATCCACCCCGGAGGCACTGATTCTGGTAGAATCGAAGGCCAGGCAGCCGACCTTGAGGGCAAACAGCAGCGAATCGGTGTGCACCAGCGTCCTGTCCAGGATCGGCTTGCCGTAGCCGCGTGCACCGATGATGTAATAGGGGCTGTTCTGACCTATCTCAACCCAGTTGCCCTCGGGGTAGACCAGATAAAGTTTGTGCCCTTTATCGCCGATCAGTCTGCCGCCGACCAGGGCTTGGATATCAAAGCCGAGCCCGCTGCGTTCCAAAGCAGCACGATCTTCCTCGGCGACGCGCCTGATATTGCTGGACAGGGCGTTGACCACCTTGTAGAGCCGGTCGCATTCATCGAGCAGCTCCGCCTCGATCTCGTCTTCGAAATACGTGAGCATCTTATCCCGAACGGAGCGCAGCCCTGAGGTCATAATAAAAAACTGTCCATTGGGGACCGACAGCGTACGGACCTTTCTGGCGGTGGTAACTTCATTGCCCGAGGTAATGCGGGTGTCGGCGATGCCGACCAGTCCCTCCTGCACGGACATGCCCAGACAAAATGTCATGATTTATCAACCTCTATTGTTCGAGGGTGCTGGTCTCAACCGGTTCCAGTACCGCAAAAAATGTTTTGAAAACTGCGTGATCCACCCGGTTGATCTTCAACTGCAGATTGTCGGTGAACTCATGCAGGCCCGTGTCGAAGATATCTTCGACGTCGACGAAAGATAATTCGGCACAAAGCTGGCCGAGCAGTTTTTCCGCATCGTTGGAAAAATAGCCGACTCTGGTGCCGGTTATTTCATGCAGATACCCCTGAGCCCGGGTCAGGCAATAGAGCACGGAACGCGGGAAGCCGTGGCTCAACAGCATGAAACGGGTGACCATGCCCGGTGAAATCTTGCCGTGACGATGCCGAAATGCCTGGAAACTCGAGGTCGCTTTCAGCAATGCCGACCACTGCACCACATCGACAATGGTGCCGACATCCTGGAGGTGGGGCAGCAGAACGAAATATTTGACGTCGAGGATGCGGGTCGTTTTGTCAGCCCGTTCCAGCATGCGCCCGAGATTGAAGAACAGCCAGGCCTCGTCATGATCCATCGAGTCGTTGGCCAGGCCACTGATCATCAGGTTGCGCTTCTTGACTTCATCACAGAAGGTGTAGGGATTTTCGAATACCTCAACCGGATCCTTCGCCTCTTTTTCTATGATATGGAAAAATACGTTGATCAACTCCCACATCTCGATGGGAATCAGATCCCTGACCGCACGCGCATTCTCCCGGGCATTATGCAGGCAGGAATAGATCGAATTTGAATAGTTCGTATCGATTGTCAGAAACCTGATCACATTGTTTTTGGAATAGTCAGGATATGCCGAGCCGTATAATTCATCATCCCCGGTGACCTGGACCAGAGCTGACCAATGGCTCTGCTGCATCAGTGCAAGGTCAAGGGTCAGATGCCAGTTGACATCGAGAAATCGGGCAATATTTTCCGCCCGCTCCAGATATCTTCCCATCCAGTAAAGCGAATCAGCGACGCGACTGAGCATGGCTCTCCCTTAGAAGTATTGAATATAGCATTAATTGAGCACCCAGGTGTCCTTGCTGCCGCCGCCCTGGGAGGAATTCACCACCAGCGAATCCTTGACCAGCGCCACGCGGGTCAACCCTCCGGGGACAACATTAATTTCTTTGCCGTAGAGGATATAGGGGCGAAAATCGATGTGCCGGCCTTCGAAATGATCGCCGACGATTACCGGAGCCCGGGAAAGTTTCAGGGTCGGCTGGGCAATGTAGTTTCGCGGCTTGGCTTTGATCTTTTCAGCAAATTCCGCCCGCTCTTTTTTCGTGGAGGCCGAACCTATCAGCATACCATAGCCGCCGCTCTCATTGGCAGCTTTTACCACGAGATTGTCGAGGTTCTGCAGGACATGGTTGAGGTCTTTTTTTTCCGAGCAGAGATAGGTCGGCACGTTGGGCAGGATCGGATCCTCATCGAGGTAGTATTTGATAATACGCGGCACGTAGGCGTAGATCACCTTATCGTCGGCCACACCTGTACCGGGTGCGTTGGCCAGGGTGACCCGGCCAGCCTTGTAGACTTCCATGATACCCGGCACCCCGAGCAGCGAATCGGGGCGAAAGGCCAGCGGATCGAGAAAATCCTCGCCGACGCGGCGATAGATGACATCAACGCGCTTCAAACCCTGGGTGGTGCGCATCATCACATAGCCGTCCTGGACGATCATATCACGCCCTTCAAGCAGGTCGACCCCAGTCTGCATGGCCAGATAAGAATGCTCGTAGTAGGCTGAGTTGAACATGCCGGGCGTCAGTATCGCCGCGGTGGCCTGGTCGCCCGGCACCGGGGCAACTTCCTGGAGCATATCGAGCAGCATTGCTGGATAGTTGTCCACCGGCCGGATATTGGATTCCTGAAAAACCAGCGGCAGCGTGCGCTTGAGAATGCGACGGTTGGCCAGCACATAGGACACCCCGGAGGGCGAACGCAGGTTGTCTTCGAGTACATAGACATCGCCCTTTTCATCGCGCACCAGGTCGGTGCCGGTGATGTGGCACCAGACGCCAAGCGGCGGGTCGATACCGGCACACTCCGGGAAATAGCCGTCGGCAGACTTGATCAACGCTTCAGGGACCACCCCGTCCCCCACGATTTTCTGGTCGTGGTAGATATCGTTGATAAAAAGATTCAGTGCATAAATGCGCTGCTTGAGCCCCCGCTCCAGAAATTCCCACTCGGTGCGTTCGATAATCCGAGGGACGATGTCAAACGGAAAGATCTTTTCCGTGCCTTCGCTGTGACCATACACGGTAAAGGTTATGCCCAGGTCGTAGAACAATTGTTCGGCTGCGGCCTGGCGGGCGTTTATCTCGCCGTCCGGCAGAGCCTCCAGCCTCTTTTTGAGGGCCAGATAGCCGGGTCTCGGCTGCCCGTCGGCGGTGAACATCTCATCGAAAAAACTCCCGGTGTCATAGGTATCAAATTTCATCTGCACTCCTATCGATTAGCGGATACCATCGGTGCATTTCCGCTCTGACTACCATCTGATAATCACGACCCCATAAGATACCACATCAAAACGAATTATCGGCTGGTTATTTTTTGACAACACAGGGTACCGGCAGCCCACTGCAAATCTCAGCACCTGCTGGGCAACTGCCCTGTAACGCTAGCCGTGTAGATCCGGAATCTCTACTTCTCTGCCCTGCTCAGCGGCCGAGCAGTAAGCCGCATAGACGGTGAGGATCGTATCTGCGGCGATCGCACTGCCGCATTGGGGCGGCGTACCAGCAACCGCGCACTGGTAGAAGTCCTGTATCTCGCTCTGGTAGCCAGTATACCAGTCTTCATCCGGGGAAATATTGGCCCAGCCCTCTTTGGTTTCTATCTTCTCCACCACGTAGACATCGTTGAACTGCTCCCCTTTCGGGTTGAACGATTTCATCGAGTCGTTCGGGTTGATGTTGACCACGGTCCGGTGATTGTTGGCGGTGATCTCCAGCCAGTTGTGCACACCCCCGAGCACCAGCTCACAGGCAAAGACGTCGGCAAACATGCCGTCTTCGAAAACGATGTGCAGCATCCCAAAGTCCTCGATATCGGTATAGCCGGTCTTGATGAAACCAAGATCTTTGAATCTATCTGAGCGGGTCGCCGCATGCACCCGGGCGGAAACCGTGGCCGGTCTGATGGGCCTCCCCTGTGAGACCATACCCTCTACCTGCTTGAGATAGAGCATCGCCCCGAGCGGATGTACCGCCTTGCCCATGATCGAGCCGCCGCCGGAGCAGGACCATATTCCGTAATATGGCGAATGGGAGCCGGAATGGGACTCTTCACCATGCATCCAGATGATCTGAGCTCCGGTCTTCTCCAGGATTTCCCGCTCTTTCTGGATGCCCGGGGCATACACCCAGTTTTCCGCATAACAGATTCGCCCTGCGCTTGCCGCCTCTGCGGCCAGCAGCTTTTGTACGCTCTGCCGGGCCTCCGCCAGGCCGGACCGGCGCTCGAAGGTATCCCCTGAAAAACCGGCAGCACCGCCACCGAAATAGCCGGTAAAAGGCTTTTCGATGATTACATATTTGTTGTTCTGCAGAACTTCGCAGCCAATCGCTTCATGGGTCGAAGGCGGTGTGCAGACGTGGATCACATCGCAGGCCTGGATCAGCTTGCCCAGATCATCAAACACTTCGATGTCATTATCGGCCCCAAACGCCTGACAATGAGTCTGCGTCGGCGAAAAGACCCCGGCAATTTCCGCCTGCACTCCATATACCTTTCTCAGCGCTTCGAGGTGAAAACGGGCGGCAAAGCCGGAACCCACGATGCCGGCTCGAATCGTCTTGATCGTATTACTCATCACTTTCTCCTGAACCTGGTTTGAAAATAGTTCCTGACAATTTCAACAATAGCCTGAAACCAGTTTGTCTTGCTGACCAGCGTCAATACAATAAATGATATCAGTACGATGCAGATCGGCCGCGAGACAAACGGCAGGATTTCTCCCTCGGCGATCACCAGAGCCCGCCTGAAATTGGTATCCAGCATGGTGCCGAGGATAAGGCCGAGAATCATCGGTGCCACCGGATATTCCATCTCATTCATCAGAAATCCCAGGATACCGAAAAAGACCATCACCCGGACATCGAAAATCCTGGACTGGATCGCAAACGAACCGATCACGCAAAGCGTGAAGATGATAGGCATCAGCTTGGTTCGAGGTACCTGCAGCACCTTGACCACATATCTGACCATGGACAGTCCCAGAATAAACATCGCGCAGGTGGCCAGAAAGACCATGGCCACCACTTTGTAGACGAAATCCGGCGATTCGATCATGATCAGCGGACCGGGCCGGACCCCGTGGATAAACATCGCCGCCAGCAGCACCGCAGCCGGCGCAGAACCGGGAATACCGAGCGACAGCACCGGAATCACCGCCCCCGCCACCGCCGCATTGTTAGCCGTTTCAGAGGCAATCAGCCCTTCGACACTGCCCTTGCCGAACTCCTCGGGCGCTTTGCTGCCCCGTTTGGCAAAATCGTAACTGACCCAGGCCGCAATGTCTTCGCCAACACCGGGAATGGCACCGATCAGGGTACCGATCAGCCCGGAACGAACGATGGTTTTACGGTATCTGAAAATCTGTGTAAAACGCGGGATAATGCGCTCGATTTTCGTCTTGATCAACTCGACCTGTTGGTACTTCATCATCGACAGGATTTCGGCAAACCCGAAAGCACCGACCATGGCCGGGATCAGATTGATTCCGCCGGAGAGATTGTTATTGCCGAAAGAGAATCGGACGAAGCCGTGAATGCTCTCCATGCCGATCATTGCGATGAATAGTCCCAGAAACCCCGAGATCCAACCCTTTATGGGATCCTTCGGCGCGGTCAGATTGCCCGAAATGACGACCCCGAACACGGCCAGCCAGAAGAACTCGAAGGACTGGAAATTCAGCGCAAAGTTGCCAAGCAGCGGGGTAAAAAAGGCGAGCAGCACCATGCCGATGATCGAGCCCAGAAAACTGCCGGTGGTGCTGATGCCGATCGCCCGGCCCGCCTCTCCTTTCAAGGCCAGCGGGTGGCCGTCCATGGCCGTTGCCGCGTTGGCCGGGGTGCCGGGAATGTTGAGCAGGATGGCGCTGCGGCCGCCGCCGTAAATCGCCCCGATGTACATGCAGACCAGGATCAGGATTGCGTTTTCCGGCGGCATCGAGAAGGTCAACGTGGTCATCAGGGCCACGCCCATGGTGGCGGTCAGCCCCGGCAGCATGCCGACGATAATGCCCAGCTGGGTACTCCATAAGATATCGAAAATGGTGCGCAGGTTCAGAAAGCCGAGCAACCCGTCGATGAAATAATTCAACCCTTCAAGCATTGCGGCCTCAGGGCAGATCGACCAGAAAGAGGTGGCGAAACACCACGGTGATCAGAAACGAGGCAATCACCGCCTGCAGCAGGGCCAGGCCAAACATCGTTTTCTGGTCTGAGAGGCGTTGCCCCGGCCGATATTCGAACAGGCAGATGAAGCTGAAAATATAAAACACCGTAATGATGCTGTAGTCGAAACGTCCCAGGCACCCGACTGCGTAGATCAGGGAAATAGCCAGGGTCAGCAGTACCCGCCCGGCGGCGCCGGGATGACGCTTTGTTGGCTCGACTGCTTCATCAGGTGAAAACAGGTGATAGCCGCCCTTGCGAAGCGAGCGGCTAAAGAGGATCAGCGAGAGGCAGAGCAGGATCCCACCGATCATCCCCGGAACCACGCCGGGGGCGGAAAACGGATCAATGCCGCGCCGCTCCAGGCGGGGCATCGTATAGGATGAAACGACCACGGAGATGCTGAAGGCAATCAGGACTATGGAGGTGATAAAGTCCTTTTTAACCATTACTGCACAAACCTCTCTTGTCTTTGGCTAAGGCGAAAACGGACGCGGTGCCCGGTCTGGACAGACCCGGGCACCGCGGTTAATCGTCGAGATCAAGTGACTACGGTCTTGGAATACCAATGGTGGACGGATCGACCGTAGCATCGCCGCTGTCGAACTTCAGCCAGGCGTCGAGCTGGACCATTGGAAAGGCCTTTTTCATCGCCATGTCACCCGCTGCGGGATCGAAAATCATCGCATTCTGGGCGGCAAAGGTTTTGAGTCCCTGGTCGTCTGCCAGTTTGGTTTTCCAGATCTCGGTAAGGGTCGCAACCACATCTTCAGGAACACCTTTGGGAACAAAGATGCCGAAATAAATCGGGGCAGTGACAAATTCGGGTATCCACTGCTTCACCGACGGAATCTCCTGATCGTAGCCTTCAATACTGAGCGGCGCGTCGGCAAGTACTGCCAGGGCGCGCAATTTGCCGGCCTTGAGCATGTCGACCTCTTCCTTGGAAAGCTGCGGAACCACGTCGCATTCACCGGCCACGGTCGCGATTACGGCTGGATTGCCGCCTTCGTAGGAAACATGTTTATAGTCGATATCGGTGTAGGATTTGATCATCTCGATGGCGGTATGGCCAGCCGAGTTGACTCCGGCGGTGGCAACCTTGATCTTGCCCGGATTGGCCTTGAACCCTTCGAGCAGTTCACCGAAATCTTTGTAAGGCGAGTCTACGTTGACCGCCACCACATTGGGGATCGCAAAATTCAGAAAAAGGTGCCAGTCATCCAGCGTGGTATCGAGCAATCCCTGAACCTTGTAAACGCCGAGGTCCTTGACCGCGCCGGCCGTCCAGTAGAGCCCGCTTCTGGGCTTGTCCAGCACGCTCTTGGTGCCTACCGAACCCGAGGCACCCGGCTGATTAACCACCACGATCTTCTGGCCCAGTATTTTTTCCAGGACCATGGCGGTCTGTCTGGACACTCCGTCGGTGGCACCACCCGCCCCCCAGGGGACGATCAGGTTGACCGGCTTATCGGGTTTCCACATGGTTTCGGCGCACAGGGTCTGCACACCGAGCAGACCAATCATTAATCCGGAAGCAACCCCCAGCACAACGCACAGTTTACTCAGGTTTTTCATGATGACCTCCACAGATGATTTGAGTGACTAAGACAGGCTGAAACGGATTCCAGCATCTTCTGCCATTGTAACAAGCTGGTTGCCGTAGTCTATGAAATTGTTCCAGCGCTCATCAAAAGGCGCCTTGATCGACGGGTCATGGAACACCACCGCCACGTGAGGCTCTATCGATATCGGTATGGACATCTGGTGCCCGGCAAGCCGCCGCAGTATTTCCGCCACGTGGCCGTCGCCCTCGCCGGGAAAGCAATAATGCATGGTCCCGTCCACCATACGGCCGTCCTTGACATGCAGGTAGGCGACATGTTCGCGCACCTGATCGAAAAAATAGAGCGGGTCCTGATAACCATATGGTTCCTGCCCGCGCACATCACGCATGGCAACCGGATTGCCGGTGTCGAAAACCAGCTTCAGCGCCGGGGAGTCGATCTGCTCGAGCAACCTGAGCGCGTGCAGATAACTCTGGCCGCCCCAGGTCTCGCAGTTTTCATGCAGGCAGACCAGATCGTGGTCTTCGGCCAGTTCGACGATCTGTCTGATATTGTCTATGATCACGGCTTCCAGACTGCTGCCCAGCGGCAGCGGCTCTTCCACCCGGTAGCTCATGATCCTGATAAAGCGGACACCGGCTCTGGTCATATGGCGGATCGAGTTTTTCATATCGATCATATCCTGCTCGAAGTCCCGACCTGCATCCCGTCCCCAATTGGCCACCGTGCTGCCGAAACAGGCAATTTCGATGCCATGTCGGCAGAGGAGCTCATGGACGTGGTCGAATTCCGCCTCACTGAGGCTGCTGATATTTTTGCCACCCACGGTTCTCAGATCAATATGGGACCAGCCCAACTCCTGGAGGGCCTTAACCTGGATTTCCAGATCGTCTGAAACCTCATCGGTAAAGCCTGAGATGATGGTAGAAATGCTCATGGTTGTTTCGCAGTGCTATCCAAAAAGTAGAGACCTGCCTTCAGTCCAGCAGCATCAATACCAGCCAGGGTGTGAAGTTAAAAAATGTTATCAACAATTTATACGCGGCCAGGTAGCGATGAATAGAGGTGTTGACTGACTGCTCATCGAGCCTGAATATAAGGGCATGCATGCGATAGACAAATCCCCGGAAGCTATACACCGCAATCACGGTGGTCGTGTAGATCACTGAGTTGATCACCATTGACCAGAAAAAAAACGCTTTCAGGGTTGCGATGTCCATAATAGATGGTTTTATCCCGGTTCGGCAGGCGGCCTTGTCGCAGCGGTCGCCTGCCGGGCAGGAATCGTCTAGATTTGCTCGAGGCCAAGCCGGTTGAGCGTCGCCTGTGTCGGTCGGCCGCTGGTTTCATCCCAGCCGCACTGCCGGTAATATTCGCTCAGGGCTGCATTGAATTCCTCCTGATCAACCACAACCCCATCGGACGGACCACCCTTGAGCGGCTGGTTGAAAAACTTTTCCGGTAAGGCGTCATCTTTGGCTTCGAAGCCTTCGCGATCGTTGAACAGCTTCATCATGACCAGCCTCCGCTCCCCGATCTCCTGCAGTTCGTCGATGCTCACATCCCAGCCGGTCACCGCTTGCACCAGTTTGACCATATCCTGCGGGCCGTAAAGCGTCCATGAGGCCCCCCAGCAGAGCTGACAGAGGTTGGCGCTGTCCATGAAACTGAAAAGCTTCTGGGTGATCCGGACAAACTCCACCTTGGCAGGCTGCAGGCTGTCAAACGGCAGCGGGCTGGTAAGCCCGAGATAACTCAGGCGTTCTTTAAATGCAGGATAGCCCTGCTCTGAATAGGCCAGGTCGTGGTCGCAGCTCATGTGATCGGCGCCAAACGGGTTCATCGCATAAAGCAGGCCCAAACCCCGTTTAACCTGGGGCATATGGGCAGGCGCCTCCATTTTCTTGCTGGTGATCAAAAATTCTCTGCCGATTCCGAGTTTTTCGGCCGCCCGCTCCGAACCATCTGCCAGTATATCACCAAAGCCCTGTCTTGCGGCAATCAGCTCAATCAATTGCAGCATTATATCGGCGTCGCCGAAGCGGATTTCCAGGCCGCCGGTCTGCTCTTTGCTGAGCTGACCAGCCTCGAAGCACTCCATCGCCCAGGAGATCGAAGCACCGCAGGAAATCGTATCGAGTCCATACTGGTTGCACAGCGCGTTGGCCCGGCTGACCGCTATGAGATCGCGCACCCCGCAATAGCTGCCCAGGGTACTGAGCGTCTCGTATTCCGGTCCGCCGAACACCGGATCTACCGGGTAGGCGCCTTCTTCTACCTCGACAACTCGCTTACAGCGCACGATACAGCTGTAGCAGGTGTCCCGGCCCCGGGCGTCCTGTTTACCTTCCCCGGCACCGAGCAGAATGGAGTCGTACAGGGTTTCACCGTCTATATCCTGCCAGCCGTCGAATACGCCGCTCTGCCAGTTATTGGTCGGCAATCCCCCCATGGAGTTGTTGAAACCAAGGACGCCAGCCGTGCCGTACTTGCCAAAACCACTGTTTGCCGGTTTTTTGAAAAGTTCCGCCCCGGTTCTTACCACTTCTTTAAGTGCCGCCTGGTCGGCCACCTCGGGCTCTGCCGAGCCCCGCACTGCAATGGCCTTCAGATTTTTGCTGCCCATCACGGCTCCCATGCCGGTGCGGCCGTTGGCCCGGCAGCACATGGACAGGATGCAGGCATACTTGACGCCGATTTCACCAGCCGGACCGATCTGCAGGATCTCGAGGTTCTTATGATCGTCAAGTTCATCCTCAATCGCCGCCTGCACCACCTCTGTAGTCTTGCCCCATAGATGCCCGGCATCGCGCAGCTCTGCCCGTCCTTCATCGATCCAGAGATATACCGGCGAAGCGGCTTTGCCGCTCACGATGATCGCATCGAAACCGGCATGTTTAAGCTTGGCCGGGAAAAAGCCCCCGCCCTGCGAGTCTCCGATGGCACCGGTCAGCGGTGATTTGGCGGTAACCGTCAGGCGGCTTGCCCCGGAAACCCGGACACCGGTCAGCGCACTGACGCTCAGGGCAAGCATATTTTCAGGACCCAGCGGATCCACATTGGGCGGCATCTCTTTAAGCAGATAGTAAAGATTGAGAGCGCTGCCCCCCATATAGGTGCGGTAGAAAGATTCAGCCGGTGTATCGATGTTGATCTGAGCGCTGCTCAGATCGACCCGTAATATTTTTCCTGCAAAACCGAACGACATGGCAACCCTCCTTTGGTGAAAAACGACTCGACCAACCAGCCGCATATAGCGGCGGCCGCTGTTAGCTCAAATGACTGTACCTCTCACTGATCCTATCTGCTTGAGCACTTTTGCGCAATTATTTCCTGCCCGGATCAGATTCAGCAACCGCCGAATTTCAAAGACAACAACCTCAGAAACATTTCTTCTGCTGCTTGGGCGCTCGGCTAGCCAAGGCTGTAAATCAGCTCTGCACCGTCTGAGGATTTCAGTTAATGCACCAAATATTGAGCCCGGCAGGCAAAATAATCCGGCATCTCGATGGAAGATTTGCACCGCCTGGTATATACTGGTCAAAATTTAAATTCCAGCAGCTTTGTCCTGACGATGCGAGCCGGTAAGGCGGCCATTTTTGCGATCCTGGCCGAGGTGAAGGGCTCATATCGTTTTATCCCCGGGCTCTCCGCCACCGACCAGAAGGCGGCCGAAATCGGCGAATTCATGATGCTGCTGATGGAGGGTGTACAGCAGGAAGATGAGAAGGTCGATCTCGCAAGAAACGGCCCCGCCTGATGGGCTGCAGCATCCGCTCGAACGTCTGATCACTGCTTTATCGGCCGGTTGAATCCTTCGGTTTGAATGCTTATTATCGGAACATGAAAACGCACACCTTATTGATATTGCTTCTCGCCCTGCCCACACTCGCCTCTGCCAGCGACTGGCGGGTACATCTGCCCGTCTGCAATCAGGACGCCGCCTGCGCCAAAGAACAGGCCCTCGCTCGTGATCTCTGGGATAAACAGAACTGGACGCAAGAATTCAAGGAATCCTGCAGAAAACAGTATATCCAGAGCTATTCCAAGGACTATCGGGCTGCGGTTGCATGCGTCACTGCACTGGAAGAGAAAAAGCAGGAATTCGATCTTCGCCAGGCCGAGATAGATCGTAAAAACAAAGAAAATAAATCCTACCGCACCTGGGGCGGCGTTATTATCAAATAACTCCGTTTATCGCCGCCCAGCACCTTCTTTTACTAAACTGCTGAAGCCTTTTTTTATCCATTGAGCCACTTGCAAAACGTCCTTTTCGCCCAAACTCTTCGTTATGCTCAAAATTTTATCCTCGGAATATTAAGTATATGCCTGCGTTAAAATTTTTCTCATGCCTTGATTTTGGACGAAAACCCTCATTTTGCAAAAGGCTCCATTCATACCTATTTGACGCTGCTCACCTCATAATCAGCACCTTTCCAGGCAAAAATACCGCCCGGATGACGATAGACGTTGTTGTAACCAAGCTTTCTTGCCCACATGGCCCCATTATGGCTGCGCGTGCATTTCACGAAGCCGCAGTAGACGACAATTTTTCTGTCTTTGTCGTCGCCCAAAAGAGCAACATAATCTTCCTGACTTTTGCCATCTGTTTCCGCACTGTTCCAGTCCTCCATTTCGGGAATCGGAAAGAGGAACTGTTTGGCGCCGGGGATATGGCTCTTTTTGTAGCTGTCCTCATAGGGCATGGTGTCGATAATGAGCAAGTCTTCGCCGGCACCAATGGCCTTATGTAACTCTTCGGTAGTCATTACATCATAATCGCCTTTCTGCACCTCGCGCAGCAGTTTCACTGCTAAGGCTTCTGCGGCGACCTCCTGTTCGAATTTCGAAGTACCGAACGCAAAAGTAGTCGAAGCAAAGCACAGAGATCCTGCAACCAGTAAAGCAATCAACGTTTTATTCATCGTCTTTCTCCATGTTGTTTAGATAAAAAGTAAAAGGAATGCCAGAAGCAGTATATGAGTGGAACGAGCAGCGACAGATCCCGGACCAGCGCAGTACGCAGTCCGGAAAACATATTATGTTCAGGGTCTTCTGGACCAAAACAGCCGCAATCGATATCCAGACCGAGATGGATGCCGTATGACAATATTGCGATAAAACATGCCATCAGCATGGCAGAAAGCCAGAGTCCCTGCTTATTGCCGCGAATCAGCAGAACGGCGGCAATAATTTCGGCAAAGGGCAATAGAATTGCCACCGGCAGCAACAAAAACTCGGGCAGCAGCCCGTACGCACCAATATTCTCGGCAAAAAGCCCGGGATCGGCTAATTTTGGCAGGCCAGCAGAGAGAAACACTGACGCCAGCAGCCAACGCGCCCCCCGGTCAAACCAGACAGCAGAAACGTTGCCGATAGCCTTATTGCTTTGCATGCCAAACTATCCTGATTTTTTGGGATGCCGCTGCAACACAGCGGAGGCGCGACCATACTGATTTTCATCTAAACGCTGCTGAGAAAGGATTCTAAGAGGTTGCCTCGACAGTTATGGTATCTTCCCCAGCCTGCAGTGATAATCCAGATGCCTAATATCACGTGCTGTTTTCTAATAGTCAAATTGTTAATATCTATCTGTGCTCGTTGATTTATCAAGCATTCCGATAACATGGTAGTAGTTGTGTCTATTTTCTCGCCTCTTTCTCTGCCAAGCTAATTCTTTCTTCCTTGTGCCGTTAAAAGCTCATTTCTGCTTTTCCTATTCATACGATGATAGTATAATATGACTATTGGCGAATGGGAGCGAAGATGGCACGAATTCAAAGCGAAAAATTATCGAAAATCGTTGCTGACCGTTTGATGGATCAGATTCTTCAGCAGGGCCTCGGAGCCGGAGACAAGCTGCCCACCGAACCGGCCCTGATGGAAACCTTTGGCGTCAGCAGAACCGTGGTACGCGAGGCTGCAGCCCTTCTGGCAAGCAAGGGGGTGGTCGAGGTGCGGCCGCGCCGGGGCATGACCGTGCGGGCACCGGACGGGTCCGGGGTGTCGGAATCGCTGCATGCCCATCTGCAGATGAGCAATGTCTCACCGACGCAGCTCCTGCAGGTCCGGCTGGTTCTGGAAATCGCCATCGTTCGGCTGGCCGCCGTGCAGGCAACCGCTGAAGACCTTGAGGCACTGCACCGCAATCTCGAACAAATGCGGACGGCAGGCGATAACCGGGCCAGGACCATCGAGCTCGACACCGCCTTTCACGAACTGCTGGCAGCGGCCACGCATAACGCGATCTTCAGCCTGGTTACCAAACCGATCATAGAACTTCTGCGTAACCTCTATATGGACAAAGACCACTACATGTCCCTGGTCGACGATACCTTCGCCGATCACCAGTCAATTCTGTCGGCCCTTGAGAAGCACTCAGAGAGCGAAGCGGAGCTGGCCATGCACAACCACCTGGACCGGGTCGAACAAAATGTCCGGGCCATGCTGAGCAACGGTAAAGAGTAAGCTGCTTAAGCAATTCAGATAATGAGAAGCCACCACCATTCATTCAAGCTACGAGAGAGAGCATCATGTTCAAACTGACCACGCGCCTCTGCACCGCCTGCCGGTTATGCATGCTGTCATGCACATCGGCGCACCAGCCGGACATGCAGGGTATCAAGATGGCCCGCCTGCATATCGCCGATACCTGGCCCGACAAAACCACCATCGAAGTATGCATCGCCTGCAAAGACAAGCCCTGCATCGCTGCCTGTCCGGAGGAGGCGCTTTGCTGGGACGACCATGTCGTTCTCGATGAAGCGCGATGCACCAGCTGCGGCGAATGCGTATCGGCCTGCCCGGTCAATGGGGTGCAAGTCCATCCGGCAAACGGTCACCCGCTGATCTGCGACACCTGCGCCGGTCAGTATACCTGTGTGCAAACCTGCCCCACCGGGGCTCTGGCAAGGAGATAGGCTATGGCGTGGAAAGGATATGCGGGCCGTGTGCTCGAAGTCGATCTGAGTTCAGGGCGTATCGAGACGATGGCGCTTGACCCAGAAGTTGCCGAACGCTTTATCGGCGGCAAGGGGTTCGGCATACACACCCTGTATCACCGGTTGCCGGTCGGCTGCGACCCCCTCTCGCCCGACAACATCATGGTTTTTGCCGCCGGTCCGCTGACCGGCACCGCAGCGCCCGCCTCGGGCCGGATGGAGGTCTGCACCAAGAGTCCCGCCACCGGACTGTGGCTCGACTCCAATGCCGGGGGCAGTTTTGGACCTGAGCTCAAGTACGCCGGCTACGACGCACTCGTGATCAGCGGCGCGGCCAAGACACCGGTGCTGCTGTTGATCGAAGACGACAAGGTTGCGCTGGTAGCCGCGCAAAACCACTGGGGCTGTGATGCAATAGAGACCCATACACGGCTTAAGGAGCAGTTCAGCGCCGATCATCGGGTTGCCTGCATCGGCCAGAGCGGTGAGCTGCTCTCCCCGCTGGCCAACATCCTCACCGAGCATCGCTCGTTTGGCCGTGGCGGCGCCGGGGCGGTGATGGGATCGAAGAACCTCAAAGCGGTGGTTGTGCACGGTTCCGGTCACCTGCTGACGGCCGAGCCGGCGGAATTCAAGCGGATGATTCGCGAATCGGTCAACGAACTGGCCAACTCGCCCGACACCGGAGCCGCCAAACCGGAGTTCGGCACCAATGTCATCCTTTCGCTGATGGACTACACCGGGATTCATCCAACCAAAAACTTCTCTCGCTCAACCCTGGACGAAGAGCCGGTGGACGAACACCAGGTGAAGAAATACTTCGAGCGCAACCGGGCCTGCTTCTCGTGTACGATCAGGTGCAGCAAGATCGCCCGGGTGAAGGACGGCCCGCTCAAGGGCTCGTTCACCGAGGGCCCGGAGTATGAAACCGTCTGGAGCTTTGGCGCCCACTGCGCCAACACCGATGTAGCTACCATTATCGAGGCGGAACACCTGTGCGATGCCTACGGCATGGATGCGATTTCGGTCGGTAACGTGGTCGGCTTCCTGATGGACTGCTATGAACGCGGCCTGATCGACAAATCTGATACCGACGGACTCGAGATGAACTGGGGCAATCCGGAGGCCATCATCGAGGCGGTCCATCTGATCGGACGCCGGGCCGGACCGGGTGAGCAATGGTCGCTTGGTGTAAAGCGCCTTGAGAAACTCATCGACGGGGCCCAGGGACTCGGTGCCCACGTCAAGGGACTGGAGTTGCCGGCTTATGATCCCCGGGCCAGCAAAGGCATGGCGCTGGCCTATGCAACCAGTGACCGGGGGGGCTGCCATCTGCGTTCCTGGCCCATCGGCGAGGAGATCATGAACTCCTCCAACCCGCTGGGCCTGCATACCACTGAGTTCAAGCCGGAGATCGTCAAAAGCCAGCAGGACTTTTTCTGCCTGGTCAACTGCAGCGGCCTCTGTCTGTTCGCCGCTTTTACGCTGTCTTTGGAGCAGATCGCCCCGCTGTTTGCCTCGCTGACCGGAATCCAATCATTTGCAGAAGCCGACAACCTGCTGCAGGCAGGAGAACGGATCAATAACCTGGTGCGGCTTTTCAACCTGCGGGAAGGCATGACCAGAGAGCAAGACAGTCTGCCGGCAAGGTTTAAAACCGAACCGCTCCCCGACGGCCCGTGCCGGGGTGAAGTTGTCGATGTGGAGGAGATGGTGCAGACCTATTACCGGCTGCGCGGCTGGACCAGCGACGGCCGGCCCACGCCCGAATTGCTGGAGAAACTCGAAATCGATGTCAACGCTTAGCTTAGCTTATAAGCGCAATTTATAAAGGAGAAGAGACGATATGTTTCGCCCAAAAGGTATTTACCCCGCCCTGATGACCCCCTTTGGAGATGATTTTTTGATTAACGAGACGGAATTGCAGCGCCTGGTCGAATTCGGCCTGGAGCGTGGTCTGGACGGCATCTTTCCAGTAAGCTCGGTGGGCGAAGGTGTCCATATGAGCTTCGATGAGAAGTGCCGCTGCATGAAAATCGTGGTGGACCAGGTGCGAGGCCGGGTTCCGGTGGTTCCCGGCGTGGTCGCCACCTCACCCCACGAGTGCACCCTGCTGGCCAAATATGCGGCCACTATCGGCTGCGACGCGGTGCTGATCACCCCGCCCTATTTCTACAAACCGGCCGGGGCAATGGTGGAGCGCTTTTTCGAAACGATTATCGAACAGTGCGAAATCCCGGTGGTCCTCTACAACATCCCGCTGTTCACTTCCCCGCTGGACTACGACATGGTCAAACGCTTAAGCCGCTATGAAAACGTGGTGGGCATGAAAGATTCCAGCGGCAGTATGGTCGACTTCATGCATTTCATGGACAAGATCGCCATCGCCGGCGAAGACATCAGCATGCTTACCGGCCGCGAAGAGACCCTGCTGGCCGCACTGTGCATGGGCGCCCAGGGCTGCATGACCGCCACCGCCGGTATTTTCCCAGAAGTGATGGTGGGCATCTACCGGGCCTTCAAGGACGGCGACATGGAAACGGCACTGGCACTGCAGAAAGAGATTCTGGTGATCATCAGGACCATGTTCGCCGCCCCGTTTCCGATCGGCTTCAAGCTGGCTCTGGAACTGCGCGGCTTCAAGATGGGGCCGCCGCTGCTGCCGCCGTCACCGGCTGACAGTTACCAGATACGCACCGTCCGCTCACGCCTGAAAATGCTGATGGAACCATTGCTCAGCCGCTACGACGAGCAGATGGCCGCTTAAGCAGCAGAAATTCTGGCTGCTCGATCCTTTGAGGTTGAGCAGCCACCCCCCGTATTACTCTTTAGCGGTGCCGATCAAGACCGCCGCTGTCGCCGTTCCGGCGAGCACTGCGATCGCGGTAACCAAATAGGCCGAGGCTATCCCCCAGGTATCCATACTGAGTCCACCAAGCATCGCGCCGGTGAATACACCTCCGCTCATTGCCAGGCTGAACACCCCCATCATCGTGCCGTGCCCGTAATGCTTTCTACCCTCCTGCGACGCGTAGGCGCCCAGCACCGGCCAGATAATCGCTTCTCCGAGACCAAGCAGGCAATACAGTATCAGGATCGAATAAAAGTCTGCCATCAGCGGAATCAACATGATGGCCCCGCTCAGGCAGATGCTGCCGGCAACGAGCAGCACCAGTTTGTTATAGCGATCTGCCACCCTTCCCGCCGGCACTTGCAGAACCGCATTGACCAGCGTCCGGCAGGCGATGACCAGGCCGATCTGCATACCGCTGGCCCCCATTTTCCCGGTCATCAACAGCGGCAGAAAGGCCATGGTAGGCACCATTACGATCATCGTCGCATAACGAGCCAGTAAAATGCCGCCGGTCAAACGACTCTGCAGCATCAGGGCAATGCTTTTCAGCAGCCCCTGCGACCGGGAGACCGGACCTCCTGTCTGAGCAGGCATCGTCTTCAGGACCAGCAGAAAGGCAATGAAGCTCAGGCCTGCCATCACATAAAATACGGCCTTGAAATTGAGCAGGTCCGAGACCAGTCCGCCGATGATCGGACCGCAGCCAATCCCGCAGAACACCGCGATATTGAGATAGCTCTGGTAACGCCCTTCATGACCTGGAGGAGCCAGCGAGCTCATGTAGGCCATGCCGATGGGTACGATCATGGCCGAGCCGACCCCGTGAAATCCGCGGATGACAATCAGATGCAAAACACTGGTTGCCTCCGGAATCAGCAGGCCGACAATACCATAGACAAAGAGCCCGGCCACCAGAAAACCTTTACGCCCCCAGCGATCGGAAAGGCTGCCGACCACCGGCTGCAGAAGTCCCCTGCTGATCGAGAAAGCGGCGATGATCATGCCCAATGAGAAACCACTGGCACCCAGTTGCGTGGCAAAGACCGGCATCACCGGGATGATGATGCCAATGCCCAGCAGCGCGATAAAGACCGAGAGCAAAAGGGTTATCAGTATTTGTCTTTCCATTCTCTCCTGTCCAAACAGGCGGCGAGTGACTATCTTCTTCAGCGCCTGGCATGGTCTGCACGAAGCAATTACGACATTCGTTGTTTGCTCGGTCCCTGAGTCGCTTTACCTGTTATACCGGGCCACCCATGGAAACAGAAGCAGATAGAGAAACAAATAGATATTTTTGCAGAAAAAAGCTAAAGATAGCCTTTGCAGAAAATGGAGTAAAAATATCAGCTAGGTAAGAGCAGAAATAATATTGAAGGTGCAATGAATATTTCCAACTGGTACAAAATGGAGTTTGTCGTCATTTTTATTTTTTGCTTTGTGCTGGTGGCCTTTGGCTATGGTTTTCTGGCATCTTTTACGCGACTGTTCTATCGGAACAAGCCCAAGGCCGAACTGAGTTATGTCGAAAAACTGATCAAGGAAGGTGGGGCCTCGTTCGGCCAGCGGATCACCCTGTTCTGGGCCTCCGTCTTCGGCAGCCTCGTGGTGCCTTACTGTTACCTCCTGGCGGCAGTTCTGACCGGTCTCTATCTCTATATCTACTTATAGCAGGAACCCGGCTCGGGATGCGGTGACTGGGGTGACGAACGACCGCTGATTAAATTTTTACGCAATAACCGCAACGGCCGGTCAGTCTGCCGGGATAAGACGGTGCATCTCTTGAAATCGACGCCGGTCATGCCGGCCTGGACCGAACCTGAAACAGGCAGCGTCAGGTGCTCAGGATCGGGGGGGGAGCGCTTCTCTTTTCAAAGACAGGGATCCCGCACTGTCTCTTGATGATGCGGCAACAAATTCTTTGAGATAGTCAAGCATCAGAATTCTGATCATCTCCTGGCTGCTCATCTGCTGCAGGTACTCACCGGATGAGACCAGACTCGTAAATGAGTCAGGACAACTCTTAAGATCACCCGAACTTTTGAGACCCTGGAGATAAGGCGCCACCTGTTGACGCAATTCCTGCTCACTCATCTGCGCCAGTTCCTGGTACTTATCCGCCAGGATGCTGGCTTCCGGCAGATTCGGCGACTCCAGTACATCCTTGAAGTCCGCAGCAAACCGCTTCATGCCCTTCAGAATATGGTGTGACTTGACCATGTTGATCTTGGCCCAACCGGCATTGAGCCACTTGAAATTACCGGTGTTGATAGTCTTCGTAGAAGAATTAGAAACGTAGATAATCACCGAATAGGCGAAATACATATACGAATCTACCCAACTCAGCCCTTTCTTGTTTATCCCCGTCTCTCTGGAATAGAGATAGTTCCAGTCCTTGTCATCGCCGGCAACACAGCCTTTCTTACCTACCACGGAGGGCTCGGACTGGATCGTCGCGGAAATCAGAACCGGCCCGGCAGCCCCCGGCATCAAGGCCAGAAGACGATCCTGAGTATAGGCATAGTAGCCCCCGGTGTGGGTATCCGGCGTAATGACCTCACTCTCCGAGCCGCGCAGAAGGCGAATATCGCTCGTCTGCTTGTAGTCACTGACCAGATTTCGCAGATCGTCCTTTATTTCCTGCGTTAACCACTCATGGTTCTGCAGCGAAGAGGGCATCGTCACATAGGGCGGGATGTCCGGGTGATAGGTGTAATTCAGGATATCGCTGAGTTCACCGTTGATGTCAAAGGTAAAGAAAGCGCCGTCTGCTCCATTACGCGTCTGCAGCGAAGCATGGGATCCCCCTTCCGCGACGTCCACAAAATCCACAAGATCCTTCACCTTGTCCGGATCGAATGAATCCTGGGAATCCGACAGCGAGAAGATGTAATCCAGTGCAATGTAAACATCTGCTGGAATCTCTTTGATTTCCTGGGTGTATCCCGGGGAAATTGCAGACTGGAGAACGAAAACGATAACAGCAAAAAACGATGTAATCCTGCAGTTCACGATGTACCTGAGTATATTTTTTACCAGATCCGGGCCTGTATCATCTCTGATCGGCGGCTGGATCTGTTTGTCTTCAATCCACCTGTTGATCAACGCTGTCAATGGTGAATGCCAATGCATGCGGCCTCTGAGAACAGGAAATCTATCGGAGAACACCATCAGTTCAACTCGATATTGAAAAGTGAATGACCGATAGGAGCGATTAAGCACAGTAACCGATAGTTATAATTCTTACTATCACAAATGCCAGCTGAATTTTCAGCAGCCGCGTCAAACCCCGGTTTATGGACGTTTCAAAACGAGGTATCGCGCACTGCCGGAATTACTCGCTGGCCGACCCGGGTTTTCTTGACTCGGCAGCCTGCTGGAACCCGTCACCGAGGCCCTTGAGAATATGATACGAAACCTGCTGGGCGATCGCTTCATTATCCAGGCCGGCGACTGTCTGCTGGATACCCGCAACGACTTCGCTAGTCTGTTCGATCATCTCCTGGGCAGCCGTTATCTTATCGGATATCTTGGTCATCGGAGCGCTCAGATCGGATTGCTTAACGACCGATTCTATCGATCTGCCAAGCTGGGCTGTAGCCTCGCTCACCAGCCGATCAACGACGTCCTCGAGGTCCATGTTCTGGAACCTGCCCTGCAATTGGGCGATGGTCTGCTCCGCTTTGCCGAGGTCTTCCTGCAGGCGATTAACCAGTGTTGCCGATTGCCAGGCAACATAGCCCAGCGCCGAGAACAGCACCACAAACAGCACAAAGTTGATGCTTACCAGCAGCAGCGTCTGATTCTGCCTTTTCTGCAATTGCACAAGATCACTCATTGTCTCTTCCTAATTGTGGTGATTGTAGGACGCAGACCCCTTGTTTGAGACACCTGCGCCACTGAAAACAGGCGAACCGATAGATACTGCGGACGCTCAGGGAAGATCGACGGCTATTGTCTTGCCACCGTAGCCATGGACCGAGTCGTGAGCACGTAGCGTGATTGTTTTCAGGGCTTTGGGAATATCGACACCCGACAGGCCGCGGGTAAAGGGTTGCTCATCCACATGGGGATGATGCAGGATACGCGTGGCCAGAACATTGGAGTTCTGATCGACGACCTCCCACTTGTCCGCATAGTGGTCCCAACCGCTGTCCTCGTGCAGAACACTGACTTGAAACTGGTATATGCGATCATTTGTCTTGACCACCTGCACCTCGACAACGTCCGCCTCTCCCGCGAAGCAGGATATGTTCCCAGCCAGCAGAACAAGTAGAATTATGCACAGCGGTTTGCCCATGATGCTGATTCTACCCGAACAAAAATAGAAATGCTTGGCCAACAACAAAATTTGCATCGTGTTTGAGAAAAATGAATAGATACCGCCAGCCAGGGACCGGACTTATCCCGTTGCGATCAGGGTCTCTTAATGGGGTATTGAAAGGATAGAAAAATACTGGAGTCCGCCCAGTGCTCAGGACAGACTCCTTGAGGTTCGCTCGCCTTATAAAACTCGAGCTGTATCGGTGTCGTCAGACCTCATTTTCTCAAGCGGCGGCCCAGCGTGCCTGGTCGAGCTCTCCCTGACCGCTATCCCCTTTGAAATGTATAGAAGCGAAACCAGTGCCAGTTAGGCCTGGTCTAAAAATTCAGTCTCGGAAAGAGCAAAAGCAGCTGTTATCACATGCGAAATATTACTCGTAGGATACCCCGAGCAGAGGTGGCTGTTTTTTTTTTGCCAGGATATGTCAAGTGCGTGGACATACAGGCGCGGTTTGTGTACATTATCTGTACAGTCTGCTCCTTCACATGGTGCCGCTTCTTAGCTGGTCGAAACGAGCTTATCGAGCTGCGCTGAGAGACGGCTGAGCCTCTTTCTGTCAATCGACGGGCAGCTATGCAAAACACACCGAATCCACCGGACAGCGGCCTTTCTCTCCTCTGTGAAATGGTCGAATCATTTCACGCGATCCAGGACCTCGATCAGATGCTCGAGGCGATTTTCCAGAAAATAAAGTCCGCCTTTCATATTGAAGGGGTGTCCATCGCGCTGCATAATCCGGCCAAACAGGAATTTTATTTTTTCAGAACCGTCGAGAACGGGTCGGCAACGATAAGCCAGGGAAGCCACCTGCCAACCTTTCCCGACGACAAGGGCATCGCCGGCTGGGTCATGCGCAATGAAGCAGTGCTGGTCAACGATGTGTCGACCGACCCGCGCGTCTACAGCGATCTGGCCACCGGGGACGACTTCGTTACCAGATCGATGATCTGTGTGCCGCTGCGCACCCGCAAACGCTTTTTAGGAGTGCTCTATACGCTTAATAAAATTTCGGGAAAGTTCAGCGAACAGGATAAAAATCTGCTCGAAGTCCTCTCCGGAATCATCGCGGTCTCTCTGGAGAATGCCAGGCTCTACGGTGAGTTGAAAGGCCATCTGCGCACCCTTGAAGAAGAAAAACGCCATCTGCTTTCCCAGGCCAGGGCACAATCGGGCTTCGACGAGATCATCGGTTCCAGCCCGGCGATGCGCCGTCTTTTCGATCTGATCGAAAAGGTTCTCGACACATCGACCAGCGTGCTCATCCAGGGAGAAACCGGTACCGGCAAGGAACTGATCGCCCGGATTATTCACTATAACGGCCCGCTCAAGGACAAACCCTTCGTGGTGGAAAACTGTGGTGCCCTGCCCGAACCGCTTCTGGAGAGTGAACTCTTCGGCCATGTCCGGGGGGCTTTTACCGGCGCGGTAAACGATAAAAAAGGACTTTTCGAAATCGCCGACGGAGGCACGATCTTTCTCGACGAAATCGGTGAACTGCCGCTGACCATGCAGGTCAAGCTGCTCAGGATCATCCAGGAGGGTGAATTCCGGCCGGTGGGCGGCAGCAGGACGCAGCGGGTGAATGTACGGCTCATCGCCTCGACCAACCGTAATCTCGAAGAGGAAGTTGCCAAGGGTAATTTTCGACAGGACCTCTTCTATCGGATTAACGTATTTCAGATCTCACCACCGCCCCTTCGAGAGCGAAAGGACGATATCGTGCTGCTGGCCAGTCATTTCCTCGAGAAATATGCCAGAAAGAACAACCGACCTGTCCCCCACATCACCCCGAAATCGATGGATCTGCTCTGTCATTTCGACTGGCCCGGCAATGTGCGAGAGCTTGAAAACGAGATGGAGCGTGCCCTGACCATGGCCGCCGGTAAACCGCGGATCTCAGCGGACCTGCTTTCAGACAAGATCAGGCGGGCGCAGCCCGAGTACCTGCTTCACCTGCCTGAAAACAAGTCCGGCTCGCTGAAGCATGCGGTCATCAACATGGAGCGTCAGATGATAGAGCAGGCACTAAAAAACGCCCAGGGCAACCGGACCCAGGCGGCCAAGGCGCTCGGGCTCTCCAGACAGGGGCTGCTGAACAAAATCGCCGCCTATGAGGTAGCAGCCAACTAGGTAATCCCCAATAGGTAATCTTCAATTCGGCACAGGGGCAGAGGCAATGAAGAGTCTGCTGTATGGTCTGGCATTCGGGATAGCCTTCGCCATTGGCTCCACACTGCTGCTCGTATCCCCGCTGGGCAGGCAGCTCGAGGAAAATTTCGGTTTGGCGCTGCTGTTCAAACTGCGGGGGCCGGTACCATGCAATTCCAGAGTGGTCCTGGTCAATATCGGCCACGACTCATCCACCCAGCTTGGACTGCCGCAGGAATTCGAAGACTGGCCGCGCAACGTCTATGCCGAGTTGGTCGATGCGCTCACTTCCTATGGCGTCTCTGTAATCGCCTTCGATATTCACTTCTCCGAGCCCAAGGTGGCCGCAGACGATCTACGCTTTGCCCAGAGCCTGAAACGCGCCGGAAATGTGATTTTATTTGAAAAACTGGTCCGGCGCACTGCCAGCGGCTCAGATCAAGCAGTCTGAAACGGCCTCTGTGGATATCGAGACACTCGTTGAACCGATACCGCTGCTGGCTGATGCAGCGCTGGCGCTGGCGCCGTTTCCGATCCCCAAGATCCCGGTCAGAATCAACCAGGCCTGGACCTTCAAGACCTCGGCCGGAGATATACCGACCCTGCCGGTGGTCGCCCTGCAAACGCTGGCGCTGGAAAACTACGACCGCTATCATGCCTATGTCACGCAGCAGATACCAGATGCATCCGACAGTCTGCCGGCCTCGGTAGACGAGCTGCGCGACCAGTACGGCCTGATCACCACCATGCAGCGACTCAGGGAACTCTACCATCGCAGCCCTGTCCCCGCCGGGCCCGCCCTTGCTGCAGGCCTGCCCGAGGAAGAAGCAGAGCGCAAGCTGTTCGAGGCCTTGAGCAGCACGTATCGCGGGGAAAACAACATCTATATCAATTATTACGGTCCCCCTGCCACCCTGCCTACCTATCCGATTCACCAGGTTCTGTCGGCGAGCGAGACCTCTGATGAAACGGTGGCAACGGCGCTGAACGGAGCGGTTGTTTTCATCGGGGCAGCCCGAACCTCCTGGTCGGAACAGAAAGACGGCTTTTACACGGTCTTTTCCCAGGCCGACGGACTCGATCTGAGTGGGGTCGAACTGGCGGCAACTGTATTTGCCAACCTCCTCGAAAATCGCCCGATAAAACCGCTGCCGCTGTTCAGCACGATCGGCCTGCTGCTGACTCTGTCGCTTGGTTTCTGTCTGGTCGGTTTTCTTCTCAACCCGGTGCCGGCGACTGTCCTGCTGGCAATGCTCTCAGCCGGTTCGTTATTTGCTGCTCAATTTATCTTTCGGATCAACGGAATCTGGTTTCCGGTTATCATACCTCTGATACTGCTTCCCGCAGCATCATTTCTGAGCGCAATTCTGTATAAATTTATCAAGGCCAGGCGCGAGCAGAAGCATATCGAAAAAGCCTTGAAACTCTATCTGCCGGGCAATGTGGTTGATGAGATTTCGCGCGACCTCAGCTTTATCAAGTCCGGCGACCGCATGGTCTACGGCGTCTGTCTGTTCAGCGATGCCCAGGATTATACAACACTGTCCGAAAATCTCTCCCCGGTTGAACTCAGTGCGTTGATGCGGACCTATTTCGAGCATTTGTTCAAGCAGGTGAAGAAGCATGACGGACTGGTCTGCAACGTGATCGGCGATGCAATGTTCGCACTGTGGCCCTCTACGGAGCCGCACCCGACGATGAACCGCAAGGCTGCCCTGGCAGCGCTCGACATTCTCGAGGAAATTGAGCTGTTCAACCAGCAGAATCCTCAAAACAATCTGCCGACCAGACTCGGCCTGCATTCGGGCTATCTGTTGATGGGCAATATCGGCGCAGAAGGACATTATGAATATGCCCCGGTGGGTGACATCGTCAACACCGCCTCACGGATCGAGGGATTGAACAAGAGACTCGGCACCTGGGTGCTGGCCTCGGAAGAGGCACTTCAAGGATGCACGGGTATGGATACCAGGCTGATGGGTTCCTTTCTGATGGGCGGCAAGACCCAACCGGTAACGCTCTATCAACTGCTGTCGGACGGCGAAGAGATAGCTGCACGAAAGCGGCTCTACCAGGAATTGTTTCCGGAGGCGCTCTATCTCTTCCAGAAGCGCAACTGGCAGGAGGCCGAGGCGGCCCTGCGCGAGTGCCTCAGGCTGGTCAAAGACGACGGCCCATCCCTGTTCTATCTGGAGCTCTGCTCAAAATTCCGGGAGAAGCCGCCGGATGCTGACTGGCAGGGGGATATTTCGGTAGGGAAATAACCCCCTTATTATTTAATGCTGTAACTGGGACTAACCGATTTTATACCATCTGCCGTTGATATAGACCCAGCGCGAACCTTTACGGTAGACTAAATCATCCTCTGTCAGAGTCGAACCATCAAAACCAGGAGGACAGAAACCTAGTGCTTCTGCCTGAAGGGGTCTCCACCCTCCTCCTTTGAGTAATACACTTGGTACCCCAGCTTTTATTTTTATTTGAACATCTTTTGCCCTTTTGTTCCCTTGTGGAAGATCAGGATCTTGTGCAAGGCTTTGTTCATCATCCTCAACCCAGAATTTGGTAAGATCATAATTGGACATTATTCAATCTCCTGTTAGTTGTGATACTGTTTTTCAATTTAGCTTACTTTTGGACTCAATAGGTAAGCTTGGCCTGACATCTCTGTTGATTCATAAAACTCCTATCTTTAAAGAAAACTTACAGCAACCCGTTGAAACACCTACAAAGACACAGTCAGCGCTACAAACACCTGCTGTTCCGGCAGAAATCGAGGGGTTGCCGGATCGGTATCAACATAGCTGAACTCCTCATCGAATAGGTTCTTTGCCCCTAAAGTTATGATTCCATAGCGTTTGGGCAACCGGTAGCGAATAGCCAGGTCCACCACCCAGAACTGGTCGCCTGCCGAAAAGGGCTCATCCATGCTGGTCAAGAAATCCCCTTTCTGATCGATATAATTGGCCTGAATCCTGGCACTGAAGCCGGCGGGCAGGAAGAAGCTGATCTGCGGCGACAGCCGGTGCGAGGTCAGCTCCGTGTACCCCTGCGGCCCGTCCTCCAAATCATGGCGGTACTGCTCATAATAATATTCGAGACCGATGGAGGTCCAGTTTGCCGGCACCCAGTAGAGGTAGGCTGTAGCAATATCCTCCTGCCAATCGTCTTCCATTTGCACCGGGGGTGATTCCGGACCCGGAATTGCGGTAAACGGGTAGTTCAGGTCACGGTGAAAATACTTCACCCCGCCGAACCACTGCCTCGAAAAATCCTGTTCGATACCGAGCCCGTAAACCCAGGCCGAAGTCGAGTCGTTGTCTTCGAAGAACTGATTGAAGCCGGCCACCTGGGTGGGTTCGATGGTCTGGGCATAGACCAGTCGCCGCTGCACCGTGCTGAACACCGCCCCGCGCAGCAGCGTCGATGCAGTTGGCTGCCAGGTAAGGCCGAGCTTGGGATTGAGCTGCTCGCGATCCTTGACCGGGCTGTCGAGCAGATCGCCGCTCAGGCCAATGGTGGCGACCAGCTCATACGGCAGCTCTACCTGGGCATAGCTGTAGAGGTTGGCATGCTTGGTAGTGGTGTCTTCCTCGGTAACGCTTTCAAATGGGAAGGTAATCGATATTACATCGCTGTTGTCGGAGTAAATATATCCCGCCCCGCTTTGCAGGTTGAAATTACTGCCGCTGTAAATATGCTGCAGTTCGCCCATGGCACTGTCGGTTGTGTTGGTGATATCGATAGAAAAAAAATCATCAATGCCAGATACCGCTTCCTTCCGCGTCAGCTAATATTGCCGTGCCAATGAGCGTCGAGTGGGGTTGCAGATCGTGGCGAAAACCGATGCGGGCGCTCTTTCTCTCTTCATCCTGCCGCAGCGTCTCACTGAAATCATTTGGATCGAACTGAAAGGTCAGGTCGCCGAAATCATCCTTTTTGTATCTGAGCTCCGCCATCCAGCTGGTCTGCGGCGAGAGCATTCCCTGTAGATATCCGTTGTAGAACCGCCGCTGCTGATCGTTGTTTTCCCGGATGCCGTCACTCCGGTAATAGTATTGGCCAAGACTGTAGGAGAACTTGTTCCAGACCGTGGACTGGACCAGTTCGTCACCGAGGATATCGTTGCTGCCGACTATGCCGCTGGCCTGCAGGGCGAAACGGTTACGCAGGAACAGCGAATTGTATTCGTTGAAAGAGGCCTGCCCTGGCCCGGCTCCTTCCAGGATCCCCAGGTTGCTCTCGGCCAGCTGCGGCTGCACCGGATTGATATTGAGCGGCTGCAGCAACTGCGACTGCAGCAGCTCGCTGACCCGGGCTATCTCGTGGCGCGGCAGCACCCGATAGCTGTCTGCCAGAAAACGATGCGCTGAGAAGTTGCCGGGCTGCACGGCCAAGGATTTCCAGCCTTCGGCCAGGGCGCGCTGCTGAAAGCCGAGATCGTCATATATGCGCCCCAGGCTTGCACTGCGCGCAGCGAGATCATCGTCAAGCAGAAAACTCGAGCGATACACCGCCCGGTTGTTGTTGAGCGCAATCGACTTCTGCAGATCGTGGAGCGCCGCGACCGGCTGATTGATTGTCTGCTTGCGGATCGCATCATAAAACCAGGGGGTCGGATCGGCCGCATCGAGCTCTTTTGCTATCTGGTACTGCCTGCTCGCTTGTTTATCCCGTTTTTCCTCGAAATAAGCCTTACCCAGATAACTCCTGATCAGCGCATTGCCGGGGTCCAGGGCCGCGGCCACCTCAATCTCACCGCGTCCGCGGGCCAGCTCACCTCTTCTGATATGGGTCAAGCCCCAAGACCAAGCCGAGCCAGGGGCAAGGCCTGGTCGAGCTTGATGGCGCTGTTGAATGCGGTTTCGGCTGCGTCGATTTCGACCCTGGTCAGATGCACGAAACCGAGCACTGCCTGCGTTCTGGCGATACCCGGATCCAGTTGAGTGGCCTGCTGTATCGATTGCAGGGCTTGGTCAAACTGGCCGACAGCAAGCTGCAATTCGGCAAGGCGTGCTTTGACCTGGCCGTTATCGGGGTTCGCCGCAGCCGTTTGGGCCAGGATATCCAGGGCTCCTTCGACATTTAACTGGGCCTGCCTGGCATACGAAAGCGCCAGGCCGGCAGCAGCAGAACCGGGCGCATATTCCAGGGCTTTCTGGGCCAGGGTGAGCGCCTGTTCATTGTTGTTCTGCACCACTTCAATAATTGACAACAGGGCCAGGGCTTCCCCGTTATTCGGGTTCAGGTTCATTACCTTAGCCAGTGCTTCTCTGGCTTCTGATACCCCGCCCACACTCAGATGCTCAGAAGCCTTGCTGAGCAGTATGGCCTGCTGATCATCACCTACGGCTTGAGTGGAATCAAGGATAATAGGATAATAAAGGGTCCACTGAACTGCATCGCGCGGCGTAACAACTGCGGTTAAAACCGGTGCAGCGCCTTGTTGCGCCGTTGCCGATTGCCCGCTGCCCAGCTCAACGCTGCCGTACTGGTTGGAGGCACTAACCAGTCCCTCAAATACGGTGATCACCGACTGCTGCTCATCCACCTGAACCACAAATTCGGTCCCTTCGACCGCACCGTTAACATATGGGGTGGCAACCTGCAGGGAACGCGGGCGGTGGCTGAAGATGTGCAGCACGCCTTTAATCAGGTTGAGCAGCGAGACCCCCTGGTCCGGCTCGCCAAAATTCAGGGTGGTATTCTGGTCGACCCGCAGGATGGATTCGTTGACCAGGACCACTGCAGCCCGGCCACCGGTGCCGACTCTCAACACATCACCGGCACAGAAACTGGCATCGAGGGTGGCAGGCAGCCAGGTTTTCTGATCTGCCCTGCGAATCTGCACCTCTCCCTGGACCGAGACCAGCGTCCCCACAGGAGCACCGCAATGTTCTTCGGCAAAGAGCGCGATGGAGCCAGATTGAAGACAGCCCAGTAAGAACAGCCCCTGAATAAGCAGCACGATTGCACGATGCGTCATATTCCCTCCGGTGTTGCGCCTGAATTTGGTTATCTGCTGCCGTTATTGTTCCCCACCGTTTAAAGCCTGAACGGACTGATTCTGCTCACTGCTGCTAACAGTTCTTAGCGACCAGCAAAATCGTAATGCATCACCAATTCAGCACTTTACTGGCAACAAACACCGAATCAGCCCTGTGTCCTATCTTTTTTATGAAGTAACAACTAATAGTTACTTAATTGGTTAGGCTCTTGCAAGTATTTTCGCAAGCAGCAGCAAAACCAAACATTTGGCCTAAAGGAATCCCAACCATGTTCTGATCTGTTTTAAACTGCTCATCGTTGCTTTTTTCCAGAACATTATCAACTTGTCCCCTTGATTTGCAATCGCTATGGATGTAGTATCATCGGTCAAATTGCAGTGTAAATCAAGTGAGTTGGTAATCGAGGTTGGCGTAATGTGCCCGGACAGCAAACAACATCGAAGAATTATCTCGCGGCGTGCTTTTGTTTGTAACTCTTTGAAACTGGCCGCAGGATTGGCTCTCTATCAGCCAATCAACAGCTATGCCCTGTATGAGAAGACAGAATCGTTATCCTTCTACCATACCCACACCCATGAATCCCTGACGGTCAATTTCAATGATCTGAGTAATACTGAAGCCATCGAGCAGATCCATGTCTTCCTGCGTGATTTCAGAACGGGAGATGTCCATCCCATCGACGAAAAGCTTTTGAAGTTACTATTCCGCATCAAGAAAGCCAGCCGCAGCCATGGAACCTTTGAAGTCATTTCTGCTTATCGCTCCCCGGAGACCAACAAGGCACTGAGAAAAAAGAGCAGCGGCGTTGCCAAAAAGAGTCTGCATTTGCTCGGTCAGGCAATCGATGTTCGCCTGAGTGATCTGAGAACCAGATCCTTACGCGATATTGCCTGTTCCATGCAGAAAGGCGGGGTTGGCTATTATCCCAAATCTGATTTCGTACATCTGGATACCGGCAGGGTCAGACAGTGGTAAGCAGCGCTTACCATCTTGACCAATAAACCAACCTTTTTTTCCCTTTCACGCCCATGAGTTCTTTCAGCGGGTGATTTTAGCCTGAGCTAATTTGATTTCCCAGCCAGGTCGTCACCCTGGATCGGCCTCTCATTCTGGGGACACGCCTCTAGACACGTAACAGCCATTACCAGCAAATTGGTGGCAAGTGCAAAAAAAGGGTGCCATCGGCAAAACATTTTCTGCAAAAACCATTATAATGGTATTAAAAACAAATATAGAACTTCAGGGAGATGTACGGTGGTTTCAGCGACATATATATATTTCGTTATCGCACTTCTGAGCGTGGGTGGTTTTGTTGCGACAACGTATGGAGATAACCTGGCAAATCTGCCGGATCGGTTTGAAAATCCTGCCGTGGCCTTTGGTTTTGGTGCCGCCGCCCTGTTTGTGACCTGCCTCGGCCTCGGTTCTGTGTCCTACCTCTTCACCCTGGTACTCGCTCAAATTCTGCACCTTCTGCAGGTCTGGTAACAACAAGGTACCGCCATACCACATTCAATAGAAATCCAATACCTTTGAAAAAACAGGGAAGACTGAAGGGAGTCAGCCTTCCCCGAGAGCTAGAAAACGGTTGATATGGCAATCCCCCAGATTTTTTCTAGCCGGCAGTTTAGATACCCGCGTAGGTTCAGCCGCTCGGTTCAATGGGCCAGGTTTTCGGTGTAATTAAAGCTCACTAAGAACGCAACACGCGCTTGAATAACGCGTCTTGCGTCTATGAATTTCTGATCGGTGCAGAAAATTTCTGCTGCCCGGTCACCGGCCTTAACAATACGCCAAAAAATGAAATAACCCCCCACAGGCAGGTCAGGCACAATGGAATAATGATAAAGAGAATTACTGGCAGAAACCACAAGACGACAACAGCTTGATCTAATCCGTTCATTTCAATTCCCCCTTTTCCAACCATGTATATCTGTCTTTTTTAATAACGACCCGGTGCCGCTTAGCGTCCTATACATTTCACCGGATGCCCCTGACATTTCCCCTTTCCTGGAATCCCAATTGCCAGAATAATGCCAGAACACAAGACTACATTAATCTGTTTGGTAAGAGAGGTTATCTTCCTGTTATTTTTAGATTAATTTAGGAAAATATATGTAAAAGAGAGTGTTGAGCAAGAATTGCCGGCCGCTGTGCGTCAACTGTATGGACACTTTTTCATATCTATGTAAAGTATCTTTACAGCGCCCTTTCCATTGGCTGCTCTGCACAGCGCGGTAATTGATCGCGAAGGTTTGGAAAAACTGCCGATAGATGTTTTAAACAGGGAGGCTTGGGCAAGGCAATATACGTAAGCCCTTCCCCAAAAAGGACACGGGATAGCAAGCCGTCGCGGTTCGCCCGAAGGAAGGTGGAAATGCTGTCTTTTCTTCACTGCTTCTAGAGGGTACAAAGTGTGTTGTTTGCATAATTGTGTAACTTTAGAACAAGCCTTTGATATTGTTCAGATAATAATAGTTTTCGCTGTTTGTCCATGAACGTCAGGCTAACTTGGGCCGTTCCTGAGACACAAGCGTATCGAGGGCCAACCGCCCGGCCCCGGTAAGGGTGGTTTCGCCGAGCATCTTCAGGATGTGGTGCTTGAGTTTTCTCTGCTTGAATGCGGTATAGCTGCTCTTGGCGCCTCCTCCGACATGCATGATACTGTCGCTCAGGCTGACATGGTGGCTCCAGCGCTCGAGTGCCTCGAATTGAAATGAGACGATACCATCAAGCAGAGCCAGCAGCATTTCCTCCCGGGTGGTATCCAGGGTGAGATTCTCAAATGAAGCGGTTGCTTGATCAACCTGGTGCCGGTTTCCTGTTAGGAATGGTAGGAAAGAAGCTCTGGCAGGAGAACTGTTCTCCAGGACTTCCTTCAAATAACTGGAGTAGAACACTTCTTTTTTTATCTCTTTACAAAAATTCTGCCTAAACCACTCCAGAGAACCTCCCCCGGCTCCCACCGTTCTCATCGCCAACCATTTGCCCGGGTAGGCATGGGTGCGGAGAAGGTGTTCACGTGAGATGAGTGGTTTATCAAGACACAGCACCAGGATATCAACGGTTCCGGAAGTATTGAGCAAGTCGCCTTCACCGACAACGCCTGCACCCACACAGGAACATGTCGTGTCATTGGCCCCGGTTACTACCGGTATCCCCGATGGGAGGCCAAGCCTTTGGGCAGCCGTGTCAAGCAGCACTCCTGCGATCGTATTCGAGTTTTGGACGGCCGGCAATTTCCCCGGATCTATGCCCAGCGGCCCGTAGATGCGCTCATCCCAGTTGCTGAAACCAACGGTGTCGTAGAGGCCGGTAAATGATGCATTTGACGGATCAATAATAAATTGACCGGTCAAACGTTTGAGGACGAACGTTGCAACATGACCAAAACAGACATCCGACCTGGTATATATCTCAGGATGATGTTCTTTGAGCCAGAGCATGCTGGTAAGACTTATGCCGCCGGGAACTGGGAGATTGCCGGCGATATTGAGGAAGGTGTCTTCGCCAATGGCTCCCAGGGCCCATTTAGCCTGGGCAGAGCTTCTCCGATCCAGATGTAAAATAATTGGGTGTAAGGGATTACCACTACCGTCAAGTGGGATAAGCGACGGGCACAAGGTTGAGAAAACCACGGCCTGTGCCCGGTCTCGCTGTTCCAGTCCCTGGCAGGCCCTGATCAGTGCAGACCATATCTCCTCCCCATCCATCTCTACGTGATTGTTGTTGCTGACTCTGATGGATAAGGGAACCTGCTGGCGCTCGAGGAGATTGAGCTGACCGTCAAGAATTCCAGCTTTCAATGATTGTGTGCCGATATCTACTGCCAGGATTGTGTCCATGCTCTCTGTCGTGGTTTAAGGTACGTATGGTTGGCAGCAGATTCCCATTAGGCGTAAGGCGTCAAGTCAATGGACTCGATCGCCTGTTTAATGGATGCCTTATCCGCATCGCTTATCGGCAGCAGCGGCAGACGCGGATCTCCGCCGAAAAAACCGGCCAGTTCCGTGGCGTATTTGACGCCTGCCACACCATAACTCCCGGAAACGGCAGAATTCAGCCGGCCCAGAACCAGGTGCAGTTCCCGGGCGCCTTGAAGATCATCGGCCAGGCAGCGCTCATACAGGCTTGTACAGACATCGGGAAAAGCGTTGGCCAGGGAAACGATGCCGCCGGTGGCGCCCATCATCATGGCCGGGAACAGGGTGTTGGCAGTGCCCGAGAAAACATCAAAGTCAAGTCCGTGGGTTGCCCTGAGATAGCTGCCGATCATACCGGGCGAGGTGTCCTTGACGCCGACGATATTTTCATGCGCTGCGATGGCCTTCAAAGTCTTGACCGATATCGTCATGGCGGTGAAACCGGGTGCATTATAACAGGCCACCGGTATCGGAGAGCCATCGGCCACATCGAGATAATACCTGGTCATTGCCTCATCAGTCAGTTGCTTCTTGAAATACGAAGGCGTCAGAACAGAGGCGAAGTCGGCACCCAGATTGGCAACTTTTTTGCACTGCTCGATGGTCAGCCTGGTTGACTCACCATTGGCTCCCGCCAGGACCTTCTGGCCGGGCGCTTTGTTGGCCACGATTGTCTCCAGGACCTTGCTTTTCTCTTGTTCCGAGAGGCTGACGCACTCTCCATTGCTGCCGATGGCCAGGTAGCCGGACAGTTTCGACGCCGCGTAGCGCTGCACGTTGCTTTTCAGTTGATCGTATGCGACTTCCTCATTAACAAAAGGGGTTCCGATAGGGGCATAAACCCCGCTGAGAACTAGTGCCATGATTATCTCCAGTTAGTTGAGCCTTTTGCAAAATGAGGGTTTTCGTCCAAAATCAAGGCATGAGAAAAATTTTAACGCAGGCATATACTTAATATTCCGAGGATAAAATTTTGAGCATAACGCAGAGTTTGGGCGAAAAGAACGTTTTGCAAATGGCTCATTTTTCTATGGGTTATTCTTTATCTCTGGTCAGACAAGATGCTGCCAGCGCGACGACTTGAGCACCTCGGGGTTTGCCACATTTAACGGGACTTTTCCGCTCAGCACCTCAAGGGTCCTGTCGGCGGCGTCAGTTGCCATCCTGATTACGCATTCACTGGTCAAAGCGGCCGAGTGCGGGGTCAGGATAACATTGTCGAGCTGCAATAGCGGATTATCCGGATCCGGGGGTTCTTTGGTCTGCACATCGAGCCCCGCCCCTCCTATAGAGCCGTTTTGCAGGGCCATGGTCAAGGCTGCTTCATCGATCACCGGTCCCCGGGAAGTATTGATGACGATGGCCTCCGGTTTCATCAGCTTGAATTCATCGGTGGAAAGCGCATGATGCGTCTGCTCGGTAAGTGGGACATGCACCGAAATGACATCTGAATCGTTACAGAGCCGCTGCTTATCTACGAAAACAACCAGGTCGCCATACTGCTGTTTGATTTCATCCGGAAGATACGGGTCGCAGGCCAGGATATCCATATTGAAGACCGTTTTACAGGCCTGGGCGACCTGGTATCCAATCCGCCCGAATCCCAATAAGCCAAGGGTTTTACCATTAATGTCGCAAGACAGATTCTGGTAACGGATCGAGTAGTTGTTCTGGCGCACCGCCCGGTCGAGAACCGGCAGTTTCTTGGCAAGTGACAGCATCATGGCCAGCACGTGCTCACAGACGCTGATGGTGTTGACGCCCAGATTCGAGGTCACGATGACGTTGTTGTCGGTTGCCGCCTCGACATCCACATTGTCAAAGCCGCCGCCGGTGCGGGAGATAACCAGCAGATCATCGGCCGCCTCAATCAACTCCCGGGTCATCGTAATCCCGGTTCTAAGTATCACTGCCTGTGCGTCTTTAAGCAGAGGACGCACGGTCCCCGGCTTCGGGTCATCTGCGACGATCACCGTGTGCCCGGCCTCTGACAGGCGCTGGGTTGCCTCAGCCTCGATGGGCTGCGGTAGGAGTACATTCATAGTTGATACCTGTACAGGTCCTGATGACCTGATTGGTTTCTCTTTTCGGCTACTTTTATAGTGCCGATTCTTCAGCCCACCGCATGTGCTCAGCTCTTGCGCAACAAAATCCACCACTTTCTCAGCAACTTCGCCAAACTGCCAAGCTGTTTAGAGAACGGCGGTATGGAACTCAGGCCTTTTAGGTCTATAGGACCCTGGGGTCTTATCCACGGACCCTGAGCGATAGGCTTTAAAATTGCTTCAAAAGGATAGGGCTTGTCTCTCTTTTACTAAAGGTTTTGGGAAGAAACAACAGCATTAAAGAAACAGATCTTGCGGCCTGGCTGGTTTTGGTTGGCCCAAATAAAAACGATACGAAATCAATCGAAATTCATCATCTTCTGAACATGCTTCAGATTGAGAATGCAGTTCAGACAACTTAAGGGTATCTTGCAAAATTAGGATTTTGCAATATACCCCTATGCCTGATTCTAAAGGAGTCCAGAATGAAGAAAATCTTCCTGCTTGCATGTGTGATTCTCCTTCCCGGATGTACCGTGAAGTATCCGGAAACTGCCAATCTCAACCTGCAGGTTCCGGTTCAATCCTCGGTAGTGTATACCAACTCGACGGCATCTGTTAACGGATATGATACTAGAGAGAATCCAGAAATAATTGTTTTTAAAGTTAAAAATGAATCTGTAGTAAAAGTTCCAAGTCTCAATTCACCCCATATAGTTATTACAGAACGACTTGCAGGTGGACTGCGTGAGCAGGGGCTTCAGTTTGAAAGTAATTCTCCGGTTCGCATTCTCATCTATCTCAATCAGCTGCTGGCAACGGTCACCAAGCCAAAACTGCTTTACAACTCTGAAGCTGTCAGCCAGGTAACCCTAGAGGTTGTGACCAGCAGGACTTCTCTTACGAAAAAGTTCACTCGTAATAACAGCCAGGAGTCAGTATCACGACCAGACCTTACTGAGATCGAAAAAATGCTGAGCGACCAGCTATCCTCGATCGTCAATCAGATTCTAAGAGATGCAGAATTCCGCGAATTAATAGGAACTATGTAGCAATTGCCTCATATTATCATGAACAGTCAGCATCTATCTTTGTTTTAAAATAATGAAACCGTGTGGGGGTTCCCCGGGGACCCCGCTTTAAAATCATGAGGGGTCGAACAAGGACATTACTCGCCCTACCAACCGGTCCACCCTTGAGGGTACCTTGCAAAATCGAGGGTCAAAATAAATCATCGCGTGGGACTCTCAAAAACCTTGTCGTCAAAAATTTTTAAATAAGGGGGTTTCTAATGGATCTTCAAAACCGTTACGTACATGTCATCATCCGAAAGATACTTCCCGATGAACCCAGACGGCACTTTCTCGGTAAGATTCTGGAGCATTCTAGCACGTTCGCAATCGTCGAGGGTGTTGGTTTCTATTTTGATGGTTCGAAGAATATGTTCGTTAAAAACCCCGATATAATTAAGCGTATAATTCCTCTTATCAGTAGCGGTATTATCGTGACTTTAGGGTACCTTGCAAAATTAGGATTTTCGTTCAAAATCAAGGCGCGAGTGAAAATTTTACCGCAGGCATATAAGTAATATTCCGAGGATAAAATTTTCGCGCGCAACGCAGAGTCAGGACGAAAAGACAATTTTTCAAGGTAGCCTTTAATAGAGGGAGAGGTAGATCTCGCAAGTACGCAATACCATATTACCACTAAGCAGCTTCAGATACGTGATGATCACAATTTCGAACTTGATCTCAATGAGTTTGGTTCAATGCGATAATAATCTTGCTGGGTTCGTTACCCATCTACTGCCGGGCATAGACAATCAATTCTGCAAAATTGACGATATCTCTTTATTTGTTGGGGTGCGCACCTGCGAGCATGAGCAAATTGATGGCTAATCATGAGTAAAGTGTATTTCATTTTCAATGAACTTCTAAGTTGGCGTGCATTTCTCGATATTTTGCTTATCGCTGCAGGTCTTTTCTTTCTTCACCGCACCTTAGTTCGCCTTGGCACCTGGAAAATAGTTGTTGGTATTGCTGCTGCTTTCTTTGTTTTCAGTATAGCCAGCATGCTCCACCTGGAAGGGATTCAATGGATTTTCGAAAATGTCAGTCAAGTCGCCGTCCTGGCTCTGATCGTCATATTTCAACCCGAGCTCAGAAAGATACTGGAGAAATTTGTGTCCTTGTATGGACAGCGTCAAGCCTCTAAAGATCAGAACCTCACCCAAATTATAGCCGACAGTTTGTGGCAGCTTGCCCAGAAAAAACAAGGGGCCCTTATTGTCTATCCCGGCAATGAACCTGTGGAAGAAGAATTATCCGGCGGCTATCCCTTAGCAGGCGAAGCCAGTCTGCCAATAATCATGAGCATTTTTGACCCCAGTTCCCCCGGCCATGACGGTGCCTTGATCATTGAAAATAATAAGCTTTGCCGATTCGGTGTTCGTTTGCCGATTTCACAAACCTCACGATTGGCTGAGCAATATGGTACCAGGCATCATGCGGCCATGGGACTGGCCGAAGTGACCGATGCTCTTGTGCTGGTTGTCTCCGAAGAACGTGGAATAGTTTCTGCATTCATAAACGGAAATATGACCAGGCTGGAATCGCCCGGTCAGATTGAGGCATATATCCTGCAGCACCAGACCCAACTTGGACCATTAGATGTAAGTAAACTAACTTTCATTGACCGCCGTACGTCTATTCAGGTCGCAGGAAGTTTGCTGGTAGCGGTGATTTTCTGGACAGTACTTGCCAGCTCGAATAGAGAGATTGTCGAAAGATCCATTGTTCTTCCCATAGATTACAGCCTTCCAACAGATGATCTAGTAGTGGTTGGTGAAAGAATTGAAGAAGCGCGTGTACGGATTGCCGGTCCTCGCTCAGCGGTAAATGATTTTATTCTCACTCAACCGTCGCTGAAAGTGGACTTGTCTGCGATGCTTGAAGGTACTCAGACATCACTGATTGGCACCGAGCATATCAATGCTGACAGGATCACTTATCTTGAAATTTCCCCTGCACAGATAGAAGTTACCCTTGCCAAAATTGTTAGAAGGTCTGTTCCGATCAAGCCACAACTGCTTGGCAATCTCCCACCAAATAGAATACTTAAAAATGTTTCGGTCACTCCTCCGGAAATCATGGTATTGGCACCACCAATCAGCAATGGCGAAAAGGCCTTGTCAGTCTCGACAACTCCTATCTACCTCAACTCTTTACAGTCAAGTAATCGCATCTTCTGTAAAATCATTGCACCGCCAGATGTTCAACCGGTAACAAAACCCTGGCCTGATGTGGAGGTTTTTATCGACGTGGAAACCATACTGAAAAAGGAACAGGAGTGAGTTATGAGCGATGATGAGCTTTTGATTCCGTTCACCGTTCAACTAATTGAGCGTGATATAGCGGAGGCAACGAAAATAATTGAAGGTCTCCCCAGAAGAAGCGCTGCAGATATACTTCTGATGCTTCCCGTAGAACTGACTACCCGGGTTTTACAAAGGCTCCAGGTGAGTTACACCGCCTCATTGCTTGATCAAAGTGACCCTGTCCTGGTTAAGAAAATTATCCAGAGATTGTCTCCACGTAAAGCTGCCTCGATTGTCATGCACCTTTCACCAGATTCACGTGCCCGATTGATGCCCCACGTCACTGGCGCACTGGCCGAAGAAATAAGGGAGATGCTAACCTACCCGGGAAATAGCGTAGGACGCTATATGTCTTCAGATTTTCTTACTTTTCAGAAAGAGGAATCGGCAGGCAATGTTATCAATAAGATGAAAAAGCTGGCTGCTGAAAAAAGTTACCCCGCTTCATACACTTATGTTGTTGATGACGATAATATTTTGCTTGGTGTGATCAATACTCGCGATCTAATGTTGGCTTCCCCTGATCAGAACCTGGAGTCAATCATGATTACCAGCGTGTTTTCCCTGCATTGTTTTACCGAAAGAGGGGAAGCTGCAAGGGAAATGAGTAAACGTAAATTTTTTGCTGCTCCCGTCGTAGATAGTGACAATAGATTGCTCGGCATCATCAAGGGAGAAAATCTTCTCCATGGTTTGAAGGATGATCTCACCAGAGACATTCAGACGATGGTTGGCGTCGGCAGGGACGAGAAGACGTTTTCTCCGGTCGTATTTGCATTGAAAAAGAGACTCCTGTGGCTGACCATTAACCTGGGAACGGCCTTTCTGGCCGCATCTGTGGTTGCTATGTTCGAGGGTATTATCGCCAAACTGACTATACTGGCAGTCTTTCTCCCCGTGATAGCAGGCCAGGGCGGCAATGCCGGGGCGCAGTCAATGGCAGTGGTCATGCGCGGTCTGGTTATGCGCGAAATCCCCCCCAAGAGAATTCCCGAACTTATCATCAAGGAGACAAAACTCGGGACCTTGAATGGTTTAATCATCGGTCTGATAACCGCGGCTATTGCCTGGGGCTGGTACGGTAATCCCTGGCTGGGGCTGGTAATCGGTCTAGGGATGCTGATTAACCTCATCATCGCCGGTCTTGCCGGCAGTTCCATACCACTCCTGATGAAACGGTTGGGAATAGATCCGGCTCAGAGTTCAAGTATTATCTTGACGACAGTTACCGATGTGATGGGTTTTCTCGCATTTCTTGGACTTGCGGTTATTTTTCAGAATCTTCTTGTTTAACTTCAGGCCGGTGCTGATGCATTTTCCATGATCATCACTACGAGTGGTGCCTCTGCCAAAAACCTGACCTTACCCGGTCAAATCGATCCATAATAATGTTATGTGCTTGAGACTTGTTGCTGCTCGAATGTGCATGATTTACCGCCAAAGATTGGTTAAAAAATACGCTTCCAATCAAAATGGTTAATCTTATGATAGTAAGAGTTAAGGCTACCTTGCAAAATCCTAATTTTGCAAGGTAGCATCAAACCTAAATGGCGTATAGAAACTGTTTATCTGCGCCTGAGTGAGTCTCGGGCTATTTAGAGACAGTACACAGGCGACGACAGATGCTCTGACGGGAATTGATAACCGCATAAAGTTTAACCAATCGCTGGCCATCGAAATAGCCCGAGCTACACGTTATAACTCACCTCTCTCATTGATTATTTTTGATATTGACCATTTTAAAAAAGTAAATGATACCTTTGGCCACTCAGTGGGCGACAAGGTTTTGAAAACTCTCGCCAAACTGGTTGAAGCCAACATACGTGAGACCAATATTTTCGCACGCTGGGGAGGGGAGGAGTTTGTGATTCTAGCTCCAGGGATTTCCCTAACCGAGACATTAGAATTAGCGGATAAATTACGCTCTAAGGTTGAAGAATTTGACTTTAATAAACCGCAAAAAGTTACTCTAAGTTTTGGTGTCACAGCCTTTAAAAAAGGTGATAGTAGCACTATGCTGCTCAATAGAGCAGATGAAGCATTGTACCGGGCTAAAGAAAACGGACGTAACCAAGTTCAGTATAGTGGATAAATATAAGCCACCCTCCTGTGGATTTTTACTCAATGGCCATTTCAAGGTTATCTTTGACATTATCAGCCGACATCGTCTGAGTTAGCTTCCAAGCAATGATATAACGGCTGTAAACATCCAGGATGGTGGGCAGATACCACCAGCCCCAACCGATGATCTTGAGATGAGTGAAATCGATACTCAGGAAAATGGTCAGTCCTGCTTGAATTTTTTGGCAATCGGTTCGAAATCATAAGCCGGATACACTTCGTAGCGAAAGGCTCCCCAGGCCTTCTGTTCGATGAAACGGTTTAAGGTGCGAAGAGCGGCAGGTTCCACACGCAGCTGTATGATAAAACCATAGGACATTGCCACCACCCATGAGACAAGCTCCGAACCTTCTGGCGGAAATTCCCGGTAAAAACCGGTTTCCTTTAGATAGGTCATTATTTCGTCTAAATTCTTTGATTGATCATGGCGCAAAATTACCGTCACCAGCAATGTTTTGTCAGACTCCATTCTGATCTCCTATTTTGAGTTAGCAATTAACGTGAAAAAGATCCGATCTCCCCGGACAGTTGAAGCTTAAGATGATCGCCAAACCCTTGGCCTAGTCAGGACTGGGGCGAGGCGAGCGATCTTCCTCTCGGGTGTAATTTCTTTTTCTCAAAAAGTCACCTGAGGGAGGAACACCAACATCCCAGAGAAGTAATTAGCACACAAATGACTCACCTTGCTACAATTGGCTGAAAGCTCGAAAAGATTTCCAGGGTCGGCCGGGTGAGCGCTCCCGCGATTGATTATCTGGCAGCCCATACACCTGGTTATCTCTAACGCCTCTTGACAGACAAGCTCCATTCCCCCGGTCCCGGCAGAGTGCCTAATTTTATGACATTGGTACATTCTTGCCTCTGAAAGAGTGTCTAAAAATTAGATACCCTGGTCGCATTTACAAAAGGTTGTTCGTTGGGATCGTTGGTTATCTGACTGGAAATAAACGATTTTATAATAACAACCATAGATTCCACCGTCTGGCATACAATATGCTTATTTCTTAGATACCATATTCCAAAGGAGGACTATGTATGTATGGACAAGGCGGGAATTTTTCAACTTGGCTCTGTGGTATAGGAGGCTTTATGCCTGGACCACTTGGAATGATAATGACAGTAATTCTCTGGGGACTGGCCCTGGTATTGGCGTTCAAGGCAATCCAGTATCTCTTTTCTTGGTCTGTAAAGGGTAAATCTATCAGATCATTAAATATTCTGAAAGAGCGCTATGCAGCTGGCGAGCTTAACAAGAGTGAGTTCGAACAGATGAAAAGGGACATATCATGAAGGTATCGAAATGAAACGGAGAACCATTATTGGCGGTGGAGCGGCCCTGCTTGGTATTTCAGCCCTGGGCGGGTATCCATTGCTTGAGAAGGTCGGACTCAGCTATGCCGGACCAAGCCAGGATTTTAAAACGATCCTGCCCATCCCGCCGCTGCTCGAAGGAAGCAGCGGAGAAGATAGTGTGAAAAACTTTCAGCTCAGCGTCGACCAGGGACAGATGTCATTTTTCCCAGGCATGACGACGCCGACGCTGGGTTACAACGGCCCTTACCTCGGCCCATCCATCAAGGTAAGAAACGGCGACATGGTCAAATTCAATGTACACAATAATCTCAAGCAGAGAACGTCTGTGCATTGGCACGGTCTTCATGTGCCAGCCCAGTGGGATGGCGGACCACGTCAGGAAATAGGGGCGGGCGATTCATGGTATCCGCAGTTCACCATAAACCAACCTGCCGCAACACTCTGGTATCATCCGCACGCGATGGGACTTACTGGAGAGCACGCCTATAGAGGGCTGGCCGGCCTTTTCATCATTGAAGATGATATCTCAGATGGTCTCGACCTCCCCAAAACGTACGCTGAGGATGATTTTCCGATCGTCCTGCAGGACAGACGTTTTTTCAGCGACGGCAGTCTGGCTTACGCCCAGAGCATGATGGACGTGATGCACGGCGTCATTGGAAACTACCTGCTGGTAAACGGCAGCCTGTGGCCCAATCTTGATGTTCCAGGAGGACTTGTGCGGCTGAGGATCCTGAACGGATCGAACTCGTCCATCTACCAGATTTCATTTTCCGATGACCGGCCTTTCTATCAGATCGCCACCGAAGGTGGGTTTCAGGAAACCCCGGTCAAATCGCAAAGCATTATCCTTTCTGCTGGCGAACGCTCGGAGATACTGGTCGATTTCGGCGCTGATGTTGCCGGCAGCAAGATCTCATTATTAGTCGATCAATTTGCCGGCAAACGGTTTGAGGCCATGCAGTTCAGTGTCCGATCAACTAAACAGAAATCGTTCAGGATCCCTGAAAAACTTGCGAATATTGACTGGCTTGTTGAGAAGGATGCAGCAAATACAAGGACCTTTCGGATGGAAACGATGTCCCGGGGTATGGGCATGATGGCCCGCGGCGGCCGTCTGACTATCAATGGCAGGAACATGGATCTCAACCACATCAACGAAAAGATCAAGCTGGGGACGTCGGAGATATGGGAAATCGAAAATAGATCAGCGATGATGATGCAGCTGCCCCACTCCATGCATCTTCACGATGTTCAGTTTCAAATTCTCGATAGAAACGGAAAGAAGTCCGACCCCAGGGAAAAGGGTCGCAAGGATACCGTGTTGATCAATCCCGGGAGCGGGTCCGTATCATTTCCAGATTTGATGATTATACAGGTATATATATGTATCATTGCCACCTTCTCGAGCATGAGGACAACGGGATGATGGGGCAGTTCGAGGTGGTCGCATGACAGCGAAATGAGCCAGACCTTTCTTTCAGCCTCTGTGGTCAGTTTGGAGTTGGAACCTCTTCGAAAATAAACATTCGAGATGATTATTCATGGCAGGAGAAAAATCTACATCTAAATTAAGCATTTTTTCTCCGCGTTTGCCATTTAAGCCTTCCAGGGCGGCCTTAGGCCTAATCCTGGCGACCATTTTCCTTGCTGCGCTGCTCACCTTTTCCACTGTGCAGAATATCAACCGCGCCGAAGACTTGATGGAGCGGTTTCTTCAGCAAAAAGGGGAAACGGTCATCAACGCGATAGAAGCGGCAATGAAAACGTCTCTCATGCACCATTGGGGAGAACAGGAGGCGCTGCATACCCTGCTGACTGAGAGCAGTCGGGCCAACGACATCGTGTTCGCAGTGATTGCCGATAAACAGGGAAATATACTGAGCCACACCGACAATGCCCCGGAAGCCCAGATGTTCGAGACACACAGATCGAAGCTTCTCGATTCTGATATGTCCGTTAGCTCAATGGATGAAGAAACGGGCATCATGGTAATCTCAAGGCAACTCAGCCTCACCCCTCACTTGGCGCAAATGCCGATGATGATGGCTAATCGGGGCAAGCCAAGGAACCTGGAACATCTTTATAACGGGGCGATCATCTCGATCGGACTGTTCACGGAAGCTTTCGATGCCGCAAGGCGCCAGGACGTTGAGCATGCTATTTTCATGGGTGCGATTCTGTTCCTGGTGGGCAGTGCGGGACTGTATCTTCTTTTTATGTATCAGAGGGTCCGGGTTGCCATATCCACCCTGTCCAACATGAGGATCTACACAGAAAATGTAATTGAGAGCATACCAGTCGGCCTCATTACCCTTGACGGTGAGGATAAGATCGTCTCCTGCAACCGCAAAATCGAAGAGTTGCTGGGGCGTCCCTTCGAGACCATTCGAAGGTAAAAATATAAACGACGCCTTTCCCGATTGCCTGGCTGATATCTCGGAACTGCGTGATTCCATCCTGGATCATTCCGCCGAATGCAAGACCAGTGACGGTAAACGCCTTCCTGTAAAGATTGGCGGTTCTTCCCTTGTCAATAGCGAAGGGGAAAATGTAGGCACCGTGCTGGTGGTCCGAGACATGAGCCTGATCAGAGACATGGAACTCCAGTTGGAGCGCTCACGGCGCATGGCAGCGCTTGGCAAGATGGCAGCCGGAATCGCCCACGAGATCAGGAACCCACTCGGAACTCTGCGGGGATTTGCCCACTATTTCGGCAAACAAGCCGGTGCCGCTGAGGATCAAAAAAGATATGCGGAATTAATGGAAAGCGAAATCGATCGGCTTAACCGAAATATTTCCGGTCTACTGCAGTTCGCTCGTCCACGGGAGCCGAACATGGTTCGGGTTGATCTGGACAAACTGTTTGCGAAGATCGTGGCTCTGATGGAAAGAGACATATCTGAAAAAAATTTAAATCTTCATTACCAGTGCAATACCGATATCCAATTGGAGAGTGACCAGGACATGCTTGTACAGGTCATGATGAACCTTCTCAAAAACAGCATATCGGCAACCCCGCCTGGCGGTGAAATTTCCCTCAGTGCCCTCGAAGAAACGCGTCACGTCAGAATTGCCGTATCAGACAACGGGGTCGGGATGACTGAGGAAGAGCGGGAGCAGATGTTCGATCCGTTCTTCACTACGCGCAATGCGGGGACAGGACTGGGGCTTGCCGTCAGCCACCAGTTCGTCGAGCAGCTAAATGGTGCATTCGAGGTAAAAACCGTTCCTGGTAAAGGAACTTCGGTTACGATCGTTCTACCGAAAACACAGGCAAACACGTGATGGCCGAGAAAACGGAGCAGGAAACCATTCTTTTGGTTGACGATGACGCTGCTCACCGAACCATGTTGAAAGTAAATCTCCTTGATGCGGGGTATGCGGTTGAAGAGCTTGCAGATGGCGATCAGGTATTACCCTATCTCAAGAAAAAAGAGGTCGACCTGATCCTGCTGGACATGAAGATGGAGCGCATGGACGGTCTCACGACCTTATCGCTGCTGCTCCAGGCAGGGCTTGATTATCCAGTGATTGTCCTGACGGCTTTTTCATCTGTTGAGAGTGCGGTCGAGGCCATGCGGAAAGGAGCGTTTGACTATATTTCCAAGCCCGTTGATATCGAGGAATTGAAAATCAGCATCCACCGGGCCTTAAGCTTCAGATCACTCAGCGAAGAGAACAGGCAGCTCAAGAACCGGCTCGGGGAGCAGTTTTCTTATCACAATATTATTGGCAAAAGCAGCGCCATGCAGCAGATGTTCGCCACCCTGGAAATGGTGGCTCCGACAGATGCGACAGTTCTCATCACCGGCGAATCCGGAACCGGAAAAGAGTTGGTGGCAAACGCTTTGCATCAAAACAGCCTGAGGCATGATCGACCATTTATCAAACTGAACTGTGCCGCCCTCCATGAAAACCTGCTCGAGAGCGAACTGTTCGGCCATGAGTCAGGTGCTTTTACCGGGGCCTCAGGACGCAGGAAAGGACGATTCGAGGCGGCCAACAAAGGGACTATGTTTCTCGATGAAATCGGAGATATGAGCCTGCAGACCCAGGCAAAGATTCTCCGGGTACTTCAGGAAGGCGAGTTTGAAAGACTTGGGGGCAATGAAACGATTAAGGTTGATGTCCGCCTGCTGGCAGCAACGCACAGGGATCTGCAGGAAATGATCGAAGCCGGATCTTTTCGCCAGGACCTATACTTCCGCTTGTCTGTGGTACCGGTAAACTTGCCGCCTCTGCGGGACAGGAATACGGATATCTTCGAGTTGGCAAATCATTTTCTAAACAGATTTTCCGAGAAAAACAGAAAAGATATCAAGGATTATCACCCCGAAGCATTGAATCTGTTAATGCAGTATGGTTGGCCCGGCAACATCCGTGAACTTGAGAACACAGTCGAGCGGGCTGTGATATTGTGCCATGGGGAACAGATAACGCCCCAGGACCTGCCCCCTCACCTGTTGTCCGAAGATATCAGGAATATGAAAGCCACCCAGGTAAAGGACAGTTTCACCCTGCGAGATATGGAACGAGAGGTTATCAGGTCAACACTTGAGAAAACAGGCAACAACAAAAGCCAGGCAGCCAAAAAGCTTGGCGTGGCACGGCAGACACTACTGAATAAAATAAAGGAATATGGATTGGAATAACGCTCGCTGGACCATTCCCAAATAAATTCTGCAACTTAAAACCTCTTTAGCGGAAAAGGGGCATATGTCTTGATTTCGTCTCTAGGCAATTTTCGCAGATAGTCATCACAAACGTAGTTTACTGTTTCCTGGTTGTTCGATTCAGCCAGAATCCCTGCAATCGATTTACCATCACTGCTCTCTCGGATAGCACGCTGTAATAGAATAATTCCATGTCTGAACCATTATCTTGAGCACAGAAATTCTCTAAGATCTCAGTCTGCAGGTTTAAGGGATAAACACGCCTGTACAGAAAACATACAGAGGGGCCTATCCTGGAATTCCCCGTATGTCTAAAAATTAGGCAGAGGGTCCGAAAATAATTTTGACGACCCTGCTAGAACTTCTAATTAAATCATTAAATATCAATATATTAATGAGATTTTTGGGATTTCCTCACGGTTGGCACAGCATGTGCAAAATACATATTAAACCGAATATATAATTTGGTGGCAATTGAACACGGCATTGCCGTATTCGAAAACTGAACAAGCAAAAAAATTAAACAGGAGAAAAAAATGAAAAAAGCAATACTCGCATCTCTTTTGGTTGTCGGACTTGCAGCAGGGGTTGCCTTTGCACATGGCGACAGAGGCTATGGTGTGACGCGGCTACGGCGGTCACATGATGGACAACGCTTATGGTCAAATGGGCCCTGGAATGATGGGCGGCAACTATGGCATGATGGGCCCCGGAATGATGGGCGGCTATGGCGGTAGATTCAATGATTGCCCTGGAGCTGGTTATTTCGGCAATGATGGCTGGAACAGCGAATCTCAGCAGAAATTTCTTGAAGACACCGTTGACTTGCGCAAAGAGCTCAACAACAAAATGTTCGAATATGGGGAAGCCCAGAGAAACCCGGATACGACCCGTGAGCAACTTGCTTCAATAGAAAAAGAGGTAATTGACATCCGCACTAAACTGCAGGACAAGGCCGAACAATCATTCAAAAATTAATCCAATTACTTCCCGTCGGTCGGGTATAGCCCCTCCCTCCAGTGACTGGCAGTTGGACTCTGAGCCCGACCGATGGCCATACAAGTAAATCAGATCTCCACCTGCTGCTCGCTACAACAACCTGCTGGTCGGGGTTGAGAATGACATCCCGGCCAGCCTCCTCTTTTTGCAATAGCTGATATCAGGATAAAGCACAGGACAGGCCAGCAATAGTTTATAGCCACGACAAGCATTGAGATGAGTGAAATGAATTCTACCACGCTCGCACCAGGAACTGTTCTGGAAGACAAATGGATCGTCATGGAACTCATTGGCAAAGGTGCGATGGGGGAAGTATATCGAGCCCACCAGACTAACCTGAAACGTGATGTGGCGATTAAGGTGATCTCTGCCGAGGTGCTCTCTGAGCTCGAAGACGATCCTGAAGAGCACGACATCACCTTCGGTCGTTTTCAGCGAGAAGTCCAGACCATGGCCCGGGTACGTCATCCAAATGTTCTGAATATATACGATTACGGTGAGATGGGTGTAAACCTTAGCCAGAAAGACAGCAGAACGGCTTTCATCGTTATGGAATATATACCAGGCGACTCTCTGAGGTTCACCATTACTGAAGATGGATTAGATGATGTTCCGGATGATTTTGCCCATTGGATAAAGAAGTACTTTCTTCCTATTCTCGATGGCGTCGAGGTCCTGCATAATAACGGCATCGTCCACCGGGACCTCAAGCCTGAAAATATTTTTCTGGACGGAGAGATCCCCAAAATTGGTGATTTTGGCTTGGCACGCTCCTATCACATGAAGGCGGTAACCACTTCAATTGAGATGCTCGGGACTCTTGCCTATATGTCAGCTGAGCAGAGTGCAGACTTCAAGAATGCAGGCTATAAAACCGATATTTACGCCCTGGGAAAAATCCTGTTCGAGGCGGTGCATGGAACACTCACAGAGAAAATACTGCCCTTTACACCGGTATCTATCGAAAATCCGCAAACAGATTTTCTTTTTGAAATAAGTGAGGTGATTCAAAAAGCTACGGCCGAATCTTCCAGTGACAGATACCAATCAATTTCTGAGATGAGGGTCGCTGTATTGAAAGCCCTCTCAATACACGATACTGAAAACAATCTTACACAGGCTTCTGCAAAAACAGATTCGCGTTTAAACAAATCTACCGGCAGTCCGCTTAAATGGTTGATCGGCATAGCCATCATTGCCGTGATTGCGGGTGGAGCAACGGGGGTATATCAGGTTTTGAAAACCAAGGCCCCACCTGCCGGTCTTGAGGAATCCACCTATCAGAATCATGGGGCATTTTCAGAAGAAAACCAGGTGGTGAGAGTTCAAGATATCGAGCGCTTTTCAAGGTTTTCATAAGAAATCGCTCGGTCATGCATCAACTTTCGGTTTCCAAGTAGCAATTCGGTCCCATCCATTTCTGCGGAAATGCCATGCCCTGGAATTGCGTTGAAATTTTTCAATGCGACCAACTCCAGCTTATTCTGACGCGCTTGATTGACGATCGCTTCACCAAGTGGGTGTTCAGAACCTTTTTCAGCTGAAGCCGCAAGGGACAGAGAGTCTGTCTGCGTTAAAACCATTGTGAGTCACAATGTCCGTTACAGATGGCTCACCGAGGGTGATTGTACCTGTTTTATCAAGAACAATAATGTCGAGCTTGTGAGCAGTCTCCAAGGCTTCGCCTCCCCGTATCAGTACTCCGTGCTCGGCGCCTTTTCCCGTTCCCACCATGATAGAGGTGGGTGTAGCAAGACCAAGAGCACAAGGGCAAGCTATGATCATCACAGCTACGAAGTTCAGCAGCGCATAGGTCAGTGCCGGCTCAGGGCCGAACGCAAGCCGTTTTGCCAAGTACTTGTTCAACTTTGGTGACACAGGATGCACAGCTCATTCCTTCTATATGAATCGTGACGTTTTCTACGTTGGATTCATATCCAAGATCCTGGATAGCCCCAACTAACCTGATCGGATCGGTTTCATCCTGACGATACCTTATCGTTGCTCTCTCGGTGGCCAGATTGACTTTAGCACGCACTACTCCCGGGACAGCGGCCATCCCTTTTTCGATCTTGGCGACGCAGGAAGCGCAACTCATCCCGTTAACCGGTATAGTTATAGTTAATGTAGAAGTATCGGTTTCAACCGTAGCATCGACGCCTGATAACATGCCAACCTGAGCGATTGTTTTTAGATTTATTCTTTTGTTCATGTCCCACCTCCGGGTCGCACGGTTTTTAACCTCAGTGGCAGTGTCTATGAATCATTTGAAGCTTTCCACTCGAAGACTCGATCTTCCGATTTACCAACTCCTTTAATGATGAGTTGCAACTTCATGGACTCCTGCGCCTGATTTCCGACGAATTTCAATATTCCCTGGATATGATGATTGGTGCCGGAAGCATCCCAGTCGACTGCCTGCTGCAGAGGACCATCATCGATTCTGATAAAGGAACTTGTTCTGAGGTCATACCTACTCAAATCGACATAATGGGTGCTCAAGTTGATTCGAAATGCGGTCTCGTCTGTCAAATTCGCTTCGGGGGCAACATATTGTGCAGAAATGATCACACCACCTGTATTGCTGACGCGTTCTGTAAAAGCCTCGGGATGTGAGAAAGCCCAAACCAGGCTTGTTGATAGAGCTATGCCAACGAGAAAAAAGAACTGTGTTGAGAAGGCTCTAAATTTCCTATTTGTTTGTTTCATCAGATTGTCCTCGCATATTGTCTGAAATTTTGTGGTTACTCTGTAGTAATGCATGGGGTGTGCCAGGAAATAGCCACTCCTCCAAACTACCGAAACAAGTCACTGCATTTTATTAATATTAGGTGAACTATGAGCTTGGGGAATGTGGAGAATCATGCAAAAATTGTCCAAGATTAAGACACCGGACAACAGGGATTCTGGCGAGAAGTGTCTTAAAGCAAGGCACGAGATGGAAAAGTTGGAAGAAATACCTGCGGTCCTCTGTTAAAACACCTCTTAAAATTATCGGCCCAGGCGCCTATCCAGTATTTATACACCGGGATTTTTTCTTCTTGTGAAGGAAGCTCTCTAACATACTGCAAATTAAAACTTATTATGGTTTATCAGTGTATTTCCTTGAGTTGGCACGAGAAATGCTTTGTGTATAGCAGGCCGAACTGCTTTGGCCATAACGCTGTAGTGAGGCGCAGTTGTTTTTTTGATACAGAAATGAAAGCATCAATCCAACTACTCCTGCAGCCCCGGTGTGATCTATGTAACCGGTTATCGATAACATTTGATACCAGACGGAGGTGAGACCACGATGCCAAGATTCATAATCCCTAGGGTAGCTCACTGTTGTTCAGGTAGTTGAGCATGGTCCTTGCTAAGACCTTAAAACGCCCTAAACAGAGCATGAGGCTGAGTTTTGCATCGACCTCAACAGAGTTTCCGTAAGATATTTCATGTGGGAAGTAATATCAGAGCCACGCAATGATAAAATCTATACTGACAATATTGCTGATTATTACATTGAGTGTCGGCATGATCTTCTGGATGGAAGATCACGACAATACCCGGTTAAGAGTAATCAGGCTTGGCAGTGTGATATCGCTGGCCCTTATCTTGTTGACCGTTTTGTATCTGTTCGACGGGTAGAGTTATCTCAATTTGATAATTGCCGTTCTTCAGCCGCTTTCTCACCCATTGTTCTTTTTCTCTGCTCAATTATCACCGTAAATGTCCTGTAAGTGACGGCACTGCAGATCCTCAGGGATTTAACCTGTAAATAAATCATACAGCTTGAAACCGAAGCCACTATATAAACTGCCCAATTATTCGACAGCTGGAGCAAAGTGATATTTCAGCAGATTTCAATTCGACAGGCTAACGCCTTGATTTTCATCAGACCACTGATGATTTAATAGAAAGGGTATGGATTTTGCAAAATCCCTCGGAATAGAGGAGACAACAGATGAAACTGAAAGTATTACTGGTGACGCTGCTCACCATTTCGATATTTCATGCAAATTCGGTTTTTGGTGCAATTCGAGAGTACGATCTCACCCTGGAACAACAGCAGATCAGTATTCGGGATAAAACCGCGATGGGCATGACGATCAACGGATCAATTCCGGGCCCGACGCTTAGATTTTCGGTGGGTGACATGGCCCGTATCAAAGTGAAAAATGAGATGGATGTCTCGTCCTCGATTCATTGGCATGGCCTGTTGATTCCGCCATCCATGGATGGCGTGCCCTATGTGACCCAGGTGCCCATCGAGCCGGGGGCAAGTTTTATCTACGAGTTTCCATTACGACAGACCGGCACCTATTGGTATCATTCGCACTCTGAGCTGCAGGAACAAAGCGGTCTTTATGGATCGATCGTAATTGATGATGAGACACATAAAACCGATCGAGACCATGTCGTCCTTCTATCAGACTGGACAACCGATTCCCCAAAGAAGGTTCTAAGGACGCTCAAGCGAGGCAGTGAATGGTATGCCCTTGAAAAAGGGTCGGCCCAATCAATAGTGGGAGCCGCCAGAGTCGGGAAACTCGGGGCCTATTTCATGCGGGAACTGCAGCGCATGCCGCCCATGGATATTGCCGACGTCGCCTATGATTTTTTCCTCTCCAACGGGGAGCCCGAAACCGCATTGCGAGCTGAGCATGGCGATACAGTTCGGTTACGAATAATCAACGGCTCGGCCACCACCTATTTTCATCTGAATTTTTCAGGCGGGCCCATGACCATTATCAGCGCCGACGGCCAGTTGGTCCAGCCGGTAGAAAAGGATCTGTTTTTGATTGGCGTGGCCGAGACCTACGATGTCATTGTCTCTCTTCCTGGATCGGGTTCCTACGAGCTGCGTGCCACTGCTCACGATGGATCAGGTTTTACCTCGGCCTGGCTGGGGACGGGCCCGAGGCATCCTGCCCGGCAAATTCCGAAACCGAATCTTTACGAACCCATGGGACATGGCGATATGGGTTCCGTTTTCGCGCTGACTCCTGCGGGCTCAATGGGAATGCCTGACTCAGCGGTTGAGGCTGGAATCTTCGACCAGCCGGGTATGTCGCATCAAATGCATGATGCAGATGCATTGCACGACAGTAACATGAGCAAATCAGGCCATGGTGCCTCGCACAATCGGGAGCAGAACAAAGGCCCCACTGAAATGGTATCCGGGCATATGGCCATGGCCAAACCGCAGGCAGCGAAAGAGCCCGCCATGCATGAAGGGATGAAACAGGATTCTAGTCATATGCCAATGGAGCAAACCCAGCGGGAGGAAGCGTCGCCGATGCAACATCAATTACAACATGATGCCGGTGCAGGGGCGACAGACAAGATGTCGCCTCACTCGCCGGCAATGCCCGGCATGCAGGAGGACGCTGCTGCCGGCAACCATAATCCCGGCCTGACGAGCCTCGATGATGCGCAGCACAACGAAGGCCTCACCTCAGCCCGCGCATTCGGCTCACGTTTCGGGCTGCTCGAACCGGATATTTCTTCGCGCAGCCCCCTGGCGAAGGATGGCGGACCAGAGCGGCCCCCTGCCCCGTATACACTCCTCAAATCTGCCACCGCCACCACGTTGCCGTCCGATGCCCCGATTCGGGAGGTACGTCTGACCCTGGACGGCGACATGGAACGCTATACCTGGTTCATCAACAACAAGCCGATTTCAGAAACCGACAGCATACGCATACGGAAGGGTGAAATTGTGCGCTTCATCATGATCAACCGGACGATGATGCACCATCCCATGCATCTGCATGGGCATTTTTTCCGCGTTCTCAATGGCAATGGAGACTATGCGCCCCTTAAACACACGGTGGATGTGGGACCGATGTCTACCACCGTCATTGAATTCTATAGTGACGAGGTTGGAGACTGGCTTTTTCATTGCCATTTGCTCTATCACATGAAATCGGGCATGTCGCGGCTTGTGCATTATGAGGATTTTGAGCCTGACCCGGATGTGAAAGATGTCAGAGGGCTTCTCTACAGGGACCCTTATTATTTTTTTGGCAATGCCGATCTGTCCAGCAACATGACCGAAGGCACTCTCACGCTTGCAAACAGCAGATACAGCTTCGATGCACGCTGGGAAGCCGGCTGGCAGCAGGTTGAAGAAACAGATTGGGAAGGGCTGTTCACTGCTGACTATTATTTCAACAGGTTTACTTCGATATTCGCCGGCATCGACCTCTTGGGCGAAGGTTCGAGCAGTGAAGATACGCGCGGCGTTGCAGGGTTGAGATATCTTCTTCCCCTGAATTTCAAGTCTGCCTTCTGGCTCGACTCGGATGGCGGCGGGCGGTTCTTGCTTAAGAAAGGACTGCACCTTACGCCCAGGTTCGGTGTGGATTTTGAAGTTGAGTATGACACCCATACCCAATGGGAGGGCAAAATCGAGATGTCCTACCTTGTCTCCCGAAATGTTTCACTGATAGCCAACTGGCATTCAGAATATGCGATTGGTACCGGTATACGAATTTTGTTTTAAGCAAATATACGGCGGAAATTAATTTCTACGGAGGGTTTAATTATGAGGTGCAAAGCGTATGCACTCACCTGGTTTTCTGTCATGTTATTTTCTGCCTTGGCTGCAATAGAGGTTGTGGCCCATGAATGGATGGCACCTAAGGAAGCCGCTGAAATAAAAAACCCCGTTGTCTTGGACGTGGAGTCGGCGAGAAAAGGCAAGCAATCGTATCTTGAGAATTGTGCTGACTGTCATGGTGCAAATATTGAAGGTCTGAAAGCAGAGGAAGCCGGGCTTGAAACAGATACACCGAGCCTCAAGGACCGTTTGAAAACCCACACGGATGGTGATTTCTTCTGGAAAATAAATGAAGGTAAAGGAGCTATGCTCTCTTTCGAGGACGACCTCTCAGATGAACAAAAGTGGCATATCATCAATTATATTAGACAAGAATCTAGGTAAGTTAGGGCCGATTTGCTCATATCTGGCGGTGTCAAATCTGTACAGTTCCAGATATGGCATTACAAGTTTAAAAGGTAGTATTGATCAAATTCAAGCAGTCCCAAACAGCAGCTGGAAATTTTTAGCCTTGCAACACTCATAGGAAGTTAAAAGGAGTATGTAATGCACCGACATAAGATCGTTGTTGCTCTGGCAACATTTATTGTTCTATCAGCGGCAACCCTGCTTATCGCCTCCACGCCTTCGAGTGGAACTGATGGGCGGGTAGAATGGAAAGAGGTGAACAGTATACAGATTCCGGCGGAGGCCATTGATTTTGTATACTCCCTCGATGGTAAATATGTATTCATTCTGATGCAGAATCAGAGAGTTCTTGTCTATGACCAGAAAGGCGAGCTGCAGGGCAGTATCCCTGTTGAGGCGGGTGTATCGGCTATAGATATCGCTCCCCAGGGCGAGTTGCTCTATCTGATCGATACCGAGAAAAACCTCACCACAACCCTGGCAATTGACTTTATTGCTTTCATCAACACCTCCGAGTCTGCCTACAAAGGTAATATAGACGCGCCGGTAACCATTGTAGTTTTTTCAGATTTTCAATGACCTTACTGCAAAAGGCTTGCGCCTTTACTCGAGCAGGTGTTCGAGAAAAACCAGGAAACAGTCAAAATCGCTTACAAACATCTTCCGCTCAGGAGCCATAATATGGCACGCCCCGCAGCCCTGGCCTCTCTTGCGGCCAATGAACAGGGAAAGTTCTGGGAATACCATGACAAATTATATGCCGAAGCCAGCATCGTCCCTGAGTCTATTGACAGAATTGCTGCTGAATTGGGCCTCGATCAGGAGCAGTTCAAGCAGGCTATCAATTCGTCACGGATGCAGCAAATCGTGAACAATGATGTTGCCGAGGCAGGCAGCCTTGGCGTAACGGGCACACCGACGATATTTATCAACGGCAGAAAACTCAAACAACGCTCACTCCAGGGTTTTCAGGCAATGATCGACGAGGAGCTGAGAAAATTGAATTGATTAGATTATGATATGCTTCATCTGATTTAACGCAGTAAGAGATTTCCTTTAGAAACGTTGGGATAGCGAAAAATGCACGTCTTCAACGTTTCTATTGGAAATTTTGAGAATCAATTTTGCACAGGACTAATTCCTTTCTTCTCTGAGACGACGCAGGGCTCATCTTCGCACTCAATCACTTCGATGGTTACGTGCGACAGCTCTTTAAAGTCTTTCAGCAGATTTTTGTAGTATTCATTTGGCTGTGGGTAATGCGTTACCAGCGAAACGATCGCCGCATAATCGATGGGCCCAACTTTCCAGATGTGAATGTCGGAAACTCTGTTGTCTGAATCGGCTTCAATGCGCTGCTGAATGATCCTGGCCTGCTCTTCTTCGATATTTCTATCCAGAAGAATTGTGCTTGTAGCCTTCAATAAACCATACGACCAGCGCGTAATCACCAGGGCTCCGACAATGCCAATGAGCGGATCAAGCCAATGCCAGCCGAACATCTTGCCAAACGACAGGGCGAAAATCGCCAATACCGATGTAAGGGCATCCGCCAATACATGCAGATAAGCACCCCTGAGATTATGATCATGATGCTGGCTCTGGTCATGCCTGTGATCGTGCCCATGGCCGTGACTGTGGGTATGATGGCCGTGCAGCAGGTACGCACAAAACAGGTTCACGCTCAGCCCGAGGACCGCCACGGCGATGGCCTCATTAAATTGGATTTCCAGCGGTTGAATAAGACGTTTGACTGACTCTACCCCGATGAGCAAAGCGATGACCGCCAGAGCAATGGCACTCGAATAGCCGCCCAGCACGCTCACTTTTCCGGTACCAAATGTGAAAGCCCTATTGGCTGAATGCTTTCGTGAATAGTGATACGCGAAAATAGTAATGGTGAAAGCCGCCGCATGGGTACCCATGTGCCAACCATCCGCGAGCAGCGCCATCGATCCGAAAACATTACCGGCAAAGATCTCGACCACCATTGTGGCAGCCGTAATCAACAACACCTGCTTGGTACGAGACTCGCCTTTCTCATTGATGAAAGCGAAATCGTGCTTGTGTTCCCAACGATCTAAAGAGTGAATATGCATGCGATTGTTATCTTTAAAGAAAATTAGTACCAAGACCATCTATACCGGCTGGAGATACATCACTAAAGGCTACCTTGAAAAATTGTCTTTTTGCCCAAACGCTGCGTTGCGCGAAAAAATATTATCCTCGGAATATCAATTCTATGCCTGCGGCAAAATTTTCACACGCGCCTTGATTTTGAACCAAAATCCTAATTTTGCAAGGTGCCCTAAATGGTCTCAACCAACGATCCTGCATTTGCTGATTTCTATTATCCCCGCAGGAGCCCATATGGTGGCATTATAAGAATGAAGCATGGGATCGCCATCCCCTAAGCGTTGGTGATTGTAGATCGGTTGACAGCAATGCTGCTTGAATAAGTGAGCAGTGTCAGCACATCACACTTTTAGGTAGCGTGGAGAATTCTCTCAAACAGCGCCATTCTCATGGTTTTTTCTTTCAGCGTAAGATAGTTTCCTGTGCCAGCGGCTGGATCTCGACCTCTGCACCAGACCGGGCAGAACCGAATAAGAACGGAACAAGTTTGACATACCAGGCGGCTGACTGGATTTGAATTACATAGGCAAGTGAAATCAACAGGGCGATAGTCATCCCCTGTTCTTTGAACGCCGTCATGGCAATGGCCAGGGCAATAGAAAGGTCACGCATGACCACGCCGAAGACCATGGCGATTGCATCCTCTCGCCGAAAAAACATTTTCCCGATGACAGTCAGAAAGACATATGAAATCAGGTAGAAAACTATCAAGGGAAGAAGAATAGTCAGGATATCGCCGGGATTTGCAAGGATGTTTTTAGCCTTCAACGACATGGCGACAAACGCGATTAACGTAACTCCCAGGGCGGAGACGGGTGGGAACTTGGGTTTATACACCTCCATCCATACCTTTTTCCCATGTTTTCTGACCAGATAACTCTGGGTCAGTATCCCGGCAAACAGCGGCACAAAGACAAATATGCTGATTTGCTTGAACATGTGCAGCATATCGACATCCACGGTGGCCCCCATGAACACTTTGGTGTAGACAGGAGCCGCCATGGCACCGATAATCAGGCCGAAAACGAGCATTTTAGTGGCGGCCTCCTTGTTTCCTTTGGCAAAACCGGTCCAGGAAATGGTCATACCAGAGGCCGGCAACACCCCGATTAAAAAGAGCCCCACTGCCCAGAGACCATATTTTTCTGCCGCACCGGCCAGGAAGATTTTACCTATTGAAAAGACAATAATCGGGATGAGGATAAAGTTGATCAACTGAGTTGTGAACTGCAGTTTAAAATCGTGCCCTTTGAATATTGACCTGGTGTTCAGGGTTACCATCATCGGATAGACCATGATGAAAGTAATAGGAATGATCAATTGTTTTAATGGCCTGGCATCAAACAGATAACCGCCGCCAAGAAGGCCGCAGAGCATCGATATGGGAATTACATAGACAAGATTCTTCTGCAGAAACTTCAGGGTAGTAAGCATGTTTTCTCCTTCATGTAAGAGCCTTGGCCGTTCTGGAACGTCTTTGGCTAAAACTTTATTCGACGAGCGGCTATCTGGCCTCGTCGATCATCGTGCAAATTTTATTGTAGGTCTGGGTCAGAGATTCAGGGAATTGAGGATCATCTGGCACCATCGAACTGATATGCTCGGGTAGGTAGCGCAGATAGCGAATCTGGGTTTTGGCGTCCTGGGAAAACACATGCACGAACTTGGGCATCAGGATGGCCCGTTCCGGGTTTGAGGTAAGACTCTTATCGGCCTTGGTGGGTTTGCAGACCTGCACCATGTGGAGATCAAATTCATCGGGCACCTCGCCGCCATGTGCACGGAACGTCTCCTTCATATCCATGCTCGGCGCATTATTGATGACGAACTGATTCTTTGTCACCACCTCGGTAAAATCCTCGATGAACCGGGTCACACTTTTTTCACTTTCAGAACAGTAGAGATTTTTATTTCTTTCCATATCAGGCCTCCTTGATAGTAATATTCTGGTTCATTTGAATTGCGAAAAACCTCATCAACATCATTTATCACACTGCTTTTTTCTTTTGTTTGGCTATAAACCAGATCATGCAGGACGAGCGGAATTTGCAATAGAGTTGGGGATCTCTGCAGCTTAAACACTCATCACACAGATAGACGTTGTGTTTGAGGCAGAGATAATTGGTTTGACGATCCCGATGATTGAGGCACACACCCATCTTGATTTATCCTCCTATACCTTACCTTGACCGCATTGCATGGTTTCTGCTGGGTTGCTGAATTGAACTGCAAATCCAGGCGGAAATATCCTATTGAAGGCGGCCTGAAGTTTGAGGTAGGATTTCAGTCCGACAAGACGCCCGACCTCACTGCCATTGCTGAAGACAATGGTCGTCGGGATACTCTGAATGGTCCACAGGATCACTGTATCCGGACATTTTTCGATATCAAGAATAGCTATGCAATCCCATCTGCTGTGCTCTCCTGCCAGCCTCTTCAAAATCGAATACTGTTTCCGGCATGGAATGGACCAGGAAGTGCCACAGCAGATGAGGCAATACTCTTTCGTGATTGCTCTTTTCAATTTATCTGGTGAGGTGATTTCACTAAATTTCATCAATTCAGGCTCCTTGTGCTGATTACTTAATCAAAAATCATGCCCGACAACGATTTTGGATTAAGATATTGTTATTACATTTTATTTTTTTTAATTGACTAACGTTTTAACTGTTACTAGAAAGACAGGTAACGATTGGTAACGTTACATACTTCTTTATTTAGTGGAACAATTCATCAAATCCATGAAAGAGCAGACCCACGAAATCTGGAATCATCGGTTCATCAGTCGAATTATCGACTCCATGGCGGATGGTGTCTTCACGATGGATGCCAACGGCAGTATATCTAGCTGGAATCAATCGATGGAGCGGATAAGCGGTTACAGCGCCGATGAAGCACTGGGCAGGAGCTGCGCCCTGCTTCGCTGCAGCCGTTGTTATGGTAAAAACTGCCCGGCCGATATTGCCAAGTGCAGGATTCTGGAACATGGGGTCTCTGAAGCCAAAGAATGTTCATTGCAGCATAAAGACGGTCATGATGTCCCGGTCATAAAAAATGCCGGTTTAGTCAAGGATGAACGGGGAGTCATCCTCGGCGTGGTGGAAACCGTCACCGACCTGACTGAGCTGCGACTGGTCCGTAAAAAGGCCGAAGAAGCCATGCTGCGGTTGGGTGAGGTCCACCGGCTGGATAATATCATCGGCAAGAGCAGGGTGATGCGCGAGGTTTTTTCGGCTATAAAAGCGAGCGCTTCCAGCGATGCCACCGTCCTGATACAGGGGGAAAGCGGTACGGGCAAAGAACTGGTAGCCGGGGCGATTCACTATAACAGCGAGCGCAAAGACAAAATGCTGGTCACAGTGAACTGCAGCGCGCTTTCCGAAACGCTACTTGAGAGTGAATTATTCGGACACGTTAAAGGGGCTTTTACCGGCGCAGTGCGAGACCGGATCGGCAGGTTCGAAGAGGCCAGTGGTGGCACGATTTTTCTTGATGAAATTGGTGAGTTGAGTCCATTCATCCAGGTTAAGTTGCTGCGCGTCCTGCAGGAACGGGAAGTCGAACGTGTCGGAGAGTCAAGAAAACGCTCGATCGACATCCGCATTGTCGCTGCCACCCATCAGGATCTCTACGCCAGAGTTCGCGAAGGAGATTTTCGGGAAGACCTTTATTACCGACTCAAAGTCTTTCCCATCGAAATGCCGCCGCTCAGAGACCGTAAAGAAGATATTCCGCTGCTGGTGAGCCATTTCATAAAGATTTTCAAAGACAAGACCGGTAAAGCAATTCTCGATACTTCCCGGCAGGTTATGCAGATATTGATGAATTACGAATGGCCGGGAAACGTAAGGGAATTGGAAAACGCCATCGAGCACGCCTTCGTCTTGTGCAACAGCGAAAGAATTGAGAAGGAAGATCTGCCGGTAGAAATCCTGCAGGCTGGCCGCCGCGTTTCCAAAAACCATTCTCGGCCAGGTCGATCCGCGAAACGCCGGCCCATAAGCAGAGATGAACTGCTCGTCTTGCTCAGCGAATGCGACTGGAGCAAAGCGGAAGTGGCCAGAAGATTGGGCCTGAGTCACACTGCAGTGTGGAAATACATGAAAAAATGGGACATACCGCTGCAACCCCAACAATAGCCCATTACTGCTGTAGTTAACGATCGCTGTCTTGCCCGAGCTTAAGCGTTCAGTAAGTCTTTTTCACCATGCGGTTTTTCGACTGGCACAGACAGGTTCTAGCCTGAACATTTCATGGAAAAACAAGGAAAACTATTATTATCTGAACAATATCAAAAGTTTGTTCTAAAGTTACACAAGTATGCAAACAACACAGTTTGTACCCTTGAGAAGCAGTGCTGAAAAGACAGCATTTCCACCCTTCGGGCGAGTCGATACGGCCTGCTATCCCGCGTCGCTTTTGGGGAAGGCATATCAGCTATATTGCCTTGCCCAAGTCTCCTCGGCTAGCAGGCCGTCTCAACTCGTGAACTATTCAGGCTAGGAGTCAACGGATTCAGACAGTATTTCTGCCTGATCAATCAGTAAGCTTTTAAAACGATCAAGACCGACGGTATAAGGAATGAGGGGAATTCCCATCCAGTCCGAATAATCGAGAAATTCCTCAGGGTTTTCAGCCATGAAGGTATCCATATAGCCAATGGCATCAAGAACCACCGCGCCACCACTATGGCGCGGAAAATTCTCATTGGCCAGGGCCTGATCCCAGCCCTTGAATACCTGGTGGCGGAATTTGACCCACCCGGGAGTCATCCACCACACCGATTCGCCAGCCGCGACCTCTTCTGCGATCTCGTCTCTTTGTTCCTCACTTGCCAGCATGTCCATGCAATGTGTCGCCTCGAGGCGAACGATGCCAGGGTCTATTTCCTGTATGACATGCTGGATCCTGCGAGCCGGTTCTTCAACATTCACATAACAGAATTTACCGCCGTAGATCACGATCACTTTTCTGGTGAGTTCCCGGGCTTTTCTAATCTGCCGGACCAATTGACGCTCCAGTTCGGGAATATTCTGGTGGAGACCGGGAGTGGTGTAGTAAATGTGGTCCGTATCTAAAAAGCCCTGAGCCTGAAGGTGTTCAATTTCCAGGCTTAGGGTGCCGCAAGAAACAATTGAAATATCGGCAAATGAGATCGTTTCCATGGTCAAACTCCTGATTGATGAGATGGACAATGTCAGGGCTGGTGAAGCAGCTCCATGATTGATTGAACATCAACATTGGGACGATATCTTCCTGATAGCTCCCATAATGGTTTCCTCAAGCCTGCTGAAATCGGCCTCATCGGGATGGCCAACGGCACTTGCAGCGCCATCAATCCAGGGGGGAAGCGGCTTCATGGCCTTGGCTTTGGCGAGAAACTCGGCCTTAACTTCTCCCTGACAGCTGAACGTGCCGATAATCACCGGTGAGGATACCAGATCCTTAGCCAGTTCCATGCCCTTTCTGGCGTGATCTGAATCTGCCGCAGCCCCATGAGTGGCGAAAAGAAAGAGCGGCTGTGCGCCATCCAGGCGCTTAAGAAAAGCGCTGGCCTGAGAATCGGCTACCCCCGCCTGAAACCAGAAACCGACAAAAATAATATCAAAACCCTCGATGTCGGGTTCTTCTTCTATCGCCTTAAGGACTTTTACTCGCGGCAAAAGTTTATGAATTACCTCGGCTAGTTTTTTGGTGTTTCCTGATTTGCTTGAGTAGGCAATGAGTGATTTCATCCTGCACCCTCTCCACTTAATTTATGGCTCGTTAACAAAGACTAATCTGTTATCCATTGTATCAAGATCAATGCCAGCTTTTATGAACCTTTTTTATTATTTTTTTGTATTTTTATATCAGTAACTTGTGTCAGATTTTAACTGAATAACACGAACAGAGAAAAACGTTACCATCCTCATATCCCGGCAAGGTAACGTTACCATCCTATGAAAAATACGACTTTTGAGACGTTCAGGAAATTCTCTGAATTTTAAATAATGGGAGAGAAGATGAATTTAATGAGAACTCGGCCCCAGCTTGCGCGCTTCCTCTTCCCTGCCCAGTCGCACCAGGGTATTGGCCAGGACCTTCGCCAGCATGTCGTCTTTCGGGAAAACGCGCATACCCTCTTGAAGTATCGCTTCGGCCTCCTGGTAATCATTCTTGTCCTGGGCCAGTAAGCCTAACCCCCAATAGGCCTGGGCATCAGGTGCATATTCGAGGGCTTTGCAGTAGAGTTCCTTGGCCAGATCCTGGGCTGCACCCTTGGGCAGGGCGTGAGGGTAGTCTCCGCGGTCGATGGTCAGGGCCAGGCGTGAAAGAAAACTGGCGTGAAAAGGGAACAGGTCCTCATCATCAACCAGTTCAAGAGAGCGAATCACATCAGGGATGCTTTGCTGGATCGCCTGTTTCATGGTTTGGCCGAATTGGGAAACCGTTTCGGCAGGAAGGTTCGTGTCTACTTCGAAAAATTGCAGGTCCTCTTCACGATAGAGCCAGATGTCGTCCGTTGCGCCTGTCCTGGATTTGAAAAGATTGTAAAGGTAGGTTCCAGGATACAGCGCCAGGACGTGAAAAAGGGTAACCAGGGGTCGGATGTCCTTGAGAAGGCGGATGGTATCATCTATCGTATCGGGGCTTTCTCCAGGACAGCCATAAATAATATAGGCCCGGGCCAGGATGCCATAGCTGACAGTCAAGGCAAAAGCACGACGAATCTGATCTTCGTTGAATTTCTTATTGAGCACCTTGCGGATTTTCTCCGAGCCACTTTCCACACCGAAGCTGATCTGGATGCAGCCGGCCATGCGCATGGCCTTCAGCATCTCTTCATCAATACGATCTACCCGCGAGATGGCAGCCCAGGTGATATCCAGTTTCTTCTCCACAATTAACGCACAGACCTCCAGAACCAGTTTCTTTCTCAGTGTGAACGTGTCGTCGCTGAAATGAAAAAAACGCTGCCCTTTCTGGTAAAGGATCTCAAGCTGGTCCACAAAATAGTCAGCCGAATGAAAGCGTACTTTAGGTCCCCAGAACCATGGCGATCCACAGAAGGTGCATTTGCCCGGACAGCCGCGGCTCAACGCCAGATGGTGAAACCTATAATGAGTAGCCGGCTTGGGCAGCGCGTCGAGATCCTCAAGGCGCTCTGCGTCAGGGTTTCTCCTTATGATATCGCCGGCCCTAAGGGTCAGGCCGGGTAAGTCGCTGTAGGATTTTTGAGCTTCGATTCGGCGGATGAGTGCTGGAAAGGTTATTTCCCCTTCTCCTCTTACAATGATGTCAATCCAGGGAAAGTGCTGCAGCAAATGATCATCTAAAAAGGTCGCGCCAATACCGCCAAAAACAATGGGCGCCTCTGGAAAATGCTCCTTGAAAATTTTCGCAAGCTTAATTCCGCCCCAGCGGTTGGCATGGAAGATGGAAAATCCAATGAGGTCCGGCTTGATTGTGGAAAGTGCTTCTTGAATGATATAGGGTTTATCCCTGGCATCATGCCAGTTAAACAGTTCCACCTCGTGTCCCTGATCTTTGAGTATGGCGCCCAGGTAGTGGAGACCGATAGGCGGTGCCTCGATATTCTCGATGTGGACCCGCTCAATGGAGAAAAAGGGGTAAATAAGGACAATGTTCATAACAGTTCTTGGTCTGACACACTCTTGCCTTGAGCATTATCTTGCCGGCCGCAGGCGCCAACCTTCTGGACTATCTTGAAAAGGTAGCCTCTTTATTTACCGCACATGACAAGTTTACTCTTACCAGAAGGTGTGTGTGACAAGGTAACGTTTGTGAATATTTTCTGATATGGGGAGAGGTCCTGTTTGAGAAATTCTCTGGAATCGGCTGAGCCCATCATCAGCATTCTCAAATAAAATAATATTTTCACTGCTGGGTTGCTTGGAACTTCATGCTCCATAATCAATACTTTACCGTCCGGCTTTACAACCCGTTTCATTTCCATAAGTGCATCTGTCCGTACCCGACCTTTCAATTCGTATAGCGCATGAGAACAGCAAACAACATCAAAACAATCGTCAATATATGCCAACCTGGCAGCATCACCCTGGACAAAAGCTATGCCATTGCCCACCTCCTTTTGTTTTGCTTTCTTTAACATGCCAGCAGAAAAGTCATAACCGGTTGTCAGAGCATCAGAATGTTTTTCAGCAAAAGCGAGAATAACTGATCCGGTACCGCAACAGACATCCAATATTCTGGTCTGGCTTGCTGGGTCAATGGGGGCACAATCAACCAAAAATCTGCGCGTCTCGTCTCTGTGGGTTCCGGAGTGTATATTTATAAAAAAATCATAAAAGTGAGCAAAAATATCATAATATTTTTGCCGACCCGTCCGGATTTCAGACATATTTAAAACCTCTTCTGAGAGAATTAAAATTCCCCGACCGCAATCAGCTTGTGAGCCGCCACTGCATCTTTTGTACCACCAATACCAGTAATTGCCCAGGCTAGACAAGAGGAGATGTCTGCAGTACACCTCTTGATCTTCCCCATTAAATCGGTCTGCTTTCGTGATCTGTAAAAAGATCACGTAAGGGTAGCTTGCAAAATTAGGATTTTAGTTCAAATTCAAGACGCGTGTGAAAATTTTACCGCAAACATATAACTCATATTCCGAGGATAAAACGTTCAGCAGCAAGTTGCGGGATCACCCCATTACCAGAAAGCAAATCGCCCATACATAACTGTCCGGAGCTGGTCATAAATTTTCTGAAATAAAATGATTTGGCAGCTGAGGATAAGCGGGTATGCTTAGCTATGGATCTCTTCGACATCATCACGGTGCTGGTCGTCCTGGCTGCGATTTTCAGCTACATCAATCACCGATTCTTCGGTTTACCGCGTACCATAGGTTTAATGGCCCTTTCGCTGTTGGTTTCACTCAGCCTGCTTGGGTTAGGGTCTTTTGGGGATGGTTACACTTGATGAACAAGTTGCGGGAATCCTGTCCCGGCTCGATTTTTACGATACCCTGATGCATGGCATGCTCGGTTTTCTGCTTTTTGCCGGGGCACTGCATGTCAATTTCCAGGACTTGCGGGAGATGGGATGGGTTATTCTGCTGCTCGCCACCTTTGGGGTAATTGCTTCGACGGTGCTGGTAGGATTTTTCACCTGGGGCATACTCATGCTTGTCGGAATGGCACTCCCCTTAATCTATTGTTTCCTCTTTGGGGCCCTGATATCTCCGACAGATCCCATTGCGGTACTTGGCATCCTGAAAAAAGCTCAGGCACCAAAGCAACTCGAAACAAAAATTACCGGCGAGTCACTTTTTAACGACGGTATCGGTGTTGTGGTTTTTCTCACCTTGCTCTCTCTTGTGCAGAGTGGCCCACATGCAGCGGAACCCTTCTCTATAGCCAAACTTCTGGCCGTCGAGGCCGGAGGCGGTATTCTTTATGGCATAGGACTCGGCTATATCGCCTATAGCCTTATCAAGCGTATCGACAACTACCATGTCGAGATACTGCTGACCCTGGCCACCGTTATGGGAGGCTATCGTTTTGCCGAGGCGATTCACGTCTCGGCGCCATTGGCCATCGTCGTTGCCGGGCTGATGGTCGGCAATCATGGACGCTATCTGGGGATGTCCGATTTGACCCGTGAACATTTAGACACGTTCTGGGAACTTATAGACGAGATACTCAACGCGGTACTGTTTGTGCTTATCGGCCTGGAACTGCTGGTTATCAGCCATACCCTGAACATGGTAACTGCCGGATTACTGCTGATCCCCTGCGTGCTTCTGGCTCGGTTTGTAAGTGTCGGCTCAATTATCGGTTTGATGCGAAGATTCAGTGATTTTCCCCGCGGTTCGATACGCATCATGACCTGGGCCGGCTTGCGAGGGGGCATTTCAGTTGCACTTGCCCTCTCACTGCCGCTAGGACCCGAGCGCGACCTTTTGGTGACCATCACCTATTGTATTATGACCTTTTCCATTCTGGTGCAGGGACTTACGGTCGGTCATGTGGTAAGACATTTTTACTCCACTTCGAGCACCAATGCGCATCAGGCAGATGCAAATCATAACTGATTATCTCCCATTTTCGCAACGCAGGCTAAAACCCATCAGATTTTTACCCTACTTTTCATGCATAACGCTTATGTCCAACAAAACCAGAGATGAACCGCGGATACAAGTTTGGCAATAAGCGATAATGGTATGGTTTCTGTGATGTTTTTTCTGTGACCGGATCATAATGACCAGAATTCTATTTTTATTTTGGTTTTGCTGCGAGAGGAATCATCATATGTACCATAGGCGTTTTATCCCACATAACATAATGTCCGCCTACAAAAGGATCTCGGGGCAAAGAAGCAATTGCATCAGTTGTAGGAAATAAAAGCATCAAATGAGGACCTTCCTGTACCCAGACACCACCATCCTTTGGGTCAGTTGCCGCGGGGTTAGCATTATTGACCAAGGCATCGCCAGCTAACATATAGGAAACGCCAACCACATCCGTTGAGAATGGCTTTCCTTCTGCGGCGGCATTCATCCACTTCATCCAGACTTCATCATTACACATAGGGTGCTTGTCACCTGGGATAAGGCCTATGCCTGGTAAACAGGTCCATCCATTTGAGCCTTCACGCAACACTGTGCCATCTACATCAAGGATGGTCGCTTTATCAGTAATGCCCGGATGTCCCGCGGTAATAGCCCTGGCAATTTTGATTTCTGCTGATTCGGTTTGATCAGCATAGACCGTGCCTGCAAATAATAAACAAACGGCTGACAATACCATTGTTAGACTTCTTATTTTAATTGAATTCATTTTTGTCTCCATAAAAGTGGATTGTTGGTAACGCAGTAAATCCGTAGGGAGTTGATAGATTGCAATTCCGGATGGTAAGAACCTTTCTCGCTTGCGGGTAAGGTAAATTCACTTGCAACACCATTGGAACCATCGGTCAAAATTGCTGTCTAGCTATTGGCTACCTTGAAAAGTTGTCTTTTTGCCCAAACGCTGCGTTGCGTGTAAAAATTTTATCCTCGGAATATCAATTATATGTCTGCGGCAAAATTTTCACACGCGCCTTGATTTTGAACCAAAATCCTAATTTTGCAAGGTACCCTATTGAATTACGCGATAAAATTGATCTACCGGCATATCTTCTGAATCTATTATGATGGCTTCGAACAGCTTTGCATAATTCTCATCCTTATCCATTTCGGCATCGATTCTCTCATACTCCGCAAGTGAAGCGTAGCGTGTCTGCATTGTTGCCCAGCCTCTCTCTCCTGCCAGGTTGTACATGAGATCAACTGAGACCTCAGGATGTTTTTGCTCAAGATGGGCTTTAATCTTCGTAAGCGTCTCGAAAAACACTGGGTAATCTTCACCGTATCTGATTTTTCTTTTATGTATAATCATCTTGTTCTCCTGAACTTGTTTGTTAGAAACCAGCGTCTTCTAAAACATTGGTCTTAGTGTCTACCTTTGAAACATATCTTAGGAAAGTATGCTTCGCAGTGCGGTACATGGGGATGCTGCGAGACTTTGCAGCATATTTGGAAGGTTGGTCCTGAGTAATTAAACAGCAACATACTGTCAGAAGTAACAGTATGACACATTGTGGTATATTACAAGATTTTTACATCGGAAACATGGCGTGTAACAATCTTGTACTGAAAACTTATGGGTTTTGTCGGCGAGTAAAGATGGTTGTACACAGGTAAGGGTTAAAATTTCCTTTTGCAGCAATGAACATTCTCCTAAAAGTTCACCATTTGTTAAACTTCAGGACTATTGTTACGAGTTGACAAAGTGTTCCGCACTGAGGTACTTACAAGGGTAAAATTTGATTCTTTGTATTTAGAAACTGCTTCGAGGAGAGATATTGCTGTTGAGACGATTTCTTACCGCTGAATGTTATCTCAAGGTCATGCTTATCCTGCTGATAGGGATTGGCTTGCCCTCCCCTGCAGCCGCTTTCGAGGCAGATGCGTGGCTGGATTACCTGACCAGGCGTATACCCGAACGTCCTTCCCATTCATTGACGGGATCACAATTCGTCGAGCTTGTATCAAAGATTGACGATCACCTGCGAGAGCGGCTGATCAGTGAGCAGTTGCTGAAAGGTAACCTGCCAGATTTTCTTAGAAAGTTAAAGCCCGTCAAGCTGCAGCAGCGGAACAAGAGCGGACGGATGGTGAGTGCAACTATTTTTGTTACTCCCGACTACCTGGCCATTGGTTCACAGGCAGACTTCATTCGTATGCCGATGGATTATCACACCGCACGTATGGTGGCGACCCAATTCGGATTCATTCTACCCACCCGCCGAGTGGTGGATGCCATTTACAAACAGTCCCAAAACCATTTCACCCCCCAGCCTCTGCCACCCGGCCCGCAGATGTGCTCCACCGGCTATTATCAACGACACAACCAAAAGATCCTGCAACAGCGATATTCACGCGGAATAGCCCTGGGCGAACTGGTCTCCGGTCATAAAAAAGATGTGGTCATCAGCAACAGGCTGACACGGAAGCCCGGGCGGATCGCCATTTACGGCTGGCACAAGGCAGACGGCAAGCCAATTCAGCCTCTCAGTACCGTGCACGGCGCCGGATATGCCGACTACAGTCACGGCATCCGGCTGGTCAGTGAAAAAGTTCTCGTCGATGGTAAACTGTGCTCGGTCTACGATATCCTGAAAGATCCCGAATTAGCACCCCTGTTGAGCGATGAGGGCCCCATGGCAGCGTTTGCCTCCAATCCGCTGCCTGTCCTGGCGGCAAACCGACACATCTCCTCCGGTCAATATTGAAGGGTAAGGATAAACTGAAACACCAGCCGCCCTTCCAGTCGGCACCTTTCTATTCTTCCAGCGTTTTGCAGCATCGGAATCCCAGGTGGTAATTGTGGTGACTTGTGTCTGACATCACACGACTGCCGTGCCAGAACGGCGCTCGCCAGCGGCACCAGTCTTCGTGTGCCCGGTACTTATCGAAAATGAACCAACTGCCTTTCATCTCTGTATATCCCAACTGCGAGCTTCCAAGGCTGGCCATCTGTTTTTCGTTTAAGGGCAGGTTCATGTGCTCAGCCGCGTTGCCGTTGATATCGTAAACATCCAGAGTACTATGGCATTCCGGAAAAAAACCAACCGGATAGGTGTTTGACCCGCATTGGGCCCAGCTTCCGCCCGTGCAGCCTGCTGTCTTTGAGCTGTTTGCCGCGCAAACCCCTTTGCGATACTGAGGGCCATAACTCCAGCTTTTGCTCGAGCTATGCGCATTGTTGTGAGCAATGCGCATCCTGCGGATTGCCTCGCCGGGATCTACCCCCTGAGCCAGATCAAACCGATAATCGGGCAGGGTCAACTGTCCGGCACAGCCGCCTTCCCACTCATGCGCGTCACAGAGCCTTTTTCCCATTGCGGTGCAGATTTCCGCAGCTTCCATGGTGCGCACCCACACCACCGGGTACTCGCATGGAATATTGGGGAATTCAAACTGGTCAATGCAGGCCCTGGCATCTTCAGCGGTTTCCTGGCCAGGGTCGTAGAGCGGCGCCATGTACTTGGCCCCGCATATCTGCTCGTAACGAGCATTTTCATAGCTGATTGACGATTGCTCAAGCCTGGCGATGCACTCCTGAGTGGAAGCAGGATGCTGCGTGACCGCCGGATTGCCCTGACCGATATACGGCGACCGGGCAAAAATTGTGCGAACCCCTGCTGCCTGAGCGGCCGAAAGTCCATGGATCTCCTGCAGGCGCTCGAGCAGGGCGTCGTTTTGTTCCTTCAGTGATTGTTGAGCTTCAGCAGATGCCTGCAGTGGGAGGACAAGGATGACGATGAACAGGAAAGCCCGAAAACGCAGCATTGTGTATTCTCCAGGAAATAGTTTTTTCTGTTTCATAAATGATCTTCTGCGTTTTTATGGTTGCTCACGTTTCATTACATAGAAAAAATCGCGGTTGTCCGAATAGCCAAGAAATCTAGGGATATATTCGCCTTTTTCTGATTTATCCAAAACACTCATCCCCTGGATGAGGTGCTGAACGAGCAGATGCGTACCTTCCTTATGATAGAGAGCCAGGTAGGTATGTTCCAGAGCATTCATGTCCAAATGCATGGCATAGCGGCAATCATAGGCCTGAAAAACTCTGGCCATTGCGGATGGGGTAGCGGTTGAAAAATATCCGTAAATCAGGAATCGTTTATCGCCGGTTTGCTGCAGGGCCACGCCTGCCCGCAGCGTTCGCAGTTTTGTATCTGCTGATCCTGACCAGTTGCCGGGGCCCCATCGAGCAACCAGGCCACCAGGTACCGGTTTTTGCGAAGCCGAGTCCCATTCAACGAGCGGGACACCGTTCTGGCGCGCCTGGGAAATCGTGCCACGCTGCTGATTGTAATCCTCAGACCAGGTCTTCATATCCACCGTTCCCTCGTCCCATACCAGCAATGTAGCCAGTCCAGGCTGAAGCGTGCTGAGAATAACTCCGTCTTCTATGAAACCGTAATGGGAACCATGGTTACGATATGCAAAATCACCGTATTTAAAGGCGCCGTGAGACCGTTTAAAGCCGCCGGTAAATGTCGCCACGGCTCTGGCGGCCTCAACGGGGTTGACAATGCCATTGGCCACCAGGGGTGAAATAGTCCCGATACCATCCGGCCCGGGCAGATTCGGAATTCTCATCTGCTCAAGCGTGCGTTCCGACCAGCCCACGCGTGGGTGCTCGGTTCCAACGGCAAAGCCCAGATCGAAACGCTCAAGATCAAAAGCTACCAAATATGCCAGCGCCCCCGCCTCGATACTGTCAAGACGACTAACAAGATTGGCATGACTTTTCAGGATTTCGGGAGCAATCGCCTTTGGCTGAATCAAGCTCACAAAAATACCGGGGTTGTTCCTGACACCATACCAGTGACCGGTAAGCATGCTGGCAGATGCATTATCAACCTGAATACCAAGCTCAGGCGTGCCAAGCAGCTGATTGGCGAAGGTTGGATCAATTGCCGCAGGTGCTGGAAAATCAGGGGCAGAAATAGTAGGCACCGGCATCGAGGCCTCTGTCGTGCTGGCTTTTTCCAGAAAAGCGTCTTGGAAGAAGGTATCTTTTACAAAGCCGACAACGGTCTCACCCCCCGGAAGTTTGTCACGGAGAAATTCGGTCACCGATTCAATGGCAGTCCGGTGACCTTTGGTGGGATTACGAAGATAGATCTTCCCGTCACAGAGCGGCGCAAAAGCCTGTCCGGACGTTCTGGCAGCCTTAAGCTCGCTTTCTCCAGAGAAACTCCACGGTCTGCAGGGGTAGGCTTCTCCAGCCAGGGTAAACAATAAACTGTCCGGCGACTTTTCGTCGAGTACCAGGTGTTGTTGTTTCGGGTACGGATTTTCCAGGTGATACTCTTCGAGTTCGCCATCGCCATGAGGGTTGAGCCGAAGAATATACCACTGGTTGACGTTCGGGTTCAGATTGATCAATGTCAACTCTGCCGTTTTGCCCTCTGGCCGGTCGACCTTAATCGAATGAACAGTGCGAAATGGCTGGAGGTCCACGACTGTTAGCGGACCGTCGGTTTCACGGGCCCGGGTCTGGAGCTCTGAGCCAACCATCTCGGCCCTGGAAAAACCTGCAGTAAGAAGCGGAGCCGACCCAGCTAATATCCCTCCAACCAGCAAGGAATACCGCAGCAACGGGTAGAGGCGGCCCGCCCTGCCCGGCAAGGTGCAGCATCCTGCGCTTGCTCGCAGGCAAAGTGTGCAGAATGATTGAAGGTGCTTTAAAAGCAAGGATATCCTGGTGTCTGCTGACCTTAAAGATGCAGCCGTTTGAATATGGTCTCCGGGATCCAGCGAATCACCCGCATGACCGGAGACCAGAACCACGGCAGGTAAACAACGTCTTTCCTGTTTATGACCGCTTTGTAAACCCCCCTGGCTACCTGTTCCGGGGGAACCCACAACCGATTTTTGGTAAAGGTTGCCGTCATAGGTGTATCCACGAAACCCGGCTTGACGGTAAGTACCTGAACGCCACTGGAGTGCAGGCGGTTACGCAATCCCTGCAAAAAAATTGACACCGCACCCTTGGCCGCCCCATACACATAGTTGGATTGTCGGCCACGGTCGCCGGCTACCGAACTGATCACGCAGAGGGTGCCGAAGCCCTGGCCTGCGAACCTTTTCGCAGCATGGGTGAGCAGGGACAGGACTGCCATGGCGTTGATTTCAAATTCACGCCGGGTCCGGTCAAAGGACTGTTCACAGTATTTCTGGTCCGGCAGGGTTCCGTGGGCAATCAGAACCATGTCCAGGCCGTTAAGAACTTCAAATGCCTCGTCAATGAGTGCCTGGTGATCATCAAAATCAAGGGCGTCGGCACAAGCTGCCCTTACCTGGGTTGCACCTCGGATGCGCAGGTCCTCAGCTGCTACGTTAAGCTTGTCGGGATCACGTGCAACCAGAAAAAAACTGCCGCCGTCCGCCGCAAACAGACGCGCCGTGGCTTGGGCTATTGCAGATGTGGCTCCGAATATGAATATTTTCCGCTGCATCACTTTCCTGCAGTGCGTCTCCAGAAGTCGGAGTTGAATTGGGGATCACGATACTGTTCCAGCTCTTGATATTGCGGGAAATACTGCCTGAAACTGGAACTGGACATACGGCCATCTTTAGCCGGATAGACCGCGCCGCCAACGGACCGAACAACTCCGTCAAAATCATCGAGAAGCCGAAGCGTCTGTTCCCCATGATGGCAGAGGTCCAGGGTAAAAGTTACCCCAACCCTGGGAAAGGACAGCAGACCGGGAGATTGATGCTCTCCAAATACTTTCATTACACTCAGGAAGCATTCCATTTTCCCATGGACTCCCCTTTTGAATATATCTCGCAGCGCCTCTTGACCATCGGTGGAAAGCGGCAACAAGCACTGGTACTGATGAAAACCGCGTGGTCCATAGAGCCGGTTCCAGTGCAGAAGTTTGTCCAGGGGAAAAAAGAACGGTTCATAGCGTGTCAGCCCTGCGCTTCGAGTCCTGGCTTGTTTTCTATAATAGAGGCTGTTGAACATCCGGGCAGTCGTCCGGTTGATCAGGGAAAAGGGCATCTCCACGGCTATACTGGCCCGGTATCGGGGCGCGCAAAGCTGCTTGGCGCCGGGGGCTGCATGGTTTGCCCGGATGAAGTGACCTCTGCCCAGGTGTCTCCCTCTGGCCATACTGTCAACCCAAGCAACGGTATACTCGTATTTTTCATCGGACTCCTCCGACAATTCAAAAAAGTCATCCAGGTTTTCATAGCGAATGGTGTCGACCTCCATGACCGGATTGTCGATTCGTTTCAAAGCGATTTCAGCCCAGACTATCAGGCCGGTGAGCCCCAATCCACCAATGGTTGCCCGAAACCATTCTGGGTTTTCAGACGGTGAACAGCGCAGGCGCTGGCCATCCGAGCGAAGCAGTTCCAGACAACGGACATGGCATCCAAAGGTCCCGGCAGTATGGTGATTTTTACCGTGTATATCGTTTGCAATAGCACCTCCGATGGTTACAAACCTGGTTCCAGGCACAACCGGAGGAAACCACCCCCGGGGTACGGTTATGGCCAATATCTCACCGAGCATTACGCCACTTTCACACCGCAGGATACCCTCTGCCGAATCGAATGCTATGAAATGGTCAAGACCACGGGCATCCAGAAGTAATCCCTCACTGTTAAGGCAGACATCCCCGTATGAGTGGCCGTTGCCAAAAGGTAGAAACGTCTTCTGCGAATCTGCTGGAATTGGCAAGAGCTCCGTGCGCCAATGAAGCGCGATTGCAGATTGCCCGGACTGAGGGTAGTGTCCCCAGGATTGATAGCGTTTGTTCATAAGGGGCCATTTGCAGGGAGCATGATAATCGACATAAAAAGCAGTATCCAACGTCTGGCGCGATCCTACAGGGCAAAGATCATCGGATTGTCATGCATGCCTCAGCGATGGTCGACCTGCCAATTTTAGCAGAGTCAGTAGAACAGAGCAGGCAGGCCAGCCAAACCACCTCAAGGTGGCCTAAAAAAACTCTGCCGCCTCGCTAATATTATACAGCATCAATGTCAGGACGGGAACACGCGTTGGGAATTTTCAATTTTATATCGTTTATGCAGTCTACGTTCTTCAACCGTTGGTCGCGCAGGTCGAAATCTGGTTAACTAATAACCGTCATCCCACTGAAGATGACGTCGTACTCACTTCCTTTGGCTATACCATCTACCTGACTATCTGTCAGATTTGCTGCTGTCAAGGATAATCCGGCAAAATGTGGGACGGCTTTGAGCTGCTCCGACTCTTTAATCAGCTCTTCCTGAGTTGCCTCGTAAAGTGTTCCCACCTCCGGATAACAGGCTATGCGGACAGCGATCATCATGACTCTATCATTAATTTGGACAATTAGTTGAAAATGATGGTTTGGATCTCTATTCACATCATGAATCGTAAAGCCAACACGGTCTAAAAAATTGCAGATATAATTTACTCCAAGAGCGTGAATATTCAGCTTGGAATCTAAATTTTCGTGATCCATGATATTGTTCTCCATAGAGCCTTTTGCAAAACTAAGATTTTCGTTCAAAATCAAGGCATGCGAGAAATTTTACCACAGGCATATAATTGATATTCCGAGGATAAAATTTTGAGCATAACGCAGAGTTTGGGCGAAAAGATCGTTTTGCAAATGGCTCCATATATATTCCTTTGCTTGCCCAGGTGAAGAGCGCACCGAAGTGGGCATCGCTCAACTCATGTGGATGTTCATTCGGCGGCTGCAATTTGATAAGCTTGATGATATTCACCAGGTGAATTTTCAAATCAGGCAAATTATTAAGCAAGAGAGCAATGGCAGCCGGCTCTATTTTTCCAGGTTACAAGCTCCTCCGGCCTTGGATGAGGTTCAGCACCACAACAATAACGGCTATTACCAGCAGGATATGGATAAATCCTCCCATGGTGTAACTGCTGACCAGCCCGAAACCCCATAGAACCAGTAGTATTATAGCGATTGTCCACAACATCAGATTCTCCTTGTGTAGCGGTATTAATTTAAGAGGTCATATTTCTTATCGTACAATTCGTACACGTTGCCTTTTCTATTAAAACCCCCTCTATGATGGCTAATTCGCTAAGCATGTATTAACAGGATTATCATGCCCAAAAGTCCGTCGATCGATGTATGCTATTTCACCCGCATATCATTGCTGACCGAAATTACTCCTTTAACCTTGCCTGCTAACTCGACCGCTCTGTTGATATCATCCTGGGAATTGACGAAGCCGCTCAACTGAACTACGCCCTTGAATGTTTCAACATTGATTTCACCAGATTTCAGCGACTCGTCGCCGAAAATTGCCGCCTTGACTTTGGTGGTAATAACAGAATCGTCAAAATACTCTCCGGTCCCTTCATGAGTTGCCGTCGATGCGCACCCCAGAAAGGTTGCCAGCAGAAGAGCCAGAAGAACGTTGGTAAACAGATGCATTGATTTCATAGATGTCCTCATCGGGTGCATGTTTTTGCTTGTGATTTTGTCCTTAACCAGGACAATCTCGTAAAAAACAAAAAAGAACTGAACAGACATGAACTATTCTCCTTTTCCAGCGGCTCAGTATCTTTTTCAGGTTTTCAGATGCAGATCAAGGTCTGCTGTCGAGAATGAAAAGGCTGCGAAAAAAGTATCCGTTAGACCAATTCAAGCAAGCACTATGCCAAACTTTCAAGCGCTTTCTCCCGGTAGTACATCATCATGTATTTACATGAATTTCTGACGATATATTGGGTTCAGTGAGCTTGCCGACAGAGAACTGGAAGCGCCACATTTGCCCAATTGGTCATATGAGACCAATTGGGTCTTCTGATGCACTGTCACGGGTGGTTCGCCAGGGATATTCCAGCAATCGATGGCTCGAAGAGACGGCGATACGACACGGTGTTTTGTTCTTCGTTACATGTGATCCTTAATGACCGGCCATCATGGCTGCCACATCTTCTTCCGGCGTCGTGATCGGCTTGATATCAAATTTTTCAACCAGGATTTTCGCCACGTTGGGAGAAAGAAAACCAGGAAGCGTTGGTCCCAGCCGGATGCCCTTTATTCCAAGTGACAGCAGTGCCAGGAGCACAAGAACCGCTTTCTGCTCGTACCAGGCAATGTCGAATGAAAGAGGCAGTTCATTAACATCGTCGAGACCGAATGCCTTCTGCAGTTCGAGGGCAATAACTGCTAAGGAGTAAGAATCGTTGCACTGACCAGCATCGAGCACTCTGGGAATACCGCCAATATCACCGAGGTCAAGTTTAAGGTATTTATATTTAGCACAACCTGCTGTTAGAATCACCGCATCCTCTGGCAGCTGCCGTGCCACTTGAGTGTAATATTCTCTTGTCTTGTGGCGCCCATCGCAACCGGCCATAACCACAAAACGTTTAATTGCTCCGGATTTTACCGCCTCGATAACCTTGTCCTTGAGAGCCATCACCTGGCTGTGGCCGAAGCCACCGACAACGGTGCCAGCTTCAAGCTGCTCGGGAGGTTTGCAGGTTAAGGCCTTCTCAATAATCTGCGAGAAATCCTTTGCCTTGCCATTCTGACGATCGGGAATGTGGGTGCAACCTTCAAAACCAACGGCACCGGTCGTGAATATCCGGTCCATGTGCTCCGGTTTTGGCGGAACGATACAGTTAGAGGTAAAAAGAACGGGCCCATTAAAGGTGTCGAGTTCCTTTTTCTGCATCCACCAGGCATTACCGTAGTTGCCAACCAGATGACTGTATTGTTTCAGTTTGGGATAGTAATGAGCCGGCAACATTTCGCTATGCGTGTAAACGTCAACGCCTTTGTCCCTGGTTTGTTCCAATAATTCATGGAGATCTACCAGGTCATGCCCCGTGACCAGAATACCTGGATTAGTGCCGACACCGAGATTAACGGTGGTCATCTCACACGTCCCATAGCCTTCATTATTTGCCCGGTCAAGCAGAGCCATGGTCTCAACACCCATCTTTCCTGTCTTCAATACCAGGGCCAGAAGATCGTCATTGGTCAAGGCTGGATCAACCAGGGCGGCAAGTCCTTCCATAAGAAATTCAAAAATGTCACGACTATGTTTTTTCAGCTGGTAGGCATGTTCGGCGTAAGCACAAAGTCCTTTCAATCCATACTGAATGGTAGCCTTCAGGGAACGCTCGTCTTCATCGATAATTTCCAGCCATCCTCCGGTACCGTTTGAGGCCTTGGAGAAAATGTCAGCCTCTTCTTTATAAGACCATGTTGCGCATTCTGGGACAGTATCGGCAAAATCAATACCGTGGGTGTTCTTATAGGCCTCCAACACCCTCTCCCTCAAACGATCTCGAAAAGCAACACTCTGTTTGATGAAACCGAGAAAATCACTTTTGCTGAAGTTTGCATTGGTGATAGTGGCAAACATTCCTTTGTCGATAAAAAAGGCAATCTCTTCATCGTAGATATCAAATGCCTTGCCCTTGACACCCCAGACAGATATGCCTTTGAGCGTCCAGATGAACAGATCCTGAAGATTAGCGACTTCTTCCTTCTTGCCGCAGACTCCCTGGATAGTGCATCCAGTATTGTTTGCAGTTTCCTGACACTGATGACAAAACATAGACATAGTCGTTCTCCTTTTGCTCTTATGGTTCGTTTCCCGAATGATCCTGCTCCTTGCCGACTTTATTTTTTCTCAGTAGAACGTCCGCTTAATTCACCATAAGGAACTGGACCGTCATCATCACCGTGAAGCTCTGCCACACCGGGCTCAGTCTTAAATGTTTCGATACAATTCCGCAGTTCAAATTGCAGTTCCCCCCAGCTCTTTTCAAGACCATCTTGCAATTCTTTCCACTGGTGCTCGCCCGCTTTGTCCAGATTTCTCAGATCGCGGTTAATTTGATCAATCTTCGATTCCATCTCTGCAACATGCTCATCATGCCGGTCTTTTGCCTCGCCTGTAAAGCCCATGCCTCGAAGCTTGAACCTTGCCAGCTCGGCCTGAACGAGAGCTATGTCCGCTTTGAGCTTCTCTGTAAAAGTTTCATTTTTTCTCATACTCTGTCTCCGTATATGGTTGTCGATTTTTGGAATCGGCAAACATGTTTCACTCAAGATGCAATATTGCTGGCGTCTGATAATAAGCAAGTATGATGCCAGCTAAGACGCATTCAGAAGTAGAAGACCTATCGTTGTGCTTTTTGTAGCAATATTTGACTAGAGGGATCTGCAAGAATGCCTGTCGCAGCCATTAAAAAAATGGTCATATTTGGCCCACAGGCTACATTTGACCATCAGGTCATAGTGAAGCCACTTTTGATCAAGACAAGTGACCGAGTGCTTGCCCAAGAGATCTGAAAAAAGCCTGTCAGGCAGAGGCCTTCTCGCTTTTCTTTAAGACGATCAATGAACAGTTGTTGCAGATGTCGGTTGGGAAGTGGTTAACCGACCGAGTGCTGGAGGAAGTGCCATATTTCTGCTTGCGCGTCATTTCTATGATCGCGGACAAAAGCTCCTCGTATGACCAGCCACATGAAGATGTCAGAGCCTGCCAGCCCACCCAAGGTTGCTTGTTCGGCAATGGTAATCTCGGCAAGCTTACAGGGATTATATTCTATCATGTAGAAAAATTTCAGGTCCCACTCAGGGTTGTTGAATCCGCTTCTCTCTTTATGCACCTAATGAGACAGACCGCCTGTCGCAACTAAAACTATTGAAATATTTCTCTCATAGCTTTCTATCGCTTTACGATGCGACTGCCCCAGATTGTAGCAGCAGCGAAGGAATGGACATTGCAATGGTCTTCAGCATTAAGTGAATTCCCAAAACATTAAGGGTTTGGCAATGTTAAGGTGACTATCAGGAAAAGCAAAGGTAGACTGGCTACGAAGGCCAAGGCCATCCATACACCATAGATATCGGCAATTCTGCCTATAAAGGGTGCTGCTCCCCCGCCTATGGCGATAGACAAACCAAGCGTAACACCTGATGACAGCCCGACCCGACCGGGCAGGTAGGCCTGTCCCAACACGATTGTTGGGCTGTAGCATAAAAACAGCATTATGCCGATAGGGATTAGCAAAAGAGTGGCCAGTTTAATATCTGTTGTCATAATAAACGCTGGCAATAGAACCATTAAGCTCGAAAGGCCTAATACTATTACCTTTTTGGGGCCGATCCGATCAGCAAGAGTACCTCCTACGAGATTGCCGATGATCCCGGAACCGACAAAGATGGTTAAAGCTGTTGCACCAGCTACTTTGGACTGGCTGAGCCCATGTATCCAGTAAAGGGGAATAAATATATTCAATCCGAAAAAAATAATCGAGCGACCACATACAATGATGGCAATTCGGGTGAACGCACTCCAGTTTTCTTTACCAACAGCTTGCGGTGAGTTTTGATTAATGTGTTCGTTGTCTTTTTTTAAGGTCTCAAATACATGAAAATTAAGGGAAATTACCAAGGACATGAGTAAAACCGGCACTAACAGGATCAGCGATCCTGCTAATCCCCAATGCATCAATGCTGTCGTGATGATCAGCGGTCCTGCAGCAAAACCAATAGTACCGCCGATTCCGAATATACTCATGGCAGTGCTTTTACGATCACCCGCGGCGAAATTGACCAATCTGGCAGCTTCGGGATGATATGCGGCAATACCAATTCCGCTGACTATTGCCAAAAGCAAGATCATAGGATACTGGTCAAATAAACCGGTGAGAGCGATGCCGAGCCCTGCGAATATCAGACCTATAGGCAATAGCCAGGGCATCGAAGTTCGATCGGCTGTGATACCGAAGAACGGTTGGACAACACTCGAGGACATGTTCACGGCAAATACAATTGCCGCAGCGGCTGTATATGAAAGGCCATACGCTGCTATAAAAAATGGCAGCATGGCGGAAATTGCACCTTGGTTTATATCTGATGCAACATGGCCGAAGGATAGTATTCCTATTTCCTTATATTTCATCGAGACCTGTTTGATATGTCAATTAATGTATGTAACTATCAATAATTGTTTAAACTAATTGTTATCTTGAATTTGGCAGAGCATCACCATAACAGTCAAGAATAGTATGGTCTATGAAAACGTACTTGTTGTCTAAGAGATAGGCAAAAATGCAGGCAACACTGAGCTGTTAGGCCGAATTGTTCCATACTTTTTTGAGAATGGTTTTATTGTATCAGAACCTTGACAATTTTGCCTGATGTCAACCGCTATAATGCAGGCCTTGGGCTCGCCGAGAAGTAGAGGCAGCCTTTTTGCTAAAATAATTTCACCGGGATCCAAACAATTATGCTGCCAGTCTGCTTGAATTTTCAAAATGATATCTGACCTTCTCCCGCCAAATAAGCTGAAAGGCTTGAAGGTTAGAGGGTACCTTGAATTTTTTTTCATTATTTTCAAGAATGAAACCTGGGCCCCGTTTCTTTTTCTTCCATCGCGCAGTTATTCCGGGCAACACGCTCGGATGGATTCTGACGGTAGTATTCCTTCAAAACACGATAAAGGTCCGGCGCATGCTCAATCATTATCCGCGGCTGATCGAAGAATTGTTCAGTGGCGACTGCGAAGAATTCTGCTTCGCTAGTCGCAGCATAGGCATCTAGGAAAGATTTCTCACCCTTTTCAGTGCCGTGTTTGAGACGTAGATATTCACGCGAACATGTCCGCACCCAGTCCCGGTATTCAGCCCGGTCTCTCAGTGGGGGTGTCCCATCAGCTGTGCCGTCCAGCATGTCCAGTTTATGAGCAAATTCGTGGTAAATAACATTGTGACCGGACTCAGGATGGCGGCCACCGCGCAGGGCTGCATCCCATATAATAATTACCGGCCCCTGCAGGAATGCCTGCCCGATAATGGGATGTGCAAGTTTCACTGGTTCGAGTGTATTTTCAAAGAAACCGGGCTTGCGTTGAGGCGGAACAACGGTGGAGGGATAAACGATGATGGATTCTACATTTTGGTAGTAGTTATGGGTCAGACCCAGAAGAAGCAAACAGGCCTGAGCGGAGATCGTCACGCGGATTTCGTCGGTCAGCTCCAGTCCTCCGGCTCCTTCCCAATATTTTTCCGCGATAAAGACCAGGATCAAGGCACGCAGGTGAGCGCGTTCGGCATCTTCCAGCATACAGTAGTGGGCAACATTTCGGCGGATTATACCCTCCCACAAGGGGGGGAAAGGAGCCCGGGCAATCTTCTTTCGGCGACGCTTGATAAACCAATGAAACATTGAAATCTCCTACCGCTATTATATGGGACTGCCACGGACGCCATTAACCGGGATTTTGCCAAGCCCAGAAGAAAGAACCTTGGTTTAAGACCAATGCAAGATCATGACCTCAGGCCGGCAACACTTCGGAAAAGGGTCTCTTAATGTCAACAATGTTTTGAGGTATCCTTCTGTAACTATTGTTATTTCAAATGTTTATTTTAACCAGAGTTACGGGTATCCTCTGTTTTAGCAGAGCAGTTTGAAACTCATAACTCAAGAAATTCTGAAGAGTGCCGCGGCTGGGAGCGGATTTTCAGCCCCAACCGACAGCGGAACTGCACTGAACCTCTTGGCTGGTAAGTTTAACTGACCGAGCCCTGAATGCTCTCAGGATCCTACGCTGGCGGTTTGCGATCGCTCTCCTCTTCATCGGCCAGTTCTGCAGAGAGCTGCTCCGATGTTTCCCAGCCCTGTGACTTACTGGTGCCGGCCTCGATCGAACCGTTCGGCGGATAATCGAGAGTACCTTCGAGCTGCTCGATTCTTTCGGCCGAGAGTCTTGGAAACGGCAGTTTGCCTGCTTTGCGCCAGGATTCAACCTCTGTCATGGCGGTCTTGCCGCGTTCCATGTCCAGCCCCTCGTCACGTCCCATGTAGAGCGTCTGTGAAGGAAAGGCAAAGCCGCTTCCCGACTCTTTGACTATCTCGCTCATTCGGAGCAGGACGTCTTCTCTGATGGCAAAAAATTCGTTAAAATCGCGGGTCAGTGCATATACCCGAACGCCAATGTCGAGAGAGAATTGACCAAAGCCTGCAAAGCGCACACGCACCGTGTCAGAGTGGATCTTGGGATGGGCATGGAGCATCTCGCGAAACTTCGCCAGTATATGTCGCAATTGATCATCTTCGGTCTCGTAGCGCAAACCGATGGTCGATTCGATCAGCATCCGGTCGCATTTCGCCCAATTTATTAGTTGCATATCCGACAGCGCTGCGTTGGGAACGGTAATCAGAGTGCGATCGAGCGCCCGGATCTTGGTCGAGCGTATGCCTATGGCTTCGATAGTGCCGGCTTTGTCGTCAAAAGCGCACCAGTCTCCGACCCGAATGGGCTGATCGAGATAGAGCATGATGCCGCCGATCAGGTTTTCCAGGGTCGGCCGGATCGCCAGTGCGACAGCCAGACCGCCGATACCCAGTCCAGCTACCACGCTGTAGAGAGGCAGCCCCAATTTCTGTGCTGCTTTACCAATAATCACCACGCCGATTACCGTCCCGATTGTGCGGGCGCCGAGGCGCCAGAGATGCGCGTTGAAACTGTCATCCGGGATATTTTGTGTCTGAATGATCCGTTCGAAGAGGGCGAGTATGACCAGCCAAAACAGCCAAACTGCGGAAGCATGCAGCAAAACGGTCATCATAATGTCAACCACGCCCGAGAATGAACCTGAGACATTGATTTGGTGAGCTATGAAATCCTTGAGAAACAAAACTGCTGCAATGATCGCGATTGGGGAAAGGGCACGACGCAGCAGCACGCCGACCCGGTTGTCCTTTTTATGGCGGTTGATCAGCCGGTGGAAGAGGAACAGCATGAACAACGTCAGGATGCTGACAAGCACGACCGCAATGACTTTCCACAGCGGCGTATCCAGCCAGACATCGCGTAGACCTTGCGGCATGTGCCTGAGCACCGCGGTGGGGATCATCGGCCCGGTGATCTGGGGCAGCTCGCGTTTCCAGCTCCAAATGGGCAGGGACGATTGCAGCGGTTGATCTTCGATACCCCGATAGAATCGCGGAGCGTTCGTAACCGTTCGCGAACTGAACAAAAACTCCCCCTCCTGCGGTCCCTCATCGATGCGAACAATACGGATGGGTGTTCCTGGGATCCGCCAATTAGCAGACGAATCATCATTTTCGAGAGCTTCATCGCCAGGAACTCTGTCAAGATCCGGCAATTCAATACGCCCGAGGATGTCCAACAGATAGGCTGTCGTATCTATTCCGATCTCGCGGCGAGATGCCTGCGCCACGGACGATAGGTCGATCAGCGCCAGGAACTGATCATAGATCAGCTCTTTGCGCTCGGCAAGCTCATGGGATTTGTTCAGCCAGTAAGCCTGCAAGGTCTCTTCCAACTCGTCCCTGAGGTGGAAAAACGTTTCCAGGGTTTCGCGCGGACTGTTTGTCCGGACAGGCCTGATCGCCTGCTCATCGTCAGCAGGCTGCATGGAAAAAGCCAACCCACCCTCCAGGGTCGCCGCATTTTCAGTCGGTCCCTGGGCGTAAGCGAAAGTGGTGGTACAGCAAGTGAGTATGAAGAGAATACACCACCGCAAGATGACGCTGCGATTGAGATTCGAATGCATGCGTGACGACATGACCTCCTCCTCTGAATCAACAAGAAGTTGCAGATAAAATGCCAAAAGCGTTGAAACGCCTATAATCGATTTTATGGTGGATGTCCAGGGTGGAACCTGGACTCGCCACTCTCGCAAAGACATCAACCGCTTGAAATTAATGATGCTATTCCAGGCAGCCTCGCTGCTTACGGCCCGGTCAGGTTACACGGCCTTATAATGCGGAAGATGAAAATTAATATTATGAGAATACCTTTGATGACTGGTAATCAAAAGTCGCCTTTCAGATCGGCGTCAGAAATTGTAACGCCAGAGCTGTTCCAGAACTCGAGCAGAAACGCACGTGGGTCCGCGCTTTAAAGGCGCGAGCCCGCAGAACTTGCAAATCCCAGAGGTCTCCCATTGGCCGCTTAAACTGCTGATGTTGGATGGGAAGAGAAGCAGGAATTACCAAACCAGCCGTCAACAGATTATACGAAAGCGTTTTTTCAAGAAAATCGTATAAGCTAATGGTTACGTTGCAAAATTAGGATTTTGGTTCAAAATCAAGGCGCGTGTGAAAATTTTGCCGCAGGCATATAATTAATATTGAGAGGATAAAATTTTTACACGCAACGCAGCGTTTGGGCAAAAAGACAATTTTTCAAGGTAGCCTAATTATTGTGGTCATTCAGCCAATCAAGCGATCGTTTTTCAAGAAATTCATAAAACGGATTATATCTCAGCCGCAACAACCAGTCAGAAGAAATCTTCAGCAGACCACGTTCACCCTGCAATTCCATCTGCCCGAGGAAAAGAACAGAGTTATCACCTGGAGGACGCTGTCCGTACAAAGGGTCGTCAGGTGGAAATGGTAGAGCGACATGTGATAACGATAGTACTCCGGGAGGCCAGACCAGTCCCAACGGCTTCATTTCGCTTATACCATTTGACTCAGGTGGTTTGCGCTGGGCAATAATTTCAAGGGTGCCGGGGTTTTTGTTGGTAACCAGGGTCACGCCAAAGGGCAGCGTATTATCTTCCATCAAGCGGGCGGTTAACGGACCCGGATCAGATACCAGCAGAGACGATTTAGCGGCAAAGCGATTGATGTCAAACAGAACAAGCTCGTGGCCATGATCTGCCAGCGGCTTAAGCAGTCGATCGACGACTGCTGCTGTCGATACCGTGGCGTCGACGGTGGATTTGAAAATCAATATCGGCGGAAATGGGTCAAGCTTTCCCTGTTTGGACCAGTCTGAAATCCTTTGGGCGACGCTTCGCGTCAGGCGGTGAACCTGTGCTCCCGCATTGGCGGCAAAAGAGTTGTATTTGTAGGGATCAAATTCGGGTTCAATGGAGAGCCAGGCAAAATGCTCCAGACCAGGGACAATTGAGAGCCAGTTTTTTATCTTGGCCAGCCATGCCAGTGGGTGAATACCTATGGCTGGTGAGACCAGAATAAGACTCCTTGGCAGCGGTGCGGCCTTTTCTTCAAGCGCATTCAGCGTGTAATGCAGGGCGAGCGGGGCCCCGGTTGAGTAACCCACTAGATGAATCGGTTTTTCTCCAACTTGAGAGCTCAGGTGCGCCGCTGCCAGCTCCGCCGCAGCTGCCATATCCTCCCAGCTGCTGGTTGTCAGCCCCGACGGTGCGGTTCCATGCCCGGGAAGTCTTAAGCCTATCACCCAATAGTTGCGCTGATTGAACGCCTCGCCCAAGACTCGGAGACTGTATGGGGAATCTGACATGCCGTGCAGGAGCAAGACGCCGCCAACTGGTTTTTCTGCCGAGAGTTCAAAACTTCGGTTCCAGTCAGGCTGCAGATAACGAGGATCTGCGGCGCTGCCGGCGCTATAGCGAACAAGTTCATAGCCTTTACCCGTTGGGGTACGTGAGTAGACCTGGGCGTTCAATTGCTCAAAAAGTCTATCTTCCAACCGCTTATAATCGTTAAAAGTTTTGATTTTACCCCGATCATCTGCCCTATATTCTGCCGAAAGCTCTTCCGTGTGCCAGGGTTCCAGGGACTGGTGTCTGTCACCGAGCAGGTAGACAATAAGTAATCCAATGACGCAGACGAGCAAGAGTTGGAGAAAACACCCGCTACCCTGTTTTTTCAACATGCTATTCCTCTTGATTATGGGCGCCGCTGAAGGTTATCAGAAACTCGTTCCAACGACCTGCTTTTGAATCATCTTGCCCGGGTCAACACAGAATTTTCCCAGGTGCTGATTATCATCGAATTTATTCTGCTCCAAGTTGAAGTCAGAATCTCACGTACTTGCAGAGCCGCATCAACCTCTGAGCTGTAATCGCTGGTTTTCTTGAGATAGACGCTTGAGCATTACCGGTAAAGCTGCTGGGCATGTTCACCGTTTACAGTGATAATACGGATCATTGGCAGATGAGTGCTACTGACGATAAAATGTGTCTCGCGAAAATCCCATGGTTTGAAGGCTTTTGAGACATTGGTGAGTTCTTAAGCGAGGTAATGTTCAGAATGCATGATTCAAATTACTGGGTACCTTGAAAGACCAGGAATTTTGCTCAAAATCAAGGCGCGTGTGAAAATTTTACCGCAGGCATACAGCTCCGTCCCGGGATAAAATTTTCACGCGCATCGCATATCTGGAGCGAAAAGACAATTTTCAAGGCAGCCTATTGTCTCACTCGAAAGGAACCGTCACGCCCCTCAATAACTCTGACATGGTCTCCAACTTCAAATACATCATCTTTTTCCTGTACTACAACGATCGCGCTGCCATCTTCCAGCTGGACTTCAAGCTCCCAGGCGGGACGAGTTCCTCTCGCTCTCTCGCCTGCAGATCCAGCTGCGGCACCAACCGCAGCACCACCGGCAGTTGCCAGAGTCGTTCCACGGCCTGAGCCTATGGTAGAACCAACTACGCCCCCGAGCGTCCCGCCAATAACTGCTCCTGCCCCGGTCTCGTCTCGTTGGATTTGAACTTCAGCCACATACAGAATTGTCCCGTTAAACGATCGCATCGCGGTTTGAGCCTGACTGGTGGTAAAGGTTCTACTACCCTGGCCGGCAGGTTGGCATGCTGACAACAACCAGCATAAACCAATAACAGCAATAACCGTAAAACCTCTTGAGACTAATTTTTTCGAAATCATATTTCTACCTCTGGTAAATTTTCGATCCTGTGCCATACCATCTAAATACTCTTTCCACTGAGCCACTTGCAAAACGTCCTTTTCGCCCAAACTCTGCGTTATGCTCAAAATTTTATCCTCGGAATATTAAGTATATGCCTGCGTTAAAATTTTTCTCATGCCTTGATTTTGGACGAAAACCCTCCTTTTGCAAAAGGCTCCACTATAAACTGATATAAAATCTTATCCGGTATTAGAATCCGGCTTACCTGGCAATCGACGTAACTGGGCTGCCTGGACGATGATTCCCAGACCTGTGAGCCCCCCACCTGCCAGCAGTCCAGGAATGGGCTGCAGGCCCAGGGCAGCGACAATGATTGATGAACCTGCCAGAGATGACAAGACGATGATTGCCCAGTCCATGGCCACCGCAGCAAATATCGCCCCGATAATGCCACCAGCGATGAACACCACTGAATCCGAAATTGGCCAGCCAAACGACTGCACCAGGACAATTGCCAGGTATCCACCGCT
>CAWGPM010000011.1:0-57035 GCA_963824415.1 uncultured delta proteobacterium
AATATGACCAACAATAAGTATGAACGGGGGGAAAACAATCAGCTGAGATTCTGATTCCTGGCGAACCCGGCGGAAATTGATGCTTACTGCCGTTCGATAAACTCGTAATCAACCAGTTCCGGCGTTACGCCGATTGCCCTGTCGATGCGGGCCAGCGCGGTGAGGTAATTGTAGAAAGTTATTACCAGGTTGGACTGGTTCTCGGTAAAGAGCAGCTGGGCGTCGTTGAACTCCAGCAGGTCACCAATACCCGCCTTGTAGCGTCCTTCGGCGAGGCGCAGGTTCTCGGCAGCCAGCTCGAGGGTCTGGTCGGCAATGTCGACGCCTTCGCGATTTTCTTCGGCGCGCAGGTAGCTGTCGGTGACGTCGCGGGTCACCTCCAACTCGAAGTTGCGCAGCCCGGCCTTGACTTCACGCAGTCCGGCTTCAGCCTCAGCAACTTTTCCTTCGGTTTCAAAACCGGAGAAGAATTCCCAGTTGAGCCGTGCGGTGATCTGCCACTGGTCGGACAGGCTGGGCAGGTCGGTCTCGAATGTGCTGTAGTCGCCGACCGCATCGATGGTCGGCCAGTAGTCGCCTCGGGCCTGGGTCACCAAGGCCTCGGCGGCGGAGATCAGATACTGGAACTGCTTGAGCCCCGGCCGGTTCTCTTCGGCGGTGAGCAGCAGCTCTTCGAGCGGGGCCGGCATCGCAGGTTTTTTAGCTGCCAGTTCTTCCAGCGGCGGTTCATTGCCTACGGGCCGGTAATCCCCTGCGCTGGGAATGACGCCGATCACCTTTTCCAGCTCCACTAGTGAGGTTTTGTAATTCGACCGGGCACGGAGCAGGTTGAGCTTCTGGTTTGACAGGTTCACCTCGGCATTGGTCACATCGATTTTGGCTCTGACACCGGCCTCGTAATATCTCTGGGCCCGGTAGAGCTGCTGTTCGAAGTTAAAGACCGCCTGTTCGGCAACAGTGATCAGCCGTTCGTTCTGCAATACGGTAAAAAAACGTCCTTTCACCTGAAAGACCAGGTCGTGATAGCTCTGGGCCAGGTTCTCGGCAGACGCCGACAGGTTGAACGAGCTGGCGTCGATCAGACCGGTGGTCTTGCCGAAGTCGAAGATCAACTGGGAGGCGCGCAGCAGGCCGTTACCGACATTGTCCTCGTCGACGGGAAATTCGGTGTCGATATACTGCCGGCCCAGCCCGAGACCGGCTGAGAGTCGGGGCAAATATAATGATCGGGCCTGGGTGAGGAAACCCTCGTTGCCCAGATACTGCTGCCTGGCAATTTCGATCTGCGGATTGTTCTCCAGGGCAAGATTGATGAAATCCTCAAGCGTCAGCGATACCGTTTCCGCCCGGCAGGCCAAGGAAGGCAGCAGGATAGACATGGTAATGAATAACAGCAGCCCGGGAAGTCTGGCGAACATGACAAGTTCCTCTCTGATAAATGCCTGAGCGGGGGCCGCTCGACTTGGTTGCCTGGAGTTTGATTGGTCTGAATCTCCATACCACTTACCATAAATGGCTTAGTATTAGCTTGGTTTTTATCCCAAAAACGGTTATTGACAAAGGGTAGCCTGTCATCAACAAAGCCCAACTTGTTACATTTCCCTCATAATAAAAGGAAGAAATTATGCTCAGATTTCTGTTGTGTATCTGCCTGTCGGTAGGTCTTTTCCTGGCCGCCTGCAGCGAGGATAAACAGGAGGCTGTGGTCGAGAAGAAGGAGCCCCCGCCGCTGCCGGTAGAGGTAATCACCGTCAATAAGGAAGCCGTACCGATATGGATCAATTTTACCGGCAAGACTGAGGCGACAAAACGGGTCGATGTGCGGGCCCGGGTTGCCGGTCGGCTCGATCAGGTGTTGTTCACCGAGGGTGATTATGTGGAAGAGGGCAAAACCCTTTTCGTGCTGGAAAAGAATACCTATCAAGCCGCTCTGGAGCAGGCCAGGGCTCAGCGTCAGCAGAACCAGGCAAGCCTTGAGCTGGCCCGTGCAGATGTTGAGAGGTATAAACCCCTGGTGGCCGATGACCTGGCTCCGAGAGCGACGCTCGAGCAGTACCAGGCACGTGAAGCGGAACTGGTTGCCGCGCTCAAAGCAAATGAAGCAGCGATCAAGGATGCCGAACTCAACCTCAGCTATACCGAGGTGACCGCGCCGATTTCCGGGCGTGTCAGCAGAAAGCTGGTTGATGCCGGCAACATCGTCGGCTATGGCGAGCAGACGGTCTTGACGACCATTGTTTCAGACGATCCGATGTACGCCTATTTCAACCCGACCGAGACGCAGTTCCAGACCATGCGGGCCTACAAATCCCAGGACCAGATGCCGGCCCGGGTTACGGTTTCAGGGGACGGCAATGGCCTGGTCCAACGTGAACCGCTCAGGGGCAAAGTCGATTTTTCCGACAACCGGGTCGATAACATGACCGGCACCATATCGATGCGCGCCCAGGTTGGCAACGCCGACCACACGCTGCTCGAGGGTACCTTCGTCTATGTGGATGTGATGATTACCGACCAGGCCTCGTTTCTGGTGATACCTCCCGGGGTGGTACAGGAGGACCAGCAGGGCAGTTATGTTTACGTGCTCGATGAAAACAGCAGTGCCAAGCGGGTCAATATAAAGAGCGGTTATGAAAGCCGTTATTACCTGATCGTTTCTGAAGGTCTTGACGGTGGCGAACAGGTCCTGGTTTCCGGTTTTGCCAAGGTCCGCCAGGGGGCCAAGCTCACGCCGACCGATGTGACCGGCACAAAAGGTGTCAAGGCGATCCTGAAAGAGAAGGGCATGCTGGATATAGAGGGGTAGATATGTTTTCGATTTTCTTTATCAAGCGACCCATTTTTGCGATGGTGATATCGCTCCTCATTGTCCTGGCCGGCACCGTATCTATATTTATCCTGCCGATCCAGGAGTATCCCGATGTGGCGCCCCCAACCGTGCTGGTTTCGGCCACCTATGTCGGCGCAAATGCATTTACGGTGGAGGAATCGGTTACCCGGCCGCTGGAGGACCGCATTAACGGGGTGCAAGGCATGATCTATATGACCAGCTCGAGCACCAGCGCCGGAACATCCAGCATCAGCGTCTTCTTCGAACCCGGGTACAGCCTCGATATTGCCGCGGTGGACGTGCAGAACAAGGTCTCCATGGCGACCCCACAGCTTCCGGCAGAGGTCCGGCAGCAGGGCGTAATCGTCGACAAGCAGTCACCCTCGATTGTCTGCTTCATCGCGCTGACCGGTGATGAGCGTTTTGATGAGGGGTTTTTGAGCAACTATGTGACCATCAACATCCTCGACGAGCTGCGCCGCATTCCCGGGGTCGGCAAGGCGGAAAATCTCGGCGAAAAAAAATACTCGATGCGCATCTGGCTCGATCCGGACCGCATTAAATCGTTGGGCATGAGCCCCAGTGATGTCGTTGCAGCGGTTCAGTCCCAAAACCGCCAGGCAGCCCTGGGCCGGCTCGGCGCCCCGCCGACCTACGACGACCAGCAGATCCAGTTCACCCTGACCACGCAGGGCCAGCTCAAGGACGTACGCGAGTTTGAACAAATCGTGATCAAATATAAGGATGACGGTACCCTCGTCTATCTGCGCGACGTGGCGACCATCGAACTGGGGGCCGAGAAGTACGACTGGAATTCCCGGGTCAACCAGAAACCGGCGGCATCCATCGCAATCTATCAGCTGCCTGGAGCCAATGCGCTCGAGATTAAAAAACGGGCCGTGGCCAAAATGGAGGAGCTCAGCCGGCGTTTTCCGGAGGGCATCCAGTACTCTATACCCTATGACACCACGCTGTTCGTCGAGGTGGCCATAGCCAACGTGGTCCAGAATCTGGCCATCGCGGTCGCTCTGGTCATCCTGATCGTCTTTGTTTTCCTCGGCTCCTGGCGGCCGACGGTCATTGCCGCAGTGGCGATTCCGGTGTCACTGGTGGGCACCTTCGGGGTCATGCTGGCAGCCGGGTTCTCGATCAACTTCCTGACGCTTTTCGGCCTTATTCTGGCGATCGGCATCGTAGTGGACGATGTCATCCTGGTGGTGGAAAACGTCGAGCGGATCATGAACGAAGAAAAGGAATTGACTATTCCGCAGGTGGTTAAAAAGGCCATGCTGCAGCTCATCGGGCCGATCATCGCCACCACCCTGGTTCTGGTGGCGGTGTTCGTGCCGGTTTCGATGATGCCGGGCCTGACCGGCAGTATTTACCGGCAGTTTGCCCTGACCATTTCCTTCGCGGTCTTGATCTCCTCGCTCAACGCGATGACGCTCTCTCCGGCTTTATCGGCCATCGTCATCAGGCGCTTTGAGGAAGGCAAAGGCAAGTTCATTCTGTTTCGCCTGTTCGATCAGTTTTTTGACTGGCTGACCAAAGGATACGTGATTCTGGTGAAATTTCTAATAAAGCTCAGATATCTGCTGATACTGGTCTTTATCGGGCTGCTGGCGGCCACCTGGTGGGTGTTCATGGTGACGCCGACCGGCTTTGTGCCGGAGGAGGATAAAGGAGGTTTCGGTTTAATGATCAATTTGAAGCCCGGCACGGCTTTGAGCAAGACCAGTGAAATCGGGACTGAAATTGACGAGATCCTGAGAGGGATTGATGGAGTCAAGGATCTGGTACTGATAGACGGGTATAATGTACTGAGTTCAACACTCGATTCGAGTGCCGGGGCCGGATTCGTATCGCTGACGCACTGGAGTGAGCGTGATAAGCCGGGCATGGATGTCGGATCGATCATCAAACAGGTCAATGCCAAAAGCGCGGCAATCCCAGACGCCAACGTCGTCGCCTTCAATCTGCCGGGTATTCCCGGGATCGGCACGGTGGGCGGGTTCGATTTCCGGCTGCAGGATTATCTGTCCGGCGATCTGACGACCTTTGTCAACTATGCAGGCCAGCTGATTGCAGAGGCCAACCAGGATCCGCGCATCGGCCAGGCCTATACGACCTACGCGCCAAACTACCCTTTTGTCCAGATCGATATTGACCGGCCGAAAGCAGCCGCCCTCGGGGTCGATCTGGCCGAATTGTTCGTCACGCTGCAGACCTATCTGGGTTCGTTTTATATCAACGATTTCAATAAATTCGGCAAGGTTTTCCGGGTGTATGCCCAGGCTGACAAGTCATTCAGAAGCGAGATCAAGGATATTGCCGATCTCTTTGTCAGAAACCGCAGCGGCGATATGGTGCCGGTTTCCACCCTGGTCAACCTGGAAAAGACCATCGGGCCCTCGGACCTGTCGCACTACAACATGTACCGTGCCATCACCATAAACGGGGCCGCCGCACCGGGCTACAGTTCGGGCCAGGCCATGACGGCGATGGAGGAAGTGGCCGCCCGGGTGCTGCCGGAAAATAACACCTACGGTTTCGAGTGGTCGGGCATGTCCTATCAGGAACGACTGGCGGGCAACTCGAAAATCTATGTCTTCACCTTTGCGCTGATCGTGGTCTATCTGGTGCTTGCCGCGCAATACGAGAGCTGGGTGCTGCCGATCATGATCATGGTCTCGGTGCCGCTGGTCATGCTCGGTGCGCTGCTCGGCCAGAACCTGGCCGGGCTGGACAACAACCTGTTTGCCCAGATCGGCCTGGTCCTGTTGATCGGTCTCTCGTCCAAGAACGCCATTTTAATCGTCGAGGTTGCCAAGGAACAGCGGGAGCAGGGGGTGGGCATCAAGGATGCTGCGCTGAATGCCGCGAAGCTTCGCTTCCGGGCCATCATGATGACCATCCTCTCCTTCGTTTTCGGAGTCATCCCATTGGCGATAGCCAGCGGGGCCGGGGCTATGACGATGAAATCCATCGGTGTAATCGTGCTTGGCGGGATGATTGCAGCAACCTTTATCAGTACGATGTTGGTTCCGGTGGTCTACGTATTGCTCGAGACCATGCGCGAGTTGGTGGTCGATGTTGAGCAGGAAGTCAGAGACCGCGAGATGATATGACGACTTGCAAAGGATAGCGACCAGGGGATCATTCAGAGGCGGGAGGCACACGCATCAGCGGAGTTGCGCATTTTTTTCCTCCTCAATCACGAAAATATCGGGGCTCCAGTCGAGCCAGCCTGCTTCAGGCTTATCGAACAGGGTGAAGCGATAGCCGGTTTCCACCCGTCCTCCCATATCAGATCCGCCCGGTGTCGCCAGCGCGATGCCGCCGGCCATAATCGCTTCCAGCGATTCGGTCGATACGGTGATGCCCGAAAATACCCCGCCTTTCACGGTTACCCCTGAAGCGTTCCAGAATTTGGTGTTTTTCCGGATCAGCTGAGCGTAGCGCTCTTCGATGATGATGTAGACCAGCACGCCCTTGAAATCGTAAGCCAGATCATAGCCGGCTACTTCGCCAACTTTTACCCGCCGGTAATAAACCGGTGAGCCGATGTCGAGCGAGCCCAGGTGCTTGGTCTCCAGCACCAGACCCAGTCCTTTAAAGCTGGTGAAAAACGGATGCGGTGCACGATCGCGGCCAATAAAATCAGTGGTCAGTTTCCCGCTGCCCGGCTCGATGATAACCGAGGCACCGAAAAAAACGCTTTCCAGGTTTTCAACTTTGCTGATCTTGATGGTCGGGGTGGAAAGCCAGATCTTGGTATCTTTTCTGAAAAAAGTAGCATACTGCCGTTCTATGTTCAGCAGGGCGTTGATCGATTTGAGATCTTTGTCGAAGGTCGTTTTCGCGACATTGCCAAGGCGGATGCCGTGATAGCGCACTTCGGCACCGACGTTCAGTTGGGCGACGTTGTCAAAGTGAACCGTGATATTCAGGTGATCTGAGCTTCGGGCTTCATCAAGGTTTTCATAAACCCTGAACCGTTGATCGTTTTTGATCGTTTCACCGCCGGGCGCGGTGAAAAAACTTATGCCGCCAGCGATCAGTGCCTCGAGCGACTCGGTTTCCATTGAGATGCCGGACAAACTGCCGTTTAACCGGATACCGCTGGCATTGTAAAATTTGGACGTGGAACTGATCAGATCTTTATACTGATCTTCGATAAAACAGGTGAGCTGAACCTGTTTCTGTTCTTTGTCATAGTCGTAGCCGATGATCTGGCCGACTTTGATTTTCTTAAAAAGAATCGGCGTGCCGACCCGGTAGGAACCGAGATTCTCAGCCGTCAGGTTCAGGTACAGTCCTTCGGGCATCAGCGCCGGCAAGTCCTTTACCGCAGCCTGGTAGTCGGGGTACAGGGCAAAGATTTTGTCATTATCGAGCGAGACTGGCTGCTGTCGCTCACGTCTTGGTGGAACAACCAGATCAATGCCGCCTTTTAAAGTAGACACCAGTGGAAACATTTTAAACGAGAAACCGGACAGATCGGCATCGATCGAAATCCCACCCGATTCTATGAAGACAACATCGGGCGTTACCAGATCGAGGTAATTGTCATAGATGTATATAGATGTAATAATTAAATTTCTTTCTACGCTGAGGTCGCTGTCGAGGAGCTGGCCGATTTTCATTTTCCGGTAATATACCGGTGCGCCGCTGCCCGAGGTGGGCGTCTGTTGCGAACTCAGGCGAAATACTCTGCCGGCCCGCAGCGGCGGGTTTGCAGGCGGTTCGGAAAGAATTTCAAACTCATCCTTGAACTCGCCGTCGCCGGGTTGAAAGGTGATATACGGCCCGGTCAGGATGGTGTTGAGATTATGCACTCCGTTGATTGAGATCTCCGGCTGCACCAGCCAGAACCTGGTGTTTTCGCGCAAAATTATTTCGGCCCGGGGGTCCAGCAGAATATGGGCGGTAACCGAGCGCAGCGGGTCGTCGTTGATGGACACCCGGGTGACCGTGCCGGCTTCGAGACCGCGATACATGATTTTGGTCGCACCCTCTCTGATGCCGGTGCCAGAGGCCAGCTTCAGGGCCATCTCAATGCCATACTCAGCGGCTTTGTAATCTTCATAGAGAGTGAACGTATCACCATTTTGGGCAAGCGGTGCGTCCTTTAGAGGTTCCGGAGTGCCGACCACGATGCCGCCGGTGAACAGAGCGGCTACCGACTCCATTCTGATCTTAAGATCGGGAATGGTGCCCGCTATGGTAATGCCGCTGGCATCGTAGAACCTGCTGCCGGTCCGGATAAGATGGCTGTAGTCAGGCTGGATAAAGGCCTCTACCAGCACGCTGTCATCCTCCTGCAGGGCGTATGTCTTGACCTGTCCGATCTGTATATTCTGATAGTAGATGGCCGAGCCTTCCTGAATTGAACGCAGGCTGGTCGTCTTCAGGCTGATATGCAGCCCGGGTTCGCTGCTGAGGATCGGCGGCGCCTTCAAAAGTGCGGTGAAGACCCGTGCCGTTTTGGTTGATTTTCCCCGTTGGACCCCGATATAACTGCCCGACAGGATGGTATCAAGCCCGGTTATCCGTTTGGCTGAAACCTCAGGCTTTACCAGCCAGAATTTGAGGTCTTCAACCAGATATGGCTCGGTGGACCGATCAAGCCGTATGATCACTTTCACCATGCGTTTCTCAAGATCGGGAACCAGTTTTTTCACCACACCAAGCGGGATGCCTATGGACATCACCTGGGTTTTTTCGGGAACGATGCCGGTGGCGTCATGGAAATAGACGGAAACTTCAATGCCTGCCTCATTATAGCTCTTGTAGAGCAGCCAGCCGCAGATCAACGCGGCGATGATGGGCAGTGTCCAGACCGGTGAAATGCCACGTTTCTTTTTGATAACCGGTTGATGTTCCATAATGTTCCTCTTGCTGTAGTTCGCCTGTTACCTGCTCGGTTTCAACGGGTCGCAGCGGTCCCAGAGTATTCGCGGATCGAAGATAATTGCAGCGGTCATGGTTGCCACGACCACAGCACAGAAATAGGTTGCGCCGGGAGCAGTGTGCATCGAGGTCAAAAAGCCGAAATCGACCAGAACAGTCAATAGTGCAACCACGAAAATGTCGAGCATCGACCAGCGCCCGATAAACTCAATGAAGCGAAACATTTTCGCTTTCTGTCGTAAATAGTGTTTTTTGCCTGATCTGATGGACAGCAGGATGATGACCATCCCAATAATCTTGAACAGCGGGACTAAAATTGAGGCCACAAAAATGATCAGGCCGATACCAAACGAGCCTTCCTTCAGAAAGTAGAGGATGCCGTCCAGAATCGTCGAACGATCCGGTATACCGAGAAATTCAACCTCCATGATCGGCAGCATGTTGGCCGGAAAAAATAAGATGATCGAAGTGATGACCAGGGCCCAGGTCCGAACGACGCTGCTGGCGGTGCGAAAATGCATGGCCGAGCCGCAGCGGGGACAACTCTGTGCATGGTCCTCTTCGTGGCCGGACACCGAAATCAAGCCGGCCGCAGTCGTGGCAGCGCTTCAGGCCGAGCTGCGCGGCGGTCTGCATCAAGGTGGGATCAGCGCTCAACCGGGCGGTGATACGCTCGATCTCGTCATCGCCCGGGTGCGGCGTCTGCGTGTCCAGGTAGTGCCAGAAAAGTTTATTGTCCAGGGAGACGGTGGCGGCCATGGAGATCAGTACCAGAGCGATAAAACAGTAAAAGCCCAGATTGAAATCGATGCTGGCCACATCGCCCATTTTTATCAGGGTGATCAGAATGCCGAGCAGGTAGACCTCGACCATGCCCCACTCCTCGAGGTGTTTGAGGAATCTGAAGGCTGAGCGCAATGGTTTCGAGGTTTTACCGAGCCTCAGCGCGCAGGCGGCGACAAAAGGCAGAAACAGTTTGAGAAACGGTACGAGGACCGCAGTGACAAAGACGATCAGCGCGACCAGATAGTAGCCGTTGAGAAAAAAGTTGAGCGCGGTTTCGATCACGTTGCTTTTTTCTTTGATGCCCAGAGAGGACAGGGTCATCAACGGCAGAAACATGGCCGGAATATAGAGCAGCAGTCCGGTAAAGCTCAGCGCCAGTACCTTGTGAATACTGTTCTCGTAGGCCTTGGACAAGACCTTGCCGCAGCGGCCGCAGGCCAGGTAGTGGCCGTCCGGCACCGCGGGCTCGAGCACGAGCAGGTCGCAGCCGGGACAGGCGGTTATGGCCCTCGTCGCTCTGAGGGGTTTCAACAGATTCTGAGATCACGGAATTTACGAGAAACAGGTTTTTAGCAATATTTGTGCGTACTTTCGATTCTGGCTATAGTAGTTTGAATAAGGTATTTTGTCATACAAATTTAGCCTGCAGCCCCGGTGGAGCGCTCAAGCAGAAGGAGCGACACATCGGCGGGGTGAACCGAAAATCAATTTGCGCCACAAACTATGGAATTAGTGTTATGCAAACCATCAAACTGATCATCCAGACCGATGGGGCTTCTTTAGTCGACGCACTCAGCGATTATCTGATCGGCATGTTCGATGCCGCGGTCGAGTTCCAGGCATCCGCTACCAGCATGACAGTTCTCAATGGTTTCTTGCAGCCAGACGATAGCTCCGCCGCCGGCCTGACCGCACTGAGGCGCCAGGTTGAAGCGTATGGGACTGATCTTGCCGCCGTCTTTGGTTGTCCACCACCGGCCATACACCTGGAGGAAATCGACCATCAGGACTGGGCGGAGCGCTGGAAGGAGTATTTCAAAGCTTTCGAGATCGTTCCCGGGCTGGTTATCGCACCGACCTGGGAGTCATACCAGGCAGACGGCGGAACAAAGATGATCAGGATGGATCCGGGCATGGCCTTTGGCACCGGGCAGCATGAGACCACCAGGCTCTGTCTGCAGATGCTGCGTGAACCTGATCTGATCACCCCGGAGACCACCCTGCTCGATGTGGGCAGCGGCACCGGAATTTTAGGCATGGCCGCGCTGCTCTTCGGGGCGGCCCGGGTGGTCGCGATAGACAACGACGAGGAGGCGGTCAAGGCGGCCCGGGCCAACGCGGAGCTCAACCGGCTGAGCGAGAAGATGGCAGTTTCGGGAACCCCGCTGGCAGAGCTGAGCACCACCTTTCAGGTCGTGGTTGCCAATATCGTCCACGATGTGCTGCTCGAGCTGTCCGATGATCTGGTGCGGGTGGTGCAGCCGGGCGGCACACTGGTGCTGTCCGGCCTCATTGAGGGCGAGCAGAGTGCCAATATCGCCAGGGTTTTTGCAGAAAAGGGCTGCCAGCTGATCGGCCAGGCGCGCGACGGGCAGTGGGCAGCTCTGCAATTGCGCAAATCCAACAGCAGCGCGGCTGGTTGACGAGTATGCGAAGATTTTTTATAGAGCCGTTCGAGCCAGGTGAGCCGGGTCAGACCAGGGTGCTTCTGGACCGGGATGAATCCCATCATCTGAGGCGGGTGATGCGCCTGCAGGTCGGGACCCGGATCGAGCTGTTCGACGGCAGCGGCGCGCTCTACACCGGCGAGATCGAAACACTGGGCAAGGAGGTGGCGGTTCGGCTTCTGTCCAGCCAGCCTCAGGTCGAGGTGTCTTCGACGTTGCTGCATGTCTGCCAGGGTGATCTGAAGGGGTCGAAAATGGATTTTCTGGTGGAAAAATGTACCGAACTGGGGGTGGCTCAGTTTACCCCGTTTTTCAGCGGCAGGTCCCAGGGCAGGGTGCAGCCGCAGCGCTGGGCGCAGAAGCGGCAGCGTTGGCAGGCACGGATCAGAGCGGCCTGCAAACAGAGCGGCAGACTGCGCTTTATGGAGCTGGGCCGGGAGCAGGAATTTACGGATCTGCTTGGCGGAAAAGACCAAAATCCCGGTACCCGGATCATTTTATCGGAATATGAAACCGCCACGCGTCTGGGGGATGTTCTGCAGGGTGCTTTCAGGCAGCCTGTCTGGTTGATGCTGGGACCCGAAGGGGGCTTTTCCGAAGCAGAGGCGGAGCAGGCACTATCTCGCGGCTGGCGGCCGGTCAGCCTCGGAGCGCGGATCCTGCGGGCCGAGACGGCCACCGTTGCTGCCGTGGCCATCTGCCAGCATCTGCTGGGAGAAATGTAGGAGCGCAAACCAGCATGGTCAGGCCCTGCCTAGTGGAATCGGGGATCAGTGCACTTCTGGTGCAGACATCATGGCTCATGTTCCAGTATCCCCACCTGCTGGTCACGTCTCAGCCAGCCTTTTCTGCCGGTCTCGTCACTGACATAGATATAGTCCTGATAAACTTTCTGGGGCCTGACCAGTCTGCCCTGGGCGATTGCGCCGATCGACTCCGCCTTGTCAAAGGGTGAGATGAGCAGCCGCGTATCCTCGACCACCACCGCTTGCTGCCATCTCTGGTAATGAAACCAGGAACCCGCAGCAGCCAGCGAAAACAGGGCAAGGCAGCCGCAGAGCACGGTTATTTCCAGCCAGCGCGGCTGCCGCCCCGACCTGAGCAGTCGCACGCCACTGAAGACCAGATAGATCAGCGGGGCCAGCAGACAGAGCAGCGACCAGTGGGTGATGCTCAGCAGGTTGAAGAGCTGCCCGGCCATCGAGGCCTCGGGACTGTAGAGGGAATGCTGCTCCCTGATATGGGACAGGTTGGCGATCACATCCGAGTCATCTGGTGCAACGCACAGGGCTCGAAGATAAAACAGTACCGCATAGCCGACCTCGTCCAGCCTGGCGTAACTGTTGCCGATATTGAAGAGCTGGGCGGCCGATGCAGGCAAGGCATGATAACAGGTGATGGCCTGCTCATAATCGGCGTCATGGTAGATCTGGTTGCATGCATCCATCGAGGCCGCAGGCGGCCGGGCTTTTTCCGTCTCAACGGCCGGGCAAAGCGAGGGCTGCAGCAGCAATGCTTCTGCCAGCAGCAGGAAGATGACAATCGTCTGCTCTCATGAAGCACCTGCAACATAGTCGGTGAGAAGACGATGCAGCTCGACACGCTCATTTTCAGTGAGCTTTACCCCGCCGTACTGAACCCGATCACAGCACCTGAACAGTTCGGCAGCCCCCGAGTGCTGCCCCGTCTTGTCGATAATATCTGCGGTGCTCAGGCCTGATGCCTGAGACTGGAGCAGGGTCGACAGAAAAGGGAGCAGGGCCGCGCGGGCCTCGAGCGGATATGAATCGCGACCGATATCGAGCTGGTCCAGCGCCCTCAGCGTCTCTTTGCGTACTTGTGCAAGAACTCTGCGCTGCAGGAGCTCGGGCCGTTTGCTGATCATATTTTGATAAAGGCGATAGCCCGACAGCCCGGCCGAGGCGCAGAGCAGAAACAGCAGGCTGGCGACGAACCAGGGCCGGAGAAACGGGGGGCGCATCGAGTCAAAGAGCCGATCTTCGACAAGCTTTACCGGTGCCAGCGCAAGCTGCCGGGTTTCTGTGGGTTGATCATTCTCAGACTCCGCTTCCGCGGCGGCAGACGGCTTGTCCGGCAGTGCCGCAGATGGTGCGGCCGAGGCTTGGACCGGCGCGCGAAGAGACAGCTCGATCGGATCGCTGAACAGGGTGCGGTAGCGTTCTTCAGTCGGATCGAAATAGCTGAAAACGACCGGTGGGATCTGATGCAGGCTTGGGTCGGTGAGAATAACCGCCTGTTCGAAACGCTTTTCTCCCTGATGCAGATGCTGATCCCGGGTGAAGGTCGCGCCTGGGGTGTAGGATTTGATTCCCGATGTCTCGCTGATCGCCGGTGCCTGGACATTGTCGAAATTGCCGCTGCCCTTCACGCGCATTACCAGCGTGATGGGCTCCCCGAACTGGACCGTCAGCGGGCTGGCCTGCACCTGCAGGTCGAAGCGGCCGACTGCCCCGGAAAACCCCTCCGGTCTGCCTGTTTCGGGCAGCGGCCTGATTTGGAAGTCCACGGCCGGGCTGGTCACCTGGAGAGGTCTGCTGCTGTAGTTAGAAAACAGGTTGTTGAACAGGTCGTCATCGAAAAAATTGGGGCCGAAGCCGGGCATCGGCGATGAACGCCGGCCGGAAACGAGCTGGGTGGCATCGACGGCAACGCTGAGCTGATGGTCCCCCTCTTTTACCCCGGTGAGAAAGGTCTTCCAGCTCAAGACGTTGTAGCGAATACCGTTTACGCTCTCTTCGGTCTGCAGCGGATCACTGTCAAGCGGGTCGAGCAGGGTGCCGTCGCCGGTGAATTTGGGCAGCGAGACCTGGTTTACCCTGATCCCTTTACGAAAATAGAGCTTGATCTCAACCGCTACCACCTCACCGAGATAGGCCTGGGCTTTTTCCGGGGAAAGTCTGATGAAGGATGCATTCTGGTCAGCTGCGGAGGGCTCCGCATTGCTGTCCGGTCGGCCGCCGCCTGCCGGCCTTACCGTCAAGGAGAGCGGCTCGGTCTCCTGCTGCGTGGCGCCGGTGACAACCTGTATCGGGCCGATGGTGTAGCTGCCGGATTTTTGCGCCTGGATTACATAGGAGTGGACAACCGATGAGGAAACCGAGCCGTTGACGATCTGGATCTGGCTGCTGGTGCCGGTCGGGTGAAAGACAAGCCCGTCCACCTCGGGAATGGTGATATCGGCGGACTGGCTGCCGTCAACCGTGACCTGCAGGGTGGCCGACTGGCCCAGGCCAATCGCCGATGGATTGAGCTCGACGCTGACCTGCTGCGCTGTTGTCCTCACCGGGATATGCAGCACTGAAATCCAGACAGACATGAAAACCAGGGCCAGCCGATAGATGGATGCATTCTGCATGGGCTACCAGTCCTGTTTGGATGATGTCTCTTTCTTGATGCGGGGCGCATAAAAATCGATCCGCCCCTCCTCGTTCTGCAGCGCCTGGAGCAGCAGTTCGGCCTCTTCACGGCTCATCGCTGCCGGCTCGAGCGGAGCCTGAGAGGAGGCCATGTCGCCTGTGCCGTCACCCTGGTCTGCCGGGTTCGCCGGACCCTGTTCTGCCGGTCGCTCCTGCTGGCGAGCGAAGTTCTGCGAGGCCGGCTCATCGTGTTGGCCCGGGTTTTGATCGTCTGGTTCAGGCCTCTGGCTGGGCTGCTCGTGCTGTCCTGGATCGTCTGGAGCACTGGCCTGTCCGGCTTCTTCGTGTTCTGGCTTTTGTCCCTGCTGTCCCTGCTGTCCCTGTTCCTGCTGGGGCTGCTGCCCGGACTGCTGTTCGTTATTGCTGTCCGGTTCGTTTTCAGAGTTTTGCTCCTGCTCATTCTGGCGCTCTTGCTGTTTTTCCAGTTCTTCGAGCTTTTCACTGACAAAACGGTGGTTAGCCTCGGCCCGGGTATTGTCCGGATTGAGCGACAGCGCGTTTTCATAGGATGCAACCGCGTCGCGCCAGGCCTCGAGGGTGCGTTCTGGCTCATTTTGCAGTGCTGATTGCCCCAACCGATACAGGGCGTTGGCCCGGTTGTAGTAGGTTTTTTCCTGCAGAGCCAGGTCGTCGGTGGTCAGGGCCCGGTCAAAGGACGCGAGTGCATTTTCGAAGCGCTTGCCGGTATAGGCGGCAGTACCTTGGTTATAGTGCAGGAGCGGGTTGTCCGGGTCCGCCTCGAGCAGCTTCTGATAGTGCGCATCTGTTTTCAGATCGTCGCCCTCCCTGATACCTTCTTCCGCCGTATCGCTGTACAGCCGGCTTGGGGTAGAGCAGAGGATCAGGGCCAGACCGAGCATGAGCAGACCACGGCTCCTGCCCGGTCGCCACCAGGCAATCAGTCCCCAGATCGGTTGCTCCGGCTTGCGGCCGGACAGCAGAAATTCGCTGGACAAAAAGATGATGGCCAGGGCCAGCGGCCAGCCGAACCGCTCGACGGGCACCTGTTTGCGGCGCTCCCCGCGCTCGCTTTTGGGTATCAGGGCCAGTTTTTCCCGGTAGATGGTCTCCAGACCCAGACCCTGCGCGCCCAGCGGAACATAAAGGCCCCCGGTGGCCTTGGCGATCATCTGCAGGTTGGCCTGATCCAGCCGCGAGCGGACAAAGCGCCCCTGGTCATCCTGGATAAAGCCGCCGTTCTTCTGGTCGGGGATCAAATCGCCCTGTTCGGTGCCGACTCCGACCGCATGGATGGTCATTTCCTGCCGAGCAGCCTGCTCGGCTGCACCGCCAAGGTCTCCTTCGAGCTGCTCGCCGTCGCTGATCAGCACAAGGATCTTGTGGTTGGCATCATTGCTTAAGATTTTGGCAGCGCTCAGCAGCGTCGAGGAGATGTCGGTTCCCCCGGCCGCAATGGTGCTCTGGTCCACCGCCATCAGGGTCTGCTCAAAGGCCTGATAGTCAGCGGTGAGGGGGCACATCAGATACGATGCACCGGCAAAGGGCAGCAGACCGACCCGGTCGCCCGAAAGCTTCGAGACAAAATCCAGGATGGCCAGCTTGCTGCGCTCCAGCCGATTGGGGCGGATATCCTCGACCAGCATGCTCCTGGAGGTATCCAGCGCAAACAGGATGTCGATGCCTTTCTGTTTGACGTCGATCCAGCGATAACCATACTGGGGGCGGGCAAGGGCGGCAAAGCAGAGGAAAACGGCGCCCAGCAGCAGCAGTTTTTTAATCGACCGGCGGGCCGGTGACAGGTTGGCGGTGAGTTTCGCCAGCAGCGCCGAACCCGCAAAAGAGCTCAAGCGCTTGCGGCGGTTTTGCTCGAAGAGTCGCCACAACTGCCAGAGAAGCAGGCAGGCGAGGATGCCGAGAACGAGCCAGGTGGGCTGGGCGAAACTGATCATGGTCCGGTCGCTGGGTATTGGCTCGTTACGGGAGTGTGGTTCTGCGCAGAAACAGCCCGATGGTGATAGAGAGCAGGGCGAGTGCAATACAGGCGCTGAACAGTTCCCGGTAATTTTCAAATTGCTTGATCGTTCTGGTGGTGGTTTCCATCTTGTCGATTTCCTTATAGATACGGTCCAGCGACGAAGTGTCGGTCGCCCTGAAATAGCGGGCCCCGGTTTTCTCGGCAATGGCTTTCAGGGTCGCTTCATCGATATTGACGTTCACCCGGCGGATCGATTTGCGGCCGAAGGGGTCGGTGTAGGGTGTCGGGGCCACCCCCCTGGTTCCCGCGCCGATCGTGTAAACCTTTACTCCCAAGGCCTGGGCCGCTTCGGCGGCAACCAGCGGAGGAATCCTGCCGGCCGTGTTCATGCCGTCGGTGAGCAGGATCAGCAGCCGTGATTTGGCCTGCTGGCTGTTGAGCCGGGAGCTGCCGGTGCCGATTGCCGAGCCGATCGCGGTGCCGTCTTCGATCATCCCGATGGACAGGGCCTGAAGCCGCTTGAGCAGCCAGTCGTGATCAAGGGTCAGGGGGCTGATCAGATACGGTTTGGCACTGAAGGCGATCAGGCCAATTCGATCGTTGGGCCGCGCGCGGATAAATTGACTGACCACCGATTTGACCACTTCCAGCCGGTTGACCGGCTTGTTGTCCAGCTGAAAATCCATGGCCTCCATCGAGCTCGACACATCGACAGCCAAAAAGATGTCGATGCCGCTCGCCTCGATTTCGGTGGTCGTTCGGCCGAGTTGGGGCCGGGCCAGGGCAAGTATCAGAAAGCCGATGGCCAGCAGCTTGACAGAGCTCAGCAGCGCGCCGAAGGCGGACCGGCGTCCGCTGCCATGGCCGAGGCCACGCTGTTGACGAGAACAGCAGGGCAGGCACGGGACCGCGCCGGCCTTTCAGCAGGGCCAGCAGCGGCAGCAGGGCCAGCAGCCAGAGAAATTCGGGGTGCAGCAGCCGCATGCTCAGTCCTCCCCCTTGTCATTCTGGTGGCGGCGATGAATGATTCGGCCATCTCGCCAAGGGCGGCCGTTTCCCTCGAATCTGGCGCCGCATGGGCGAACTTGGCCATGTCACAGCGCTTGAAACAGTGCTTTAAGATGTCGATCTGCTCATTTCCAGGCCTGAATCTGAGGCTGAGCTTTCCCAGCTTTTTAAGACATTCACTACTCGTCTGGCTGACAATACGCCTCGAAGAGATGGCCTCGATATAGTCCTGAGTATCCGCGAGACGCTCTCGCAATAGGCGTATTGCCGAAGAGCCGGAGTCGCCCGAGTGTCCGTTCGCAGCGCTTCCGGTACAGTTCGTCAAGCGCCGATCCGCTGGATCGGGCAGCCTCGTCATTTTTTCTCTGCTTGCTTCTAGGAAGCAGCAGCGTCAGGCAATGATCGCGCTCCCGCCGAGCAGCGCAAACAGTGCGTAGCGGCCATAAGGAAGTGGTTCGGGAAGCTCGATGGGGCCGTAGATATCGAGGATGTCCGTCTGGCCCTCGGCCGCAGCACCGGGATGCGAAGGTGCGGTCGACGGCTCCATCGATACGGAATCCGGGGCCCGGGAGCCGGAGGCAGTCTCCGCCAGGAGACGTGGCCAGACAGGAGGTCAGGAGGAGGGTCCACATAGCAGAGGAGAGAAGGAGGGAACTGCAGTTTGCTTTTCATCGGGCATGCCTCCGTTTCCGGGCGCCGAAAAATGACAGAAGCGGCGATATAGGAACGGTCGGTTGACAGATCGAGCGCATCTATGCCGGCAGTTCCAAGCGTTCGCTGGAGTTTTTTGCGCCGTTCAGTGCAGAGTCCGTTATAGCCGCGCCGAATTGCCGGGTCGGAGGTGTTCAGCTCAACCTGTTGACCCGTTTCAGCGTCTTCTATCGTGAACCGGCCGCAGTCGGGAAGCTGATATTCCCGGGGATCGGAGACAATCACCCAGATCAGGTCGTGGTGACGGTTGCAGACCCGGAGTTTGGGCTGCAGGCGGGCAGTTCATCTGGTAAGGCCTGAAAAGAAAAAATCCGAGATCAGGAAAACAACGGCTTTTCGCTTCTGCGACCTTGCTGACGAACTCAAGGGGACTGGTTAGATCAGTTTTTCTGCCCCGTGGCTCAAAATAGAGAATGTCCCTGATGACCCGGAGAATATGCGAACGCCCCTTGCCGGGGGAATATAGAGCTCAATAAAATCGGTAAACAGGACAAGGCCCACCTTGTCATTGTTGCGCACCGCGGAAAAGGCAAGCACCGAACCCAGTTCCGCCATCATTTCCCGTTTGGAGCGCTGCCGAGCCGAAATCATTGCTGGCGCTGATGTCAATCATCAGCATGATGGTCAGCTCGCGTTCTTCGGTGAACTTTTTCACATGCGGCGTACCGGTCCGTGCTGTGACATTCCAGTCGATGGTACGGATTTCATCACCGGCGACATACTCCCTGACTTCGTCAAAATTCATTCCCCTGCCCTTGAAAACGGAATGATAGTTGCCGGCAAGGCTGTCGGTCACCAGTCGGTTGGTCCGGACCTCGATCTGTCTGACTTTCTTCAGTATTTCTCGTGTTCTTTGCTGATCCATGAGGTCAGGTTAGGGGACCGGAACGGTGTCCAGGATTTTTCTGATTATATCTTCACTGGTGATTGATTCCGCTTCTGCTTCATAGCTGATCCTGATGCGGTGCCTCATTACGTCGCCGGCGGCTTTCTTTACATCATCGGGTGTGACGTATCCCCGGCCCGCGAGGTAGGCGAGGCTGCGGGAGACCGCTTTGAGGTTGAGGGTCGCACGGGGTGAGGCACCGCTTTCAATATAGTCGGCGAGATCGAGCCCGAATTGCTCGGATCTCTGCTGGCGCAGACAAGGGAGACGATGTAATCCTTGATCTTGTCATCGATATAGATCGAATCGACCACCGTTCGTGAGGCAAGGATATGCTCGGCATCGGTCACCGGTGAGGTCGACGTGCGAGTCGGCATGGTCACGCAGTCAAGCATGGTGCGTTCTTCCTCGGAGCTCGGATAGGTGATAATGACTTTGAGCATGAAGCGGTCGACCTGGGCTTCGGGCAGCGGGTAGGTGCCTTCCTGCTCGATCGGGTTCTGGGTGGCCAGGACAAGAAAGAGCTCCGGCAGCGGAAAGGTTTTATCCCCGATGGTGACCTGCTTTTCCTGCATGGCCTCAAGCAGGGCGGACTGCACTTTCGCCGGGGCACGGTTGATTTCATCGGCCAGGATGAGAGAGGAGAAGATCGGTCCCTTTTTTACCTCAAACGGTATCGCGCGGGTTGTAGATCTCGGTTCCGATGATGTCGGCGGGCAGCATATCCGGGGTGAACTGGATTCTCCTGAAGTCGGTATCGATCGCCCGGGCCAGGGTCTTGACGGCCAGGGTCTTGGCGAGACCGGGCAACCCTTCAAGCAGTATGTGGCCACCGGTAAGCAGGCTGATGAACAGACTGTCAAGCAGGTGGTCCTGGCCGATGATCGCCTTGCGCATCTGCTGTTTCAGCGGGGCCAGCCAGAACCCGCTCTGGGCAATTTGGGCGGAAATCGCCTCGATTCGACGGTAGGTTGCTTCAGGGGAGGCATCTGCTGCGGGAGGCAAAACGGTGTCGGTGAGGTTGTCAAGCTGCATGGCTGCTCCTTGCGGGGGCGTTGTTGGTTATTTCTGGTGAAACCGGTTAGAGTGCATAATAAGTAATCAAAATTACCAGAACCTTTCCCGTACATTACAAAGGTGTAATGGATGGGAAAATATGTGATTTATGCTGTTGGGTTCAGGGGTGCAATTTCATGCTCATCCTCTCGCTTCTCTGTTTTGGCCTCACCGCCCTGGCCATGCTTGAACTGCTGCTCGGTTTCAGCAGCCTGCGCTCGCTTGGAGACATCGCACCGGAAAGCGGGCGACAGCCCCGCTGTTTCGGTGATCGTGGCCGCCTGCAACGAAGAGCGGACCATCGAGACAGGTCTACGGTCACTGCTCCTGCAGGACTATGAACATCTTGAAATCATCGTGGTCAATGATCGTTCGACCGATCGCACCGGGCGGCGATCGAGCGGGTCAGGGTGATTTTCCCCGGCTGCAAGTGGTTGAAATTGCAGATTTACCGGCGGGCTGGCTGGGCAAGACCCATGCACTGCACAGCGGCGCCGATTCGGCGACGGGCGACTATCTGCTCTTTATCGATGCCGACGTGCAGTTGGAACGTCGACCATTGGCCGGGCGGCAGCGGCCATGCAGCGGGGCAGGCTCGATCACCTGGCCCTGGTTTTCAGAACAGCAGCCCGGGCGCTCTGCTGAACGCGCTGATCAGCGATATCGGCGCCGGGCTGTTCTGGGTGATCAAGCCGTGGCGGGCAAACCTGACGGCGAGCCGGTATTTTGTCGGGGTCGGTGCCTTCAATATGGTGGGGCCGAAACTTATCGCGCGGTCGGCGGCCACGAGAAGCATCCGGTTGCAGGTTATAGACGATCTGTTTCTGGGGAAAATCATCAAACGCGGCGGTTTCAGCCAGGACTGTCTGCTGGCCCGGAATATGTGAAGGTGCCCTGGTATCAGTGCGTCGATGAGCTGATTGCCGGGCTGATGAAAAACGTCTATGCTTTCTTTGATTATCGCCTGCACTATGCGTTTATCGGCATGTCCTGCCTGGTAGCCGTGGTGCTGCTGCCCTATGCAGGTCTGATCGCCGCCGGCGGTTTTGCCCGGTTCATCTTCCTGCTGTGCATTCTCCTGCGCTGTATCGGCATTGGCAGCGGCATGATCAGCTCCGGCATTCCGGCCTCGGCTGCGCTCTGGCTGGTGCTGAGCCCGTTCATCAGTCTCTATATCATTGCCCGGGCAGTGGCCTCCTGCCTGCTGGCCGGGGGCATCACCTGGCGGGGCAGCTTCTACCCGCTGGCGGAATTGAAAGAGCAGGAGTGGGTGCTGTCCGGACTCTTTGCCTTGCCTTCTGGCAGAACGGGGGGGACTGGCAGGACAGAAGGCGAATAAATCACTTATTGAGGTGGTATAAGCTGACAGGGGCTCATTTGAGTTACTTAAAAAGTGGTTGAAAAGCGGCTCAAAACAGCCTTTAGTTGGGTGGGCAGTCGAGGGCGGGACAGGATCGGCAGTGTTAAACTCCGACCAGGCTCAGGGGCAATACATTACAGACGAGGCTATCAGGTGAATCATCGTATCGAGCGGGAACTTATCCCGGAAGAAGAGGTGCAGGCCATCGTCACGCGGCTGGGTCAGGAAGATTACCGAGCACTACCGCAAGGTCGAGGGCCTTGACCTGCTGGTGATCGGGCTGCTGCGCGGTTCATTTGTGTTTATGGCCGATCTGATACGGGCGGTCGAGCTGCCGATGATGGTCGATTTCATGACGGTCTCGAGCTACGGCGGTTCCACCGTCAGCAGCGGCAACGTCAAGGTGGTGATGGATCTCGATGAACCGGTGGAGGGCAAGGATATATTGATGGTTGAGGACATCATCGATACCGGCAACACCTTTAACAAGGTGATCGACCTGATCAGACACCGGCGGCCCCGGTCCCTGAAGATCTGCACCTTTTTGAGCAAGCCGTCCAGGCGGCGCGTCGAGGTGCCGATTGATTTCTGCGGGGTGGAGATTGCCGATGAATTCGTCTGCGGCTATGGGCTCGATTATGCCCAGATGTACCGTAACCTGCCCTATGTGGGTGTGCTCAGACTCGAGGACTAGGAAAAGCCCCGGACCAAGCTGAAAAGCTTTATTTTCCCGGGCCGCCGACGGCCAGCAGAATCCAGCCGAGCATAAAGAGCAGGCCGCCGGCGGGGGTGATGTAGCCGGCCTCAAAAGCGGTGACGGCCATGACGTAGAGACTGCCCGAAAAAAGGACGATACCGCCGATAAAACTGAAACCCGCGCTGACGAGCAGGGGGTTCATTTTTCTTTTATTGGCCAGCGCCAGCCCGGTTAGAATCAGAGCCAGGGCATGATACATCTGGTAGCGGGCCCCTTTTTCCACCCAGAGCAATTGGACTTCGTCCAATATCGACGTGTGAGCGCCGTAGGCACCGATAGCCACCGCCATGCCTGCCAGCAGTGCTCCGAGAAAGAAGAATAAACGAGCCATACAGATGTCCCCAAGGTATCTGGTTTGAGCCTAACATGAGCAGATATCAGACTTGTGTCAACAGCTTTTTCAGGACCGGGCCCTTCAGCTCGGACGGGAAATGGCATAAGCCGACCTGAATCGGCCATGAATTGAGCCCCTAACCGAACCAGTCGACCAGGGTCAGACTGAGCCAGGGGAAATAGGTGATCAGCACCAGGGTGATCAGCAGCAGCCCGAGAAAGGGCAGGGCAGCTCGATAGAGTTCGAAGATGGGCCGCTTGAAGCGATAGGAGGCCAGAAACAGGTTGAGCCCGACCGGCGGCGTGCAGTAACCGATCTGCAGGTTGGTCAGAAAAATGATGCCCAGGTGGATCGGGTTGACCTCGTAGCCGGCGGCAATCGGCAGGATCAGGGGCACCACGAGGACCAGGGCCGAGAATATATCAAGGATCGCCCCGACGGCCAGCAAAAAGACGTTGAGCAGCAGCAGAAAGGTGTATTTGGAGTCGATATAGGTCCTGATGAACTCGAACAGGCGGGTCGGGATTTCCTGATCGATCAGGAAATTGGTCGAGGCCATCGAGGCGGCCAGGATTACCATGATTCCACCGAACAGCGTCATCGATCTGCCCATGATGGCGGGAATTCTGGCTGGGGCGATATCGCGGTAGATCACCACTTCGACGATCAGCACATAGAGCGCTGTTACCGCAGCCGCTTCAGCCACCACCAGGAAACCGCCGTAGATGCCGATGATGATGATAAAAGGCAGCGGCAACTCCCAGATGGTTTCCCGCAGGACCCTGCCTGCACCTTCTTGTGGTAACTCTTTTCTCTGAGTTGCTGCAGCCCCGGCCCTGAGCGCATAGCCGCTGAGCAGCAGAAGCATCAGAAAGCCCGGCACGATGCCTGCCAGAAACAGATGATCGATCCGCGTTTCGGCTATCACGCCGTAAAGGATCAGCGGCAGACCGGGGGAAAGAGCAGCCCGAGGCTGCCCGACGAGGTGAGCAGTCCCAGCGAAAATCGATCGGAGTAGCCGTCTTTGATAAGAGCCGGCAGCAGCAGACCGCCGAGGGCGAAAATGGTTACCCCGGAAGCGCCGGTGAAGGCGGTGAATACCGCGCAAAGCGACAGTGCAATGACCGCCAGGCCGCCGGGCAGCCAGCCGAGCAGCAGCCGGGAGAGCTTCAGCATGCGCTCCGGGGCGCCGCTTTCGGCGAGCATGGTGCCGGCAAAGACAAAAAGCGGCAGCGATATCAGAAGCGGGGTTTCACCCAGCCTGGTCATCTCGATAATGACCACCGCAGGGTCGATACCGACCGCCTGAAAAGAGAGCAGCGCCAAGCGCCGAAATAACGATAAAGAGCGGTGCTCCGATCAGTGCGAAAACAGCCGTAACAAGTTTGATCATTTTCCGGTGTCCGGCTGTATATAATTGCTGATCTTAATTACTTGGGACGCGACCCCCAGGATAAAGTGAAGCAGAATCAGAAAGAAGGCCAGGGGAAAGATCAAATTCCATATCCAGGAGGCGAGCCCGAACAGGGTGCTGCCGCCGAACTCGATTTCGCTCGAGATGAACAACAGCGTTGCCCGGAACAGGAAAAAGCTGACCACCACGCAGAACAGGCGGGTCATCAAGTCGACCCAGAGCTTGACGCGGCCAAGGAGCAGGTAGCCCACCGCATCCAGGGAAATATGATTGTCTTTGGCGGTGGCCAGGGCGGCCCCGAGCAGACCGCTCCAGAGCACCAGATATCTGAGCAGCGGGTCGATCCAGGCAACGGAGCCGGAGGTAAACCAGCGCGCCCCGATCTGCCAGCAGGCCAGCCCGATCAGAGTGCTTAACAGGACGGTGAGGAGGAATTCTTCGAGGCGGACGAGCGGGGCGACGATCCGTACTATGATGCTGCCGGACCCTGTCTGTTCAGTTTGCCTGGCCTGCTGCATCGGTCGGTGAGCTGCGATAGGAGGTGAGCGCCTCGTCCAGAGCCTGGTAGATTTCAGCGGAAAAGGCCTTTCCGGAAAGGCTTGCGATGGTCATGTCGCGGTGCTTGACAAGTTCTTCGACCACGCCGGTCGAAGCGGGCACGAAGCTGATGCCTTTGCTGAGCAAGACAGCTTTGGAGTCCTCGTTCGACTGTCTGGTTTTCTTAATTAGTTCTGTGAAATGACTCTGCGCCGCCTGGTCGATGACGCCCTGCTGCTCCGGAGAAAGTCCGGCAAAAGCCTTGCTGCTCAGGATAAAGGCACCGTAGGCGTAGCCGTACGGGGTGTCGGTGACCGCGCGGGTTTTGGTAAACCACTGCAGCACGATGGCACCATAGAGCGAATTGAAGGCGGTGTCGATCAGCCCGGTCTGCAGGGAGGGCAGCACATCGGGAATGCTGAGCGCGATCGGGCTGATGCCCAGGCTTTTCAGGAATTCGGCGGTCAGCGGATCGTCGGAAGGGGCCCAGGTCTTGGCCTGCTGAAGATCTTCGATGGTGAGCCGGGGCTTGTCGGAGAAGGTGTAGATAAAGCCCACCTCGGTCATTGCCACGAATCTAAGCCCTTGTTCAGTAAAACGCTCCTGGAACAGAGGCTGCAGGCGGGAGCTGACATGATCGACTTCATTATAAGAGCGAAACAGAAAAGGGATGCCCATGACCCGGAAATCGGAGACGATGTCGCCGATGCCGGTCATCGTGAAGCCGCCACCGTGCAGCTGGCCGACCCGCATTTTACGGTACATGGCCCGGTCGTCACCCATGATGCCGCCCGGGTAGATGCGAAAGCCCACTTCGCCGCCGGTTTTTTCACTGACCTCGGCGGCGAACTCCTTGAACGACTCGACCCAGACTGATCCCTCCGGCGCCAGGCTGGCTATCTTGAAAAGATGGCGGGGCTTGGCCCAGAGGTCGTGAGCGGGTGTATGGATGAAGAACAGGGTCAGAAACCCGATTACCATGAACCTGAGCATTGCTGGTACTCCAGGAGTTTATCGGAAAAACCATCGGCAACTGTTGGACAAAATACTCACAAATTGAAGCTCGTGCCAGAAAATAGCTGAAGCTGCGCCAAGCGTCGCGGTGGAGCCCAGCCTCAGTCGCCGAAAAAATGCTCGTCCAGCAGTTCGCGGGCGCGCCGCTTGGCGATCTGGTTGGAGAGCGCCTGAGCCGGGGCCTCCTGCAGCTCAAAGGCCAGCACTTCTTCCAGCAGTGCGTCGTGCAGGGTTTGGTCGAAAACCATCCGGGCATAGGTTTCGGCAAAAAGGGTCTGCACCATCAGAAAGGATCGATTCGAGAGCGCCAGCGCCCGCTCGAAATGAAAGCGGCTCCGCTCGGGGTCGCCGCCCAGCATTTCCGGCTTGGTGCCGTAGAGCATACCGAAAAAGAGGTGCGGGGCGCCGTTTTCCACCGCTTCGTCGAGTTCCAGAAGCCGCGCCATGAGCTGTTCGACCACCACCAGATCCGCCATCGCTAACGGGGCTCCCTGCTGCTGTTCGATCCAGGTGAGCCAGCCGAATGTTCCCCAGAACAGCGCTTGGGCATCAGCCGGCTGCATCCGGGCCAGGGCCTGTTCAAATGACGGCCCGGTCCAGATATCCGTTGAATCGGTTCCGTCCAGCTGCAGCATGGCGGCCAGCAGACGGGTACCGTAACCTTTGGCTTTGGCGCTGAGCGCCTGCTGCCGGGCAGGCGGCGCCGCGCAGGACTCGAGTGCGGCCACCGAGCCGCTGTAGGACTGGCTGCCGATGATCAGCAGCTCCCGATTTTTCGGGGCGGACTCGATCAGCGAGTCGATCATCAGCAGATAGGAGGCGGCCCCGTCACAGACCAGCTCCACGTCCTGCTGCCGCTGGAGGTTGCCCACCGCCGGCTTGATGACCATACCGGTCATCAGCGAGGTGCATGAACTGAGCAGCAGGACCAGAAGCGGCAACAGGGCGAGCCTGGCTGCTGCCCTTTGTAATGAGGCTGGTTTATAGATTGAGGGCACGGTTCGCGTATATTTGTTTCAGAGGTTTTGGTGTGGCTTCTGTGGCTGCGTGTTTTGGTATTGTTCGCGCCGAGCACGGACTTGCAAAATCTACAGATCCAGACTACATCTGACTCAGATCAATTATAGTGGTTGGATTATCAGCGTCAACCGTTAACTGGCCACCCTTAACTGGCCACTGACTTATGGCCGCCAGGGCCACCAGGATGCAGAGATGAAGCCCTTGTCAAATAAATATTTCGCCCGTTACCCACGGCTGTGTTGCTATCCTGCTGCTGTTTTTCTGCTGCTGCTTGGTCTTGCCGGCTGTTCTCTATCCTTATTCATTGGAAAAATCGTCGGATTCGATATCGGAGGGGCTGGATTCGATCTCTGCCAGCTTTGACTCATTTTCCAACTCATCTGCGAGCGGCGGGGACGCAACTGCTCTTCTCGAGCGCTTTTTCGACGACGTGGAAGGGCTCGTCCGGAGTTGGGTCCTGGAGCCCGGAGACCCCGGTGAATTCGAACAGCAACTGGGAGAGCTCGCGCTTGACTACGGCATGACCGGCTGGGAAAATGAAGCATCCCTGTTTTTTGCGATCGGCAGCAGCCTGCGGCAGGCAGGAATCGAAGACGAAGGGCTTGCCAGTCTGCCGTTTCTCTTGTCTCCGGTGATGCAGCGCCAGCGCCAGGCAATTTTGACGGGGTATCGTTCGGCCTGATGGTTTCCCACAGTCTGGTATTGGCGCATCTTGCCTGTCTACTCTTCTGTTTATGCGCAGTAACGGATGCGTTTTCGCGCACTGCTGAGGCTCATGCGCGAGCCGATCCGGTCCCGCCGCTTGAGATCCTTTATGTGAACAGCAATACCGGCGCCGCCGCAGGGGGCCACGTGGCCTTGAGAATGGGCGATGAGGTCTTTCACTACCAGTTTTTTCCTGACGGACGGTTCCTTATGGTCCGCGAAACCTGGGCCAGGTTCAGGCTCATTTATAATCGCTTGCGCAACCGCTCCATCCAGGCTGCCGAACTGGCGGTTTCCAGCTGGGGCTACGAGCAGATAAAGGCGCAATTTCTGACGGTTCTGGCAAGGCAGCGGCGTGATCTGCAGCGGGAAAAATATCTGAGAGGCACCAGCGAAATGCTCGAGGGGTTGGCTTCCGGCAAAACGACCATGTTGATGCCCGGGGCCTGGTTTTTGGCCGAGCCCGGTAGCGTCTCAGGTTATGCTGAGCTCGGAAAACAGGTGCGCAGCAGGCTGGAAAAGCGCCTGGGAGCACCTTACCTGGGCCGGGAAATCAACCGGTTGTCAGAGCAGATACGCCGTGCCATCGAGCAGATTAACGGCGGGCCCGATTCTGCGGCCCAGCAGATTACCAGACTCGAAGAGCTGGTCGATCTGATTGAAAGAAAGACCGCCCTGGCCCTGCTGCAAAATGGCGCGGGGTTGAACGCCGCGGCGGTTCTGGCGCCGCAACCCTCATATCGACTGGACAGCCTCCAGCTTCGCAGGCTGGGCGCGCTGCTCGAAGATCGACTCAGAATTCTTGCCGGTCTGATTCTATCGAAGCGGCGCGGCAGCGGGACAGCCCTGCTGCTTGAAACTGCCCGCTGCCAGGCGCTGGCCCTGTCTCTGGAGCAAAGTCGGTTGATCACGCTCGACCCGTATCCCGACGAGGCGCCGCAGCGCCGCCTCGATTTTGCAGATACACACTATATTGCGCATCTGCATGAGGTCAGTGGGATGCTCGATGCACGCATCGATCTCCTGTTGGCGCCAGTGGCTGGCACCGGGCAAGGTGCCAAGGTGCTGCTGCTCACCCAGCTGGAAAATAGCAACGGCAGACGAGTGGAGCTTGAGGCTGCGCTGCGGGACAAGTCCACGGTGCGGCTTGGCTCCGAGCTTATGGTGCCGTCGCGCGCGGCCCGGGTCGTGGTCGAGGAGATGCTCAGCCAGCCGGTTCAGCCAGAGCGCGCAGCGCACCTCGCCGCCTACCAGCATACCAGGCTCGAAGCGCAGCAGAGAATCATCGAAACCCGCTACAACTACCAGCTTATCAGCCGCAATTGTGTGAACGAGCTGCTCAGGGTGATCAATGGAAGTTTCACCGGAGCCGCTGCAGCCGCGCGTGAGCTGGGAGCATTTATCGATCCGCAAGCAGATCGAATAACCATTCCCCATGACTTTTTTTACCAGGCCTGCCGGCGTTACCATATCGACGCAGTCAGGGAATACCGCTCCAGACGCCTTGAGGCGCTCAGGGCGTTGAACGATCAGCATGCACAAGCCATCCCGATAGTGCTCTGGCTCAGAGAGGGCAATACGCTGAGCTCCACCCTGTACCAGACAAGAATCCAAGACACGCCATTTCTTTTTTTTACCGATACATCCGCCTGGGCCCGGCCGCCGCTGGGGGCCCTCAACCTGGCCTGGAGCGCCCTGGCCGGTCTCGGCGGTATCCTGAAGCTGCCTGTCGACGGAGGCGAGCAGCTGCATCACTCCTACCGGGGGATGCTTTACTCGCTGCCGGAGCTGCTCTTCTGCAATATCCGCAAAGGCACCTACGGCTATGAGGATCTGTCCACCCGCACCGGCGGCTTGTGATACGGCACTAATGAAGGCGAAATGAATGGACGAATGCGGCCAAAAAAGTTAGGCTTGGCAGCATTGTCGAGCCGGAGACTAGCTGTTTGAGCATCTCCAGAACCATCTTGTTTGTCCGAAGGTCAATGACGATATCCACCGGAGCTTTATCCAGCCTGATGCCGCGGCTGCTGCTGTCGATCGCGGTTTCAGCTGCGCTGCTGGGACTTCTTATTCACTTCACCCTGTCTTCGGCTGAGCCGGCGCTCTGGGCCAGCCTGGTCTCGATTCTGCTTGATTTTTCAGCTGTTTATGTGCTGCTATACCTGGCCGGCTCGCTGGTCCGCACCTTGCTGCAGACGCTGCGTTACCGTGCGCTGCTTCTGGCGGCTGAACATGAGATCCCGTCTCTGTTCCATATCTTTCTGGTGACCCTGAGCCGCAATATGTTTGTCGATATGCTGCCCGCCCGGCTGGGCGAACTGAGCTACATTGCCATGCTCAACCGGGGCTATCGGGTCAGCGGCGGGGCCTGCGTATCCTCGCTGGTGATCAGCTTCGTCTTCGACCTGATTGCGCTGGCCTTGCTGCTCATCGTGCTGATGGGGGTGCAGCTTATCGGCGGAGATTTCCAGAACTGGATGGCGGGGGTGCTGATCATGCTCGCCCTGCTCATCGGTTTTCTTTTCCTGCTGCTCTATCCGGCCTTTGGACTGGTCAACCGGCTGCTCGACCGCATGGGCTGGCTGAGGCGGGGCATCGCCGGCAAGGGAGCCGCTCTGCTGAAAAAGATCGAGCGGGCCCTGGCCGACACCCGGCGGGCAGGAATCACCGGCCGGATCCTGATGCTGTCGCTTGGCGTTCGACTGGCCAAGTATTTCGGCCTCTACTGCCTGTTCATCGGGGTGGTGGCCGCCTACGGGCCCCAGAACCCGGAGATGGATACCGCGATCGCCACCGTCCTGCCGGCGCTGGTCAGCGCCGAGGCGGGCGCCAGCCTGCCGGTCCCCGCCTTCATGGGGTTCGGCACCTACGAGGCGGGGGGCACCCTGGCCCTGGTGGCGCTCGGGGCAAGCACGGCCACTTCCTTGATCGTGATGCTGGCCATGCATGTGATCAGCCAGATCGTCGATTACCTGCTTGGCGGGCTGGGTCTGATTCTATTTATTTTCAAAGCGAAAACCCCAGCTCCCCTGGCCTCTGCACGGCCGGGCAAAGCATGGCGGATATGGCTGGCGCTGGCCGCCCTGCTTGTCTTTGGCGCGGCCCTGCTGCTCTATGAGATGCGTGCGGTGAAAAAGCGGGGCAGCGTCAGGCAGCCCGACCAGGGTCAGGCGGTCCTGCCGGCTGACGGACTAGGCAGTCAACCACTGAGCCGGCTGGACGGCTTCGTGGTCTGGAGCTCGAATCGCTCGGGCAACCACGATATCTGGCTCAAATCATTTCCCGACGGCGCGACCAGGCAGCTCACCACCCACCCGCATACCGAATACTATCCCCGCGTCTCGCCGGACGGAAAGCGGATTGTCTTTGCCCGGTCCCATGAGGTGTGGGTCTCCCAGAGAAATGTCTATGCCTGGGATGTCTGGCTGCTTGAGCTGCAATCGGGCCGGGAACAGCTGCTGGCTAAAAACGGCAATGTGCCCACCTGGTCCCGCGACGGCAAAAAAGTCTATTTTCAGCGCAACGCCAACCAGGTGGTCGAGCTCGATTTAAAAAGCATGGCCGAGCGGGTTGTCTACCAGTCCGGCGTCACCGTTCAGGCGCCGCCCAAGACCGAGCTGCAGACCCCGTCGGTCAGTGGGGACGGCAGGCTGGCGGTTACCTTCAGGCAGGCCCTGCGGGCCACCGCGGTGGTGGAAAAAGACGGGGCGGTGCGCCAGACAGGCAACGGCTGCCAGCTGACCTGGGGGCCGGCTGATGGCTATCTGGTCAAGGTCGATCATGGCGGGCGGATGGAAAATGCAATCTATCGGCTCGACCCTGAATCACTTGCACCCAAAATCTGGTTCGACGCCCCCGAGCCTTACAGCCACGAATATTTCCCGATGGTGGCCAACACCGGTGAGGTGCTGGTCTACGGGGCAAGCGCCGGCGGCCACGAACACGACACCGCCGATTACGAGATATTTCTGTGGCTGATCGATACCCCCGCGTCCGAGGCGGTCCGCCTGACCCATCATACCGGCAACGACTGCTGGCCCGATGTCTTTCTCCACCGCAAGGTGAACCGTTGAGCAAACGATCGGCGGTGCGTGCGGGGCGGGGTAATGCGTATTTGCCTTTTACCCTGCAGTAGTTTATTCTACGCTGTTGGCCGGTTCCAGTTATTTTAATTAATTGATTCAGACGGAGCATCACCTTGATGACATCGAAAAAACGGATTGCGATCACCGGCGGGGCCGGTTTTCTCGGCTCCCACCTCTGCGAGCGGCTGCTGGATCAGGGCCATGAAGTGCTCTGCATCGACAACTTCTTCACCGGCACCAAGCACAATATCCTGCCCCTGCTGGACAACCCGCTGTTCGAGATGGTCCGCCACGATGTGACCTTTCCGCTCTACCTGGAGGTGGACGAGATCTACAACCTGGCCTGCCCGGCTTCGCCGATCCACTACCAGTTCGACCCGGTGCAGACCACCAAGACCTCGGTGCACGGGGCGATCAACATGCTCGGTCTGGCCAAGCGGATCAAGGCCAAAATCTTCCAGGCCTCCACCAGCGAGGTGTACGGCGACCCCGCAGGTGCATCCGCAGCCCGAGTCCTACTGGGGCCATGTCAACCCCAACGGCATCCGGTCCTGTTACGACGAGGGCAAGCGCTGCGCCGAGACGCTCTTTTTCGATTATCACCGGCAGCACAAGCTGAAAATTAAAATAGCCCGGATCTTCAACACCTACGGACCGCGCATGCACCCCGATGACGGCCGGGTGGTGTCCAACTTCATCGTCCAGGCCCTGCGCGGCGAGCCGATCACCGTCTACGGCGACGGCAGCCAGAGCCGCTCGTTCTGCTACGTCGACGACTTGATCGAGGCCTTTATCAGGCTGATGAACACCGCAGACGACTTCACCGGCCCGGTGAACCTGGGCAACCCGGGCGAGTTCACCATCCTGGAACTGGCCGAAAAGGTGATCGAGATGACCGGCTCGAAGTCGAAAATCGACTTCAAGCCGCTGCCCTCCGATGACCCCCGGCAGCGCAAGCCAGATATCAGCCTGGCCAAGAAAGAACTTGGCTGGGAGCCGAAGATCACGCTCGAGGAAGGGTTGCAGCCGACCATTGAATTATTTTGACCGTCTGCTAAACAGGGCTATAAACGCTTAGCGGACATCGCGATGAACTTCAGCGGCTTTATCAGAAATCGAAAAGTTTCTGTTAAGCCAGCGTTACCTGATCTGGTCAATGGCGAAACGGGAAATTTCGGCGCAGTATGTCGGTTCGTTTCTGGGCTTTGTCTGGACCTTTATCAAACCGATCGTGACCATCTGTGTTTTCTGGTTTGTCTTCAGCGTCGGATTCAAGTCCCGGCCGATGGGAGATGTGCCGTTTGTCGTCTGGCTGGCGGCCGGCCTGGCCCCATGGTTCTGTTTTGCCGACATCGTGACTTCTTCGACCGGCAGCTGTTGTCGGCAACGCGCGTCTGATCAAGAAGACGCAGTTTCCGCCGGAGATACTCCTCCGGTGATCAAACTCATTTCCGGGTCTGGTCACCCATATGGTGTTTATCATTATTCTGTTGTCACTGATTGTTCTTCAGGGAGTGCCGCTCACCATCTATATCTTCCAGTTCGTCTATTACCTGTTCTGTTTCGCGATGCTGGCCCTGGGGGTTTCCTGGCTTGTCTCTTCGCTCAATGTGTTTATTCGCGATGTCGGCCAGGTGATAACTCTGCTGCTCCAGGTCGGCTTCTGGGGAACGCCGATTTTCTGGGATATCAACATGTTCTCAGAACCCATCCAGAAATGGCTCAAGCTCAACCCGTTCTTCTATATCGTCCAGGGCTATCGTGATTCGTTTATCGGCGGCGTACCGTTCTGGCAGCATGGGGCCTATACGCTTTATTTCTGGTCGATCACCGGTGCAGTCGCTGCTCGGCGGAGCCTATGTCTTCAGAAAGCTGCGGCCTCAGTTCTCGGACGTGCTTTAAGAGGATCGGCAATGGGCAACGATATCGCCATTTCAATCGACAATATCTCGAAAGAGTATTTTCTCTATAAAAAACCGCATCACCGGGTCATTGAGATATTTCATCCGCTTGAAAAAGCAGTACCACAAATCTTTTACCGCCCTGTCGAGACATTTCCTTTCAGGTCGCCAGGGGGGAGTCGGTCGGTATCATCGGCCGCAACGGCTCCGGCAAATCGACCCTGCTGCAGATTATCTGCGGCAACCTGCAGGCGACTGTCCGGGAGCATCGGGGTGAAAGGAAGAATTTCCGCACTGCTCGAGCTCGGGGCCGGTTTCAACCCCGAGTTTACCGGTCGGGAAAACGTCTACCTGAATACGGCCATCCTCGGCCTTTCCCGGGAGGAGACCGAGGCCCGGTTCGGCCAGATCGTCGATTTCGCCGATATCGGCGACTTCATCGACCGCCCGGTCAAGACCTACTCGAGCGGCATGTACGTGCGTCTGGCCTTTGCCACCGCCATCAGCGTCGATCCTGAAATCCTGGTCATCGACGAGGCGCTCGCCGTGGGCGATATCTTTTTTCAGCAGAAATGTGTCGAGCACATGAAGCAGGTCATGCAGACTGCACGATTCTGCTGGTCAGTCACGATATGCATTCGATTTCCAACCTGTGCGACCGGGTCGTCGTGCTCGAAAAAGGAAGAATCGTCTACCAGGGCGAGCCTGCCGAGGGAGTGTCCAAATACACCAAACTGATTCACTCAAACCTGGTCAAGCAGCCGAAGCGTATCGTCCAGCAGAGCTTCCGGCGGACATGCGAAGGCCGCGGCGACGGCGAGCGAAGACGATTTCGGCCAGCTGGCAGGCTGTTGATGAGGAGGATATCGGCGGGGCCGGTGAGATCAAGCTTCTTCGGTTCTCGGTCACCAAGAAGGAAATAGAGAACCGCTTTTGACGGTTCAAAGAGGAGATACGGTTTCGGTTCGCATGCTCGTGCAGTCCGTCACCGACAAGAGCAATGTTATTTTCGGTTATACCGTGAAGGACCGGGTCGGCAACGCGATCTTCGGTGAAAACAGCCTGTGTCTGCAAGGAAGAAGTGCTGAGCCTTAAGGCTGGCTATAACCTAGTCCGTTACGAGTTTTGCTGGCCGGAAATTCACCCGGGCACCTATACCCTCACGCTTGGCATCGGCGAAGGTATCCATGCTCTGAACCACGTGGTACAGTGCTGGGCGCACAACATCGTTTCTTTTGACGCTATTACGCATGATGTTCCGGTCCATGGAATTTTTAATAACCCCTTGGACCGATATTCAGATTTCCAGCATTTAAAACACTGTTGCTGCCATGAATACCTGGACTATCGGCTCAACCAGTCCCGAGCAGGTTATCAAATGCCTGACTGAATGAATCGTCAACGGGGAAGCAGCGCATCATCTGTTTCGATTACTTCGACACATTGGTAACCAGGACGGTCTACCCTGAGTTCACCAAGCAACTGGCGGCGAGACTGCTGAGCCTCGCAAGCGGGGAGGTCGTCAGCGCCGACGAACTCTATCGAGACCAGAAGCGAACTCGAACAAAGGCTCTGCGAGCAGAGCGCGGCCGCCGGAGGAGAACTGGAGTTTTATCTGCATCAGCTGGCGCCGCATTATCTTCGCATCATTCGGCAGAAGCAGCCCGAATTTCTTGCAGGGCTGGAGCGACGACGACTTCAGCCGGCTGATGCTCGACATAGAGCTCAGCGTTGAAAAACACGTCCAGCAGCCCTGCTCCGAAGTGGTTGATGTGCTGAAATCGATCAAAGCGCATGGCTGCAAGACCGTTCTGATCTCGGACTTTTATCTGCCTTCCCCGTATTTCGGGCAGATGCTCGCTCATCATCAGCTCAATGATTGGTTCGATCATCTCTACATCTCAGCGGATTGCGGCCTGGCCAAGGGGTTCGGGACGGCTGTACCGAAAGGTCTGCGAGGAGTTGGGCTGCAGCCCTGAAGAGCTGGTCATGATCGGGGATAACCAGCACTCCGATATCGACATGGCCCGGCAGCAGGGCATCAACGCGATACATGTCGAAAATCCAGCCCAGCGGCAATACTACGAGAACTGGAGCCAACCTGAGCAGCACGATAATGGGGTTTTTCAAGCTGTTATCGCGGCTGAGGAGAAACTGCCCTTCAAAGAGCTGGCCTTCAGCTTGTGGTCTCTTTATTTACCGGCTTTTCAGCAAGCTTGCGGAAGAGAATACAAAGCACGTTTTCTTGCTCTCCAAGGAAGGGGAATTCTTCAAAAACTCTTCGATCGTTTCCAGACAGATCTGTTCGGCTGCCGGCCGATCACCAGCCATTATCTTCTGGTCTCTCGCAAGGCGACCTTTCTGGCCTCGTTGAGACCGCTTGGTGAAGAGGATTTCGCCAGGCTCTTCAACCATTACCGCGATATTTCCTGCAGGGACTTCTTGCTGAGCCTCAATTTTGAAGAGCTTCTGGCGGCCGAGGATCTGCCGCGAGGCCGGTGTCGATTTTGCCGCCCGGCATACCGACCTGCCAAATCGGGAAGAATTCCGAAGACTTATGACATTCACCGCTGTTTCAGCAGGTCTATGAGCGACAGAAGAATCCAGCAGAAAGAGAACTTTATCCAGTATCTTGATTCGTTCGGAGTCGATTACAAGAAGAAGGATTGAGCATTGTCGATGTCGGCTGGAAAGGCTCGATCCAGGACAATCTTTTTTACATTTTAGATCAGGAGGTCGCGGTTGCCGGGTATTACGTTGGTTCGCTGATCGCCACCGAAAGAAGAAAGAACAATCGGAAGCAGGGGCTGCTGTTTGACGATACTCCGAGGCTGAGCCCCTATTTTCACGTCTACAACAATAACCGCTCGCTCTACGAGATGATGCTTGGCGCCTCCCACGGCAGTGCCGACGGCTACTATACCCGGGAGCAGTTCGAGCAGCTCGGGGAGGATCATCAGAAGATGGTCAGCGCCAAGAGACCGAGGCACAAACACTGAGGTGTATGTTGCAACCCTCGATCTGCCGGAGGAACGCGCTTTGTTCGAGCAGGATATCAGGCCGTTGCAGGAATACGATTTTTTCCGGATTCACTGCGCTGAACCGGGCTTATCTGCAGTCATGCTGCTCTACTCCGTCGCCGGAATGGTTTGCCAGGCAGCATGCCCGGATGGTTTTCAAGCCAAGCACTGAAGAGGTGGATTTTTTCGAGCGCCTCTACCATCTGGAAAATTTCGGGGTGTTCGAGTATCACCGATTTTCGGGCTGACAATGGTGTGCCGCTTCCCGATCGCATCCGCAACCTGATAACGGTCATCCGGAGCAAGACCCTGCTGGAGAGCGGCATCTGGCCGCCGATCATCTTGCGGCGGCTCGGGGTCGGGTTCTATCGACATGTGGACGGCTACCGCCGGTATCAGCGGGTGTTTAAAAAGGCAAGCTGAGAAGACAAGCATTTCAACCCATAGATTAGGCAGCGATGAGTAAAAATAACCTGCACATAGGCTTCTTGCTCGGATCGCCTGATATCAGCGGCGGGACCTATGTTATATATGAACATGGTTCCCGGCTTGTCGATATGGGCCACGACGTTAAGATGCTTACCCGGGAGCCTGTTTCCCCAGATCGTCACCAGTGGCATCCCAGAGCAGAAAAGCTGGGCTGGCTGAGCTTTGGAAGAGGCACAAAAACAAAGCTTTGATCTGGTTTTTGCCACTTACTGGCAGAGCCCATTTCTGCTTTCCCAATTGAAATCAAGCCATTACGCTTACTTTGTTCAATCGATTGAGTCGAGGTTTTTTGAAGAGCAAGACCCAAAAGATCATGACAAACGGGAAATCGATATCTGGAAAGCATATTGTGAGTCAACTTATGCATTGAATGTTCCGTTCATAACCGAAGCTCGTTGGATACAGGAGTACCTGTATGAAAATTATAATCGGGACGCTTACCTGGTAAGAAACGGCATCAGAAAGGACATCTATCAGGCAGAAGGCCCGAGGGTTGCAGCCCGTGATCAGGGCAAGCTTCGCGTGCTGGTTGAGGGTCCGGTGGATGTGTTTTACAAAAACGTACCCAAAGCCGTTGAACTCTGCAGGCAGGCAGGTGTTGACGAAATCTGGCTATTGACTTCCTCGGATATCGAATCGTTTCCGGGGGTGGATCGGGTTTTTTCGCGTATTCCTATTCACGAGACTTCTGAAATCTACCGATCCTGCGATGTTCTGGTCAAGCTCAGCTATGTCGAGGGAATGTTCGGTCCGCCGCTGGAAATGTTCCATTGCGGGGGCACGGCCATTGTCTATGATGTGACCGGCCATGATGAATATATCGTTCACAACCACAACAGTTATGTTGCTGCAAGAGACGACGATCAGCAGGTCGTTGCATATCTGCGAACATTGATTGAAAATCAGGCGGAACTCGAACGACTGAAGCAGGGGGGGCTGGCAACAGCTGAGGCCTGGCCCGACTGGAGCGAAGCGGCACAGGAGTTTGATAAAACGATCAAACTCATAGCCAGTCAGACGCCAGCCAGTCGCACTTATCTCAAAGCCTGGTCCGATAACAACAATCCCAAAAAGGAGATGAGCTTTTATTGGAAAGAAGTGACGCGCTTTGCTGAGCGAGAGAAAGCCACAGGTACAGCTGCCTATGACCGCCACAATTTTGTCCAGATCTATAAAGTTGAAGGCAATACCATCGATCCGGACCATAAATGGTTTCACTACCTCAGTGATGAACCAACGACGATAACAGCAAGACTGACAATCCCCGGACTGCCGTTCTGGATCAGAATTGATCCCAGTGTCAGAATGGGTGTCGTGCTCATAGATTATATAAAAGTTACGAATTGTGCGTCGGGTGAGACGATTTTAATGCTTGAGGCAGCTGAGGATTTCGATAGGCTTTACCTGGACGGCACCGTTAAAAGAATTGGCTGGAAAGATAAGGCAGCGTTCGTATCATACGGCACCGACCCATGGTTTTTTCTTCCAGAGATAACAGAAGGAGAAGTCGGGGAAGAGTTGGAAGTTAAAATGCACCTCAGTGAAATTGGAATGACCCAGTTTGCCAACAGGTATTGCGGTGTCAGATCCGATATCAAGAATCCGGCAAGGCTGGTTTCGCATGTCTAAAATTGAGCGGTTACTTCAAAAAAAATGATAACCCTGCGTCCATTTCCATACACTCTGTTTGCTGGTACTTTCTCGTATTGTGCTCAAATCATTTGTCATTAAGTGCGTTTTTGCGGAAAGTCCGGTGCAGGTTATCTTTGACACGGACATCTCCTCCGACGCCGATGATGTTGGCGCTGTCGCGGTGCTTCATGCGCTGGCGAATCAGGGCAAGATCGATATCCTCGGCATGATGGTATCATCAGGGGATCCCTGGAGTGTGCCATGTCTAGCTGCGCTCAATACCTGGTTCGGTCGTCCAGATATTCCAATTGGCAGGGTAGAGGGGAAAAGAGTCTACGAGCCATCAGCGTACACTAGGGATATTGCTTCCAGATTTGCCTACAATTCTGAGCTAACAGGCAACATACCAGATGCTGTGACATTGTATAGACGTCTGCTCTTCGAACAACCTGACAAAAGCGTCATAATTATCACCGTGGGACATTTAACCAATCTGGCGAATCTACTTCAATCAGGCCCTGATGACATCAGTCCACTTGATGGACGAACGTTGATCAAGCAAAAAATAAAACAGCTCGTGAGCATGGGAGGGGAGTTTCCCTCCGGAAAGGAATATAATTTTTACCAAGATCCGTGGTCGGCAAAATATGCAATTGACAATTGGCCGACGCGGGTCGTTTTTCTGGGTTATGAGACTGGCTTACAAGTGATAACCGGAAAATCTTTAAAAAGTGCCAGCGAATCAAGTCCGGTACGCCTCGCATTCCAGAAGCATAATGATTTTGAAGGCAGGCCTAGCTGGGATCAATTGGCAGTCCTGTACGCTGCTGAGTTACCGATAAATGGAACCCAAGCCTTTTCCCTTTCAGAGCCTGGGGTTAATAAGATATCTAAAGATGGATCAAATCACTGGCAGCAAAGATTGAACGGAAATCACTACTATCTTAGCTTGAGGGCAGATGCTAATGATGTTGCAACAAAAATCGATACATTGATGCTGTATCAGACCGGTCGTCATTGAGGTGATGCCTGAAAAATTGTGCGCTATGCAATCAACCCGCCGATACCATCAGGCCTTCCTTTTTGTCTTTTTTATCATTTCTGTTTGCTATTTTGTTGTTAACGGTTCCTGGTACGCTCCTGCACTCCTTGAGGTCAAGGGGTCAGTGGCAGACATACCAGCTGGCTTCGATGTCTGTGGGATTCCGGAGCGGGTCTCAATGAATACGAGAAATACAGCGTCTTATTGAACACTCAGGCTCCTGAGCACGAATCGACCTATACCGTCAAAATAAGTTATCTGGGCAAAAAAAATCCTGCCTCTTTGAGCTCCGATGTGACCTTAAACCGTATTATTGCAGACGGCCGGGAAGTCCTGGGTGGTGACGTTAGTCTTAGTGCTGAAAAACAATATTTTGAGAAACAGATCTTTGCAGACAGTAGCATTTCAATCGAGTTGTTTACTAATAACGGTTCAGGTTCTGCGCAAATTGAGGTTAACGGTAATGTGATTCGAAAAGATCTGTATATTGCCAATGTTGAGGCCAAAAGCTGGAAATTTGATTTCTGGCTTCTGGGTAGCGACAATCAATTTTCAGTGCACATTCCTCTGCCTCGTTACGAGATCAATGAACTCGTCCTGGCGCAGCGAAAAGATATTCAACCCGTTCAACTGGATTCTGTATTTGTAGCCACCCCCGATCGCGGGGATAGACATTCACTGCTCAAGCAACCTGATTTATTGTCCAAAAAGGTTTTTACGGGTACAAGCCAATACCAAATCCGATATTTTTCCTGGAGCAGGTTTATCCAACAGCTGATTTTTGGTTTGCTGACGGTCTGGCTATTGTCTGGGTTCTACAGAGTCTACAGGAGAAGTGGAGGCATAAAAAATATACTGAGCGGGCAGGAACGGGTTTTCGTCTGGTTTTTCTGTGGGGCTTTTTTTTGCTATCTGATCTGGTTGTTGATTTTCTGGCCAGGGGTAATGTCGGTTGATTCCCTGAAGATATGGCGGGCAGCTCAGTTGCCCGAGGTGTACCTTAATGATCATCCGATCCTCAACGTCTTTCTCTATAAATTCCTATATCATGTATGGAACAGCCCGGCCGTGGTACCGCTATTCCATGTAGCAGCAACTTCAACTCTGGTGGCCACAGTTTTTTATACAATTCAACGGAATCACGTTCCTGTCTGGCTTTTAATGCCTTTTTACCTGCTTACCGTTCTTTCCATTCCGATCGGTCTCTATAACACCGTGCTCTGGAAGGATATTCCATTTGCATTGCTGATAGTTTTCTGGGGTTATATCTCGGTTATGCTATTTCAGAAAAAACAGCTTAACTCTCTTCACCTTTCCCGCGAGCAGGTCGTGGTACTCATCCTGCTGCTGTTGTCCCTGGGGTTTATCAGGCACAATGGTTTGATTTATCTTATTTTTATACCATTTTTCTATGTGCTGCTTGGATTGATTCGGTTAAACAGGCGAATTGTGTTCGGAGTTGCATGTGGCGGGGTGCTAACGATTGCGGGCATCACATTTCTGACCGGTATTTTGGCAACTGATTCCGGCTACCTTATTACGCAGGGAAAAATGTATATGCAATACGTCTTACGTAGCTCGCCTTCAGCGCTATTACAGCAAACTTGGCAGAACTACTGGGGCATACTCGATATTAACCAGACGACTACAAAATGGGACTTGTATCACTATTTTCTCGGAGACAGGTATGCCTACAAATTTCTGCAGCATGCCGGTTGGCATGACGTCTATCCTTATCTTCAAAACTGGAGTGGGCCACTGGCGTCTCTGAAAGACTTGGCGATGGCTGTTTATTGGCGCAGTTATCAGGTGCCATTTGTGTACTTTAGCTGGAATCCATTCTGGGCCCTGGCACTTTTTCCCCTGTGTGTCATTGCTTTCAGATGGTTACCGTTTAGCGCAATATTCAGTTCAGTCGTACTCGCCCAAGTTCTGACATTAACCACGCTACTCAATGTAATGAATTGGCGGTATTACTACTTTGTCTGCATTGCCAGCTGTTTTATCATTCCCATGATTTGCTTTGATATCGCAAGAAAGGTGCATAGGAATCGCAATGAAATTTAGTGTGATCACGCCCAATTTTAATGGGTCAACGTACCTTGAGGAAGCCATTCAAAGCGTGCTGGGCCAGCGGGAGAGCGGTATCGAACTTGAATACATCGTGGTTGACGGCAATTCAACCGATGGGTCGGCAGATATCCTGAACAGGTATAAGGACCAGATTGATATCCTCCTGATTGAGGATGATACCGGCCCCGCCAATGCAATCAACAAGGGTTTTGCACGGGCAACCGGGGAGATGGTTAGTTGGCTGAACGCGGACGATATATATTATCCGGACTCCCTGCTTCGAGTTTCCAGGATAATGACTGAGCAGCCATCGGCATCGTTCTGTTTCGGGAAATGCCCCATCATAAACGAAAACGGGAAAGAGATTCGGCACGGAATTACCAGATTCAAGGAAATGTTCTTTCCCCATTTCGTCTCGTTTCGTGTTCCAGTCCATCAACTATGTGTCCCAGCCCGCCCTTTTTTTCCGCAGAGACATTCTTGATGACTCCAGTGAATACCTTAAGGAAAACATGGTGGCGGCATGGGATTATGTTTTCATGTTAAGGCTGTGGCATTATGGCAAAGGGGTTCTGGTTCCGGGAGGCCCCCTTGCAGCCTTTCGCTGGCACACTGGCTCGATCAGCGGCCAGTTTTTCAGAACACAGTTCAAAGAGGAACTTGACGCTACAATTAGTGATGCGGGGAAATGGTCTGCCCAGGCGATCCTGCACCGGGGGGTCCGCCACGGTATTGTTGGTGCCTACAGCCTGATGGCATTGACTCGTAAAAACACAAAGGAAACGAGCTGACAGCCATGCACTTGGGAATAAACACCTTGTTTCATGTTCCCGGAGACGTGGGCGGCACAGAAACCTACCTGCGGGAGCTGCTTCTGGCAATAGTGGCAGAGTATCCTGATCTTCGTATTACCATTTTTACGCATAGCGATAATGATCAGGTCATGCAGCAATGGCTTGAAGGGCGGGCCAATATCACCTTTTGCCGCCTGCCGGTGCAGGCTCATATTCGGCCATTGAGGATAGTTGCTGAGCAGATATTGCTCCCATTTTATGTAAGAAGCTCCAGTGTTGAGTTGGTCTGGTCGCCAGGCTATACGGCGCCATATTTCTCCCATTGCCCGCAGGTGGTGACCATTCACGATCTCCAGTACAAGAGATACCCACAAGATATGAAGTGGTTGGAGCGTATGACTCTGGATCGTCTTGTCAAAATTGCATGCAGCCGCTGCAGGGGAGTTATCACTGTCTCCAATTTTGCTCGTAAAGAGATTATAAACAGCGGATTTGCCTCCAGTGATAAAGTACATGCCATTCTAGCAGGCGTGAGCCCCTTATTTGCGGTTCCCGTTGATGACCCAGAAATAGAGAAGGAACTGAGGCGGCAGATTCCACAAGACAAGCCCTTTATCCTCTGTGTAGCACATACTTATCCGCATAAGAACGTTCATTTACTGATCGAGGCATTTAGTCATCTCGAGAATTCAATACCGCATAACCTGGTATTAGTTGGCAAACCAAGACTCGGAGAGCCGGAAGTTGAAGACGCGATCGATAAATTAGACCAGCCACAGCGGCTTTATAGATTGAAAGGTGGGATTAGCTTTGATTTACTGAGGCTGCTATATCAAAAGGCTGATCTATTTGTCCTGCCTTCCGGCTATGAAGGATTCGGCTTGCCGGTCCTGGAGGCAATGATGGCTGGAACTCTGGTGATCTGTTCGACAGAGGCATCGTTACCCGAAGTTGGTGGAGACCATGCAATGTATGTGGAAAAATTGACAGCGCAGGCTGTGGCTGATCAAATATTGGCTGCTTTGAAGATGCCTCCAGAGGAAAAAGCAGAAAGATGCAGAAAGGCAAAACAATGGGCGGAAGGTTTTTCATGGCAGCGTTCTGCCCGGCAAACTTTCGCATTTCTCGGATCAATGAATCGAGCCTGATATCCTGAAATTTTACCTCTGAACCCGTTATGGACTATTCAGACCCAAGTGGAAATCATGATCAGAGGCAGAGATCAGCGAAAAATATTATACTTGAGGATACAATAAATGGCTCGCAAACCGTCCTTCCACCCGATTTTTTTCCCCTCCTCATAGGTTCGGCCACTGTAGGATATACCCACTTCAAATATTCTGCATTTGAGCTTTGCAACTTTTGCAGTTATTTCGGGCTCGAAGCCGAATCGATTTTCTTCAATTGATACCTGGTCGATAATTTCTTTTCTGAAAGCCTTGTAACAGGTTTCCATGTCAGTCAGATTGATATTTGTGAACATGTTGGAAACCAGAGTTAAAAATCTATTTCCAACAGAATGCCAGAAATACAGCACCCTATGAGCGTCACCGCTTTGGAAACGAGAACCATAGACCACATCTGCTTTTCCTGCCAGAATCGGTTCGAGTAACCTTGGGTATTCTTCTGGGTTATATTCCAGGTCGGCATCCTGAATAAGAACAATCTCGCCAGTAGCGACTTTGAATCCCGATCGCAGGGCAGCACCTTTACCCATGTTGACCGAGTGAAACACGGTAACAATTGAATGTTCTTCAAATTTGTTGCGGATAAACTCTGCTGTTCCGTCGGTTGAGGCATCGTCAACCAGAATTATCTCCTTCTCAAGCCCGATAGCCACCGTATTCACCGCCTCTACAATCTTTTCCAGAGTGGTTATTTCGTTGAATACCGGAATAACTATAGATAGTTTTGAAAAATCTCTTTTATCCGTATCCATAATGTCCCTATGCTCTCGTATATCAATGTTCTTGCCAACCCGAGATTCTGAGGACTCGGCAAAACGGCGGCAGCCGGTTTGATATGATGATTTCTGATGATGTAATCGGTAGGTGCTGGAATAGGATTCATTCCCAACCGTTTACAAAGAGAAATGGCCCTCTTCATATGGTTTGCTGATGTTACCAAAACAAAAGGCTCGTCTTTCACAATCTCGAACAATGCAACCGCTTCCTGCTCGGTATCTCTAGGTTCTTCACGCGTGATGATTCTTTGTGGCGGAATATCTATAAGCAATGCAACTTGCTTAACTATTCGGGCATTTGGTATGGGGTCATAGCCGATTCCACCGAGAATAATCAAATCTGCATTGGGAAGGAGATTTGATATGCGCTTCGCCTCAACAATCCGGTAAAGAGATGCCCCCCCAATCTGGCTGTTCACAGGCATCCGATCATCTGATACATGACCACTTCCCAGCACAGCGATATAGTGAATCGACTTAATAATCTGCCGATTTGACAGAGCGCCAGCAGCCAAGGGCTCATAGGCACTTTCGTTACTCTTGATATGGCTGCTTGACCAGCCGCCATAACCGAAAAAAATCAGTATAGCCACCCCGCAAACGGAGCTGAATATTCCGATTTTTTTTCTGTTTAACGCGGCAAATGAAATGCTGAGGACCAGGAAAATCAGTGCTATGATAAATGGCGTACAAATTTCAACAACCAGCCTCGAGAAATAGAACATATTCAGGCCTTATCACCACCTTTATTGAAATTGCTCAATGTTATCAGGATGAGCATCGGCATGACCTGAAGTGTCAGGCGGTTCCATGCCGTTCCGACCTGCCAATATATCTCAGCCTGATGAAGGACAATAACCGCCAGATAGCCAGTGAATAGAAGAAAAGGAATCAAGAAATCGCTCCATCTTTTCTTGCCAGAAAGTGCAGTTAACGCTAAAAAAAAGCACAAAAATAGCGATACTCCCCACTGTCTTACATCAGCCCACATTGTCATTATGGAATCTATGGCAGCATTAGAGCGGTCAACGATCCGAGCAATATCAAGATTCATAAAATCCAACCCATCAGTGGCGTGTGACCCGAGCTGCAGATAGAGCTTTATCCAGTAGAGCCACGGCGCCAAACTTGCTAGAAATATCAAGGCAAAGATTATCATGGCTCGCCAGTCATTACGGTAGCAAGCTGTGCAGAGCCAGAGCATGACAACACAAAAGAACAGCATGCCCTCGTTTTTGGTGTAGGCGGCGCCGGTAATGAGTAGCGAGCCGATACCGGCATACCCAAGCCGTCCGGTTTCACGCCAGCGAAAGAGACAGCCTAAACCGGTGGCAGTAAACAACCAAAAGGGAGTTTCGGCATAACTCCAGGATACGACAAGGGGTGTCATTGGCATCGTTGCAAAGAGGGCAGCGCCGAATAAACCATATTGGATTTTCCCATTTGATTGATAGATCACAATTACCATTTCCCAAAGTACCAGAGCATAGAGAATTGCCCCCCACCCCCGACTCCACATCTCTTCCCAACCACCGGAGAACCAGGCGGAATAAGCCCAAAGCATCGGCCAGAGAAGTGGATAATCGGCATGCCCGACTTTGGTAACATCAACGAGCGGACCACTGCCCAAAAGCAGCAGTTTCGCCTTTGCTCCCCAAATTGCCCAGGCGTCCCAATCATCCGGAACAACAACCACCGCCATGATAAAGCTCCAACAAACGCTGAGAAACAAAAGGATCACCATCAGCACAGTCCAGATTTGTATTCCTCTGGTTGATGAAGAACGTAGCCCCGTTGCCGATCGTTTGAGCCCCATAAAAAAGTTAGGTGATCTCGCTCCAGAACGCAAATATAATAACGGTCCTGTACACCCGAGAATAACGGTCACGACAAAGCCTGGGACAATCGTTTGAAATGCCAGTTTTGACAGCAGGGCCAGTATCATGAGTATGAATATAGCGATCGAAAAACACTCAGGAAAACTGAGCGATAAGTGTCTAAAAACGCATCTGGTCAGCAGGCTAGCTCCCGTCAGAGTCAGCATTGAACCAATCAGGCCAAACAAGCCCCAACTTTGATTTTCAGGAAGGGCGCTGGTGCTTGCACCGATGCTGTAAGAAGGGCGAAAGGTACCATCAGTGTGTAAATAATAACCATCCGATCCTGCTGGAATTCTTGGCAAAAGGAGATATTCAGCATAAGACTTATTATTATGCTCGCCAGCGAAAGTGTAGTTTACCTCTTCAGACCACAACTGCTGAACAGCATATACTGATTGCAGCAGTTCGGCTGGTAAACCGGCATATTGCCATACCTTGAGACGCTGCTCATGAACAGGCTTACCGAGATATTCAACGCGCTCACGCTGCCACCATAAGTTATACATTGCAGCAAATGCCGCATAACTTACCAAAAACCAAATAGAGAGGATCAATCCTGCAGATACTTTATAAAAGAATACTTTATTGACCTTGATCATCGGGTTTTATCTGTTTGATTGTTTCATCAAGGTCTTTTAGAGCATCCCGCCTGGTGAGTTCAGAAATATTCTGTTCGATTTTTTCGATTGCCGACATCAGCTTGAAGATAATCAAAAATATCAGGAGAAATCCAATCATGATTGCCGCGTTTATATTGTCGACAATGCCGATGGCCCTAGCCACGACCCAGGTGCTGTTCGGGTATATGGCTATAACGGCCATACCGCCCCAGACGATAAGGCGTACCGCCAGTTTCAAGAAAGTCTGGCCTGTCTCACGTTTGACGAAATTCTTGATGCCCTTGAACAGCATGACGGACGAAATAGCCACGACAACAATTTGATAAATTTGTATATTCATTTGATTTTTCGGATTAAATCATACGATCATGTGCCAGATCATGCGAATAAATGTTTTCACCCCGTTGACCAGGCCCTGCTTCTGGGGCTTTCCCATCGAGTGTTCAGTATAGCGCACCTTGATGGGAACTTCGGTAAATTTAAGCCTGTTATTCTTGATTTCTCTGATAACTTTACTGTCATACTCATACTTATCCGCCTTGGTATCGATCTTGGAGGCGGCAAAATGCGAGTAGGCCCGAAAACCCGATTGACTGTCGGAGACATAGATTCCATAGAGCATCAGCGTAATGAGGTTACCTATCTTGTTGGCAAGCACCTTGAAAAGCGGCATGCCGTCGGACAGAGTCATCCGCGTCCCGAGAACCACATCATAGCCGTCACAGATGATGGGTTGGACGAGACACTCGATATCGGCTGGATCGTGTTGACCGTCACCGTCGAGGGTGACGATGATGTCTGCCATCAAGGTGTTGGCCGCAACGATGCCTGTCCTGGTGGCGGCACCCTTGCCGCGATTGATTTTATGGCGTAAGGCGATGACACCGTCAAGGTCCTTGACCTTGGCATAGGTATCGTCGGAACTGCCGTCGTCGACGACAGTGACCAGATAATCGCCGGCAGTCTGAATTTCATCGACTACCTGTTGTATCACTGCACCCTCGTTGAAGGCGGGCACCACAACGCAAATCCTGTGTTCCATCAGAAGAGAATCCTCAACAACCTGTTATTCGGAATAAATATACCATCAATGTGCAACTATACGACGGATTTCGACACTCTGAACCGAATAGGTGGCTGGCTGCTGACCCGGATCGATTCTCAACGAACTGAGGCTGATGTCCCCCGGAACCTGAAAGTCTATAACATTGGATCCGGGATTAATCGTTTTTCGAAAAACGTTCTTTTCGTTATATATTTCATTCGTTTGGGTTTGATAATACAGCTTGAACACGGTTTGCACCGGAGATTTCATAGCGATTCTGATAACACTTCCTTCTCCCGGATCTCCGGACAAAACAGGCATGATAATGTATGGATCCGTATCTTCAGCGATTATTAGGAGTTGCCCACCTTGATAGTCCAATTCGATTGGGCCCGCGCTATGGTTCAGGTCAAGCTCTTCAGGCCATCTGTCCACCTTTGCCACGACCTTAGAGGACCGCTCGAACTCGTATTTTAAATTTCGAATCAGCGTGTGCGATTCTCCGGCTTCAACCCAGCGCACGCCACGCCCGGGGACGTAAGAGGGCTCCGACTCCACTGTATCTGCGAACAGCATGCACGGCCAGGCATCGACATCTTCTCGATAGGCATGACGCATCCGTATGCCGGTTTGCATTGCCCTCCAGGTCAGCGGGTACTCAGGATAGTCACCAGAGAGGAGCAGGTAGGCCTGCCGGCAGTTTTGCTCCCGGGCCACGCGCAGAAAATTATTGTGCTCCTTTATCTTGTTGATATCGCGGTAGTAGTTTTCGGAGGCGGTTGGCACGCCTCCCCAGAAAAACCTGATTTCCAGTGGCCGTGTCGGATTCAGCGAGACAATCTTCATTGCGTAGGAATAGGAAAACAAGGCGACGACAATGAGCATGAAATATCTCAGACACATGCTGCCCCGATTTATCCAGTGGGAAAAAAACAAGGCCAGGCTGAATGGCAGCAGAAAAAAGAGCGGGAGCTGCAAACGGGTTATCCAGGCCTGATTTTTGACAGTCCAGGCAAAGGTACACCAGGAAGCAAGCGGCAACAGGGCAAACAGCAGCAGGGTCAATCGTTTTCTCGAACCTGAAATAAGCCCAAACGGCAAAAAGGCAGCGGCACAGAAGAGCTGGAATAAAGAGCAGCAAGAGTTGAACGGGGTTGCCGATAAAGTCCTCGTGTACGAAATATATATTGCGATTGAACGACTGAACAGGAATCGCCAAATCCCTGATAAACTCATTAAATACCGTTGAATAAGGGAAATTCGGCGCAAGCAGGGTAATAGGATTGTAAAATCGGGCGGCATCCCAGCCACCCAGCAACGGATAAACTTCGGATCGGGAAAACCCACCCTCGCCGACTTTTCTGACGATGTCGGGACCACAGATTATGGCAATCAGAATTAGGGAAGCCAACAGCCCATAATATCCCCTGGGACTTCTGAGTAGGTGAAACATCTTTTTGAACTGGAGCAGACAGCCGGCAACGATGATAGGAAAGATCACGATCAGTGAAATCGGTTTTACCAGATAACCGGCGGAGCAGCACACAGCCGCTAAAATGATGTCATTGCGTTCCATGCGCATTGCGTTGCCTACCAGCAGGCGAGCGCCTATCAGGATAATGCTGAGTGCAAGCAGTGAATCTACCAGATCGTTTTGCGTGCTTGAGGCCTGAAGAACCGCCATCGGCGTCGTCATGCATAACACAATGATCCAGGGGATTGTTTTCCTGTCGATCCTGATGACCCTCATCAGATAGTAAAGACCGATCGGGATCAACAGGTACGAGAAAAATTGCACTGCGTTGGCAAGTCTGTCAGAACCGGAAATGATTTGAAAGAAAAGGATGAGATATTCTGCTCCGGGACCCATCTGGTTTTGCCGTGCAATATGGGTCAGATAATAGCCGACACTCTGGTTTTGAATCCAGTGGGCAACCCGCGCCAGGTGATATGTCATGCTGTCATAGTTGTTTGGTACATAGAGAAATGCTGTCAGACAGATAATAAACAACAACGGCAACATGAGAATAAAGGGAGGAGACGCCGTTCTGAACAGCTGCCGTACCCGGCTCGACAAGCGAAACCAGAGATTCCCGGCAACACGGCGATTTGCTCCCATATGAATGACGACGCCGAGACAGAACAGCAGATGCGCTCCAATAAGCCATTGAGAGGTGACCGCATGGAACATGCTCAAAACGTTTAACAGAAGCGATTCAAGACAAATGAATGCCGGATAGGCAAGCACGAGTGGCACAATCGCACTATTTTTACGAAGATGAAAAACGAGGTAGACGAGACCGAGGTAAACAACAATAAATAAACCGAGTGACAGGAAAATGGTCACAGCTTCAATCCTTTGTTCTCAACAGCCGAGCCGAATCATCCTTCATCACGCACTCCTTCTTTCGCTAGACCACCAAGGACCCCGCAGTGATAGGCAATTCTGCTAACCAGTAATATCGGAAAATAGAGGATTACCCTGGGATCATGGCGAACAAAATGTAGCGATTGAGACGTACAGACTAGAAGAGAATATGGCAGTATCAACAACCAGTACAGCCAGGGTGAGCACATGACAAGGGAAAGACGGGCCAGCGGTGACATCCGGTCTCTGTGCCGCTGCTGCACCACCAGGCGGCTTCTCAGCCCATAGCGATACGACTTTTTGAGAATTTTGGCGAACGAATTGCACCCATGCTCGTGCTTGATTTCGACACTTGGCTCAAATCGGCAGGTCCAGCCGCTAGCAATTAATTTCAGACTGAAATCCCAATCTTCCGAGGCCAGCAGCGACTCATCAAAGCCGCCAACCGCTTCGAACGCCTCCCTTTCGACCATGATAGCCGCGGAGCCAAGGGCTGTTTTCCTGCTGGAGAATAGCTGGTACGCTGAGAAAAGGGAATAGTCGGCACAGCGCACCCAGAACCCGCTCGGCACGCCAACCACGCGGCAGCCGACCGCACCGGTGGATGGCGAAGTTTCCAGAACCCGCAGAGACGCTGACAGCCAATCGGCCGGAGCCAGGCAATCGTCATCGATAAAAGCGAGGAATTTTTTCTTGGCCGCTGCTGCCCCGAGGTTACGCATCTTGCCTGGAGCATGGAGCGTTTTCGTGCCGACAGAGATTACCGTGGGGGAAACCTGGTCAACCGCATCGGGAACCGTTGGCCTCACAATCACCACCTCGAACATATCCAGGGCAAGATCCTGATTTTCCAGGGATCTGAGGGTATTTTGCAGCATGTCCGGCCGACCGGAAGGGATGATGACACTGATACGAGGTTCCATTCGAGCGTCTTACTATGCCAGCCGGCATCTTTTTTGTTGACGTGTGCTAATGGGACAGACCCCTAACTCTGGGGCCGGTCCCATTTCCTGACGGAGATGGCTCAAGTTCATCACGCAGCCCCATCAATATAAAGTCCAGTTTAAATGGTTGGTATGACTTAAAACAGGGGACTGAACTGTTGCGTCTCGACCACCCGGTCCGGGTCTACCGGAGGGGCTGACCATAATTCAATCAGTCTGCGTTATCAGCCTGCCCGTTGGCCTTCCAATAGAATACCCCGTATAATCGCCCCAGTACGTAAGCCATATAAATTCTGGCGTGAATTGTACGACATGAAGAAAATCCTAGTCCAAGAGCACCGGCAGTGTTTTTTGCCAGACGCATGATCTGATGACCACGCCCCGTCACCACATTTTCTGCCTCATCACCACATGTTCGCCATGGTGAACCATGAAGTGTACGTGAGATGACATAATCTGTAACCCCCCCCCAAAAATATCGTTTGTAGAACCAGATCGGCTCGGTTCTCTCGCGACTGACAAAGTGATGAATGCAGATTCCTGGGTGATAATAAAGCGTTCCTCCTGTCGACTCTACCCGGTGCTGGAGTTGCGTTTCCTCCCCAGAGAGAAGGCCGCTGGCACCTCGCCCGAGCCGTTCATCAAAGCCATTAAGTTCCTTTAGCAGGGCGAGAGGGAAAATGCTGTTCCCACCTCCTAGTCGTTCCTGTTTCGCGAGCTGCCTCGGGATGTCGCCCCAGTACAGGTATCCCAGTGGCACAGCAAGGTTGTCGTCCAACCAGCGGGGCCGGGCGGTTTCCCACTTGAGTTGGATCGGTCCTCCAACCCAGCCTGGCAAAGGACTGATAGTCTGGAAGTACCTGTAATGCTGCTTCGACCCAGGTTGGGTCAGCGACTGCGTCATCGTCGATATATCCTACGTACTCTCCGCGCGCCTCCTGCCAGCCCGTGTTGCGCGCGCGGGACAAGCCGGCCACGGGTTCATCGACGACACGAATCTCCTGCCGATCGACAAAGGGCTGCAAAGCAGCGCGAGTTCCATCAGTGGAGCCATTATTTACCACCAGGATCTCGTACATCGATCGATCTGCGTACTTTGTTGTAACAGGCTCTCAATACAGGCACGGATGAATCCCTCTCGATTGCGGGTACAGATCACCGCCGAGATTTTTGGTTTGGTTGGATTCACAGTTTAAGCGTCGATTTTTCTGCAACTTCCCAATCCATGATATGCGCCTGTTTCGCGCAACTGCCAAACCAGTTGATGCCATTGCCGCAGCAACGGCATTCAGGCACAATATCCTCTCCTCTGGCACCAAGATTACTTGAACGAACGGCCTGCCAGAATGAATTATTCCAAAACTCGGTCCAATGCTGCTGCAGAATATTGCCGCTGGCATACAGCCCGGCATCAACTTTCGGTTTGAACAGAATTTCACTGGCTGGACAAGGATAGACCTCACCATTGAAGTTTATAAAAAGCGATTTCCAGGCCTCGCAGCAATCGCGTTGTTTTGTCGTGGAATCTTTAAATAGCGGTTCGTGGTCAAATTGTATTCCGCTCTCTCGCGCAGCTTTTTTCGCCTTAAGCACTGTTTCATCGGCAAGTTGCTGGTGATAAAATAGAGAATCATCCTCATGCAACTCGTTCGGTTGTTCCTGTTTATGACGATACATGCTGGGATAAACCCTGACATAAAGCGTTTTGACCTCGTCTGCGCCCAGCTCTGCCGCTAGACGGATAAACATCTGGCAGCTCTTTAATGTTCTGACGCATCAGAATCATCGACAAGGCAATATGAGAATGGCTTCTCAGTTCGCGTCGCAGGGTAACGAGACGGCGGATATGCTCAATCACTCCATGGAAACTGATCGATTCCGGTGATTGTGCGGTAGGTCTTCTCTGTTGCTGCATTGACAGAGATGAGATAGTTGACTTCGGACACCAACATGGTCCGCATTGCCTCAGGCTTGAAGGCGATGAAGTTGCTGATGACCGTGTGCTGAATAGTTGGGTATTCTCGCCGAGTCAAAGCAGCGATGTCGGCAAGGTCAGGATTTAGAAATGGTTCGCCGCCCCCACCGTAGACAACATCGACAATCTGGTCCATGTCCAGATGCTCATAAATGCGTACGCATATCACCAGAGACAGGTGCTCATTGGAGCCACATGACCGGTAATCCTTGCCGCACATCAGGCACTGCGCATTACACGTGTCCATCATCATGAGATTGAGCGAGCTGGGGCCATATGCGAGTAAAATTTCTCCCTGGCGCATGGATTCGTGCAATGCGCCGCTCTGATCTTTTCAGGCGACGATAAGACGCAAAGCGACGAAATATGTCATGCATGTTATTCAATTGATCAGAGGTTTGGTATGTGTTTATTGCTTAGCCCATATGCCCTTTTCGCCGCTGTCTTTCACCGGCACTGAGGTATTCTGGTATCTGGTTGGGACGGAACCGATGCAGGAGGATGGAAGCCACCAGTTTCAATTGATCTGCCAATGGTGCAGTATAGTGATTCCTTAACGAAGAACCGCGCCAGCAATTCCAGACAGCCAGACCAAGCGGTGCTGAGTTGGTACAAAAGCGCAGCCAAACTCGGCCTGCCATTGCTTCGAAAGTGGAAGCACATGCAAACCCCGCCATCTGATTGCACAGGCAAAGATACAGTAACCACTGCTCTCCTTCACGTAGCCTGGCTATTTCCTGTTGTCGATATCCTCGCCCGACCTGATGATGAAATTTCTGCTCATCAGGACTGGGAGAGATTCCCAAATCGCTCAACAATCCGGCTTGAATTTTCTCGGTCTGTGTAGTCATCTCCTGCCAATTTGACAGTGTAGCACTGGTATGATGTTGACGAGCTTTGACAAGCACCCTATCAATATTAGCCAATGGAAAACAGTGTAGAGATCTGCTCCATAGCTCATAATCTTCAGTCCTATTAAAAGAACCATCGTAGAGAAGATTATGTTTCTGCATCATTTCTGGACGCATGATTACTGACATATGGCAGAAAGGATTTTCAAACAGGGCATAGCAGCGCAGTGTTTCCGGTTCGCAGGGTGGGCGCAGGGTATTGGATATACCAACACCAAAAAAACGCACCCAGCCGCCAGAGATACCTACCTCCGGATTTTCGTCCATAAACCGTACCTGCCGTGCCAGACGATCTGGCGAGGCTGATGTCGTCTGCGTCCATGCTGAACAATGTAGCGGCCCCGGGCAATTTTCAATCCCCGGTTTAGGGTGGCGGCCACCCCTCTGTTGCGGGGCGCTCGCAGGAATACAATTCGCCATCCGCTACGTCAGTAACAATCTCAGGACCTGCATCAGCGGATCCATCGTCAATAATCAGCAACTCAAAATCGCGATACGTCTGATCCAGGATACTATGCACCGCCTGACGCACAAATGCCTCTCCATTAAATAATGGCATCAAAACGGTTATCATGATATAGCCGCAATAACATTTATGGTGAAACTTTCACCAGTAAGCACTGTCCAGTACTTAATTCGACCTTATAGAATGACCTTGAATTTTCTTCAAAAAATTTATTCACCGCCTTACGCACACCAGGACAGGTTTCAAACCCAAAATCGTCGACTAGTAAAACTCCACCGCACTGCAATTTAGTAAGAAAAAAGATGTAAAGAAAAAAGCATGGGATCATATAGATCCACATCTAGATGGGCAAAGTGAATTGTTTTTCCATCAAACACATCTTCACAATCCTGTATCCGTCCCCTAATAACTTTATAAAATCAAAATCATCAAGGTAGGACTGTACACTTTCATACGTTGTATCGCTGAACCATGATGGCAAGTGAATATCATTACTCGTGTTGCTTAAATCCTTCTTGCTATGCCCTTCAAAAGTATCCACGCAATAAAAATTTATATTATCAGATAATTCTTTCATTATCGATGCGATGAAATAACTTCCACCACCCTTGTACACCCCAACTTCAACAAAGTTCAACGATTCTTTATCACTGTTAAAATGATGATGGATATTCTTTAAAGATTGGTAGATCACATGTAATCTGTCATAATATAGCAGTGTTCTCTTGTCATTTAGGACTTTTTTAGCTTTTATATAAAACCAATCATCCTCTCGGATGTCATACATTTTTACACTGCTCTTTTCCGTAAATGTCTGGAACATAATGGTATCCTTCTTTCAGCAAGTACATATCGATACCGCACTTTCTTGCTAAAAAAGTATAACTGCTATGAATTTTCTCACTAAATCAGGAAACAATCTTAACACTTAACCCAAATGGCGTTCTGTTTGTTTCCAGCAAATTATCAATGTATCAAGTTGTACAGTATCTCTCTGTGACGATCTAACCAAGGGCGAACATCAAACATCTTTACGGCTCGCGCCTGGCCTGTTGCGCAAATCGGGGCAATTCCCCGGCAACTTAATAGACGGCCCGGGATAGTGCGACTGGGAATCCGGCGGGTGGTCCTGTTCCCAGTCACAGGGTGCCGCACAGCCCACCCCCCCCTCATCGTCAACCAGTTCCGGCACACCGCCGCTGGCGGAATAGACCACCGGCACACCGCAGGCCATTGCCTCCACCACCAGCCGCGGGCAAGGATCATTATATTTTGTATGCAGCAGGATATGGTGGTTCTGGAAAAGCCTTGGCGCCGCCTCCTGACTGTAAGGGCCAGCGAGTTCTAATCGATCCGATATTCCTAAGATGTTCAGCCAGTCCGCGCACTTCTTCCAAGCATCTTCTTTCCTTGGAATGAAATGTGAGGCGGCCGGCGATGGTGAGACTGGCAGCGGGCAAGCGTGCAATGGTTTCCAAAGCCGCACGAACGCGGTACCAATGCTGATGGCTTCCCGCCAGAAGGATTCGCAACCCCTTCGTTTGACTAGGGGCAGGGACAAAGACTCTCGGTATCTACCGGGTTGGCGAGTATTTCCCACGGAGCCTGACAATCACCCGCAAATCTGTCAGCGCTTTCTTTGCAGAAGCGGCTTTGATAGACAACGTAATCCGCCTGCCCCAGCAGATTCCGGATTGGGCCATTGGTTCTTTCCCAGCCCGGGCCATGCCAGCCCGGATAGGCCACCCCGTTTTGATTCAATACCAAAAATGCGCCGTGCCGCTTGGCTATCCGCGCCATCACTTCAGGAAACAAGGGCAATGCGCTGGAGACCAGGTATAGAATGTTGGGCCTGCTGGAGGTATTTGGAAATCGGTCATGCAAATCTTGCAATTTGATCATTGCTCCCCCAGAGATTTCGCGCCTTCCGGGAATGTGTTCGTGTCCATAAAAGACACGATATTCCCCCCTCATGCTCAATATAGGTACCCCCCCAGCGGCGAGTTTCATGAGCAAGTCTGTTGGCAAGCAACAGGGAAAGGTGCAGAAATGACTTCACCCGTCTCAACATGTTTTCATACCTTGGCATTAGAGATCAGAGAAGCCAACCAGTCAACGTGGGTTGTTGCAACAACCGAGGTCGCATAATAGTGCCGCACCACCTTGCAGGCCTGCCGCTGTTCTTCTACCCAATTAAATGTCCCTGAAAGCATACTGTCTAAGACGGTGTCCCACTCGGACTCTTTGGAACATATTTTAACACCATGGCCACCAGCTCTATCCCACAGGTCACAATAACTCCTTTGCGGACTGGCGATGGCTGTCCGGCCTCGTGCCATGGCAAGACTTATCTTCCACTCTGTGTGCCCCAAATTATAGGTATTGTCTAGAAAACGAGGAGAAATACAGACTCCTCCCTGATCATACAGAGCCAGCAGGGCTGGTATATTTTG
>CAWGPM010000012.1:0-92285 GCA_963824415.1 uncultured delta proteobacterium
CGCATCGTCCCCCATGATGGTATACGTTTTTCCTGACCCGTCTGTCCATAGGCCAAGACTGTCGCATTGTATCCCTCCAAGCAGGCTGTAAGAAGTGGCGAAACCCTTCGTTGAAAGACATCATATTGTGTTGTAGTGTTGGAAAAGGCTTCATCAAAGGTAAAGGTCGGACCCGAGGCTCCTCCAATACGAACAATGTTGGTCGTTGATGATGATGAGGAAGTGTCTGACGTCTGTTTTAGGACCTCAATGCATTGCGTCGAGCCCGTTTCCGATGCCAGCATGGGCCGTACCCGAACAGCGACTTGCACAGACGTGCTGTTGTCGTCTGTGTTGTTATTGTTCGTCATGGTGTTGTAAAGGGCCGTCGTTGATTGGTCGTCGTCATGGTCTCGCAAGAAAAAGTGACTGATGATAAGACATGCCGGCGCGTTTTCGCGTAGAAATGTACTGAGGTTCTACGTGGAATCAAACAACGCTTCAGTCGGGCGCGACTGAGCACACGAGAGAATTTTCGTTCCATCCATAGGCTACCTGAAGTTCAGACTATCCTACTAACAACTGGCTTTTCTACTACTCTCTGACTCGATTTGACAATATTTCAAGTCCTATCTCTCGTCTTGTCCTCTCATTCATCTTGATCGTCTGACTCATCAGTACACTACTACATTCCCTGCGCTTGCGCCAATGCCGCTTGCATCATGGCCGGATTCATCTGCATTCCCCCTCCTCCACCCATCATGCTCATCATATTTTCCATCATGCTCATCATGGAAGGAGGTGGCTGAATATTGAAATACACCTTGCCAATCTTGGTGGTGTACGATTGCACCACTTGTGGCTTGTACAACAAATCCAGTTCCTTCTTGAACGAGCGCAACGACCGCGAAAAGAGAGGACCAGTACGCGTATCCTTTTCACAGACACGCAACAACATACTCCAAAGACAGCATGAGACGGTGCAAAGCCATCTTCCTTGTTCATGTACGATTTTGCGAGCTCGTCGATTGGACGGTCTTCCACTTGTTCAACGTACGAACGAAGGAGAATGTTGGCATCTCGCAAGTTTTCCACGGCACAAAAGACCAGCAGCGAGCGAGTCAGCAAGGCATCACGGTCGGCAGGGGGCCTTGTGTCCCTTTTGATTTCTTCTGGTTTCGGAGGAGGAAGCGTCTTGAGGAATTCCAAAATCTTGTCGGGCTTTTCCGCCAGTGCCATGTGCACGACAGTATCGCACTGCAACGACTGTACATCTTCCTCTCCTTCCTCCTTTTCTTGGTCATTCGCACTCTCGAGTTCGACTAGTTTCCAAGACTGCTTTCCGAGCAACTCTTGTAGTTCCACATGACCAAATCGAATGGGCCCAAGATCAGCACTCCAATGAATGCACTTGCGCAAAAAGTCACGCTGCAGACGAGTCAATCGCGTAATTTCCTGCGTCGTGTATTCTCAAAGAATCCATGGCCTGTTCGTGTGCCGTTTGGAGTTCCAAAATACGGGCAATCCAAGGATCGCTCGTACATTCCGTTTGGGTCTCGCGGAGCGTTTCGACCAACAGAGCGAGCAATTGAGACGCCACAGACACGCGGTTTTGCTTGAGAATGGCTAGACTGCTAGAATAAGCCAGTTCGGTCGCTCCAGTGTAATCGTTGGAATGCTCACGCTCTTGACAAGACTGTGCCAGTTGCAACGCTTCGTACGCCGTTGCTTCATCTAACGAGCCGCTCAACAGCTCATCCAAACGGGCTTCCACGGCGTCTCCTTTTTCTTTTTGTCTCGCAGCAAGCTGTTTCTTGCGACGTGCGGCAGCAGCAGACATGGTGAATAGAGGAGAAGGAGAGAGTAGAAAGGAGAGGACCAACAATACCGCAAGCAATGCCACGCGGAAAAAATGGAAGGTCGAAAGCGTTCGAAAATGCGACGGTCGACGGGCAGACTCTCAAAGACACCCGGAAGAGAAACATCCATAAGTAGAACACGTTTTGCTTCAACAAAGCCATCAGCCACTCGTTCAAAACGCAAAACTGCTGCGGAACTTTGCCGATGCGAACCACAAACCGAACGCTTTTTGTTGCTTCACCTCTCCTTCCATCACCATCATGCTGTTTACCAAAGCCACTCTCTCTTCCTTCTCCAAGAAGGCCTTCTCAAATCGTGCGTTCAGTACGGCCGTCGAGGATTCGCTGCCAAGGGAACAGGCCTCGTTATGGCAGTCGGAACCACTTTGCATATACATGACGGCTGATTTCCTGTCGAATTTCATCCAACATCCTACTCAAAAGGTCAGAATGAGGAATAAAAGACGAGGGTGATCTTGTGTGTGCGTATTTGAGGTTCTCTGTTGTTTCGAATGGCCTCATGAGAGTTTCAAACAGAATCGTATCTTTTTGTTCTGTAAAGCGAATCTTTCGTATCTTTTGGTATCTTTCGACCTCACCTCTCCGTCTACTCCTTTTCAACACACTTACAGATGGACTATGGCTACTTTAACCAGTTCCTTGACCGCGAAGTTGCCGAACCTTTCTGGGGAACGCGCACAGAGCACATTGTGCGTGTCGCAGCTTGCCTTGCCGTGACGGATCATGCCTCGCAATCGATCTTTGGCAAGATGCTGGGCGAGCCTCTTAGTTTTGCCACATCGCCTGCTGCGTTTGTCGCCCACACATTCCTCTTCATCTTTGCGGGTGTCACCTTGTATGTCGCTGGCGATGCTGCCTTAACCCGGCTCACGAGGGACGTCGTGTCGAAGAAGCAAAGAGTGGAACGTACAGTTCGTATATTGGAAGCAACACGGCTTGGTTTGAACCCTATGTGAGTCCTGCTCTGGCCCGTGCGGCGGGACCGGCGGTTGCCAACAGAGGGTTTGGTGGTGCCTTGTTGCCAGCGACTCTTGCTTACTCGACCGTCAAGGGAGTTGGTTGGTACGATTGGGGCAACAGTGGTCTAAATGACCATGAAATGCGTATGAATGGATTGTCAAAGGAATGATGGGAGTCGAGCGGAAGGGTTGTTCGATAGCAAGCGCATTTTTGTAGGTTTTGTGGCATTTGTGGGACGAGCTAGCTGGACTGGATGGGTGCGGGTGGTGGTGGATCGAACTTTTTGTATGTATGGCATTTTATCTTGTTTTGCGAATGACTTTGTTGAAAGATGATTTGAATGAATTACTAGTAAAGGCACGTTTTGTTGAATATTGTCAAAGCTACACAAAAGGACCCAAGTACAGATACCGGTAGACGAAACCCACCACGTGGAAGCACATGAATCGGTATCGGCCAGTTGAGACTGATCGATGGCGATCGCTTCGACGAATCAAATCTCAACCGGCAGCTCCTGAGCAGCATCGAACTGCTCGGCAGGCCGAAGGCTGAGGCCGCGGTGCGCCGGGTGCAGGCGATCAACCCGGCGATCGAAGCGGAGCCGGTGTTTGAGTTCATGGTCAAAGACAATGCTGTGCAGTGTTTGACAGGAGCAGCTGTTGCGGTGGACTGCCTCGATTCCATCGTCAGCCGGTTTGTCCTCGAGCGGGCCTGCCACCACTTGAACATACCCCTGGTTTCGGCGGCAATCGCTGGAACGTCGGGCCAGGCCACGGTCATCCACCCCGAAGACCCGGGGCTTTCAGCGATCTACGGTGATCCCGAAAAAGCAGCAGATAAGGGCGTGGAAAAATCTCTGGGGACTCTTTGCTTTGCCGCGGTTGCACTGGCTGCGATGGAGTGCGCCGAAGTGGTGGCGCTGGCCACCGGGCGACCGGCGCCGCTGAGAAACAGATTGCTGGTAACCGATATCAGCGACCATATGATCGAGATCATAGAGCTTGGCAAGAGCTGAGCACTTGGTCCAATCTCCACTTAAAATGTCCCGTCCGCCTGTCTGGCCAGCGCTTCGCAGACCAATTGCGCCAGGGCCCAGATCGCATCACCGGGCAGCAGCTCGTCGATGCTTCGGTCAAACATCACGGTCAGGGCCGCATCCAGTTCCTCGTCGCGGCACCAGAGGATCAGCTTGAGAGGTATCGCCGGAAACACCCAGAGCCTGAGAGCCGCATCGCCACTGTCACCGGTCTGCACGCCGCCAAGCGCCTCCCCGGCCCGGATAAAATCCTGCGGTGCATCGCTGAAACGGTGCAGAACCGGCTCGACCCGAAGCTGGTGAATACCCCTGAAAAACTCACTGCAGGACAGATCTTTCTCGGTTACCCAGTGGCCGGCAAGCGGCTTCGGCCGTACCTCTTTTAAATAGACGACGCTGACAAAGGCCAGCAGGGATGGGGCGGGCTTCCAGCCGGCCGGTTCCTGCCCCTTCTGCCATTCAACCGTTTTGTGCTCGATATTGATCCGGACAACTCTGTTGAATACCTCCAGCTGCAGCCAGCCATCTTCGGTGAGCACCGCACCGCTGCGCCTCTGCAGTTCGTCGGTTCCGATGTCGTTCAATTCCAGCCAGTGCTGGTCGGCAATGTCCACCTGATCCTGATTGATCTGCTTGCGGTCCAGCTCATTTCTTCTTCGTCTCTGCATCGCGATAAATCCATTGCTGTAGGGGTAGCCCTGGTTCAACCCGGAGGAAAAATTTTCACAGGGGAACTGGTCGCAGTCCACCATGCAGAAATCCAGCCGGTTCAAACGGGCACAGGCCAGTATCGGGCACGGCGCCCCCAGCAGCCGTTGCTGCGCCTCGATCTTCAGGCGGGCCAAATCGGTTGTCCCGCCGCCGCAGCTGCTGCACACACCGCGCCGATGGAGACGGCAGGTATCGCAGTTTATGCCGCAGGCACCGGTGGGCATAAGTGAAAAACTCCATTGCTGAGATAATCTGAATTATTTGAAATCTAACCTGATTTTTTTTAATGACAACATTTCTGGCACCGATCTTGTAGTACCTAAACCGGGAAAACAATTTGTGACATTATTTTGACAGTTTTTTACTGCAGCCTAGGGCATAAACCCATTTAGTAATTAACGGTATTAGGACATTCTTTCGCAATAGTGTCAAAATTTTCACATAAACCTTCGAAGTCTCTGTAAAGGAAAGGCATGTCAGATCAATTCAGGAAAATTTTCAGACCCTACAAGGAAATGTCGGTTCGCTATGACCGCAACCAGGAAGCGCTTTGGGGGTACTTCAAGCCGGCCCAACGGCCCTGCTTTTCACCGGTGATTCTGAAAGAAGCCAAAGCGATAATGCTTGACATCATACAATATTTTGAATCGGGTGAGGACCGGGAAAACTATCCCATACGTTATGTGATCCTGGCCTCCCAGACCCCCGGCGTTTTTAACCTCGGCGGAGATCTCGAGTTATTTATTGATCTTATCAAAAGACGGGACCGAGATTCACTGCTCGACTATGCAACTGACTGCATCGATATCTGCCACATGTTCTTCACAAATCTTGGCCTGCCATTGACGACCATTTCCTATGTCGAGGGGTCAGCCCTCGGGGGCGGCTTCGAATCCGCGATGTCGGGTAATGTTCTGGTGGCGGAGAAACACTCCCAGATGGGGTTGCCCGAGATCAGGTTCAACCTGTTTCCGGGGATGGGGGCCTATAGCTTTCTGGCCCGTAAGCTCGGCGTAGTGAAGGCCGAAGAAATGATTACCAGCGGCAAAATATATAACGGCATCGAATTATACGATATCGGGGTAATCGATGTCCTGGCTGATTCTGGCAAAGGGTACCAGGCGGTGGACGATTTCATCAGAAAGCATCGACGCGCCGCCAACGGCCTGCGTGCCATACAGGCCGTCAGGCAATTGTATAACCCGGTCACCTATAAGGAGTTGATGAATATTGCCCAGGTCTGGGTGGATGCTGCGCTGAACCTTGAAGAAAAGGATCTGAGGACCATGGCCCGACTCGTGGTGGCGCAGAATCGCGGTCTGATGACCGCCGAGCATCGCCCCGAAAAAATCCACCTGGTCAGGACCAGGCAGGACCGCCGTATTGATTCTCAAAACGCCACGTTTCCACTGGTGGACGAAAAGGGCAACCGGATCTCCTCTGATCGTCGCATCAGCTATGACCGACGCTCGCTCGATCTGATGAATGTAAGCAATTGATTCAAGGCTTAAGGGCAGGGTACCTGGCGAAATTAGGATTCTGGTTCAAAATCAAGGCGCGTGCGACAATCTTAACGCATCCAAATAGCTGCGTTCGAGGATAAAATTTTCCCGCAGTGCAGAGCCGGGACAAAAAGACAATTTTTCCAGGTAACCTTAAGCAGTCTGCACTTCATGTGTTGTTGTTTCCCACCATATTTTCCAGGATGATGTTTCTTCCTGTATCGTCCTGGAAAATTTTTCTCTTCCTGATTTTTTCTTTACATACCGGAAAGTTTGTTTCACTTTCGATGTCATTTTGATACGATAGTTACGGTTGTATCAGCGCTAGACACAATATTTCCTTGCGCAACACTGTGGCTGACTCGAGTCTGCAGCCAGTAATTTCGGAGCTTAAGTGACACGGTATCAGGACAGCCCGACCATGCGTTCCAACGATGAATATGCTGATCAGGTTTTAAGCGATCGGCTCGATAACCTCTATTCAAGCAATTGGCTCAGCACCGTGGCTCATCTGGTCGTCGGTGTAGTCTTTGTCGCTTTTCAGCTCTATGTTCACCGATGGTTGACCCTGTTTAACTGGTACGGAGCGCTGCTGATTGTCTTTTCCCTCCGCGCTCTTCTGGTGAGATTCTATTATAGTAAATCTGTGCAGGACAGGACCCGGACGATATGGCTCTATCGGTTTCGTCTGGCGAGTCTGGGAGTTGGTCTGGTTTTTGGTTCGACGATCATCTTCTTTTATCCATATGACGATGTGCCGCGACAGATGTTTACCGTTATGCTTCTGGCCGCACTGGCAGCAGGAGGTATGACCGTACTTGTTGCTGATCGGATCTGTTTTGCGGTCTATGGGCTCTGCCTGCTGCTGCCGATCTTTGTCTACTCGGTCTTGAACATCAATACGATAAACTCATTTCTTGCAATATTTTCGATAATTTACCTTCTAACCCTGCTGCGGGCCAGTGCCCGGCTCAACTCAATTTTGATTTCATCGCTGCAGCTCAGGTACGAAAACCTCTCGCTCGTCGACGATCTCGAAGAAGAGAAAAACAAGCTGAATAATCGGCTTGGGCGGATACTCAATGACAGCTCCAACGAGCTCTATATCGTTGATGCAGCCGATTTGAATTGCCTGCAGTTTAACAAAGGAGCTTTGGATAACCTGGGTTTTTCCGAACAGGAACTGACGGGCATGAACCTGGCCGATATTATTGTTGATCTCAATAAGGACGAAATCCACAACCTGGTCAGGCCACTGCAATTCGGCTCCAAGGAGTCCATTACCTACAAGACCCTGCAGAAGCGCAGAGATGGTTCGACCTATCCGGTGGAACTGCGTTTTCAGCTGTCCACCCAGGAGGAGCCTCCCGTGCTGGTGGTCACCGCACTCGATATCACGGAACGGGACGAGGCGGAGCGGAAGCTGATACACCAGGCAAATTTCGATCAACTCACCAATCTGCCCAACCGCTATTATATGCTGTCCTATGTTCGCAGTGCCTTCGCCCGGGCCAAAAGGCAGCATACCAAGGTCGCATTGCTGTTTATTGATCTTAATAATTTCAAGGACATAAATGATACGCTCGGACATGGAACCGGGGATGAGCTGCTCAAACTGGTAGCAGACCGGCTGCGCTTTCTGCTGCGTGAGACCGACACTGCCGCGCGCCTCGGGGGGGATGAGTTTCTGGTACTGCTGGAGGGTCTGCAACGGCAGGAACAGGCCGAGGTCGTAGTCCATAAGATCATCAGTCTTTTTGAAGAGCCGTTTATCATAGACTCAAACGAGATTTACACTTCCGCAAGTCTTGGCATCAGCACTTACCCCGATGATGGCAACTCAGTGGAGCTGCTGATGCAGTATGCCGATACCGCGATGTATTATGCGAAAAAGGACAGCAGCTCCAACTATCGCTTTTTTTCCCATGAGCTGCGGGCCTACATCGACGAGCAACTGGCCATCGAGAACCGTTTGCGGCATGCGATTAAAAACAACGAGCTCTCCGTCTACTATCAGCCCAAAGTGGATACTGAAACGGAAAGAGTTGTCGGGGCCGAAGCGCTTCTCCGCTGGCAGAATCCTGAACTGGGTATGGTGCCGCCGTCTATTTTTATCCCGGTGGCAGAAAAATATGGGCTGATTGAGGAAATCGGTTCCTGGGTGATGGCTCAGGCCTGCAGGGAGGCAGCCCACTGGAAAGGTTTTTCGAGCCATGATCTGCATGTGGCCATCAATATCTCGCCGCGACAGTTCCGCAGCAGCAATTTTCTGCAGATCGTCGACAAGGTGCTCGAGGAAAGTGGTTTGCCGGAACAGCTGCTGGAAATCGAGATCACCGAAAATCTTCTCATGCAGGATGCCCAGGAGCCGCTGGAAATACTGAATGCGCTGTTGGACCGCAAGGTTACCCTGTCCCTCGATGATTTTGGCACGGGCTATTCCTCGCTGAGCTATCTGAAACAGTTTCCGATCCAGATATTGAAGATCGACCGCACCTTTATCGGCGATATGATGGAAAATCATTACAATAAATCGCTGGTGGATGCCATTATCGCAATGGCACAGATCCTTGATCTGAGACTGGTAGCGGAAGGGGTGGAAACCCAGGAACAATTCGACTTCTTAAAAATGCGCAAGGTGGAAGTGGTCCAGGGCTTCCTGTTCAGCCCTGCACTGCCTGCCGATAAATTTCGTCAATATATCCGTTAACGCGCTGAAGTGCATGTTGCGCAATGAAAAGCCCCACCTCTGCCTGCTTGCATCGATGCTCACGATGCATATAATTTGATAGTGATGCGAAGAAAAAAAACAAAACATGCCTCGGCACTTTTGCTTCTGATGACGCTGAGCCTCGGGCTGGTGATTTTTTATATTGCCGGCTGTGTGGTTGTGTCGGATAACGCGCTGGTCGTGAGCGGCAGCAAAGACCAGGAAGTGCAGCGGAGAGTAGCCGCCTGTGGTCCCGTGAGCGACCTTGGCGGATCAGATCAAGCGATGGCAGGCATCAATCCGGAAGATTTTTCGATATTGAGCTGGAACTCGCACCGGGGCTCCGATAAAGCGTGGGGCCGTGAGTTGGTGTCTGTTGGCGGCGAGGCCGATATTATTCTGCTCCAGGAAGCAGCACTTGAGTCGATGCTTGACAATCAGCTCGAGTTGTTTGCCAATGAGTGGCTCATGGCCACCGCCTTCCACTACGATGAGAAAGAGATAGGAATTTTTTCAGCAGCACGCGTTCCAGCCCAGACCTATTGTGCCACCAGAGAGCAGGAACCACTGATCAGAATACCGAAGATCGCGCTGGCGGTGACCTATCCGCTGGCAGGACTCCAGACCCGTCTGCTGGTTGTCAATATCCATCTGGTCAATTTCACCTTTACCACCGATGCGGTGCAGCACCAGATCGATGCGCTGCAGGACATCATCAGAAATCATCAGGGACCGGTTGTGGTGGCCGGCGATTTCAACACCTGGAACAGCGACAGGGAAACGCTGGTGAACCAGAAAATGACCGATCTCGGGCTGCAGGCGGTGGTCTTTCAACCTGACAATCGGGTGGAATTCTTCAATCACAAGGTGGATAATGTTTTCTACCGGGGTCTGCTGGTGAAAAAATCATCGAGTCACCTGGTCAGTTCTTCTGATCACAATCCGCTGGAAGTACATTTCACTCTCGCTGAACCGCCAAGATCCACGTGATTTTAGGACGATCAGCACTGCTTGCTTTGCTGGCAATGCTCATTGCGATGCCGGTTTCCAGCAGTGTGCCCTCTACCACGCAAGAGGAAATAGCGTATCTGCTCAGTCAGATCGCGCAATCGGACTGCCAGTTTATCAGAAATTCAAAAACCTACTCACCTGAACAGGCCGTCGAACATATCAACAACAAATACAACTACCTGAAAAACAGGATAAAGACCACTGAACAGTTCATCAAGTACGCTGCCAGCCGCAGTTCAATCACCGGTTCCGACTATCATATCCGTTGCGGGGAGGTAACGATAACCAGTCGGGAATGGCTCGAAGAACAATTACGCATGTATCGGCAAATACAGTAAATCGTTGACAACGTGGTGTTTGTTTAATAAATGATTGCCGTAATATGCAGCGTTCTTACAGGTTTTTTCGACACTGGCCTGGTTTTTTGCAGGGTCCAAGAGCACAGATGACAGATGTTTGGTTCTTTGCATCGATCAAAAATCTGTCAGCCCTCCCTTTTCAGTCTCTTTTGCTTTTCTTGCTGTTTTTTCACATTTCTGCCGGTTTCGCCGCATCCACAGGGGCTCCCGCACCAAAAAAAAAGGAGCTGCCACCGCTCATTGCACCACCGGTAATCTCTGAGGCTGCGGTATCGCAGAAAACAGCAGCAGGTAATCAACCAGGAGCGCAGCATGATAAACTCGCAGCAGTCCCGCTGTTAAATGAACAACAGGCGCAAACCCTGAGCAGAAAGTCGTCCCAGGGGGACGATATTCCGTTGCTGGATGAAGCGACAGAAAAGAAGCTTGATGAATTTCAGCAAAAGGGCAGTGAAATAGTGCTCAGTGCGGCCGAATGGATTGACTCCTTTTTCGATGATCCCCGCTATCTCGCCGAAGAGAATCGGACCCGGGTCAGAGTAAAACTCGGGCTCGGCTATTCAAAATACTACGATCTTGAAACCTATTCGGCGATAGATCTGCGGGTCAAATTGCCCAGGCTCGAAAACAAGGCGAACATTTTCCTGCGTCTCAACGACGACAGTGATTTCGATGCAGACTCATCCCCGATACCAAATAGTGAGGGTGGCCGGAAAAACGACCAGGAACGGGCTTCCGCCGGGGTCCAGTATTTCCTGGCCATGGGCGAGCAGTACAATATCTCGACAGAGGTCGGCGTATCGCTTGACTACCTCTACGGCGGCCTGCGCTACCGGCACCTGCACTCGCTGTTCAACGACGACTGGAGCGGCCGTTTTACCAATCGGCTGCGCTACTACACCGACGACGGCTGGGAGAATAAGGCCTCCTACGATACCGAGCACTTTTTCGGCGAACGCTTCTTTTATCGGAACACCTTCACGGCGGTGTTCTCCGAAGCCAATGATGGGGTGCCGTTTTCAGCCATCACCAGACTGTATCAGGTCTTCGATATCGATTCTGCCCTTTCCTATGAAATCGGCGGCTACTTCAACACCGAGCCAGAACCGGAAGTGACCGATGTGCAGTTGAAAGTCCGTTATCGCCAGCGGTTTTACCGGGACTGGCTGGTACTTGAAGTTGCTCCACAGATCACCTTTCCCAAGGAATATGACCACGCCTTCAATCCAGGAATCGTCACCAAGTTCGAATTCGATTTCGGCTACCTGAATGACCAAAATGCCTATGACAGCGTTTTCAAGTTCTGAATTCAGCCGCTGCGCGAAAAAGGCGATGCGTGCAGGAAACAACGAATCATACCGTCCATTTCCCAGCTGAACTGTTTTCCAGCTGAAGTTTGCAATGTAACCGCTTGTCATTATTATAGAATATTATTACGATGCTTTTCAACATGCGACCGGCACTGGTGTATTGGTCTCATGGCAAGAGAGGTCGTGAAAAGATATAATAGTCAACATTGCAGCTATTCAGTTTGCTGCACAGCGGCCTTAGCTGTATGCTGTTTTTGAGCGTCGGACTGGTTTCATCCATCCTGCTTTGAAGATCTGAGGTGCTGCTTGAAAACTGGAGTAAAATTATGAAACTGTTATTGAAAATTATTGGTTATATCTGCGCTGGATTGGCCGGTCTAATTGTTTTAGTATTTCTCGTCCTGCAGTTGATCAGCGATGCCCAGTATAAAGAGTGGATCGTCGGCGCTGCTCAGTCTGCAACCGGTCGGGAGCTGGCAATCGATGGGCCTTTTGAGCTCAATATCGGCAGCCGGCTCGGCCTGACCGCCGGCGATGTGCGATTTGCCAATGCCCCGTGGGCCAGCAGAGAAGATATGGCGACTATCGAGCGGCTGTTCGTGGAGCTGCGCTTATTGCCGCTGATCAAAGGCGTGCTCGATGTTACGGTGGAGCTCGATGGACCCGATATCCAGCTCGAAACCAATGAGGCGGGGCAGGGCAACTGGGCTTTTGGCTCGAAAGAGGCCGAACCACCAGAAGAAACCAAAGAGCAACCTCAAACCGGTGAAGCCGAAGACTCTTTTTCACTGCCCGTAAAACCCTATATCAGAAACCTGGAAATCAAGGACCTTGCCTTTGTGTTTAAAAAAAACGCTCAGGGCAACGATCTGCAGGCGGATGTCGAGCATCTGCGGATATTTGTCGACGAAACCAATATACCGTTAATTCTGAAAGCGACCTACCAGGGAGCCCCGCTTGAACTCGGCGGTTCCCTGGGTGATATCGAGCAGTGGCAGGCCAATCAGCAGACCGGGATTGCCCTGACCGGTAAACTTAACGAGGCCGATCTCTCGATCACCGGCAGCGCCGGTCCGATGCTGCCCCGTCCCGTTGCCAGCCTCGATCTGGTTCTGGCGGCGGAGAGCATCAGCACCTTCAGTCCGTTTGCAGGCCAGGCCATTCCTGAGCTGCAGGGCCTCAATGCATCACTGACCTTTTTGGCTGCTGACGGACGGCTGGCCACCGAGAATGTCAAGCTTAATCTGGATGACCCGCGGCTGCTGGTGACGGTCGAAGGCGTGATAGCCGATCTGACTGAACTTTCGGGCATCGACCTGCGGGCTGAAGTCAACTCCGAGCAAGCTGCCGAGTTGATCAAGAGCTTGGATCTGAATATCCAGTATTCCCTTCCCCGGACAGTACGATTGAAAGCAGGAGTAAATGGAAATCTTGAGCAGCTCTCGGTCCGTGATTTGGATTTACTGGTCAAAGATACAGGGCTTGATCTCAGTCTGACCGGGCAGTTGGAGAATGTGTTCGACGCCGAAGGCGGTGGTGCGGATCTGTCGGTGAACCTCGAGTCGACCTCAATCATAGGCGGATATCTCGGGCAGGAACTTCCGCCATTGGGTCCATTCAACCTGGTGGCCAAGCTCTCTTCAGGCAATAAAAACCTGCAGCTCGAATCTCTTAAGCTCGATCTTCAGGACCCTGCTCTGACTGCCAGAATCGACGGTTCGGCTCAACGGATTGGTCGCTCTGCAGATGGCACGTTCGAAATGAGCGGAATTGAGCTCAACGTGGAAGCGGCGACTGGAGCGCTCGAGGAAATCATAGCCAGGGTTGGTGTAGAGCTGCCCGCTCAAGTGCCCTCAACCTTTAATCTCAAGGCGTCATCTGCCGGTAGTCTGGAAAAAATTGAAATTACCGATTTACTGGCAACACTCAAGGATCCGGGTCTCGAAGTCAATCTCAGCGGGACGGCGGACAATGTCATCGAGTTGTCCGGTATTGCCGCTCAATTGACTGCCCTGGTCGACGATACCGCAAGCCTGACAAAATTTACCGGGGTGGAAGTGCCGGCGCTGGGCTCGCTGAATCTCAAGACAAATCTTTCATCGGCAGCGGATTCCTACCGGCTCGATGATCTTGAACTGCTGCTCGATGGTGAACTGGTTAAGGCAAAAATCAGCGGTGCAGTCAAGGACCTGATGGCCCTGACCAAGACAGCAGAAAACCCCGAAGCTTACGCGCAGGCCGGAATCGAAGCAGCGCTCGACATGCAGACCGGGTCCATAGCTGAACTGGGCAAGCTGGCGGGGGTTGAGATTCCTGAGTTAGGGGCATTGAAGGTAGAGGGCAAGCTGGGTTCTGCTAATAATTCGCTGGCCCTGGAGAATCTCGATCTGACCCTTTCAGGAGACGAGGTGGAGGCCACTGTAAAGGCTGCAGTGGCCGATCTGATGGCCCTGGCAGGAGTTGCCGAGGATCGGAAAAATTTGGGGAAGGCAGCTATAGATGTGACGCTCGAGGCCAATACCTCCGCTGTTTCGAATTTAGTCAACAAGGTGAGCCCCGGAATCAATCTTCCCGAACTCGGCTCATTGGAGGTAAATGGGCATCTTGGATCGACTGAGAGATCAGTCAAGCTCGATTTGCTCAAGGCATCTTTGACCCAGAACGGTATAGCAACCAAAGCTGATGTGATGATAGAAGATGTCCTGAAGCTCTCGGGCATCAAGGCGGCAATCGATGGTAATCTAGACTCGCTGTCCACCCTATCCGAGCTGGCAAAGCGGGAACTTCCGCAAACCGGTCCCTGGGTTGTACATATTCAGGCCGATACTGAAAATCCTGCAAGCCCGGTGACCATCGTCGCGCAGCTTGAGGGTGAGGGAACCAGAACAATAATCAAGGCATCGCTGCCCGATGTCATGGCACCGCAAACCTTTGAGACGCAGCTCGATATCGAAGCAGAATCGATTGTGCGGGTTGGCAGGCTGCTCGGCAGGGAGGCGCCCAAGGATAAACCGTTGAAGATTACCGGCAACGCTGCTGGAAAACCGGGTGATTACCGGATCAATGAATTTTTGATCGAGGCCGGGGAAAGCAAAATCATGGCCGATCTGGCATATCTGGTTCCGCTTGAAGGTGCGAGCGGTCGTAAGAATATCTCAGGCCAGGTGACGATTGAAAATTTTGATTCCAACGCGTTGCTGATTTCACAGGAAAAGGTGGGTGATCCGGCGACAGAGGAGGGTGCCTCTGTTGAAGCTGTTGAAACGAAGAGCGTGGATGCGGAGAAGGCCGCAACCGAGGGAACTAAGCAGAAAGCGGCAACGGGTAAGAAGATCTTTTCCAATGAGCCACTGTCTTTAGGTGTGCTCAATGAATATGATGCTGAGCTGAAACTCGATGTGACAAATCTGCTTGTCCGCAACGAAATAACTCTCAATGGCACAGTCGGGATAAATCTTGACCAGGGTCTTTTGAAAATCGATCCATTTGAGATCGATCAAAGCAGCGGCGCTACCGGCAATGGTTACCTGACGCTTGATGCCCGCAACCCGGAGGCACAATTGGATGTTGACTTTGATTTCGACAATTTCGTCTCGCCGAGGTTTGGCGGCCAGATCGATCTCAATGTAGATCTCGACGGCAGCGGTGAATCACTGGCTGAGTTGATGGGCAGCCTTAACGGTTATTTCGTCGCGTCAATAAATGATCTAGAGCTTAAAAAGTCCTTCATGAGTAATTTTGGGGCCGGATTGCTGTCGCAGTTAAATCCGCTTGACAGTGACACGACGATTCTTGAATGCGCAGTTGTTCGTTTCGACATTACCGACGGTATCGCCGATTTCCACAAGAAGATCGCCGCCCAGACCAAAGAAGTCAGCTGGCTTGGCGGCGGTGAGATAAACCTCAAGACCGAGGAACTGGATTTCGGCATCTCCCCGAAACCCCGGGGCGCAATCAGTTCGCTGACCAATATCAATCTGGCCTCGCTGGTCCACGTCGGTGGCACACTGGCTGAGCCAAGGATTGGGGTTGATGCCCTTGATGTGGCGAAAAAATATGGAGAATACACGGCCTTTATCGCAACTGGCGGCCTGTCGTTTCTTGCCCAGAAAGCCTTCGAGACCACCCAGGCGAACATGAATCATTGTGAACGCATACTGGCCGATCTGGAACAGGAAGGAGGAGCGGAGCAACCTGGAGAAGATGAGCAGCAGGGAGAAAAGAAGAGTAATTAATTAGTTATCAGCCGTTGTGCTCAGAAACCGCCGCTTACTGACCGGCTGTTTCTTTCTCTTCTGATTTTTCTTCCTTATCCGGTGGCACACCTATGATGGTAAAATCCCCATCCTCCCCGGAAAACAGCCCCGGGCCAGGTTTGAGGTCGTTTAGCGGTTTATAGTCGAAGGGTTTCCCGCCGCAGCCGGACAAAGTCAGTCTAGAACTCGGTGTCCCAACCCGTCTGCAAACTTTGTTTTTATAAGGTTCTACGCAGACAAGTTTTTTCCGAAAATTTCTTATTGCACCTATGTCAATAGGTCTGTGAATAAAATGGCGTTGCTGCATCAGGTGAACATGAGCAATGATAATTGACTGAATAACAAGATGAACGCGTCAGGCTAGATAAAATTTCAGGTGTTTGACAACAGGGCCATCACAGATGTTGAGATTGACCGGTGACAGCGGAAAGGATGGTTCGGCAAGTTGCCAGGCGCCATGAAAATTATTTAAATAAACGTAACGATGTAGTAGTCTGACTCTGTTATCAGACAGGCGTTTATCAAGGTCGATCCATTTACGAGGAGGGAGTTGATTTGGTCAAGTTTACCCATATCATCACAGCATTTATCAACGGTATAGCCAGGAGCAAGGTTTCGCTGGTCGGGGCCACCATGACTACCGCCTCGTTTCCGATTCTGCTGATCGGCATTTTGCTGGAACTGTTCGGGTTGATCCACAACCAGTATTTCGGTTTCGTGCTCTACATGTTCGTGGCGCCGGCCTTTATACTCGGGCTGGTGCTCATTTTTCTCGGTCTTTTCTTCTTCAAGGGAAAAGAGGATGTCGGCGTATTCACCCATGAGTACCTCAGCGAAAAGCTCTCGGTGCCGGAGAATTTCATCAAGCTGCGCAAGATCATCTTCCTGGCCACCAGTCTTACTTTTGTCAATGTGTTCGTCATTATTCTGCTGGCCTATACCGGCTATCACTACACCGAATCCAACGAGTTCTGCGGGCAGCTGTGCCACAGCGTGATGGAGCCCGAGTACGCGACCTATTCAAAATCACCGCACTCCCGGGTGAAATGCGTGGAGTGCCACATCGGCACCGGCGCCCAGTGGTTCGTCAAATCGAAGCTTTCAGGCACCAGGCAGCTGGTTGCGGTTGTCGCCAAGACCTACGCCACCCCGATAGAGACACCGGTGCACGGTTTGCGCCCAGCCCGCGATACCTGCGAGGAATGCCACCGTCCGGAGCTCTTTCACGGTGACAAGCTCTATATCAAAGACAAGTTTCTTTCCGATGAGAACAATACCCATGTCCAGACCGTGCTGCTGCTGAAAGTAGGTTCCGGCGGTTACCAGGGCACGGAGGCGCACGGCATCCACTGGCACGTCTCGGAAGAAAACCGGATCACCTACACCCATAGTGACTGGGAGCGTGAAGAGATCAACCAGGTCACGCTGATCAAGCCCGACGGAACCAAGGTTGTCTTTGATAAGCATGGCGGTGAGGTGCCCGAAGAGGCCCAGGTCTACACCCGTGAGATGGACTGTATTGATTGTCACAACCGGCCAACCCATATCTACAAATCGCCGGAAGAGGCACTTGACGAGAAGCTGCTGCTCGGGGCGATTCCGACCGAGCTGCCGTTCATTAGAAAGATCGGCTACGAGATGATCACCCGGGAATATGAAAGCCATGAGGAGGCCAAAAACCAGATCGCCACCGAGCTGCGAGGCTGGTACCGGCTCAAGTACCCGGATTTGGTCAACAACAATATGCCGATGCTGGAGAAGGCTGTTTCGGGTGTCCAGGCGGCGTATCTGGAAAATGTCTGGCCGTCCATGAAGATCACCTGGAATACCTATCGCAGCCTGCGCGGCCATCAAAACGATTCGGGCTGCTTCAGATGCCATGACGATGAGCATGAGACCAGCAGCGGTGAGTATATCTCGATGGACTGCGAGGCCTGTCATATTATCCTGGCCGAGGACGAGCAGAATCCGGAAATTTTAAAAACGATGCAAGGGATATAGCCAAGCGGAAAAAAATCAACTGGCATGAAAAAAAGGGCCGGTCGATAAGCAGTTATCGACCGGCCCTTTTTGTTTCTTAGGATTTTGATTTGGTAGAACTAATCCATCCAGTTAATCCATGATTCATCATGCAGGCGCACATCGGGGTAGCCCAGATAGCGCAGCGTGAACATTGCCGCCGAGGCCCAGTTGCCGGTATTGCAGGAAACCACGATGGTCTTGTTCGGTCTGATATTGCGCTCCCGCAATACCCAGATGAGTTCCTCGGCACTCTTGATGAAGGAATCATCCATATATAGCCCTGGGGCCGGGAACATCACCGAACCGGGGATTCTGCCGGGCCGCTGAGCTAGGCTGTGGCTGGTTAAGCCGGTGGACTGCTGCATTGGCCTGACATCGACCATAACCACATCGGGGTTGTCCAGGTTTGCTTTGACGAAATCGGTATCGACGATGAGATTCTTTCGCGATTTGATCTCAAATGTCTTCTCATCGTAATCAGGCTCTTCGTCGGTGAACTCGAACCCGGACTCTTCCCAGGCGGTCGTGCCACCATTGAGAATGGAGATGTTTTCGGCACCTGCATAGTCCAGGATGCCCAGCAGAAAGCCGGCGTCGATGCCTTTGTCGGAATAGACCACGATGTGATTTTCCCTGGCAATCCCGTATTCCCCGAGGGTTTCTGCCAGGGTTTCGTCATCTTCTATGGTCAGGGGTGCATCCGAGTCAACCCCGCTCCGCAACCCTTCGGTACCATTGGGGTCGAGATTGATCGCTCCGGGGATATGCTCCTCTTCGTAGGCTGCTTCGTTTCGAGCGTCCAGGATCACCAGATTGTCGTCGTCGAGGTTGTCATGCAGCCACTGAGCGGAGACCACCCGCGATGTTTTTACCCGAGACGTGTCTATATTGAGATCCATGACCCGGGCGCGCTTCTTCGGAATCTGGTGGTCGGCGACGGTAACGCCGTAATTGGCCTTGATCTCGTAGTCGAGCAGGTCGCTCTCTGCCAGAAACAGGTCGCGCTGCCCGTGGCAGTTGTTGCAGTTCGCATTCTGCCAGGTACGCCGCTGGATGTTGTGCGGGGAGGCGCGTTTCCAAGTTGGAGAGACGTCGAAGTTGGGAAAGCCGTCTTTGATGTAAAAATCGAACAGTTTCGGATCGACCGGAACGTGCCTGAGCAGAGCGAACTTGTAATTGTTGCCCGGGATTCGGTCAGGGTTGAAGCCGAATTTCATGCCTTCGAATTCATGGTTATTGATGAAATAGGCAATACCCTCTTCATCTGTGCCGGTATGGCAGCTATAGCAGTTGACGTAGGTCTGGGAGTGGCACACCTGGCACTGAACCTTGCTGCTGTGAATGCGGTGCTCGCGCACCGAGCCGTGCTGAAGGTCCTGATGGCAGTCTGTACAGTTGGCCGCTTCTTCCAGATGGTAGCGGTTCTCCAGGCCCTCCGGGGCGGCGGCGTGCATTTCATCGGCCGAGTGACAGTCCTCGCAGCTCATCTGATATTTCTGCAGGTGAACGTCTCCCTGGCCCCGGGCGCCATAGAATTCGTTGCCGATCCGGCTGCCGTGGCAGGCGGTGCACTGGTTGACCGGATCAGGTTTGGCGCTGAAGATGTGGCCGTTGACAAAGCCGGTTCCGGCATATTTCGGACGGCTCACATGACAGCCTCCGCAGCTTGTGTGACAGGAGGCACAATGGCGCTCCCGGCCGTGGTCGACCTTATCCCAGGTGTCTTCGCTGGCCCGTTTTTCAAGGTAACCGGGAAAGGTTGACAGGGTTGCATGAAGGGACTGCGGGACTGTCTCGGCGATTTCCTCATGACACTCCCCGCAGGCTTCCTGCGGGCTATTGATCGAAGGATACGGATCGAATCCTTCATGGGCACTCTCCTTGTCGTCGGCGGTATCGTCCCCGCCGTGGCAGTCCACACAGGCCAGCTCACCATGGATGGAATCGAGAAATTCCTCCGACACCAAGACCTTTTCCTGCGGCTCCAACGGAGCCACCGCTCCGCCTCAGCCGCTGCCGGCCTGCAGGGTCGAGGTCTTCTTTTCCACCTCGGCGAGATTTTCCTTGAGCAGATCTTCATCGGTATGACAGGTGATGCAGGTTTCTGCATACCCGCCCGTACTGAGCAGTAAAACGAATAGTGCAGACAGCACGCAGGGAGCCAGGGCGCGGCAGGACCGTAAGATCCGCATTCGTGACATCATAAATCCTCCTCGAAAACCGGGTTTGGCTCTGCATTTTAGCGATTCTGCAGGCCGCATAAGCTTACTGATGATATGGACGAACGTAGTACCATTAAACAGGTGCTTTTACAAGGATAGATGAGGCTCCTGTGGGGAGTCCCTGAGCTCTCTTCGGCGGCTCTGGGTTGGTACAAAAAGATCTTCGGGGCAGGCTTGCAAAAAAAACTATAGCAAGTATAGTCGAGCAGCCCGGCAGGTGGGGGAGAAAGAGGGAACACAGGTAGCGTAATGGTTCACCACCGTTTTCAAAGATGCTGCATCGAGCTGCTGTGAAGTTATGAACAGACTACAGGCCAATGGACTGCTGCTGCTGGCGGCAATTATCTGGGGCTCCACCTTCGTGGTTCAGCAGGTGGGAACCGGTGGCCTGAAGACCATGAGCTTTACCGGAATCAGGATGCTGGTCGGGGCCTGCTTCGTTCTGCCCTGGGCGATCCGTCAATACAGACAGGTGCGGGGCCGGGACGGGAGCTTTCCGGGTATCTACTGGCTGGGCATCATCGGCACCGGTTTCGTACTCTTTATCGCCGCCGCTCTGCAGCAATACGGTATTTTCCATACCACGGTAACCAACGCCGGATTTCTGACCGCCCTCTACGTCCCGCTGGTGCCGATAATTTCGCTGCTTGTCCTGAGAAGAAAAGTCCACTGGTCCGTCTGGCCTGCTTCGATCTGCTGCCTGGTTGGCACCTATATCATGAGCGGTGTCAAGGGACTTGACTTGAGTATCGGTGACAGCTGGGTGATCGCTTCGAGTCTGTTCTGGGCCTTTCATGTCATTCTGGTCGGAACCATGGCGGTCAGAACCAGGGCACCGCTGGTGGTAGCCTGCGGACAGTTTCTGATCTGCGGGCTCTGCGGCACCATGCTGGGGATTATGATCGAACAACCGCAGCTTATCGATGTGCAGCGAGGCTTGTTCGGCATTCTCTATGCCGGCCTGCTGTCAACCGGAGTCGGGTTCACGCTGCAGGTGGTCGGCCAGCGCTTCACCCATGAAGCCGATGCGGCAATCATTTTAAGCTCCGAAACGGTGTTTGCGGCGCTGGCTGGTTTTGTCTACCTTGGTGAGCGCTTGAGCCGGGTCGAGCTGTTTGGCGCCGGGTTGATTTTTATTGGCATCATGGCGGTGCAGCTTCTACCCACACTGCGCGATAAAGCCCGGAATCTGGCCTCCAGACCCTCCTGAGACCAGTTTTAAATAGCTTGCTTTTTCGCGTCAATTTTTTCATAAAAGAGGGGGCAGGCAGACAATCAGTTTCGGTGCTGCGCAATCTGCTGGTATTACCTCCATACAACCATTGCTCCGTCCAGCTATCGACCCGCTCTTCGTCTGCACCATAGCTGGCCTTTGTTTCAAATAGTGCTCGCCCTTTCTTAGGGAACTAATAGCCAGGAGAACTCCATGTCAGTGCACGTTGCCAATCATCCCCTGATCAATCATAAAGTGGGCCTTATGCGGGAAAAGGATATTAACACGAAAGATTTTCGGGACCTTGCCTCCGAGGTAGCGCGGCTGCTGACCTATGAAGCGACAAAGGATCTCGAGACCCAGAAAAAGATTATCGAAGGCTGGGCAGGCCCGGTCGAGGTTGACGAGATCAAGGGAAAAAAAATTACCATCGTGCCGATCTTGCGGGCCGGACTCGGCATGATGGATGGCGTGCTGGATATGATACCGACCGCCAAGGTCAGCGTGGTAGGCTATTATCGTAACGAGGAGACGCTGCAGCCGGTCGAGTACTATGTAAAAACCACCAGCGAAATGGACAAGCGCATCGCACTCATTCTGGACCCGATGCTGGCCACCGGCGGTACCCTGATCGCCACCATCGAAACCCTGAAGCGGGTCGGCTGCCAGACGATCAAGGGGCTCTTCCTGGTGGCGGCACCGGAAGGGCTCAAGCGGGTTACCGAAGCCCACCCTGATGTGGAGATCTACACCGCAGCGGTTGATGAAAGGCTCAACGAGGTCGGCTATATCCTGCCGGGTCTCGGAGATGCCGGGGATAAGATTTTCGGTACCAAATAGAATTCCTGCCTGCTGGTGCAGTCAATAAAATCCATTTCGGTTGTTATAAACCAATAACCCACTAAAAACCAAAACGAGAGGGAGAGGAGAAGATGTCGGTCGATACTTTTGAAACGCAATACCGGTTCCGGCTGGGTGAAAGTCTGCTTGGCGCTCAGATGCTGTTTGTGGCCTTTGGTGCGCTGGTCCTGGTTCCGATACTGACCGGACTGGACCCTAATGTGGCCCTGTTCACCGCCGGAATCGGCACCCTGGTTTTCCAGATCATCACCCGTGGCAAGGTCCCGGTTTTTCTGGCCTCTTCTTTTGCCTTTATTGCGCCGATTTCCTATGGTGTGAAGACCTGGGGCATACCCGGAACTCTGTGCGGCCTGGCCGCCGCCGGCCTGCTCTATGTGCTGCTCAGCCTGATCATTCGCATTAAGGGCAGCTATGTACTGGAAAAATATTTGCCGCCCATCGTCACCGGCCCGGTCATTATGGTTATCGGCCTGGTGCTTGCTCCGGTCGCAGTCGGTATGGCCAACGGCAGCATCGGGGATGGCAGAATTGTCGGCTCGCCGGCAATGATCATGTCTACCGTGGCGCTGGCCACGACCGTAATCGTCTCGATCTTCGGCGGCGGCTTCCTGCGTCTGATCCCGATCCTCTGCGGCATAGCTGCCGGCTACGTCACGGCCCTGGTGATGGGGTTGATTGACTTTTCCCCGGTAATGAATGCCGCCTGGTTTGTGGTACCCAATTTTACCGCCCCCGAGTGGAACCTGAATGCGATTATCTACATCGTGCCGGTGGCGATTGCACCGGCCATCGAACACGTTGGCGATGTGCTGGCCATCGGCTCCATTACCGGTAAAGACTATATCAAGGATCCGGGCGTAGAGAACACCATGCTCGGCGACGGCATCGCCACCTCTCTGGCCGCCTTTTTCGGCGGACCGCCCAACACCACCTATTCAGAAGTCAGTGGGGCGGTGGCCTTGACCAAGGCGTTTAACCCGGCCATCATGACCTGGGCCGCGATCACTGCCATCCTGCTGGCTTTTGTCGGCAAGATCGGGGCCTTCTTGTCCACCATTCCCAGTCCGGTTATGGGCGGCGTGATGATCCTGCTGTTCGGCATGATCACCGTGATAGGCATCAACACCCTGGTCAGGGCGGGCAAAGATCTGGCCACCCCCCGCAGCCTGGTGATCATTGCCGTTATTCTGGTGTCCGGTATCGGCGGCATGAAGTTTTCCGCCGGGGCCTTCGCGATTGAAAAAATCGGTCTGGCAGGGATACTCGGTCTGTTTCTCAACCTGGTTCTTCCCCAGGAAAAAGAGCAGTAACGGGTAGCTGTCGAAGAATCCATCGCTATTGAGCAGGCCGGACTAATAATTGATTCGGCCTGCTCTTTTTCTTGAATGCCATTCTCCCAAGCCTGTCTTCATCCCAGAAACCAATTGTGCAGATGCGTTTTGGGACCGATTTTTTAGTTAGCCCGACGAGTTGTCATTCGCGCTCGATGTATTATTAATATTTCTGATAATGCTGGTTATCTGGTGCCGATTTGTCATCCATATCGGCCACCAGTTCAAGAAAAGACTGTAAAAATCTCTGAAAACGAGATAAAACCTATGTGCTGGCGGATGTCCGTCGATTTCAAACCCAATCCAAGACAGGAGATACAGACATGAAACCATTGAAAAGGAAGTTGCTCGCTGCGGTCTGCGGTGCGTCCCTTCTTGCCGTGGGCGCTGCAGGCGTGCAGGCAAAGACGCTCGTATTCTGTTCCGAAGGAAGTCCTGAAGGTTTCAATCCGGCTTTTTACACCGCCGGTACGACCTTTGATGCGTCATCGCGTGCCATTTTCAACCGTCTGGTCGAATTCGAGCGCGGTACCACCAAGATCGGTCCAGCCCTGGCCGAGAAGTGGGAGGTGTCCGACGATGGTCTCGAGTACACATTCTATTTGAGAAAGGGCGTTAAATTTCACACCACCGAGGAATTCACCCCGTCACGCGACTTCAACGCCGATGATGTGGTTTTTTCCTTCAAGCGCCAGCTTGACAAGGAGCACCCGTTTCATGGTGTCACCGAAGGTGCAGAGTACGAATACTTCAATGGCATGTCGATGCCTGATCTGCTTAAGGATGTGGTCAAAGTTGATGATTATACGGTCAAGTTTCTGCTCAACCGTCCCGAAGCACCGATGATCGCCAACCTGGGTATGGATTTTGCCTCGATCCATTCGAAGGAATATGCCGATATGTTGATGGCGGCTGGTATCCCTGCAGTCATCGATCAGAAGCCGGTCGGTACCGGTCCGTTTCAGCTCGTTGCCTACCAGAAAGATGCGGTAATCCGCTACAAGGCCCATCCGGACTATTGGGACGGTAAAGCGGCCATCGATGACCTGGTCTTTGCAATCACTCCTGATGCTTCTGTCCGCTATCAGAAACTGAAGGCGGGTGAGTGTCATGTGATGCCGTATCCGAATCCGGCCGATCTCGAGGCGATGGCCAGCGATCCCGATATCAACCTGATGCAGCAGGAAGGCCTCAACGTCGGCTACCTGGCTTACAACACCATGGTTGCCCCGTTTGACAATCCCAAGGTCCGCAAGGCGCTGAATATGGCGATTAACAAGGAGGCTATCCTGGACGCCGTTTTCCAGGGTGCGGGCAAAGTGGCCAAGAACCCCATTCCGCCGACCATCTGGTCTTACAACGATGCAGTCGTTGACGATCCCTACGATCCGGAGGCCGCCAAAGCGATGCTCGAGGCAGAGGGCGTCAGCGGGCTGAAGATGAAGGTCTGGGCAATGCCGGTACAGCGGCCCTATAACCCGAATGCCCGGCGCATGGCCGAGTTGATGCAGGCGGACTTTGCGGCGATCGGTGTTGACGCGGAGATCGTTTCCTATGAATGGGGCGAGTACCTGAAACGCTCCAAGGCTAAAGACCGTGACGGTGCGGTGCTGTTGGGCTGGACCGGTGACAATGGTGATCCGGACAACTTCCTGGCCGTTCTGCTCGGCTGTGACGCAGTCGGCGGTTCCAACCGGGCCAACTGGTGTTACGAGCCTTTCGAGGATCTGATCCAGAAAGCCAAGGTCGTATCTGATATTAACGAGCGGACCAAGCTCTATGAGCAGGCTCAGGTTGTTTTCAAAGAGCAGGCCCCCTGGGCGACAATCGCTCATTCAATTGTTTTCAAACCGTTGCGAAAAGAAGTGGTTGATTTCAAGATCGATCCTTTTGGCGGCCATATCTTTTATGGCGTTGACCTGAAATAGACAATGTCTGATCTATAACTAAAGGCCGGGCTCTGGGGCTCGGCCTTTATTGTGTTGAGTGGATGATTTATTTAATGATTCCTGAGTCTTTTATCCAGTTCCGCATGGGGTTCAGGGCTGAATTCGGTCTGATAACTCCATGCTGAGTTTTATTCTAAGAAAGATCGGGGTGATCATCCCGACATTTATCGGCGTTACGCTGATTGCCTTTACTTTTATCCGTATGCTGCCTGGTGATCCGGTCCTGCTGATGGCTGGAGAACGGGGTATGACTGAGGAACGGCACGCCCGGCTAATGACCGAGTACGGTTTTGATAAGCCGATTCTGGTCCAGTACGGCGTTTATCTCAACGATCTTCTGCACGGTGATTTCGGTACTTCTATCATTACCAAAAGGCCGGTCTTCGAAGAGTTTTCCACCCTCTTTCCGGCCACGGTCGAGCTCTCTGTCTGTGCCATCATCCTGGCAGTTTTTATCGGCCTGCCGGCGGGCATGATCGCCGCGGTCAAGCGGGGCTCGGCTTTCGATCACACGGTGATGGCCGGTGCCCTGACCGGCTATTCGATGCCGATTTTCTGGTGGGGGCTGCTGCTCATTATCTTGTTTTCCGGGATTCTTGGCTGGACGCCGGTCTCAGGCAGGATTTCTCTGATGTACTATTTCGAGCCGGTCACCGGCTTTATGCTGATTGACAGCCTGCTGTCCGGTCAGCAGGGGGCCTTTGGTTCAGCGCTCAAGCATTTGATTCTGCCTTCTATTGTTCTTGGTACCATTCCGCTGGCGGTGATCGCCCGACAGACCCGCTCGGCCATGCTCGAGGTGCTCGGCGAAGATTACATCAGAACCGCCCGGGCCAAGGGGCTGCCCCCGTCCCGAGTGGTCGGGCTGCATGCACTGCGCAATGCAATGATCCCGGTGATCACGGTAATCGGCCTGCAGGTCGGGGTGCTGTTTGCCGGGGCGATTCTGACCGAGACCATTTTCTCCTGGCCGGGGATCGGCAAATGGATGGTCGATTCCATTTTCAGGCGCGATTACCCGTCGGTGCAGGGCGGCCTGCTTCTGATTGCGGTCATTATCATGATTGTTAACCTGGTGGTTGATCTTATGTACGGTTTGATCAACCCGCGCATCAGGCATACGGAGTAGCCATGTCCGAAGTTGCCTACAACCAGGAACTGGAGCAGGAACTCGATACCAGAGAGGTAGGCAGGCTTGCCTTGCTGAAGGAGTTCTGGGCCTACTTCAGCGAGAACCGAGGTGCGGTGATCGGCCTGATTTTTTTCATCAGCATCATTATCATCGCGATTTTTGCAGATTTTATCGCCCCGCATCTGCCCAACCAGCAATATCGTGACGCCTTCCTCCAGCCGCCGTTCTGGCAGGAGGGCGGCTCGATCAGCTTTCCGCTCGGCACCGATGCGGTGGGCCGCGATATACTCTCGAGACTTATCTATGGGGCGCGTTACTCGCTGTTCATCGGCTGCGTGGTCGTTTCGGGGGCACTGATCGTCGGGGTGATTCTCGGGCTGGTCGCCGGTTTCTTCCGGGGCAGGGTCGATACGATCATCATGCGTCTGATGGATATTATCCTGTCTTTTCCGAGCCTGCTGCTGGCCCTGGTGCTGGTGGCCATTCTCGGCCCGAGCCTGATCAATGCGATGATCGCCATCGCCATTGTCCAGCAGCCCCATTACGTGAGGCTGACCCGGGCCGCGGTGATGGGTGAGATGAACAAGGATTATGTGACCGCGGCCCGGGTGATCGGGGTGGGTCGGTTGCGGCTGATGTTCGTGACGATTCTGCCAAACTGCATGGCTCCGCTTATCGTCCAGGCGGCGCTGAGCTTTTCCACGGCCATTCTCGATGCGGCGGCGCTCGGTTTTCTCGGTATGGGGGCCCAGCCGCCGACGCCTGAATGGGGGACCATGCTGGCTGAGGCCCGGGAGTTTATTCTGCGGGCCTGGTGGGTGGTGACCCTGCCCGGCTGCGCGATTCTGCTGACGGTGCTGGCGATTAACCTGATGGGCGACGGGCTGCGTGATGCCCTCGATCCGAAATTGAAACGGTCCTGATTTACGATCATGTCCCTGCTTGAAATAGACAATCTCAGTGTTGCCTTTCAGACCGCCGGTGGTCTGTTTACCGCGGTGGACCGGGTATCGTTGAGTTTGGACGCCGGACAAGTCGTGTCGATTGTCGGGGAGTCCGGATCGGGAAAATCGGTTTCGATGCTGGCCCTGATGGGGCTTCTGCCGTGGACCGCCAATGTAACGGCGGATCACCTGGTGTTCGACGGCAAGGATCTGCTGAAGATGGGCAGTAAAGAGAAGCGAACCATTATTGGCAAAGAGATCTCGATGATCTTCCAGGAGCCGATGACCAGTCTGAACCCCTGCTTTACCGTGGGCTTTCAGCTCGGCGAAGCACTGAAGACGCATCTGCAGATGGATCGCAGAGAGTGCCGGGAGCGATCGCTCGAACTGCTCAACCAGGTTGGCATACCAGAACCGCAAAAACGGCTTTCCGCTTTTCCACATCAGCTTTCCGGCGGCATGTCTCAGCGGGTGATGATTGCGATGGCAATTGCCTGCAATCCTCGGCTGCTGATCGCCGATGAACCGACCACTGCGCTTGATGTAACCATCCAGGCCCAGATTCTCGACCTGCTGCTCAAACTCCAGGAAGACACCAACATGGCGCTGGTCCTGATTACCCACGATATGGGGGTGGTGGCCGAAACGGCCAAACGGGTGATTGTCATGTATGCCGGTCAGCAGGTGGAACAGCAGAACATCAAGGGATTGTTCAGCGATCCCCATCATCCCTACACCTCGGCCCTGCTCGCCGCGCTGCCCGAACGGGCCGAGAGCAGGCATCTGCCGTCCATTGCAGGAGTGGTTCCCGGCCAGTTCGACCGACCCCAGGGCTGCCTGTTCTCACCCCGGTGCCGCTATGCCACCGAGCTCTGCATAACACGTGAACCTGAAAAGGCAGGGGCTCAGCATGGCTATGCGTTGTGTCACTATCCGCTCGAGCAGGGTGAACCGACTAATCATCCCGGCAGTGAGGAGTCTGCATGAGCGGCGAGACGATTCTGCAGGCCAGGGACCTGCGGCGCTTTTATGAAATCAGCCGCGGTGCGTTCAAGGGCAAGGCGGTGTTGAAGGCGCTGAACGGCGCCTCATTCGCTCTGGTCAAGGGCAAAACGCTGGCCGTTGTCGGTGAGTCGGGCTGCGGCAAATCGACGCTGGCCAGGCTGGTGACGATGATCGAGCCGCCGACCTCGGGCGAGCTATCGATCCGGGGTGTGGATATCGTCGCCTCGGACCGGGCCACTCGCAGAAAACTCAAATCGAAAGTACAGATTGTCTTCCAGGATCCCTATGGCTCCCTGAATCCGCGCCAGAAGATAGGCCATGCTCTGGAAGAACCGCTGCTGGTCAATACCACGATGACCAAGGGGGAACGGAGCCGGGCAGCGCGGGAAATGATGGATTTTGTCGGCTTGCGGCCGGAACAGTACGACCGCTACCCCCATATGTTCTCAGGTGGTCAGCGCCAGCGAATTGCGGTGGCCAGAGCCCTGATGCTCAATCCGGAGATCCTGGTTCTCGATGAGCCGGTATCGGCCCTGGACGTCTCCATCCAGGCCCAGATTCTGAATCTGCTGGCAGACCTGCAGGACCGTCTCAATCTGGCTTATCTTTTTATTAGTCACGATCTCTCGGTGGTAAGACACATTGCCGATGAGATCATGGTGATGTATCTCGGTATGGTGGTCGAGAAGGGCAGCCGGGATAATATTTTCAACCACCCGCGGCACCCCTATACCAGGGCGCTGCTGTCCGCCACGCCGATTGCCGACCCGTTCAGAGAGAAACAGCGCATCGTCCTCCACGGTGAACTGCCGTCGCCGATCGACCCGCCGCCGGGCTGTTTCTTCAACCCGCGCTGCTCTGAGGCCACAGAGAGATGCCTCAAGGAGTTTCCGGAGATGCGCAGCGTTGGTGAAAACGAGACTGCCTGCCACAACCCCCTCGATTGAAGCGCTCCGGCCAATCAGCCCGTAAAAAAATTCCCAGCTCCGGGTATTTCTAGCTCATTTGTGCCGTATCACCTGTCACCAGCGTTACCGCGGCCCGCACCGCCGCGGCGATGATCCGGTGAGCAGCGGCAGAGTCGCGCAGCCCCCGGGATATCTCGAGCTGCACCCCTTTGCCTCGCAGTCCCCGGTTGCAGATATTGTCTTTGTGCTGCCCGCGAAGTTTCTGTGCTGATGGTTCGCTGCAGATGTCTCGCCTGCTGAGCTGACGCTTGATCTCGGAAACCAGATTCTGATCGAGCCCGCCCAGTAATACGACACAATCTTTTCTTATGCAGCCGTGCACGGCGATAACGATCGCGGACCTCTGCACCAGAGCGAGTGCCCCGGGGTGATCGAAGCGGTGAGAGGTGATATGCAGGTCACGGTTGCCCGACGATTTTGTGCCGATGAAACAGAAGAGGTTATAGTCATCAGCGCAAATGAGCCGGGCAATGTCCGCGCTGTGCGGCTCGATCTCCCCACCATGGGGCGCGACCACGGTTACCGAACTGTTTCGATCTTCGAGCTCGATAAAATAGTCTTCTTCGTTTGCAGCCAGGTCGTTGAAATTCAGATAACGGTCCATAATTTACTGCTCACGTGCTGCCTTTGCCCATTGACTGACATGACACTAATTTCTGGCGAGACGTTGTCACGAGGCCAGGACAAACCGATTGAAACTCGCCTCAGTTGCTGCTAAGCTCTAAAGGACATCAGGGTACCCATGGTTGTCGCCAGCTGTATGTTCCGGCCCTGGTTGACTGAACAGGTATCATCGGTATTGTCTGTCACCTTCTTTCTTTACTAATGCGGAGGATATCATGAAATTGAAATACTTTTCCCACTCATCGTTTCAGATTACCACAGATTCCGGCCTGGTTCTTCTCATCGATCCTTTTCTCGACGGTAATCCGACCGCCCCGGTGAGCTCAGATCAGGTGAGTGCTGATTTCATCGTGCTGACCCATGCCCACGGTGACCATATTGGTGATTCATTTGCCATCGCCGATCGTTGTGACCCTCTGTTTATCTGTGTCAACGAGCTGGCCAATTATTGTATCGAGAAAGGCTACCGGGCCCATAACATGCACATCGGCGGCTCTTATGCATTCGATTTCGGCAGGTTGAAGTTTACCATCGCCCATCACGGTTCCATGACCCCGGACAACCGCTATGGGGGGGAACCGGCCGGGGTGATCTTTACCATAGACCAAAAGACGCTGTACCATACCGGTGATACCGGGCTTTTCTACGATATGAAGCTGATCGGCGAAATGACCAGGCTCGATTATATGCTGGCCCCGATCGGCGACAACTTTACCATGGGTATCGACGATGCGGTCAAGGCGGTTGAACTGGCCGACCCGGGAACGGTCATCCCGATGCACTACAACACATTCCCAGTGATCAAGGCCGACCCGTTCGAATTCAAGCAGAAGGTGGAGGCCCTCGGTAAACGGGCCGTGGTGCTCGATTACGGTGAAGAAATCGTACTCTGATTGTCGGGCGGGATAGAGGTATTATGTTCGGCGGACAAGAGGTTTCTTCCGGCAAATCATAACACTTAATCGGGAGGAGCCTTTAAGCTGGCGTTCATGAACGTCAGGTCAGGCCGCATCTTCTTGCAAGATCAACAAAAAAGTGCAGCACCAGTCGAAGACGGACCTCTGACAACAGGTGCTGTGCTGTTCACCGTATTGCTCTGTGTATTGTTCGGCGCCAATGCGGTGGCAATCAAGATCAGCCTGACCGGCCTGGGCGTTTTTACCACAGCGGCTATCCGTTTCTCCCTGGCGGCGCTGACGATTCTGATCTGGGCGCTGGCTACCGGTAAGGCGATGCGGCTGAATTTAGTCCAGTTTCGCCTGCTGGCCATTCTGGCTCTCATTTTTTATGTGCAGCTCTCCCTGTTTTATATCGGGTTGAGCAAAACGACCGCGTCGCACGGCACCCTGATTGCCAACGTATTGCCGTTTGTCGTGCTGGTGCTGGCCCATTTTTTCATCAAGGGAGACCGGATCTCGACCGTCAGGATCATTGGCCTGACTCTGGGTTTTTCCGGCGTACTGGTCCTGCTTGGCGATACCGCCGAACTGAGTAGAGAGGCGCTGCGGGGGGACCTGATCGTCTTGTGTGCGGTGCTGATCTGGGGAGGCAACGCGGTCTACACCAAACGGATTATCCCCTTGTTCGAGCCCAGCCAGGTGACCTTTTATCCGGTGGCCATGTCGGCCCCGCTGTTTCTGCTCTCAGCTCTGTTCTGGGATCAGCCGATGGTGAGTAGGGTGGACGTGCCCATTGTCGGCGCCATGGCCTATCAGAGTTTTGTAACCGCCTCGTTCGGACTGCTCGGCTGGACCACGATGATTAAACGTTATGGCGCCACGACGCTCCATTCTTATATTTTCATTATGCCGTTGTCCGGAGTGTTTTTCGGCATTGTACTGCTGGACGAACCCCTGACAATTCGTTTGATCGGGGCCATAGTCCTGGTCACCGCCGGACTTGTTGTGGTAAATAGAAACGGTAGCCGGCGCTTGATGCGACCCAAGATATAAAATATCCGGCTAATTTCCGGATGCTCAATAACAAAATCCAACAAGGAAACAGATGCTTACCCTGCTCAAGAAAATGCTCGTTGCCAAGGACACCACCAAACCGGAGGAAGAAGAGATCAAGGATGCCCACATCGCCCTCTGCGTGCTCCTGCTCGAGGCGGCTCATGTTGATGGTGAATGTTCCATCGATGAAATGAATCACGTGGTGGCCACACTTACCGATCGATGCGGCGCGGACCAGGAAGAGATCGACCAGTTGATCGATCGGGGCTACCAGAAGCGCAAAGATGCGATCGACCTGTTCAGTTTCACCAGGTATCTGAACAACAATTGTACGAAAGACGAAAAGCTCGGCGTAATGGAGTCGGTCTGGCGCGTCATCCATATCGATGGTCGGCTGGAGCGCCACGAAGATCACTTTGCCCATAAGTTGGGAAATTTGCTGCGCTTATCTCATAAGGAGTTGATCGAGACCAAAATAAAGGCCCGGGAACCGTTGAGCGAATAGACTCCTGGGCTTTCCGGAAGTCACTTGTTATGACTAGAGAAAAACTAGAAAAAACGAATAATTACGATTATTCCAGAAACGTCGGTGAATCAGTCGATGCCCGTCGGGCTGCCGAGCGGCAGACCAGGGAACTGGCGATTTTGAACCATCTCTCGGAGGCAATTAGTTCCAGCCTCGAACTCGATGACATTCTGCACGCAATCTGCCGAGAGATGCTCAAGGTGTTCAATGCCAGAAATGTGGGTATCGCGTTGCTCAATAGCGATCGAACCAAACTGAAAATCGTCGCTTTTCATACCGAACAGGAGTCCGAGAGCGATGCCACCGGCCTTGAATTTGATGTCCAAGGCAACGATGCCAGTCTGTTCGTCATTGAGACGGGTGAGCCGATCGTGGTGCCCGATGCCCAGTCCAACCCGATCACCCGCTCCCTGCACGAGGTGATGAGAAAGCGCGGTACGGTCTGCCTGATGGTGGTTCCGCTGCTGGCCCGCGGGGAGGTGATCGGGACCATCGGTATTCCATCAAATTCCCAGGAAATTTTTAATCAGGACGAGGTGCTGCTGGCCCAGACGATCGCCTCCCAGGTGGCCAGCGTAATCGACAACGCCCGCCTGCACCAATCGGTGAAACAGGCGCGCGACGCGGCGGAGCGTGAACTCGAGATCGGCCGGCAGATTCAGACGAGCTTTTTTCCGGAGTCACTGCCCCGTCTGTCCGGCTGGAATCTCGGGGCGCATTTCATTTCGGCCAGACAGGTTGCCGGCGATTTCTACGATCTGTTTCCGCTTGGCAAAAACCGCATCGCTCTGGTACTGGCCGATGTCTGCGACAAAGGCGTCGGGGCGGCGTTGTTCATGGTCTTATTCCGCAGCCTGCTGCGGGCACATGTGCAGCGCGGTTTCAGTCCCGATCATTTTTCAGATCCGGACCAAATGGTTGTAGATCCGGGTGAAGTGGTGGCGTCAGCGGTTCTTGAGACGAATAATTATGTTGCCATAAATCATGCACGGGCTAATATGTTTGCCACTGTCTTTGCCGCAATCGTAGAAGGGGAAAGCGATTCGCTCTGGTACGTCAACTGCGGTCATGACGCCCCGGTGCTGGTCAGAAAATCGGGGCAACATGAGCGCTTAGGGTCGACGGGAACTGCGATCGGTATGTTTCCCGACTTGAAGATCTCCGCCGGATCTTGCGAAATACACACCGGAGATTCGTTGTTTGCTTTCACGGACGGGGTGACCGATGCCCGCGCGCCGGATGGCACCTCGTTCGGGGAGGAGCGGCTCATGCCGCTGCTGCTTGCAGATTTTCCGCTCGAAAACCGGCTGAATGCGCTGAATAAGGCACTTGCCGCTCATATCGGTGAGGGTGATCAATACGACGATATCACCTTCATCGGTATTCAGAGAATATAACCAGGCAGGATTTCGTTCTCAATGAAACGAATGCGAACAGTTCATGTTGCGACCGGGCTCTACTGGATTGGAATTCCCGAGGTAAATCTGTATATACAGTGCGGCTGTGTCGAAGACTCGGTCAAACATCTGATCCGCCGCGGTCTGATAAACCAGGTTGAACAGGATGGGCGCAGCTATGAAACTGGGCCCAACGCAATTCTGCTCTCCGATATCATGCTGCAGGGTGGGCATTTCTCCAATCTCGCTGAGTTCCCCGTTCTGCAGATGCTCTACCGCCAGGGAATGGGGCTGCCCAAGCATCCCAATAACTCGGGCATCAAACCACTGCTGATCGGCAGTGGAAAGCAGATCAGCGCGCAACTGGCCTATATTCATCGCGGCAACTACGGTCTGATCACCAAAGAAGAACTCTATGAAACCGGATTATCCGAAGAGCAGGTCGAGCTGATCTGGAATCTGAAAATGGAGTTCGCGTTTGGCAGAATCAAGCGCACCGATCATCTGCTTGATTCGATCGTCTTGCAGCAGGACGAACAGACCGAAATTCGCGACAGGGTCTTTATCAAACGCGAGGCGATCAACCAGTTCACCATCTCTTATGGCGAAGAGTCGGTCAGTGTGGATCTCAACATCCCCCGAACCCAGCGATATCCTGCTCCCTATCCGCTCGGGTTCCACGATATCAAGCGGGAATATTTCGGTGTGGTTCATTCCGGTCAAGGAGACGGCTGGGACATCAACCGGCCGTGCATGGCGTCCATCCTGACTTATCAGGGCAAAATCTACCTGATCGATGCGGGGCCAAATATCGCCTACTGTCTGATCACGCTCGGTATCGGCATTAACGAGATCGAAGGGATTTTCCACACCCACTGCCATGACGATCATTTCGCCGGCCTGCCGACCCTGCTGCTGAGTGATCATCGGATCAAATATTTCGCCACACCCTTTGTCCGGGCCTCGGTGTTTAAAAAGCTGGCAGCATTGCTCTCCCGGCCGGAGAAGGATTTTCATGATTTTTTCGAGGTGCACGATCTGCAGGAGGGCGAGTGGAACGATATTCACGGGCTTGAGGTCAAGCCGCAGTTATCTCCGCATCCAGTCGAAACCACCATCCTGAGTTTTCGTACCTACTGGGGCGGACGCTACTATTCCTATGCCCACCTGGCCGATATCATCGCGCTCGATAATCTGAAGGCACGAAGCGGACAAGCGGCGGGTCTGCCCGACGGGTTCGATCAGAAGATCATAGACAACTATCTGACACCGGTTGATCTGAAGAAGATCGATATCGGCACCAATATGATCCACGGTGAAGCGACCGACTTCGAAGAAGACCGTTCGAATCGCATCATTCTGGCCCACACCGCCATACCACTGACCAATGAGCAGAAGGAAATCGGCTCCAGCGCCCCGTTCGGTATGACTGACGTGCTGATTAAAAGCCACTCCAACCTGCTGCTGGAAAAGGCCCACGCCTATCTGGCGGACTATCTGACCGGGGTCGCGGAACATGACCTGAAGCAGCTGCTCAACAATGTGGTGGTCAGTTTCAACCCGGGCACCATCATCTTGAAACGTGACGTCCCCAGCACCTTTCTTTTTCTGCTGCTGACCGGCAATGTCGAGATGATCAACAACCGGGCCAGGACCTATAACGTGTTTTCATCCGGGGCGCTCATTGGCGAGAATTACAGTGACGAGAATCAGCTCACCAACGCCACCTACCGCACCATCAGTTTCGTGCATGCCCTGAAGATCCCGGCGCTTGCCTTCTACCGTTTTATCGAAGAACACTACCTGCTCTCTTCTCTGAAGCACCTCTTTGGGAGAAAACAGTTTCTGCTGCATACCTGGCTTTTCGGTGAGGCCCTCTCGCCGAAGGTCCAGACCAGCATCGCAGAAAACCTGCACCCGATCGAGTTCAGCGAGGTTGGCAGAGCGATAGAGAAAATCGAAGACGATTCGCTCTATCTGATAGAACGTGGCGCGGTGACCAGGAAAAGCGGTGGGAAGACAGTTGAGCAGCTGGAGACCGGTGACTTTTTTGGTGAAGACCGGGCGGTGTTCGCCGAAGACCTCGGCACCGAGCTCGAGGTGAGTGCCCCGGTAACGGGCTACCGACTGAAGGCTGAGTGTATCGAAGAAATTCCGATCATTCGCTGGAAACTGCTGGAAACCCATCAGAAGCGCAAACGCATTCTGCGCAGCAAGTAATTTTCATCCCCGGCCAATCTTTGGCTTCATTGATTTTCTAAATATTTGATTTATTTAGGAATCAATATATTCCAATCGGGCTCGCTACCAGTCTCTGCGCCTGTTTCCTGGTTTTCCGGGTAAACCCGGTTGAAACAGCTCCGCTCTTCGTTCATCAGCTCGGGCAGGCTGAGCTTGAGCATGTTGCCGATCGACTCTTCGGTGTCCTTCAGATTGTGTTGCAGCACCAGCGTTACGCGCTGGTTGTCCTCATTGGTGAAAGACCATTTCCAGGCCTTGACGTTGCCGAATTGATCACCATCGAATTTTGGCTTCGCACCGAAGGTTTCACGGTATTTTTCCAGAAGCTGTTCGAAAAATTTGTAGCTGCGGTCCTTGTACTTCAGTTTTATCCGCAGGATTTCACCCGGCCTCTCACAGGTGCCGTAGGTGATGAAGCCTTTATGGAAACCGGCCAGGTCGGTGACGATAATCTCCTTGAGGTAGTTCTCATGACCGGAAACCCCGTACTGATCAATTTTCGACTTGAGGTTGAAGCCCCCCGCACTTCCTGGAGCTTCCACTCCCATCGCAACAGCTGCCGGTAGAAGCATCAAGACCAGAAGGGACAGCATGCAGATCGCTCTTTTTAGCATGATTTTTCGCAGGTATTAGAATTTTTCGCCATACAGGAGTTTCAGCTGCCGGGTTAGAGCAGGGAAACACCTGCAATCTTGACTCCTTCAGATAGTTCTATCTGATCTTCAGCCAGTATTCTGCGGTCCCAGCGCAGCAGTTCCGTAACCAGGCTGGCGGACACCTTCTGCAGACTCTCGGGAAACTGTTTGATGGTTTTTTGAAACCCCTCCCGGTTGAGGCGCAGCGCGGTGGTTTTTTCGGTCGCCTGGACAGTGAAAAGCCGGGCCGATTTACCCAGCAGCGCCAGCCCGCCGATAAAGGCGCCTGGTCCAAAGGTGTCGATACGGCGCGTTATATCATCACCCTGGTGCAGCACCTCGACCGTTCCCGAGACCAGATAATAGGCGCAGCCGTCGTCTTCGCCCTGGACCATGAGCTGGTCACCCTCGATGAAGTCGATCCGTTTGCCCAGCATGGCCAGCAGCTTCAAACATTCATAATCGAGCGTTGCGAGTAGGGGGCTCTGATGCAGATATTCGAGATCTTCCTTGAAGCCCGAACCCGCCCGTTTGGCCCTATCCTTTTCCATGGATGAGTTCATGCAGTATACCTTTTTCGCTGATAAGCTGTTTCGGTTCGCCGAATTCCACGATCCTGCCAGTCTTCATGACCGCGACCTTGTCAAAGGAGGGCAAAAGATCGAGCCGGTGGATGACCGATATCACGGTGCAGCTTCCTCTCCATTTCTCGAGGATGCTCTGAATTCTGCCCTGCGAATTGTTATCGAGTGCAGAAGTCGCTTCGTCCATTATAAGCACTTTTGGTTTTTTCAGCAGCACCCGGGCGATGGCCAGTTTTTGCTGTTGACCGCCGGAGAGCTTGTCCCCCTGGTTGCCGACGTCGAAATTCATGCCGATTTCAGCGACCAGTTCGAGCAGGTCCTCTTCGATCAGCAGATGAACGATGCATTGATTGACCCGGTCTTCGACCTTGGGAGAATCGCTGGTCAGGTTGCCGTAGAAGATATTGTTGAGTATCGTTTTGGTGTCGATGTAGCCGGTGTCGGTGTGAAACGATACCTGACCCGGGAGATGGTCTTCGGACCAGGTGCGGAAACGCTTTCGACCGTGCAGGATGAGTTTTTCCAGCAGCGGCTGCATATCAATGATCTTGTGCAGCGCCGGGATATAGCTGAAGGCCAGCTTGAGCAGGTCCCGCCGCTCCTGATCGTAAAGTCCTGAAAGCTCAGTTGATCGAACCCGCTGAGCCAGTTCCAGGGCCTCATCATAGTTGTCTGGATCGAGCGGCGTCTGTTCAAAAAAGACCGCTTCGCGGGGGACCTCTTCACCGAGAATATCGATGGTCTGAAGCAGCAGTTCGGCGCCGGTTTCAAGCAATGGCAGGCGTAAATTGCTGGCATCGAGAAAGGCAAGAAAAGAGCGGTCGCTGATCAGATCACCGATCGGTGCATTTTTGCTGATCGTCCCAAAGATCAGATTCTCCATTACCGTGGAATAGTAAAGGTACCTGTCTTCGCGGTAGAATTCGACATGCTCTGCCAACTCCTGGCCGAAATTCTGTTGAAAATTGCTGCGCACCCGAAGCAGCCGTTCGGCCAGATCGGGATAAAGGGCGTGGTCGATTACCGTGTTAAGGCCAAAGCGCAGGGTATCGACAAAGATGCCGGCTTGCTGCAGAACGGCTATTTTGTCGTCGAGGCCGACCGGCTCCGCAACATGGTCTTTGATTTCGTATTCTGAGACTGCCAGCGAGGCATAGAGCAGATTGTCGTTTATCGTGCCGGAAAAAATAAACGGCTCCTGGGAGATAAAGCCGATCGAGCGGATCACTTCTTCCTTGGAAAGCGTGGCCACCGAATAGCCATCCAGCAGGAGTTCTCCGCCGGTATAGCTGTAGAGCTGGCCGATACATTTGGCCAGCGTCGATTTGCCCGACCCCGAAAAGCCGACCAGGGCCAGATGTTCACCCGCCTCGACGGTCAGATTGACCTGATCGAGCAGTTTGATGCCGTCGGAGGTGACGAACTCCAGGTTGTTAACCTCGATCCTGCCGGCAACACTGGTCACGGCGCCGGGTTCAGCCAGGAGGTGAAACTCGGTCTGTCCTTCGAAGGTCTGCATGACCTTTTTATAGCGGACCGAGGCATCCTGATGAACCTGATAAAAATCGATCAGCTCCTTCCAGGGGTCATAAAGTTTCTCCTGGGCAGAAAGAAAGGCGACAATCGAGCCCAGTTCGGTTTTGCCCTGCATGATCAGATAGCCGCCGAGCAGCAGGACGACCACCGGACCGAGGCCGACGAACAGATTATTGGTAACTTTCACCGCATAGCGGTACAAGGTCCAGATGATGCGGATGCGCAGCAGCCGCTCGATGATCGTGTTGTACTTTTTACATTCCGTCTGGAACGAGCCCTGGGCGTGCACTTCACTGATGCCGGAGATCGACTCGGTGATCTGGCTGGACATCTGCCTGGAGACATCGACCCGCTTCCTGTTCTGGATGTTTACCTTGCGCTGGACCAGCGGTACGACGAACAGGGCAACCGGATAAATGGAGAGGGTGGTGAGGCCCAGCAGCGGGTTGAGCCAGATCAGATAGCCGCCGATGGCAAACAGGGTCAGTAAATTGCTCAAAGGAATCGCGATTGCCCCGCCGACGTAGTCGGCCGAGGCTGCCAGTTCGGTAACCAGTGCATTGACCACGCTGCCCGGCTGGGTTTTTCTGAAAAAAGACAGGGGCAGCCGGAGGATGTGGCGATAGAGCTCCCTGCGTATGTCGGTCAGGGCGCGCTGGCCGATCAGGGTCTGCAAGCCGTTGATGGCCATTTTTATCGCACTGGATAGCAGGACGGCGAGCAGGTAGATGATGCAATAGATGAGCAGCTGATTAAGATCGCCGACCGCGATAACATCGTTGACAATGCGCTTCTGGATCTCGAGCGGCAGCACGCGCAGAAAGACAATCCCAAAGATGAGCAGCACCAGAAGCAACTGCAGCGAAATCTTTCCCCGGATGACCCAGGAAAAAAGTGAGTGCTTATAGATAGGCGTTTCTTTTTGAGCAGCCATAATTCTCGGTTTAAAGGCAGATGCTGCTGAAATGGTGGCAAAGCTATGAATGAGCAGACCGTGTTGCCCGGTCCGCCCGGCGGTCTACCTGCCGATCGGCTGCCACGGGGTGAACAGCGGCGACAGCGAATCTCCCATGTAACTGAGACCGATCCGATAGCCAGGCTCTTCTTCGGTGCCAACGGGTTCACACCATTTGACCTCGGCCATGCAGGTCAGGTCATCGAGTGAGTCAAAGGACTGCAGATGTCTGCCGATCATCCTCAGGCAAATATTGTCGCCGGGTTCGACCTGATAACGGCTCATAAAACACATGCCGCCTTCGCTGTAGTCAAGCGTTTTTGCCCCGAAGTAGCAATAGGCGTGAACCGAACGGCGGGCGAACATGATGTCTTCATCCACCCGGAATCGCTCTTTTTTTCGAAGTTCGATCATGCTTGGATCCTGCTCAGTCAAACGATGCGAGGGCCTTGTCTACGTCCGGATGGATATTGACATACGAGTCAAAACCCGATATTTCGAAGACCTCCCGCACATGGTCCTGCATGTTGCTCACTGCAAACGACCTACTGCCCCGCTGCCGTTCTTTCACCGTTTTCAGTACCACCCGAAGGCCGGCACTGGAAATATATTCCACCTGGCTGAAATCGATCAGCAGATGATGCCCACCATCACCTGCGTCGATGGTACTTATCTCCTGTTCGAGGACCGGCGCACTGTTTGAATCCAGCCGGCCGTTGGGTGCCAGGATGATGACTCCCTGCTCCTCTCTTTTTGCAATATCCATCTGGATACCTCCTTCGTCCACATGACAATAAGCATTCTCAATTAATTTTTTTCACCAAAATGATAATATTTTTTTCCCCTTCCCGGCGATACTGCAAATCATCGACATATTGGCGGGCCAGAAAAATGCCGAGGCCGCCTATATTCTTTTCTTCGAGCGGCAGGCTGAGTTCGGGATCCAAGGGTTTGGTCGGGTCGAACGGAAGGCCGCTGTCAACCATGGTCGCCCGGATTTGATCACCGGACAACTCCAGGGTCATATCCACCTGCTGAGCCGAGTCCTTGTCAAAACCGTAACTGACCACGTTGCTGAACAACTCATCCAGGGCCAGGTTGAGCTGCAGCACGATCTTCGGGGCAAGCTGCCAGCGGCGGCCGGCAGATTCCAGCTCAAGACTGAGCTTGTCCAACTCCTTGATCGAGTTGTCCAGCGAAAAGCTGATCTGATTGTCCGACATCGACTACTTCTCCTGAAAGCCCTGGCTGATCGAATCGAGAAACGGATCGAGCAGATATTGGAGTACGGTTCTTTTCCCGGTGTGGATGAACACGGCAACCCCCATACCCGGAATGAGCGGATAGCGCTCATCGCCCCAGACAAAGTAATCCTGGCTGGTTTTTATCCGGGTGGCGTAGTAGGTCAGCCCCTTCTCGGTGGCCATCGCATCGGGGCTGATATGCACCACCGTGCCGCTAATTTTACCGACCCGACGGGCATTTCGGCTGGCCAGTTTGACCACTGCATCCTGGCCTGGTTTGACCGAGGTGATGTCCTCGATTGAAAGCTGGGCCTCCACCACAAGCGAGTCCCCGGTTGGGACGATATCCAGAATCGTGCGCCCAGGTGCGACAACGCCGCCTCTGGTATCGACGTACAATGTTTTGATGATTCCGTCAACCGGCGCCTTGATTGTGGTTCGGTTCTGGTTGTCGCTGAACTTTTTCATGCGAAAGCTCAGCTCGTTGAGTTCCTGCTGGGCATTACGGCGCTGCTCCTGGATTTCAACCCAATAACTGTTGTTGTAGTGGCGCTCGTTGTCCAGGGCCTCGCGCAGGGCCGATTCAGCCTTGGCCAGGTTGCTCTTGTCCTCGAGCAGCGCACTTTTTAGAGCCGCTTCTTCACGCAGGAACTGCAGATGCTCGTATTCGGTGGTCAATTTGTCCAGGATCAGCTTTTCACTGATGGCGATCTGCTTGCGCAACAGGCTCAATACCTCGGTGTTGCCGGCCATCCGCTCTTTGATCTGCTGAATTTCGCGTTTGCGCTGGTCGATGGTTTCTTTTCTGGCGGCCAACCCGGCCTCGTAGCGTTTGCGCTTGGCCTCGAAGAGCTGGCGGCTTTGATCGACCAGGTCCGGGTAGCGCTGAGCCAACTCTTCAGGGACCTCGAATTTCTCAGCTGAACTGCCCAATGCTTTGAGCCTGAGCAGATCGATGCGCAAGGAGGCAATCCGCACCTCCATCTCGCCGACGGTGGCATCGCTGCTGATGGCCTGCAGAACCAGCAGGGTGTCGCCTTCGCTGACCTGGTCGCCTTCCTGGACGAGGATTTTCTCGATGATCCCGCCTTCCAGGTGCTGTATCTCTTTGATCCGGCCGGCAGGCACCACCCGGCCCGGGGCAACGCTGACGATGTCCAGTTTGGCAACGGTTGCCCAATAGACAAAGCTGACGCTGAGCACGATGCAGAGCAGAAAGAGCAGATGGGTCAACAGAGACGTTTTTTTGGGCGTTTGATCACTCATTGGTCTGCTCGATTATCTGGATCTCAGGGGTCGGTTTCTGATCGAGATTGATCAGATGACTTGCCCCTTTGATAATCTTCTGATCTCGGGTCACCACGATAATCGTTCGTTTTTCCGCGGCAAAGTCGTTAAGCAATCCGTATACGGTCCGGCAGCCGGCTTCGTCGAGGCTCTCTGTCGGCTCGTCAAGAATCACCAGAGGACCGCCCGCAACAATGGCCCGGGCCAAGGCCAGACGCCGCCGTATGCCCTGGGGCAGGTTACGGCCCTCCTCGCCGAGGTAGGTGTTGAGGCCTTCGGCACTGTTGTTTAGAAACGGCCCCAGCCCGGCTCGGGCAACAATGGTCTGCAAATGTTCTTCGTCCATGTCCGGGTTGGACAAGGTGATGCATTCTCGGATCGTGGCCGGCAGGAAAGTCGGTTCCTGGGGCAGATAGATCAGCTGCGAGCGCCACCAGGATTGATCGATCTGGCGCAGATCGACCCGATCGGCCAGCACGCTGCCGCGCTCAGGTTCGAGCAATCCGATCAGCAGCCGGATCAAGGTGGTCTTGCCGGTGCCGTTTTGACCAGTGATAATCAGCCGGTCGCCCGGATCGAGTTTGAGATTGATGTTTTCAAATAATGGGTTGTGGGCCTTGGGATAGGTGAACCCGAGGCTGCGCAGCTCGAGGCTGCCGCTGTAGTGCTGCAGGCTGGTACCTTCTTCTGTTTCCAGGGGCAGCTTGATGATCCTGCCAAGGGCTGCGTATTCCCGCTGGGCCCGGCTGATCAGGCTCATGGACTGAATGAACTGGGTCAGGGTTGAAAAAGCCCTGGTCACCAGGATATTAATACCGATCAGCGCTCCGACCGAGATCAGGCCGTCAACCACCTGAATGGCGCCAACCGCATAGAGGGTAACACTGAGCAGAATAGTCAGCATCATGGTTGTGGAGCGGTATAATTCCCTGCCCGAATGCTCTTTGCGTGACCGGTTCAGCAGGGCCCCGGTGACCGACTGAAAGGGCGCTCGCAGAAATGAGGCTCCCCTAAACAGTCGCACGGTTTCGAGGTTGTTGATGGCCGCATTGATCAGACCGCGCTGTTCAAGACTTTTCTGCTGAGTGGCCGAGGTTGAGCGGGCCGAGAAATAGACATTGGCAATCCCGATCACGATCCCCACCAATACGGCCGCCAGGCCGATACCCGCCAGCAGCGGGCTGATAATCAGGGCAGCGAGCAGGTAGAGCACCGCGAAAGGGCCGTCCAGGAAATTGGTGATGTTGGCCCCTGAATAGCCGTTGCGGATGTGCTGAAGCTGCGCAGTACACTCCTGCAGCCGGGTTCGACCCATATCGAGCAGATCCAGAGCTCTGGTAAGGCTGAGCGCCTCAAAAACGCGTTCGGCCAGTTTCTGATCTGGGCCGGAGCTGATGTCCGTGGCAATCCTGGTTCGTATCAGCCGGAAGAAAAACTGCAGCAGCATCGCGATCAGCATGCCGGCAATCAGGGTGACCAGGGTGCCGGTGATGCCGTTGGTGATATAGCGGTTCAGTACCTGGATCACGAAGATCGGCGAGGCCAGGTTGAGGATGGTGATGAACAGCGTGGCGATCAGCAGCTCGGTGGTCAGCAGCGGATGAATAATAAGGCGGCGCAGAAGTTCTTTCATGATACCTGGTTGAGGAACTGATTCATAACCATCACGCGCCGTTCATACAGATGATGAGGCTGACGTTGTCATTGCCTCCGGCCGCAAGCGCCTGGGCGAGCAACTGATCGGCCTGGTGTTCGAGGTTACGGCCCTGGGCCAGAATTTCTGCGATCTGGTCGTCTTCCAGCATATTGTGCAGACCGTCGCTGTTGAGTAACAATATATCTTCCGGTGCCCAGATGAAAGAGCCCCGCTCGGGTACGATGTCTTCTTCGCCGAGGCACTGGGTCAGGAAATGGTTCAGTGGGTGGTTTCGCAAGGCCTCGAGATCGATTTCACCCTGCTCATACATCTGCCTGGCCAGGGTCTGGTCACGGGTTTTACAGTGCAGCCGGCCACCCTGGAGATGGTACAGGCGGCTGTCCCCCACATGGGCCCATTGTACCCGGTGGGGCTCGACCAGCGCAAGGGTTGCGGTGCTGCCCATGCCGTCGACCTCCGGGTGGGCGGCTCCATGGTGCATGATCGCTTCGCCGGCTTTGCGGATAAGCCGGGTCAGATCAATACTGTCCAGGTGATCAGCTGCACCACCGATTGATTCGGCCACCAGCGAGGAGGCCACATCACCGCCAGGGTGGCCGCCCAGACCGTCGGCAACCAGCAGCAGTGTTTTGTTCGGAATTTATCTGTCGGATCAGGAGCCGATCTTCGTTGCGCTGGTTTTTGTACCCGCGATGGGTTCTCGAAACGATCTGCACTATTCAGTGCCCACCGCGTTTATGTTTTCAAAATCGGCAAGCTGCATGCGGATGCCCGAGTCGCTGGCCCGTTGGCTGAATTCTTCGAGAAGACTGCTTAAAATTGAGCGTTGCTCCTCGGTGTAAAACAAGAACAGCGAGCTCATGTGCTGGCGAACCACGTCCGATTCCCGCAGACCCAGTTCTTCGGCAATCAGCTCAAGTTCGACCATGGCATCTCTGACCGACTGAAACCGCTCTTCCTGCTTCCTGGCACAGGCCTTGATGATGAAGCTGCACAGCCGCTCAGGCAAACCAGGCCGGACATCACCGGGGTTGGGGATGTCTTCTTCGAGCCGCTTTTCCATCATGATCTGCAGGTCGTTGTCCGGATAGGGCTTCTGGCCGGTGACCATCTCAAAGGCGGTGATGCCCATGCAGTAGATATCGGTGCGGGCGTCCACCGCATAAGAGTCGATCTGCTCGGGCGACATGTACTGGATGGTGCCCTCCATCTCGAAGTTTTCGCTGCCGGTCGGACAGGCCAGGCCAAAATCGAGGATCTTGATGGTATCGTCTTTCTGGACCAGCAGGTTGTCCGGTTTGATGTCCTGGTGGATGATGCCGTGCGCGTGGGCATAGTCAAGGCCTGAGCAGACCTGCAGCAGGTAATGCACCGTCAGTTCCGGACTGAGCATGCCGACCCGTTTGAGCAGCTGCTCCATCGACTCGCCTTCGAGATATTCCATCACGATAAAATGGGTGGCGTAGAGCGCCTCGATATCGTAGACGTGGACGATGTTGGGGTGGTTCATATTGGCGATGATCTCGGCTTCCCTGATGAACTTGGTGCTGAACTCCTCGTCCATGGCCATCTGGTGTTTGAGCATCTTGATGGCCACCGTCTTGTTCAAGGTCCCATGCACGCCCCGGTAGACTATGGCCCAGGCCCCGGCGCCGAGCTTATGCTTGGCGATATACTTGCCGACCCAGCGATCGGCCGAATGCGAGGAGTTCTCCAGCCGCTGACTGACCAGTTCGGTGAGAAAGGTGCGCAGGTCGGGCAGGCGGCGCATGGTCTGCTCGAACTGCCGCCGATCCAGCCTCCAGACCAGCATATCCTCGGTGGCGGTAAAGCTCGCGGTGCGTGGTTCGCCGGTCAATATCGCCATTTCGCCGACCAGGTCGCCGGGACCGAGATGGGCGACGGTCAGATCCTCATCGTCTTTATCGATGCTGACCCGTCCTTTGCCGGTTTCTATGATGTAGAGGCTGCGTGCTTCTACACCTTGATTAAGCAGGCGCAGACCTGTCTTCACGTAGCGTGGGACAAGACAGTTGAGCAGGGCCCAGAAGGTTTTCCGGGGCAGGTATTGGAGCAGCGGCAGTTTCAGGAAAAATTCGAAATGCTCGATCACCTGATTGTGCGGTGAGCTGCTGTCCGGACAGCGCTGCGGCAACTCGCTATCGCGGCGGACCTGCAGACCGATATGACAGACCCCGTCCTCAACCGATTTCGACCAGGCGACTTCGCCCTCGTAGACCTGCCATTTCTTTTCTGCCGGCCGGTAGCGCTTGATCACCACGGGTTGGTTGGAATTGATAACCTCCGGCGATTCGATCAACATGCCGCCGTCGGAGCGGTTGCAGATGCCGACAAAGCGGCAGCGCTGGGCGGCGTTGACACCATCGCCGTCCGCACCAGGTTGCCAGATGATCACCCCGAGCCCGGAGTTGGTGTCTTCGATCCGTTCAGATAAGCGCTTGTTCACATTTTGTGTCATGGCTGCAGACCATTATCTTGATTATTTAAAAAGCACGCTGCTATGAGGCCGTATCCACATCGTCAACCTGACTGTCAAGCCAGAGCAGAGCGGATCGGTGTCCGGTTCCACTGCCAGATCATCCACCGTGAGCAGCGGTTGCTCTATCGTCACATCCATGCTCACGTCTTCGCCGGTATCGGCCAGCAGCGGCTCAGGCAGGTAGGTGTCGGCAGAGCCTGAACCTGTTTCGTCATCGCCGAAGACCGGCTGCCCGGTAGTTTCAGAAGGTGCGTCATATGCCGAGGCCGTTTCGATGTCAAGGCCTGCCTCTTCTACAGGATTGTCACCAAACAGGGCAGTGGAACTTAAGCTGTAGGCCGGCTCCAACGCTGCGATGCCGGCATCAAGGGGTTCGACGTTTCCGGTCAGGTTAGAGCTGTCCATGCTGTCGCCAAACAGTGGTTCAGCCGCAGCGGAAGCTGAATCTCCAATCTCGGCATCGACAGGGTTATTATCGATTGGACTGTCAACCACCCTGATATTCAGGGTCGCTTCCTGCTCCTCGGTCAGCACCACTTCGACACCCGGATCGATATTGATTTCGGTGACATTATCAATGGTTATAGAGCTCAGATCGACCACGCCTTCCCCGGTAAAATTGAGGATATGTGGCTCATCGCCCCGGCCGGAGATGGAAGTGATACCGAATTCGGCCAGCTGACCGACAGTGAAGGTGACGTTGGAATGATAATTTAAATTCCTGGATATTGGTTATATTGGCATCGGCCTCCGAAAAATCGACCGAGCCGTAGGACTCGATCTGGTTATTACCTGCCCCCCCGTTAATGATTTCACCGGCGACAAAGTGGCTCACGCTGTTACCGTTCAACAGGCTGTCTCCGAACACATCACTGGATTCATCCCACAGGGTATCCGGGTTGTCGGCGTCTGCATAGTCGCCGTCGGCGCAGCAAAGCTGCCCCAGATAACGAATGTATCGTCGCCGTCTCCGCCGTACATGGCGTCCACTCCCTCCCCGCCCTTAATAAAGTCGGTCTCCGGCCCGCCGAAGAGCGTATCGTTGCCGCCGCGGCCGAGCATGAATGTATATTCTTCAAAACTCGAATGATCGATGGTATCACCATCGTCATCGCCTTCGGTCCGGTGCAGGACGGTCAGAGTGGCTTTATATATGTTGGGAAGCCCGGTATCATACTCCCTGGTGGTTCCCTGCCAGGCAATTGCAACGGAAGCGGGAGTGTCTATAAAGGTGACCGAGACATTGTCGACATCGCTTTGAGAGGGTTGAGGTTGAATTTATCGGCCAGGGGTGTGCCGTCCGAGCTGATAAATTGCCCGCGAATGCCGTAGTCGTCGTAATGGTCCGATATCCAGTAAACCAGGTAGTAGGGGGAATTGGTTCCTAAAATACCCTGATTATTCAGGCCATAGTACGAATCGGTTATCTTGAATTCCTCGGTATAGGTATCGAGTTGAGCAAGAACCGGGTCCCACTTGAAAGAGGAGGCGTATACATCCGATGGGTTACCACTGGTCCAGCTGACCATTATGGAATCGTCTCCGTTGCTCACTGCTACCGACGGGTTGACCTGATTGCCCGCGGTGGTCCGATTGACAAGGTACTGGTCGCTCATGATGTCGGTGGTGGAATCATAATAACGCAGGTAGATGCCGCTACCGTCGCCGTCGAGTCCCGCTGTCATCCTGCCAGACGATAACTGAATCGCCATTGTCGAAATGGGCGATCGACGGTGCATGTTGATCACCGGCGGTATTCAGGTTGATAAAACCGCCTTCCCCCTCGCTCTGGATAGCACCGTTGCTGTCAAAAGTGCGAACACGAATACCGCTACCGTCACCGTCGTCCGCGGTCCAGGCCAATGCAAAGCCGACACCATCCTCGATGACCGCCACTTCCGGGTTACCCGTCGGCGAGCTGTCGTAGGTAAAGTTCACCGAACTGTTCGTTACCTCGTCTCCGCTTTGATCGTAAATCTTGAAATAGCCGTCGGTGTTTCCCGAATCGTCGGTCTCGAACCAGCTGACCATGAAGTTGTCGCTTCCCGGCAGGCTGGTAGCGGTCGGAGCCGATACCTTGATGGCCCCGTCAGAGTGATCGACGATGGTAAAGGCGGGGACGACTTCGACGGAGCCGTCTTGGTAGATGCGGGCCCGCAGCAGATCGGAATCGCTGGACACGTCGACCAGTACATAATTATCGTTACTTCCTGGCAAATCGGCTACCACCGGAGTCCGGCCGTCAACGGTAAAATCCTCCGGCGAGTGATCCACCCGGTGATCCATCTCTGGCCAGAAGCTGGTGACCCATTCGGTTTCACCCGGCTCGATGACGTTTTCTATAGTGATGGTGAAATCTTCACTAAGGGTGGATGTACCATCTGAGACTTCAATTGTCAGGTGAAGTCCGTCAGGTGGCTGGTTCTCATAATCAAAGCCTGCATCCCCAGACAAATAGAGTCCATTGCCATCAATGTAAAAATTATCATTTCCGCCCGTGATCGAATAGCTCAATTCAGCGCCTGAACTGTCTGGATCAAGGGCAGACAGAACCCCCACCAGCTGACCCGAATAATCTTCTTCTACCACACTGCCGCCATGCAGAATCAGATCCCACGGCGGTCCGGGCTCTATACCAGCGTTTGGGTCGACACTGAACCGCTGCATGGTCAACTCAGGACCGGCAGGTGAATTTGAAAAGGTGTTCCAGAGTACCGCAAAATCACTTTCACCGATGCTGAACACTTGGTTGAAGTCTGTCCATTCGCCCGAGGAAAACGTGACCACATCTCCTTCATCCAGTGGTTGGTTCCAGTCTTCCCATCCCGGTTCAAAGAGCTTGTAATCAAGACCGTCGGTGGAGTGTTCCAGGTCAACCATATGGCCGCTGTCAAGCACCGTCTGCCAGAGATTGGTACCGAGGTCGTTGCCTGCTCCGTCAACGCTGAAGCTCGTTCCAATCGGATTGCCGGAACTGTTGAAAAACTGTCCTTTAACGCCGTCATCGGATTCATAGGTGACGACAAAACAGTTCGGATCGCCGTTTATTTCGTAGGCTTCGATTGTCGACAACATATAGGGGCCGGTTGTATCCGTAACGAGGACATCGTCACCAAACGGGGTCATCGTCTTGTCGAAGGTACGCACAGCTATTGCTTCCTGGCCGTTGTCGTTGAGCATGAATGCGACGACGAAGCCGCCATTTGGCAATGGGCTTACGCGCTGCCAGTCTTTGTTGGCGGTGAGGTCGCTGCTGACAACAAAGGGATCGCTTGCATCGGCTGTAATAGAGGCGTCATCATGGTTAAAAGAGTATAATTGACCGTAAACTTGAGCATAATTGCTGCCGTCGTGGCCAAACTCCGACCAGGTCACGATGAACCTGCTTTCATCCCCTAAATCCCCTAACGAAGCGACATCGGAATGCCCTTTTAAATTAAGTTGTGGATCCGCTTCAGCGATAAGGATCGGGGCTCCGGATTTCTGGCCGTTCGGGTCGACCAGTTGACCGTATACGCTAGAACTGTCATATGGGTCTTGGGAATCATGGGTACTGTAGGTGACGAGTGTATAGCCGTCCCAGATTTCTGCTCCGGAAAAGGTGAACTCCAGCCTATCGCCGCCCGGCTCGTATATCAGGAGCGGCTCTGTATTCAGAGCGGTAACTATCGGCTCGTAGGGTTCAACCGTGATGGTGATATCCTGGGTGTAGACAAACCCGTCCCCGGTTACTTCCATTGTAAGCGTATGGTTGGGAGTTGTAGAGGCATCGAGCGCTGAGTTGAGCACCAGCTGGTTATCTACTACATCGAAGAGATTGCCCGTATCGCCAGCAACTATATCTATGAAATGATTGTCATCACTAGTTAAATCAGGATCGATCACATAAAAATTACCGATTGGGTTAGCTATACCGGTTTGGTGATTCTCGCTAACGATTGTGGTATCTAAACTCAGAAAAGATGGTGACTCAGCCAGTGCCGAATCGACTATGTAGCGTTGGGTGTAAATACCGTTTTGGCTGATGTCCGTGTCGCTCTCAAAACTGTACACCACAGTAAAACCGCCACCTGGGTGGTAGGCAAGCTCAGGGGCGCGCGATGTTTGTGAAAAATCATATTCACCAGGATAATCGTACCAGTTGATTAAGCCGTCTGGGGCTGTTTGGAGGGAGTAACCAACCTGTTCACCTGTTTCATTGAAAACGGCTGTAACAATGGTTGCAGCAATAGAGTTGAAATCATTTTCTTCTCCGTAGCTGTCAACCATCATCGCTGATACTGCATAGCCGTCTTCCAATTGTACGATCGACGGTGCGAATACCCCACTGGAGCTGAATCCGTACGTTGCCAAATCATAAACAATTTCTCCGTTTATAACGTCAAACTGATTAACGTACACATTGCTGTTCCAGACTGAATCATAACTGGGATCTATTGATGTAAATGCAATGGCGAAACCACCGTCTGATAAACCGGTAACCTTCGCATCGCGATAATCATAAGGATTATCGTATCCCCAGACATCATTTAGTTTAACGGCGTCTTGTGTAACTGGGGCGCCGTCTGAAGTAAAAATCCTCCCATATATTCCTGTATTGCTTCCATCCAGTAAATCGTTGGTCCAGGTGACGATAAAATCGTTGTTTTCAAGTCTTGCGACGTCGGGAGTTAATTGGTTGCCAAGAGCGTTCGTTAAAGATGCAACAGGAATTTCACCGATGTTCTGTTTATTTCCTGCGTTGTCGAAAATCTGCATGTATACATCGACATCGTCTGGTGTGTCATTTGTCCAGACGACGACAAAACCTTCATCGATGGCGGCAATGGACGAGTTCATATCCATCTGGCCGGGATTCTCATCGGTGTTGACCTGGAATTCATCCACCATTATTGTCCCGTCTGCTGAATAGATCTTGCCGAGTAGAACCGTCTGGTCGCTGGAATCGGTCGATACCCATGTTACGACAAATGATTGATTATCCAACTCGGTGATCGATGCATTTGACAGGAAATTTCCAGAACCGGAGTTTACCGCAAGGGGTGAATCCAGCAGGGTTGAACTGTCAGCACTGAAAATCTGTGCATGGAGAAATTCCGATTCACCACCAAATGTATACGTAACCACGTAATTTCCATTACTCAGAGAGGTAATGTCTGCTTCTGCATCAGGAACCGTGGTAACCGGTGAGATGTCATCCACTGGACGAAGTGTATCCTTTATATCAACGGTAAAGTATTGAGGAGTGCTGACATTGTCGTGTGGGTCGGTCGCGACTATTGACACATTGAGTTCAGGAAGCGGTGCTGTCGGATCAAGCGGGGCTTTTAACCGGAGAAACTCTCCGTCTATATAAAAATAAGGATGCTCTCCGAGACCACCGGTATCGATACTGAAATTAAACTCTGTATCATCCGGGTCACGAGCGGTAATGATTCCGACAATCGCATCTGCGCTGTTGTCGCCAATAACTGGATCTAAGTAAATCTGATTAGGCGGCCCGGGAAAAACCCCGGCGGTCAAGTCAATTTGAAAATGCTCGCTGACTAACGTTCCTCCTCCAGTTTCCCATGCAACCACTATGTTGTTTCCACCCAGGCTCGTAAACGACATATCGGGCGCGTGGCCGCCAGACGAGAAAGTGTCGGGAAATGAATCCAGTACACCGTCCTCAAGGAAGTTTCCTTCAGGGCTATATACAGAATATTCCAGATTAAACGTATTTGTATCTGAATAGTTCTGTGTATAGAATTGCACAAAATGTCCTGAATCGAGAGATACAGTCCAATTGTTTTTTGCTGCATTAGTCAGAGGGTTGCCCCAATAATCCCAAGTAGGTATCTCCTCACCAAGCGGAACTCCATTTGAGGAGAACAGTTGTGTAACTGAAGTATTGAAAGAGCCACTGTAAGCTATGAGAAAACTAAAAGGATCGGCTGAAGTGGGATAGGAATTTATCCCTTCTATCCAATCAAGAATGTAAGTATCATTATTTATCGGGATGGAATCAATTACGATCGCACCATCCGGGGAAAATATCTTCGCATAAGACACCTCGGCCCCGATCTGACTAAAGGCAACTACAAAATTACCATTCTGGAGAGTACCTATTGCAGGATCGTAATAACCTTGCTCGGACGAAAACATGCTGTTGGGAACTACAACGAAATCCTCCGTGCTGTTCACAGCACCGCTATTGTCATAAGTTCTGGCAAGGTATGCGACTTGGCCGAACTCATCGTTACCATTCCATACGCTTGCAAACCCGCCGCCCGTAAGGGCAGTGATTTGCGCATTGGTATCTGCCAGATAGAGTGGTGTTTGCGTGAGGAGTGTTCCGGCCTGGTCATATATTGATGCATATTGTCCGTACTGAGCAATATCATATCCATCGTACCAGCTTACAACATAATCGCCGTTCTCTAAAAGAACCGTTTGAAGGCTCCAAGTATCTTCCGACATTTGTGCAACCGTTGTGAATGTACCGTCAGTAGCACTTACAACATCCTGTACGTTGTTGACTTCAATGGTGAACTTCTCACCGTAACTATAGCCTAACTGGTCTCTGACCGAGATAAAGACATCATACGAAGTCTGGTCCAGCTCGTAATCGAGCGTGGTGGTGGTCCGCAGTACATTGTCAACGATTTCAAACGGCCAGTTGTCCGGGCCTTCGAGCAGCATATAACTAAAGACGTCGCCGGAGTCGGGGTCGAGTGTGCTCAAAGTGCCGACAACAGTTTCAGCGGGTAGATTTTCATCAACGCTTGTGGAAGAAAGATACAAATCAACGGGGTTAGAAGGCCATGAATGATTAACAAAAATATCGAAGGTCTTGACCAGCGACAAGTCTGTATCTCCTTCTGACTCAGCGATGATCGTGACTGATACCGGCGGATCAGGATCGCTGTATTCTGGTATGGACTCAAGAACCAGCTCGTTGTTTTCGTTAATTTCAAATGTAGCGCCGGATTGTGAGTAAATTGAAAGTGTGTTAGTTCCTGCGAGGTCCGGATCTATGATGTTTATCTGGCCAATCACATATCCAGTTTGCGCATTCTCGGGAATCGAAGCAGAAGACAGGTAGACACCTGTTGCAGCTTCACTGCCGGATTCATCGACGATAAAGCGCTGGCCAAAGACGCCGCTGCCGTCCCCGTCCTGGCCCATGGATTGCCAGGTGATCACGAAACTGCCGTCTGGAAGCCCGGCAACATTGGCAAGCAGCTGGTCCCCTTCGATGAAGGTATTGGCCTGGATCAGGCCACCGACTCGGTTGCTGTTGGCGTCAAAGACCTGGGCAAAAGTACCAGAACCGTCCTCGTACTGGGAGCCGGCATCCCATGCCACTACATACCCACCATCTGCCAATGGGGCAATGGACGGCCAGTAGCCATCCCCTGTAGTGGTGATCTCGAATTGGGCAGGGTCGTCTATTGTACCGCTGTCACTATCATACTGGTAGGCTTTGCCAAATATCAGGTAATTGTTATATATCGAATCGAACCCGGACCAGACAACGACAATGGCACCATTGGCAAGCGCTGCAACAGCAGGTTCACGCTGGTCTTCCCCCTGATCAATGGTGCCGATCAGAAATTCGGACCCTAGCGGGGTAGTCTCGTTGCTGGCTGGCCCTCCGGTCCGAAAAATCTGGCCATAGATGTCCGAAGGAGCATCCCAATCAGCAGATTGTGCCTGCTGCCAGGTAACGATGAAGCCGCCGTCGGGCAGTCCGGTCACGGCGGTATCTTTCTGGTCAAGCGCGGTGGCGGTGTTTACCTGAAATTCGGTGCCAGGCTGAAAGCCGTCGGCACCGTAAACCTTGCCGTATATTCCGTAACCGTCGCCGTCCTGGCCCATGGACTGCCAGGTGGCCACGAAACGGCCGTCGGTGAGAGCAGCTATAGCAGGCACGCCCTGCTCGGAATCTGTGTAATCATTCAACCGGAAACCATGGCCGAGCTGGTTGCCGAGATCGTCGAAGAACTGGCCATAAACGCCGGAATCGCTGCCGTCCTGCCCCTCGGACCCATAAGCCACCACGAAACCGCCGTCGGAGAGTGCCGAAACCACTGGGTTGTTCTGATCGTCGGTCGTATATTTGTTAATCTGGAACTCATGACCGATGGCTGCACCACTGCCACTGTACAGCTGGCCATAGACTCCTGAACTAAAGCCGTCATCTTGGCCTGAAGACTGCCAGACCACCACATAGGAGCCGTTGGCAAGCGTTGTTGTGGTAGGCAGGAACTGGTCGCCCACAGTGTAGCTGTTGATCTGGAATTCTCCGTCTATTTTTCGAATGCTGGCATCACCAGGCTCATTAACATCTAAGATGGAAACATCAAAGGATATCCACTCCGTGGCAAGACCATCTTCAATTCCTGTCGCCCTGACAGAGAGTGAATAGGAAGAAATATCCTCATAATCAAAAGATATGCCGGAATAAAGCGTATCATCTGATATATAGAATGTACCGCCAAAGTCGTCCTGTAACTCAAGCGAGTGCGTATCCCCGGGGTCAGGGTCGAGGACGCTGAAGGTAGCAATAGGGGTGTCCACCGGTTCATTTTCAGCGATGTCGGCAGCGGTTATGCTGATCGATACAGGAGCTTCTTCGATAACTTTATTAATGATAAAACGCTGACCGTAAACTCCCCAATCAGATCCGTCCTGACCAAGTGAGTCCCAGACGGTAAGTATGCTGCCGTCGGCAAGAACGGTAACCGCCGGGTTTCTTTGGTAAGATTCTGTATAGGTGGTGACATGAAACTCACCGCCGATCCTCTCGCCATTACTATCAAAGGCCTGGCCATAAATGCCAAAATTCAGCCCATCGGCGTCTGGTTCTCCATCTTGGACGTTGGAGTCCCAGGTTATCACAAATCCACCGTCTGACAGGCTGCTGATAGAAGGCGATCTTTGCGATGCTGCGGTGTGGGTGTTTACCTGAAATTCATCTCCCACACTGTTGCCGTCGCTATCGAACATCTGTCCGAATACTCCTCGATAACTGCCATCCTGCTCCCAGGATTGCCAGGTCACCACAAAACGACCGTCGGAAAGTACGGAAACCTGCGATTCCAGCTGATCATTGTCGGTATAGGTATTGACCGGAAACTCATCACCGACCGGGGTACCGCTGCTGTCAAACAGTCTTCCTTTGATTTCGCTGCTGCCGTCTAGACCTAATGATGTCCAGGTGATGACAAATCCGTTTGAGTCCAGTGCATCTGCATGGCCGAAGGTTTGGCTGAAGTCGGTGTTAGAACTGACCTGGAATTGGCTCGTTATTGCATTACCCGCAGCATCGTAGATCTTGGCGAATACATCGGTAGAGGAATTCTCATGTGCAGAAATTACCTGAGACCAGCTAACGACAAATCCACCATCTTCAAGGCTGGTGATGGTTGGTTTCAGTGAGAAAAAATCTGGAATTTCTATTAAGGAAGATGGAGATTCACTGATCTTGAATTCATTGCCAAGCTGACCATTCTCATTGACGATGTTGCCATATACTCCCTCAAGGCTATTATCATCGGATATTTGCATCCAGGTGATGGCGTAGCCGCCACCCGAGAGACTGTTGACTGACGGAAAATAGGCCGATTGTGAGTGTAGTGCATTAGAAGATATTTGGAATTCGTCACCGTGCTTATCACCATTAGAGTCATATCTCTGGACAAAAATTCCAGATGTAGAGGCTGAGGATGTAAAAGAAGCCCAGGCAACTACATAGCCCCCATCCGGCAGACTGGTAATTGCGGGACGTAACTGGCCGCCTTCGGTCGTGGAGTTGACTTGAAATTCTCCTCCAACTTTTCTCGGGTCGTCTACATTTAATATATCAATAGTAAAGATCTTACTGCTCGTTGAGCCGTCCGATGAGGTGGCCGTGATTTCCACATCAACAGTGGGCAAAGTTTCGAAATCAAGTTTCGAGGAATAGGCAAGATATAGCCAACCTTGGTCGGGGACAATGTTAAAAGCTTCTGAAGGGTCGTTAGTGATACTATAGAGGACAGTATCACCACTATCGGGATCTTCAGCAAACGCGGTGACCCAGGAATAGGTGCCTGGCATTGTATCTTCTGATATCTGGTTAACCGTGATATCGGAATCGGTCAGCGGACCAATATCGAATTCGTCGACATCTGTAATTTGGACCGTATAGATCTGGTCACTGTAGCTTCCATCGGAGCTGGTTGCCCGAACAGTAATGTCATGGCTGGTCGCGGTCTCGAAATCCAGGGCATTGGCCACGGAAATGACACCGGTCCCGCTATCGATCTGAAATAACCCGCCGGCCGAATCTGAGAGTGAGTAGGAGACGCTATCTCCGGGATCGGGATCGGTTGCCTGGGCGGTAATGCCAACCAGGTCATTGATGGCAGCATTCTCTGCCACGGTTCCACCCGCGGCACCGTCAACGTCGCTAATCGGTCCGACGGCACCTTGATCATTAATGTCCGTCACGGCGATGGTAAATGCCTGGGTGCTTTCTGATCCGTCCGAAGAGGTGGCGAGTACGGTCACCGAGTGGCTGGTCGCGGTCTCGAAATCCAGGGCATTGGCCACGGAAATGACACCGGTCCCGCTATCGATCTGAAATAACCCGCCGGCCGAATCTGAGAGTGAGTAGGAGACGCTATCTCCGGGATCGGGATCGGTTGCCTGGGCGGTAATGCCAACCAGGTCATTGATGGCAGCATTCTCTGCCACGGTTCCACCCGCGGCACCGTCAACGTCGCTAATCGGTCCGACGGCACCTTGATCATTAATGTCCGTCACGGCGATGGTAAATGCCTGGGTGCTTTCTGATCCGTCCGAAGAGGTGGCGAGTACGGTCACCGAGTGGCTGGTCGCGGTCTCGAAATCCAGGGCATTGGCCACGGAAATGACACCGGTCCCGCTATCGATCTGAAATAACCCGCCGGCCGAATCTGAGAGTGAGTAGGAGACGCTATCTCCGGGATCGGGATCGGTTGCCTGGGCGGTAATGCCAACCAGGTCATTGATGGCAGCATTCTCTGCCACGGTTCCACCCGCGGCACCGTCAACGTCGCTAATCGGTCCGACGGCACCTTGATCATTAATGTCCGTCACGGCGATGGTAAATGCCTGGGTGCTTTCTGATCCGTCCGAAGAGGTGGCGAGTACGGTCACCGAGTGGCTGGTCGCGGTCTCGAAATCCAGGGCATTGGCCACGGAAATGACACCGGTCCCGCTATCGATCTGAAATAACCCGCCGGCCGAATCTGAGAGTGAGTAGGAGACGCTATCTCCGGGATCGGGATCGGTTGCCTGGGCGGTAATGCCAACCAGGTCATTGATGGCAGCATTCTCTGCCACGGTTCCACCCGCGGCACCGTCAACGTCGCTAATCGGTCCGACGGCACCTTGATCATTAATGTCCGTCACGGCGATGGTAAATGCCTGGGTGCTTTCTGATCCGTCCGAAGAGGTGGCGAGTACGGTCACCGAGTGGCTGGTCGCGGTCTCGAAATCCAGGGCATTGGCCACGGAAATGACACCGGTCCCGCTATCGATCTGAAATAACCCGCCGGCCGAATCTGAGAGTGAGTAGGAGACGCTATCTCCGGGATCGGGATCGGTTGCCTGGGCGGTAATGCCAACCAGGTCATTGATGGCAGCATTCTCTGCCACGGTTCCACCCGCGGCACCGTCAACGTCGCTAATCGGTCCGACGGCACCTTGATCATTAATGTCCGTCACGGCGATGGTAAATGCCTGGGTGCTTTCTGATCCGTCCGAAGAGGTGGCGAGTACGGTCACCGAGTGGCTGGTCGCGGTCTCGAAATCCAGGGCATTGGCCACGGAAATGACACCGGTCCCGCTATCGATCTGAAATAACCCGCCGGCCGAATCTGAGAGTGAGTAGGAGACGCTATCTCCGGGATCGGGATCGGTTGCCTGGGCGGTAATGCCAACCAGGTCATTGATGGCAGCATTCTCTGCCACGGTTCCACCCGCGGCACCGTCAACGTCGCTAATCGGTCCGACGGCACCTTGATCATTAATGTCCGTCACGGCGATGGTAAATGCCTGGGTGCTTTCTGATCCGTCCGAAGAGGTGGCGAGTACGGTCACCGAGTGGCTGGTCGCGGTCTCGAAATCCAGGGCATTGGCCACGGAAATGACACCGGTCCCGCTATCGATCTGAAATAACCCGCCGGCCGAATCTGAGAGTGAGTAGGAGACGCTATCTCCGGGATCGGGATCGGTTGCCTGGGCGGTAATGCCAACCAGGTCATTGATGGCAGCATTCTCTGCCACGGTTCCACCCGCGGCACCGTCAACGTCGCTAATCGGTCCGACGGCACCTTGATCATTAATGTCCGTCACGGCGATGGTAAATGCCTGGGTGCTTTCTGATCCGTCCGAAGAGGTGGCGAGTACGGTCACCGAGTGGCTGGTCGCGGTCTCGAAATCCAGGGCATTGGCCACGGAAATGACACCGGTCCCGCTATCGATCTGAAATAACCCGCCGGCCGAATCTGAGAGTGAGTAGGAGACGCTATCTCCGGGATCGGGATCGGTTGCCTGGGCGGTAATGCCAACCAGGTCATTGATGGCAGCATTCTCTGCCACGGTTCCACCCGCGGCACCGTCAACGTCGCTAATCGGTCCGACGGCACCTTGATCATTAATGTCCGTCACGGCGATGGTAAATGCCTGGGTGCTTTCTGATCCGTCCGAAGAGGTGGCGAGTACGGTCACCGAGTGGCTGGTCGCGGTCTCGAAATCCAGGGCATTGGCCACGGAAATGACACCGGTCCCGCTATCGATCTGAAATAACCCGCCGGCCGAATCTGAGAGTGAGTAGGAGACGCTATCTCCGGGATCGGGATCGGTTGCCTGGGCGGTAATGCCAACCAGGTCATTGATGGCAGCATTCTCTGCCACGGTTCCACCCGCGGCACCGTCAACGTCGCTAATCGGTCCGACGGCACCTTGATCATTAACTTCAATATCAAAAATAGAAACCAAACTCTGCCCGCTACTGTCCGTGGCGGTGATCTCTACCGTATGAATGCCAGGTGGAATCGAATAGGTTGTTGTGACAAGCACATTCGATCCTGAAATGTCAAAATAATCACTTGAGGAGCTGTAGGTATGCTCATCTCCAGAGTCTGGATCTGTGGCGCTGATCACACCAACGGTGCTTCCTGCTCCGGCAGAAGACTCGATGCTGCTATTGTCCAATAGAATTGCTGTAGGAGCCCTTCCAAGTATGATACTGTCGGCGATAGCGCTGTCATAAGCATCGACGAAATCCGAGAAATCGACGCCCGAGGAAGTCAGAATAGTACCGCTGCCTGAAAGTGGAGCCGGGTTACCCGAGAGCAGCAGGGCATCAACTTTTTCCGGTGTTACTACCGCAGTGATACCGCTTTCAACAGTGATCTGATCAATATTGTTGATAGTAACCGTTGAAAGATCGATCGTTGCCGCACCTAGTGTACCAGTAGTAAACGTAACGGTGTGGGGGCCAGCACCTTCTCCTGTAAGATCCGATATTGATGCAAACTGATCGGGAGTGAAGATAACGTCTGAAAAAATTACAATAGATTCAATAGAATTGAAGCTAACACCATTGTAGTCTGCAGTACCATAATTTATCAGGGTGTCGTATCCACTACCGCCATCGAGGATCGCATCGGCCTGATAGGTCGGCGAGCCGGCAGCTAGATCGATATTGCCGGGAAATATCCCGCTGTATACCCCGGAACCAAAGCCACCGAGGATTACAAAACTATCATTACCGCCGCCGCCGTAGAAGCTGTCCACCCCTTGACCGCCGTACAAGGTATCGTTGCCTGCGCCGCCGGTAAGGGTTGCTCCTCCATCTCCAGCTACGAGAATCAAGATCAGCCGAAGGAAGCGGTGGGGGAGGAGGTGGATCATTCTGGGGTGGAGCGGGCTGGGACGGATTCTGGACAGGCTGGGATTGAGTGGGGGCAGATTGAGTTGCCGCAAGGGAGGACGCCTGGGGTGTAGCGGTTGCCGGCTGGGGAGGCGACTGCCCAACCGGCTGTGGTGCTGTAGGCGAAGAGCTTGGTGTGCTCGGAGCTGAAGCCAGAACCGAGTCGATTTCAGGGGTCGACTCGAGACCGGTTACGGGTGCCGTGGGGTCCTGATATATATCCGATCCTCCGGATACGGGGTCATAACTGGCCCAACTGTTTGATACCGGATTGTAGAGTGAGGTTGCCGACAAGAACGTGCCGGTCGCAGCCGTGCTGAACGGCTCAACAGCGCTGATGCCACTGTCGAAGGCACCGTAAAGGTCCAGGGTGAAGATACTGTCAGGAAGACCCGGGTCAATCGGCCCGGCTCCGGTGGGAGGCAGGCTGTCGAGCAGGGAAATATCAAAAGACTGGTCTGCAGTCGAATCCATCAGTTCTTCTGTCAATGGCCCGAATGTGGCAGCATCTGTCCCTTCGGTGATGCCTTGCACAATTTCCAGTGCTGACTGAGTGGGCCTCGATTCATTTACCTCCTGGGAACCTTCAGGGGTAACATGTAGGCTGTCAACAATCTCCTGATAGTCTGGCTGGCTTGTTTCCCCCTGGTCATAATCAGCTCCTTCGCCACCTCCGCCGCCCGCACCGCCGCTGTCTTGAGAGGGTGGTGCATCAGGATCTGCGTCTCCATCTTCGATGCCGTTGTTTTCAAGCGTTGTGAACGGGGTTTCAAGCAGCAGTTCATCGCGCTCAGCCTGCGACAGGAATTCGACCGTGCTGATGGGTCTGTCCTCCAGTACTGCGACGAATGTGCTGGGATCGTTGAGGTAGCGGATATTGCCGTACTGATCGTTGACGAGCAGTATATGGTTTTCACTGATCTGGTTGAGTACCACGCGGCTGCCAGTGCTTGGGTCGTGGATAAAAGTGAAGTCGGTACCCCGGATACCGATCGAAGCGAGCGGGGATTCGAGTTGAAAACTCTCCGGGTTTTCCTCGGCGATCTTGCCGGTGATCGAGCGCAGCGTTCCCTCGCTCAGTTTAAGCAGCAGTGCCGGTGCGGAGTCTGGCTGGTCATAGACATAATTGTCGATCGAGATTTCGGTCTTCTCGCTCTGGGAGAGCATGGTGTCGTCGATAAAGCGAACTTCGATATGGGAGTCTGGGCCGGTTGTCAGCGTCGCCCCTTTGAAAACAGGGCTGTCAACCGAGAGCTGGATGGTCTCGCCATTGATTTTGAGAGTTGCATTTCCTGTAATCGCGACAATCTTACCGACAACCTGCGCTTCCATTGCCTCTCCTCAGCTGTAATCAGAAATCTTGTTTGTCTGAGTCTAGTTCACCAGTAAATCGATATCGAGTTTGCCCATTGCATGGAAAAGACGGTAGGTGGCAACGTGGATGTCCACGCCTGCCGCCACCGCATTGGACTGGGCGTTTAATTGATCTGCCTCCCCGGCCAGAACATCGAGCAGCGAGCGCTTGCCCAGTTTGCGCTCCCGGCGGGCAAATTCGAGAAATTCGCCGACGATGGCCGCCTGGTCACGCAGGTAAATAAAGCGCTCCTGGGCAGTTTCAAGTTCCTGCCAGGCGTTGGCCACTTCCTCCTCGATCAGTTTACGGTTCTCAGCATAACGGTCCCGCGCCTCATTGATTTCCCTGGTTACTGCCTCCACCCGGGCCACGTCCGAACCGCCGTTGTAGAGGTTGTAGGTAAGTTCAGCGCCGATCACGGCTTCTTCCCGGACCCCTTCGAAGCCGAGGTAATCTTCGCGACGAATTCCTTCGGCAAAGGCGCTGAATTTGGGGAAATAATCGGAGCGATTGATCCGTTTTTCCTGGGTAAATCGCTCGATTTCCAGTTGATCCACAACCAGGCGGGGGTTGAACTGCCAGGCGATGCCGATTGCTTCATCAAGCGATGCAGGTATTTTGTCTTCAGGCATTGCGGGGATGTTGAATGTTTCCACCATATCTTTGCCGTTATATCCGAATACGGCCTTGAAACGGTGATCGGCAAAAGCCAGCTCGCCATAGTTTTCAGCAACCCTGGCCTTGGCGGAGGCAAGCTGTGACTTAGCCTGCAGCACGTCCGAAGACAGCCCGGCGCCGTACTCGACCATGGTCTCTTCCATGCCGGTCGTGGACCGGATATTTTCCTCTGACTGCCGGGCAAATCCCAGGGTCTTGTCGGCCCGTATCAAGCCGAGATAGGAAGTGATGCCGTTGAGCAGCACATCCTGACGGGTTCGGTTCAGGTTTTCTTTTTCAATTGACAGAACGATCTCCGATTGATCGATGCGGCCGGTGGTGGCGCCGAAGTCGGTGATCAACTGGTTGAGGCTTGCCTTTTCGTAATTGCGGGTCAGGCTGGTGTCCTCCTCATCGATCTTGTTTATCCATTCAGGGCCGACATTAGCCTCAATATCGAGTTTGGGGTAATAGCCTCCCTGGGCCGCTCGCATCAGAAACATGGCTCGATCCCGCCTTTGTTCGGCTGCACGGATCAGTTCGTGGTTGTTGAGCAGGTCAGGGAGCAGGGAGATCAGCTCTTTGGCCTGAAGCTGAGAATGGGTGACAAACAAAATCAAAACTGCGAAAAGGATCATAGAACATGCTTTTTTCATGACACTTACCCCCTCGGCTCCTGTGCTGGCCCCTCGAGGCCAAACACATATTTATGTGTAAAACTGTACGTGATAACTGCAGCAGTCAAAGGACGACGTTCCGATCAAATGTGGATCGAAATCACAGTCCCCAATTGCTGATCGGAAAAGACAGAAAATGCCTGACTACCTGATACTCCACCGTACCAGATGGTATTAAAATAAAAAAAGATTAGAGCTTATATTGTACTTTGGTACTAAGAGCATAATTTTCTGACAGAAAAATACCGTATTACTGCGTTTTTAAAAATAGGTAAAAATACCTATTTTCCATGATATATCAAATTTTCTGCCAAATGACACAATGTGGGATAAACGGACGTAAAATTATAATATATAATGACTTTAACAGAACGAAACAATCAATCTATTTGATATGCCTGTCAAAATATTGAATCTTAAAATACCGAAAAAAAATTGCCGGTAAGTGGTTTTTTTTCAGTCGACCGGCAGAGATTGGCGAATAATCTTTCAAATCTCGCGTTTCTGAGTATAGTGCACAGAGTTATTATCCTAATGAAATAATAGTGTTTATTTGGCAAAACCAGTAGTTTGGTCCAGTAGGAGACCGAATCCCGGGTTGGGATTTGGGTTTCTGGGATGAAGACATCATGTTATTTCGTTTTTTTCGAATCCTCAGAAATATCTCTCTGCCGGTAATCGGAATTCTGATCACCTGCCTGGTCGGTCTCTGCTACATATACCAACCCTATTTCGTGCGCTTTCTGGACAATAAGTTCTACGATGTCATCCTGCGCCGCAACCACTCCCAGAAGACGTCCCAGCTCGTTGAAATCGTCGATATCGATGAAAAAAGCTTGGATGAATTCGGTCAGTGGCCCTGGCCGAGATACCGCGTGGCGCTGCTGCTGCAGAAGCTCCGAGAGGCGGGAGCGCGCTCAGTCGGAATGGATATTTTGTTTTCCGAAGCGGACCGCAGTTCGCCAAAAATCCTGCAGCAGAGCCTGAAAAAAGATCTCGGGGTGGAGATCGGTTTCTCCAACCTGCCGGACCAGCTTGAGGACAACGATACGCTGCTGGCCTCGATCCTGGCCCAGGGGCCGTTCGTGCTCGGCTTTTATTTCGACTTCGATGGCACGACCTATTCGGGTGAGACCACCGATCTGAAGCCGGTCCCGGTATCGATCGTTTCGAAAAATGCAGCTGACAAACAGCACTTTTCGCTGATGAAGGCGAGCCAAGCCATCGTGCCGCTGCCTATTTTGAGCAGAGCCGCCCCGGCAACGGGCTATATCAATGCGATCAAGGACCGCGATGGAATTCTAAGGGCCACGCCGGTGCTGATCGAACATCGCGGCAGCTACTACGCCAACCTCGGTCTGGCAACCCTGTGGGCCGGCCTGCAGAAGCCGTCGATGATCCTGAAGATCAACGAGAACGGCATCGAGTCGCTGCGCTTTGGCCAGTCGGTTATCCCGCTTGACCGCAACGGCCGCTTCACCCTGCATTTTCGCGGGGAGAACCGCACCTTTCGCTACCATTCGGCCTCGGATGTTTTGAATGGAACGGTCGGCGAGAAAGAACTTCGCGGCAAACTGCTCCTGATCGGCACCTCGGCGGCCGGATTGAAAGACTTGCGGACGACACCGCTGGACACCTATTTCCCCGGCGTTGAGGCCCAGGCCACGCTGATGGACAATATCATCGTCGGTGATTTCATCAAGGCGCCGGACTGGGTGCCGGGCCTCGAACTATTGGTGACTATTTTTGCCGGATTGTTCGTACTGTCGCTGACCTATATGGTGCGAACCATGATCGTGCTGCCCACGGTGGCCACCCTGGCTCTGGCCTGCTGGTTCGGCAGCGAGTGGATTTTCAGTAACCACCACTTCTTTGTTTCGCCCCTGTTTCCGATGGCCAATCTGATTGCCACTTTCTCCATGCTGACCTTCATCGGCATGTATCGTACCGAGCATGAGAAGGCCTATATCAGACAGGCCTTTTCGCGCTATGTGGCCCCGTCGCTGGTGGACCGGATCGCCGAGCACCCGGAGCAGCTCAATCTTGACGGGGAGGAAAAAGAAGTTACCATTCTTTTTTCCGATGTGATCGGTTTTACCTCGCTCTCAGAAAAACTCAGCCCCACCGAAGTCACCACGCTGATCAACCAGTATCTGACTCCGGTCACGCGCCTTATACGCGCGCACCAGGGAACCCTGGACAAATATATCGGCGATGCGGTGATGGCCTTCTGGAATGCGCCCCTCGATGTTGCCAACCATCACCAGCAGGCAGTTGAAGCAGGGCTTGGAATCCTTAAGGAGTTGCCGGCTCTTAATGAAGTATTCAGGGAGCGCTTCGGGGTGGAGATTGCAGTTGGCATCGGCCTGCACGCCGGTCAGGTGCGGGTCGGCAACATGGGCTCGGACGACCTGTTCGACTACACCATCCTGGGTGATAACGTCAACCTGACCTCACGGATCGAGGGGCTGACCAGGTTCTACGGGGTCGATATCATTGTCAGCGAAACCCTGCAGCATATCGCCATCGACGGGCTATCGGGTGCAGGAAATCGATACGGTCAGGGTAAAGGGCAAGGCAAAGCCGGTGACCCTGTTCACCTATCGCGATCTGGAGTCAAGCTCAGAAAGCGAGATGAGCTCCTGGGCTGAAGGGCTGGCGCTGTACAAGCATGGCGCCTTTGCCGAGGCGGTGAAGTCGTTTGAAGCCTTGCTTGCCGATCATCCGGATGAGACGCTCTACCAGATCTATCTCGATCGTTGCAGAAAGAACCGGGACAACCCACCCGACGACTGGGATCCGATTTTTTCCCATCTGAGCAAGTAACGTGGGTTAATATAAAACAGCAGAGGTCATCAAGAGCAGGGACCTGCAGCGGTGTCATGCGCTTCTACTGAAACCGGTGCATCTGGCTGCGCGGGACGAGCAGCAGTTTACCGGCCAGATCCATCTCTTTGGTATTCAACCTCAGGCATTTTTTTCGCACCTCGTTGATCACCGCCGCCGCGAGCGTTTCCCCCCAGAACCAATCGGCCAGCGAGGCCGCATCGGTAGGCTGACCGGGCTGGGCTGAGAGGGCCTCGAAATAGCAGCTTTTCAGGTCTTCGGCGCCCAGGCGCAGCCGGTCGGCCAGACCATCTGCCGCCAGCAGCATGGAATCCTCGCGGTCCATTAAAAAATCCCGATACAGCGAAATCAGCTGATCAAATGATAGTGCGCTGACTCCAACCGCCGTTCTGCCGTTCTGCTCGCGGGCCATGGAGTACCAGGTGTAAAAGGAGTTGAACTCGGCATCAAAGTTCGCCAGGAGTTGCTCCATATCGCTGATTTTTTCGGGGCGGGTGCTGAAATCGATCGGACAGGCCGGTACTGCTGGTGCGGCTTGCTGTTCCGAGCAGTCACGTGCGAAATCCTCCAGCACCGGGCCGCTCGGACGGCGCAGCAGATCCAGTGCGTGGCTGATCACCTCGCGCTGGAACGCAGAATCATTGGGGTTGCCCAGCGGCCGGCCCAGCGGGAAGCTGACCCAGAGGGCACGGGGCGGCCTGATGGTCATGGTGTGCTCTTTGATCAGGCTGATCTGGGTGGTGGCGATTCCTTCTGCTTCAAAATAGTGGGCCAGCCCGCCGACGGCGCGCGTGCAGTTCGGTCAGACCGGCACAAGCAGAACCGCATCGACCTGGTCGTATTTCAGAAGCGCAGCCAGGGTTCTGGCTTCGTCCTCCATCTGCCGCGGGTCGGTGGCGCCCATGAACGAGTAGTGGTAAGCGGCCAGTGAACCGATTTGGCTTTCCCCTTCCATCTCCTTGAGCCGGTCCAGCGGCAGAACCATGTTGAGGTCGAGCTGAAACCCGGTCCGGTCGAAATTGGTCGAGACGTGGCTCATGATCAGATCATCATGATCGACGTCGGCCGGTATCAGCCGATAGCCGGCTTCTCCGACAGCAAACGGCCGGTCCGCGCGGCGGTGCAGCCCGGCGGTGGAGACCACTGCAATCCGGGCCTGTTCAGGCGTGATCGGGGGGACGAACGGGGTCGTCTCAAAGACGGGGCAGGGTAGCTTCAGCAGGTGGCTGCGCTCGTCTTCTGAAAATTGTTTTAAGCGTACCATGTTGTTGCCTTATAAAGAAAAAGATCTGGAGGCAGAATGTAGCGCCTCAGTCTTATGTACCCGAAACGGCATCCGCCAGCTCGGCAATCGTGCTGATGGTCACCGTCGGCTGGATTTCCCAGGGGTCGTAAAGGGCCTGGGCGGAGCGTTTCACCCAGGCGCCTCTGAGGCCGGCCGAAATCGCGCCGATCACGTCGAACGGGTTGCCCGAAATAAGCCAGGCTTCTTTGCCGGTAGCTCGGGTGCGCCTGAGAAAATGGGCGTAAACAGCCGGGTTGGGCTTGAAGCTTTTGATCTCATCGGTGGAAACCACATCCTCAAAATAGGAGCTGATGCCGCTGTTTTCAAGCAGGGCGGCCACATCATCCGGTCTGCCGTTGGAAAAGGCGAACAGGCGAAAGCCGCGATCTTTCAAGGCCGGCAGTGAGGCCTGTACATCAGCAAAGGCCGGCAGTTTTCGATAACCGGCCATCAGCTCATCCTTATCTGTATTTGAGACATCGAGCTTGAAAGCAGAGCAGGTATAATCAAGCGCCTGTCTGGTGCAGATGGTGAAAGGGACATAGTTCTGCATCAGAGCTCGGCGAAACGAATATTCCAGTTGCTTGTCCCGCCAGAGGCTCGAAAAGGCAGCTGCATTCTCCCCGGCATACTGTTTCAGTGCCTCGGTCACCCCTGCGGTGTCGATCAGGGTTCCGTATACATCAAAGCCCAAAGTGACAGTCATGGTTCCTCCCGGTCGGCCTCTCGTCTTTACAGGCCTGATGTTTACATATTTCTGCGATACTGGCCGCCGACTTCATACAGCGCGCCGGTTATCTGCCCGAGGCTGCAGCATTTCACCGTGTCGAGCAGTTCATCGAAGATGTTGTCGCCGCGCAGGGCCACCTGCTTCAGCCGCTCCAGAGCGGCCGGCACTTCATCTATGTGGCGTTTCTTGAAATCGGCCAGCCTATCGAGCTGCTCCTGTTTGTCTTCATCGGATGCCCGGATCAACTCGAGCGTGGCGTTCTGCTCGTCGAAATCGGCGTCGGGGTTGCGGAAGGTGTTGACGCCGACGATCGGGTATTCGCCCGAGTGCTTGAGGTGTTCGTAATACATCGATTCTTCCTGGATCTTACTGCGCTGGTAGCCGGTCTCCATGGCCCCGAGCACGCCGCCCCGTTCGGTGATCCGGTCGAACTCGCCCAGCACCGCTTCCTCGACCAGGTCGGTCAGCTCTTCGACGATAAAGCTGCCCTGGTTCATATTTTCGTTTTTGGCCAGTCCCCATTCCCGGTTGATGATCAGCTGGATGGCCAGGGCCCGCCGCACCGATTCCTTGCTTGGTGTGGTGATCGCCTCGTCGAAGGCGTTGGTGTGCAGGCTGTTGCAATTGTCATAAATGGCGCAGAGCGCCTGCAGGGTGGTCCTGATGTCGTTGAACTGGATTTCCTGGCTGTGCAGCGAGCGTCCCGAAGTCTGGATATGATATTTCAAGCGCTGGGAGGAGACCGAGGCGCCATATTTTTCCTTCATCGCAATCGCCCAGATGCGCCGGGCGACGCGGCCGATCACGGTATATTCGGGATCCATGCCGTTGGAGAAGAAAAAGGACAGATTGGGGGCGATCTGGTCGATGTCCATACCCCGGGCCAGGTAATATTCCACGTAGGTAAAGCCGTTTGAAAGGGTCAGCGCCAGCTGGGTGATCGGGTTGGCCCCGGCCTCGGCGATATGGTAGCCGGACACCGACACCGAATAGAAGTTGCGCACTTCGTTTTCGATGAAAAACTGCTGGATATCGCCCATCATCTTCAGGGCGAATTCGATCGAGAAGATGCAGGTGTTCTGGCCCTGGTCCTCTTTTAAGATATCGGCCTGCACCGTACCGCGCACATTTTTCAGGACCATCTCTCTGATCTGTTTTTCCTCATGCTGGTCGGGCTTGCGTCCCTGTTCGTTGCGGAACTTCTCGAGCTGCTGGTCGATGGCCGTATTCATGAACATTGCCAGGATGATCGGTGCCGGTCCGTTGATGGTCATGGATACCGAGGTAGTCGGTGAACAGAGATCGAATCCGTCGTAAAGCAGTTTGATATCGTCGATGGTGCAGATGGAGACTCCGGAGGTGCCGATCTTGCCATAGATGTCAGGCCGCTCGGCCGGGTCCCAGCCATACAGGGTCACCGAATCAAAGGCGGTGGAAAGACGCTTGGCCTCGGAGTTGGCCGAGAGCATCTTGAACCGGCTGTTGGTCTGGGCCGGGCCCCCCTCGCCGGCGAACATCCGGGTCGGGTCCTCGGAGGTTCGTTTGAGCGGAAAGACCCCGCCAGTATAGGGGAAGTAGCCGGGCAGGTGCTCCCTGCGCAGCCATTGGTAAACATCACCTGGATCGCTGAATCCGGGCAGGGCTATCTTGGGGATTTTCGAATGGCACAGGGAGGTGGTATGCAGCGGCACCCGGACCTCCCGGCCCCGCACCTGATAGACGAGCTCGTCTTTCGAATACGCGGTCTTGATCTCATCCCAGGCGTGGAGCAGCTCATCCGCCGCTTTGTCTATTTCTTGGCCAATCGATTCGGCCTGATTTTCAAGCAGCTCAATCGCCTGCCTGGCCGCCTCGTCTTCCATCTCGCCCAACAGCGCCGCGCTCTGCTGCAGGTGATTACGCTGGCGCAGCTTGTCCGCCTGCTCGCTGCTCAGTCCGTGATAGGAGCGGATGGCGGCGGCGATTTCTGCGAGGTACCTGATTCTCTCGGGTGGAATGACGATGGTTTTGGAAGAGGATACTTTCTTGTCGGGCCGGGGCAGGGTTGAGTGGCGGTCGAACTGGGTTTTGTCGTGCAATGCGTCGATAATGCCGTGATAAAGTGAGGTAACACCGTCGTCGTTGAATTTCGAGGCAATGGTGCCATAGACCGGGAACTCGTCGGGGCTGCTGTCCCAGGCCTTGCGGTTGCGCTGGACCTGCTTGCGGATGTCTCGGATCGCATCGTCGCTGCCCTTTTTCTCGAATTTGTTGACCACGATAATGTCCGCATAGTCGAGCATGTCGATCTTCTCGAGCTGCGACGGGGCGCCGTAGTCGCTGGTCATCACGTAGATCGAGATGTCGCACAGATCGGTGATTTTCGAGTCGCCCTGGCCGATGCCGGCGGTCTCGGCAATGACCAGGTCGAAGCCGGCCGCTCTGGCGACCATTATGGCTTCAGGCAGCGCCTCGGATACCTCGTTGGCCGAATCCCTGGTGGCCAGGCTGCGCATGTAGACCTGTTCGGAATTGGTGATCGAGTTCATGCGGATGCGGTCGCCAAGCAGCGCGCCGCCGGTTTTTCGTCGGGACGGATCGCAGCAGATCACCGCGATGCTGATATCTTTGTTGTCGTGCAGAAACCGTACGATGATCTCATCGGTCAATGACGATTTGCCGGCCCCGCCGGTGCCCGTGATGCCGATTACCGGCGATTTGTACTTTTCTGCCAGCGGAGCGATCATGCTTTTCAGGGCCGCCAGTTTTTTCGGATCACCGGCTCGGGCCTGCTGCATGGCGGTAATATAGCCCGAGAGCCCGCGGATATTGCTGCGGCTGAGTGTTTCGGGCTCCAACTTGTGGTAATCGAGCGTGGAGAAATCCATCTGCTCGATCATGTGGTTGGCCATGCCCTGCAGGCCCATGGTGGCGCCGTCTTCGGGTGAGTAGATCTTGGTCACCCCGTAGGCTTCGAGCTCGCTGATTTCATCGGCGACAATTACCCCGCCGCCGCCGCCGAACACCTTGATGTGCGCTGCACCGCGTTGTTTGAGCAGGTCAATCATATATTTGAAAGATTCCATGTGACCGCCCTGGTAGCTCGACATGGCAATGCCCTGGGCATCCTCTTCGATGGCGGTATCGACCAGTTCCTGCACCGAGCGGTTGTGGGCCAGGTGGATTACCTCGACCCCGGAGTCCTGCAGGATCCGGCGCATGATATTGGTGGAGGCGTCGTGACCGTCGAACAGCGAGGTGGCGGTGATGATTCTGATATTGTTGTTTGGCTTGTAAACGGTGATGGGTGCATTCATGTGCGCTTCCTCATGGACAAACAGTTGTCAGCTGTAACAGGGGCTTTCATCTGATAGACAACAGAGATTCGGGAAGAGGCGAGCGAGGAGGGTGAAGCGAACGTGTTCTTCCCGGACTATAAAGAGGTGGGAGGGACGCGCGCCGGTTCAGCCTAGCTTCTCAGCCAGAAATCTCATGATAAATTCGGTCTGCTGTTCAATGTATTGCTCGATGGTAAAATGTTTGGCGAAATACCAGCGCCTGAAGGCCCAGGTATGGCCCAGCACCGAGATGTTGTGCCCCATCAGGTTGATGGTGGCGTCATCTATCTCGGGCAGGGTGCCTCTGCTTTTCAGCTCTCCGACAGCCTGGATGAAGATGTCGGTGATGCGCAGCTCGGCCTCGAGCACCTTCCTCTGCCACTTGAGCGGCAGGAAATGCGTCACCTGATACATCAGCAGCAGGTGATCGCTCATCCGGTCGCAGACCATGAAATACTCACGGATCACCTCGGCCAGAGCGGCACGGCCTTCCAGAGGCCGGCCCAGCGCCTCCTTGACGCCGTGCTCGACCTCGGCGTGGATGGCTATGCAGACCAGGTAGAGCACATCGTCCTTGGTGGTGATGTACTCGTACATCGAGCCGATGGACAGGCCAGTGGCCTGGGCCAGTGCCCGGGTTGTTGTCTTGTGGTAGCCCCGCTCGACGAAAAGCGGCACCGCCGCATCGACGATCTGGCGCCGCCGTTCCTTGACCAGTTCCTTGTTCTTGATCTGCGTTGCGACTTCCCAGGAATCTGTGGATAGCATCGATGCGCCCCTTTTTTTGGCTCGGGTTCTCTGATTATAGCTTCAAGTTCCTATCATAGCGTATAAACTAGCCAAAAAGTAAGCGGAATAAAAGAAAATTCGACCGAGCACTCGATCGCTGAGACCCGGTTGGTCTGCCTGGTGCCGGACAATTGACAATCAACCGGCTTTGAGTTTCTCGGTAAGGGCCGGGACGAATTGCTTAAGATCGGCTACCACCAGCACATCGGCCACTTCGCCGATCGGAGCGTCCCTGTCGGTATTGATGGCCACGATGAATTCCGATTTTTTCATGCCGGCCAGGTGCTGGATCGCACCGGATATACCGCAGGCCACATAGAGCTTCGGCGAGACCGTCTGACCGGTGGTACCCACCTGCCGGTTGTGTTCGACCCACTCGGAATCGACCACCGGTCGGCTGGCGCCGTAGTCGCCGCCGAGTGCCTGGGCCAGTTCGTCGATCATGGCGACGTTTTCCGGCTTGCCGATGCCGCGGCCGGCGCTGACGATGACTTCCGATTTGCTCAAATCGACGCCACCCGCTTCGGCTGCTTCGTAGCCCTCAAACGAAAGTGCGGACGGGGCATCGGTTGCAATCTCCTTGACTTCAGCTGTTCCTCCGCTGTCTTCGACCGCCCCGAAGGCTCCAGCCTGCAGGGTTACCACCGTCACCGGGGTGGAGGATTTCACCTGCCGGCGCAGTTTGGCGTTGCACAGCGGCACCACCATCGCGCCGTCGGCGATGTCAACCACTTCGGAAATCTGCGCTGCCTTGAGGCTGCAGGCGATCCGGGGGGCCAGATCCCAGCCGTAGGAGGAATGGCTGAAAACGATCAGATCCGGCTTGGTTTCCTCGATGACCCCAAGCAGCAGACTCTTGTGCGCCTCGGGGTTGAACTCACCGTATTGTGAGGCATCGGCCAGGTAGATGGTGCCGTCAAAGGCGGGCAGGGCCGCTTTGCTGCCCACCAGAAACATCTGGGCGTCTGCGCCGAGTTTGCGGGCGAAACCGATCAGTTCCTGGGCCGAGGCGAGCAGTTTGTTGTCTCTATATTCCGCTACCAGTAATACGTTCATTTATTCACCTCGCTATCGGGAAAGAACCGAAGTCTTTTCTTTCAGGATCTGGACTAACTGGCCGGCCAGCTCGGCAACATCGCCTTCCAGGACCAGGCCGCCGCCTTTTTTCTCCGGAAAATAGACCGTCGTGGTCTGCTGCCGTGGATCGGCCTGGAGCAGATCGCCGACGGGGATGCTCAAGAGCTCCTTTTTTTTGGCCTTCATGATGTTGGGCAGGGTTGGGTAGCGGGGCGTGTTAAGACCGAGCTGACAGGTGAACAGGGCCGGCGTTTTCAATTTGACTATTGCTTTGATGCCGCCTTCGAGCTCCCGTTTAGCCGTCACACCACCGTCCTGATAAGAAAAATCAACCACCGTGGAAACGCTTGGCAGATTGAGCATCTCGGCCACCAGAACGCCGACCTGCGCGCTGCCGCGGTCCTGGGACTGCATGCCGGTGAAGATGACGTCGAAGTTCTTATCCCTGGCAAAGGTGGCGATGATCGAGGCGATTTCAAACGGCTCTTTGCCCGAGACCGCATCGTCTGCTACCTGCACGCCGCGGTCACAGCCCATGGCAAGGGCTTTTTTCATGGCCTCTTTGACCTTGTCCGGCCCGATGCTGAGCACGGTTATATCGCCTGCTCCGACCTGTTCCTTGAGCTGGACTGCCTGTTCCACCGCATACTCGTCATATTCGTTCATGCGCCAGGCCAGATCGGTGGTGTCGTACCAGGTACCTGCACCATCGACTTTGAATTTCGATTCCATATCTGGAACCTGCTTGATGCACACAAGAATGTTCATGCTTTTCACCTATTTAGCTGATCATCTTAGCCGGCAGCTCAGCGGGTCAGGGCGCTGCCGATCACCAGCCGCTGAATTTCGCTGGTTCCTTCATATATCTCAGTTATTTTAGCATCACGCATCATACGTTCAACAGGAAATTCACGGGTGTACCCATAGCCGCCCAGAATCTGCACTGCCTGGGTGGTAACCTTCATCGCGGTTTCACTGGCCATCAGTTTGGCCATGGCCGAGGCCTGGGAATAGGAAAGCCCGGCACTGGCACGGTAGGCGGCGTTATAGACCATCAGGCGGGCAGCTTCGGTCTGGGTGGCCATGTCGGCGAGCTGAAACGATACCCCCTGAAAGGCGGTGATCGGCCGGTCAAACTGAGTTCGTTCCTTGGCGTAGGCAACCGCCTGATCCAGGGCGCCCTGGGCAATGCCGAGCGCCTGAGAGGCAATGCCTATACGACCGCCGTCCAGGGTCTTCATGGCCACCTTGAAACCTCCACCTTCTTCTCCGAGCAGGTTGGCGGCCGGAATCCGGCACTCTTCGAAAACGATTTCCATGGTCGGCGAGGAGCGGATGCCCATTTTCGATTCCTTTTTACCGAAACTGAAGCCCGGAGTGCCTTTTTCGACGATAAATGCCGAGATGCCGTGGTGCTTGGCGGCTTCCTTGTCGGTGCGGGCCAGCACCACATAGACCTCGGCGTCGCCAGCGTTGGTAATGAAAATCTTGGAGCCGTTCAGGATCCATTCAGCCCCATCTCTGCGGGCGGTGGTTTTGGTGCCGCCGGCATCGGAGCCGGCCGAAGGTTCGGTCAGCCCGAAGGCGCCCAGTTTTTCCCCCCGGGCCAGGGGTGCCAGAAACCCCTCTTTCTGTTCATCGGTGCCAAACAGATAGATCGGGTTGGCGCACAGCGAAATATGGGCCGACAGCGTCACCCCGGTCGAAGCGCAGACCCGGGAAAGCTCTTCAACCGCAATGGCGTAGCTGATATAGTCAGCTCCGGCGCCGTCGTATTGCTCCGGAAAAATAATCCCGGTAAGTCCCAGTTCGGCCAGCGCATCAAACATCAGTTCCCGGTCGAAACGCTCATCTTCGTCGCGCTGGGCGGCGCTTGGTGCAATTTCGGCTTCGGCAAAATCCCGCACCGTTTCGCGGATCAGTGACTGCTCTTCACTCAGTTCAAATTTCATGGTAATTACCCCGCTGCTTTATTCCAGCGAATCGATTTCTCAATGGACTCCAGCTTAGTTTTTCGAACTGAGTTCGGGAAAATCCCAATAGTAGAACTCCTGCGGGGGAGCATCCGAACTCTGCTGCTGTCTCTCGATCTCCCGCTCCCGCAGCTCGACACGCCTGATCTTCCCACTCAGCGTCTTGGGCACCTCGGTGACGAATTCGATGATGCGTGGAATCTTGAATTTAGCCAGGATGTCAATCGTGTGCCTGAACATATCCAGAGCCAGTTCGCGCGACGGCTCACGTCCCTGCTTCAGGATCACAAAGGCCTTGACCAGTTGATGCCGTTTTTCGTCGGGTACGCCGACCACCGCGGCTTCAGCCACGGCTTCGTGCTCCATTAAGGCGCTTTCCACTTCGAAGGGACCAACCCGGTAATCTGAGGATTTGATCACATCGTCGCTGCGGCCGACGAACCACCAGTATCCGTCCTGATCGATAGAAGCGCGGTCGCCAGTATAATAATAATTGTCGATAAAGACACCGGCCATCTTTTCCGGGTTGCCGATATACTCGGTAAACAGGCCGATGGCCCGCCAGCGGTCGAGCCTGACCACGATATAGCCCGGCTCATCCGGCTCGGTGACCTCTTTGCCGCTGTCATCTAAGAGGGCCACGTCATACATAAACGAAGGACTGCCGAACGAGCCCTTGCGCATTTTGCCCTTCATCCACGGCGCGTTGCCTATCATTGCGGTGGATTCGGTCTGTCCATAGAAATCCCTGATGTAGGTATTGGTCAGCTTTTCCCATTGGGAGATGATTTCCGGATTCAGCGGCTCGCCGGCCCCGATCGACTCACGCAGGTGGGAGAAGTCGAAACCGGAGGTGTCGAGATTGATGAATACACGCCAGGCAGTCGGTGGAGCACAGAATACGGAGACCTTGTTGCTGGTTAAACATGCCATATAGGCCATGCCGTCCAGGGCCGTAAAATTAAATCCGGTAGCAGTGGCACCCACATTGAGCGGGGCGAAAAATGAACTCCAGGCCCATTTGGCCCAGCCCGGCGCACTGAGGTTGTGATGGATGTCGTCGGTGCGGATTCCAGCCATGACTGCGGTGGAGAGGTGTCCGATAGGATAAGAGGTGGCGGTATGGCCGACCCGTTTGGGCAGGCCGGTGGTGCCCGAGGTGAAGAAGCAGAAGAGCAGGTCGTCTGATCTGGTCTGGGCGGGCTCCGCTGCAGCGGCTTCCTGGTCCAGGTCGCCGTAGCTGACCCAGCCGGGCTTACTGCCCAGGACGATTTTGATTTTCGGAGTCGATTTGGTCAACTCGAGAGCCTCATCGATAAGATCGGTGAAAGTCTCAGCGGCAATCACACAATTGGGCGGATAGGTCTCGAATCTGAACTCCATTTCGCGAAGCGTCATTGTGGTGGCGGTGGGAACATTGACAATGCCTCCCTTGATGCAGGCATAGCTTGAAAACCAGGTCTGAGGCACGATGGGAACCATCATGTAGAGATTGTCGCCCTTTTCCACCCCGGCCTTGCGCAGCCGATTGAGGCACCGGTTGCCGTTGGCACTGAATTCATTATAGGTATAGCTTCTGGTCTCTTTGGTATGGATGTCGGCCCAGATCAGTGCCGCTTTGTCGCCCCGCTCCTTGACGTGCAAACCGTCGAAAATTTCCGAGGCCCAGTTGAAATATCGAGGAAGTTTCATGGTGTTGAGCTTGGCGAAGAACGCCTTGGCGGCAGCTTCCTTTTGCTCATTGTCTTCCATCAGATTCAGATCCATCACTTCTCTGTACAGATTTTCCATACCGTTGACGCCTCCTCACAGAATTGGTTTTATATGAATCTCAAAGCCAAGCAATGCAGACATAACGTGAGCGGCCGGAAGTCTACCGAGCGCTCGTTCGGTTTCATTTTCGCACTAGATAATATCTGATTATATTTGTCAAAGAAAATTTTTATATATACGCACAACCTGCGGGCACATACCCTGTATCCCCAGCGCGGTTTTGGCTGTAACTATCTGATTTTAAGTGTAGATTTAAATTTTTACGGTCCGTGTACTGATAGAGGAGAACAGATAAAAAGAGTGCATTGCATTTGCCGGTCTTGCGCTGCACTTGAAGACAAGACGGATCCCTCGGGTGGTGTAAATAGCTTCGGGAGCTTGGCTACGATTGGCTTGTAAAAAAAAAGGGATTCAGCTAGAGTGCGGTGTTCATAATTTGGTATAATGCACGTGGTCTTTGCTGTATTGTGTTGTTTTTACTTGGTATTTTTGGCGACCGTTGCCGATTGAGCGCTCGGTAGATGGCGCGGCGGCGCAAGGGCGAATTTCAAGCTGCGCGACCGTGAATGGCAGGGCAGAAAACGCATTAACTGATCCGCAGGTGCTTCAATTCCAGCGCTGGATTCACCTGCATTTGGCTCAGGAAAATATTGCTAAGAACAGGCGAACAGACTAGGGTAAAACATGTTGCACCGTGGTGCCTACCATTCATTCTAACAGTGAATTCGTCATGAACGTACTATCGCGCTTGTTTGCTGCCTGTACCGTCGCACTGCTGGTATTTTCCGCATCGCTTAACGCAGTTGCCCAAACCCTTTACGTCAAACCCAGTTCCGAGATCACGCTGCGGCGCGGACAGGGAACGGACTTCAAAATCATTGCGGTGGTCAGAGACGGTACCGCGGTGGAACTTCTCTCAGAAGAAAATGAATGGGCCCAGGTACGCTTACCGGAAGGTAAAGAGGGCTGGGTCCTGCGGCGCTATCTGAGTGAAACGCCGCCCCTGGGTCAGCAACTAGAGCAGCTCGAGCAGGAAAAGGCAGCGCTGACCCGCGCCACGGAAACACTGCAACAGCGTCTGGATGAAACGAATGCTGAAAAGGACCGGATCGACCGGGAATATCAGCTCTGTCTAACTGAGCATAGCGACATCAGTGACAAGTACATGACGCTGCAGGACGATACCGCCGACGTCGTCCAGACCAAGGAAGATCTGAAGCAGGCCCAGGCCCGGCTTGTGGATCTGCAGGCGCAGCTCAGCACGGTTCAGCAGGAAAATGAGGGGCTGGCCAAAAGCCAGACACTGAAATGGTTTCTGGCCGGAGGCGGGGTGCTGTTTCTGGGCTGGATCATCGGCCTTTTCAGCGGGCGCTCCAGAAAGAAACGCTCATCTCTGCTGTAGCTCTGCAGTCGTTGAGGCCTGGGCAATTTATCCCGCTTGCCGGGGTGAGCGTAATGTTATTCCAATACCCCCGGCTTCTGCACTATCCTGACAGTTGTATCAATAGAGTTGTTCTCTTCGGTGGTTTCGTAATACGGAGCCACTTGCAAAACGTCCTTTTCGCCCAAACTCTGCGTTATGCTCAAAATTTTATCCTCGGAATATTAAGTATATGCCTGCGTTAAAATTTTTCTCATGCCTTGATTTTGGACGAAAACCCTCATTTTGCAAAAGGCTCCACGGTTTTCTGCATCCTCGGCAGCAGCGGGAGGCGTGACATTTTTTCTTCTGAAATCTAAAAAAGATTGACAAACAGAAAGGCTTACGTCAACATCAATCGTATGCGACCGAGCGCTTGGTCGGTTTTTGATCGATTCGATCTTAGCAGGTTACGGCTCGTTGCCGTTTGGCTGATTTGATAATTCAGATAGTGGAGACAGCATGAAAAACGCGGTGATAGTCAGTGCGGTGCGAACACCGTTGGGAAGTTTCGGCGGAACCCTGTCCACCACGGGCGGGACCGATCTGGGAGCGCATGTAATTTCCGAAGCGATCAAACGTGCGAAGATTAAACCAACAGACGTCGATGAGTGTATCATGGGCATGGTGCTGCCCTGCGGCTACGGCCAGAACCCGGCCAAACAGGCGGCGATAAAGGCGGGCCTGCCCGAGGAGATTGAAGCGCTCACCGTAAACAAGGTCTGCGGATCGTCGCTGAAGAGCGTAATGCTTGGGGCGCAGGCGATCCAGTGCAGCGATGCCGAGGTGATTGTGGCCGGTGGCATGGAAAGTATGAGCATGGCCCCTTATTACCTGGAAAAAGCCAGGTGGGGGCACCGGATGGGCCCGGGTACACTCCAGGACCATATGATCCACGACGGGCTCTGGGATGTCGTCAACGATTTTCATATGGGTATGTCAAATGAGTTGATCAGCGAAAAATGGCAGGTCACCAGAGAAGATCAGGACCGTTTTGCCGAACAGTCATTCAGCAGGGCGGTCCAGGCCTCTGCCTCCGGCAGATTTGCAGCCGAGATAGCACCCCTGTCGATCCCTCAGCGCAAGGGCAAAGATCCGATCGTTTTCGATACCGATGAGTGTCCGTCGGAGACGAGTTTCGAGCTGCTTTCCAAAATGCGGCCCGCTTTCAAACCGGACGGGGTCGGCACTGCCGGCAACGCTTCCATCATCAGCGATGGCGGTGCGGCGCTGGTGCTGATGAGCGAGGAGAAGGCCACTGAACTTGGTTGCCCTGTCATGGCCCGGATCGGTGCCCAGGCCTCGCACGGGATCGAGTTGAAATATATTCTGATGGCGCCGATTTATGCGATTCCCAAGGTCTTGAAAAAAGAGGGAATCTCCATCGACGAGATCGATCTGTTCGAGATAAATGAAGCCTTCAGCGGCGCTTCGACCGCGATCAACCGGGTGCTTGAACTCGACCCCGATAAGGTCAACGTGAACGGCGGCAGTGTGGCGCTCGGTCATCCCATTGGAGCAAGTGGGGCGCGGGTGCTGACTACACTGCTGTACGAGATGGAGCGCCGGGATGTCAGGCGCGGCCTGGCCTCGCTGTGTTTGGGCGGCGGTGAGGCGGTGGCGCTGATTGTCAACCGGTGATAGTCCTGATGGGCTTGAGTTACTATTCTAAAAAAACTGACTGATATGGAAATAAAGACCTTTGGCGTGATAGGTGCAGGCCAGATGGGCGGCGGTATCGCCCAGGTTGCGGCCACCAGCGGGCTCAGCGTGATCATCAGCGATATCAGCGAGGAGTGTACTGCAAAGGGGTTGGCCGCAATCGAGAAAAACCTCAAGCGCAGCGTTGAGAAGCAGAAGCTTACCCGGGATCAGTGTGAAGCGATTCTCGCCCGGTTGAAGACCACCACCGATATTGGTGATATGGCACAGGCCGACTATGTGGTCGAAGCGGCGGTCGAGATGGAAGAGTTGAAGTTCAATATTTTCCGGCAGCTCGACGAGGCCTGTCCAGAAACGGTGATCCTGGCCACCAATACCAGCTCGATTCCAATCGGACGCATCGCCGCGCAGACCAATCGGCCTGAAAAAATCATCGGCATGCATTTCATGAACCCGGTGCCGGTGATGCAGCTGGTCGAAGTGATCCGGGGGTTGAGAACCTCGCAGGATACCTTCGATACGACCTGGGCACTTTGTAAAACATTTGGCAAGACCCCGGCAGAGGCCAATGATTATCCCGGTTTTATCGCCAACCGCATCCTCATGCCGATGATCAATGAGGCAGTGTTCTGCCTCTACCAGGGGGTGGGCAGAGCTGAAGATATCGATACCGTAATGAAACTCGGCATGAACCATCCGATGGGTCCGTTGGCTTTGGCCGACCTGATTGGGCTCGACACCTGTCTGGCGATAATGGAAACCCTCTATGACGGCTTCAAGGATCCTAAATACCGTGCCTGCCCGCTGCTCAGAAAGTACGTGGAGGCCGGCTGGCTGGGCAGAAAAAGTGGCAAAGGGTTCTATTGCTATTGATCGTTTGACCGGGATTTCCCGGAAGGAGGCTCTATGATGCCCAATGATCGATGCTCAGCGGTGCCCCAGGCGGAGATTTCGGGGCGTATTGCGCGTCTGCAGCGAGCCTTGCACGACCGGGGAACAGGCGGCGCCCTGATCGTTCAGAAGACCGATCTCTTCTATTTTACCGGGACTTCTCAGCAGGGCTGGCTCTGGGTTCCCGAGCAGGGCAGTGCCTTGCTGATGGTATTCAAGGATTTCGAGCGGGCCCGGGCGGAGTCCCCGCTGGAACAGGTGGTGTCGCTGGCCAGTCCCAAAAAGATCAATAAAATGCTGGCAGAGTATGGTTATGAGTTACCGCCGACAATCGGCTTGGAGCTCGATGTTCTGCCGACGAATCTGTTCTTTCAGTATCAGAAGATATTTGCCCCGGCCGAACTGGTCGATATTTCCACCGAGATCAGATTGATCAGGGCGGTTAAATCGGAGTTTGAGCTCGAGCTGATGGGCCGGGCGGCCTCTTTCTCCGATCTTCTCAGTGCCCGGGTTCCCGAGCTTTTAGAGGTGGGCAAGACTGAAATCGCTGTCGCTGGAGAACTGGAGAGCTACGCCAGAAGCCTTGGTCACCAGGGTATTGTCAGGATGAGATTGTGGGGCAGTGAACTGTTTTACGGGCACCTGATGTCGGGTCCGGCCGCCGCTGTCCCGAGCTATCTCGCCTCCCCCACGGGTGGCGAGGGGCCAAGTGCTCTGACCGGCCAGGGGGCCGGCTTCAATAAGATCGAAAAAAATGTGCCGATCCTGGTAGACTATGTCTTTGCCTTAAATGGCTATCTATCTGATCATGCCAGGATTTTCTGTATTGGGACTTTGCCTGATGAACTGCTCAGGGCCCATCAGGCGATGCTGGAAATTCAGGATCAGATCAAAGCAGAAGCCCGGCCTGGTGCTGCCAGTGGGGAGATCTACGATTCGATGCTGGCAGCGGCCGCTGACAAAGGGTACGGAACCTGGTTCATGGGGGTTGGGGAGCGGCGGGTCAGATTCACCGGACACGGCATCGGCCTGGAACTCGACGAGTTTCCGTTTATCGCCAAAGGCCAGCAGCTTGCCCTGGAAAAAAACATGGTCATCGCCCTGGAGCCTAAGGTTATCATGCCCGGCAAGGGCGTGGTAGGCATTGAAAACTCTCACGTGGTAACCGAGCATGGGCTGAAAGCGCTGACCAGAAGCCCTGATGCAATCACCTATTGTTAATATTGTCAATCAATTAAAAAATGAGGCACGGCAATGGCTGACAACGCAGGCGGCGACAAGGAAGTGGACAAAAAACAGCTTGCCCGGGAGATTATCGATTTCTTTCAGCGCACCATGGTCCATCATGGCCTCTGGTATACAGAGGTCAAACACCAGATGGGCACTTCCAGGGCCCTGGAAATTCTTGAGGCTGCCTCCGCTACGAGTCTGGCGATCCAGATGAAGCATCTCGGCGCATTGCTCGGTTTTGAGATCGAAGATGGTCTGCCGGCGCCGCTGCTTGAAATGGAGACGGAAAAACTGATTGAAATTAAACATCGGCTGGCCAAGAACTGGCTGGTAAACGACGGGGTCTGGTTCCAGGCCGTGGAGCAGCGGGAAGGCCTGAACGAGGCCAAGCGCTGTAACGATTCATGCTGGGCCCACTTTTCCCCCTATGAGGCCTTCACCATAAAACGGCAGCTCGGACTGCCCGAGTTGCCTGGTCTCGACGGGTTGAAACGGGCGCTGGGACATCGGCTCTACGAATCGATCAACACCCAGTCGATTGTCGATGAAAGCGAAACGAGTTTTATCTTCCAGATGAATCAGTGCCGGGTGCAGGTGGCCCGGAAGCGCAAGGGGCTGGCAGATTATCCATGCAAATCTGCGGGCCTGGTCGAATATGCCTATTTTGCCCGCAGCATTGATTCCCGCATCACCACCGAATGTATCGGCTGCCCTCCCGACGAGCATCCCGAAGCATGGTATTGCGCCTGGAGATTCTCGATAACATCATAACCACAGTGCAGAGGCGCAGCAGGATACATGAGAGGTTGCTGCCGCACAAAATCAGATGGAGATAACATGATGCAGATGAAAAATGTGACCTGCAGCATTGAGCAGAAAACGGCGCTGGTGACCATCAACCGGCCCAAGGCCCTGAATGCGCTGAACCCTGAAACGCTGACAGAGCTGCTGGAGCTCTTTGCTGAACTGCAAAAAAATACTGAACTGGCCGGCGTTATCATCACCGGCGCTGGCGAGAAGGCCTTCGTGGCCGGTGCCGATATCAGTGTGATGCAGGCATATGACCCGCTGGCCGGCCGGGAAATGGGCCGGCTCGGGCACCGGGTCTTGGCTGCCATCGAAGGTTTTCCTCAACCGGTAATTGCAGCGGTGAACGGCTTTGCGCTCGGCGGTGGGTGTGAATTGGCCCTGGCCTGCGACATACGCATCTGCAGCCCCAACGCGCGCTTTGGCCAGCCGGAGGTCAATCTGGGCGTGATCCCGGGATTTGGCGGGACCCAGCGGCTTGCCGCGGCTGGTCGGCACCGGGCACGCGCTGGAACTGCTGCTGACCGGTGAGATGATCGATGCCGAGGAGGCCTGCCGCATCGGGCTGGTCAACCGGGTGGTGCCGGAAGAAGCACTGCTGGCCGAGTGCAGGACTATTATCGAAAAGATAAGCACCAAGGGGCCGCTGGCCATCAAGCTCTGCAAGGAGGCGGTCAGAGCGGGAATGGAGATGGATATCGATCGGGCCTGCCGCTACGAGGCGGATCTGTTCGGTGTCTGTTTCGCCAGTGATGATCAGAAAGAGGGGATGAAGGCCTTTCTGGTAAAGCGGGCGCCGAAATTCACCGGCCGATGAAGCTGGTAATCGAACAATAGTGAGCGGGCAACCATGAATTTTGATCTCAATGAAGAACAGAAGCTGATCCAGGACACAGCCAGAGACTTTGCTCAGGCCGAACTCGAGCCGGTCGCCGCGGCCCTGGACCGGGGAGAGGACCAGGACGTATTTTATGCGAATCTGGGAAAACTGGCAGAACTCGGCTTCATGGGGCTCAATGTCGCCGATGCATATGGCGGCTCGGAAGCCGGGGTGATCGCCTTCAGCGTCGCGCTGACCGAGATTGCCAGGGTCTGTGCCTCGACTGCAGTGACGGTTTCGGTGAATAACATGGTCAGCGAGGTGATCCAGTCCCTGGGCAGCGACGAGCAGAAGCGGAAGTATATACCAAGGCTCTGCAGCGGTGAATACCCGGCCGGCGCTTTTGCCCTGACCGAAGCGGGAGCAGGGTCCGACCCTGCCTCAATGACCACCAGTGCCGAGCGGATGGGGATTACTGGGTTCTCAACGGCTCGAAAATATTTATTACCAGCGGTTCGTGTGCGGGCGTCTTTGTTGTCTGGGCGGTGACCGATCCCAGGGCGCCAAAGGGAAAAGGTGTCAGTGTCTTTCTGGTGAAGCCCGGTATCGCGGGTTTCGCCATCGGTAAGGCTGAAAAGAAGATGGGCCAGCACGGATCAGCCACCAATGAGCTCATCTTCCAGGATTGCAGGATTGGGGGTGACGCATTGATGGGACGCTCAACGACGGTTTTCGGGTGGCCGTCACCGAGCTGGCCGGCGGACGCATCGGCATCGGCTCGCTCGGACTTGGTGTCGGCCTGGCGGCAATGGACGCGGCCACCCGATATTCCCTGGAGCGGGTCCAGTTCGTCAGAAAATCAGCCAGTTTCAGGCTATTCAATGGAAGATCGCCGATCGTTATACCGAACTCGAAGCGGCGCGGCTGTTGCTCATGAACGCCGCCTATCAGAAGGAACAGGGCAGAGCCTTTGCCAGGGAGGCCTCGATGGCCAAGCGTATTTGCCACCGAAGCCGCCAATCGGGCCTGCTATGATGCGATGCAGATTCTTGGCGGTTATGGTTACACGACCGATTATCCGATTGAGCGCTACACCCGGGATGCAAGAATGACGACGATCTATGAGGGTACCAGCGAGATACAGCGACTCATTATCTCCCGTGCCATCCTGAGGAGCTTCTTCTGATCATTCATGTCATGGGGCGGACGAGCCGGCTCCTACAATGAACAGTAACCGAGCGGCAAGGTTTGTGCCGCAGCATGGACGGGTCCGATTCGGACGGTCCATCGTAAAGTTTAATGATTCGATAAATGAGAGGTTTGTCATCGGTGGGGGCAGATGCTAGATCCTATACCAGTGTAGCGAACCTCCGGTTGCTGTGCTGACGCGACGATCCAGGAAGGAAGCGACGCCGTCCGGAGCATCGGCGGCACAGTTACTGCAAAACGAAAATCAGCGCTCAAAAAGCGGTGAGTCTATCAAATCGGGACAACGGTGTTCCATTGGCTCGGCTGCGGCCGAAACGCAGCACCTGGCGCAGATTTTCAACCGAAGAGGGCCAACAGCTTCAGCGGCTGGAAATCGTCCGGCTGCTCGGCGCGAGACTGTTCGCTGAACTGCCATAGCGGACCGGACCAAAGACTTCAACCTCAACATCCGCACCATCTATCTGGGATCGGCACGGGCCGAAAGCATCGCCAAACACCGGCGCTTTGTCACCCCCATGAACATGTCCGAGGTTCCCGGCCTGTTCAAGAGCCGCAAGCTGCCGATCGACGTCGCCCTGATCCAGCTCTCCCCTCCGGACGACTTCGGTTGGATGAGCCTTGGGATGTCGGTGGACGTGACCCTGGCCGCCGCCACGTCCGCCGATTTGGTCATCGCCCAGGTCAACCCCAAGATGCCGCGGGTGATGGGGCAGGGATTCATCCACGTCAACGACGTGGACGTTCGTCGAGCACGAGGAAGACCTCCGGTGCCTCCGACCCGGCGGTATCCGACTCAGCCCGCCATCGGGTCCCAGATCGCGCGGCTGATCGAAGACGGGTCCACCCTCCAACTCGGCCTGGATGCGGCCTCCCAGGCCACCCTGCGGGCCCTGCGCAATAAGAACGACCTGGGGATCCACTCACAGTTTCTCACCGACGACATGATGCACCTCTATGCCCAGGGGGTGATCACCAACCGCAAAAAAGGGTTGAACGAGGGCAAGATGGTCGCCTCCTGCGCCATCGGGTCGAGCAACCTCTACGAATTCATCCACGACAACCCCGGCGTCGATTTTCGCCCTTCGGATTACGTCAACGATCCGCTGATCATTTCCCAGCACCACCGCATGGTTTCCATGAACGTGGCCAAGGCCATCGACTTGACCGGACAGGTGTCGGCCGAGGCCAGCGCCCAGACCCTTTTTGCCGGGGTGTCGGGAATCGTCGACTTCGTCCGGGGCGCCAAGCGGTCCCCGGGCGGCAAGTCGATCCTGATCCTTCCCTCCACCTCACCGGACGGGAAAACGAGCAACATCTATCCCATGCTGCAAAACTCGGCCGTGGTGGTGCCCAGGGGGGACGTTCACTACGTCGCGACCGAATACGGTTCGGTCAACCTGTTCGGCAAGAGCCTCCAGGAGCGGGCCATGGCCATGATCAGCATCGCCCACCCGAAATTCAGGGAGCAACTGCTCGAAGCGGCCAAAGAGGACGGGCTGGTCGGCGCCGAACGGACCCTCGGGGAGGCCCCAGGGGATCTACCCGGTCCGTTTCGAAGAGACCATCGAGATCAAGGGGCAACGGATCACCTTCAGGCCCTCCAAGCCGGTGGATGAGCGGCGCATCCAGGAACACTATTACACGCTGGGAAAAGACGACATCATGCGGCGCTTCTTCCACGAAAAAAGCAGCTTCAGCCGCTCGGACGTGGCCGTCCGCTCCCAGACCGACTACATCAGGGATTTGAGCTTCGTCGCCGTGGTGGGGGAATTCGGCTTCGACAAGGTGGTGGCCGTCGGGGAATACCTGCTTTTGTCGGAAGCAACATGGCCGAGGTGGCGTTCTCGGTGGACAAACAGCACCAGGGCATGGGGTTGGGCAGGATCCTCATGCGCAAGCTGGCCGAGGCGGCCCGCGAGAACGGAATCTCCGGCCTGATCGCCTACACTTCCCCCCAGAACCGGGCCATGGTCAGCCTGTTCAAGACCCTGCCCTACAAGGTCAAAAAACGTCTTTCGACGGCGACACCATCGAGTTGAGCTGCCGCTTCGACCAGCTTGCCTGAATAGTTTATGGGAAAACAACAAAAATCAATGATATTAATATAATATCTACCGCTTATTCAGGCCTGTCTGGGAGCAGTTACCAAAAGCTCGTTTAGATGGCCAGGCGTCAGAGGCCGCAATTGTCCAAGCGCTGCTTTAGCTGTTTTGTGCCTCTTATGTCTTGTATTTGAACGAAACCTTGACGCGGGCCCCGGTAGGAAATGACCTTGCCTTTGTTGAGTTGCATGTCGAGTTCCGAGACCTCGGCAATGCGAAGTTCCTTCAGCGACTGCCCGGCGGTTTCAACCGCGGCCTTGGCTGCGTCTTCCCATGATTTGGTGCTGGCTCCCACCAGTTCGATGATTTTGTAAACACTTTTTGCCATGATCTTCTCCCGTGACGCAGAGGTTATGGGTCAAGCGGATGCCGGTTGAATGATTCTGAGAAGACAGGAATCCTCAGTACCTTGTGCTGGACCCGGATGATTATCCGCTGTGGCGGACTGTGCGGTGGAGTGCAGGTTTCAGGCTCGCAAGAAACAGGTATCTGGCCTGAGTAAGCGTTCCCTTGATCATATTGTAGGGCAAGAAATCATACGCTGTCAAACCGGCAGGCCGATCAGTTGCGTTTTTGCGGTTGGCCCGCTTGTTCGATTTCTTCTGTTTTTTCTTCTTGGCCATTGGTGAAGAAGCGAGGCGCTGTTCGGCCAGTTCGATGCATATCTCCTGGACGGTCCTCGGGTCTGTCTCCCTGGCCTGGCTGTCTTTTGACATAGGTTCCGTCGTCTTCATATCCCAGACGCTGCGCTTATTGGTGAGCTGGACGTCAAGAATCTCACGTAGCCGCTGCTGCAGTTTCTTGTCCTCAATGGGCACGACCACCTCGACCCTCGCCTCAAGGTTCCGCTTCATGATATCAGCAGAACCGATAAAGTACTCTTCCTCACCGTTATTCTGAAAATAATAAATACGGCTTGCTCCAGAAATCTGCCCACGATGGAGATCACCGGATATTTTCCGACAGGCCGGGGATACCGGGCCTGAGCCGGCAGGGTCTCGAACCAGGAGATCCACCTGCACCCCGGCCATCGAGGCCCTGTACAGGGCCGCCGTGATATCCTTATCCTCCAGGGCATTGGTCTTGAACTGAATTTTTCCCGGATTCTTATTACTATGTGGCAATCTCCCGCTCGATTTTGTCCAGCAAGGCGCTTTTTCAGCACCCTGGGTGAGGGCAAGAGCTTGCGGTAATTTCTCTCCGGCGCATAGCCAGTGGTCAGATAATTAAACAACTCGGTAAGATCCTCGGCAATCACCCGATCACAGGTCAGCATCCCCAGATCAGAATAGATCCTGGCCGTGCCTGCATGATAATTCCCTGTTCCGATATGGGCGTACCGGCGCAGGCCGTCAAAATCCCTACGCACCACAAAGATGACCTTGGAATGGGTCTTCAGACCGACCACCCCGTAAGTAACATGGACCCCGGCCTCTTCCAGGTTTTCAGCCCAACGAATATTGGCAGACTCATCAAAGCGGGCCATGAGCTCCACCACCACAGCCACCTGCTTGCCGTTCTGGGCCGCATCCAGCAGATAGGGAATAATCCGGGAGCCTGCTGAGGTACGGTACAGGGTCATCTTAATGAGCCAAGACCTTGGGGTCACGACTAGCTTCTCGAAGAAAACGCTGCACAGAATGTCAAAGGACTCGTAGGGATGCTGAAGCAGAAAAGCGCCCTTTTCCCGGATGATATGAAAGATATTGGCGAATCTCCAGAAAGACGGGAATGATCAAAGGGTTGATGCAGGGGGTAATGAAATTCCGGGATATCAATGGAGGCGATCTCAAAAAGATCCCGTTTACCGATAATACCTTCCACGGTGAACACATCCTTTTCCTCATCAATACCCAGCTCGGCCGCCAACATTCCCCGATGAGTTGCCGACATATCGGCATCCATTCCAATCGGACAATCTCGGCAAATTTCCGATTGCGCAGGGCCGTCTCAATCACGGCCAGCAGGTCATTGGCATTGGCGCCGTCCTGCTCGGTAATGGCATTACGGGTGACCCGAAAAAAGGCACAGGACTCTATGACCAGACCCGGAAAAACCACGGACAGATTATTGGCGATCAGGTCCTCAAAACGGATATAAAGATGCTCCCGGCCCACCCGGATAAAGCGGGGGATACCCACGCCGGTGGGCACCTTGATGCGGTTGAGGAAGGGGTGCGCGTCATGCTGATATTTCGTCACGACCAGCAGGTTGATAGACAGGTTGGAGATAAAGGGAAAGGGGTGAGCCGGGTCCATGCCCTGGGGGTCAGGAGCGGATAAATTTCTTTCTTGAAATAATTATCCATCTCCTTTTTCTGGGCATCGTCAGCTCCTTGTAACCGAGAATTTGGATGCCTCCTTGTCCAGCAGTTGACGGAGCTCCGTCTCGCTCCCCCGCTGCTCCTTCAGCGGGTGCTGGGCAAGAGCATAACATTCATCAATCTGTTGCTGCGGCAACACGACCGTCGACGGTTAGTTTGTTCACCCCCGCGCCGACCTGCTGTTTGAGGCCGCCAATCCGCTTCATGAAAAATTCGTCAAGGTTGGCGCCGACAATCGCCACGAAAAATAGCCGTTCGAGCAGGGGATCCTGGGGTCCTCCCCCTCGTTGAGCACCCGGTTATTAAATTCCAGCCAGGTCAGCTCCCGGTTCAGATAAAATTGATGGCTGTCCAGATTGAAAGATGGCGGTTTTGCAGTTGATTTCTGACGTTTCATATGGTCGCAGTCCCTATCGGTAATGAGTGTTTATCGGAAAAAGATTTGAGTACCATCTGTCACCGGAGGTATCCATTAATTGTATGAAAGGGGCGAACGATAATCAAGGATGATCGAACAAGGAGGCCCCGCGTGAGTTTTGGGCACTTGAAACAATAAGCCTGAATATTTCACGGGTTGAGACGGCCTGCTAGCCGAGGAGACTTGGGGAAGGCAATATACGTAATATGCCTTCCCCAAAAGCGACGCGGGATAGCAGGCCGTATCGACTCGCCCAAGGGTGGAAATGCTGTCTTTTCATCACTGATTCTAAAGGGTACAAACTGTGTTGTTTGCATAATTGTGTAACCTTAGATCAACCTTTTGATATTGTTCAGATAATCATAGTTTTCGTTGTTTTTCCATGAAATATTTAGGCTAGTTTGTCCGGACTGAAGCAGCTGCAGCAGCTCCAAAGCCTGGGGATGGCCGGTACCATCTGCAGCACCATTTCAGCCAGTTTTGCCGCTCGTTCGGTCATCCGAAAGCCCAGGTACAGATTTGCCAGAGTGGTGAAGTATTCGGGATTTTCCGGTTCCTGCCGCACAACCTGCAGCAGGGCCTGTTCACCCTCTTCGTAGCGTTTGAGCTTCAGCAGGGCCAGGGCCTGGTTGTAGCGCGGCCGCGCATAGCCGGGCATGCCGTCGGCTGCTCTACCGAGCATTTCGGCGGCCTCATCAAGGAGGTTCATCTCCGCCAGCAACAGACCGAGCGAGTAAGCTGCCTCGTGGAACGCAGGGCTGTCCTGCACAACTTCGCGCAGCAGGGCAGCGGCGCGCTCGTTGTCACCGTTGCGGTTAAGCAGCATAGCCAGATTGACCTTGGCCGGGGAGAATCTGCCGTCTATCTGTATCGCCTGCTCGTAGTAGTTTGTGGCCTGATCGATGTCGCCCAGGGCAGCGGCAAGGTTACCGAGGTTATAGCGCTGAGGGGCAAAATCGCTGTTGTAGAGCATTGCCTGCCGATACTCCGCCAGCCCCTCCTCGAGGGCCTGGCGGTCGGCCGGTTTGATCAGGTTTTTCGGCACCGAGGCCAGCGCTGCGGCGGCTTCGATACGCACGCCCTTGACCGGGTCGTAGAGCTTGGGTCCGATAACCCGCAGTCTGCTCTCGCTGTCGAGGCCTGCCAGGGCGCTGATCGCGGTGTGGCGGATCAGGCTGTCATTATCTTCCACTGCTCCACTCAGAGTTTCGAGGCTTGGTGTGCCGGGATAGTTTCGCAGCAGCGATAAGGCGGTGGCCCGGACGATGACCGGCATCAGCGTATCCTGTGCCAGAGTTCTTAAGCCTTCGGCGGCCTCTGGCCGGGTGGCGCGGCCGGCGGCGATGATCTCTCCATAGTGGGGTCTTGTCGTTTTCCCGTACCAGGCGAGATAGTGATCGTTCACCCATTGCAGCTCTTTATCCGCGTGGCATTGGGTTGCCGAACAACTGTTTGGCGTCTCCAGCGCCTCGCTGAGATCGGCGTGGCACCCTGAGACTGTGGTCGGGGCGGTAGTCGATGCCCATATAGGTGCGGCCCGGCATGTGGCATTTTACACAGAGATGACCGTCGCTCGGCTTGCCCTCAAATTCGCGTTTATGAAAATGGTGTTCGTAGCGGTCGTACTCGGCGGCCCGATGACACTGCAGACAGAGATCGTTGCCGTCTTTATGGAGTTTCAAGCTGTGCATATCGTGGCAGTCGCTGCAGCGTACATCGTGCTGATACATCTTGGATTGAACAAAAGAGCCATAAACGTAGACCTCTTCGTAGATCTGACCGTCCGGGTAGTAGAGGCCCTCATCGAGCAAGGACGGAACCATCGTATCGAGTACGTCAGCCGGCAGGTGAGTGTTATTGCCCAGTTGATAACGCCTGGAATGAACAGGGGGCGCAGATGGCGATCTGTGCTTTACTGGAAATTGCGCCGGTGGGAGTGGCCAGGGCGAAATCGTCGAGCGGTTCTCTGGCCATGGCCGGCCTTTCGGCCCATCTTACGTGGCTGGAGCCGGGGCCGTGGCAGGCTTCACAGCCAACGTCAATTTCAAACCAGGTGGTCGCATAACTATTGGTATCGATATCGAAGTTTTTCTCCAGCCGGGTCGAATGACACTCGGCACACATGCCGTTCCAGGTCTGGCCGCCCTGGGTCCAGTGCAGCCAGTCTTCGGGGCCCTCGACTTCGTAAGGCGGCAGGCGGTACCAGCGCTGTTGCTGCGCGTCCCAGGCGATGTTGAGGCATTGCAGCCGGCCGCCGTCAAACGGGGCCAGATACTGTTGCAGCGGATAGACACCGAAGGTGTGGGTGATCTCGAAGGTTTCAAGTGCTCCGCCCGGCCCTTGGGTTTCAGCCAGGAATTTGCCTTCCTGCCTGAAAAATGGACTGGTCACACCGTTGTAGGGATCTGTATAGGTCGCGTTTTCGAAATTGCCCACTACGCTGTCTTCGGTGGCTTCAGCCATGGCCAGAT
>CAWGPM010000013.1:0-33492 GCA_963824415.1 uncultured delta proteobacterium
TGGATGGTTTACGCCGGATGTTTCGCAGCGGTATAGTCACAATATTCATCGCAGTCCTCAAAAATACCTGGTTCCTTGAGCGATATCAGCCACGTTGATAACCAACTGGTCACCAACGACCATGCGCTTGAGCGGCGCCGGGTTGCAGCCCCCTTGTTCGACATTGATACGGCTTGAATGAAAGCGCCGGCCACAATTGTTACAGATCATGAAGTCACCGTCCTGGGTGTATCCTTTCTTGGCAGGGAAGCAGACGTCACAGGCATCAAACGCTGCCCGGACTTCGCCGTCAACGCTTCTGACCACGAAAAATTTTACATACAGATCACCCTGGTCGTAGACAAAATAGTGCGCTTTGCCGTCGTTGACCTTGCTCAAAGCTATCGAGATGGTGCCGTCGACGCTTTTTACCGTTTTATGCTGTGAAAACAGGGAAAAGCCGCTTGCATTGCCCATGGACAAAAGCAGCAGGAAACAGAATATGAAAACAGATAATATAAAACTGCGGGTGGTACGCTTTGTATACATTGCACACTCCAATTAATGATATTGATATCAGATAAAAGCTCAGACAGCCGGAAACCTGCAGGATCCGGAAGGAGCGGATATCAAATCAGAAAGACGCAGTGGCGTAGATGAAGCGCAGCGGATTTTGAAGGAGGCGGGCGCCGATAGAAACTTAGCAGCACCGCAGGAGGGGCAGGATCAATAGAAACGTGAAACTGGCTCAGAGGTGTTGGACCGACCGGGTCCGCCGCCGGTGAAGCCGTCAGCATTTTCTGCCTGGGGTCTGCCGCCGTAGAGCAATCCAGATGCCCCAGGCAAGAAAACTCACTACCAACCGGGGCGCAGTCCGAATGGCCAGGTTCAGCCAGAGGCGCAGCCTCGACCGGTACACAACAGGGCATCGGGGCCACGGACTCGACAGGCTGTATCTCTGGCGGACAGTAACCACTACAGGGATACGCGGCGTTCAGACTTCCAGCCCCGGACAGGGTGAAAATCAGCAAAAGCAGTAATGATCGGCTCAGCAGGGACCTTATCCTGGGCCCTCTGGGATATTTTGGTGGGTAAGCATGCATGGCGTCAGCAGCATACTACTACAATGTAGTAATAAATGCAAAAATAAATGCGGCGCCTTTCAGGCGGTGTTTCCATCCCCGGCCAGTGCCATGATCCGTCTGCCGTATTCGGCCTTCAGACGATCCAGATAATCTGCCTGAACCGGGCCATGAATGGTCCGCACCTGATAGAAACGTTTGGGAATCGTGATATCTTCGGGCCTAAAACCGGTGGCGATACGGACCTGCCAGCGCAGGGCCCGGATGCGCTCGGCCGTCTCGTCGATGGTTCCTGCCAGTTCAGCATAGCCCACCGCACTCAAACACTCGGCCAGCTGTTCATCGCTGTAAACCGATCGGGCAAACAGACAGGCGACCATCGAGGTCAAAAAAACGCGGCCCGGCTCATCGGCGATCAGATAGTCCACCGCTTTGTCGACATCGTGGTCAGGGTTCTTCTGTTCCCAGGAGTAGGCGCCGGTATCGAGATGAGAGTGTCTGAAACCCAGCGACTGCGCGGCAAAATATACCGGCCCCGTTGCGTATCCAGCCATCTCCTGACCCAGCACGCAACCAAATTCTGAGCCGCCATACGCGGCTGCGGCTCGCAGAGTGCCCCCGGCCAAGAAGCCGATAAAACTCGTTATGGCCGGTTCCCAGATAGCCGGCAGCCTGCTGATACGCCTCCCCGTCGCCAAACCGGAGTCTGACCACGGTCTGCTTCCTGGAGATCAGTCCCTGCTCGGTCGCCTCCGTGGCCCAGGCCAGCGCCACGCCTGCCGACATCGCATCGAGGCCCACGCGCTCGATATCTTCGAGAATTCTGAGCACATCAAAGCAGTTGGTGACGCCGAGCATCGAACCAGCGGCGAATATCGGTTCGTAATCGTAGGCTACCTGGTGGTAGAGATAGCGGGCGTCTTCCTTGAACCGGTCCCGAAAAAATCCGAGGTGGATGCAGCCCACCGGACAGCCGGAACAGGCACCGTTGCGCAGCAGCGTCTGGTCGGCAAACACGTCTCCAGTGATTCTGGACACCCCGGCATCGCTGGTTTTCTGCAGGTTGAACCAGGGCAGCGCTTCGATTTCGTTGAGTCCCTCCACATTCACTGCAGTACCAAGGTGGTAATACTTGCGCATATAGTCGGTCGAGGTGAGCTGAGTATATACTTTTTTGAACAGCTGAGTATATTCGCGCCCGTCCGGGTTGGCGCGGCTGCCGTCACCGCTGATGACCAGACCTTTGATGTTCTTGGCACCGAGCGCGGCGCCTCCGCCCAGCCTGCCGAAATGCCGGTAGGAATCGACATTGACGCAGGCCATGGCCGAACCAAATTCCCCAGCCGGGCCGATGCGCAGAATCGAGCGGTGCCCGGAAGACTTCGGAAACATCCGCCTGATCAGTTTTCCGCTCTCGGCCACCCCCATGCCCCGCATGAAGCTGGCCTCCTTCACCGTCATATGACGAGAGCCGATCGACAGACAACTCAGCGAGGCGGCACGGCCGACGATAACCAGCGCATCATAGCCGGCGAAACAGAGTGCCAGTGCCGAGCGACCACCGGCATGGCTTTCGGTGTACTGTCCATGATATGGCGAAACGAAGCCGCAGACTGTTTTGCTCATCAGCGGGAAATAGCCGGTCAGTGGGCCTATTGCCAGAATAAAGGGCTGCGCCGGATGGTCCCAGTCCTGGTCGGCTTTGCCGAACTGCGAAAAAAGCAGCGCCGCCAATCCACTTCCGCCTGCCACCTCATTGCGGCCATCGATCTGCTGGGCCCGGCTTTTGCCACTGTCGAGATCGACGACCAGGACGTTGAAATACTCAGTCATGGTTCAGGCTCCTTCTGAGTGGATCGACCTCTTCAAACAAGAGACAGTTATGGGGACAGAACTCGACGCAGCGTCCGCAGTGCAGGCAGACATAAACCGCACCATCATGATCGCTGCTGATTGCCTCAACCGGGCAGGCAGGAATACAATCACCGCAGCGGATGCATTGTTTCTTGCGCACGACCACCCCGCCTCCGGGCCTCTGGCTGAAGGCCCCGGTCGGACAAGCGGCAGCGCAGGGGGCCGGATCACAACCCAGGCAGACCTGAGCTAGAAAACCGGTGGACAGGCCGCCAGCGGAATGGATTCTGATTCCCGCGTTCGACCATGACAGCTGTCGATGAACCAGCCGGCTGCAGGCCAGCGAACAGGAGTGGCAGCCGATGCAGCGATCCATCCTGGGTGTGGTAAGGAGCTTCATAAGGGATTGAGACCTGTTTTGGGACATCAGGGTTGCCTCCCTCGAGAGGCAACGGGCAAGCATTCATTCTGGGCCAGTGCAGAACGATCAGCGATGATCGATACGCAAGCGTCTACCGTAAAAATCTGAAATATTGACCTCAACAGCTTCAAAACGTCTTTCTTGTATACCCTCCGCCGTTTTGTATTTAACAATGACCTTTTCTATATCTTCAGCTTTGCGTGAGCGCTCCTCCTGAGCGTCGAGCAGCGCATCGATCTCGCTGAGCAGCAATTTCTGCTGACCCATCTGATCCGGGTTCTCATTGAACTGCTGGGTCAATTTTTCCAGTTGAAACAACCGTTCTACTGAGCCAATCAGCAGCAATGTTTCGATGCCGGCCGGCGGCACGAAAGTGAAACTCTGATCAGCAGGCGGTATCAGTTTCGGGCCCCGGGGAAAACCGTAGTCGTAATAACCGCTATTGTCCGGATACAGCGGCGTCAGGCTCTCATCAGAATCAAGCAGATACAGGTAGATATGGCAGTTGTTCAGGTGCTCTATATAGATCTGCAGCGCAGTGCCTGAAAATACGACCGGCGAACCGACAAAATCGAGAGCCCGCATCGAGCCGTCACTGGAATCCGCCAGTACCGCCCAGCGCATCGAGACTGTGGCCGCAGACAGCGAGGATGCCGTGACAAGCAGAACCAGCAGGGCAACCAGAGATATGACGAGATCGCGAAACAGACGCGCGGAATTGGTCTTTGCTCTTTTGCTGCTTTGTTGCATCGCACCTTCAATCATCGTATCACCGGTTGTCTTCGGCACCTGGACAGCCACAAGGCTGGTCAATTGAGCCCTTGTCACTGGCTGGGGGTTTTCGTTAAGGGGCAATTCCGATAACCCCGCTAATGGTTCAGCTGCTCCGTACTGCAGGCCGTCATCAGATTATGTATTTCCAGCGGTTCGCCTCTGGCCGGGTCACGCACCAGAGACAACGCCTGCTGTTTACAGACATTCACACAGACGCCGCAGCCCATGCAGGCCGCGGTGTCGATGCGCTGCTCGGAGTCCATATCGATCGCCTCGAACTGGCACATCGGCGCACAGGCACCGCAGGATGTACAACGGTCCCGGTCCAGGCGGCAGACAAAACCGGACGAAGCGAGCATCGGCGTACCGTTGCGCTGGGCGTTCATGGCCCCGCAGCAGCAGCTGCAGCAATTGCAGATCGCATAAAACCTGTCGAGCATCACATCCTTGAAAAACGCATGCGCGACATGGCCCCGCCGGTTCTCGGCTTCGAGGATGCCGATCGCCTCGGTCTGCGTGATCGCCCGGGCCTTGGTACCATGGTGCTCGAGCATAAAGCTCGCAAACGGTTCGCCGACGATCAGGCAGACATCCAGCGGCAGACAGGGGTTTTCCCGAACCGAGCGGCAGGGACACTCGAGCGCCACAATATGATCCGGGTTGCTTAGGATAAGATCGCGGGCCCGCCGATACGGAATTACCTGCTCCAGATCGGGCAGGGTGATCGGACGGTTGAGAGTCACCAGCTTACGCGCACTGTCCAGGGTAACCACCTTGCCGTGGTAGGTGTCGGCAAAGGATACCGATGGAGTGCGCTCACCTGGTCGTCCGGTTCCGGTTATCAGCCTGAAGGCCTTATAGATCAGGCGGCCGGCCGGCTTGAAGCGCTTAATGAGCGGATGTTCACCGGTTCCGACACCGATATAGAAATAAGCCCAGCGGCCATAAATATAACCGTGCAGCCAGTCCAGCGGACCGTAACGGCCCAGGGCCCGTGATTGTTGAAAAAAAGTTCTGGTCGATGGTTTTATCAGTTTTTCAAGCAGTGCCATGCTCGGCTCCATCATCTGATCGGCTGCGCCGCCAGCCCGGTACCCCGGGGTTCATAGGCTCTGCAGCCGTCTGTCATCTGGGCAAGGATTATACCAGCAATGGACGGTTTTGTTAACAGCTCAGAATAATGGTGCGTTCCCGGCAGTTGCCGATGATATCGGTGCAGACCGAGCCGAGAAACACCTGGGCCATACGGGAACGATCGCGCCTGCCGAGAAAGATCAGCGTGGCATCGCAGTCGGTCGCCTCTTCGGCCAGGACCAACCCGGGCTTGCCGAAATGGATGACTGTTCTGATTTTTTCCCGGTCGACGCCACAGGCCACCAGCACGTTGCCGGATTCTTCGAGCGCCTGCTGTCCGGTCAGGCTGGCCTGCAGGCAGGTGACGCCGTCTTCGTCATAATAGCAGGACTGATCGAGAACATGGACCAGATATACCTGCTCGATCTGGTCGTTGACCCGGGCCAGGATCATGCCTGCCTCGGCCACGCTGTTCTTGCTCGCAACAGATCCGTCGACGGCGATAAGGCAACGGGCAAACGGTGAGACGCCCGTCGGCTGAGGCTCGTCGCCAATAAGATAAATGGTGGCTTCGGTATAGCGGTGCAAAATCCCGGCGACCACGCTGCCGGTAAGTTTCTCCGGGTGCTCGCCGAGATTTCGCCGGCTCATGATCAAGGTGGAATAACCCGGCTCCCGGCAGACTTCACTGATGACCTTGACCGGATCGCCGTCCCTGACCACGGTGCCGACCGTTCCCCGGCCAATTGCACTGGTGAGGAGATCGGCGCCCTGGGCCAGAAGCGGCAGCGCCGTATCCTCCAGATAGCGCCGGTGCAGCAGCTTCATATCTTCGGCGGCCGGCGTCTCCCCGGCGGCCAGATCGATCCGGTTCATCAGATCAGAGAGAAACGAGCCAGCCACCACATGCAGCAGATCGACCCGGGACGGATCAACCTGCATGGTCCTGATCAGCAGGGCTGCCAGCGGCGCCACGCGGCCAAAGGTCTCGAGGCTGTCCAGGGGAAGAAGGATCTTATCAAAAGGAACATGTTCTTGGTTCATAACAATCCGGGTATCAAAATTCAATGCGGCCTTGCAACCGCGGATATATGCAAATCAGGATTCAAGCCAGTCCGGCCATCATCTGGGGAATCATCTCGATCTTCGCTGCATTGTTACGGCTGAACATGCTGACCAGTTTCCCACCGTACATCACACCGATTCTGTCGGAGAGTTCCAGCGCCTCGGACAGATCGCCGGTAATCAGTAGAATACCTGCCTGTTCACGGGCCTTGAGCAGCACATTCCAGACGTCCTCGGCAGCGGCAATATCGAGCCCCTGGGTGGGCTGCTCCGCCACGATCAGGCGCGGTTTGCGATAAAACTCGCGGGACAGCACCATTTTCTGCAGATTGCCCCCGGAGAGCTGCCAGGCCAGCAGGTCAGGGTTGGGCGGCCGGATGTCGAATTCTTCGATCAGATACCTGATCTTGTCGCGGGCCTCCTTTCTGGGCAGCCACGGGCCGACCTGAAACCCCTGTCTGGTGGTCAGCAAAAAGTTATCCAGCAGGTCCAGCCCCTGGCAGGTGGCCAGCCCCTGACGATCTTCTGGGATATAGCTCAGCGCCTTGTCCCAGGAACGCCTTGCAAAGAAAGTTCTGCTGTCCATCCCAAGCAGGGTGATCACCCCGTCGGGTGCCTGCTTCAGCCCGCAGACCGATTCCACCAGTGGTTTCTGACCGTTGCCGGCAACGCCGACAATGGCGACGATTTCCCCCTGCCGCACCTCTAAACTCAGATTATCAAGCCCGTCACTCTGCAGGCCAGCCACCTTGAGCACCTGCTGGCGCGGCTCCACCGGCTGATGATCGACCTGCAGCAGCACTTCTCGGCCCACCATCAGCTCGGCCAGCTCGGCCGTCGAGGAAACGCGAGCGGCTGCCATCTCGCCGACAATTTCACCCCTCTTGAGGATGGCGATATCATCGGCAATCGACATTACCTCCTCGAGCTTGTGGCTGATAAAGACGATGGCTTTGCCGGCCGCCTTCATCTGGTTCATCGTCTTAAACAGATTTTCCGCTTCATGGGGCGTCAGTACCGCAGTCGGTTCATCAAAGATCAGGATGTTGCTTTGCCGGAAGAGCAGCTTGAGTATCTCAACCTGCTGCTTTTCGCCCATGGACAGTTCGGACACCAGCGCCGAGGCATCGACCTTCATACCGTATTGCTCGCCAAGCTCCGCCACCACCCGGTTCATTCGTCTGGCTCTCAACCAGTTCAATTCAGAGCTTCCCAGAAACACATTCTCGGCCACGCTCATCGCCTCGACCAGCTTGAAATGCTGATAGACCATACCGACCCCGGCCTCTATGGCTTTTTCGGTGGTGGTAAAGGAGGCGGGTTCGCCGCGATAGTAGATCGTCCCGCTGTCCGGCAGCATCTGCCCGGCCAGCAGCGACATCAGGGTGGATTTACCTGCCCCGTTTTCTCCCAGCAGCGCGAGGATGCGGCCCTGTCGGATATTTAGGCTGATATTGTGGTTGGCCCGAACATCGCCAAATGATTTGGAAATGTTCTCCAGCCTGATGAAAGGTGCGTCACTCATGGGCTGTGCTATTTCTGCTGGCCGGCAATGGGCTGCACGAACTGCGACTCGGCATCCCAGGGGAACAGAATCCAGGTATCCTGGCTGACCTCGGTGACGTAGGTGTCGACCAGGGGCCGGCCGGCCGGTTTGGCGTAGATCGTGGCAAAGTGGGCTTTGGGTGCCATTTCCTTGACCACCGTTGCGGTACGTCCGGTATCGACCAGGTCGTCGATCAGCAGCCAGCCTTCACCGTCTCCTTCGAATTTTTTCAGAACCTCCACTTCGCCATGCTTGTCCTGCCAATCATAGCTGGACACGCAGACGGTCTCGACCAGCCGGATATCAAGTTCGCGGGCAATTACCGCAGCCGGCACCAGGCCACCGCGGGTGATTGCAATAATGCCCTTGAAGTAATGAAGATCCAGCAGCCGCCAGGACAGCGCCTTGGAATCACGGTGAAGCTGTTCCCAGGAAATGGGATAAATCCTTGAATAATCTTTGCTTTGGCTCATAGTACGTCCTCTTTGAATCTCAGTTTAACTCGCCACCGGCTTCATTCAGCAGGCACAATATTGGTGCCCAGCGCCCCCGGCTCATCGGTCTTGCCGCGGCGCCAGGAGGCGAGAACCAGCACGGCCACGGTCAGTGCATAGGGCAGCATCAGCAGCAGCGACGACGGAATCTGCGTGCCGGAGGCCTGCAACCGCAACTGCAGCGCCATGATGCCGCCGAACAGATAGGCGCCGAACACGGCCCGGGTCGGCCGCCAGAAAGCAAAAATAACCAGGGCCACCGCGATCCAGCCCCGCCCCGCGGTCAGGTTGTTGGTCCACAGATGGGTGTAGGCCAGTGACAGATAGGCGCCGCCCAGGCCCATGAAAAAGCCGCCCCCAAGCACGCCGAGCCAGCGATAACCGACCACGTTGAGCCCGGCCGCCGTTGCCGCGGCAGGATACTCGCCGGCCGCCCGCAGACTCAGACCAAACCGGGTGTTGTAGAGAAACAGCCACATCAAAAACGGTATGATATAGGTGAAATAGACCAGTAGATCCTGACTGAAAAATATCGGTCCAAGCACCGGAATTTGCGCGAGCAGTGGAATCGGCAGCGGCTGGAATCCGGGCGTCGAAACGCCCACATAGGAAGTGCCCAGATAGTTGGCCAATCCGACGCCCAGGATGGTCAGGGCCAGACCTGAAACCACCTGGTTTCCCTGAAAGACGAGGCAGACAATCCCGTGAATCGAGGCTGCACAGGTACCGGCAAAGCCCGCCGCAATAAAGGCCAGATAGGGGTTGCCGGTAATTTTGGCGACCAGAAAACCGGTCAGTGCACCGATGATCATGATGCCTTCGACGCCGAGGTTCAAAATACCGGAGCGCTCGGTGAAAATTTCACCCAGGGTGGCATAGAGGATCGGTGTTCCCGACTGTACGGCCGCTGCCAGCAGCGGTATCAGGATATCAATGCTCATGTTTTTTTCCGAACCCAGACCATGCGGTAGTTGCTGAACAGGCCGCCGGCCAGCACCGTCAGAAGAATCAGGCCTTCGATAATCCCGCCAAAGGCGGCCGGAACCTGCAGGTCGAGTTGCAGCCCCTCGACCCCGACTCGGAGACCAGCCAGCATAAAGGAGGCAATGCCGATGAAAAGCGGATTCAGCCGGGCCAGCCAGGCCACCACGATAGCGGTATAGCCATATCCCGCCATGATACTCGGCTGCAACCGGTTGACGGTTGAAGAGGCCTCGAGAAAGCCGGCCCAGCCGGCCAGGGCCCCGCTCAGGGCCATCACCAGCATGACCAGCCGGTCGTAGGGAATGCCGGCATATCTGGCAGCGCGGACATTATCGCCGCTGGCCTTGATCTCGAAACCGATACGGGAAAAGCTAATGAAGACCCAGAAAAGCACCCCGAGGAACAGGCAGTGCACCAGGCCCCAACTGAAATTGGTGGCGCCGATCCTGCCGACGATCGCCGCCTCGGAGAATTCGGCGGTCATGGGAAAACCGAAGCTGGCCGGATCTTTCCAGATACCGTAGACCAGGTAGTCCAGGAACAGGATGGCAATATAGTTCATCATCAGGGTGACGATGATCTCGTTGGTCTTCAGCTTCTGCCTCAGCAGGGCCGGGATAAATCCCCAGACCCCGCCGGCTGCGACCGCCATCGCGATCATCGCCGGCAGAAGCAGCCAGGCGGGCGCATTTGGAAACGACAGGGCCATCCAGGTGGCCCCAACCGCGCCCAGCGCATACTGGCCTTCAGCCCCGATATTCCAGACCTTGAGCTTAAAGGCCAGGGCAACCCCGAGCGAACAGAGAAAAATCGGTGTCGCCTTGAGCAGCGCATCCTCGAAGGCAAACCTGGAACCAAACGCCCCTTTGAAAAGCACGGTAATACCTTCAACCGGCGGAGTGCCGCCGATGACCAGAATAACCGCACTGAGCAGCAGCGACAGCACGATGGCCGCTACTAAAACAAAAAAGGAGCTCCAGCCAAGGGGCTCCTGTCTTTTTACGATTCGTATCGCAGACATAAAAAATCAGCCCGAAGCGGCCGGAACAAAGACCAGCCGCTTCGGTGTCAGAGGTGTCCGAATTATTCGGTGGTGCCGATAACTCCCTGAACGAACCAGGTCATACCGAGCATGTCCCCGTCACTCATCGAACTGCCGGCAGCAACTTTCTCCATGCCCTTCTGGTCCTTGATCGGGCCGACAAAGACCTTCTCACCGGCAATGATTGCCGCCTTTTTGGCCATCACCTTGTCCTGGACCTCTTTGGGCACCATGTCGCTCATCGGGGACAGATCGACGATCCCGTCAGCCAGTCCCGGCCATGAGGATCCGGCTTTCCAGGTTCCGGCCTGAACCTGCTTGATGGTTTCGATATAAAACGGACCCCAGTTCCAGATCGGCGCAGTCAGATGCGCATCGGGAGCGAACTGGCTCATATCGGAGTTGTAGCCGATCGAATATACCCCTTTTTCCTGGGCAGCTTCCTGGGGGCCGGGAGAATCCTGATGCTGGGCGATCACGTCGGCGCCCACATCGAGCAGTGATTTGGCTGCCTCTTTTTCGGTTGCCGGATCGTACCAGGTCTTGGTCCAGACCACGCGCACGGTGACGTCGGGATTCATCGCCTGGGCGCCCAGGGTGAAGGCGTTGATGCCCCTGATTACTTCAGGAATAGGAAAGGCGGCCACATAGCCGATGGTATTGGACTTGGTCATCGCGCCGGCGACCATACCGGAAAGATAGCGGGCCTGGTACATGCGGCCGAAATAGTTGCCCATGTTGTCTGCCGTCTTGAACCCGGAACAGTGCATGAAAATCGTCTCCGGAAACTGCTTGGCAACCTTGAGCATCGGATCCATATAACCGAAGCTGGTTGCAAAAATCACATCGTAGCCTTTACGTGCCATATTGAGCATAACCCGCTCGGAATCCGGTCCTTCCGCCACCGCTTCAACGTAGGAGGTTGTCACCCCGTCCATCTTTTCCAGGGCTTGTCGGCCCATATCGTGGGCGTAGGACCAGCCAGCATCACCGATCGGTGAGACATAGACAAATCCGACATTCATTTCTTTGGCCATGGCCTGAGAAAAACAGAGTCCGACCCCGAGCACTGCGGCCGCTACCAATTTAGTAAAACGCATTTCATTCCTCCTGCTGAACAATTGTTGTATTTGAAAATGCAACACGAACACCTGTGCAACCTTCTCGGCCGCGACTTCTCAGTGTGTGTCTGTTATATTCTGCTGGCAGGTATCAGAGCACCTGTTTCAAGAACAGTTTGGTCCGGTCCTCACGCGGCTCGATAAAAAAATGTTCCGGCGTTCCTTCCTCGACCATTTTTCCTTCATCCATGAACAGCACCCGATCAGCCACTTCACGGGCAAAACCCATCTCATGGGTAACGACCATCATGGTCATCCCTTCCCGGGCCAGCTGTTTCATTACGTCCAGGACCTCGCCGACCATCTCGGGGTCGAGCGCCGAGGTGGGCTCGTCAAAGAGCATCACCTTCGGATCCATAGCCAGCGCCCGGGCAATCGCCACGCGCTGCTGCTGGCCGCCGGAGAGCCGGGACGGGTATTCATTTTCTTTTTCAGCAATGCCCACCTTGGCGAGCAGCATCCGGGCCTTTTCCAGGGCCGTTTTCTTATTACGCTTCCGGACCCGCATCTGGGCAAGCGTCAGGTTTTCCAGCACCGTTTTGTGGGGAAACAGGTTGAACTGCTGGAAGACCATGCCGACTTCGGCCCTGATCTTGTTGATATTGGTCTTTTTGTCGGCAATATCGACCCCATCGATATAGACATGGCCTTCGTTGAATTTCTCCAGTGCATTGACGCAGCGGATAAAGGTTGACTTGCCGGACCCGGATGGGCCGATAATCACCACCACCTCACCCTTGTCGACCGTGGTTGAGACCCCGTCGACCGCCCGCACCGTAACCCCGCGTCCGCTGAAAACCTTGACCACATTTTCCGCTCTAATCACTGATCGCGAGCCTCCGTTCCAGATAGAAAACAAACTGCGACAAAACTGAGGTAACAATCAGATACATCGCTGCAACCACCAGCCAGATCTCGAAGGTGGCAAAAGTTGAGGTAATAATCTCACGCCCGGACTTGGTCAGGTCGGTAATTGCGATAACCGAAACCAGCGACGAATCCTTGATCAGGCTGATGAACTGGCCAGACAGCGGCGGCAGAATCCGTTTGAAGGCCTGGGGCAGAACGATGTCCATCATGGCCTGGGGCATGCTCATGCCCAGTGATCTGGCCGCCTCCATCTGCCCTTTGGGAATCGACTGGATGCCGGCCCGGATGATCTCGGCCACATAGGCACCGGCAAACAGGGACAGTGCCCCGATGCCGGCTACATTGCGATTCAGGTTGAATACCGTGCCAAAGAAAAAATAAGCTATGAATATCTGCACAAGCAGCGGCGTACCACGAATGATCTCCACATAGATCGCAGCCAGGGTCGACACGGTGTAGTTCTTGGAAATTTTCATCAACCCGGCAACCATGCCGATAATCAGCCCCAGGACGCTTGCCGCGGCAGAAATCCACAGGGTTGTCCACAGCCCGGTAAGCAGCGGCCCCATGCGCCACTCGACTTCGTAACCGATGGTATCGCCTGCAAACAGATCTTCATTCTCCACTATCGGGATACTCTTGGCGTCCACCACCATTTCGACTTGTTCACCGGTTTCGGAGATCAGCGTCACCTTGGCGTCGCCGCCTGAGGTCTTGATCGACTCTACCCTCCCGTCAAAAGGAATTTTGACCGGATCATCAGACTGGTAGAGAAAATACTGCGGGACCCGGTACCAACGCCACTCATAATCGATGCGCGATACCGAGCCCCAGATCATCGCTGCCGACAGAATCAGAATAACTGCCAGCAGTATCTTCCAGAACCAGAGCTTTTCTGTCAGTTTCACTGAGTTCAGCCCCTATTTTTACTGGATCTCTTTGAGCCAGTCATCGCTGTTAAACCATTTGTTGAAGATTTTTTCGTACGTGCCGTCGTTTTTTACCTGGAACATAAAGTTGTTGAGCCAGTTCAGGAAGTCAGGATCACCTTTTTTAATGGCCCAGGCCAGCGGCTCATAGGTGAACGGTTCACTCAGGTGATAGATCTTGCCGCCGCCCTTTTCGGCATTAGCAATGGCATTGAACGGCAGATCATAAATGAAGGCATCGATTTTGCCGTTGAGCAGTTCCATCACACCTTCCTGCTCTGTTTCATATGAAACATACTTAGCATTGCCGACCAGGCGCTTGGTGGCCTGCTCGCCGGTGGTTCCCAGTTTTGAGCCGACGGTGTACTTCGGGTCGTTGAGGTCATTGTAGCTATTTACCGTCCCTTCATATTTGTTGGCGACCAGCACCGATTGACCGATGATGATGTAAGGCTGAGCAAAATTGACCGACATATTACGCTGCTGGGTCAAGGTCATACCGGACATGATAATGTCGAATTTGTCGGTGAGCAGCGCGGGGATAATTCCGTCCCAGGCGGTGGACACCAGCTCAAGCTCTACATCCATGGACTTGGCCATACGTTTGGCCATGTCCACGTCAAAACCGATGATCTCGCCTTTTTTATTGGTCAGCTCAAACGGCATATAGCCTGGTTCCATACCAACACGCAGCTTGCCGCGTTTCTGGATTTCATCAAGCGCGCCTGCGAACAGGACGGTGGTGCTCAGCATAAAGGCACACAAAACAACGCACATCAATGCAATTCTCTTCATAATCTTCTCCTTTGTTTAATCATTCGCTTGTTCAATTCATACAGCTACAAATCAGTGGTGGCCGCTTCAAGCACTCCGGTCAGCTTATTTCAATATGCCTTGCCCTCGTCCAGAAGTTCCTCGATCACCATGCGGACTTCATTGCACTCGGGACAGATCGGCAGGTCTTCAAGAGGCAGATAGACTATCATCTGAAAGCGGCATGACGGACAGATCAACTGCACCGGCTCATGTTTTCCACGGCTCATCACAATCACCTTGATTTACAGGAAATTTTACGATGCTTTAAAACAGGATTGACTCCCGTTTCATCTCCCTCCTGCAGAATAGTCCCTTATAACACAGCACCAGCGGCAGAACAACCGTCAATTCTCCGGACTGGCATTAAAAGTGGCGGGGCCAAGGAGCCCTTCCAGTAAAAAGTGAATATCAGCGACAAATGAGTAGCTTCCGTCGATTATTCTGACAATAATGTTCGCCCATGATCAGATATCATCTTGTCACCTATTTAGCTCTTGCAGCTGCAGTGGTGTTCTGGGGCTTTTCTTTTATCGCGACCAAAATCGCGCTGCAGTCCCTTACCCCGTTCTGCTTGATTTTCATCCGTTTTTTCCTTGCGTCTCTGTTCTTTGGCTTTATGCTGTTCGGTCGATCGGCACCACCAGTAAGTCAGGACACATTTCGCAAACTCGGCCTGCTGGCCCTGTTTCAGCCGGGGCTTTATTTTTTCTTCGAAACGTACGGACTCAAGTATAGCTCAGCAACCAAAACATCACTGATCATTGCTACCATTCCAATCACCGTGCTGTTGCTCTCATCGATGTTTTTGAGAGAACGGCTCCGCCCGATAAATATCATTGGTATCATCTGTTCGCTGATTGGGGTTTCCCTGCTGGTTTTCGGCGGCAGTGAATCGGGTTCGCTGGGTTCATTGATGTCCGGTGATCTCCTGATAGCCGGCGCGGTGCTGTCCGCCTCAATCTACATCATTTTCGCCCGCCATCTCGGCCAGACCATCTCTGCCATGCAGATTACCGGACTGCAGATCATCTATGGCACGGCAATCTTCCTGCCTTTTTTCCTCTGGGATATGAACCACGTCGACTGGCTGAACCTCGCACCTCGAGTGCTGTTTTCTATTGTCTGGCTCACGGTTTTTGCGACCATCGGTGCCTTTTCCTGTTATAATTTCGCCTTGACCCGCGTTGCGGCCGCCCGGGCGTCGGTCTTTATCAACGCAATTCCGCTGGTCACCGCCTTCGGCGCCTGGCTGCTGCTCGGTGAGCAGTTGAAGCCGCTGCAGATGACCGGCGGCGCGGTGGTTATCGCAGCGGTGTATCTGGCTAATTACCGTTCGAAACCAAGGTCTTATCGAACCTCAACCTGACCTGCAATGATCTATCTTAACAACAGCCTGTTGATCGGCCGCGGCACCTTGCGGGCCTGTTATCTCCATCCTGAAAACAGTGCTCTGATCATCAAGGTTCCCGCAGGCGATCTGGACAAAGGGGGGCAAGCCAACCACAAAGAACTCAAGGGTTATCGCAGGCTGATCCGCGAACATGGCCAACTTGACTGTATCAGCCATTGTCACGGCACCGTCGATACCAGTCTCGGGCCGGGGCTTATTTGCGACTGTATCCGCGACGAGGACGGCGATGTCTCCAAAACAATCTGGGATCTGGTGATTTACCAGGACACATGCGACATCGATTACCTGCAGCAGGTGACCGGCAAATTCTGCGACAAGCTGATAGAGCACGATATCTTCCTGTTCGATATCAATCTGAAAAATATCGCGATGAAACGACTCAATGACGGATCTTATCAGCCCTATGCCATCGATGTGAAGGGACCGTATGACAACCCTGAATTTTTAGGCCTGTCCAGCCATATCAGATTTCTGGGACGGAAAAAGCTCAAGCGCAGAGCAGCTCAATTGCTGGCCCGCATCGCAGAGTTCCGGCAGAGAAGAGAGGAACTGCGCGGGCTCGAGGCTGCAGGGGATTGAAAAGGGCTAGTTGGAGATTAGGGAATTGAGCCTGCCTGTACAGATCAGATGGTATCGAGCTGCAGATAGAGATCGCCCCGGCCCTCGGCGCCGACCCGGCCCCGGCCGCGCAGCCTGAGCCTGCCTCCCGGCCGGCTGTTGGGAGGAATTTTCACCTTAAGCATCTCCTGACCGTCCGGCCCTTCGGTCACCACCTGGATGGTTTTGCCCTGCCGCAGTTCCTCATCGCTGAGCGAGGTCAGATAGGTGATATCCAGCGGTGACGCCTGAGTGGGTTCATCTTCCATGTCGCGTTGCGCGGCAGCAGGCGTCTGTTTATCCGCACCACCCCCCGCTCTGCCAAGCAGGGCGCCGACCGCACTGCCCACCTGACCGAGCAGAGATTTCGGGTTTCTGCGGCCGGCGGCGGCCGATTTGAGCAGGGCTGGCCCGGCAATCGAGCCGAACATGAACAATCCACCAATAAACAACCCCTTGCCGCCGAAGAAGCTGTGCCTGACAAACTGGCTGGAAGAGCGGAAGCCGTTGCGCTGAAACTCGCGCAGCAGCCCCTGAAACATCTGCTGGAAGCGTGGGTCGCGAAACAGATCGCGCAGGATGTCCTCCTGGGAGTAGGTAAAATCTGTCGGCCCGCCGTTGCCCCTGGAAAATCCTCCAGCCCGAGCCGAGTCGTACTGCCTGCGTTTAAGCGGATCGGTCAGCACCCCATAGGCTTCCGCAACCTCCTTGAATTTTTCTTCGGCCTGGGGATCATCGGGATTTCGGTCCGGGTGATACTGCATCGCCAGTCTGCGATAACTCCTGCGGATTTCATCTTCGCCGGCATCAACAGTTACGTCTAAAATCTGATAATAGTCTTTCATTACATTTACTTGGTATCTATATAGCTGCTGCACTCACCAGTCCGGGTCGGTGCCTGGCTCCAGCAGATCCCTGGCCGTGCAGCACGGCTGAATCTGGTCAAATTATATAGAGCCGATGGAAAATTGCCATTCATTTTACTGGGCAGAGCCCAGGTGAATCGTTTCCAGACCTGCGATATCCATGATAAATGAGGAGTTGTCGCTTGTGTCCAGCGCCTGAGTCGTTTAAGCTGTGCTGGTTTGCTAAAGGAACCCTTTTTCTGCCCCAACGCTCAGCGACAATGGCCATGACCACCAAAACTGCAGAAAAGCGCTCACCACTGCGTGGCTTCGTTTTTCACCTGCACCCGAGAACCGTACCTGAATCAACGCTGAGATTCACGCTCAGCTTCGGTCTCGGCGGCATGGCGGCAACCCTGTTCATCATCCTGCTGTTCTCCGGTATCCTGCAACTCTTCAGCTACGCCCCAGAAACCGGTTCAGCCTACGATTCGATTCTGGCCATGTACGGAACCGCTCCGCTTGCCGGCCTGGTCAGAAACATTCATCACTGGAGCGCTCACCTGCTGGTGATCATCGCCCTTCTGCACCTGCTGCGGGTAGTGCTGACCGGCGCCTCAGACCAGCAGCGACGCTTCAACTGGCTGATCGGCCTGGGGCTTTTTCTGCTGGTGTTGTTCGGTAATTTCACTGGCTATCTGCTGCCCTGGGATCAACGCGCCTATTGGGCCGTTACCATCTTTACCAACATGGTAGAATACATCCCGCTTTTCGGCCCCCGTTTCGGCCTGCTGCTGCGCGGCGGCACCGAGGTGGGCCAGCTTACCCTGTCGACCTTCTTTGCCATTCATATCGGGCTGATTCCGGCCTTGTTCTGCGTTTTGCTGATCTACCACTTCTGGATGATCCGCAAGGCCGGCGGCCTGGTGCGCCCTGAGGATCTTGCAGGCAGATCCGCCCGGCGGATCGCCACGGTCCCCGCCCTGATCTCCAGGGAAGCCGCCGTCGGCCTCGGTGTTGCAGCCCTGGTCTTCTGCTTTGCTGCCCTGATCGATGCGCCGCTCGGCGATATGGCCAATCCGGGTGAAAGCCCGAATCCGGCCAAAGCCGCCTGGTACTTCATGGGGCTGCAGGAGCTGCTTCTGCATTTTCATCCGGTGTTTGCGATCTGCATCATACCTTTGACGTCACTGCTGCTCCTGGCCCTTGTTCCATTCATACCAGGCGCGGCGACCGCTCCGGGAATCTGGTGCGGCGGTAGTCGGGGCAGAAAGCTCGCCGCGCTTGCCTTTACCCTCGGCCTGCTGGCCTGCCTTGGTGGTGTTCTGATCGACGATCTGCTGCTCAATTCGACTTCGGGCTCTGGGGGCCCGCCAGCCTGGGTTAGCCGGGGGATTGTACCGCTGATCGCACTTGTTGCAGCTCAGGGCTTGCTCTATCTCTTTCTGAGCCGACAGCGCACGTACGGGCGGGCTGCGAGTATCATGGCTTTGCTGCTGCTCAATTTCGGTCTGATCTGCGGGCTGACCATTATCGGCACCTGGTTTCGGGGACCCTCCATGATGCTCGCACCGCTCTGGTAACCATGGTTAAAATATGACGCAGACAAAACAACCGCTGCCTGATTTGCATTCCACCGTCGAAAAAGAAACCGGCGGAGCAGACGGGGCGCCAGAGAAGCCGCGCCGCCGGGCGCTGCTCAACTGGCTCTGGGCCGTGTTCGGCGTTTTGGCCTGCCTGGAGCTGAGCTGGTTTACCGGTTCGATCATCCGCTCGCGCCGGGCCAGATCGTCTAGCCGGAAAAACAATTATCTCGATGCCGGCCTGGTCGATGCCTTCAAACCGGGAGACGTCAAGGCCATTCCCGAAGGTTTGCTTTATCTGGTCTGTCTTCAGGACGGCGGCTTTCTGGCCCTGTCCCGATCCTGCACCCACTTGGGCTGCGCGGTCCCATGGGACGAGAACAAGCAGCAATTCATCTGCCCCTGCCACGGTTCGAAGTTTGACCTGACCGGCTCGGTAATCACTGCACCGGCGATACGGCCGCTCGATTATTTTCCAGTTAGAATCGAAAACGGCATGATTCGTATCGATACCAGCGCACCACTCAGACGGGAAGCTTTCGATTCTTCCCAGGCGGCAAAGGTTTAGCTACCCAAACGATGGATACCCGCCGCCCCGACAAGCAGATCCCCTCCCCGGACTCCGGACTGAAGCCCCGGCCGGATAGGCCCGCTTCTCCGGCCGCATTCGCTGCACGCTCCCATCTCTGGGAGTTGGGTGCCATCGCGGCAACAATCATCATCCTGCTGACCCCCTATATCTACCTGCAGCGCAGCCACTACCGGATCGTAGAAGAAGTCGAAAAGGATCTGTCTTTTGTCGGCAGCCAGAAATGCGCCTCCTGCCACCAGCGCTACTTCGACGACTGGCAGAACTCACACCACGATCTGGCCATGGCTGAAGCCACCGAAGACAGCGTAGTGGGCAATTTCGAAAACGCGACCTATACAGATCCCTACAACGGTGTGACCAGTCGATTTTTCAGGCAGGAAGGCAAATTCCTGGCTGAAACCCAAGGGCCAGGCGGAGCACTTGAAACCTTCGAGATCACCCACACCTTCGGTGTCTATCCGCTGCAACAGTATCTGGCCCCGTTTGACGGCGGCCGGCTGCAATGCCTCAACATCGCCTGGGACGCGCAGCAACAGCGCTGGTACCGCCTGCCGCCCTACGAAGTCGAGGGCCCCGAAGACTGGCTGCACTGGACCCAGGGCGGCCAGACCTGGAACGGCATGTGTGCCGAGTGTCATTCGACCCGGCTGGAGAAAAACTTCGATATCGATACCAATAGTTATGCGACCACCTGGTTTGAAATTGACGTTGGCTGTGAAGCCTGCCACGGCCCCGGCTCCAGCCACGTAAGATGGGCCGAAAGGCCGGCCATGGCCAGAGAACCGCTCGACGATTTCGCCCTGGCCACTCCCACCGGCGCAATTTCCAGTAAAGCACAGATCGCCATCTGCGCCCCCTGTCATTCCAGGCGTTATCAACTGGGCAATAACACTCACCTGCCGGCTGACGTACTCGATACGATGGTTCCGTCCCTGCTCGATGAGGGCCTCTACTACCCGGACGGTCAGATCTACGAAGAGGTCTACGTTTATGGCTCTTTTGTTCAATCCAAGATGTATCAGCACGATGTACGCTGCAGCGACTGCCACGATATGCACAGCTTGAAACTCCATAAAGACGGCAACGATCTCTGTCTGCAGTGTCATCGGGCCGCCGAGTACGACCGCTACGAACACCATTTTCATAAACGCGAATTTGAGGGCAAGCCGAGCGACGGTCATCTCTGTGTAAAATGCCACATGCCGGGCCGCACCTATATGGGCATCGACTACCGCCCCGACCACAGTCTCAGGGTGCCACGCCCCGATCTCAGCGAGGCGCTGGAGACGCCAAACAGTTGTTCGGCAACCCAATGCCACGCGGATAAAGAGCTGCAATGGGTGAACGATCACTATCTCGCCTGGTACGGGAAAACGACCAAGCCCCACTATGGAGAGATCATCGCCGCCGGCCGCGCCACCCGGCCAGAGGCCGCCGAAGGCTTAAGAACTCTGGCACAGGATACGCTGATGCCGGTCATCGTCCGGGCCACCGCCTTATCGCTGCTGCGAAACTATCCCGGCACACCAAGCCTCGAAACTCTGAGTGGAGCAGTGGAAGATAATGACAGCCTGATCCGCCACACCGCGATCAGCGCCCTGGCAGGCCTCGACAGCGAGAGCAGACTGCGGGTTATCGGACCCAAGCTCTACGACCCGGTCAAGGGCGTGCGTATCGAAGCCGCCGCAGCGCTGGCCTCGGTGCCGAAAAACCTGATCAAACCGGCCGACCGCCAGGCCCTCGAGGAGGGGCTGGCGGAGTATCGGCAGGCAATGCTCTACAACAGCGATTTTGCCCCTCAGCGCTATAACCTCGGTAACCTTGCCGCTGCCCTGGGCGACATCGATCAGGCCACAAACTACTACGAGCAGGCGATACAGATAGACGAGCAGTTCTTCCCGGCCAAGGTCAATCTGGCTATGCTGCTTAACCGCAACGGTGACAACGAGCGCGCCGCTGCCCTGCTGCGCGAAGTTGTGCAGGACAGCCCTGAGCTCCACGAGGCAGCCTACTCGCTCGGTCTGTTGCTGGCGGAGATGAACCTCCTTGATGAGGCCGCCGAAATGCTCGGTAGAGCAGCCGACGGCATGCCCGGCTATGCGCGGCCGCGCTACAACCAGGCCCTGGCCCTGCTGAAGCTCAAACGCTACGAAGAGGGTGAACAGGCCCTGCTGCAGGTTGTGCGGCAGGAACCGGAAAATCCCGAATACTTCACCACTCTGGCAAATCTGTACCTGGGCTTTCGGATGACCGAACGAGCGGTAAAACTGGCTGAAATGGTGCTGCAGATGGTGCCCGGCCATCCCCAGGCTTTGGAGCTGCTGCAGCTGCTCCAGTCCGGACAAAACTAGCCTGATTGTCAGAGTGCCCAAAACTCACGCGGGGCCTCCTTGTTCGATCATCCTTGATTATCGTTCGCCCCTTTCATACAATTAATGGATACCTCCGGTGACAGATGGTACTCAAATCTTTTTCCGATAAACACTCATTACCGATAGGGACTGCGACCATATGAAACGTCAGAAATCACCTGCAAAACCGCCATCTTTCAATCTGGACAGCCATCAATTTTATCTGAACCGCGAACTGACCTGGCTGGCTTTTAACAAGCGGGTGCTGCACGAGGCCACCGACGACCTGGTGCCGCTGCTGGAACGGGTTTTCTTCGTGGCGGTAGTTGGCTCCAACCTCGATGAATTCTTTATGAAACGGATCGGCGGACTCAAGCAGCAGGTCGGTGCCGGGGTAAAAAAACTCACCATCGACGGCATGCTTCCCCAGGAGCAGATCGATGCCTGTTACCTCGTTGCCCAGGATATTCTGATGGAACAGCGCCGGATCGAGAGCCAGCTCAGAGAACTGCTGGAAAAGGAGCATATCTTTTTTCGCAGCTATGAGGAGCTGACGCTGGCGCAGAAAAAGGAAATGAACGACTATTTCAAGCGCGAAATTTACCCGCTGCTGACCCCCCAGGGCATGGACCCGGCCCATCCCTTTCCATTTATTTCCAATCTTTCACTCAACATACTTGTAACCACCAGCGAGCCGAATTCCGCACACCACTTTCTCAATAGAATCAAAGTGCCGGTTGGCGTCGGCGTGCCCCGTTTTATCAGGGTCGGAAAAAATTACATGTTCATAACCTTTGAGGATCTGATCGCCAATAACCTCGACGATCTTTTTCCTGGCCTGACCATCCACAATTATGAATTCTTCCGGGTCACCCGCAACGCCAATACCGACCGGAGCGAAGAGCAGGCCAACGACCTGCTGTCGATGATCGAATCGGCCCTGCGTGATCGGAAATTTGCCGATATCGTCCGCTTGCAGACCGGCGCCGGCATGGTGGCGCACCACCGCGGCATGCTGGCCGCGGAACTCGGCATCGACGAAGACAACGATGTTTTTGATGCCCCTGGAATTTTAGCCAAACGGGACCTGATGGAGATCTGGAAGATTGACCGTGCCGACCTCCACTATCCGGTGCATCATCCCTACGACCACCCGCAGCTTTTGATCGACGAACCCAACATCTTCCATATCATCAGGAAGCAGAAAGCGATCCTGCTGCAGCACCCATACGAGTCGTTTGACTCATCGGTTGAGCGCTTCCTCAAGGAAGCAAGCACCGATCCGAAAGTCCTGGTCATCAAAATGACGCTTTACCGGACCAGTTCCGATTCACGCATTATCCAGTATCTGATCGATGCGGCCCAGAACGGCAAGCAGGTTGCGGTGGTGGTTGAGCTCATGGCGCGCTTCGATGAATCCGCCAATATCAAATGGGCCGAAGCGCTCGAACAGGTGGGCATCCATGTCACCTACGGGGTCGTGGGACTGAAAACCCATTCCAAGGTGATTTTCGTGGTCAGACGGGACTACAACGGATTGCAGCGCTACGCCCATATCGGCACCGGCAACTACCATGCCGGCACCGCCCGGCAGTACAGCGATCTCGGGCTGCTGACCAATGATCCGGTTATCTGCGAGGATTTGACCGAACTGTTTAACTATCTGACCACCGGCTATGCTCCGGTCCGTAAATATCAGAAAATCCTGCCGTCGCCTAACGTGCTGAAAAAAGAGCTCCTCAAAAAGATCGACCGCGAGATCGAAGCACACACCCCGGAGAACCCGGGCTTGATCCAGTTCAAAAGCAACGCGCTGGAAGACAAGGACATCACCAAAGCCTTGTACCGGGCTTCCCAGGCCGGCGTCCATGTTGATCTGATCATCCGCGACAGCTGCCGGCTGCGGCCGAAAATCGAAGGGTTGTCGGAAAATATCTCGGTGATCTCGATCGTCGGCCGGTTTCTGGAACACTGCCGGATCTTCTATTTCAAAAATGGCGGCGAGGAAGAATATTTCATCGGCTCGGCGGATCTGATGAAGCGCAACCTCGAGGCCCGCGTGGAAGTCGTCACCCCTGTCGAAGACAAAAGCTGCCAGCTCCGGCTCCGGGAGATTCTGGATATCCAGCTCTCCAACAAGCGCAGTGTCTGGGACATGCAGAGCGACGGAACCTATGTCAAAAGACAGCCAGGCCAGGGAGACGACCCGAGGACCGTCCAGGAGATATGCATCGAACTGGCCGAACAGCGCCTCGCTTCTTCACCAATGGCCAAGAAGAAAAAACAGAAGAAATCGAACAAGCGGGCCAACCGCAAACGCAACTGATCGGCCTGCCGGTTTGACAGCGTATGATTTCTTGCCCTACAATATGATCAAGGAACGCTTACTCAGGCCAGATACCTGTTTCTTGCGAGCCTGAAACCTGCACTCCACCGCACAGTCCGCCACAGCGGATAATCATCCGGGTCCAGCACAAGGTACTGAGGATTCCTGTTCTCAGAATCATTCAACCGGCATCCGCTTGACCCATAACCTCTGCGTCACGGGAGAAGATCATGGCAAAAAGTGTTTACAAAATCATCGAACTGGTGGGAACCAGCACCAAATCATGGGAAGACGCAGCCAAGGCCGCGGTTGAAACCGCCGGGCAGTCGCTGAAGGAACTTCGCATTGCCGAGGTCTCGGAACTCGACATGCAACTCAACAAAGGCAAGGTCATTTCCTACCGGGCCCGCGTCAAGGTTTCGTTCAAATACAAGACATAAGAGGCACAAAACAGCTAAAGCAGCGCTTGGACAATTGCGGCCTCTGACGCCTGGCCATCTAAACGAGCTTTTGGTAACTGCTCCCAGACAGGCCTGAATAAGCGGTAGATATTATATTAATATCATTGATTTTTGTTGTTTTCCCATAAACTATTCAGGCAAGCTCGTCGAAGCGGCAGCTCAGGACGAGCTCACCGTCTTCGAGCTGTTTTTTGACCTTGTAAGGCAGGGTCTTGAACAGATTGATCATGGCCTGGTTGGTCGGGAAGGTGTAGGCGATCAACCCGGCGATGCCGCTTTCCCGGGCCGCGTCGGCGAGCTTGCGCAGGAAGAGTTTGCCCAGTCCTTTACCCTGAAATTCGGGGCTGACCGAGAACGCCACTTCCGACATGTTGATGGTCTCCAGGCGCATGCTCTCGGCCACCGCGACAACACGGCCAAAACCGAATTCACCGACCACCGCCACCAGGCTGAGGCTGTTGACGTAATCGATCTGGGAGCGCAGTTCCACATCCTTTCTGGCAAAGATCGTCTTCTGCCCGAAAAACCTCGATACTACATCCTCTTTGGGCAGGGAATAGTAGTGTTCCTGGATGCGGCGCTCATCCACCGGTTTACCCGGACGGATCATCACCGCCTGGCCGTCTATCTCGATCTCTTCTTCGAGCCTGACCGGGTAAACCGCCTTGACCGCTTCGCCCAGCGACCGTTCCATGCCGATCAACCCCTGCTCCTTGGCCGCTTCGAAGAGCTCTTGCCGGTAATCGGGATGGGCAATGGTGATCATCGCAATAACCCGCTCCTGCAGACTTTTGCCAAACAGGTTGACGGCGCCGTATTCAGAAACGACGTAGTGGACATCGCCTCGCGGCACCACCACCGCGGTATCTCCTAAGTTCGGGACCACGCTGGAGAGCGGACCTTCCGGTCCCGTTCTGGTCGAGCAGAGCATCAGAATCGAAATACCCCCCGGCGAGCGACGTGCACCGCGAACAAAATCGGGGATACCGGAAACACCGGCAAAACGCGTCGCTGCCGAAGCCTCAGCTGAGACCTGACCGGTCAGATCAATGCAATTTGCTACATTGAGCGAAACCATGCGGTGGTGCTGGGCGATGATAAACGGGTCATTGACATAGTCGGACGGATGAAAATCCACGGCCGGGTTGTCGTTTAAGAATTCATACAGGTCATGACTGCCGACCGCCATAGAGGCGACCATCTTGCCTTCATTGAGGCCCTTTTTAAGATTGGTGATGTTGCCCTGGGCGTAAAGGTGCATGATATCGTCGGTCAGGAACTGGGAATGTATGCCCAGGTCATTTTTAGCGCTCAGCGCCCGCACCGTCGCCTGGGAGGCCGCGTCAAGACCTATCTGCAGGGTCGCCCCGTCCTCAATCAGATGGGCGATATGGCTGCCGATCTGGTTGGCTGACTCGGATACCGCCCGGCTCGGCGGCACCGACAGCAAAACTTCTTCGAACTCCACAACGTAATCAACATAATTCGTATGAATGAAACTCTGCCCCATGACCCGCGGCATTCGCGGATTAACCTGGGCAATGACCAGATCGGCCGACCTGGCCGCAGCCAGCGTCACATCAACGGAGATACCAAGACTCATCCAGCCGAAATCATCCGGCGGCGAGACCTGAATCAGGGCCACGTTGAGCGGCATCTTGCGGGTAAGGAACAAACCGGGCACATCGGACATGTTCATCGGCGTGATGAAGCGCTTCTGCGGAGCAATCGACTCGGATTTAGCCGAGCCGAGATAGATCGAACGGATGTTGAGGCTGGTATCTTTGGTCCGGTCCGCTATGGCAGTCAGCGAAGCAGTCTCGCGCCCGAGCAGCCGGACAATTTCCAGCCCGCTGAAGCTGTTGGCCTGTTCGGTCAAAGTCTGCACCAGGTGCTGCGGTTCGCCGCAGCCCGAGCCAATGAACACCCGTTGTCCCGATTTGATAAGACTCACCGCTTTTTCAGCGCTGATTCGTTTTTGCAGATAACTGTCCGCCCAATATTGCGAAGCAGGCATGGCTCCTCCTGAGATAGTAGCGTAGGCGCGGCGACCGAAGTCGCTGCGCTGGTATCAGATTGTTCACGGTCTGCCCGCAATGAGCGGACCTCTCATTTATACGATGATTAACTACAATGGACAATTAGAATCGAACCGTCCATGCTGCGGCGGCAAAACCTTGCCGCTTCAGGGTCCTGTTCATCTGTAAGAAGTCAGGGCCGATGCAGCGGCCCCGTGACGGTGAATAATCAGGAGAACACCTGCAGGATTGAGCGGGAAATGATCAACCGCTGGATCTCGCTGGTTCCTTCATAGATGGTGGTGATTCGCGCATCCCGGGCATAGCGTTCGATCGGATAATCGGCCGTGTAACCATAGCCGCCCAGAATCTGCATCGCATCGTAGCAGGCCCGATTGGCGGACTCGGTGGCAAAGAGCTTGGCCATCGAGGCCTCTCTGGCAAAACTGCGGCCCTGCTCCTTGAGAAAAGAAGCATGCATGAGCAGCAGGCGGGCGGCTTCGAGTTCGGTATAACGATCGGCGATCTTCCATTGAATGGCCTGGAACTGGCTGATTTTCTGATCGAATTGGACCCGCTCAAGCGAATATCTGGTAGCCGCATCCATCGCGGCCAGGCCGACGCCGAGTGCCAGCGAGCCGATGCCGATGCGTCCGCCGGCCAGCTCTGTAACAGCCACCCGGAAACCGTCGTTGAGCCTGCCCATCAGCGCGTCGCCGCCAACTCTGCAATCCTGAAAGATGAGCTCATGGGTGGATGAGGCATGCTGGCCCATCTTTTTTTCGGCCTTGCCTATGGCAAAGCCCTCGGTGCCGGCTTCTACCAGAAAGACACTGACGCCTTTGCCCTTTGGCACCCGGGGATCGGTAACCGCCCAGACCACAAAGACTCCCGCACAGGAAGCGCTGGTAATAAAGATTTTAGAGCCGTTGAGTATCCAGTCATCGCCGTCGCGAACGGCACTGGTGGTCATTGAGGCGGGGTCGGAGCCCGCTCCCTGTTCGGTCAGGCCAAAAGCGCCTGCCGGGTATTCACCGCTGCAGATCCTGGGGATATATTTCTTTTTCTGCTCGTCAGTGCCCAGGGCCTGGATCACTTCACAGACCATGTTGTTCACCGAAACGGTCACTGCAGTCGAGGCACAGGCCCGGGCAATTTCAGTCAGCGCCACACTGAAGGCGATCACCCCTGCTTCCGAGCCGCCATATTCATCGGCAACATTGAGCCCCATGAAGCCGAGTTCTGCCAGTTTTCCCAGATTGGCATAAAATACGTCCTGGTCCTCTCCCCGGTCCAGGGCCGCGGCCACCGGCTCGAGTTCGGCCTGAGCAAAGGCTCTGGCTGTGTCCTGGATCAGCTTCTGTTCTTCATTGAGATCAAAATTCATGGTTGCCCGCTCACTATTGTTCGATTACCACGCTTCATCGGCCGGTGAATTTCGGGGCCCGCTTTTCCAGAAAGGCTTTCATCCCCTCTTTCTGATCATCACTGGCGAAACAGACACCGAACAGATCCGCCTCGTAGCGGCAGGCCCGATCGATATCCATCTCCATTCCCGCTCTGACCGCCTCCTTGCAGAGCTTGATGGCCAGCGGCCCCTTGGTGCTTATCTTTTCGATAATAGTCCTGCACTCGGCCAGCAGTGCTTCTTCCGGCACCACCCGGTTGACCAGCCCGATGCGGCAGGCCTCCTGGGCATCGATCATCTCACCGGTCAGCAGCAGTTCCAGCGCGTGCCCGGTGCCGACCAGCCGCGGCAAGCGCTGGGTTCCGCCAAATCCCGGGATCACGCCCAGATTGACCTCCGGCTGGCCAAAGCGCGCGTTGGGGCTGCAGATGCGTATGTCGCAGGCCAGGGCCAATTCACACCCACCGCCGAGCGCAAAGCCGTTCACCGCTGCAATTACCGGTTGAGGAAAACCTTCGATGGCAGCCAAGACCCGGTGCCCGAGCCGGCCCATTTCCCGGCCGGCCAGCGGGTCATATGCCTGCATCACACTGATATCGGCACCGGCCACGAAGGCCTTCTCGCCAGCGCCGGTGATGATAACGCCGGCCAGTTCAGTATTTTTTTGCAGTTCAGCAAAGAGCTCCAGCAGCTCTGTCAGCGTTTCAGGGTTCAGCGCATTCAGGGCCTTGGGCCGGTTGATGGTCACCAGCGCCGTTTTCTGCTCAATGCTGCAGGTCACATTTTTCATCTGCATCATGTTATCTCCATCTGATTTTGTGCGGCAGCAACCTCTCATGTATCCTGCTGCGCCTGTGCACTGTGGTTATGATGTTATCGAGAATCTCCAGGCGCAATACCATGCTTCGGGATGCTCGTCGGGAGGGCAGCCGATACATTCGGTGGTGATGCGGGAATCAATGCTGCGGGCAAAATAGGCATATTCGACCAGGCCCGCAGATTTGCATGGATAATCTGCCAGCCCCTTGCGCTTCCGGGCCACCTGCACCCGGCACTGATTCATCTGGAAGATAAAACTCGTTTCGCTTTCATCGACAATCGACTGGGTGTTGATCGATTCGTAGAGCCGACGGCCCAGCGCCTGTTTCAAGCCATCGAGACCGGGAAACTCGGGCAAGCCGAGCTGCCGTTTTATGGTGAAGGCCTCATAGGGGGAAAAGTGGGCCCAGCATGAATCGTTACAGCGCTTGGCCTCGTTCAGGCCTTCCCGCTGCTCCACGGCCTGGAACCAGACCCCGTCGTTTACCAGCCAGTTCTTGGCCAGCCGCTGTTTAATTTCAATCAGTTTTTCCGTCTCCATTTCAAGCAGCGGCGCCGGCAGACCATCTTCGATCTCAAAACCGAGCAATGCGCCGAGATGCTTCATCTGGATCGCCAGACTCGTAGCGGAGGCAGCCTCAAGAATTTCCAGGGCCCTGGAAGTGCCCATCTGGTGTTTGACCTCTGTATACCAGAGGCCATGATGGACCATGGTGCGCTGAAAGAAATCGATAATCTCCCGGGCAAGCTGTTTTTTGTCCACTTCCTTGTCGCCGCCTGCGTTGTCAGCCATTGCCGTGCCTCATTTTTTAATTGATTGACAATATTAACAATAGGTGATTGCATCAGGGCTTCTGGTCAGCGCTTTCAGCCCATGCTCGGTTACCACGTGAGAGTTTTCAATGCCTACCACGCCCTTGCCGGGCATGATAACCTTAGGCTCCAGGGCGATGACCATGTTTTTTTCCAGGGCAAGCTGCTGGCCTTTGGCGATAAACGGAAACTCGTCGAGTTCCAGGCCGATGCCGTGTCCGGTGAATCTGACCCGCCGCTCCCCAACCCCCATGAACCAGGTTCCGTACCCTTTGTCAGCGGCCGCTGCCAGCATCGAATCGTAGATCTCCCCACTGGCAGCACCAGGCCGGGCTTCTGCTTTGATCTGATCCTGAATTTCCAGCATCGCCTGATGGGCCCTGAGCAGTTCATCAGGCAAAGTCCCAATACAGAAAATCCTGGCATGATCAGATAGATAGCCATTTAAGGCAAAGACATAGTCTACCAGGATCGGCACATTTTTTTCGATCTTATTGAAGCCGGCCCCCTGGCCGGTCAGCGCACTTGGCCCCTCGCCACCCGTGGGGGAGGCGAGATAGCTCGGGACAGCGGCGGCCGGACCCGACATCAGGTGCCCATAAAACAGTTCACTGCCCCACAATCTCATCCTGACAATACCCTGGTGACCAAGGCTTCTGGCGTAGCTCTCCAGTTCTCCAGCGACAGCGATTTCAGTCTTGCCCACCTCTAAAAGCTCGGGAACCCGGGCACTGAGAAGATCGGAGAAAGAGGCCGCCCGGCCCATCAGCTCGAGCTCAAACTCCGATTTAACCGCCCTGATCAATCTGATCTCGGTGGAAATATCGACCAGTTCGGCCGGGGCAAATATCTTCTGATACTGAAAGAACAGATTCGTCGGCAGAACATCGAGCTCCAAGCCGATTGTCGGCGGTAACTCATAACCATACTCTGCCAGCATTTTATTGATCTTTTTGGGACTGGCCAGCGACACCACCTGTTCCAGCGGGGACTCCGCCCGGGCCCGCTCGAAATCCTTGAATACCATCAGCAAGGCACTGCCCTGCTCGGGAACCCAGAGCCAGCCCTGCTGAGAAGTCCCGGTAAAATAGAAGAGATCGGTCTTCTGAACGATCAGGGCGCCGCCTGTTCCCCGGTCGTGCAAGGCTCGCTGCAGACGCGCAATACGCCCCGAAATCTCCGCCTGGGGCACCGCTGAGCATCGATCATTGGGCATCATAGAGCCTCCTTCCGGGAAATCCCGGTCAAACGATCAATAGCAATAGAACCCTTTGCCACTTTTTCTGCCCAGCCAGCCGGCCTCCACGTACTTTCTGAGCAGCGGGCAGGCACGGTATTTAGGATCCTTGAAGCCGTCATAGAGGGTTTCCATTATCGCCAGACAGGTGTCGAGCCCAATCAGGTCGGCCAAAGCCAACGGACCCATCGGATGGTTCATGCCGAGTTTCATTACGGTATCGATATCTTCAGCTCTGCCCACCCCCTGGTAGAGGCAGAACACTGCCTCATTGATCATCGGCATGAGGATGCGGTTGGCGATAAAACCGGGATAATCATTGGCCTCTGCCGGGGTCTTGCCAAATGTTTTACAAAGTGCCCAGGTCGTATCGAAGGTATCCTGCGAGGTTCTCAACCCCCGGATCACTTCGACCAGCTGCATCACCGGCACCGGGTTCATGAAATGCATGCCGATGATTTTTTCAGGCCGATTGGTCTGCGCGGCGATGCGTCCGATTGGAATCGAGCTGGTATTGGTGGCCAGGATCACCGTTTCTGGACAGGCCTCGTCGAGCTGCCGGAAAATATTGAACTTCAACTCTTCCATCTCGACCGCCGCTTCGACCACATAGTCGGCCTGTGCCATATCACCAATATCGGTGGTGGTCTTCAACCGGGCGAGAATCGCTTCACACTGATCCCGGGTAAGCTTCTGCTTCTCAACGCTGCGCTTGAGGTTTTTCTCGATTGCGGCCAACCCCTTTGCAGTACACTCCTCGCTGATATCGCTGATGATCACGCTGAGCCCGCTGGTGGCCGCAACCTGGGCGATACCGCCGCCCATCTGGCCTGCACCTATCACGCCAAAGGTCTTTATTTCCATATCAGTCAGTTTTTTTAGAATAGTAACTCAAGCCCATCAGGACTATCACCGGTTGACAATCAGCGCCACCGCCTCACCGCCGCCCAAACACAGCGAGGCCAGGCCGCGCCTGACATCCCGGCGCTCCATCTCGTACAGCAGTGTAGTCAGCACCCGCGCCCCACTTGCTCCAATGGGATGACCGAGCGCCACACTGCCGCCGTTCACGTTGACCTTATCGGGGTCGAGTTCAAGCACCCGGTTGATCGCGGTCGAAGCGCCGCTGAAGGCTTCATTTATCTCGAACAGATCGATCTCGTCGATGGAGATTCCCTCTTTTTTCAAGACCTTGGGAATCGCATAAATCGGCGCCATCAGAATATATTTCAACTCGATCCCGTGCGAGGCCTGGGCACCGATCCGGGCCATGACAGGGCAACCAAGTTCAGTGGCCTTCTCCTCGCTCATCAGCACCAGCGCCGCACCGCCATCGCTGATGATGGAAGCGTTGCCGGCAGTGCCGACCCCGTCCGGTTTGAAAGCGGGCCGCATTTTGGAAAGCAGCTCGAAACTCGTCTCCGACGGACACTCATCGGTATCGAAAACGATCGGATCTTTGCCCTTGCGCTGAGGGATCGACAGGGGTGCTATCTCGGCTGCAAATCTGCCGGAGGCAGAGGCCTGGACCGCCCTGCTGAATGACTGTTCGGCAAAACGGTCCTGATCTTCTCTGGTGACCTGCCATTTTTCGCTGATCAACTCATTTGACATACCCATATGAAAATCGTTGACGACATCCCAGAGCCCGTCGTGGATCATATGGTCCTGGAGTGTACCCGGGCCCATCCGGTGCCCCCACCTGGCTTTTTCCAGGTAATAAGGGGCCATGCTCATACTTTCCATGCCACCGGCCACAATCACCTCGGCATCGCTGCACTGGATCGCCTGCGCCCCAAGCATTACGCTCTTCAGCGACGATCCGCAGACCTTGTTTACGGTGAGCGCTTCAATCTCCTCGGGCAGGCCCGCCTTTATCGCCGCCTGTTTGGCCGGGTTCTGGCCGTAGCCGCAGGGCAGCACCATGCCCATGATACACTCATCGACGTCTGTTGGTTTAATCTTCGCACGTTTGATCGCTTCGGAAATTACATGCGCTCCCAGATCGGTCCCGCCCGTGGTGGACAGGGTTCCGCCGAAACTTCCCAACGGTGTTCGCACCGCACTGACTATCACCGCGTTTTTCATGCTGTCTCCACTATCTGAATTATCAAATCAGCCAAACGGCAACGAGCCGTAACCTGCTAAGATCGAATCGATCGAAAACCGACCAAGCGCTCGGTCGCATACGATTGATGTTGACGTAAGCCTTTCTGTTTGTCAATCTTTTTTAGATTTCAGAAGAAAAAATGTCACGCCTCCCGCTGCTGCCGAGGATGCAGAAAACCGTGGAGCCTTTTGCAAAATGAGGGTTTTCGTCCGAAAAATCAAGGCATGAGAAAAATTTTAACGCAGGCATATACTTAATATTCCGAGGATAAAATTTTGAGCATAACGCAGAGTTTGGGCGAAAAGGACGTTTTGAGAGTGGCTCGTGTATTACGAAACCACCGAAGAGAACAACTCTATTGATACAACTGTCAGGATAGTGCAGAAGCCGGGGGTATTGGAATAACATTACGCTCACCCCGGCAAGCGGGATAAATTGCCCAGGCCTCAACGACTGCAGAGCTACAGCAGAGATGAGCGTTTCTTTCTGGAGCGCCCGCTGAAAAGGCCGATGATCCAGCCCAGAAACAGCACCCCGCCTCCGGCCAGAAACCATTTCAGTGTCTGGCTTTTGGCCAGCCCCTCATTTTCCTGCTGAACCGTGCTGAGCTGCGCCTGCAGATCCACAAGCCGGGCCTGGGCCTGCTTCAGATCTTCCTTGGTCTGGACGACGTCGGCGGTATCGTCCTGCAGCGTCATGTACTTGTCACTGATGTCGCTATGCTCAGTTAGACAGAGCTGATATTCCCGGTCGATCCGGTCCTTTTCAGCATTCGTTTCATCCAGACGCTGTTGCAGTGTTTCCGTGGCGCGGGTCAGCGCTGCCTTTTCCTGCTCGAGCTGCTCTAGTTGCTGACCCAGGGGCGGCGTT
>CAWGPM010000014.1:0-325878 GCA_963824415.1 uncultured delta proteobacterium
AGATGGCAAGACTGGAACGTCTGCTGCGGGTGCTTTCTACGATCCTGATTCAGATACTTACAAAACCAGTGGTACCATTACCGGGGACTATGGTGTCCTGACTATCAATGATAGTGACGGCAGTTATACTTACCAGGCTAATGCAAACCTCGACCAGGACCAAGGACCGCTCAAGGATATCTTCACCTATCGGATTACGGATGGTGATGGCGATCAGGATACGGCAACTCTGACCATCGACGTTACCGATGGAATCGGTTCTTCTTCAGAGGGCACATCGCTTCTTGTTGACGAGGCTCTGATAACTGACAGTGACAGTGTTCCTGCACTGAGTTTCACTGCCGGTTCTGCTGACCTTGTATCCTTTGCTTTCAGTGATGACATTGCAGGGCTTGCTGTGGACGTCAACGGTGATAGCGTTAATGATTTATTCTGGTACAGGGCTGATGATACGACCATTAACGGGTATGTGGACGGAAATAATACAACTGGAACTCTGGCGATAACCCTTGCTTTAACGAATCCGGGCACCATTTCTGCCGGTCAAACAGCGGCTGTAGAAGTAACTGCTACCCTGACGGATGCTTTAGTCCATCCGGCTGCGGGAGGCGCTCAGACGGTCTACGTCGGCAGCGTCAATGTAGTTGGTACCGATACTAATAATGTCCAGACAAGTGCTCCAGTAGCGGTTTCTGTAATCGATGATGTACCTGGAATCGGCGTTCCTCAAGATGCATTGCTGGCAAACGAAACTGGTAACAGTGTGACGGGTAGCCTTGATATAGATTCTGGTGCTGATGATCCTGTGAGCATTGTACTTGGGTTAACTGATGGAGCCAACGTTGTTAACAGCGATGGTACACCACAATACTTGCCCCAGCGATGGTTTACCCCTTGTTTGGCGGCAGGCTTCAGATGATCAATGGTATGCTGAAACAAAATCCACGCCTGAAGGTGAAGAAGGGCCGATCAGGGCCTTTACCGTAACGGTTGATCAAGAAGCTGGAACCTATACTGTGTTTCAAGATAACGGTATTGACGGAAAGACGACTTCTCAGACCATTTCATTTGATCAAGCGCTTGGTGGGGGTAACAATGACCAGGAGGTTTTTGGCAGGGGTTCTGCAATAGATACGAACGCTCCAGCAACAACTTTCAGTGATGGCATTTACATCTTTGCCACGGCTTCAGATGATAACGAATTTGACTTTGGCTGGGATGATGGAACCAATACTGATACATATACGCCTGAGAATACGGTTAACTACTCGAACCAAGGGATTGGTTCAGGTGGCGGCGCAATGTTCATTAACGATGTGGCTCCAGTAGTGCCTGGTACAACTGGATCAGAAATTCTCTCGTTCAAATTATACGATGTCATAACATTTGTGAGACCAACCAATAAAACTGTTGCTGTTGATGAAAGTCAGAGTACCTTGGCTAACTTGACAGCGGCTTCGGTAACCATTGATCACCTGGGCCAGCAAGAGGGAGCAAACTATTCTCTTTGGTATACCGATCCAAATGACATAGATGCAGGCGCAGTTCTGGTGATGGAAGGATCGGTTCCTACCGCAGATATAATTAACCCTGGTACAGGTAGCTCAAGCCCAAGTGATTTAGTTACTCTTGATATTTCCACACCTTTTAATGAGATTCGATTCGAATCTGAACCTGCAGATGGCTTTGATTCCTCTGGTTACAGGATCGTTGACCTTACCATAACGGAAACCACTGAAGGAACGAATATGAACGTAGAGATACCCTTCTATGTTGTTGATGCTGACGGTGATATGGTGAGTACCGATGCCAATGGAGAAGATGCATCATTCTCTGTCACCTTTGACGGCAATGGAGATCTTAATGCGGTAGAAGCAGATGCCATTGACGGGGATGTCTCGACATCAGGTATGGCAATTTCCGGTAGCAGTGGAAATGATGTTATTATTGGCACCGATTACGATGACACTATTGATGGCGGTGGGGGTAATGATGTCATTTATGGAGATGCCAGCGATAATGCTGTCGGCAATGATTATATTGTCGGCGGCGATGGCAATGATGTCATCTATGGTGATGATCCTGATACACCGCTTGTAGGTGGTAATGATGTGCTTATCGGCGGTGATGGGATAGATGATCTCTATGGTCGCGCTGGTGCTGATGTTTTGGTAGGTGATATTGTCAACACAGAAAGCGGCAATCCTAATGTGATCCTTCCAGATAGTCCAGATTCAAATGACAACCTTTTCGGAGGTGATGGTGAAGACATCGCATTTAATGATACATCAACAGGGTTGGAGAACTGAGCAACATTAATAGCGCTTCAGATGAGGGAGACACTGGCGGAGGAGTGTTTGAAGATCCTCTTGACTACCTGATTCCACCGCCAGATGATGCGGCATAAACTTGCCCCACCAAAAACCTGGTAGTAATAATCACAATCAAAAAGCCGGTCAGGATTTCCTGGCCGGCTTTTTGATATGGGCAGAGAAACAGGAGGGAAAACAGGCCCTTTAATGAGTGTCTTCCGAGCCTAAATAATTGCTGCGCCCTCTCAGTTAAATGGCTATTATTGTGTCACAAGACACTGAATATTTCTATTTACCCCTTCAAGGGAGGCGCAGTCATGATAGCTCAGTCGATGCCGCAGATCGGCCAGGCAGTGGTGGTGCACGGTACGGTTCATGCCGAGTCGGTCAACGGCGTGAGCACGGTGCTGCAGCTCAACAGCCCGATTTTTATAAATGATGCGATCGATACCGGAAGCGACGGGGCCCTGTCCATCGTCTTTAGTGACAATGCAGCCCCCCAACTTGATCTGGATCGAATGACTACCATGATTATCGATGACGATGTGCTGGGAAATGCGCTGCCCGATCTGGGCGATGTTTCGGTCGAGTCGGGAATTGTTCTGGATCTGCTGCAGAACTGGGAAGCTATCGAACCGCTGGCTGCGCTTGAAACGCTGGTGCCCGATATGGGTGATGCTGGCGCTGATGGCGCTGATACCGACACGGCCGAGGAGATCCCCGGTCTTGATTCAGCCGGTGCTGAGATAGCGTCGAGCGATATCGGGGCTGATGGTGATGACGGTGCTGGCGGGGCAGACTATGATTTTGATCTCACCAGCCTGATTCCGCCACCGGATGATGGAGGGGCTTGATCTAGTCGACGTATAAGAGATATATCTCCGATAAAAAAAGCCGTTCAGGATTTCCTGACCGGCTTTTTTTGTATAAACGAATTAGAGCTTTAGATGTTTTTAAATTGGTTTTGCTCAACGATAGACATCTTTTCAGTGCGCAACCCTGAATACCCATACGACCAGTTCATCATCCTTGATGGAGTAGACGACGCGATAGTTGCCCTGACGGATTCGATAACGGTAATGGCCGGCGAGTTTTTCACAACCGTGTGGACGGGGGTTGTGGGCAAGCTTTGCAATTTTTGACAGGATCTTCTTGAGATCCGCCCGTGGAATTCCACGCAGATCTTTTTCAACCGAGTTCTTGAAAAAGATTTTATATGGCACCATGCTTCTTCAGTCGTTTCAGCATCTGATCGTAACTGATGAGGGGATCACCCTTCCGATCTTCAAAGGCTGCATGGTCTTCCGCATCTTCTAATAGTGCCATGCGGACCGCTTCATTTACCAGATCGGTAATCGAACGCGAGGTCTCAGCTGATTTGAATTTCAGGGCTTTGTGCAGGTCGGGGTCGAAATATATGGTGGCTCTTTTGGTGTGGGTAGCCATGATGTCACCTCCTCGGTACAAGTGACATAATAACGTCAAAACGCTATGAGGTCAAGGTCAGCAGGCCGGTATGGATGCATGGTCTTAGGCTGCTGCGGCAGATCTTATAGGATATTGCTCGCCAGCTCAGCCAGCTCCGAGCGTTCCCCCTTGCGCAGGTCGATGTGGGCGTAAATCTTCTGGCCCTGCATCTTGTCGATAAGGTTGCTCAGCCCGTTCGAGCGGCTGCCCAGGTAGGGGTGGTCGATCTGGTTGACGTCGCCGGTGAACACCACCTTGGTGCCTTCGCCGGCGCGGGTTATGATAGTCTTGACCTCGTGCGGCGTCAGGTTCTGGGCCTCGTCGACGATCATGTACATCTTCACCAGGCTGCGGCCGCGGATATAGGCCAGCGGCTCGATGGTCAGCTTTTCCTCGTCGAGCATCTTCTGCAGACGCTGGAACATCTCGCTCTTTTCCGGAAACTGTCCCCGGATCACGCCGAGGTTGTCGTAGAGCGGCTGCATGTAGGGGCCGATCTTGGAGGCGATGTCGCCCGGCAGAAAGCCGATATCCTTATTGGACAGCGGCATCACCGGCCGGGTCAGCATGATCTGCCGATACTTTGAGCGGGTTTCCAGGGCCGCGGCCAGGGCCAGCAGGGTCTTGCCGGTGCCGGCCTTGCCCGAGATGGTCACCAGCTTGATCTCCGGGTTGAGCAGGGCATGCACCGCAAAGGACTGTTCGGCATTGCGCGGCGAGATGCCGTAGACGGTTTCCTTGGCCACCCGCCTGATCACGAATTCATTTTCGTAGTCGCCGGGCATGAAGGCGGCCAGGGCTGATTTCTTGCCGTTTTTCAGGACCATGAACTCGTTGGGCTGGAGCGGCGTCTCAGGATCGTATTCGACCACCGAAATCTGACCGCCCTGGTCATAGAGCTTCTCGATCAGCTTGGCGCTGACATCTTCTTCGTAGCGGCAGCCGGAGTAGAGCCTGGCTGGATCGCGGACGTGGTCGGTGGTGTAATCTTCGGCCAACAACTCTATGGCGCGGGCCTTCATGCGCAGGTTCACGTCCTTGCTGACCAGGATCGCCGAGCGGCCCTTGTACTCCTGGGAAATATGATAGGCGATATTCAGGATGCGGTGGTCGGCCTTGTCCACGTTGGGAAAATTGTTGAGCAGATCCGGGTGCTGGTCGCGCTCGAGCCGCACCGAAATACTGCCTTTGCCCTCGCCCAGCGGCAGGCCGCCGTTGAAGAGCTTGTCGGAGCTGAGATTGTCAAGCTCCCGGACGAACTGGCGGGCGTGAAAATTGATGATCTGGCTGCCTTTCTTGAACTGGTCGAGCTCTTCGAGCACAGTGATCGGGATGATGATGTCGTGTTCGTCGAAATGATGGATACAGCTTGAATCGTGCAGGATTACGTTGGTGTCAAGGATGAAGATCTTTTTCTGAGTCGGCATAGTGAATGTGTGAAGCGGTGATAATAAGTAATGAGATCTCAACTACTCAGTTGGGTGCGGCGGACTCTACGCGATGGGAATCACCTCCTTGCGGGTTGGGTTTTATTAGTTATACCAGAATTGTCTCGTCGATGTAACGTTTTCGTTTCGACTCCTTCAATTTATCGGTGTCGACGATGACCAGCCCGTCCACGCAATTGTTAAAAGCCGGGTCCACATTGAAATCGACAAAGACCACCCCGCCGGGCTCGCAGAGTTCGGTGTACTGCTTGTAAAGCGGCGGAATCGCGGTGCCGAGGTTAGCGAGCAGCGACTTGAGCTTTCTGAAATCTTTTTTGTAGTCAGCGCCGCTGAACTCTTTTTCCAGTTTTTCTATGGGCTGCGAGAACGAAAACGGGTTGCGCGAACAGGTATCCGCGTTTTTGGCTGAAAAGTAGAGCTTGTAGAAATAGATCAACAGCTCTCTGGCTATCTGGGGAATTGCATTGGAAATGCTCACCGGGCCGAACAGGTAGCGATAGTGGGGATGTCTCACCAGGTGGGCGCCGATCCCATACCAGAGATAGTCGAGGCCGCGCCTGCCCCAGTAACGAGGCTGCACGAAACTGCGGCCCAGTTCCAGACCGTCTTGTAAAAAGAAGCAGCGCTTGGTGTCCAGGGTGAACAGCGATGCCGTGTAGAGCCCGTCCGCACCGCGCTCGCGCAGGGTTTCTCCCGCATCGACGAAGCGGTAGGCCCCGGCGATTTCCAGATCGTCCTCATCCCAGAGGATGAGGTGCTGATAGTACTGATCGAAACAATCCAGATCGCGCCGCTTGCCGGTTCCTTCGCCGACCGCGCGAAAACTCAACTCCCTGAGCCGGCCGATTTCCCTGATCACCGGCGACGGCTCGGCCGTCTCGAACAGAAAGATCGACTTACCGTCGGGCGTCTTGCCTAGCAGTTCCCCCCGGTGCACCGCCTTTTTCAGATCGATCTTGCGTTCCGGCCGGGCGATGGAGGAAGCGGTGGTGAGCAGCTCCGATTTGCCGGCCCCGATCCGGTAGAGATGCTTTTTGAACAGCTCGATCTTCTCCTCGCTGCGCACCGGCAGGGCGCGGTATGACTCATAGGGAATGATAGAGCCGATTTTCAGACGGATCTGCTTTTCGCGCTGGTGAAACATCTGGCCGACCAGCATCAGGGTCGACAGCGGTTTGGCCACCATCGAGGCGAGATAAAATAAAACCGAGTTGCGTCCGCTGATGTGAATCGGCAGGATCGGTGCCTTGGCCCGCTGGGCCATTTTCAGAAACCCCTGCTGCCACTGTCCGTCGCGGATGCCGCCTGGACCGAGCCGGGAGACCTCGCCGGACGGGAACATGATGATTGCTTCGCCCCGCTCCAGTGCGCTGTTGATCCGGACGATGTGCTGCCTGGAATTGGCCCCGGTCAGCACCCGGACCGGCAGCAGGCAGGAGCGCAGCGGCTTGACCGACATCAGCAGATCGTTGGCCACGATCCTGACATCGGAGCGGACCTCGTGGATCAGCTTGAGCAGGGCCAGCCCGTCCAGCGAGCCGATCGGGTGATTGGCGATGATCACCACCTTGCCAGTCGGGGGGATGTTTTCCCGCTCCTTATCGGAGATCGCATAGCTGAAATTGAAATAGTCGAGTACCTGTTCGACGAACTCGATGCCCTGCAGGTGCGGGTACTGTTCAGCAAAATCGACAAAGACCTGCTCGTGCAGCAGACGCCTGAGAATCGGCTTGACGACCGAGGAGGCAATTTTCCTGTCGTTGAGATCGGGATAATACTGGGCGATGACCTGGTCGACACGAAACATGCAGTCCTCTTTCGGGGCGGGTGGCAGGTTCTGATACTATCGAATCGGTCCTGTTGAAAAACGTCTCTGATCGGCTGTCTGGCTGAATAACGATGCCGATGCACCGATAATCACTTCAGAAGTAGTCTATTCCCAGGGCCGCCGTGATGCCGACTCGGAACTATGATGACCGCAAATACCGGACAGAAGTCGTTTTCATCAAGCAGTTTCAAATATCAGCATTAGGATAAAAATAAGATAAGGATAAGCCTCGGTTAAGCAAGACCCGTTGCAGGCTGGCGGTGATGCTGAGTTTCATGTCCGGCCGCTGCGATCAAGGGCGGCCCGGGTGGCATGGTCGCTGTAGAGGCTTGTGAAACTGCTCCAATCTGTCCGGCAGCGACAGATTGCGGAGGCTGCATCGCGCAGGCCCATCGTTTCGCTGAAAACGTTTGCCGACGGCCATAGGCAGCAAAGCTGCCGTCATCCCGTCGGCTTTTCAGCGAAACGATGATCAGGCCGAAGAGCAGCAGTCGGAGTAATTTGTCGCTGCCCACCCCGAACAAATATTTATCAGATACCGGTTAGAGGAATCCCGGGCTCAATTGCCCATCATATTCGGCAGGATTGTGACGATCGTCGGAAACAGGGTGATCAGGATCAGGGCCGCCATCAGCAGCAGAAAAAACGGTACCGCGGCCGCCGCCACGCGCAGGATATTCATCCCGGTCTGCCCCTGGATCACGAACAGGTTGAAACCGACCGGCGGGGTGATCTGGGCCATCTCAACCACCAGCACGATGAAGATGCCGAACCAGAGCGGGTCGATGCCGGCCTGCTCGACCATCGGCATGATCACCGAGGTGGTCAGCACCACCACCGAGATGCCGTCTAAGAAACAGCCCAGCACGATAAAGAAGATGGTCAGCGCGCCGAGCAGGGCATAGGGCGACAGTCCCAGGGTACCGATCCAGATTGCCAGCATCCGGGGGATGCCGGTAAAACCCATGGCCACTGTCAGAAAGGCGGCGCCGGCCAGGATAAAGGCGATCATGCAGGAGGTCTTGGTGGCGCCCATCAGGCCGTCGAGAAAGGTCTGCCGGTTCAGGGTGCCGCTCAGCCTGGAAAGACCCAGCGAGAGCAGGACGCCGACGGCGGCAGCATCGGTGGGCGAGGCGATACCCGAATAGATCGAGCCGATTACGCCGACGATCAGCAGGATGATCGGGATGAGCCGCCCGGAGCGCCTGATTTTCTCGCCCAGCGAGTGGTGCTGGCGATCCTTGGGAATGTCTTCCCGGTGTAACAGCGACCAGATGACTACATAGCCGACGAACATGCTGACCAGCATCAGTCCGGGCAGGATGCCGGCGATAAAGAGTCGGGCGATGGACTGCTCGGTGGCAACCCCGTAAACGATCAGGATGATCGAGGGCGGTATCAGCAGCCCCAGGGTGGCCGAGCCGGCCAGGGTGCCGATCACCATCTTGTCCGGATAGTCTCGGCGGCGCAACTCAGGGATCGACATCTTGCCGATGGTGGCCGCAGTAGCGGCCGAAGATCCGGAAACTGCGGCGAAAATAGCGCAGCCGAAGATATTGACATGCAGCAGCCGGCCCGGCAGCCTGGTCAGCCACGGCGACAGCCCGGTGAACATGTCCTCGGCCAGCTTTGAGCGAAACAGGATTTCCCCCATCCAGATAAACAGCGGCAGGGCGGCCAGGGCCCAGCTGTTGCTCGCCCCCCAGCTGGTGGTGGCCAGTACGCTGCCCAGCGGTGCGCTGGAGAACAATAAAATGCCGGCCATACCCACCGCCAACAGTGAAAACGCCACCCAGAGCCCGCCGGCCAGCAGGCTCAGCAGAAAGACGAGCAGCAGAACGGTCATGCCCAGTTCGCTCATGGCTCGTCCTCCCTGCGGTTTGTCGCATAACCGGGGGTGCTGCCTCTGAACAGGCCGACCAACTCATCGACCAGCGCAATCGATAAGATAACGAGGCCCAGCAGCATGGCGCTCTGCGGGATCCACAACGGTACCGCGATCATCCCCGGCGAGAGGTCGTGGAACTGGTAGGACTCCCGGACAAGCAGGGCGGTATACCAGGCGAAGTAGAGCGAAATCGCCCCGGCCACCGCGACGCACCAGATTTCGACCGGCCGGGCGAAGCGTGTTGGCAGGCGCGAGATAAACAGGGTAACCCGGATATGGTCCCCCTGCCGCAGGGTATGCGCCAGCGCCAGAAAGGATGCGCCGGCCAGGAAAAATCCGGTAAAATCGGCATAGGACGGGATGGTCAGGCCAATGGCGGTGCCGGTCAGCAGGCCCGAGACGCGGTCGATCAGGTTGAACCCCACCTGCACGACGACCAGCGCGCCGATGAGCGCGATGCAGCAGGCGGCGGCCCAGCCGCTGCCCAGATAAAGCCGGTCGAGTAGTGTTCGCATCGGTGTGAGACAGGATCGGATGTTCAAAAACGGCGATGCAGGGGCGTAAACCCGTCGTTTCCGCCCCCGCCCGAATTGGTTACTTCATGTAGGCCTGCAGCAATGCCTCGCCGTCCTTGCCGGCGGCCTCTTTCCAGTCGGCCAGCATGGTATCGCCGACCTTTTTCAGGCCGTCCATCAACTCCGCACTGGGAGTGACGATGTTCATGCCGTTTTCCTTCATGATCGCGATCTTTTCAGCGGTCTCTTTCTTGCTCATTTCCCAACCGCGCATCTCGGCCTTTTTGGCGGCGGCCAGCACTGCTTCCTGGACATCCTTGTCCAGCTTGTCAAAGGCGCTCTTGTTCACCACGACGATATTTTTTGGCACCCAGGCCTGAATGTCGGTGAAGTACTCGACGAAATCCCAGGCCTTGGAGTTGGCCCCGGTGGACGGTGAGGTGATCATCGCCTCGACCCGGCCGGTGGAGAAAGCTTGCGGAATATCGGGAACTTCAACCTGGGTCGGGGCGGCGCCGACGGTGTTGGCGAATTTCTCCAGGGTGGCGTTGTAGGCCCTGAACTTGATGCCCTTGAGATCGTCAACGGTGTTGATTTCCTTCTTGGTATAGAGTCCCTGCGGCGGCCATGGTACCGAGAACAGCGCCATCAGTTTCTGGCTCTCGAGAAGCGGCGCGATAATCGGCTTCTGGGCGGCCCACAGTTTTGCGGCATCGTCATAATTGGTGGCCAGAAAGGGCTGGGAATCGGCTCCAAAGACTGCATTTTCGTTGGACAGCAGCGACAGGAAGAACTCACCGATCGGCACCTGACCTCCGCGCACCGCGTTTTTGATCTCCGGATGCTTGAACAGCGAGCCCGCAGAATGCACTTTGATCTCCAGTTTCCCGCCAGTGGCCTGCTTTACATCTTCGGCGAACTGAATGATGTTGACGGTATGAAAGGTTGCATCAGGATAGGGTGTCGGCATGTCCCAGGTTTCGGCAAGCGCTGAAGCTGCCAGAGTAAGAATAAAGAAAGAAACCAAAAGAGCTGCGAACATTCTGGATACTCTTTTCATAATGTACTCCTCATATTGGTTGAAGGTTGGGTGGTTGCAATGAAACAGCCGCTTACACAAGCAGGCTATTTATCCTAGCATAATTCTAAAATGGTTCAAACTTATAGATGGCCTGAAAATTAGTTTGAGCGAAACTCCCCTTTCTGTAATAATCATTATTTATGGCTGATGCCTTATGAAAGTACTGATCGACGTTTACGGACTGACTGACGGGGAAAACGGGATTTCTCCCTGACTTTCTGATAGAGTGAGGAATTATGAAACTTAATTGTGATATGGGCGAAAGCTTCGGAGCTTATAAAATCGGCTGCGATGAAGAGGTCATGAAGCATGTGCACATGGCTAATATTGCCTGTGGAGCCCATGGCGGCGACCCAATGGTCATGGAAAAAACGGTGGCTATGGCAGTCAAACACAAGGTAATTGTCGGCGCCCACCCAGGCTATCCTGATTTACAGGGTTTCGGGCGACGCGCTATAGATTATACCCCGGACGAAATTCGTACCATGATCCTTTATCAGACCGGAGCCCTAGCTGCATTCTGCATGGCTGCCGGGACCCCGCTGGGTTATATCAAACCGCATGGCACTCTGTACAATACCATGATGGCTGACGACACTATTCTCAGCGCAGTTTTTCAGGCAGTGGCCAGCTACAACGCCAGGATCCCCGTCATGATTCAGGCCACACCTCGCTGGCAGCACCATGCACAAATCGCCAGAGACAACGGTGTAACACTGCTCTGGGAAGCATTTGCCGACCGGGCCTATGAACCGGATGGAAGTCTTCGAAAGCGAAATCTTCCCAAAGCCATGCACGATCGTGAACACATACTCAAACAAACAGAGATTCTTTGTAAAGAACATTTTATAGCGGCTACTGATGGCAGAAAACTTGAGTTTCCGGTCGATGCCCTATGTGTCCACGGCGACTCGGAATCGAGTATTGCCGTTATATCCCAGCTCAGGAAACTGGTAGACTCCTATGAAAATTGAGGTTCTTTCCGAGTTCAGCTATCTGATTCGCTTTCCAGGCGACAAGACCTGTTTGCCCGAACCCACCAGGCTTGGTATTGCCGCCCAATTAATCCGTGATGCCTTTGACGAGGACTGGGTGGAAGTCGTTCCTGTTTTTGCCGATCTGCTGGTAACATTATCTGCACGGGCCTTCAGCGATGGGGCAGATCCGGAAGCGATCATATCCGGTTGCCTCGAGAAACTTGAACGACGCGATGAGGTGCTGGTAGAACCCCGTTTAATCGAGGTTCCTGCCTGCTATGATGAGGAATTTGCCGAGGATTTAGCTGAAATTGCTGAAAAGGGCGGTATTTCAATTGATGAAGCCGTGAGACTGCACTCTGCAGAAACCTACAAAGTCTACGCAATGGGATTTTGTGCAGGGTTTGCCTATATGGGGGATCTGCCGGATCCCTTAAAGCAGCCAAGACGTTCGTCGCCCAGAACGAAAATTCCTGCCGGCAGTATTGCCGCCGCCGACTTTATGACCGCTGTCTATCCGCTTGCAATGCCAGGCGGCTGGCACATCATCGGCCGCTGCCCGATTCCATTTTTCAACCCCAAAGATCAGGACAATCCGACGCTGCTGAGGGCCGGAGACCTGGTGCGTTTTCACCCCATCGATAAAGATGAATATTACAAGCTGAAGGAAAAATGGCGAAATTAACCATTACCAGAGCAGATTTTTATGCCTCCATTCAGGACCTGGGCCGCCAGCGCACGCAACATCTGGGCCTTGCCCAGAGCGGCGTTGCCGATGAATATTCTTTTTTCCGGGCCAATTATCTGGTCGGCAATTCTATCACCACCCCGGTGATAGAGATCATTACCGGTCTCTTCAGTATTACCACCGACAGCCCGGTAACAATGGCTCTTACCGGGGCCGACATGTCTGCCAGGGTTAACAACGCCCCCCTGTCGCCCTGGCAGAGTTTTGTCCTTATGCCTGATAAAGTTCTCGAGTTAGAATAATACCACAGGAAAAGGTGTATACAGTTACCTTGCGGTGAAAGGCGGGTTAGATATTGCTCTCTGTTTTAACAGCGCCTCCACGGTGGAGAGGGAAAACCTCGGTGGATATCATGGGCGAAAACTGGCCGCAGGAGATGAGTTGTTTACGCTTCTGGACAGGCCGCTGTGCCCGACCCTGGCGACTCCAGAAGATCAGATTCCGCAATTCGACAGACCGTTAACGCTTCGTGTGATGCCAGGCTATGATCATGACAACTTCCCTGAGAAATCAAAGAACATATTCTTCTCCAGTGAATACACCGTAAGCAACAAAATGGATCGGACCGGTATCCGGCTTTTAGGTCCCCCGGTCATCTGGGGTCAGGGCGATATACTCAGCAAACCGGTTGCCCTGGGAGTGGTTCAGATAACCAACGATGGAACACCTGTTGTCCTTTTGAAAGAACGTCAGTCTACTGGTGGCTATCCTATGATTGGTGTTGTCTCACGCCTGGATCTTTTCAGGCTGGTTCAGGCTTTTCCCGATACCCCGCTTCGTTTTTCCCTGGCAGATCCTCTTAGACTTCGCTCGGAACTTACGCGTTTTTATAATTTCTGGGGCTTGCCATAAAATAATGCTGCCCCCCCCTGATATTTACGGGCTGACGACAAGATCAATATGCTGGTTGATGCCATTAGTTATCGAAACGCCTGGCAGTGGTAAGTTCTGCAAAGCAGACTGATCAGGCGGATGCCCGCCTGTGCAAGGCGGTGATCGCCGCTTAAAAAAGCATGGTTTTTCAGGCTGATCTCGAATAGAGTAGGCTCCTGTTTACCTCAGATGATTTTGATTAAGTAGGTCTGCACTATTTACCCTTTTAGGCTATTTCTCCTGGAGGTTTTGTATGACATTTCCAATCGATTTCAGCGCTTATCAGCCGCTTCAGTTCGACCCTGCCCAGCGGCTGCTCAGCGCTGATCAAAAGCAGATTTTGGCTATTAATATTGCGCTCGTCCGCGACAGCCTGGTTTTTTTCACCGCGCTGGCCAATGTCAAGGGGCTGGGCGGACATACCGGCGGCGCCTACGATATCGTTCCTGAAGTATTGATCGTAGACGGCTTCATGAAGGGTGATTCAGCTATTGTTCCGGTCTATTTCGACGAAGCGGGGCACCGGGTCGCGATCCAGTATATGATGGCGGCGCTGAACGGCCAGAAACGTTTCGAGGATTTGCTGCATTACCGTGAATTCGGCAAAGGCCTCTACGGCCATCCGGAGCGCGATGAAGGGGCCGGGGTATTTTTCAGTTCAGGCCGGCTGGGTCATATGTGGAGCTATGTGAACGGGGTGGCTGAAGCGGACCGGGAGAGGATCGTGGTAATGTTCGGCAGCGACGGTTCCCAGCAGGAAGGAGACGATGCAGAAGCGGCGCGTTATGCGGTGGCCCGGGGGCTCAAGGTGAAGCTCTTGATCGATGACAATGATGTGACCATTGCCGGCCATCCGAGCCAGTACCTGAAAGGCTTCGAGGTCGCAAAGACCCTGGCTGGGCACGGTCTTGCGGTGGATGAGGGCGACGGTGAGGATATCGATGGTCTGTTTGCGCGCATCGCCGCTGCGCTGTATGCCGACGGGCCGGTGGCACTGGTCAACAAACGCAAAATGGCACCCGAAGTCCCAGGCCTCGAGGGACTGCCCAAGGGCCACGATGTGATTCCAGTGGATCTGGCCATTCAATATCTCGAGGCCCGGGGCCAGCAGGTCGCCGTCGAGCTGCTCAAACAGAAGCCTGCAGCATCCGAAAAGCCTGTCTACCGGGGCAGCAGCGCCGAGACCGGCAAGTGCCGGGACGATTTCGGCAAAATCGTCTGTGAACTGCTCGATACAATGGACAACCCGGCCGACAAGGTTATCGTGGTCGATTCCGACCTGGAAGGTTCCTGCGGGCTGCACCATATCCGCAAAAATCACCCGGAGGTCTATGTCTCCGGCGGTATCATGGAGCGCAACAATTATTCAGTGGCGGCCGGGTTCGGTTCCGAGCCGGGGCGCCAGGGTATTTTCGGCACCTTCTCGGCCTTTCTCGAGATGGTGGTTTCCGAGATCACCATGGCCCGCCTGAATCGGGCCAATGTGCTGGCCCATTTCTCCCATGCCGGCGTCGATGACATGGCGGACAACACCTGCCATTTCGGCATAAACAATTTCTTTGCCGACAACGGGCTGGCGGACGGTGATACCACCAGGCTCTATTTCCCGGCCGATGCGCTGCAGCTGCGGGCGATGCTGCCGGTGGTTTTCAATGATCCGGGGCTGCGCTTCATTTTTTCGACCAGATCCGCAACGCCGTTTATCCAGACTGAGGACGGTTCGCAGTTCTACGGGGACGGCTATAGATTTGAACCGGGCAAAGATGAGGTTGTCAGGGCCGGCAGCGCCGGCTATATCGTCTCCTATGGCGAGATGCTCTACCGCTGCCTCGATGCGGTTGAAAGGTTGAAACAGGAAGGCATCGACGTCGGCCTGATCAACAAGCCGACCCTGAATGTGATCGATGAGGAAATCCTGGCGCTGGCCGGGGCCAGCGGTCTCGTGCTGGTGGTCGAGAGTCAGTCCACCAAGACCGGCCTGGGCTGCCGCTACGGCACCTGGCTGCTGAAACACGGCTTTACCCCGAAGTATGACCATCTGGGCACCTACCGCGAAGGCTGCGGCGGGCTCGGCGAGCAGGTCTTCCATCAGGGCTGCGACCCGGCCGCCATCAGGGAGAAGGTGATGCAGCTGCTGAAATAGCCGCATCCAAAGAGCTCCAATGTCTCGACAGCGCCGGTAGTCATCCTGGTCAGGATGCTGCCGGCGGTTTTTTTTGTTCAGTCTCGAGATAGTTGGGGAGCTTTGTCGGGTAGGGTTTGAAGTGCTTCGATCAAGTTGTCAATGTGCATAACCGAAGTCAGGCTGCCGCCAAGTTCTTCGAGTACCGGCAGCGCCTTGCTGGCGATTTTTTCAGCCCGCTGATAATAGCCGAGCTCGAGGTTGATATAGACGCCGGCCGCCCGTATCAGGGCCTGAAGCAACCGCTTCCGGCCGCCCGTCGCCTCGATCCAGGCTGGTTCCAGGATCTCATGAACCTCGAAAAACAGGGCCAGGTCCCATAACACCGCTGCCTGGCAGAGCAGATTGCTGTCGGGGGCAAGCCGTGACAGTGCCTCGGCGTAGCGTTGTAGCCGCTGCTCGATATAGCCTGCATGGGCCATGGGCAAATCGGTTTGATGGTAGTGCGCGGCAGCTTCTTCTGCCGCATCGAGTGAGCGGCTGGAAAGAACCTCGATGATCGATTCGGATAAATCGTTTCTGATATCGCGGCTGAGGCGGTCTTCGAATGGATTAAAGGTATTGGTCGTATTGGTGTTGTCGGGCATCGTCGCTGGGGGCCTCATGGTTCGCGCATTGCGCTGTTAATAATTCAAGTTTCAAGTATATTCAGGATAATACGAGTCCTGTTTCAGGACAATCTTTTTCCCATCATCCCCGAGAGCCTGCAATGGTGCAGCCCCGAAAAAAGAAGAGAGCGTACCGGTGGGTCATCGTCATCGGCGGTATCTTCGGGCTGCTCGCCAGCCTGGGCATCGGCCGTTTCGCACTGGGTATGCTGCTGCCTGCGATGGTCGAACCGCTGCAGCTCACCTACAGCCAGATGGGCTTCATCTCCACCCTGAACTTCTGCGGTTATCTCGCTGCAGTCCTGCTCTGCGGTAGGCTGATCGGCTGGGTCGGCTCGCGGACGTTGATCAGTCTGGCCCTGCTGCTGGTCGGCGGCTCCATGTGTGCGGTGGGCTGGACCGAAAATACCAGACTGATAATGCTCTTATACCTGCTCACCGGGGTCGGAAGCGGCCTGTCCAATGTGCCGATCATGGCACTGATCTCGCGCTGGTTCGAGCCGGCGCTGCGCGGTAGAGCCACCGGCATGGTGGTGATCGGCAACGGGCTCGGCATCATCCTGGGCGGCCACCTGGTGCCAATGCTCAACGGCCTGGGCCGCGGCTGGCAGTTGAGTTGGCAGGTCTTCGGCGCGTCGGTGCTGGTGGTTGCAGGTATCTGCTGGCTGCTGCTTAGAAATGAACCGAGCAGGGAGCAGGACCATCTGCTGATGACTGCCCGGCAGAGAGGAGAAAATCCCCGCGAGAACCCCGATGGCCGCTTTGACAGGCGCCTGTTCTGGCGCGCAGCAGCCATCTACTTCCTGTTTGGTTTTACCTATGTTATTTATGCCACCTTCTTTGTCTCTTCACTCGTTCAGCAGCGTGGTTTCAGCGAGTCGGGGGCTGGTCTGGTCTGGTCCTGGATCGGTCTGTTGAGCCTTGGCTCAGGACCGCTTTTCGGCAGCCTCTCAGATCGTCTCGGCCGGCGGGCCGGACTGATGCTGGTGTTCTCCATCCAGACGGTTGCCTATGGTTCGGCAGCGGCCTTTCTGCCCTTTCACTTTCTCTATTTGTCAGCCTTCTGTTTTGCCATCGTGGCCTGGAGTGTCCCGTCGATCATGGCGGCCCTGGTCGGTGATTTCACCAGCCCTCGGCAGACCGCGGCGGTATTTGGCTACATCACCTTTATTTTCGGTATCGGTCAGATTGCAGGGCCTTATTGTGCGGGACTGCTGGCGGAGCGCAGCGGCGGCTTTGGCCCAGCCTTTTTGCTGGCCTCGGGCCTGGCCTTTGTCGCGGTGCTGATTTCTGCAAAACTTCCCAAACAGAAAACGGGCTGAATAAAGAGTAGGGCAGTCAGCAGGCAGCGTCGGCTGCTGATTACATATCAGTGCTGAGGGAAAGAAAGGCAGAGGGGTGGTTCAATGGTGTCAGTCATCCGAGTCTAAAAGATCTTCATCGGTATCGTCTTCGCCGTCATCATCAGAATCATCAGAATCATCAGAATCATCAGAATCTACGGATTCTTCATCTTCGTCCAGGTCTTCGCTGTCGCTGTTTCTCTCCGCCTCTTCGGCCTCCTGTTTCATGCGGACCGCTTTGGGGATCTTGGAGTCGGGCAGGATAATTTCAGTAATTCTATCGATTTCAGCATCGATATCGGGGTCTTCTGCACAGATGGGGCAACTGGCCACATGCTGCTTGATGAACTGAACCATCCGGGCGGGCGCCATGGTTTCATCTTTAACGTGCAAATACCATTGTTTGGCCAGTTTAATGAGTCTTTCACACTGCATAAGGGTATGGGGTGGCTCTAAGATGAAAATTCTTAATATCGCGTATTTAAAAATGAAGTATTATAATAATAAGTTGCTTTCCGGGTCAATATTAATTAATTTTACCGCCCCACCAGCGTTTCCCAGTGATCGGAAGTGGATAGGGCACTGGTGGCCCTCCCGGACTTCAAATCCGGTGCAGCGGGTTAACAGCCTGCTGGGTGGGTTCGATTCCCATGCACTTCCGCCAGTTTCTTCTCAAACCTCTCGATTTAATTGATGATGGCGTTGCCCCGGCAATCCCTATTGGGCTGCAAGGTAATTTGGAAACTCACTGAAGCTTGCCGTATCAACTCGTGAACTATTCAGGCTCAACTTTATGCATAAATGAAATGAAAATCTGGGTAGATGCGGACGCATGTCCAGCAGTGATTAAAGAGATTTTGTATAAAGCAGCAGAAAGGACACAAATACAGGTAACTTTGGTCGCTAATAATCATTTTCGTATACCAAAATCCTCATTTATACACTTCCTCCAGGTTCCACATGGCCAGGATGTAGCTGACGATAGAATAGTCGATAAAAGTGCGTCTGGCGATCTTGTCATTACCAGCGATATTCCTTTAGCTGCTAGAATTGTTGAAAAAGGGGGGCTTGCTCTTAACCCACGTGGGGAAGTCTATTCTGAAGAAAATATTAAAGAAAGGTTAAGTACCAGAGATTTTCTCGATAATCTGCGCTCGAGTGGAGTAGACACTGGTGGCCCGTCTGCATTGAGCCCACGTGATAGACAGGCCTTTGCAAATAGTTTAGATCAACTCTTAAGAAAACATTAGGGTACCTTGCAAAATTAGGATTTTGGTTCAAAATCAAGGCGCGTGTGAAAATTTTGCCGCAGGCATATAATTGATATTGAGAGGATAAAAATTTTTTCACGCAACGCAGCGTTTGGGCAAAAAGACAATTTTTCAAGGTAGCCATTAAAAGAAAAGGTAACCTGTCGCGTCACCGGACAGTGCAACAGCACGTGTCCGATGACTTTACCGTTAGACTTTTGAAAAAAGGAATAGGAAATGACTTTTTGGAATTTAGGTACCTTAGAGTTAGAAGAGTTCAGACCAGGAATTTTGAGCAAAGCGGCATTTGGAAACAACTTAATTATGGTCTGCATGGAAATTGAAGCGGGAAAAGAAGACATGGGACACAAACACAACTTTGATCAATGCGGTATCGTTTTAGAGGGACAAATAGAGATGTACATAGGTGAAGAACGTAGAGTACTAAACCCCAATGAATCCTATTTTATAGCATCCGGGATGCAGCATGGTTGGAAAACTGTCGACAAGTCTGTAAAGCTATTAGACATATCATTAAAAGAATCTAAATGATTGGTGGAAGGTATGAAAAATTAAGACGAGTCTAATGATGGAACAAATACGAGGCTCACAGAAATCACCAAAGAACTGAGTGAAAGAATTGAATCGCTCACAAAAAAAGATCCGCATCAAGTTTGTGAATGAGGCCAGGTGAAGCCTGGCAAGTTGCTCAAGGTCGTTCCTCATGTTGCTCGTCTCTGGACAGCTTCGGTCGGCGCCTCTGCCTCGCAAATTGTATGCGCCGCCCTAGGCTGTCTCGTAACTCAACGGTAGCTGTTCACAAAAATTATGTCGCCAGAAGAATTGATAGCAACATACGGCTATGCTGCTGTAGGAATTGGCACTTTCTTTGAGGGTGAAACAATTCTTATTCTGGGAGGCTTTGCCGCACATCGTGGCTATCTTGAATTGCCATGGGTAATTGTTTGCGCATTTTTGGGAACATTATCTGGAGACCAACTCTATTACTATATTGGCCGGATTAAGGGCAAAACCTTACTAGATAAGCGACCCCACTGGAAATCCAGATCAGAAAAAGTATTTTCATTACTGGATAGTCACCAATTTTGGCTTATTTTAGGTTTTCGATTTCTCTACGGTTTACGCACCGTAACGCCATTTATAATTGGAGCCAGCAGAATTTCACCGATTCGATTCCTGTTCTTAAATATTCTCGGTGCATCAACATGGGCAATAGTTATCGGCGTTTTAGGTTATCTGTTTGGCCATACGCTTGAAATATTCATTGGTGATATTAAAAGATATGAACTGTTATTTTTTGCAGTTGTAGCGGGTGCAGGAATCGTTATCTGGCTAACTCATTTACTAAGAAAGAGATCAGCCAACAAGTCCAACCAGTCGGTACCTACAAGCGGCGCGACTGATGGATAGCACTTGCATGAATGAAATTAAAAATCTGGGTAGATGCGGACGCATGTCCAGCAGTGATTAAAGAGATTTTGTATAAAGCAGCAGAAAGCAAAAAAATAAAGGTAACTTTGGCCGCTAATAATCATTTTCGCATACCAAAATCTTCATTTATACACTTCCTCCAGGTTCCACATGGCCAGGATGGAGCTGACAATCGAATAGCCGATAAAAGTGCGTCTGGCGATCTTGTCATTACCAGCGATATTGCTTTAGCTGCTAGAATTGTTGAAAAAAGGGGGCTTGCTCTTAATCCACATGGAGAAGTCTATTCTGAAGATACTATTAAAGAAAAGTTAAGTATCGGAGGTTTTCTCAATAATATGCGCTCGGGTGGAGTAGACACTGGTGGCTCGTCTGCATTGAGTCCACGCGATAGACAGGCCTTTGAAAATAGGTTAGATCGATTATTGAGCAAATGTTTAAATAGGCATAACCAATCAGTCTGCCGGATCTAGCGCACGGCGGGCAATAGATCGGTGAACTCAACGCAGATGTGAGCAACTAAGCTTCAGAGCTGGCATTTTCACATAAGGAGGCAACACATGATAGACTTCATGGCCTTCCGGCCGAAACGAATCCTATGTCCTATGGATTTCAGCGAATTGTCAGATCTGGCTTTAAAATACGCGGTTATGGGTGCCCGCGAGTTCGATGCTGAATTGGTGCTGCTGCATGCCCATTTCTTCGAACTCCCAAAATATTTCGTCCCAGAAAATGCCGAGACGATTATCGCCAGCCTGGATAGGGCTAAAGCAGATATACGTGATTCTCTTAAACAATATGCTGTTAAAATTCTGGGATCAATGGCCGATGACCTTAAAGTAGATTTCAGGGTTATGGATCAACACCCCACCCAGACAATCATGAGTTCGATCAAGGAGGAGAATTGTGACCTCATCGTTATGGGTACTCATGGTTTGAGAGGTGTTAAGCGGTTTTTAATGGGTTCGATCACCGAGAGTATAGTCAGAGAGTCACCGATACCCGTTTTCACCATACGGCAAAAAGTACACGACTTCATAGAAGTGCGAAACCCCGATGCAATTCCTGACATCAAAAGAGTGTTGTGTCCCTGGAATCTGAGTTCGGCTTCTCGTCCGGCCCTTGATGCGGCGGTGTCGTTAGCTGATCGTTTTAAGGCCAGACTGAGCGTATTGTACATCCCGGAAGGAGATGAAGACGCGAATGTGGACGAGATCAAGGATCAAATTGGCGCCGAGGCTGGAGATATCAAGAATTACCCATGTCCTGTTGAGGTTATAGTGCGGCAGGGAAACCGCGCAGAGGAAATTGTCAAGCAGGCTCAAGAATATCAGGAAGATATAATTGTAATGGCGGCTGTACATAAATCTTTTCTGGAAGAAACATTTTTGGGCAGAACCGTTGAACTAGTAATGAGGCATGCGCCGACACCGGTTTTGATCACGCCGATTTCCCAACCCATGCGAGAAGCCTGATATTCTTACCCTTGGGCAGCGGAAGCTTCACATCTGAGTAGAGATGACACTGGATCAGAATATGAGCCCGGGATGAGATTGAGAGCTTGGTGAATTGACCTGAATATAGAAATATACTATGGATAGCGAAAACATAAGGGAAATCCGAATAGATCCGATAGTGCCGACCCAGTCCGTTCTTATCTCCACAGCTCGCGGAAACCGGCCGCGCCAGATTGAGCCGACTACTCCAAGAGATATGCGACACTATGCGGAAACCTGTCCTTTCTGCCGTGGCAACGAACATCTCACGCCACCGGCAACCTTCCAGACACCATCGGAACAGCAATGGGATATTAGAATAGTTGAAAACCTTTATCCAATCTTAGACGAGGACCCCCTCCTTCCTGGACCTCCCCCCGGAATGCAGCAGGCCTGGGCAGGATATGGTCACCATGATGTCATCATCGACCACTCCGTCCACGGCATAGCTGTCCATGAAATGAGTGAGCAGCACCTGGCTCTGCTCTTTGCAGTATATCGAGATCGTACGCAGTTCTTGTACAATAATGACGCTCGAATAAAATATATTCTTGTCTTTAAAAATTTCGGTAAAGCAGCTGGAGCAAGTATTGCCCACACCCACAGTCAGCTTGTTGCCATGCCGATTATCCCGCATAATGTTCAAGATGAGGTTCAGGGCAGCCAGGATTTTTATCAAACAAACGGAACCTGTGTCTTCTGCACCCTGATTGATGAGGCCTTGCCTCTTGAAACAACAACCTACAGGCGCAGCACGGGAGAACATTGTGAAGATTACCAAACCGTTAACTATGTTGTCGAGCAGGGTGAAAAATGCATTGCAATTAAACCGTTTGCCAGTCGCTATGAGTGGGAAGTCCACATTCTTCCAATAAAGCACCAAAGCAATTTTCTTAAGGTTACTGATGCAGAGCTTGACGATCTGGCCCGGGTTCTAAAGCGGACTATGGCACGCCTCAATGCGGTCGTAGGAGAAACACAATACAATTACTTTCTCCATACCGTTCCCCACGAAAAAAATAGTGACGCTTTTACAAAAAGTTATCACTGGCACATTGAAATTTGCCCGAGAACGAGCATAGCCTCGGGGTTCGAAATGGGTTCAGGTCTTATTGTCAATACTGTCAGCCCGGAGAAAGCCGCTTCTGAACTCCGTCAGGCACTGCTGAAAGATGAACTTGATTGCGCCGCAAAATGATTTTATAACAAATTGCTTGAGCATGACGCGCTGCCAAAGCGCGTGTCTTAACTTCAAAGCTAAAAAACAGGAACCATCATGGTATCTCCTCGATTAACAGCAAAAATTGAGTCTGAAGAGCCAACACCTAGTCTGGCCGTTTTAATCGACGCCGATAATGCGCAAGCTGCCGTCATTGAAGGTCTTCTCGCGGAAATAGCCAGATTCGGAGAAGCTACGGTTAAACGCATTTATGGGGATTTCACCGCCTCAACGAGTGCTTCATGGAAAAAGGTGCTGCAGAAATACGCTATCAAGCCGGTTCAACAGTTTGCCTATACAACCGGAAAGAATGCTACTGATAGCACTTTGATCATTGACGCAATGGATTTGCTCTACACCCGCAAATTTGATGGTTTCTGCCTCGTCACAAGCGATAGCGATTTCACCGGTCTGGCTATGCGTTTGCGTGAAGAAGGCCTCATGGTTCTTGGCTTTGGAGAAAAGAAAACACCACAGGCGTTTCGTAACGCCTGCCACAAATTTTTATCTACTGAGGTACTTCGTACAGGCACCGTTGGCGATCCTGATCCTAAAACGCAAAAGGCTGAAAATGTGAAAAAAACGGTGCCCGCTAAAGCTTCTCCTGAAACAACCGAGCCAACCCAGAAATTTCCCAAAAAATTCGTTCTTACCGCTTTAGAGCAGTCGACCGATGATGCAGGATGGGCGCAGCTTGGAACGTTCGGAAGTTATCTTACCAAGCTGCAACCCGACTTTGATTCCAGGCTCTATGGTTACCGGAAACTTTCTGATCTTGTAAGAGCAAAGACAGACCTTTTTGTGACGGAAGAAAGACAGGCACCGGGATCAAATCAGAAAGTTCTGTATCTGCGTGCGAAATAGTTATCTAACCAGCCAATGAACCCGGCCGGAGCAAGGCCTGCCTGTTCTTGTCCAGGTAGAAAGGGCAAAGCCGCAACGAGTTGAACCCGTTGCGGCTGCTGGCAGGACCAAGTTGAAATTGCAGACTTAGACAGCCTTATTTGGAGCCGCCGCCTCCCTCCGAGAGTTTTTCCATAACCTGGCTGAGATTGAAACTGGCGGCCTTCTGGCTGGGCGGAAATTCCTTGAAGGTCTCGAGAAATTTGGCCACATAGGCCTGGGCCGGCAGCAATAGATAGGGCCGGTCAAGAAACCAGTCGTCATAAGTATTGGAGGTCACCATGCCGCGCTCGTAGGGGTCGCGGCGCAGATTAACCAGCAGTGGAATGCGCAGTGTTACAAACGGTTCACGCCAGGCCTGAAAGGTGGCCTCGGCCCGCTGCTCCATGAAAATTACCTTCCAGTCCTGATAGCGCAGCGCGGTCAGGTCGCCGTCGTCGGAGAAGTAGAAGATATCCTTGCGCGGCCCTGCTTCCTCCTGGCCGGTCAGGTAGGGCAGGAAGTTATAGCCGTCCAGGTGTACCTTGTAAGTCCGGTCAATGGCTGAGACGCCGCCCTGCTTAAGCTTGCTTTTGATGTCCGGCTCACCGGCCGCAGCCAGGAAGGTGGGCAACCAGTCCATGTGGTGCATGATCGTGTTGGACCAGGTTCCAGGCTCGATTTTCCCGGGCCAGCGCACCATGGCAGGAACCCGCCAGCCGCCTTCCCAGTTAGTGTTTTTCTCGCCGCGAAACGGCGTCATGGCGGCATCGGGCCAGGTGTTCATGTGCGGGCCGTTGTCGGTCGAATAAAAGACGATGGTGTTGTCGGCGATGCCCAGTTCTTCGAGGGCCTCGAGGAATTTGCCGATGTGCATGTCATGCTCCACCATGCCGTCTGAATATTCATCCTGGCCGGAAATGCCGCGCAGCTCTTCTTTGACATGGGTGCGGAAATGCATGCGGGTGCCGCTCCACCAGATGAAGAACGGCTTGCCCTCCGCGACCTGACGCTGCATGAAATCGAGGGCCGCATCCGAGGATTCATCGTCGATGGTCTCCATCCGCTTTTTGGTCAATGGGCCGGTGTCTTCGATACGTCCGTCAGCATAGGAGTGGATTACTCCGCGGGGGCCGAATCGTTTGCGGAAATCTGGATTCTTCGGGTAATCTTCGTTTTCCGGCTCTTCCTCTGCATTGAGATGATAGAGGTTACCGAAAAATTCGTCAAAGCCATGGTTGGTGGGCAGGTGCTCGTCCTGGTCGCCGAGATGGTTCTTACCGAACTGGCCGGTAGCGTAACCCTGAGCTTTCAGAAGCCCGGCGATGGTCGGGTTCACCTCCTGCATGCCTTCCTCGGCGCCGGGCAGGCCGACCTTGGAGAGACCCGTGCGAAAGACCGACTGGCCCGTGATAAAACTGGACCGGCCGGCGGTGCAGCTCTGCTCGCCGTAATAATCGGTAAAGGCCATACCTTCTTCGGCAATGCGGTCGATGTTCGGGGTCTTGTAGCCCATCAGTCCGTGGGTGTAGTAACTGATGTTGGACTGGCCGATATCGTCACCCCAGACAACCAGGATGTTCGGCTTATCAGCCGCCAGGGCAAAACCGGCGGCCAGCAATGCAGCACCCACAAGCATTGTGCCAGTGAGCATTTTCTTCAAAAGAAGCATAGGATGTCTCCTCTTTTTCGTTATTTATGAATCAGTATTCCAGGGCCTTAATGTGCCCTGACCGGTTGGTAGGAGATGATGCTGCTGGATATATAACAGCAGATTATCAAATAACAGATTAAGTATCTCAGTTGCCGTTGTCGAGGGCAAACCCAGCCATTCAACCGAGCGGATCGTCGCCGAACTGGTTTTGGCCGCGTGTGCCCTGCTGTACGAACCAGAATAACAGGATAAGAAATCCGATAATCGGGATAAGCGAGAGCAGCAGCCACCAGCCCGATTTATCCAGGTCGTGCAACCGTCTGACGCCCACTGCTATGGAAGGCAGTAAAATAGCCAGGCCCCATATGGTGGCGAGGATGCTGTAGCCGGAAGCGCTGCCGAAAACCACGTTGTCGAGAAGAGATAAAACAAAGGTTCCAACCCAGCTGAACAGGGCGAACCACCAGTATTCCGAGCGCCGGGCCCGGCCGTTGAAATCAAAGTATTTTTCTTTAAGACAGGTCTGTACTGCGTTGCCGAACGTCATCATAATTGTGCTCCTGCAGACTGTTTATTGAGTTTGCATATGACCCCAACTTCCCCGAAGGACCTCGGCAGTGCATCCGACAGGGCCCGTCAGTGGAGAAGTTTGACATCTTCAGGCACCCTTGATTGAATAATCAATAGCCGTCTGCCTGAATTTTCGATCACTCCTGTGTCCCGGATAGAGCAACACTAAGCAATGGCATACGCCAGTCAAGTCCAGGTATGCTCAGAGGAGCACAAGTAATTGTTTTAAATAATTCACCCGGGCAGGCTTGATTTTACCTAGCTGAAGCAACATCTATGTAAGGGTGGTGCGGGAGCGACGTCTGAGGTGGATGCACCACCATCAGGTAATTCTAAAAACATTCGAAAGAAGCAAACAATGCGTAAGATTATCATTCCAGTAATTTTGTCAGCATTCTTATTAGCCCTTGGCGCCGGGGCGGTTGGAGCCAGAGATGATATTAAAGTTGAACGGGTCAGCTTCGAGCAGGGCAAGAGCAGCGCCGTCATAAAAAGTTCGATAACCGGCTATGCAGTCGTCGACTATGTCCTTGGCGCCCGCCAGGGGCAAAACATGAAGCTCAGCATGACGACCGACAACACCGCCAGCTATTTCAATATCCTCGCTCCGGGTGAAGATCAGGTCGCTCTGTTCAACGGTTCGATTTACGGGAATCAATACGAAGGCATCCTGCCCGAGTCTGGCGACTACAAGGTCAGGGTCTATATGATGCGCAGTGCGGCGCGCCGCAACGAAGTTGCCAACTACACGCTTAATGTCAGCATTACCGGCAGCGCCACGGCCGCGCAGACAATGGGGGACGCACCAGCCACCGACGCCAAGGTAGAGGGGACGCCTTACCACGCCACCGGCCAGGTGCCCTGCTCGCTGGGGGATGCACCCCAGGATTCGGCCCAGTGCGACTTCGGCGTGATCCGCGGCAAGCCTGGCAATGCGCAGGTTCATCTGACGCCGCCCGGCGGCTTCGAACGCGTACTGATCTTTGCCGGCGAAAAGGTGCGCTCGGATGCAGACGCCCAAGTCAAAACCGAAAAAAGCGGCGATCTCTGGGTGATCGAGGTCAACGATTACGAGCACTACCGGATTCCGGAGGCGGTGATCACCGGCGGTTGAGATATTGAACTTTGCGCTGCACTTGAACCGAGCTGAGCGTTGAGCGGTTTGGTGCGCTGCAGATTTTTCCAAGCAACATAAACAAGAGTACCATAATCGTTAAGAGGATGAATATGATACGCCGGATATGCAATACCACCAGAATCCTGCTGATAAGTGCGCTCTGTATTCTGTTATATATGGGTTCGTCTGCCGCGGACCAGCTCGAGGACGCGCTGCTCGAGGAATTGGAGCATCATGTACCGGAGCTTGCCTCCGCTTCCTGGTACGGTGAGGCGCTGGCGGTCGAAGAGCAGTGGCTCTTCCAGGTCTACCGGGAACATGGATTTCTGCCCCTCTGGCTCACAGATAGCGGTCTTGGCGAAGCGGCCATGGTGCTGCTGGATACGCTGGAAAACGCAGACCAGCATGGCCTTGCTCCACAGGACTACAACATCGAGACGATCACTGCCCTGCTGGAGAGCACCAGCCCGGCGGAGCGCGCCCGGCTCGACCTGGCCCTTACCGATGGGTTCCTGCGCTACGTGCATGACGTAAGCGAAGGACAGAGCAGGGCCCGCAAGGCTTTTCCCGAACTGTTCAGCGAAGCCGGGTCTCCTGCATTTTCCCCGCTTGCGGCCATCCAGTTCGAAGGCCACCCGGGCGGGCTGCAAGGCTATTTCAATGCACTGGCCCCACAGCACCGTTACTACCGGCAATTGACCGAGGCCCTGGCCGAACACCGCAAGATCGCTAAACTGGGCGGCTGGCCGCTTATCGGAAAAGGCCCAACCCTGCATCCGGGTGAAAGCGATCCCCGGGTTGCCCAGCTCAGAGAATTGTTGATTGCAACCGGTGATCTCGACCAGGACAGCCGACAGGGCGAACGGTATGATCCCGAAACCGCCTCAGCGGTAGAGCGCTACCAGCAGCGCCACGGGTTGAGCGCTGACGGAGTGATCGGCCCCAAGACCCTGGCGGTGATGAACGTAGCGGTCGATCAGCGGATCGATCAGCTAGTGCTCAATCTGGAGCGCTGGCGCTGGCATGACAAGGAATTGGGCGACACCTATGTGCTGGTCAATATCGCGGGATTTGATTTAAAAGCGGTCCGGGACAACCGGCTCGAGCTTGAAATACCGGTTATTGTCGGCCAGCTCCACCATGAGACCCCGGTCTTCAGCGACAGGATACGCTATGCGGAGTTCAACCCGTTCTGGAACCTGACCCCGCATATCGCCCGCACCGAGACGCTTTCTCACCTGCGTAAAGATCCAAACTATCTGGCCGAAAAACACATTCGGCTGTTTTCCAGCTGGTCCAGCGACGCGGTGGAGCTCGACCCGCGCTCCATCGACTGGCAGTCGGTCACCCCCCGGGCCATGAACCGCTACAAGTTGCGGCAGGACCCCGGCGTCTGGAACGCGCTCGGCAAGGTGAAGTTCGTCTTTCCAAACAAATACTCGGTCTACCTGCACGACACCCCCAACCACGATCTGTTCAGTGCAGCAAACCGTGCCTTCAGCCACGGCTGCATCCGGCTCAGCGACCCCGCCGCACTGGCCGTATTCCTGCTCAACAGCCAGAAAGGTCCGTGGGACCGTGACAAGGTGGACCAGATTGTCAAGGGCGGCAAGCGCACCATTGTCACGCTGGAGAAGAAAATCCCGGTCCATCTCACTTACCAGACCGCCTGGCATGATGAAGACGGGGTACTCCATTTCAATGAGGACCTCTATGGGCGAGATAAGAAGCTGATGGCGGCCCTGGAGACTGACCGTTGAGTCGTGTCGGCGCGCAAACAATCACAGAAGACGATATAGCGTTTTAAAACCTTTATTTATAGAGGGTCCACCAATTTATAGCCTTGCCAATCCATAACAAATACATAGCCAAAGAAGAACATACATCGGAGGTAATGATTCCAACGGTCATTGCCTCCTTTTTTGTTTGCGAGAGTTAAGTTAGACAGATTATGATCTTGATCGCCTGGCTAAAACCGACGCAAACAGTAGTACATTGATTTCCTAATCCGCCATGGACGATATCGGCTTCACCTTTGCAGGAGCAAACTTCTGTCTCTGTTATCCGGATGCGCTGGCCGAGCCGGTCAGTCTGCTGCTCAGGGATGTTGAGCACACGGATGGATCCGGGGACGAAAAGGCCGTTGAAATCCTGCGAGAAGGCCCGGGCGACTCTTTTCGCATCATTTCCTCCACCAGCCAGTCAGATCTTTTAGCAGGGCATAAGCGTCTGCTCGAGGCCCTGCCAACATTTCTGAAACGAGAAATCTTTGCTGCACTTGCGTCTCAATGCGTTGTCAGCGCCGCGGCATTGGCAACGGGGAGCAGGCTTATCCTATTTCCAGGCGTGCGTTCATCGGGCAGGAGCATGCTTGCAGCGTATCTGGTGTCGAAGGGGTGGCAGTATCTTACCGATGAATGTGTCTGTATCGGTGGGGCAGATGAGCAGTATCACTACCTCATCACGCCGCCTGCCGTCAGATCCGATAACTGGCCCGGGGTGCTGGCCTTGTTGGGCGACAGGATCGAGCGCCATTTTCCGGGCAATGAAAGGTATCACGTGGTGCTCAACCCTGCTCAGATCTTCGCCTCCGATGACCACTCATCGCCTTCACTGATCGTTTTTCCAAGGTATGCCAGCGGCGCGCAGTACCGTTTAGAAGCCTTGTCCGCCGGACGGGCGGCGGCGGAGATGATGCACTACGCGGTGCACCCGAATCAGAAAAGTTTTCAGCGAACAGCCGCATTGACGCGATCCGTAGGCTGCCTCAGGCTGACCTACGGTGATTCTGCGCAGCTCGAGCATCTGGACCGCGCCCTGAACTATATCACGGATACAGCGCTTTCCTCAACCGAGCTTGAAGAGCTACTGGCAAGCTTTCAGCCGATAGATTCGGTCTCTGTCCATCGGCCCGAGCCTTCGACCACAAAGCCTCCAGCGGCCATTCCGGTGGCGACACCGGTCGGAGAAAAAAAGGTGCTGACCATCGGCATGGCCACCTATGACGACTACGACGGGGTCTATTTCACCGCCCAGGCCATCAGGCTGTATCACCCGGAAATAACCGAGCAGACCGAGATCCTGGTGCTCGACAACAACCCCGAAGGCCCTGCGGCCCAGGCCTTGAAAAATCTCGAGGACATTGTCGCCAACTACCGCTATTTCCCCTTTGGCAGCCGCAGCAGCACGGCGGTGAGGGACCTCGTCTTTCGCCAGGCCAACGCCGATTTCGTGCTGTGCCTGGACGGCCACGTAATGGTTCAGCCAGGGGCCCTGCAGCAACTGATCGATTATTTCAAGAACAACCCTGACAGCCCGGACTTGCTCCAGGGGCCGATGTATGCCGAAAGCATGAAAAGCCTGCATACCCATTTCGAACCGGTCTGGAGTGAGGGCATGTACGGTCGCTGGGGCATTGACGAGCGGGCCGCTGACCCGGATGGCCCGCCGTTCGATATCCCAATGCAGGGCCTCGGGCTGTTTGGCTGTAGAAAGGCCGCCTGGGTCGGTTTCAACCCCCGGTTTCGCGGCTTCGGCGGAGAAGAAGGCTATATTCACGAAAAATTCAGGCAGCGCGGCGGCAGGACCCTGTGTCTGCCGTTTCTGAGGTGGCTGCACCGTTTTGCCCGTCCTGCTGGAGTGCCGTATAAGATCAACTGGCATGACCGCATCTTCAACTACCTGGTCGGAATAAACGAGCTTGGCCTCGACCCCGGAGTGCTGCAGGAGCATTTCAAAGAGCACCTGGGGGAAGGGGCAGCCGTGCAGATTCTGTCCCTGGTCGACAAAGAGATACGCTCGCCATTTTTTTATTTTGACGCCATTTACTGTATTTCAACACATACCGACGGTCCTTGTCGGGAAAAGATGCGCAGGCGTTTCAAAGCCCTTGGAATAGAGGCGAGCGTGCGGATTTTCAAGGCAGCCGACACTTCGGACAATCATATCGGTCGGGCACTGTCGCACCGCTCTGTCATTTTGGAAGCGAGTCAGCAGGGGCTCGACAATGTACTGGTCCTCGAGGATGATGTGCTGTTTCTGGATGAAAGCCTGGCGATTCTGACAAGAAGCGTTGCGGAACTCAAACAGCAGCAATGGAACCTGTTCTATCTCGGGGGAGACCGGAATGGACAGAGCCATCCGCTCGCCGCCGGCTGTCAGCACCTGAGTGTTGCCCGGGGGATGACCTGTAGGTGTGCAATAGCCTACAACAAACCGATTTTCGACAAGATTCTGTGCGATGTTCCTGATTCTGAAGAAGCGCTGGCAGAGTGGACGGACGATCACCACAGCATCGACCGCTACCTGCAGGGAATCGACAGACAATTTCTGGCCGAGCCCTCAGTTGCCACCCGGATAGAGCTGCTGCCCATGCAAAAGGAAGAACTGCAGAAGCGCTTCACCCTGGGAGAGGCAGCCGCCTGAGCCGGATTATTTCACCAGCGAGCGATACATCTCGACCCACCAGTACACATGGCGGGGATGGTGCCAGCACAAACATTTAAGTCTTTCCCAAATCGTGTCCGCGCCGTAGTAGCATTTCACCCACCACCTCGGGGGCAGAAAGGTCTTAGACAATATTACCGGCAGTCGCTTGCCTTCGGCCTTCAGCTCCTTGAGCCGTTTATGCGGCCAGCCGCTGTAGGGGCGCGGTTCGAGCCGCTCATTCTGCAGAAACCGCGCCGGAACTTTGGTCTCGTCCCAGGGCGAAATGGAGTGCAGCGCCGGCAGGGCCCGATAGAGCAGCGGAAATTGCTTGTCGATATACTCCCAGTCCAGGCTGTTGTAATATTTCTCGGTAAAGCCGATCAGATCGGCCGCATTGATCAGCTTATACGGCTCATAGGTGAGCGGGGCATGAAAGCCATGCTGGTAGAGGTAATGCAGCATCTCCTCGTCCGCGAACGTCACCGCTTCGCTGTCACCAATGGTGAAACGATGCCCGGTTTGGAACAATCTGTCGAAATCGACCCCGGGATAGTAGGGCGGGCAGTTGGGATAGAGGCCCCGGTGTATCTCGATGCAGACGCTCATCTTCCCGACCCGCCGGTAGAGCGGCGGCAGGTGGAAGTGATCCGGGGGAATCACCGCCTCGGCCTGGGTAAAGCCGCCTTCCTTGAGCAGGTCATGGGCCCGCTGCGCAGCTTCCGGGTGAAAGAGCAGGTCGATATCGCGCATCGGGCGCAGGGCGGGGTCGGGATAGAGCGTGTGGGCCAGGGCGCTTCCTTTGAGAAGCAGCGCGTCGATGTCATTGCTGCGCAGCAGTGCAAGTATTTCATGCAGCACCTGGGTTCGCATTTCAGCCTGGCGGCGATGGTGTTGGCATGACAGGTGCAGGCTGCGCTTGACCCAGGTGGGACAGGCGCTTTCGGACTCGCTCAGGTGTTTGTTCACCAGCGGGGTGAGGCCCTCAAGCTCAGCCTGCTGCAACAGGCTTTGCCAGTCTTCGACCTCCGCACTAAATTGCCTGACCAACTGGTGCTGGGCAGCATGCCCTTGGATACGGGCGCACACATCAAGAAGAGGAAATCGCATCAGCCCAAAAAGGAGTAGGTGGAAAAGAAGATTGGCTCCAACTCGGCAAAGCTTCCGTAGCTAAGGGTATAAGACTGGCATTCTCTGATAATCTTAGAAAGCTCGGCTACACCGAGTCCTTCCAGGCTTCTGGCATTGGCATGGGACTGCATCAGGTACATGCAGCTCCTGGCCGGCGAGATTGGCAGCAGCTCGGTCCGCGCCCCGGGCTTGTATTGTGGAAAGACGAAATGCGTGACGGTGTTCCTGTCAGCCTGATAGTGCGGGTTCAGCAGCCGGTGGGGGATCATCGACCCCTGACTTGATATGATGGCATGGGCCTGGCTCAGCTCGCCCTCCGACGGCAGCCAGGGGAAATAGCCTGCATCGACTTTGAGGCTGATCGGTCTGGTCAGCGGCCATACCGTGCCGTCATCTGAGAGAAAGACCAGCTCGTCTGAGAGGTAGTGGCAGCCATGGGCCGTAAGCCAGGCGCTCAGACTGCTTTTTCCCGAGCCGCTCGTACCTGGCAGGAGGATGCATTTAGCGTTTCTGCTGACGCCTCCGGCGTGCAGAGCATGCCGGGTCGTGTCCGTGTTGATGCAGTGATAGATAACCTCGTTCATCAGCGTGTAGGCCAGCTGGTAAGAAGATGTACCGAAGTAGAGCCGTTTCTCGCCTTCCCAGAGCGACAGTTTAGGCTCGAGGCCGGCGCAGACAATATCGTACTGTTTGACCTGTGCCGCATCAGCGGCGCCCGGAAAGTCGCCAAATAGAAATTCAGCCAGGCTGGCGGCCTGGTCGTTGTTGCAGGCTATCTCCAGGGCAAGCTGATGGAAGCCGGTGGCCAGAATGTGGTAGGGCTCACTCATCTGTGAGTTCAATGACCTTGTTTTTGACAAGTATTTCCAGCACACCAACGACATCTTCTGCAATGGAATCTTTATGATCGGGGTAGTTCTGCTGAAGGCATTCGATGATCTCAGCGACGCTTAAGTCCTCTTTGCAGAGCTGAAGCACCGCGTTTGCCGTATCGTTGAGGTAGAAGGCCCTGGAACCGGCCTCGTCGTAGAGAAGAATTTCCTTGTCGAATTGCTCCACCGCAAAAGAATCGCTGAGCTTCGGTTTGCTGCTGGTATTCATAAAGCGGTTCCTCGCATCCATAGGTTACGATGCCCTCGATCAGGACTAATCGGCCAGATCACCGAATCTGCCGCAAACGCACGTTCTGAGATTCCTTTAGCCGTGACCGTACGCTCAAGTTGCTTGATCTGCAGCGCCGTCGATGATAACAGATAGCCCAGGGAGGCCTTGCCGAGCAGTTTGCCCGGTCCGATAATCAGTGCATTGCGCGTTTTTATTTCTGTCATTATAACTACCTGTCAGATGGGATAATGGCCTATGATAACCGGAGAGGTTGAAACCCGCAAATTGGAAAATCACCCAAATGAAGGCTGGCGCAAGTTGCCTGCTCTGAATGGTTCCAAGTGAGGCGGACGTGCATGATATCCTGAAGATGGGGTTCTGGGTATTTGCCAGCCAGGCGCCGAGCTCAGTATTTTATGATGGGAGGTACCTGACGAATTCAGTACTATTGGAAAAAATAACATTTACTAAACTGCACATACAGGGGGGATAAAATGAAGTACCGTTATCTGGGATCTTCCGGGCTGCTCGTGTCCCGCATCGGGCTGGGCACCATGACCTTTGGTGCCCCCGACTGGGGTTGCGACGAGCTGCAGTCCCATGAAATCATGAAAACCTATCTCGAGCGGGGCGGCAACCACCTGGACTGCGCCAATGTCTATGCCGGGGGGCGCTCGGAGGAGATCGTCGGCAGTTTTCTGCCCCAGATCAAGCGCGAGGAGGTGGTGGTGGCCTCCAAATGTTATTTTCCGATGGGTGACAAACCAAACCTGTTCGGTTTTTCCAGAAAGCATATCATGGCTTCCTGCGAGGCGAGCCTGAAGCGGCTCAAGACCGACTATATCGATGTCTACTACATCCACGGCCCCGACCCGGTCACGCCTTACGAGGAGAGCATGCGGGCCCTTGATGATCTGGTGCGGCAGGGCAAGGTGCGCTACCTGGGCTGCAGCAACCTGTTCGGCTGGCAGATCGCCAAGGCCTGCGGGGTGGCGGAGAGGCTGGGAAGCGAGGGGCTGATTGCCGGGCAATATGCCTATTCGCTGCTGCACCGGGAGCTTGAACGCGAGGTGGTGCCGGCGGCGATCGATGGCGGGCTGGGCCTGACCTGCTATGGCCCGCTCGGCGGTGGCTTGCTGACCGGCAAATACAAGGGGCAACAGGAGCCCAGGAAAGGCAGCCGGCTGGCCTTCCGGACCCAGATGGACGGACCACGCTACTGGCATGACAAGGGGTTTGCCATCGCCGAAGAGGTGGAAAAGGTTGCCGCTCAGGCAGGCGTAGAGATGTCGAGGGTGGCGATTGGCTGGCCGCTGAGGCGAAAGTTCGTTTCCTCGGTGATCGTCGGCGTCAGGACGCCCGAGCAGGTGATTGACAATATGCAGGCAGCCGACTGGGACCTTGATGAGGCACTCTGGCGGCAGCTCGAAGAGCGGACCCGGCCGGAAGAGGATTATCTCACTTTTTTCAACCGGCAGAACTACGAGCGGATATTTTCAGTCGCTGAATTCCACGATGAGCAATTGGATCTGCTCTGATTAAAAAAGGGGGACAGATTTCAAATCTGTCCCCCTTTTAAGATCGTCAGGAAAGGCGGCTCAGTCGGCTTCGTCGATCTCGATCACGTTGGTCGGGCAGACGGCCATGCAGGCCTTACAGCCGACGCAGGTCTCGGAGAGTTCCGCAAAGGGCGTCTTGATGACGCGTTTGCTGCCCCGGTGGGCAAAGCTGATAGCATACCTTTTGGAGATCTCGGCGCAGGCGCGGACGCAGAGCCCGCACAGAATGCAGTTGCTGGTATCTTCCGGCTTGAGTTTGAAGCGGGTGTCCCTGACCCCATACTCCCGGGCGATCTCCTGAATTGCAAGCGAATCCGGTGAGCGGGCCAGATAGAGCTCCAGCATGATTTTACGCGTCTTGCGTACCCGCTCGCTTTCGGTGTCCACTACGATGCCGTCCTGGGCCGGGTAGAGGCAGGCCGGCTGGATCGAAGGCCAGCCGCGTTTCGTTACTTCCACCAGGCAGAGACGGCATGCCCCGTATGAGGACATCTCTTCATGGTAGCAGAGCGTAGGAATCTTGATACCCTCTGCCCGGGCCACATCTAGGATGGTGGCACCTTTGTGGGCCTCGATTTCTCTGCCGTTAAGCGTAAATGTGACCATTGATTTGAGTTCCTCGATTATTCTACGGCTTCGAACTTACAAACTTCCTTGCAAATACCGCATTTTACACATTTTTCCTGGATTATTTCTGCTACTTCCTTCTTTTTCCAGATGACCGCATCAGCAGGACAATTCTTGAAACAGAGACCGCACTTCTTGCAATTGTCGGTAATCACCCGGTACTCGAACAGCGGTTTGCAGACCTTGGCCGTGCATTTCTTGTCTCTGATGTGAGTCAGGTATTCATCCTTGAAGTACTGCAGGGTACTGAGCACCGGGTTTGCCAGAGAAGTGCCCAGGCCGCAGAGCGAAGCATCGGTAATCGCGTGGCAGAGTTCATCCAGCAGCCCAATGTCCTCGTCTTTTCCCTCTCCGTTGCAGATCCGTTCGAGGATCTCGACCATCGCCGCTGACCCGTCCCGGCACGATACGCATTTGCCGCAGGATTCGTCGTTGCAGAACTCGATAAAATATTTGGCCACGTTGACGATACAGGCGCTCTCATCCATAACGATCATGCCGCCGGAGCCCATGATCGAACCGGCTTCCTTGAGCTGATCGAAATCCACCGGCATATCGAGCTTGTCCGCCGGCAGGCAGCCGCCGGAAGGCCCGCCGGTCTGTACTGCCTTGAACTGCTTGCCGCCCGGGATGCCGCCGCCGATTTCGTAAATGATTTCACGCAGGGTGGTGCCCATCTCAACTTCGATCAGACCGGTATTGACGATGTTGCCGACCAGCGAAAATACCTTGGTACCTTTGCTTTTATCGGTGCCCATGCTGGCGTACCATTCACCGCCCTTGTCAATAATGACCGGCACGTTGGCAAAGGTCTCGACGTTGTTGAGCACGGTCGGTTTTTCCCACAAACCCTTGTCGGTGGCATGGTCGTATTTGACGGTCGGCTCGCCGGGCAGCCCTTCTATCGAGGCGCGCAGGGCGCTCGATTCACCGCAGACAAAAGCGCCTGCTCCCTGCTTAATGAACACATCAAAGCTGAATTTGGTGCCGAAGATGTTTTCGCCAAGCAGACCGTATTCCCGGGCCTGTTGGATGGCGGTCCTCAGAATTGAGGTGGCCAGCGGATATTCTGCGCGGATATAGACGTAGCCTATGGTGGAACCGACCCCATAGCCGGCCAGCGCCATACCCTCGAGTACCGAGTGGGGGTCTGACTCGATGATGCTCCGATCCATATAAGCGCCGGGATCACCTTCATCGGCGTTGCAGATGATATACTTTGGCTTGCCGGTCGCCTTCGCAGCCGAGCCCCATTTCCTGCCGGCCGGAAAGCCGCCGCCGCCCCGCCCACGCAGCCCGGAGACGCTCACATGATTGACGATGTCCTCAGGCTTCATCTGGGTCAGTGCCTTGGCGAGCGCCTGGTAGCCGCCTCTGGCGATGTACTCGTCAATCTTCTCCGGATCGATCATGCCCCGGTTTTTCAGGGCGACCAGGGTCTGGCGGCCAAAAAAGCCGACATCGAGCAGATCCGGCACTCCTTCTGTTTCCTCGGTAGGCGGTACCACGGTCTGAGCACGCTTCGACTCGCCGAGTATTCTCTCGTGACCGATCCCCAGGGCAAACTCCTCGACGACCTTTCCCCCTTCGACATGCTCTGCCAGAATCTGCAGCGCATCCTCACCGTTCAGACCGACATAGTGGACCGGGTCCTGGTCCTTGAGTTCGACCGTCATCATCGGTTCCTGGCAGCACATCCCGGCACAGCCGGATGTGGTTAGCAGCACATCCTGGTGGTTGTTCTTGGCGAATTCCTCCTCAAGGGCAATCTTCACTTTGCCGGCCCCGGCGGCGATGCCGCAGGTGCCCATATGCACGGTGATCTTGGCTCTGCCCGCACCTTCGCTCAGCAGGCTCGCCTTGTGTACCCGTTCGGTTATCTTCTCAAGATCTTCGATGTTCAGTTTCTGCATATTCTCTGTGTCTCAGTGCCTCGTGATTTCAGACGATCGTCTCTTCGCGTAATGCGGCTATCCCTGATATTGTTTGACGATATCGGACACCGTCTTCTTGGTTACCAGGCCATGCACATCCTCGTTCACGGTGAGCACGGGGGCAAGGCCGCAACAGCCGATGCAGCGCACCTCTTCGATGGTGAAGAGCCCGTCATCGGTGGTTTCGCCGCTCTTGATTCCGAGCATCGGCTCCAGTGTCTCGATGACGCCAGCTGCCCCCTTGACATGACACGCCGTGCCAGTGCAGACCGTCACTTTGTGCTTGCCCACCGGCGTCAGGCTGAAGGCATTGTAGAAAGTGGCAATTCTGAAAACCGTGCTCAACGGCACCTCGAGTTCTTTGGAGATCTGGCGCAGGGCCGCCTCGGGCAGATAATTGAAGGCGCCGTTGATATCATGCAGGATTGGCATTACCGCACCGGGGTCGTCCCGGTGTTTGTCGATGATGTCGAGGACCTGTCGTTTCTGAGTGCGGTCAAGTTTGGCCTTTTTCTTATCTTCTATGATCTGCAGCGTGCCCTCGCGGGCAAAGGTCCATTTCGACCGGGTGTCGAAGGTGTCGGTCTCAGCCATCCCCTTGACTGTGCTGATCAGATCAGGTACGAAAAGCTCGATGTCATCCTTGACCTTTACCTGGCAGGCCAGCCTGGTACCGGTTTTTTTCTCCTCTTTGCTGATAAACATTTCCTCAGTCGGCAGAATGTCGCCGCCACCTGATTTTACATTTAATTTGCAGAAGCCGCAGCTCCCGCGGCCACCGCAGGAAGCCGGTATTGACATGCCATTGTCGATCAGGATGGACAGCAGGGTGCTGCCGCCCTGGACGACGAATTCGTCCTTGCCTTCTTCTTTTTCGACGGAGACCTTGCAATCGCCATAGGATACAAGAAATTTATCCGCAATCAGGAGTAATACAGTCAGGGAAAAGAGTATCGCGGTGATAATCCCGACAGGAAGCAGTGTTTCTAGCATGGCGAAAAAACTCCCATGGGTGAGATTGGATGACGGCTGGTTTTTTTCTGCATATCGATTCTACCGGGCTAGACCATACCGCTGAAGCCCATAAAGGACAAAGCAATGATGCCGGTGATGATCATGATGATCCCCGGCCCCTGCAGTCCTTTAGGAATATTGCCTATCAGGTTGAGTTTTTCATTGATGGCTGCGACCATCGTCATCGCCAGCCAGAAACCGATGGCTGCTGAGACCGAATAGACCACGGTCTGAATGTAGCCCAGATCTTCAACGGTAGTGACCTTCAGCGAAATGAACAAAACGGTGCAGTTGACCGTGATCAGCGGCAGAAATATGCCGAACGAGGCCTGCAGCGCAGGGAAGAAGCGCTCCATGATCATCTCGACCAGCTGGACGCAGGCCGCTATCACGATGATAAAGACAATGTACTGAATGATCAGACTGCCGGTTGCCTCTAGAATCTGGTAAATTACCCAGTTGGCCGATGAAGTCAGCGCCACCACGAAGATTACCGCAGCGCCCATGCCCAAAGCGGTCGTCAGACTGCGGGACAAGGCTACAAACGGGCACATGCCGAGCAGATAGAAGAGCGCAACGTTCTGAATCAGCAGCGCGGTGATGAAGATCGACAAGAGAGAAGATTCGCCCATAACTATGCCTTTTACTGGTTCTAGATCTTAGATTTTCCCTCAATCAGCCTTTACTTGGCGGTTCAACCCCGGCCAAGGTTCTGGTAATCCACAAAAAGGTGCCGAGAACAAAAAAGGCACCTGCGGGAGCGGCCAGCACGACCCAGTCCACCCAGTTTGTCGGGGTAACTTTGACTCCCAGCAATGTCCCGAATGCGAAAATTTCACGGAAAACTGCAATTACCAACAAGGTATACGAGTATGCCAGTCCGTTGGCCAGTGCATCGAGCAGTGACAGCTTGGGAGGATTCTGTACGAAAAACGCCTCCGCCCGGCCCATAATGATGCAGTTGGTGATGATCAGCGGAACATATGGTCCCATGGCTTCACTGATCGTCGGAAAAAAGGCCATCAGCACCAGGTCGACGATGGTGACCCCGGCCGCAATGGTGATCATGTAGATGATGATGCGGACCCGGGAAGGGATGAGCTTTCTCAATATCGAGATAATCACCGCTGTCAGAATCAGCACGAAGACCACACCGGCGCTCATCGCAATGGCGTTTTCCACTTTGTTGGAAATGGCCAGCGCCGAACAGATTCCCAGAGTGGCAGACGATATCGGATGCTCCCGCCAGATCCCGTTCTTAATGGTTTTTGCGCCCGTCTTCCCGAATAGTGACTTGAGATTCATGTTCTATTGTCCCATCAGAGCTGTTGTTTGCTTGGCGTTTTCATTCAGGATTCTCTCAATCGAATTCGATGTCAGCGTGGCCCCGGTAATCGCATCGACCTCGTTGTCGGCGGCTGCGGTCCCAGCAGGAACAACCAGCAGTTCCGGGACGATTTTTTTGCCCTGGAAGTTGACTAGATTTTCCGCATCCAGAACCCTGCTGCCCAGACCCGGCGTCTCGCTGTGTTTGATGATGGTAATGCCCTTGATCGTGTCCATGCTCGGTCCGAGTGCAATGATGCCGGCGATCGCCCCCTGAGAGCCGGCTCCGAGGAATTCAAAGGCAACGCTGCCATCCTGCGCTTTGTAGAGCGTTTTGCCGTCGATTTCCTCAGCGGTGACGTTGCCTGTGTAAACCTGCTCGATGGTGTCCGCCTCATAGGGGATGACCAGGGCTTCGAGAACCTTTTTCCGCTTTTTCTCGATCAGGTACTTTTCAATCCGCGGGCTGGTCCAGGTGTCCACTGCCACCAGGGCAGACGACCAGAAAACGCCGAACACCAGGACGAAAACAATCATTTTGATCTTGTCTATCACGCTATTTCTCCACGCACGGTTTCAGACACGCTCAGGTAACTCCTCATGTTTCAGCTCTTCTATATTTCATCGATAGCACGATATGATCTATCAGCGGTGTGAAAGCGTTCATGATTACGATACTGAACATGACGCCTTCGACATAACCCGAGAATACCCGGATCAGCACGGTAAGCAAGCCACAGCCGATGCCGAAAATAAACTTGCCGGTCTTGGTAAAGGGCGAGGTCACCGGATCGCAGGACATGAACATGGCCCCGAACAGCAGGCTGCCGCCCATCAACTGGAACATCGCAAAGCTCAGCGAAGAGGAGACCACGCCGCCGGAACCGGTGCTTTCGGCCAGCCCGAAGAGGCCGCCGATCAGGCTGCCGCCGAAGGCAAAGACGAAGACCGAGACCAGGTAGGTGATCGGAATGCGCCAGTTGCTCACCCGGGTCAGCATCAGGAAAACGCCGCCAACGATGATGCCCAGCCGGAAGGTCTCGCCGACGCTTCCCGAAGGTACGCCCATCAGCAGGTCACTGAGCGGGGTCAAGATGTCCTGGGTCTTGGCCAGCGCCATCGGGGTGGCCGTGGTCACCGCATCGGCCGCTCCGCGCCAGGCACCCGGAGCTGTCCAGCCGCTGGTCAGAATGGTTGGAAAGGAAATGGTCACGAAAAGGCGGCCGACCAGGGCCGGGTTGAAAATATTGTGGCCGGTGCCGCCGAACACTTCCTTGCCGAAGAACACCCCGAAAAAGATTCCCACTGCCACAACCCAGAGCGGAGTTGCCGGCGGCAGGATCAGCGGAAAGATGATGCCGGTTACGAAGAAGCCTTCATGGATTTCCGTTTTGCGCACGCAGGCAAAGGCCACTTCGACCAGGCCGCCGACCGCATAGGAGACCAGGATCATCAGCAGGACCCGCGGTCCGAAGAAGTAGACTGAAGCACAGATGCTGGGCAGCAGTGCAACGATCACGATGGTCATGTAGCGCTTGATATCGAGCGGGTCGCGCACATGGGGAGCCGTTGCCGTCCGGGCGGGCGGGTAGAAGAAAATAAACTCAATGGCTTCGAACAGCGGTTTCAGGTAGCCAAGCGAGCCCCGCGGTTCAAAATGAGGCCGGAACGAGTCAAATAAGTCTTGCAGCCATTTCATTCTAATTCCCTAATTCGCCGTGTTATCCGACTATGGTGAAGGAAACGGCCGCGTTTCGCCGGCCGCAGATTAATCCGCTCACCCTTCCACAGATTCCGTTATATTTTTTGCCCTTTCCGCCAGAAAGAGATCCAGATGATCAATTTTCGATAGACAGACATAAGCACACAGACCACATGCAATACACTTATCAAAACCGACACGGCTGGCATCTTCGGGCCGGTCGTTGTCCAGGTACCGATAAATCAAATGAGGGATGATCCCTGCCGGACAGACGTCTTCACAATAACCGCAGAATACGCAGGGCCTCGATTCGCCGCCCAGTGCGGTGGTAAGTCTTTCTTTGAACAGCGGCTTGAGCGCGCTGGCAAAGGTGTTTGAAAATGACCGTTTACCAAAGCCTGCCTGGACAAAGGCCAGGACCTCGCGCTGGGTGAGTTCCTGAAGCAGCGTCAGGGCAGGGGTTTCAGCATCAAGCCCCATCTGTTGCGCGTCAATAGCAGTGCCGGTAAGTATCCCGCCCGAGACTAATCTGGTCTCCTGACGCAGACGATTCGGACCGATCAGGGTCGACAGCGGGAAGCCGAGCGGTATCTGCGCATGGCTTGGTGATTCAGCGGCTGGCCCGCTCACAGATATCAATCGTTCCAGCCACGGTTTATTTTTACTCAAGGCCGCTTCAGCTGCGAGTACGCCCTGGGGATCGATGGTCCAGGTCCTGTCTGGGTTGAGCCCCAGTGATTGGGCGGCCAGTGCGGGGCTGTCAAAGGGGTAGGTGTCCGGCACTTCGATCAGGTTGAGCCAGGCACCGCTTTTCTCGACGAGCTGACGCAGCTGAACAGCCAGGCCGCTTTTTGCCTGGCAACAGATAAGATGGATGCTGGTTTCGTCGAGTGTCGAATGCAATTTTGCCAGGCCGTTGCCGAATCGCTCGACTGCGCCTGGCAAAAATACGTCCGGATCAGGGAAAAAGGGTTCGAGCCGGGTGACTGGCACAAGCAGTGCTTCGGGGTCGGTTTCCGGGTCAGGGATGCTCCCGTTGCCAAGCACGGTCAGAGCCGGCCAGACCCCATGCTGTATCAGTGCCTGCCTCTCTGCACCATGCGGGGCGCCGGAATCACTGCCGTTATCAGGCGCTGTTTCAGAGAGGTTCTCAAGGGTGATATGACGTTCTACCGCCTCCAGGTTTACCGTACCGCTTAGCGGCGCAAGAAGTGGAACCGAATAATTGACCGGGTCTGTCGCCAGAACCTGGCCCCGGGTCACCGACTGTCCATGTTCAACCTGCAGCTGGGAAAACTCCAGTCTGCTCGAAAAAAGAGGAAGGTGCAGAACATCGGGCCTGTCGTAATTCAGTGTTTCAATGGAGGGTGCACCCTCCAGCAATACGTTATAGCCGCCGATATAGGTCATAATAACACTCTTAGTCTTGTGATAACCCGGGTTTGCAGTCATTGCCCGTTAGCGTGCGGTGCGGGGCCGATGAACAGCGCAGATCTATCAGCATGATCCCCTCATCGCAGGATTACACCATGAGGGCTGGATTTTTAAGGATGTCGGCCCTGCAGAGGGCTGGATAGGCAAGAAAAAACGGGAGGATGCAGCGGGACGTTCTGGGAAAAGGCACATGCGCGCTCCTGAGCCATGAGCCTGATACTCACCGGACCGGTGAATTGTCATAAAGCACCCTGCTGCAAATATTTCAGGTTTTTTCTCTAACAACAGCTAATCGAACAAACTGGTAAATCGAACTTCTATATCAACGACCAGGCAAAAAGAAATTTGGTCGGTGTTGCACTGCGATAGATAAAAATCAAAGCCTGAAATACCGACCGGAAACCAACGCCGGCTCAGCATTTATTTGTTTCGAATACTGGAAACAAAGTATGGTTTTATTAAATAATCGAAGCGCCAAAGTCAATGATTAATTCTTGAATAATGAGTGAACGTTCATTTTTAAATCTCATTTTTCCACATGTTCAAAGATGTTGCCAGAACGATCTCTGGCTAATCTGCAGCCGGCCGCCAGCGTCTTTCTTATATTTCTCTGAGGTGCTTCGTGCGGTGGAGTCGATGGGCCGATTCGGGAAAATCAACCATTGTTGACCCGCGCTCGATGAAGGAAGGAGATTTTTGCTTAGGAACCCGAAAACAAGGGCGTCCTTTTTTCCTTGAAACTCGCCTTGCCTTCCTGACCGTCCTGCGTCTGAGCGGCGAGGCCGCTGGCCATCGATTCGAGTGCGGTGGCCGGTTGGCCGGAAGCCAGCGCGTTAATCACCTGTTTGGCAAGGCTCAATGCCACCGGCGATGCCGTGCAGATCTGGTCTGCCAGTTCCCGGGCACGCTCCAGGCCTGCTCCGGCGGGAACGACTTCGTTGATCAAACCGATGGTTTCGGCTTCTTCGGCCGTTATCGGCTGCCGGGTGAAGATCAGTTTTTTGAGCCTGGCAGGGCCGAGCAGCTGCAGTGCTTTCTGGGTGCCGAGCCAGCCCGGAATCGTGCCTACCGAGGCTTCCGGAAACCCGTACTGCGAGCCCCTCTCGCCGATGCGCAGATCGGCGGCCAGGGCAAGTTCCAGGGAGCCACCGAAAACGTAGCCGTTGGTCACCGCGATTACCGGCGGCAGCAGCTCCTCGAGGTTTCTGATGATGCGATGGCCGTGACGCACCCAGGTGCGCCACATCTCAAGCGGCACCAGATCGGCCCAGTCGTGGATGTCTGCGCCGACCCCGAAGGCCCGCTCCGCAGCCGAATGGAGGATTACGGCCCGGATGTCGCGGTCCCGGTCGATCTCGCCGAAATATCGGTCGAGCGTGGTCATCATTTGCCAGGACAGCGCATTGAGTTTGTCGGCCCGGTCGATGGCAATCAGTGCCACCTGGTCGTGGCGGGTGAAGTGAATGAATTCAGTGGAATTGTTCATGACTCTTCCTTATGGTGATTGAGATAGCTTCGTGACACCCCGGCCTGCGTTATGCCACTGGAGCAGACAGCAGGGCTGCCGTTTTCAATACGTTGACTGAATATGGCCTTTAACCGAGAGCAGGTGGCTGTGCATCGCCTGTCTGGCCTTGTTTTCGTCTCTTCTGCGCACCGCCTGGACGACCGCGCTATGTTCTTTTTTAAACGAATCCCAGTTCTCGGCAGTGATCCACTCCTGGCGTTTCAGGCACCACTCATCGGACAGACGCATTTTGCTGATTCCGCCGTAGAGGGCGATAAGCAGGGAATTTCTGGTGGCGATGACCAGGGTTTCGTGAAACAGAACGTCCCATTTTTCGTTGGTTTCCAGATCCTTGGCCTCATGGTTGCGCTTGGCGCACAAGGCAAGCCGCTCGATTTCCTGAAACGAGGCCCGCTGGGCTGCGGCCGCAGCTATCTGGGGTTCGAGCATCAGGCGCGCCTCCATGATTTCCAGCGGGTTGGTTTTACGGGTGACGATCTGAAAGACCTCGGTGCCCAGGGCCGGCCGGGGGCCGGCGAAGGTGCCTTTGCCGACGTGCCGCCAGAGCAGATCTTCCGCTTCGAGATGGGACAGCACTTTGCGCAGCCCGCTGCGGGAGATGCCGAGTTCTTCGCAGAGTGTTCGTTCCGAGGGCAAGCGCTGGCCGAGCTGGTAACGGCCGCCGTTGATCGCGCTGCGTAGAACTTCCAGCGCATCGATGGTTTTAGTTTGCATGACAGGTGTGGGTTACCTTTGAAAACAACCAATTTATAACACCATTACTATGATTGGTATTAATTGTCAAATTTAATAAATTATTTAAATTCAATTATATATGTATATATCAATGATTATTGTTAGACACCAATATCTGTTTGGTGTATTTTCGTGAACGGGGCTGAGTGCAGGCGCGAGATCCCTGGCGGTTCACAGACCGTCTCAGTACCGTATTCAAACGAATAGACAGACCATCGATCAGACGGCGTGCCGGGCGGTTGTCAGCCAGCGGCAGGAAACCAAATCGACCGGGGGAAATACATGTACAGCATAGTCAGCGCATTTGAAGCGGCGGGAAATATCAAGGACGGCGATACGCTGGCCATCGGCGGGGCAGGTGCCGGCCACGCGGTGCCCGACCGGTTGATGCAGGGGCTGGGCGAACACTTTCGGAAAACCGGCGGGCCGAGAGGCCTCACCGTCCTGCACCCGTGCGGCATCGGCGACAACGACTCGCGCGGAATGAACCACCTTGCCCATGTAGGGCTGTCGGATACGGTGATCGGCGGCTTCTGGGGCAATGCCCCGAAGATGGTCGAGCTGGCGCTGGCCAACAAAGTCAAGGGCTACAACTTCCCCCAGGGGGTGCTGGGCCATCTGATGCGCGCCATCGCTTCGGGCAAGCCGGGGATTGTCACGCCGATCGGGCTCAACACCTACGTGGACCCGCGCCTCGAGGGCGGCAGGCTGAACGAGATTACCACCGAGGACCTGGTCGAGGTGATCGAGCTCGGCGGTAGAGAGTACCTGTTCTACAAGTCCATGCCGGTCGATGTCGCCTTTATCCGGGGGACCTCGATTGACTGCGAGGGAAATTTGACCATGGAGGAGGAGGTGGGCTTTTTTTCGATGCTCTCCATTGCCCAGTCGGCCAAGGTCAACGGCGGCATTGTCATCGCCCAGGTCAAGCGCACCCGCGACACCCATTGCGACCCCGGACAGGTCAAGGTGCCGGGAGTATTCATCGATTACGTGGTGGTCGAGCCGGAGCAGGAAATGACCTTTCTGACCAAGTTCGACCCGGCCCTGGTCAAGCGCGATGTTGCCTATGAGGCGGAAGAGCTCAGGCTCGAAGGCGTCAAGCGGCTGGTCAGCCGTCGGGCGGCGCTGGAGTTGCGGCCCGGCATATATGTCAACCTGGGCTACGGCATGTCCGACGGGGTGCCGATCGTCGCCCAGCAGGAGGGCATCACCGATCAGCTGGTTTTCATGATCGAGCAGGGTGCGATTGCCGGCATTCCGACCACCGGGCTCAACTTCGGGGCGATGTTCAACCCGACCGCCATTGTCGACGATGGCTATCAGTTCGACTTTTTTCACGGCGGCGGGCTGGACATGGCCTTTCTCGGCTTTGCCCAGGTCGATAAGTTCGGCAATATCAACTCCACCCGGTTCAACAACTTCATCACCGGCAGCGGCGGCTCGGTGGACATCTCCTCGTCGGCAAAGAAGATCGTCTACTGCGGAACCTTTGCGGTCAAGTCAGAGCAGCAGATCAATGACGACGGTCTGGTGATTACCAATCCCGGAAAATTCAAGAAATTCGTCGACCATGTCGAGCAGGTATCGTTTTCGGGCAGAAGCGGCATCGAGCGGGGCCAGCGCGTTTTCTACGTGACCGAACGTGCGGTCTTTACCCTGACTGGGGAAGGCGTGATGCTGGTCGAGATTGCCCCGGGGGTCGACCTGCAGCGCGATGTGCTCGATATGATGGAGTTTGCGCCAATCATCAGTCCTGAGCTGAAGACCATCGATCGGATTATCTACCAGCAGGACAAGCTTGGCCTGCGGGAACGCTTCCGGAAAAATTGAATTGTTTTTAACTACCAAAATCGAGGAACACAATGCTCAGACAGATACCCAAGAACTCGCCGGACACCTATGAGCAGATCAGGGAGATGGTGATCGATTTTGCCCGGGAGCAGATTCGCCCCCAGGCCGAGCGGCTTGACCGGGACGAGGAGTTTCCGGAGCCCATTTTCAAGCAGATGGGTGAACTCGGCCTGTTCGGCATCACCACCGACGAGCAGTATGGCGGAGCCGGTATCGACTGTTACGCCTATGCCATCGTGATGGAGGAGCTCTCCCGCGGCTATTCGGCCATCGCCGACCAGTGCGGTCTGGTCGAGCTGATCTGCACGCTGCTCGATACCTACGGCACCGGCGAGCAGAGACAGCGTTATCTGCCATCGATCACCTCTTTTGAGCAGAAGGTAGCCTATTGCCTGACCGAGGCGGAGGCAGGCTCCGATCTGGCCGGTTTGAAAACCACCGCGGTAAAAGATGCAGGCGGCTGGAAACTGAGCGGCTCCAAACTGTGGATCAACAACGCATCATTGGCCGATGTCGGACTGGTTCTGGCCCGCACCGACCCGGATCTGGGACACCGGGGCATGAGCGTGTTTATCGTCGATCTCAATTCAGCAGGCGTCACCCGTGGCCCGAAGGAACACAAGATGGGACAGCGGGCCTCCCAGGTCGGGCCGCTGTTCTTCGATAATGTCGCCTTGCCTGAAGACGCCCTGCTCGGTGAGCTCAATCGCGGTTTTTACATGATCATGAGCGTTCTGGAGAAGGGCAGGGTCGGCATCGGCGCCCTGGCCACCGGCATCGCCCAGGCCGGGCTCGATGCGGCACTTGACTATGCATCCACCAGAAAGCAGTTCGGCTCGCCGATCGGTGACTTCCAGGGGGTGCAGTGGATGCTGGCCCAGATGGCCATGGAGATTAGCGCCGCCCGGGGGCTGGTGCATCAGGCCGCGATGCTGCTTGATAATGGCCAACCGGCCACCAGCGCCTGTTCGATGGCCAAATGCTATGCCTCCGATATGGCGGTCCGGCAGACCGCCGAGGCGGTGCAGATTTTCGGCGGCAGCGGCTATATCCGCGGCTATGAGGTGGAGCGTCTCTACCGCGACGCCAAGATCACCCAGATCTACGAAGGAACCAATCAGATACAGCGCACCATTATTGCCAGACAGCTTTACAAATGATGCCGAATTTCGTTATGGATAGCTGAGGCCATATCCGTCAGTTTCATCGATCACAATAAAGAGCCTCATAGAAAAAAAGGATACCCGCCATGTTGAATATCGATCCTGCCATTACCCCGCAGAAACTCGAAGCCAAACTCGATGTCATGTTCGATCTTGCCGCGGCCAAGATCGTCTCGATCCAGAAAAGCTGGGACCCGACCCGGGGCACCCCGGTCTTCACCGTGGACGGCACTTACACCTCACGGGGCTGGACCGAGTGGACCCAGGGCTTCCAGTTCGGCTGTGCGCTGCTGCAGTTCGACACCACCGGAGAAAAAAAGTTTCTGGAGCTGGGCCGCCGGGCCACCGTCGATCACATGGCGCCGCATATCAGCCATGTCGGTGTGCACGATCACGGTTTCAACAATGTTTCCACTTATGGCAACCTGCTGCGGCTGATGAACGAGGGGGCCATCGAAGAGAATCAGCGGGAGCGCGAGTTCTATGAACTGGCCATCAAGCTGACCGGGGCCGTGCAGGCGGCCCGCTGGACCAGCCTGCCGGGCAATCTGGGCTATATCTGCTCTTTTAACGGGCCGCATTCACTGTTTGCCGACACCATCAGAACCGTGCGCGCCCTGACCATGGCGCACCAGCTCGGTCATCTGCTCATGGGCGAACAGGACGAAAAGATCAACCTGCTCAAACGGGGGCTGCAGCATGCCGAGACCACGGCCAGGTACAACGTGTTTTTCGGCACCGGCCGCGATTCATACGATATCAGGGGGCGGGTCGCCCATGAGACGATCTTCAATGTAAACAACGGGACCTACCGCTGCGCCAACACCCAGCAGGGCTATTCACCCTTCAGTACCTGGACCCGCGGGTTGGCCTGGATATTTTCCGGCTACCCGGAGCTTATCGAATATATCGAAACCGTTGATGATGAGGTGTTTTCGGACCTGCTGCCGGAAGTCTACCCGGACAAGGCTGCGGTGATCGCACGCTTTGCCGAAGTCACCGAGGCGGTGGCCGATTTCTACCTGGCCCACTGCACCACGGACGGCATGGTCTACTGGGATACCGGCGCCCCGGGACTGGTGCATCTGGGCGACTACACCAGCCGGCCGGCCGATCCGTACAACGAATTCGAGCCGGTGGATTCATCTTCCGGGGCGATCTGCGCCCAGGGCTTTCTGAGAATCGGCAGATTTTTTAAAAACCGGGGCGAGACCAAAAAAGGCGAGCGCTATATCCAGGCGGGTCTTGCCATAGCCGATACCCTGCTCGGTGAGCCCTACCTTTCCTTTGACCCCAAGCATCAGGGGCTCCTGCTGCACTCGGTCTACCACCGACCCAACGGCTGGGATCATGTGCCCGAGGGACAGAAGGTGCCCTGCGGCGAATCCTGCATGTGGGGCGACTATCATTTGATGGAACTGGCCGTCTATCTCAAGCGTCTGGCTAACAATGGTATTTATCACAAGTATTACCTGGACGAGTAGCTGCACGAACCACAATACCGATAACCCGAGAGAGCAGGGAGAACGATATGGTCGATGTAAGCGGGACAATCAGATGGGGCATCCTCGGCGCAGGCGATGTCTGCGAGGTGAAAAGCGGCCCTGCTTTTCAGAAGGCCGCACATTCCGAGCTGCTTGCCGTGATGCGCAGAGACGGCGACAAGGCGGCGGATTTTGCCAGGCGGCACGGGGTTCCGCGCTGGTATGATTCGACCGAGGCGCTGCTGGCTGACCCCGATATCGATGCGATCTATATCGCCACCCCGCCCCGGTTCCACCTGGAGCATTGTCTGGCGGCGCTGGACGCCGCCAAGCATGTTTATCTGGAAAAGCCGATGGCAATGAACGCGACCGAGTCTCGGGCCATTATCGAGGCCGAGAAAAAAAGTCGGGGCAAGGTTGCGGTGGCCCATTATCGGCGAGAGCTGCCGGCCTTTAAAAAGGTCGGCGAGTTGATTGCAGACGGCTCGATCGGCGAGGTGCGTCTGGCCGAGGTGAATTTTTTCCTGCCGGAGGTCAATACGCTGGTTCCCGATGCCAGAGACAACTGGCGGCTCGACCCCGTGACATCCGGTGGCGGATTGTTCCACGACCTCTCTCCCCACCTGCTCGATCTGCTGCTGGCCTACTTTGGCAAGCCTTTGTCCTACGAAGGATTTGCGCTGCGTCAGAATGCGGCGTCCCCGGCCGATGACTTTGTCCAGGGGACCGTGCGCTTTGCCTCCAACATCGTCTTCAAGGGGTGCTGGTGCTTCAGCGTGGCGCCATGTGCCGCCTCTGAGCTGCTGGTGATCACCGGCAACAAAGGCCGGGTCAGCTGCACCTTTTTCGGTGACGAGGTGCGGTTCTGCACCGACGGGGCCGAAGAGGTCATTCGCTTTACCAATCCGCTCAACATCCAGCAGCCGATGATCGAGCAGGTCAGCTCCTATTTTCTCGGCCTGCGCGATTGTCCCTGTCCCACCACGGATGGGCTGCAGGTGATGGAGATCATCGACCGCTTTACCGGCAACTGAATCTGCGGCAGAAGCTGCGCAGTGTCGTATTAAGCGCTATTCAGCGCAGAAAGGCGGGCAGCAGCGCCAGCAGGCCGAACACTGAGGCCCAGCCGTCAGCTGCGCTGAACTGGAGCTGCGGCAGGGTGCGCTGTTCGCTATAGCAGCGGGCCTGCATGGTCTCGACCAGTTCATCGGCCCGGACAAAGACCCGGCGGAAAAGGGCGACGCTGAAGCGGATCGGCCTTACCAGGGGATTTCTGCGCCGTTCGATGCCCCGGGCCCGCATGCCCTCGTCGATCTCCCGGGCCTGGAACAGAATCAGTGGCAGGAAGCGGACCAGCAGCCCCACCATGGTGGCGGCCATTTTTTCGTTGATCAGCGGCAGCGGCCTCAGAAACCAGATAATCGCCGCGCGGATGTCGCTGGTCCGGGTGGTCGAGACCAGCAGCAGGCCCATCAGCACGATCAGCAGCAGCCGCCAGCAGAAAAAAATCGCCTCGGAGAATCCCCCTGGTGAGATGGCAGGATAAAACTGATCGGTGAAGCTTATTGCCCGCACCGCAAAGACGAAAATGAGCAGGTAGAGAAAGTAGCGGATTTCCCGAACGATGGTTGTAAAACGCAGCCCAGCCTGATGCAGCAGCAGGGCCAACAGCAATGAGGCCAGCAGCAGAAAGCGTTCGTCCCCGAAAAGAGCAGCCATGCCAAAAACCATAAGCAGGATCTGCTTGGTGCGCGGATCGAGCCTGTGCAGTACTGAGTTGCCCTTCCTGAAGCCGATGCTGGTCAGCTCAGCCATGGCTGGATTCCCTGGTTGAACTTAATCGAGCAGGGCGGCCTGATGCCGAAGCGTTCGACATCTTCAATAATCGCCGCCGGGCTTCCGTCTCTGACCACCCGGCCCCGATCCATGATGATCAGCCGCTGGGCATGGCCGATCACCTTCTCCAGATCGTGGGTAGTGATGATGATGGTGTGACCGGCCCGATGCAGATTCAGGATTTGGGTCAGAACCAGCCGTGCGGCCCGGTAGTCGAGATTGGAAAACGGCTCATCCATGACCAGCACCTGCGGCGTCATAGCCAGCACCCCGGCAATCGCCAGGCGCCGTTTCTCGCCGCCGGAGAGATGATGGGGGCTTTTATCGTCGAATCCGGTAAGGGCCACCGCCTCTAGTGCCGCCTGGACCCGCTCGTCGATCTGGTCATGGCTCAGGCCCAGGTTTTCGGGGCCGAAGGCGACATCGGCGTAGACCGTCTCTCCTATGATCTGCGAATCGGCATCCTGAAAGACCATGCCGACCTGCTGCCTGGCCCGGGCCGGGTCATCCTGCACCGCTGCACCGCAGACAGAAACCGAGCCTGATCCGGGCAGCAGCAGACCGTTCAGGTGCCGCAGCAGGGTCGATTTGCCCGAACCGTTGGCCCCGGCCACCACCGTAAATTCACCCGTTTCAAAACTCAGCGAGACGTCCACCAGTCCGGTGGAGCCGTCCTGATATTGATAGCAGAGCCCGTTCGTCTCGATTATGGCCATTGCGGTACCATTGGCACGGTCCTAATAAGTCCTGGCGCCGATCTACCTGAGCGGCTGCTTGCGCGGCTGCAGAGCACCAGTTTGGGCGCTGATCAGGGGCCGCACCGCCCGGGCGATTGGAATTGCCGCAGCGATCTTCAACGCATCACCGATCAGAAACGGCAGCATCCCGACACTGGCCGCCTTGGCGAGGCTCATCGAGGTGACGACTTTGAGCCAGCCCACGCCGAGCGCGTAGATCACCAGACTGCCGGCCAGCATCGCCAGCACGTCGACAACCACCGAGCCACGGCCGCGCTCGGAAATCAGACCGATCAGATAGACGGCCGCCGCAAAACCGATCAAATAGCCGCCGGTCGGGCCGAGAAACTTGCCGATGCCGCCGGTTCCGCCGGCGAAGACCGGCAGCCCCACAGCACCGGCCAGCAGGTAAATGCCAATCGAAATCAGCCCCCAGCGACTGCCGAGCAGCAGGCCGGTGAGCATCACAAAAAGATTTTGCAGAACGATCGGCACCGGGCCGATCGGTATCGCGATATAGGCACCCACTGCCGTGAGTGCGGCCATCAGAGAGGCGTAAACCATCGCACGAAGTTGCTGGGTTGAATCCATAATTGTATTTTGGGGTAGGGGTTAGTTGTAAAAGCAGTCGCCATGGACCGCGGTTACACAAGAGCCGTCGGTTTGCTCCAGAATCAGTCCGCCGTGTCGATCGAGATCCACCGCGGTGCCCTCGATGGTATCTCTGACGGTGGCGATCTGCACCCGCCTGCCGATGGTGGAGTTGTTGGCCTTCCACTGGTCGATCAGGGCCGACTCGTCAAAGTCGTTCAGACGGTGCCTGAAGCGTTCCAGAAACGAGATCAGCACGCCCCGGCGCCCAACGGGCCGGCCCAGCAGGCTCTGCATCGAAACTGAGCCCGGTGCATCTCTTTCCGGCCGGTTGTTTACGTTGAGGCCGATGCCGATATTGACATGGGCGATCTGTCCGCCTTCGATCTCCATCTGTGAGAGCAGCCCGCATATTTTTTTATCTTCAACCAGGATGTCGTTGGGCCATTTGAGCCGGGCGGCTATCCGGTATCCGGTTTTCAATACCTCAGCCATATCCACCGCGGCGGCCAGGTTGAGCAGGCCGGCTGCATTGAGCGTAATTTCAGGTCGCACGACGACGGTGAAATAGAGCCCGCCGTCTGCGGAAGTCCAGAGCCGCTGCAGGCGGCCGCGGCCCTGATTCTGCCGCTCTGCCAGCACCACCGTAAAGTCGGGGCAGCCCTGCCGGGCGAGGGTTGCCGCCTCATTCATGGTCGAGCTGGTTTCGCTGAAATAATGAATCAGCTCCTGCCAGCCACCGAACTGGAGAGGCTGCAGGCTGTCCGGGTCCGCCTGCAGCTGGTAGCCTTTTGCTGACGAGCTGATCTCGATGCCGGCCTTGATCATCTTCTGGATATGTTTCCAGACCGAGACCCGGCTGATGCCCAGCTCCCGGCTGATTTTTTCGCCGGAGAGCACCGAACCCGACTCACTGAGCAGTTCGAAAATCCGCGTTTTTGAATTTGTTTCGTTACCCATGATTGATGCAGAGGGTAACCAAACTGATGGAGAAAGTCAACGATGACCGTATCGTGGCAGAAAAAGTAAGCCAAACATAAACCTGTGTTGATTGAACCGGCGGTTACGTAGGGCGTTAGATCAAGAGCCGAGCAGCACGATCTTGTCTCTGGCGAGCTGTTCGATGGCGGACTCCTTCCAGCCCAATTCTTTGAGGATCTCGGCCGACTGGGCGCCAAGGGGCTGCGGCGGAAGCTGCATCTCGGCGGCCTGGCCGTCGTAGCGAATCGGGTGGTTGACCAGGGTGAGCGGGGATCCCTTGGCGCTTTGTGCTGAAATAAAGTTCCGGTTGTGCTGTACCTGGGCATCCTCGAACACCGTTTCATAGTCATTGACCGGCGCGCACCAGATCTGGCGCGCAGATAATGAGTCGAGCACTACACGGGAAGGCAGCAGCCTGGTTTTCTCTGAGATCAGCTGGGCCAGTTCTTCTCTGCAGTCAAACAGATCCTTGTCGATAAAATCTCTGATTCCAGGCAGCTCCAAGCCTTCGGCCAGCAGGTTCAGATCGCAGTGGGAGATAACCAGATGGCCGTCGCTGGTCGGGTAGAGGCCATAGGGTGCCGCGTTGTACCAGCCGCCGATATGATCCGGGCTGAGCAGGGAGTCGCGATAGGCCCCGTTGTAGTAGCTGACGAACGATTCGACCTGCAGATCGATGGCCGCCGACATCAGATCGACGTCGACGAAACAGCCCTGGCCGGAGCGCTCCCGGCGCAGCAGGGCACCGGTAATGCCCAACGCATAGAGGGCGGCGCCGTGATGATCGGCAATCGACACCCCGACGGGTCGTGGCCCGCTGGTCCTGGTGCCGCTTATCATTGTCAGCCCTGACAGGGCCTGGATCAGCAGATCCTGTCCGGGGCGATCGGAGCCGGGGCCCGATGAGCCGAAGCCGGTGGCCGCCGCATAGATGAGCGCGGGGTTATCTTCTTTCAAGGCGTGATAGCCCAGTCCAAGTCGATCCATGACCCCGGGCCTAAAATTTTCGGTGACCACATCGGCTGAGCGTATCAGCGTTTTGGCGATCTCTATGCCGGTTGCGTGTTTCAGGTTCAGGGCGATGTTTCGCTTGTTGCGGCCGGCCAGGTGAAACGAGCAGCCGTCTCCGTCGATAAAGGTCTTGGCCCCGCCGAAGCGCCGCTGAAACCCGCCTGCAGTCGATTCAATGCAGATCACGTCGGCCCCCATGTCGGCCAGTATCTGCACGCCGAGGGGACCCATCAGAAAATGGTTGAAGCTGATGATCCGTATTCCTTTAAGCAGGTCGAGCATGGTGGACCTCCGTATCTTTTTACGGACAGCAAATGAGAGAAGCAAGATCAGCGGCAGGGTATGCAGGGCGAAATTTAGATTTCCCAAAGGCCGGCGTCAAGGGTAAACTCGTCTCTTGTCAGACATGGTAGGTTAAAAGCCTTGACGATTTATTTCAGCAGTCAGCCGGAGGGAGAGGATGGATAGAGCAGCATTGCAGCATGCAGTGGTTATCGGCAGCGGTATGATGGGGCCGGGTATCGCCTACAGTCTGGCCGCAGCCGGTCTTGAGGTGAAGCTTTACGGCAGAACCGGGCAGAGCGCCGGGCAGGGCCTGCTCCGCTTTGAGCGGTTGCTGGCCCTGCTCCAGCAGGCCGGCTGTATTTCAGCTGAAAAAAACCGTGCGGTCAAGAGCCTGGTTTCGGTGACGAGCCGGCTCGAGGAGGCCGCCGCCGCTGCCGATCTGGTAATCGAGTCGATCCCGGAGGACCTGCTGCTCAAACAGGAACTGTTCGGCCGGCTCGAAGCCTGTTGCCCGGCTTCGGCGATACTGACCTCCAACACCTCCGGTCTGCCGGCTACCCGGTTGGCGGAAAAACTGCAGTATCCGGAGCGCTTTGCGGTTACTCACTTCTGGAATCCGCCCCATCTGATGCCGCTGGTCGAAATCGTCAGAGGGGAAAAAACCGCCGTCTCGACGGCCGAGGCCCTGGTGGCGTTGATGAAGCGGGCGGGCAAGAAGCCGGTTACGGTGCACAGGGACATGCCCGGCCAGCTTGGCAACCGGCTGTTGCATGCCCTGACCCGAGAGGCGATCTATCTGATCGAGCAGGGTGTGGCCTCGGTCGAGGATGTGGATATAGCGATAAAGAACGGGCTGGGCAGGCGCTTTCCGGTCTACGGTGCAATGGAACACGCGGATGTGGTCGGTCTGGATATGGTGCTGGCCATTCAGGAGTACCTGTGCAGTTCGCTCTGCAATGCGGATGAGCCTGCCCGGATCCTGCGTCAGAAAGCTGCGGACGGCGATCTCGGGAGAAAGTCCGGCAAAGGCTTTTACGATTGGAGTAAGCGCGACGCTCAGGCGGTCATCGACAGGCGTGACAATTTTCTGCTCGAGTTGCTCAAAGCGGAACAGGATGCGGGTTCAGAGTCGCTCGACGCTTAGACCGCCGTCCACCATGAAGACCTGACCGGTGGAGTAACCAAAATCCCCCCGGGCCAGTGCGGCAACCAGCCTGCCGACATCGTCGGGCTGGCCCCAGCGGTTGGTCAGCGCAAAGTCTTCCGCAAAGAGCCGGTCGTATTTTTCCTGCACGCCGGCGGTCATGTCGGTTTTGATAATGCCCGGTCGGACCTCGTAGACTGGAATGTCGAACGCGGCCATCCGGCAGGCGTAAAGCTTGGTAAGCATGGCCAGGCCGGCCTTGGAGATACAATACTCGGGACGCTCGATGCTGGCCATGGTGGCGCTGACCGAGCTGATGGTGATGATCATCGCCGAGTAATCGGGCTGTTCCGACTTCATTTGTGCCATATGATTGGCCAGGCGCTGGGTCAGGAAAAACGGGCCGGCCAGGTTGGTGTCCATTACCTCCCGGTAGCTCTGCTCCGATGTTTCAAGGATATCAGCCCTGATGCGGGGAGCAATACCGGCGTTGTTGACCAGCAGATTCACCCGCGGAAAATGATCCAGCACCTGTTTGGTGACGGCCGCGAGGTCAGCGGTTTGGGAGATATCTGCGCTGCAGTAAAGTACCTGGCGGCCAAGCTCTCTGAGCGCTGCCAGGCTGTCTACTTCTGCCTCTGCGCGCCGGCCGATAATGGCCAGATCGAAGCCGTCTCTGGCCAGGGCGGTGGCGATGCCGTAACCGATTCCGCGCGAACCGCCGCTGATCAATGCAACCGGGGCTGTATCTGCTGTTTTCATCGGGATCTCTCGTTTATCCTCGGTTTACGTTTGCGCCTGCTCCAGGACCACCTGCTGAATTTACCGGCATATTTTCCGGAGCGGCCAGCCCCAGAAAACGCGCCAGCGGTTCCACCTGGCCTTTGAGCATTTGCAGCCCTTCAACGATCACGCAACCCTTTTTTTCGGCCTGGCGTAAAAATGCCGTTTTCGGCGGATCCATGATGGCGTCACAGACGATGGTTCCGGCGGTACAGCCGATTAGTTCGAGCGGCAGTTCGCTTGAGCGCATACCGACCGGTGAGGCGTTGATGATCAATTGATAGGCAGCGAGGTCGACAGGGGCACCTGGTGCGGCAATGACCCGGGCGCTGGACAGCTTGGCGGCCAGCGTTTCGGCCCGGGTCTGGTCGGTTTCAACTATCGAGATCCGGCCGACCCGGCCGCGCTGCTCCAGGGCAACCGCAATGGCAGTGCCGGCGCCGCCGGCGCCGAGCAGCAGAACTTCCAGCCCGGCGATGGCGATCTGTCGTTTATCCAGTGCGGTAAGCAGTCCGATACCGTCGAACATCTCGGCAGACCACTGGTTATCGCCAATCGGGACCAGCGCATTGGCCGTGCCGGTGGCCTGGGCCATGGGTCCACAGATGTCGGCAATCTGGCAGGCACGCATCTTATGGGGGATAGTAACCACCAGACCGCCAAAGTTGCGTATCCGGCGCAGGCCGCTCAGCACGCGGTCGAATTCGGCCGCCGTTACATGCAGCGGTACCATTACCGCCTCGATGCGATGTTTGTTGAAATACGATCCAAAGACCGCCGGCGACCGGGCCTGTCTGATTGGATCACCGATGATGGCGACGATCTGCATGGTGCTATCCTAGCCGTTTCGGAAACCGCTGGCAAGTGATGGTAAGCAGGTTGGCCAGCTGAATTGGCGTGGTGAATGCTGGTGCGTCGCAAAATATGACAGAAGATGGGGTGACCGGTAATGAGGCGCCGGCTGGCCGACGATGCCATCTGGAGTTGACAGGTGATCGGGAAAGGCATAAAAATAGAGGGCTGGATCTGTGATCAGCAGCCAATCAAGACAAAGGTCGGGCAGGGGAAATGCCTGGCTCTGCAGGCAGCCCGGAATGGGCCAAAATCAACACAGCAGGAGTAACTAATGAATATCGATTTAAGCGGCAGAACCGCATTTGTAACCGGGGGAAATCTGGGTATCGGCAGGGGCGTCGCCTGTGCACTGGCGGAATGCGGGGCAGATGTTGCATTGACCTACTACTCCCATAAAGAAGAAGGCGAAGAGACCGTAAAAATGATCGAGGACATGGGCCGGAAGGCCTTTGGCTTTCAACTCGATGCCACCGACAGCAGCCAGGTGAATGAGGTGGTGAGCCAGGTGGCGGCGGCACTGGGAGGCCATATCGACATCCTGATGAACAACGCCGGGCACCTGGTCGGGCGCTCGACCATTGCCGAGATGAGTGACGAGCACTGGCACACGGTCATGAATGTGAACACTAGCAGCACCTTTTATACCACCCGGGCGGTATTGCCTTTTATGAACAGTGGCTGGGGACGGATCATCAATATGTCCTCACTGGCGGCCCGCAACGGCGGCGGCGACGGAGCGGTGGCCTATGCGGCCTCGAAAGGGGCCATCATCGCCTATACCAGGGGACTTGCCAAGGAGGTCGCCGCCCAGGGCATCACCGTCAATGCGGTAGCACCGGGCCTGATCCTGGATACCCCGTTTCATGAAACGTTCAGTACCGACGCAGGCATCCAGGGAGCCATCAATGCCACGCCTTTGAAGCGAGGCGGAACACCCGCCGATGTAGCCGGGGCGGTGATCTATTTCGTCTCGGAGCTGGGTTCTTTCATCACCGGCGAAATTATTGAGATCAACGGCGGTCTTTATTTCGCCTGATACGCAAAGAACCTGGAAGGAGCAGACAAATCAGATGTCTTCTACCCTGCCGACTTTGTGCGGTTCCATGGCGGCGCATCCCTATCGTCTGGCCGTGGAACTTCACAATGCGGCCTATCGGGCGCTGGGGATCGACTATACCTTCGTCTATTTCGGTATCACCGATCCGGCAGCCGGGGTGGCGGCGATCCGCGCACTCTCCATCCGCGGCATGAATGTATCGATGCCGTTCAAATCGGCGGTGATGGAGTATCTTGACCGGATCGACCCGGCCGCCCGGGCCATCGGCGCGGTCAACACCATCGACAATCGTGACGGGGAACTTATAGGCTATAACACCGACTATATCGGGGCGATCCGGGCCCTGGAGGAGCAGGTCGATCTGGCTGGTGCGCGGGTGGCCCTGCTCGGCGCCGGCGGGGCCGCCAGGGCGGTTGCTTACGGATTGGTGCAGGGGGGGGCCCGGGTCACCATTTTCAATCGCTCTCTCGAAAAGGCCGCCCGGCTGGCTGAGACGTTCGGCGTGGAGGTTGGCGGTGCGCTTGATCAATTTTCCGGTGACAAAGCATTCGATGTGCTGGTCAACTGCACCTCGATCGGTTTCAAGGCACCGGACAAAAGCCCCGTGGAGCAGGCACAGCTGCATCGCTTCGTGCAGGATTGCAGTGGAACGCTGCAACCGGTGGTGATGGATGCGGTATTTCTGCCGCCCCGAACCCGGCTCTTGACAGAGGCCGCTGCGGCCGGCTGCAGAACGATTCAGGGCGTGCGCATGCTGCTGCACCAGGCCTGTGGCCAGGTCGAGCTCTATACCGGCCTGGAGGCGCCGCTGGCCGTGATGGAGCAGGTGATCGAAAAAGAAATAGCCGCGCTGGATTCCTGAGCCTTCGGGTGAAGTTCTCTGGCAAGAAGAGCGCTCATCGCCGGGGCTGCGGCCTCAGGAATTGGGCACCCACTTCAGGATATGAGTGGCTACCGCGACTAGTTCGCCGTGCTGGTTGACAACTTCTATCTGTGAGCGCGAGCGTCTTTGCTCTTCATCGAAAGCCTCGATCGTATAGTTGACCGTGATGGTATCGTTGATGAACACCGGCTTGAGGAAGCGCACGCGATCGTAGCCCAGGGATACCGGCGTCGTGTTTTTATCGGCGGCCGGGTATTTGTCCAGGATCATCGTCGATGCTGTCGACATGTAGCCGATCAGCAGCGAACCGTGGGCGATCCGGCGACCGTACGATGTCTGCTTCATGAATTCGCGGTTGACGTGGTTGGGCGACAGGTCGCCGGTGATGCCGGCAAACAGGTAGATATCACTTTCACCAACCGTTTTCGAAAAACTGACGCGGCAGCCTATAGAGATTGTTTGCTCTTTCATGGATAATCTGTTCCTGTTCGGGTTGTCTGAGAGACCGGTAAAAGCAGGTCGGATGATTTAACTGCTCCGGACACCAGTGGGTCTGCGGGCGGTGTATTCGGGGTCAGTTGAGCCACCAGCCGAGGATAATCAAAACAGCCCTGTGCTGGCAAGAATAATCACCTTGTTGAGAAGTGTGCGAAGATGACACGAATTGCTCTGATTCACGCCACCAGACTTTCGATCCCGCCAGCCGACCGGGCTTTTGCTGCGCTCTGGCCTGAGGCGGAGCGTGCCCATTTAATGGACGATAGTCTTTCCCGCGACCGGGCGGCGGGCCGCGAGACTGCCGGACGGATACACGCCCTGGCCGATTATGCGCTCAGCATCGGGGCCGACGCGCTTCTGTTTACCTGCTCGGCCTTCGGCGAAGCGATTTCAGATGTCCGGAAAAGGCTGCGGGTACCGGTCCTGAAACCCAATGAAGCCATGTTTGACCAGGCCCTGAGCAGGGGCACAAGGGTTGGTATGCTGGCGACGTTCATTCCGTCGATCGGCAGCATGGAAGATGAATTCTATGCCGCCGCCCCTGCCGGTGCAACAATTACCACGCTTTATGTTGAGGGGGCCCGCCAGGCTTCGGATCATGGAGAAACGGCCCGACACGACCAGTTGATCGCAGAAGCGGCAAGCAGGCTGTGCGACATTGATGTGATCCTGCTGGCCCATTTCTCGATGACTTCCGCCGCCGCGCTGTGTGCGCAGAGCTGTTCCGTGCCGGTCCTCAGCGCACCAGATTCGGCGGTGCAGAAACTCCATGCTTTATTTCCCGGCTGAGAAGCAATTGGGTACCCCAAACAGCCTTTCTCGGCCACCGGACCAGCTCAGATCTAGAAGACTAAATCGAATTTTTCAGCGATTGCGCTTAAATCAGCAGCCACCGGGTCGAGCAGCGGGATGCCTTTACTCAGGCGCTGTTTTTCGCATTCCCGTTCAGGGTCGCCCGGGATCAGCACCTTGTCTTCAGCGTCGACCGGTGCCGCCTGTCTGAACCTTCGAATCCACTGATCCATATGGGACTTGAATTCCTCAGCCGGGCGGAAGGCATCGACCCTGAGCGCCCCGAAGAAGTGACCGATCCCCTTGCCGACCAGCTCGGTCTTTTTGTCGAGAAACGAAACGTAGGGCGGCACCCAGGGGCCGTAATTTGCCCCCGGCAGCACCGCTGAGAAGATATCCACCAGCGCCCCGAGGCAATAGCCCTTGTGGCTGCCGTGCTCGCGGTCGCTGCCCAGCGGCAGCAGCCCGCCGCCCTGGGCCAGCGCATGGGGGTCCCGGCTTGGGTTGCCGTCGGAATCCTGGATCCAGCCGAGCGGTGCCTGCTCATTTTTAAACTGCAGAAGTTCCAGTTTGCCATACGCCGCAGTGGTGGTTGCAAAGTCTGCCACAAAGGGCGGCTCCTCACCAGCGGGGAAAGCGACCGCGATCGGGTTTGTGCCCAGCATGCGCTCCCGGGAAAAGGTCGGGGCCACCAGCGGGCTGGCGTTGGTCATGCTCAGGCCGATCATATCGTGCTTAAGGGCCTGCATCGCATGATAGCCGGCGATGCCATAGTGGTTGGAATTTTTTACTGCGACCCAGCCGGTGCCGACCCGGGCGGCCTTGTCGATGGCCAGCTGCATCGCCTGGGGCGCCACCACCAGACCGAGACCGGAATCGCCGTCGATGACCCCGGTGCTCGGGGTCTCATGGACGATCCGAATGTCGGGCTGAGCACTGATCCGGCCCTGTTCCCAGAGTCTGATATAGGAGCTCAGGCGGGCAACCCCGTGCGAGTCTATGCCACGCAAATCAGCCGCCAGCAGCACATCGGCTGCCAGGTCGGCGTGCCCGGCTGAACAACCCATGTTTTGAAAGACGGCCTCGACGAACTCTTTCAGGAGCTCGTAGCGGAAAACCTGCATCAGCTTGAACCTGCTGTCAGATAGAGCATGTTATTTCCGAAGTCCATCCATCGAAAAACCCGCTTCTTCAAGGCTGGTGATCAGTTCAAGACTCCGGGCATCGTCAAACGGATCCAGGGGCGGGCGAACGCTGAGCCACCCGGGCTGGTCGGAGTAATGGGCGACCGCGGCCTTCATCGCCGGGATCATTACGTAGCCCTGGAAAATTAAACGGATTCGGTCGAGTTCAGCCTGCTGTTCGTCGGCATCAGCCTGCTCCCAAGTTGCCGCCAGCCGGGCGATGGCGCCCGGATTGACGTTTGCGGTGGCGCTGATGCAGCCGGCAGCGCCTTCGCGCAGTCCCTTGAGCAGGAACGTCTCGGAGCCGGGGAAAATATGAAATGCTTCTCCGCGAAACGCATCGAGCATGGCTTTAGTGTTGTTCCAATCGCCGGAACTGTCCTTGATGCCGACCACCGTACCGGGGTAGGCCTTGAGCAGCCGCTCGATAACCGGCAGGGTGATGCCGACCTGGGCAATCGGGGGAATATGATACAGGTAGATTTTCAGCCGACTGTCGCCGACCCGCTCGATCACTTCCGCAAAAGACCGGAACAGTCCGTCATCGCTGACCCCTTTGTAGTAGAAGGGGGGCAGCATCAGAGCGCCGCCGCAATTCAGCTCGACCACCCGCCTGGTCAATGCGATGGTGTCGGGCAGCGCGCAGCATCCGGTTCCGGGCATCATGCGCTGGGGAGGCAGTCCGGCTTCGACAAGCGCCTCCATCAAAGAGATTTTCTCTTCGACACTCAGGGAATTGCCTTCCGAATTCGTTCCGAAAACAGCCAGGCCGACATTGTTGTCCAGCAGCCAGCGGCAGTGGTCGATCAGCTTCTCTGCATCCGGGTTGAGATTTTCGTCAAACGGGGTGATCACGGGTGAAAGTACACCCGACATCAGTTCGGTGGTAAGCATGGTTCACAATCTCCTGACAATAGTTGTTTTTTAGATAGGTTCAGGCGAGCAGTCCCCGCCTTTCCAGGTACTTCATTCTGGATGGCTGCAGGTGGTTGACACAGATTTCTGCCAGGGCCTGGTTGTCGTCTTTTACCAGCGTCTCCAGGATCCGGTAATGCTCGTCACTGGCCTGTTTGAGCAGTCTGATGTCGGTGCCGGAGGCAAACCTTACCAGATTTGCCTTCTGGGCCATTTCGTCGATCACGTCGGCCAGAAATTCGTTGCCGCACAAGCGGTAGAGCACCTGGTGAAATTCCTTGTTGGCGGCCACCACGCCGATCATATTGGAGTTCTCGACCGCAGTCCGATGCTGGTCGCAAATCTTTTCCAGACGCTGGTAGGCTCTGGCATCGATGGGCAGGTCGAGCAGCAATGCTGCCTGCCGCTCGACGAACTCGCGCATCTGGTAAAGCTGATTCACCTCCTCGCCGCTGTATTCACTGACGGTGGCTCCTTTGTTTGCCTCGCGCACCAGCAGGCCGGCCATCTCCAGCTCCAGAAGGGCCTGGCGTACCACATGCCGGGTTGTCTTGAAGCGCCTGGCAAGCTGCTCTTCGATGAGACGCTCCCGCGGATAGAGGCGGCCGAGGAGAATATCGACCTCGAGAGTGCGCACAATGAGCTGCACATGGGTTCGGGAGCTGGCGTTTTTGCTCATGATGTTAGACGGCCGATAAGGTTTTAAACCGGAATTATAATCCGCAGGCTACCACTGCCGACAATCCTGTCAACAATTATTGCGTCAGCGGAGGTGGTCTCGACCTGTCACAGAAATGGTGTGGTTCGGCGGCTGATTTGCTTCGGAATACCTGATCTTTATTTATCTGGCGCAAGTCTGGTGGGACACATCGTCGCCGTCTCGCCAGCTATAAATTGTTCTATAATAATTTAATTATTATCAGTAATTTATAATATTCCAGAACAGGTAGGCAGATTGTCGACATTTTTGTTGCCATTTGTACCTGTTGCAACCGATAAAATACTTGACAAAAACCGTGCCGGGTCGGTAGTGTTTCCTGACCGATACCGGTGACATCATGGCACAACCGATGGCTCTCAGGCGGCACGGCTTTGGACTCATGCCGCTTCGTTTTTTTTGATCGGTGGAGGTGTTTGCAGTCAAGCTGGATAACTAGAAAAAAGGAGGGACGGTCGATGAAAAGGAAATTGTTTCGTGTAGTCTTTGTTGCTTTCTTTGCCAGTTTCATGGCGATTTCGGCGGCTCAGGGGGCCGATTTCACCTTCCATGGCGCCAGCCAGTTCGACGAGGAGCACGCCTTCACCAGGCTGATGCGCAAGTTCGAAGAACTGGTTCAGCTCTATTACACCGGGGACAAGTCCATTGAGTTCGTGATGCACCTCAACTCCGAGCTCGGTCTTGAAAAAGATTACGTTGCCTATATGAACCAGGGAATTTCGGTCGACTACGCGGTCGCTTCTCCCTCTCATATGTCAACCTTTTCCAAGATGGCGTCCCTGATGGATCCGCCGATGCTCTATCAGAACCATATTCACTGGAGTAAGGTTCTGGGCGGCAATGCCCTGCAGCCCATCGTGGATGATATCCTTGCCAAAGCAGATATACGGATCATCGGGTACGGCGGCGGCGGAACCCGCATGCTGATCGTCAACAAGCCGGTCCAGACCATGGAAGATGTCAAAGACCTGCCGATCCGTGTAATGGGCGCCCCGATCCAGACCAAGATGTTCTCTGCCTTTGGCATGGCTCCGACGGTTATCGCCTATGCCGAGGTCTACAACGCTATTCAGACCGGTGTTATCGATGCGGCCGAGAACGAGGCTGCCGGTATCCAGCAGATGAAGTTCTACGAGGTTGGTCCGAACATCGCGCTGACCGCTCATGCGATCACCGTGCGCCCGCTCTGTTTCTCCAACAAGACCTTCACCAAGCTTCCCGAAGACCTGCAGGCCGCAATTCTGCAGGCGGGCAAGGATGCCGGCACCTACGGCCGTATCCTCGAGTCCTCTGAAGACCAGATGAAGATGAAGCAGATGGAGGCTGAAGGCAAGCTGAAGACGATCTATTTCAAGGATCGTGACAAACTGGTCGAGGCATCCAAGCCGGTTCTCATCGAATACTTCAAGGAGCAGGGCGTTCCCGATCTGTATGATCAGATTCAGGCAGCCGCCCAATAAACCTGCATGCGTATTTATTGAGATAGACAACGTGCAGTTGGTGTAAGACAAAAGCCGGGGGCCGTGTGGTTCCCGGCTTTTGTGTATGAAAGAGCAGTAATTGAAAATCGTAGAAACAACACGGGGCTGGTTCTAAGATAATGAGAAAAGTATTGAATTGGTACTACCGGTTTCTGCAGATATTGCTTGCGACCCTGATGGGCTTGCTCATGATTCCGGTGACCCTGCAGATTATCAGCAGATATCTGGGATTTATTCCCCGCTATATCTGGACCGAGGAAATGGCCCGGTTCTGCTTTATCTGGGTCATCCTGGTGGGCTCCATGATCGCGGTCAGAGACGGCACCCATTTCACCGTGGACCTGCTGCCCAAAGCGTCGACCAAGCGTGGTCAGGCATTAGTCAATATGTTTGTGGATTTCTGGATTCTGCTGACCGCCGTCGTCTTCATCGTCTGGGGCTGGCCGCTGGTCAAATTCGGTCTGCTGCAGACCTCGGAGATGGCTGAGATGCCGATGGTCTATATCTACATGGCCTGGCCCATTGCGGGTATAACGTGGATTATTTTCCTGATCGAAAAGTATGTCGATAACGTTAAATTGTGGCGGAGTGATACGCGATGACACCAGGACTGGTAGCAGCAATTCTCTTTATCACCTTTGGTGGTCTCGTAATCCTCAGAATCCCGGTCGCCTTTGCCCTCGGGCTGGCCTGTGTGCCGGTTTTCATGATCGATGACAAACTCACGCCGTTTCTGCTGATGAACGAAATGTTCAAGTCTTATAACGCTTTCGTTCTGCTGGCGGTCCCGTTTTTTCTGATGGCTGCCAACATCATGAACTCGGCGGGCATCACGGATCGACTGGTGAAGCTGGCCCGGGCGCTGGTCGGCCACCTTCCCGGCGGTTTGGGACACATCAATGTCGTGGTGAGCATGCTCTTTGCCGGGATCTCCGGTTCGTCCACCGCGGATGCTGCCGGAATCGGCTCGCTGCTGATCCCCCAGATGAAAAAGCAGGGGTTTGCCCCTTCATTTTCGGTGGCGGTAACCGCCTGTTCCTCGGTGATGGGGGTTATCATCCCGCCGTCTATTCTGATGGTTGTCTGGGGCGGATTGATGACCGTATCCATCGGCGGGCTCTTCCTGGCAGGGGTAATCCCCGGGATGCTTGTGGCCCTGTCCCAGATGGCCACGGTGTATGTCTATGCCAAGATATACAATTATCCGATCTATTCGAGATCGACGTTTAAAGAGGCGATTATCGCCATTTTACAGGCGACGCTGCCGATGATGACGCCGATGATTATCGTCGGTGGCATCGTGGCGGGCTTTTTTACCCCGACCGAGGCTTCCGTTATTGCGGTAATCTACTCACTGATTCTCGGCATGGTGATCTACAATACGATCAAGATCAGGCATATACCCAAGATTCTCTATGAATCAGCCCGGTTTGCGGCCATCTCGCTGTTCTGCGTCGGCACGGCATCGGCATTCGGCTGGCTGCTGGCCTACTACAAGATACCGCTGGCGCTGGTGGATTTTTTAAAACAGTTCGGGGCCGGACCCATCAGTACCGGCCTGATCGTGGCCGGCGCTTTCTTGTTCATCGGCATGTTTATCGATGCGATCCCGGCGATCATCATCCTGGGTACCGTGCTCTGGCCGATGGCCCAATTTGCCGGGCTTGACCCGATTCATTTTGCGATCATCGGGGTTATCTCCCTGGCCTTCGGGCTGGTCACGCCACCCTACGGCCTCTGTCTGCTGATCAGCTGCGCGATCGGTAAAGTGGAACTCAAAGATGCGATGAAAGATGTGGCAATTATTCTGCTGCCGATGCTCGGAGTGCTGCTTATCGTGATCCTGTTCCCGGATATCATTATGGCACTGCCGCGCTGGCTGATGCCCCAGTTCGTCAACTGATCGCGGAGGCTGCAGCCAAGATTACAAACTGATCGAAGTTGAAACTTCATTTTTTTGGGATAGGTTTTTGTTCAGCTCCATATCTGTCGGCTGCAGATAGAGATAATGATCCCCAATGAGCAGCTCGTTTTCATTTACGGGAGCGTATTTCTGTCAACATATCGCAGCACCTAAACCTTAGCTGCAAATATTGTTACAGCAACAGCAAACCATTATTCGGAGTCTTCATCATGGTACATGAGCTATTTGATCTAACCGGTAAAGTGGCCCTTGTCACCGGCGGCAGCAAAGGACTGGGTATGGCGATGGCCCGCGGTCTGGCACAGGCCGGGGCCGATATCGTCATCAACAGCCGCAGCAGTGAAGAGATGGAGCAGGCCATGACCCAGATCCTGGAAGGCACCGGGCGCCGTGGGCATTGCGTGGTGGCCGATCTCTTCAACCGGAAGGAGACGATCAAGCTCGCCACAGAAGCGTTCGAGGCGATGGGCCGGGTGGATATTATCGTCAACAACGCCGGCACGAACATCGTCAGTCCGGTCGATGAGATCAAAGATGAGGACTGGGACAAGCTGGTTGAGTTGAACCTGACCGCTCCGGTTGTGCTGGTGCGCGAACTGGCAGCCCAGATGAAAGCGCGCAACTGGGGCCGGATCGTCAATATCAGCTCGATTTTCGGCCTCTGCACCAAAGAGGCCCGGGGAGGGTATTCGGCGACCAAGGCCGGCTTGATCGGCATCACCCGGACCATGGCCCAGGACCTGGCGCCCTGGAACATCACCGCCAATGCGATCGCCCCCGGCCCGTTTTCCACCCCGCTTACCGACCGGTTGGTGCAGGGGGAGTTGCGGGAGTATTTTAATTCGATGCTGATTCTGGGGCGCTGGGGCAAACCCCAGGAACTGGTTGGCCCGGTATTGCTGCTGGCCAGCGATGCCGGCGGCTTTATCACCGGCTCGACGATGACCGTGGACGGCGGCTGGATGACCCGCTGAACGCAGCGGCCGATAATGGCAGGAGGGGTGCAATGAAGGTACTGGTACTGGGAGGGACCGGCGTTATCAGCCGGGAGATCGTCAAGCTGCTGCTCGAAAAGCAGCATTCGGTTACGGTTTATAACCGGGGCAGCCGTCAGGTATCGTTCAGTGACGAGGTCAGAGTCATCACCGGGGACCGGTCCGAGCGCCTACGTTTTGAAACCCGGATGCGGGGTGAGTCTTTTGATGCGGTGATCGACATGATCTGCTTCAACGAGGCCGATGCCCGCTCAACGGTTGCCGCCTTCAGGGGTTCGGGTGCTCAGCTGGTGATCTGTTCGAGCGTTGCCGCCTACAAGCGGCCCTATCGTTCTGTGCCGACCGTGGAATCGGCCGAGACGCTGTTTGATGATCCGGTCTTTGGCTACGCCTACGACAAGGCCCAGGCAGAGCGTTATCTCAATACGGTGATCGAGCGGGAGGAAGCACCCATCACCATCATTCGCCCGTCGCTGACCTATGGGCCAGGGGCGGCCAACATCGGGGTGCTGCGGCAGAACTACGGCATTATCGAGCGGATTAGAAAAGGCAAGCCGCTGGTCATGTTCGGCGATGGCAGCACACCCTGGAGTTTTACCTTCACCCCGGATCTGGCCAAGGCCTTTGTCGGGGTGCTTGGCAACGAGCAGACCTACGGTGAGGCCTACCACGCCTGCAGCGAGGAGCGCTGCCGCTGGGAGGACCTCTACCTTGGCTTCGGCCGGGTGCTCGGCGAAGAACCGAAGATCGTCCATATCCCCTCGGAACTGCTGATGGCAGCCAATCCCGGTCTGTTCAGCCATCTCTACTATGAGAAGACCTATGTCGGCTTATTTGATAATACCAAGATAAGAGCAGTAATCCCCGAGTTCAGCTGCGATATCACCCTCGATGACGGGATAACGATGATGGTGGAATGGTTCGAGCGCGAGGCCAGCCAGGTGGATCCTGAAAAGGAGGCGCTGGAAGATGCGCTGGTCGGTCTGCATGCGGACTGGAAAAAACAGATGCAGGCGCTTCTGCCCGGAGATAACAACTGATGCGATTAAAGGAGGTGCATCGATGAGCGGCACGCATGGGAAATTTCCGCAACTGGTGACCCCGCCGGACACCTGTGACACCCATATGCATTTTTATAACGATCGTTTTGCCTCAGCGCCGACCGCACTGATGACCCCGCCCAATGCCTGGGTGGAAGATTATCGGGCGATTCAGCAGCGGCTCGGGCTCAAGCGGGTCGTGGTCGTGCAGCCCACCACCTACGGGACCGACAATTCCTGCCAGCTCGAGGCGATGAAGGCTTTCGGGGATGAGGCCCGGGGGGTCGTGGTGGTTGATACCGCCATCAGCGATGAAGAACTGGAGCGTCTCACCGGGCTCGGAGTTCGGGGCGTCCGTTTTCACATGCTGCCCGGCGGTGCACTGGGCTGGGATGTGCTCGAAGAGCTGGCCGCCCGGGTGGATAACTTCGGCTGGCATGTGCAGCTGCAGATGAACGGCAGGGAGTTCCCGGAAAAAGAGGCCTTGTTGAGCAGACTGGGCTGCGAGCTGGTGGTCGATCATGTGGGGCGCTTCATGGGGCCGGTGCCGACGGATGACCCGGCCTTTTGCGTACTGCTGAATTTTCTCCAGACCGGGCGCTGCTGGGTCAAGCTTTCAGCCCCATATGAGTCGTCCGAAGCCGGTCCGCCGGACTGGGCCGATGTCACGCCCGAGGCCCGGGCGCTGGTCAAAGCGGCGCCTGAACGAATGCTCTGGGCCAGCAACTGGCCGCACCCGGGGCAGAAGCAGCCGCCGGATGAGGCGGATCTGCTCGATCTGCTGCTGGACTGGGTCGATGACGCCTCGGTGCGCACCAGGATTCTGCGGGACAACCCGGCTGAGCTCTATGGGTTTTAGGTCGCATCTCTGCTGTTCTGAGAGCCACTTCTCACAATGCCTGCGAAAGCCCCATGCTCTCGCCTAACTAGATATCCACTAAAGCCATGATTAAAATTTTTCTGTCCCACAATCCCGAAGATCTAAGCGTCTATTTCAAGAAGGCCCATGCAGCCCTGACCGGTCTCGGCCAGGTGGTGCTGAACCCCAGGGCCCGTGACCTGACCACCGAGGAATTAATCGAGGCGGCCCGCGGCTGTGAGGTGGTGGTCTGCCACCGCTCGACCCACGGCAAAAGGCAGATCTTCGAACAGCTTGCCGATCTGGCGGTGTTTATCCGGCCCCAGGTCGATATCAGCGATGTCGATGTCGAGGCGGCCTCGGCCCATGATATCCTGGTGGCCAACTCGGTGCCCGCCTTTATTCCGGCGACCGCCGAGCTGGCCCTGGCACTGATGCTCGACCTGGCCCGTGACGTGACCGTGTCGACGCTCGAGTTTAAGAAGGGCCGCATGCCGCCGTCCACTATGGGCAGGCAACTCAGCGGCTCCACCGCCGGTATTATCGGCTATGGCGCCATCGGCAGCTACCTGGCCGGGAAGCTTGTTGCTCTGGGAATGCGGGTGCTGGTCAGCGACCCGTATGTCACCGCAGACCAGGAAGGGGTGGAGCAGGTTGTGCTGGAGAAGTTGCTGGCCGAGTCCGATTTCGTGGTACCGCTGGCGGTGGCCAATGCAGAGACTGAAAATCTGATCAATGCAGACACCCTGGCTCTGGTGAAGCCCGAGGCCTATTTCGTCAATGTCTCGCGCGGCAATCTGGTGGATGAACAGGCGCTCGAGGCAGCTTACCGGGAAAAGCGTATCGCCAAAATAGCAATGGATGTTGGCCGCGGCCCGGATCAGCGGCCTTCTTCCCATATGGCGGAGCTGGATGGGGTGGTGGCCACCCCGCATCTGGGGGGGCTGACCGTGCAGAATGCCGAAGCCCAGGCCTGGAGCGCAGTCGAACAGGTTGAGGCGATTCTGGCAGGTAAGATGCCGCCCAGAACCATCAATCCATCCAGCAACGGGCGCTTAAAAAAGCTCTGGACGACGTTGAATGCCGACTGACCAGTTTGCCACCGCCGCAGGCGTCAGGGCTTTTACCGGATTGATTCGACTGAGTCCCAAAACGCGAAAGCATAAGCCTGGTCGCCTGTCTCGGCAAAGCAGTCTCTCGTCCAGGCTTTTTTAAGAAAAAGTGCGGGGTTAAACTTTGTCTTCAAAGTGGGGAAATTGACCGGGAGGCAATCTGCACATTCTGCCCTCGGGTGCCGTCTCCTCGTTTTCCCCCTATATATCGACGTCGATCAGCTCCGGCGCAGCCGGGGAATGGCTCCGCAAATTGTGGGTCGAACCTGCGAAATATTGTTAAATTCCATTACCATGCAATAACGATTCACCGGCGACCGATTGCACGATTCACCAGGCATAACCACCGGACGTGGAGAACGAGCTATGCGCATTTCCGAGATCAGGAGTCACGTGATTCAGTACCCGCTCGAAGAGGAACTGGGCTATTCGCAGCAATACTATACGATGCGCACGGCCCATATCGTCGAGGTAATCACCGACCAGGGGCTTGTCGGCTGGGGCGAATGTTTCGGCGGCGGCGGTGTGGCCCTGGCCAACCGGACCATCGTCGAACAGACCATAGCGCCGATGCTGATCGGCATGAATCCACTGGACCGGGAAGTGATCTGGCACAAGGTATACAACCTCCTGCGGGACCATGGCCAGAAAGGTATGCCCATCCAGTCGCTGTCAGGCATCGATATCGCGCTTTGGGATATCGCCGGAAAGGCCTTGAACCTGCCACTCTATCAAATGCTGGGCGGCGCCTTCAGACAGAAGATTCCAGCCTACGGCTATGGCATGATGCTGCAGCGGGTGGATGATCTGGCGGAGCGTTTTGCAGCTGAAAGCGCAGCCATTATCGAGCAGGGATTTAAGGCGGTGAAAATGAAGATCGGCCGGGGCCCGAAGGAAGATATCGAACTGGTCGAAGCGGTGCGTGGCTCGATCGGCCCCGACATCAAGCTGATGGTCGATGCCAACCACGCTTACACGGCCCGGGAGGCGATTCCGCTGGGCCGGGCGCTCGAGCAGCTCGATGTCTACTGGTTCGAAGAGCCGGTGACTTCGGAAGACCATCAGGGCTATCGTGATCTGTGTCTGGCACTGGATATGAACATCGCCGGGGGCGAAGGTGAGTTTACCCGCTGGGGCTTCAGGGATCTGATCGAGAAACGATGCGTCGATCTGCTGCAGCCCGAAGTCTGTGGGCTGGGCGGGATCACCGAGTATCTCAAGGTGCTGGCTCTGGCCCATACTCATTTCGTGCCCGTGGTAAATCACGTCTGGGGCTCTGCGGTGGCGGTGGCGGTCAATCTCCATCTGCTGGCAGCGCTGCCGGATCTGCCGGGCGGGGCCCATCCGGTACAGCCGATGCTGGAGTATGACACGACCCCGAACCGCTTCCGCGAGGAACTGCTGCTCGAGTCACTGGGCATCCTTGACCAGGTAAAGGAAAACGGCGGCTTTGTCTCATTGCCGCAGGGACCCGGGTTGGGAGTTGAGGTCGACCGTGAGTTTCTGGCTCATTTTGCGGTAGCCTCCTGAGCGGATCAAGGTCAAAGCCGGGACCGGCCTTTGCGGGAAGGTTCTGAGATGAAACGCGGGTGCTGCAGTTTACCAGAAGCTAAATAACGAGAGGGAACCATGTTTACCAGAGAAAACAAGGTGAAGCGCTGGCTGGCGGAAGGTGCAAATATTACCCCGATGTGGACTCAGTCGGGCAGTCCCACCATCGTCGAAGCAGCGGTCTATGCCGGCTGGCAGACCATCTTGATAGACAACGAGCACGGCTATACCGACCTGGAGACCACCATCCACCTGATCCGTGCGGTGGAGGGCGCCGGCGGGGAGGTGATAGTGCGGGTACCCTGGAACGATCAGGTATACCTGAAACGCATTCTAGATATCGGCGTTCAGTCATTGATGATTCCGATGGTCAACGACAGGGAATCGGCGCAGGAGGCGGTTGCCGCCTGCCGCTATCCCCCCGCAGGCAGGCGGGGGTATGCCGCGCCGATGGTTCGGGCTTCGGGTTATGGGGCCGACTCCGGCTATGGCGCCAGAGCCAACGCTGAACTGCTGCTGATCGCCCAGATCGAGCACGTGGATGCGGTAGAGCAGATCGAGGAAATCGCTGCGGTCGAAGGTATCGACATGCTGTTTATCGGACCGATGGATTTTGCCGGATCGATGGGGTGCTTCGAGGGGCTCACAGAACCCGAAGTGATTGCTGCGATCCAGAATGTGGAGCAGCGTATATTGGGATCAGGCACCATGCTAGGCGGATTTCCGCTGCCCGGCACTGCTACTGCAAAGCTGCTCGAGCGGGGCTACCGACTGGTCGCCGGACAGGCGGATATCTGGTTGTTCAGCAGGGCCGCTGCGCAGGCGCTGGAAAATCTATAGCCTGGCGTTCACGAGTTGATACTGCCTACTATCCCGCGTCGCTTTTGGGGAGGGTATATTAGGTATATAACCTTCCCCAAGTCTCCTTGGCTAGCAGGCCGTCTCAACGCGTGAACGTCAGCCTGGCAGGCGGTTTCAAAATATGAAATGTTCAGGATAGGTTTATGGCATTACAGGGTTTAAAACCTTTCTACTTCAGAAACCCTGCTACTTGCTGGCCAGCTGATCCAGGTACCACTTCATCGGATCGAGCAGCTCGAAGCCCTGCTCCAGCAGTTTCTTTTTGATGGCCATGACATTGTTGGTCAGCAGATACGGGAAAATGGCCCGTTTCTCCTGGGCCCAGTCGCGGGCCACCAATACGCTGCCCATGGAGACGTTTTCTTCGGTGACGATATCGACGATTCGCTTCAGCTGCCCGGTCTTTTCCGTGACCAGGATGCAGAGCAGGGTGCCCGGTTCATTGATCCCCATGATATTGACAAAAGCCTGCAGCAGGTCACGGGTAGACATGATGCCTTTCAGGTGACCCTCTTCGTCGACCACCGGCAGGGCGCCGACCTTTTTCTGACCAATGACCAGCAGGGTGTCCTGCAGGGTATAATAGGGAGAAATGGTGATCGGGTCTCTGGTCATGATTTTTTCGACCGGGTGCTGCATTACTTCAGCCAGGGTTCGCTGGTACGCTTCCTCGGTGAGAAGCGATGAGGGATAGGCGTCTCGCATGTCGCGATCGGTGATGATCCCGACCAGTTTGTCATTGCCGTCAACCACCGGCAGGTGACGGAAATTGTTATCCTGCATCAGCGCTTTGGCTTCTGCCAGCTTGGTTTCGGGCCTGACTGAGATCAGGTCCGTCTTCATTTTTTCAAAAACAAACATTGCGGCCTCCGCTTATTCAGATATCGAGATAGTTTTCATTGGGGGGTAACAGTTCTTATATTTCCATTAGTTTTCTAATATGGTTGGCCACCAGCATGGGCAGAATGTCGAGGTTGTAGCCGCCTTCGAGAACCGAGACGACCCGTCCCTCGGCGCTGCCGTTGACCAGACCGAGAATCGTGTCATTGACGAAATCATAGCCTTCGGTGCTCAGGCTGGTGCCGGACATCAGATCGGACTCATGGGCGTCGAAACCGGCCGAGAGCAATACCGCCTCGGGCTTGAATTTGTCGATGGCGGGTACCAGGTCCGAGAGCAGCTTTTCCCGGTACTCCTCATCTCCTCTGCCCGGCAGAATCGGCGAGTTCAGGGTGTAGCCCTCGCCGGTGGAAAAGCCGGTTTCGAATTCCCGTCCGGTTCCCGGGTAGGCAAAAGAAGGATGTTCGTGGATCGAATAGTAGAATACCGTATCGTCGGTATCGAAGATGTGCTGGGTGCCGTTGCCATGGTGGACATCGAAATCGATGATTGCCACCCGCTGAACATCCCACTGTTTCTGCAGGTAGCGCGCCCCGATGGCGACATTGTTGAAATAGCAGAAGCCCATGGCCTGGTTGGCCTCGGCATGATGGCCGGGCGGGCGGACGGCGCAGAAGGCGTTTTTGACCTCCCGGTTCATCACCGCATCGATTGCCTTGAGTACCCCGCCAACTGCAAGCAGCGCGATATCGTAGGTGTCGCGGCAGATGGAATTGTCCTGATGTTCGAAATCGGGCAGGCCCCACAGGCATGCCTCTTCAAATTTCATGATGTAGTGGATATTGTGGACTGCCTCGATCCAGCGCTGATTGGCCGGTTCGGCCTTGATAGGAACAAGCTGCTCGAGCAGCCCCGCCTTTGAGAGCCCGTCGATAATTACCTTGAGCCGCTCGGAACATTCAGGGTGGCCATTAAAAGTTTTGTGGTGCAGATACTTTTCGTCGAAAACAAAGCCGGTTTTCTTCATCATTCTTCCCGTCCTGTTGGTGCTGTCCGGTCCATGATTGGCGCTGTCATCTTACCTTTTAGCTCAAGATACCCTAGCGTGTGGCGCTGCTTCCGGCAATATATTTTTCCAGTCTGCACCCACCCCCGTGGGATGGCGCTCGATTTGCTTGCCAAAACGCGTCACAACCAATAGGGTGAGTCAGAAATAAGGCTATCATCCACACGGCGGGAGGACGAGATGAGAAATAAATCGGGATACTGGGCGGACAACTACCAGCAGAACAGGCTGTCGGTGAGTCAGGCTATTGCCAAGATTCAATCGGGACAGCGGGTTTTTATCGGGTCGTCCTGCGGTGAGCCCCAGCACCTGGTCAAGGGGCTGGCCGATGCCAGCCTGCTGTTCACCGATCTGGAAATCGTCAGGCTGTTCAGCGCTGAATCCACCTCGCTGTCGCGCATCGCCGATAAATCGAAATCGCAGAACCTCAATATCCGTTCCTTTTATCTGGGCTCGGCTGATTCCGAGAGCTTCAAGGGCGATCTGCGTTTTATCACGCCGATCAACCTCTCCGATATCCACCGTTTGATCAAATCGCGCCTGCTGCCGATCCAGGTGGCGCTGATCCAGGTGACGCCTCCGGATGATTTCGGCTGGATGAGCCTCGGGATTTCAGTCGATGTGACTGCCTCGGCCGCCGCGGCAGCCGACCTGGTGATTGCCCAGGTCAACCGGAATATGCCCCGGGTTCAGGGGCGGAGCAATATCCATGTCAACGATATAGACTATTTTGTCGAGTACGACGAGGATCTGCGGGCCATCGGCGAGTACCCCGAAGTAGCCGCGGCGGGCACCATCGCCAAATATGTCTCACGTCTGGTGGATGACGGCTCCACCATGCAGATGTCGCTGGGGGCGACCTCGGACGCCAATATCGCCGCGCTGCTGGAGAAAAACGATCTCGGCATTCACACCCAGTATGTGACCAACACCATCATGAAACTGATGGCCATGGGGGTGGTGACCAACCGGAAAAAGGGATTCAACAACGGTAAGATCATCTGCAGCAACGCGATCGGTACCAAGGATCTCTACGACCTGCTCGACAACAATTCAGCGGTGGAATTCCACCCATCCAAATATGTCAACGATCCGCGGGTCATCTCGCAGAACAACAAGATGGTGGCAATGAATATCGGCAAAGAGATCGATCTCACCGGCCAGGTGGCCGCCGATGCGCTGGCCTTCAACAACTTTTCCGGGGTGACCGGAATCGTCGACTTTTTCCGGGGTGCCTCGATGTCCAAGGGCGGCAAGTCGATACTGATGCTGACCTCGACGAAAAACAACGACCAGCAGAGCCGGATCGTGCCCAGGCTGCAGAACATTGCGGTGGTCGTGCCGCGCGGTGAGGTGCAGTATGTGGTTACCGAATATGGCTCGGTGAACCTGTTCGGCAAGTCGATCCAGGAGCGGGCCATTGCGCTGATCTCGATTGCGCATCCGGATTTCCGCGACAATTTGTTCGAGCAGGCCAAGGAAATAGGCCTGCTCGGCCCCGAGCGCTCACTCCGAGAAGAGATGCACGCCACCTACCCGCTGTATCTGGAGGAAACCAGGATCATCAACCGGCGCAAGCTCACCTTCCGGCCGGTCAAACTGACCGACGAGCGCCCCCTGCAGGAGCACTATTACGGGCTGGACAAGATCGATGTGGTGTCGCGGTTTTTCCATGAGAAGACCAGCTTTGTCTCCAAACAGATCGAACGAACCTTTATCATCGACTACAGCCGCGATCTGACCATCGTTGCAGTCGAGGGACAACCTGGCTACGAGACGGTACTGGCGGTCGGTGAATACTACACCAATCCGGAGACCAATATTGCCGAGATCGCCTTTTCGGTGCAGAAGGACTGGCAGGGCATGGGCTTGTCCTCAATCGTCATCAAGAAGCTGGCGGAAGGCGCCAGGGACAGTGGTATCATAGGTTTTTCGGCCTATACATCAAAAGACAACAAGCGCATGATCAAGCTTTTTCACAGCCTCGACTACGATGTAAAAATCACCGGAGAAGGGGAAATGGTGAACCTGGAAGCCCGTTTCACAGAGCAGAGCTGAATCACCCGTGGTTAGGCAACAGCTATATTAGCTGTTGAAGTTGCTGCATAATCACGGTAAGTTCCGTGTCGTAAATGTCCTATGGGGGCCGGTTTAATTCCAGAACAGGTAGGGGGTATGGGTGTCATGCAGGAGCGTCGCGCAGCATTTCGCATGGATGTCGCCACCAAGGCGGTTTGCCGGTTGAGTGCAGGGGATCAACAGATCAGTGGCGCTATTCGAGATATCAGTATTGCCGGGCTTTTCATGCTGTGCGAGCACAAGCCGGCCATCGGGACTGTCTATGAGGTCGAGATCATGCTGGCCGGCAAACACAGCCAGATGGTGATTGAAAAGATGACCGGCAGCGTGGTGCGAACCAGCGGGGCCGGCCTGGCCATCCGTTTCGACAAGCGTTTCGAGTGGTTTGCAATGGTGCCCCTTTACTTTCACACCACCAGCGAATTCCAAAAATAGCCGGGCAGCTGGCGTTCTGCCCGGAACCATCAGTCAGAGTATTGCCGTCTATCGCGCTCTACTGCTGCAGCGCGGGACCGGCTCAGTTAGATGAGTTGAATTTTCGATCCCACTCGTATTCCCGGTCGGTGACGCTGTCCTCCATGCGCCGGATTCTGCGCTCCAGGTCGTGGAATTTCTTTTTCAGCCGCTGGGCGGCGCTCTGCGGAGATTGGGCGTAGGTGTCGTAAAATTCCCGTTCATCTTCGTTTGCAAAAGAGCTCACCGGTTCTGCTTTCATCAGCAGCGCGGCAACCAGGTAGATACCGATCACCGGCCAGAAGCCACTCAATAGAAAAATGATCACCATCCCTGCCCGTACCCAGAACACCGAGATGTCGAAGTAGTCCGCCACACCCCGGCAGACGCCGAGGATCAGCCCGTTTCTGGATCGGTAGATGCCGCGTTTCCTGGTTCTATATTCTGTCATTGTCTATCTCCGTCTGTGTCGTGCCTGTCCATCAATATGGTTTCGAGTGCTTCGATGCGCTGCTCCATGTTCTCCAGACCTCGATACATTTCCTGGAACATTTTGGCCTCTTCCCGGCTAGCCTGGCCCGGGGCACCGGAACGTGACTGGCGCATTTTGAAAATGACCAGGACGGTGCCGCAGAGCAGCCCGGCAAGGGTTACGATCGAGCCGAAAACGATTGCTACGATGATCACGGTTTGCATGGTTTAGGCCGTTGCTGAAGGTGGCGTTTGATGGTGGGGTTATTTGCCCTCACCGTATGCAGCAGCCTTCATGTTGGCAAGCTCTTTTTCGATGTCATCATCGGCGGCCAGATCATCGAACTGCTCATCGACCGGCGCCTTTCTGCCGTAATTGACCATGTCGGCCTCGGCTTCCATCCGGTCGATGCGGGTTTCCAGATGTTCGAAGCGTGCCATGGTCTCGGTGCTGTCCATCCTGCGGATCTCTTCCTGGGCCCGCATTTTGTGGCCGGCTTTTTTGTGGCGCTGGATCAGCATGCGTTTTTTTTCTTTGGCCGAGGCGAGCTTGGTCTCAAGTTCACTGATATCGCCTTGATACTGCTCGATCAGGGAACTGTGTTCCAGAATTTCGGGCCCGAGGCTGTCGGCCAGTTCTGCAAAACGCCGCTTTTCGATCAGAGCCTCGCGGGCCAGGTCGTCTCGTTGCTTGTTAATCGCCAGCTCGGCCCGTTTTGCCCACAGACCAATCCGCTCGCTCAGGTCATCGTGGCGGCGCTGCAGTTTTTTGCGCGAGGCAATCACGCCGGCGCAGGCCGATTTCATTTCGATCAGGGTGTCTTCCATCTCGCGGATCATCAGTTTGATCATCTTCTCCGGGTCTTCGGCCCGGTCAAGCATTGCATTGATGTTTGAACTGACGATATCTCTGAATCTGGTAAAAATACTCATTTCATGCCTCCAAAATTGATCGGTTGGGTCTGGTTTGTCTGAGTAAAAGCAGGATGCGTGCCATTTTGTTAAAAACCTAAAATATTTAATAAATACAATTCTATATAGATTCATATCTAGATTCGTATGGTGGCTAAAATTACTAAATAGTAGGTAAATATTATAAAAAATAGTATAATTTACCAATTAATGTGTTAAGAATATTGAACTGGTGTTCCCCATATATTGGGGTGCGGTATTCGGTAATCGTCTGGATTTGAAGAGCTGACAATTTTGCAACAGGCGGATCTTGAGCCATATGCTTTGTCGATTGACGAAGTGAATTGAACCCCTAAAAAACAGTTTTGACCATGATTAACGCTGCATCGAATCGTACAGAGGCGCTCGGCCAGTCCGAGCCGTTTCTCGATTTTCAGGACAGTCTCTCCCAGGTGGCGCCGGTGGAGCGGCCCGTTCTGCTGCTCGGTGAACGCGGCACCGGCAAGGAGCTGGCGGCCAGGCGGCTACATTTTCTATCCGGCCGCTGGCAGGGGCCCTTTGTCACCCTGAACTGTGCGACACTCTCGCCGACGCTTATTGAATCGGAGCTTTTCGGCCATGAACGCGGTGCTTACACCGGTGCTGAGGACCGGCGGATTGGGCGTTTCGAAGCGTCAAGCGGAGGCACTCTGTTCCTCGATGAAATAGGTACGATCCCGCTGCAGGCCCAGGAGAAGATCCTGCGGGTGGTCGAGTACGGTTTCTTCGAACGGGTAGGCAGTTCAGCCGCGATTGAGGTCGATGTGCGGATCATCGGCGCAACCAACGCCAATTTGGTTGCCATGGCGCAACGCGGCCAGTTCAAGCAGGACCTGCTGGACCGACTCTGTTTTGAAGTGTTGGTTCTGCCTCCGCTTAGAAGCCGGGGCGAGGATATTATGCTACTGGCCCGTCACTTCGCGGGTCGGATGGCATATGAACTTGGTATCGAAGCCGATATCAGCTTCACCGACCAGGCGATGCGGGCACTGGAGCGCTACCACTGGCCTGGCAATGTCAGGGAGCTGAAAAATGTCGTAGAGCGGGCCGTGTATCGGTCCGGCTCAGGCCGGATAGAACAGATCAGTTTCAATCCGTTCGAATCGCCCTATTTTGTCGGGCTCGATTCGGCAGAGGGGATTGAAAGCACAGCCGATGAGTCGGTGCAGCAGCGGGAAGAACTGTTGGACCTGAGCAGGGGCTTCAAGGAACTGGTCAATGCATATGAGCTGGACTTGCTTCGCCAGGCCCTTGAAACCTGCCGTTATCACCAGAAAAAGAGTGCTGCCCTGCTCGGCCTGAGCTACGATCAGTTCAGGGGGCTGCTGCGAAAATACCGCAGCGACCTCAAACGCAAATAATTTTTGCTACGAGACTCAGCGCAGCACCAGGTAGCCGTAAATGATACGCACGGCGGCGGCACACAGGCAGATCGCAGCAAAGAGCCAGGCCAGGATGGGAAAAAACGACGGAAAAAGACAGAACAGAGCCATAAAGATTACGGTCTCGGTGCCCTCCGCCAGTCCGCCCAGATAGTAAAAACCTTTGTTCGGCAGCCGCAGACTGGTCAGTGAGCGCCGCTCGGCCAGGATTGCAAAGGCCAGAAAGCTTGCGCCGGTGCCGACGAAGGTGAAGATCAACGCGGCTGCAGGCAGCGCATTGTTTTGGGGATCGGCCAGGGCAAAGGCAAACACAATCGCCGAATAGAAAATAAAGTCGAGCACGATATCGAGATAGGCTCCTCGGTCGGTTGCCCGGCTTAACCGGGCCAGCGGCCCGTCGATGCCGTCGCCCAGCCGGTTGAGCAGAATCAGGAGCAGGCCGAAGAAATAATATTCGAAGGCGATGCAGCACGCGCCCAGCAGACCTAGCAAAAAGGCGGCGATGGTGACCTGATCTGGGCGCACACCCAGTCCTGCCAGAAATCGGGCACTTCTCTGCAGGAGCGGGTCAAGCAGGCGCAGGCTAAGGCGATCGAGCATAGGGAGTCCTCTCAGGTTGATTTGAGCTCGATCACGGTGCCACCCGGGGCGTCGGCTCGATCGTGCGTAACCAGCAGTGCCGGAATGTTCATTCGGGTGATCTGTTCAAAGACAAACTCACGCATCGCGCTGCGCAATTGCTGGTCGAGTTTGCTGAACGGTTCATCGAGCAGAATCGCCTCCGGTTCGGCCAGCAGTGCCCGCAGCAGGCTGACCCGGGCCTTCTGCCCGCCGGAGAGGGTGGCGATATCACGTCTTTCAAAACCGCTAAGCCCGGCCGCACCAAGCGTTGCGGCGACCTTCTTTTTCTTCTGGTCTCTACTCATTGCCTGGGGCAGCCCAAAGGCCATATTGCCGAAAACATCGAGATGGGGAAAGAGCAGATCGTCCTGAAACAGGATGCCGACCCGGCGGGCTTCCATGGGCACCCCATTGAGCTGCCTGCCGTTGAGATCGATTGTTCCTGACAGCCTGAAGTCCGGCTCGAGCATACCGCAGACCGCCGCCAGCAGGGTCGATTTGCCGCAGCCCGAAGGTCCCATTACGGTGGCTATCTCGCCGGGGGCCACCTGCAGGCTCAGCGGTGCAAACAGCTCGGTGGAGTGAAAGGCAATCGCCACACGCTCAAGGGTTAAAGACATAACCTGGTTGCTGCAGTTCAGTTCTGCATTTTTGTTCGATTTTTAAACATTGTGGCCGGCAGCAGGATGGCCGCAAGATAGAAACACAGGGGCAGGATAAACTGGCCCAGCGCATAGACAGCGATGATTCTTCGGTCCGAGCCGCTGGCAATGCTGACGGTCTCGGTGGTCATGGTGGCGAACCTGCCGGCTCCAACATACAGGGTGGGCAGGTATTGTGCAATGGAGACGGAAAAACCGACCGCGAGACTGAACAGCACCGGTTTGATCAGCATAATCAGTTTGATCTGAAAGAAGCTGCGGACTTCGCTGTTGCACAGGGTCACCGCCACCGAGCTGAAGCGCTGGTCGTAGCTGCGATAGTGGTTGGCCAGGGTGAGAAACACGTAGGGCAGTACGAAGACCAGATGTATCCAGATCAGGCTGATCCAGCGGCCTTCAAGGTGCAGGGCGATCAGGATGAGCTGGATGCCGAACAGAAAACCGATCTGGGGGATAAGCAGGGGCAGATAGATGATCCAGAGTGAACGCTGGCTGATCGAGGGCAGCCTGGTTCTGGCCAGGTAGCGCTCGTTTTCAAAACAGCCGATCACCAGGACTGCTGCGATCAGGCCGCTGGCCAGGGCGGTCAGGGCACTGGTGGTAAGGGGTTGAACCAGCTGCTCCAGGGTTCTGGACCAGGCTGACAGGCTGAAGCCGTCTGGCAAAACGTCAGGAAAGCGCCAGCTCCGGGCGATTGACCACAAAACAAGGGCGCACAGGCTGAGCAGGTTGATGCCCAGTAGAATGGCCGCGCAAAGCGGACCGGTCGAAACCAGCGGGTCCAGCAGCGAGGTGCGACTGCCGCTGAGTATCCGGGCAGAACCCACTCGTTTGATGAGCCTTTCGGCTGCCAGCGCGCCAACAATCAGGGCCAGGGTGAGCAGCAGAAGCAGGACCGCGCCGGCGGCGCCTACCAGCCGGCTGGACAGATTGGCGTTGTTGAACCAGCGGTCGATCAGCACGGACAGGGTCGGGGGGGTGGACGGGCCGATAATGACGGCCAGATCGACGACGGACAGCGAATAGGCCAGCACCGCAAGCACCGGAAGCCGCAGCATCGGGTAGAGCTGGGGAATGATGAGCCTGGTCCATATTCTCAGGCGCCGGTAGCCCAGGCTGCGGCCGACCCAGATGATCCGCCTTACGTCGAGACGGTTGAGGCCGCTAAATATCATCAGCAGCAGAAACGGGGTTTCTTTGCATACCATGGTCAAGGTCAGGCTTATGGCCCAGGGATCGCCCGCGGTGATCCAGCCGGGCGGGTAGTCGAAACCGCTGGGAAACGGAGACACCAGCCTGATCAGCCAGCCGCTTGGTGCGATAAGAAAGATGAAACCGACGGCGAATGCCGCATGGGGCAGCGCCAGCAAAGGCGCCATGTTGATTTCGACAATTCGCCAGAGCCGGGAGTTATAGGAAGTGATGGCCAGCCACAGCGATAAACCAAGAGAGATGAGGGTTGCCGCAATGGCCGAAAACAGCGTCGAGCGCAGTGCCCCGGGCAGGCTCGGATGATCCAGCAGCCGGACAAACGGCTCCAGGCTGAACTGGTCGGCACCAACCGCAGGCAGGTAGCCGAAGGCGGGCAGCCAGGTGAAGAGCAGTCCGACCAGGATCGGCAGCAGAAATACCGTCATGGTCAGGTAGGGAAAATATCTCAGACGACTTCGCCTGGGCTGGTTCATGCCAACATTCTCACCGTGCGTATCGCCTCTGCCACTCTTTTTCGATTGCATCGACCCAGGAGGCGTGCGGTTCGAGCAGCACGCTGCCCAGCTCTTCCGGCCCCAGGGTTGCAATACCCTGCGGAACCTGCTCGAAGCGTTTTCTCTCGGCTGGGCTGAGTTTGGTCAGCGCCAGTACGGTGGGATCCCCCCATACGGAAGGATCGCTCTTGCGTGCCTGGGCCTCGGGTGAGAGCAGGAAATCGGCCAAGACCAGCGCCCCTTCCCTGGCACTGCTGTTGAAAGGGATCGCCACGAAATGGGTATTGCCGATGGTGCCTCCCCGATGCACATAGGTTCTGATGCTTTCGGGCAGTTCACCGGTGGCAATGGCGTTGCTCGCTTCTGCTGGATTGAAGCTCAGCGAAATGAAGATTTCCTTGTCATTGAGCAGCCGCTTCATCTCGGGTGCACTGCTGGGCTGCGCTTTGCCGCTGCGCCAGAGCTGCGGGTGCAGGGCATCGAGATAGTCCCAGAGCGGCGCCGTCACCTGCTCGAAGCTGCTGGTCTCAACGGGCTGGTACAGGGCCTCGGGCTCGTCAGTCAGTTCCAGCAGGGCCTGCTTGATAAAGGTCGTGCCATAGAAATCGGGCGGGGCCGGATAGGTGAAGCGGCCCGGGTTTTGCCGGCAGAAGTCGAGCAGTTCTGCCATCGAGGCCGGCGGGCTGGTCACCACCTCTGAGTCATAGAGAAAAACCAGTTGCGCCATTCCCCAGGGCGCCTCCTGGTGCTCGACCGGCACGGTGAAGTCGAACAGGGTGGAGGGCTTGTTTTCGGTATCGACAAGGCCGTAATTGGGCAGCAACTGGGTATATGGCTCCAGAAGCAGGCCGTTTTCTTTCATCGCCTGGAAATTCTCGCCGTTGATCCACATCAGGTCGACGCTGCCGCCGCTGGATCTGCCGGCGCTCTTTTCCGCCAGAATTCTGCTGACCACATCACCGATATCACTCACCTTGACATGCGTGACGGTGACGCCATAGCGCTCCCGGACCTGGTCGCCGGCCCAGCGGATATATGCGTTGATGACTTCCGAGCCGCCCCAGCCATTGAAGTAGACGGTCTGCCCCTGGGCCCGTGCCAGAATATCCTGCCAGGTCTCCTGGTCGGCCGCGCGGCTGTCTGAATTAATGGTGAGCAGAAACATGCAGCAGAAAAGTTGAACGACTCTGATAGGTGCCATAAGCGTTAAAGCCTCGTGGTTCAGCCAGGTATTGATAAACAAGGAAGAAGAACGCAACTGATACCACGTTTGACCCTGGCGCGCAACGCTCGAAGGAATCTGATAGGGTCTGCCAGCGCTAGGGGGCGGGCCAGGCAGCCAATGCGTTTGACAGGGCCGCATGTGGGCACTATTATCCTGACTATCGCCCACTGTCACCAACGGGCATCACAGGCTGGTGGTCAGATTCACCAGGCGCCGGAGTAGCGGCGCGAAGGAATTATACAAAAATACAGGATCGCGGGTTTGTCACTAAAACCGCCGTTTTCAACCACAGATCAAGAGGCTGGCCCATGCGCTGGAAAGATGGTCGCAGAAGCGACAATATTGAAGACAGAAGAGGAGTACGCTTGTCCGGCAAGGCCAAAGGCGGCGGGCTCGCTATTCTCATCCTTGCCCTGGTGGGTATGTATTTTGGCATAGATCCGTCGATCATCCTGCAGCAGGGGGCCAATCTCGGCACCACTTCGGTGGAGCAGCAGCAGTATACGCCGACCGAGGCCGAGAATGAACTGGCTGACTTCGTCTCGGTCGTTCTGGCGGACACCGAAGATACCTGGAACGCTATGTTCAGCCAGGCTGGCGGCCGCTATGACCCACCGGTGCTGGTGCTTTTTTCCGGTGCGGTTGAGTCTGCCTGCGGCTTCGCCCAGGCGGCCATGGGGCCGTTTTATTGTCCGGCTGATCAAAAAGTCTATATCGATCTCGGGTTTTACCAGGATCTCAGAACGAAGATGGGTGCGCCCGGTGATTTCGCCCAGGCCTACGTCGTTGCCCACGAGATCGGCCATCACGTGCAGAACCTGCTGGGCATCAGTGACAAGGTCCATGCCATGCGCAGCAGGTTGTCTCAAAGCGATTTTAACAAGCTCTCCGTCAGGCTCGAACTCCAGGCCGACTGTTTTTCGGGGCTCTGGGCCAATCACGCCGACCGAACCCGGCACATTCTGGAGCGCGGCGATATCGAGGAAGCACTCAACGCCGCTTCGATGATTGGAGATGACCGACTCCAGAAACAGGCCAGGGGATATGTGACTCCCGATTCTTTCACCCACGGCAGTTCAGAACAGCGGGTTCGCTGGTTCACCACCGGGCTGCAGTCCGGTGATCTCGAGGCCTGCGATACCTTCAATGCGGCTGCGCTTTAGATAGCTTTTTCCGGCGCCCTGGGCGATTACGCAGGGCGCGTCATTTTTTCTGTCATAGCTGTTTCTATTTCCGCAGACCCGCAGAATTCCATTGATTTCCAGGATGCCCGTGTTAAATAAATAGGGGGAGAAATGAGCAGTTCAACATGGAACAAAAAGGAGAAGCTATGGCACGGGTAATGATCGCGTATTTCAGCAGGACCGGAATTACTGAGAAAATGGCACAGTATATCGCCGAGGGATTACGTATGGCCGGGTGCGAGGTTGAGCTGGCCAGTGTGTCGAAGGTGAACAGTGACGCCGAGATAATAGGCTATGACGGTTATGTGTTTGGTTGTCCGACCTATCATAAAGATATGACCAACAATATGAAGCAGTTTCTGTTTCTGTCCGAACGGGCAAACCTGATCGGCAAGATCGGCGGTGCTTTCGGATCCCACACCCACAGCGGTGAAGCGGCGCCGATGATCTATGAAACCATGCAGCATGTCTTCAAAATGGATATGACCAGCCTTGGGCCGCTCAACCTGACAGAAGAGATGGTCAAAACCGATGAAGGGGCAAAGGCCTGCCAGCAGTATGGCAAAGCCGTCGGCGAGATGTTCCCCGGCTGAGCGCAACTGCCGCCTAGCGCATTATACAACAATACAGCCCGGTTTGGGTCCAGAAGCGGACTTGAGCCGGGCTGTTTTCTTTGCCGGTTTCACACCACAATTTTCAAGTATTTCTTACGGCTTCCTGATTAAATCCTAATCTTCGTCTGTTCTCCTGTGTCTGCCTGCTGGATTTGTATTTATTCAGCCATTTATCAACTCGCCCGAAGGGTGGGAAATGCTGTCTTTTCATCATTGATTCTAAAGGGTACAAACTGTGTTGTTCCCATAATTGTGTAACCTTAGAACAAACTTTTGATATTGTTCAGAGAATAATAGTCTTTGTTGTTTTTCCATGAACGTCAGGCTGACAGCTCGAAGTGAGGAGATAACCCGATAAGTAGCACGATCCTGGAAGTTGCAATGCATCTCTGGTGCGTATCAGATACGTCGCAGAAGCAGCGTCTGATGCGCAGATTTCTTAAAAACATGGTGAGCTCACCTCAATAAATGATTTCTTAGGTTTTCTGGCGGACGAATTCAATATCGAAAAATGTCGTGAAAAGAAGCCTGTAGACAGAACCGGGCTCGATGGGTAACATGCAGGCAAATTTTGTGATGCGACCTTCACCGCGTCGCCACCTGCTATCGAGAGCCTCTATGAGCCAGATGAAAAAGTCCGAGGAAAGCAGCAGCAAAACTATCGAATCTGTCCTGAAGAGCCTTGACGCCCAGCCCAGCGAGCCGGAGGTTGACAGCTATTATCACGACAAAATCTATTCGATATTAAAAGAGAAACACAAAAAAAAGATCATCAAGTCGTCGCTGATCAAGTATTACAAGGCCGAAGAGTTGAAGCCGTATCAGGCCGAACTGATCAAGATGCAGGAACACCTGGAGCGGACCGGCAAGAAGATGATCATCCTGTTCGACGGCCGTGACGCCTCAGGCAAGGGCGGCACGATCCGCAGAGTAACCCGCTACATGAACGGAAAGCATTACCGGGTCGTGGCGCTTGGTAAGCCCAACCAGGTCCAGCAGACCGAGCTGCACATGAAACGCTATATCGAGCAGTTTCCCCGGGCCGGGGAAATCGTACTGTTCGACCGCTCCTGGTATAACCGGGCTATGGTGGAGCCGGTCATGTCGTTCTGCACCGATGACCAGTACCGGCGATTTCTGAAAAAAGTCACAATGTACGAAAATAATTTCATTCTCGATGCCGGACAGACCATTCTGCTGAAGCTCTATTTCTCAGTGTCGAAAGACGAGCAGGCAAGGCGCTTCGAGCGGCGTAAGAACGATCCGCTGCGCCACTGGAAACTGTCTGAGGTTGATCTTCAGGCCCAGGATCTCTGGGATGAATTCTCCGAGAAAAAGCTGGTCATGCTGCAGAAGACCCACACCAACGAATGCCCCTGGTGGATCATCAAATCCGATGACAAGCACCTGGCCCGGCGTGAGACCATGAAATTGATTCTGCGTTCGGTGAAATACAGGGGCCGCAAGCGCAGCCTTAATTTCAAACCAAAACCTGAGATCGTGGTGCCGGGCGATGTCGAACTGCAGCGCATGAAAAAGCAGATTAGAAAGTACGGCAAGCCTCTGTCCTAGCCGGTTGGCGACAATAGGATCCGGCTCTACACCCGATTTCCTTTTCTCAGCCGGAGACCACGCCCCTCTTTTTGCTCGGAAAAATCGTTCAAATAAGGTAATGGTTTATTGATTTCAACATCTTATCTGATGGGGTAATGGGCAATGGCGACCACCATGAAATTCGACCGGGCGGAAATTGCCGGCTCCCTGGGTGATCTGGGGACGCTTTTGCCGCTTGGCGTTGGTCTGATTGCCATAAACGGTCTCGATCCCACCGGGGTATTCTGGATCATCGGGCTTTTCTATATCTGCTCCGGCCTCTACTTCCGGGTGACCTGCCCGGTCGAGCCGATGAAGGTGATCAGCGGCTATGCGATCGCCACTTCGATCTCAGCTACCCAACTCCAGGCCTCCTGCCTCTGGGTATTTCTTATTTTGCTGCTGCTTGGTATCACCGGCCTGATCGATCTGATCAGCAGATATATCTCCAAGTCGATCATCCGGGGGGTGCAGCTCTCCACCGGGATCCTTCTGCTCTCCCAGGGGGTTCATCTGATGCTTGGAACCTCCTCGGTTCAGCTGCTTCAAGGGTCAGGTGAGCCCTTCCTGCGCATTCAGGAATTAGCCTTCCTGCCGATCGGTGTGCTCCTGGGAACCGTGCTCGGTTTTTTATGCCTGTTTCTGCTCGATAACAAAAAATTGCCTGCAGCTGTGGTGATAGTCGGCTTGGGGACGCTTTTCGGGATGGTCTTTGGTCGCACTCAGGAGCTGGCTGAACTCAGAGCCGGGTTTCACCTGCCGGAACTGATGCCATATGGCCTGCCGACTGCTGCAGATTTCAGCTTCGCCCTGATTATCCTGACTCTGCCGCAGATACCGATGACCATAGGTAACGCGGTAATTGCCAATGCCGATCTGTCAAAGCAGTATTTTGGAGAACAGAGCGGTCGGGTAACCCATAAAGGGCTCTGCCTCAGCATGGCCCTGGCCAATCTGGGCAGCTTTTTTATTGCCGGGTTGCCATTGTGTCACGGGGCGGGGGGGCTGGCTTCGCGCTACCGGTTCGGTGCTCGAACCGGCGGCTCCAACCTTTTTATCGGCTCTGTTTTTCTATTGGTCGCGCTGCTGTTTGGCGCTGAGACACTGGCGATCATTCACCTGCTGCCCATGTCTGCGCTCGGGGTCTTGCTGATTTTCGCCGGAGCACAGCTTGGTCTGACTATTCTTGATATCCTCAATCGTCGTGAACTGTTCGTTATTCTGCTCATCGTGGGCATCACCCTGGCCTCGAATCTGGCAGCCGGCTTTATCGTCGGTATCCTGATCGAGCGGCTGCTGCGCTGGCAAAGGTTCTCCGTCTGACCCTATTAGAGAAGATCTATTTTCCTGAGATCGCCTATTGCCGATAGATAATCGTACCGACGTGCTCACCGTTCAGGGCCCGGGTGATATTGCCGGGCACCATACCATTGATCACCTGAACGCTCTCGAGAACCTCGCTGTTCTGGATGATCTCCAGGCAGGGACGCTCGATCACCAGATCGTCCTGGTCCCGGGCAAGCAGATCGGCGGCCCCGATCTTGTCGATAAATTCGGCCTCGGGGTCTTTTTTAGGATCATTGCTGTAGAGGCCGTTTTCATCCTTGATGAACAGCACGTTTCTGGAGCCGATCAGGTCGGCCAGGATGACCAGTCCAACATCGGTCCGGTGGATCGGGATGCGGCCCACTTTGGGCTTGATTGCAAAATAATCGTAGGGCGGCATGCCGTGCATGACCGGAATGATATTTTCGGAGAAATAGGTGGGCAGTTTGACGATGTCGGCATGGGATATTTTAACGCCCCCCCAGGGAGAGAGCAGGGTGGCGATCATCAGCGCGTTCTGTTCGGAAACCATGCTGCCGAATTTGGCGATCACTCCGGTTGGCATGCCCATTTCCAGGCCGATTGTATAGATGTGTCTGCTCCTGGTTCCGCCACCGGTGGTAATCAGCATCTTGTGCTTGGAGCGGTTGGCAACGATCTCTTTGAGGATGGCGGGCAACGCTTTTGCGCCCCGGTCGCAGATCGACTGACCGCCGATTTTCATAACGCTGACATCGGGATAGAGCCGTTCCTGGGGGGCAATATCGAGTTGTTCGATAAATTCCTTGCTGACCAGACTCTCTCCCATTAACGCACTTTTCACATGAAGCCGTTTACCGTCTTTTTCTCTTACCAGTGCCATGACTCTCCCTCTTGCATGTGATCTGCCAGTTGCCCCTATTTCTTACTCTTGCTCTTTTTATCCCGCTTCAGTTCAACCAGTTTGGCCTTGGTCTCAGAGGCCAGTTGCTCGAGTTCTTTTTTACGGAAATGATCCGCATAGATTTTCAAATCGATATCACTTGCCGCGATGACTCTGAAGCGCGGCGTCTGCTGTCCTGTTTTTGATTTTAACCGTTCACGATAAAATATTTTTCCAGCCATGTGCTATCCTCCATTGATTACTATTTGTTCTTATGCTGCAACGGTCGGTACACCATAGGCCTTGTCAGTGGTGGAGGCAAGGGAGGCTCGAGGTCGGTGAAAGGCTGAGCTGGCGACCCGGCCACGGTGACTCCCCTGAGCCGCAGTGCGGAAGAAAGCGGCACCGGCTGGTCAATCCTGACCCCGGCCCAGTCAAAACAGTTTTAACTTCAAAGCCGACTCCCGCTTTATACAGACAGATACCGCTGCAATGCTGTCACTATGCAGCATCGATTCCGACAACTTGGCCTGACAATCAATAAACTTCGAACAAACCTTCAGGCCTGTGCTGCTTCAGACAATTGCAACGGCCTCGATTTCGACCAGCACATCTTTGGGCAGCCGGTCAACGGCCACGCACGACCGGGCCGGCGGGTTTTCAGAAAAGTATTCCTGGTAGACTTCGTTGAAGGCGGCAAAGTCATTCATGTCATCGAGAAAACAGGTGGTTTTGACCACCTGGGTAGGTGCTGCTCCTGCACTGCTGAGCACCGCCACCAGGTTGTCCAGCACGCGCCGGGTCTGGGCAGCGATATCGTCACCAGTGATCGCACCGCTTTTGGGATCGAGCGGGATCTGGCCCGAGGTAAAAATAAAGCTGCCGTGTTTTACCGCCTGGCTGTAAGGACCGATTGCGGCCGGGGCATCTGCAGTTTGGATAATTTGGCGCATTGGGGCTCCCTCCTATAATCGTGAATTGCCGGAAAGTGTTTTTCCATCGAGTGGGCTGCCGAACGTTTGTGGCAGTCGTTGCATGATCGGTTTACAATCGTATTGGCAAATGTATGGCTTGAAACGTAAATTACAACAATGAGCGAATTCTTTATCGGGGAAGAACATGATCAAGTTGCTTTTTCAGTTGCGGAGTCGCTTTGCCGCTGGCGAGCCGGTTATGGTGGCTACCATCGTTGGGGGACAGGGGGTATCGCCCAGAAAAGCCGGGACGGGTATGCTCTTTTTTGGCGACCATACAAGCAGCGGAAGCGTTGGCGGAGGCCTGCTCGAGGCAGCCGTAGCCAGGCGGGTCAGAGAATTATGGGATTTGTGGAGATCGTCTGCTGCCCTGCTTGAGTGGTTTGGCGCACCGGTAAAGCCAGCCGGGATAGCAGGCGGGCAAGGCCAGGATGCGCAATGCGGCGGCAGACAGCAGATCCTGATTCGCCTGCTGCTGCCAACCACTCACAACGCTCAGGTGCTTGACTCTCTGCTGGAAGTGGAAACCGCCACCGACCCGCTCTATCTGATAACCCGTTTGGAAGGGGGCGATTCGAAATTCTCAAGGGCTGATATTTACTGTGCGGCGGGTGGCTCTGGCAGCCTCCAAAACATAGATGACCAAGTCGTTAAAGCCCTGATTGCAGGATGCGGGGCACAACCGCTGTATCTCTCGGAGCCGATGGGTGATCAGGTATTTCTGGTCGAGCGCGTCGAGCCTGTCTGCCGGCTTTATATCTTCGGCTCAGGGCACGTCGCCATGGCCCTTGCAGAGCTCGGTGCTTTTGTCGGATTTGAGATTGTGGTAGTCGACGACAGCGACAGATACACCACGCACGATCAATTTCCCGCTGCGGCCCGGTTCGTGATCCAGGAAAACTTTGAACATGCCCTTGATGGTCTGCACCTGGACCGGAAATCTTTTGCAGTAATCCTGACCCGCTCGCATCGAGCGGACCGCCTGGTTTTACAGCAGGTGCTGGGCGCGGAGGCCGGCTACATCGGTATGATCGGCAGCCGGACCAAGGTCGCCAGGTGCTTTGAACTGCTCAGAGAACAGGGGGTTGCTGAGGAGCGCCTGGCTCGGGTATATGCCCCGATTGGCCTGGACATCGGAGCTCAAACGCCGGAAGAGATTGCGGTCAGCATCGTTGCACAATTGGTCAAGGTCCGCGCCTGTTCTCCAGATGAGCAGGAAGCGGGCAGCTCTTTACGCCCGGAGAATCATAAACCAGGCTCTCAGCATCGGTCAGGGTGATTTTTCCGATTTCTCCGATTTCACCATGGGCTCTGACAGGGCCTGCAGCGCGTCCTTATCGATCGAGCGCAGGTGCAGGTCGCTCTGCGGGAAGGGGATCTCGATGCCGGCAGATTCGAATTCCGACTCGATTTCCTGGTTCAAGTCACTAAGTACGGTGAGCTTGTCGTTAAAATCGGCGATCCACACACGCAACTCAAAATCGAGCGAACTGGACCCGAAGGCGAGAAACAGCGCGACGGGCTTCGGAGTGCTCAATACCGTCGGGTTGTCGTTGGCGCAGGCCAGCAGTATTTTCAAGACCTTTTCGATATCAGAGCCATAGGCGACCCCGACCGGGACCTTGACCCGTATTTTTTTTTCGGTAAGGGTCCAGTTGATGACGCTGCCGCTGATCAGTTGTGAGTTTGGTATGACGATCTCCGCGTTGTCGAAGGTCTGGACCACGGTGGCCCGGAGGCCCAGCTCTTTGACTTCACCGACCTGATTGTCGACGTCGATCATATCACCAACCTTGATGGGCCGCTCGAACAGCAGAATCAGACCGCTGACGAAGTTGTTGACAATGGCCTGCAATCCAAAACCGATGCCCACACCAAGGGCGCCCCCGAGTATGGTAATCTGATTCATAGCGAAACCAAGCGTCGAGAGCAGCACGAAAAATCCGATTGTCAGGATGGCGTAATGCGTCAGCCGGGCGATCGAAATCTGCACCCCTTTATCCACCCCACGGGCCGGCAGTACTTCTTGCAGCAGAAATGTCTGAAATCCATTTGATATCAAAAAGGTAATATAGATTATCAGGACGATGCTCAGTCCGGCTCCGGGGGTGACAGTGAAGTTGAATAAGCTGAGCTTTAGCGAGGTGATCGCCGCAAAGGAATCGTTCAGGGTCGGGTAGACCCAGAGGAATCTAAGGGTTACCGTCAACCACAAAATGATGTGCAGCAGGATGAGCAGTGGGGAAATCTGCTTGACGATGGTTGCTGCGTTGTTTTTCACGAGCACCCAGGGGATCTGATGAAGCAGCAGTTCGAGCAGTCCCGAAATGAGCAGCAGCATAATCCGGATGGCTATTGTCGTGGTGATCACCGCTAATATACGGCTGAACAGCACCACCGCAAGTTGATCGTAGCCGCCTATTCCGGCAATGATGATGATTAGCGGGAACACACCCCAGACAAGCACAGCCCAGGTGAGTTTACGCTCGGTGGGCCTGCTCAAGCGCCGCAGAAACTGGATGAGATAATAGGCCAGCAGAATGGCGGACGCATAAAACACAAACAGGTAATACAGCAGCCGGGGCAGGCTGAACAAGGTGAACAAGATGCCCAGCGCGATATAGACCAACAGGTGCCGGCAGAGAGAAGTCTGCCAGGGGGTTTTAAATACGTCTTCAATCAACACCGCAATGGCGAAGATCAGCAATAGGTACCCCATGGTTTCCCAGTCCGGGGGAAGTCTGAGGTATTCAATATTCAGGGTGGTGATAACACTGAAACTGGTTGAGAAAATAAAAAGCGCTGTGATTACCGGTTGGGATGCGAAGATGTGCCACTTCGAGGATGGAGTGGTTAAGCGCTTGGTCAGACGGATGCCAAGGGCCAGGGCCAGGATGATCAAGAGGCCGAGGGCAACAAGGGCCAGGTTCTGTTTCAGATAGTCCCATTGGTATTTGACAAACAGGACCATGTTTTCCCAACCCTTGATAAAATCCTGCGTGGTAATCTGATGGTAAAATTGTTTTGAAAGCATCGAAGGCGATGTCTGCTGGGCTCCCAGTTCGTTTCGCTCCCTGGTAAGAGTTAAGGCCATATCGCTTAAGGCATACAATCTCGTCTGAAACTTGCCGATTTCATGGCCGGTTAACAGGTATTGACTGAAATGTTTTTCGATCAACGATGTACCGGTATTAATGAGATCTGCCAGGTAGTAGAGGTCGGGCAAGGCATTATCGAGTTCGACATCTTTCTCCGCGGCGCGTTTGATCTCTTGAAACTTTTTTTCTTTTTCGAGCCATTCGGTCTGCCAGAGTTCTAATTTATTTATATTGCGTTCGATCGGCGTATTCAGCCGGTTCAGCTTTGTGGATATTTTTGCGAGTTTTGTCTCAAAAAGATTGAGTTCGTGGAAGGTAAGGTTCGGGTCCGACTTGAGCGTGGTTGCCTCCCATTCGATTTCCTCGATCTCTGTGGCCAGATCCTGTACCCGCTTTTCCGCCCCGTCGGTATCTTTTAAGCTGCCGATGTTGTTTTGCAGATCGATCAGATCCTTGGGCAGTTTGTTCGACCAGGTGTAGATTTCAATCAGACTTAATTTCTGCTCGGTGTTTGCCATCCCGGCTGCCGTGTCCTGCTCTGCTTCGAGGTTATTCTTTTCTGTGCTGAAAAGTTGGGACGGCATTAATAGAAGCAGCAGGATCGCCATGAGATATGAAAACTGACGGGATATTTTGGTTGTGTGTGCCATAATGGGGTGAACTACTCGTGGTGCTGTCATATTACAGACAAAATAGGTGATCATCGAGTCAGGTTGGAAAGTGCCTGTTATTAAGACATCTGAGCCATTTGCAAAACGATCTTTTCGCCCAAACTCTGCGTTATGCTCAAAATTTTATCCTCGGAATATCAATTATATGCCTGTGGTAAAATTTCTCGCATGCCTTGATTTTGAACGAAAATCTTAGTTTTGCAAAAGGCTCATCTGATTATAAATCCGCTGAACCGTCTGGGATTGTACCGTGTTCTTTAGCTGATAAAAAGAGCAATCAATGTGAAAGTGCATCAGGCCAACATCGTGAACATAACTACATCAAGGCAATTGATCACTATCTTTGGACCGGCTATCAGGAGGGGCGGCAGGCCAAAGAGAGAGAGCTTTGGGCTCAAGGGGCCTAGTTCAACCGCTTGCGCAACTCCGTATACTTATCCACTCCGTATTTTCCGGCCAGGCGGTAGTAGGAGCAGGCTTTCTGAGAGTTCTGGCGGGTGCAGATGCCACGTTCATACATGGTACCGACCAGAACGAAGAGTTCGGGGTCTTCCTCGAGGAGCAGCGGGCTTCTGATTTTCTCGATCAGGTAATCACAGTCCTTGTCGTACAAATCGGCCTCTGTCAATCTCAGGTCTGTGTCGTAGGGATAAATTACAGTGCCGTTATGGGTTACCGACTCGATTACTTCTGCCTGGTATTTGTAGGTTGTATCGCCTCGCTTGCATCTGAAGGCACCCGGGTCGAGCCGCAGCTTCTGGCACTCTATCGATTGGCGGGTGTTGACCACCGTCAGCTGGAAACTTGCAGAATTCGCCTGCGCGTCGGGGGGTAAAGCACTGCTTGCTATCAGACAGAGCAGAAAAACAATAATCGCTGCAGAGCATGATTTTGCATTCGTATTCATGGTATCGGCAGGGCAGATTTTACGATTAAGAAACAGCATCCTGTATCAGTCTATCACAAAAAATATATTATATACAATATCAGGCCCATAAGGTTTTATGCCGGGGTTCAAACTCAGCAAAATGGGTATCGCCTTCATGAATTCGCCATGGCATACCGATTCATCCTTGCAGGCGATAAATCGTCTCAATTTGCAGATTCTTCTTTTTCGATGATGGGAAGCCCGGCGCTTTTCCAGGCGCTTACCCCGCCATCGATTGCCCTGGTCTTGCTGAACCCTTCATCCCGGTAGTGTGCTGCCCGACCGGCAGCAGATCCTCCGCCGGGTCAGGCGCAATAAAAGATGATTTCCTTGTCTCGGTCTATGGTGGCCAGTTGCGCCTGAAATTGGCTCAGCGCAATTGCCCCCTCAAGCTGCACGTTGTAGAATTTTCGATCACTCTCATAGGCGCAGACCAGCAGAGCACTGCCATCAGCAGCGTGCTGGTGAGCCTCAGTGGCAGAGACAAGTGCTATATCGGACATGATTGACCTCCATGAAATCTGCTTTAGTTGCCTCATTGATTAAAGATGGACAGGACAGCTTCTCAGATAAAAGCCTGCCTGGAGACAACAATAACCACAGCGTAGTGCACCGCAAGAGCCGTGCGCATTTGGGGCTAAAGAGTATGGGACCAAAGAGTGATAGCGGATGGACGTCACTGATATTATAGTTTCCCCTTGCGGTGATTTTTCGCTCGGCCGGGCTTGAACCTCAACCGGCCGAGTCCGAAGGATCCAAGCCGAGGCCATATATTTGTTGACGTTCAGCATAACCGTAGTGTTTGAGTGCCAAAATGAAGCCTTTCAGTAGCGCCCTTTTGTTTATCGTAATGAGCGGCATCGCAGTGCCCGGATGGACTGTTGCGGCAACTCAACCGGCTGAGTTGCTGCGCGACACCATTACCATGCTTGCCAGGGCCAGAGATTCGGTTATGCAGAGCCAAACCGAAGGTGTGAACAGCGGGGCAGCCCAGGGTGGGCAGGTATCTTCAGGCTATCAATACTCACGCGAAGACGTGCTGCTCTTTGTTTCCTATCTCGATGGTCGGATATACCAATCTTGCCGGGAACTGTATCAGCTTGCAGGTCCGGGCGGCCTGGAAGACCTCCCGTGTCCGGCAGGTGCCGGTGATCCGGCCGCTATCAGCAGGTTCGATCCGGTGCCTGAAGCCTCGGGCCAGACCAGTGGTGAAAAAGTGGCCGGCCTGGAAGGAGAACTTACCAAGGCGCTCGGGGAGTTTGACGAGATGCTTCTCAAGGAACAGGAACGTGTTGCCGCACATGTTCCCAGTCAGCGCGAGAGCGGCCGCATGACTGGTGGGGCGTCCTCTGAATCCGGGCAGGGGCAGCCGGGTGAGCCGTCAGTGGCCGGCGAACCGGCAGGTGGACCGGACCGCCCATCCGGGACTGAATCGACAGCGGATTCATCTACCGGCGTTGAAACATCAGCTGACGGCGGGGCAGGGAGCGGCCAACAGCAGAGCAGGCTGCCGCCCACATCCGGTTCCAGGGAGATAAGCCGCGATGATGATGACATCGTCGCCCGGCAGCTGCGGGAAGCGGCGGAACAGGAAACTGATCCCGAGATCAAGGCGAAATTGTGGGAAGAGTATAAAAAGTACAAAGAAGGTATCAAATGATACGAACCATCAGAGCTCAGCGAAACGGTCTTTTTCAGGTGCAGCGACGCTATCGGGGGCTGCATCTGCTTGGTGCAGTCTGCCTGCTTCTGCTGCTGGTAAATGGTTGTGCCAGGCCGCCGGGGACCCAGGTGCCCGATCAGGTGGCAGCGCTGATACCCGGGCATGAGTTGAGCGATACCGAGCTGCTCAACGTCTCGATTGCGGTGTTCGATCCCGGCCAGTTGCCGGAGGATCCCAAAAAACGAAGCGGTCTGTCGGCTGAAATCAGGGAGGCGGAGTCGCGCTTTGCCCCGATCCACCTGAAACACACCCTGCAGCGCACCGGCTACTGGGGGGTGGTCAGGGTCGTTCCCGATAACGACATCGGCTCAGAGGTCCTGGTGCAGGGCCGTATCGAATACTCCGACGGCGAGCACACTGCGCTTAAAATCAAGGTCTCAGACGCCAGAAACGTCACCTGGTTTGAACACACCTACGCCGAGACCGCAAATGCAGAAGAACACCTCGGTGTCGAACGTGAAAAGCAGGATGTATTCCAGGATCTGTTCAATACCATTGTCAATGATATCGCCTTGTATCGCAACAGCCTGAGCCAGTCGGATATCGATGAGATACGCCAGGTGGCCCTGCTCAAATACGCCAATACCATGGCTCCCGATGCATTCGGCTCGTATCTCGCTGCCACGCCGGAGGGCAGGGTTACCTTGCAGCGGCTGCCCGCGCAGGATGATCCGATGTTCCAGCGGGTCGAGGCAGTCAAGGTGCGCGACGACCTGCTCGTCGATACGATCAACGACTATTACGACATGTATTATCAGGATCTCTGGGAGCCCTACTCGAACTGGCGCAAGTATCGTCAGGAGGAGGTTGCCACGCTGCGCAGGCTGGAGCGTAAGGCCCTGACCGAGCAGCTCCTGGGTATCACCGCGATCGTCGGAGCCATCGCGCTCGGCGTCGGTGGGGACTACGAGACCGCGGTGCGCACCCGGCCGATGCAGGACGTGCTGCTGGCCGGCGGAGCCTATGCGGTCTATCGCGGCCACCAGACCAGGCAGGAAAGCAAGATCAACAAGGACGCCATCGAGGAGCTTGGCACATCCTTTTCTTCCGAGGCTGAACCACTGACCGTGGAGGTGGAGGGGCAAACCATTCGGTTGACCGGATCGGCCGAGCAGCAGTATGCCCGCTGGCGCTCCATGTTGAAGCAGATTTACGCCGAGGAAACGGGCCTGGTGGCCCCGTCTGAGATGACCTCCGAGGCCCCGCTCCTGTCTCCCGGTCCGGTTCAAGAGCAGCAATGACAACACCCGACTCAAACGCACAAAACCAGCAGATCAAGGCTCGACTCTCACCCCCGGATGCAAGTCCTGCGGGGGCTGAGGCAGGGAGTCGGCACAATGGCCCCCTGCTTGCTCTGATCGGATTTGTCGTGCTTCTTTTTGCTGCCGCAGCAGTGCTGTTTCTGCTTCCTCAAAAGCAGATGCAGCCCATGGAGCAATCAACTGCAGAGGTGGAGAAGCCTGCCGAAATTGAGCCTGATGCGCAGCAGGCGCCGGTGCTTGACAAAGATGGTGCAGCCACGTCCGATCAGGCTGAGCAGAAGGACCTTGCAGAAGTGCAGCTGGCCCGGGAAACTGCCGTCTCCCTGAAGATAGAGGCCGAGTCCCAGGCAGTCGAGTTGTGGGGCGGGGAGTTCTTTCGGGCAGCCATGCAGAACATGGCAGATGCAGACCAAGCCCTTGCCCGGCAGGATCAGGTAACGGCGACCGAGCTCTATAACCAGGTTTCAGCAGAACTCCGGCTGCTGCTCGAGTCCCGGCAGCAGATTTACCTGGCCTCACTTGAAGCCGGTGGGCTTGCTCTGAGCCAGGAAAACGGGCAGGAGGCGATGGAGTTCTTTCAGCGCGCACTGGCAATCGAGCCTGCCAGCGAGGCCGCTCGAAACGGCCTGAGCAGAGCTCAAACGATCGAGGCCGCTGCAGCCCTCTACCGGGAGGCACTGAGCCTGGAAGAATCGGGGGATCTGGATAAAGCGCTGAGCAAGCTCGATGAGCTGCTGGAGCTTGACACCGCTTATATCCAGGGGCGGCAGGCACGCGCAAGGGTGCAGGCCCAATTGGCTGAACAGCGCTTTGCCGAAGAATTGCGCGCCTTTTATACGGCCCTCGATCAGGGTGACCTGCGAGCTGCGGAAAAACACTTTGAAGCGCTCAAGAAACGAGGGATCAATCCGGAGCAGATCGAACTGGCGGAAAAAGCGCTGGCTGAAAAGCAGGAACAGGCCTTTATTGCCTCCCAGAGAAAACGGGCCGAAGAGCTGAGCAGGGCCGAGCAATGGCAGCAGGCCTTGGCGGTCTATGACAAAATACTCGCAGCAGTTCCCGACGCACTTTTTGCGCTCACCGGTAAAACCGAGGCGGCAAAGCGGGCCGAGCTCGATACTACCCTGGCTGAGACCATCAACAGAGCGGAGCGCCTCCAGGATGACCGTCAGCGCGATGCCGCCTTGAAACTGCTGAATTATGCCAGGCAGATGAGCCCGCCTGGGCAGCGGCTTGATAAGCAAATTGAAGCGCTTGAAACGCTGATCGAGCAAGCCTCAAGAAGGATTGCCGTCACCTTTGAGTCCGACAATGAAACCGAAGTCAGCATTTACCATGTGGGCCGTCTTGGCAGTTTCGTCTCGAAACAGATCGAGCTTAAACCGGGAACCTATACGGTTGTGGGCAGCAGAATCGGTTTCCGTGATGTCAGAAAAGTCATAACCGTCGATGCCGGCAGTGCTAAAGAAGGCCAGGAAAATCGTTTTGCAATCAGGTGCGAGGAGCCAATTTGAAACGATTTATCACGGTCAAGCTGATTGACGGCTCGGAGCGTCATTTCACCGAGACGGATCTGCCGCTGAGCGTCGGTGCCGGTTCCGATTGCCAGATCGAGCTGCCCGGCTGCGACGAGACCGCCGCTTATATCGGTGAGTCGCAGGGGCATCTGTTTATTCAGGTGGCCGCTGACAAGCGCTTGCCGCTCTTTCACAACGACCGTTTACTGTCAGACTCGGTCTGGCTTAAAGCCCATGACCGGCTCAGCAGTGAATCAGCGCAGGTGGTTTATGGCCTCAGCGGAGATCGCGCGTCGTTTTCGGTGTCGGCCCTGCAGAATCAGCCGGATGCGCCGCCGCTTTCGCCGCCGCAGGCACCCCCGCCGGAATCAGTAAACAACGGCAACCTGGGCGGGGAAATACCGATTGCGCTTGGCGCAACAAAGGCGGCCACGCGCACACGAAAATTTGTTCTGGCACTGCTTGGTCTCGTTTTTTTACTGCTTGGCTGTGGTCTCGTGTTCGTATTGACGGCCCGGCCCCTCGAGCTGCAGATAGAGCCGGAGCCTGATTCCGTATCGGTTTCGGGGCTGATTCCCGCGCTGCGTATCGGCAGTCGCTACCTGATGCTGCCCGGTACCTACACGCTCGAGGTCACCAAGGCGGGTTACTCAGATTATGAAGGCCAGGTCGCGGTCAATAAGACATCGGACAACCGGCTGTCGGTCGAGCTCAAAAAGCTGCCGGGTATTCTGAAACTAAGGCTGACGCCGGCCGCTGGGGTGAGCATCCACTCTGATGACGGATTGCTTGGCATTACGCCGCCTGACACGCTTGAGATTTCACCCGGAAGCCACCGGCTCACCCTCAGCAAAGATCGTTACCAGGCTTTCACTACCGAGATTAATATCGAAGGAGAGGGCAAGACGCAGCATCTCGAGGTCGAGCTGCTGCCGGATTGGGCCGATATCACCGTTGTTACGGAGCCGCCCGGGGCGCAGCTGCTGGTTGATGACACCGACTCCGGCCAAACGCCGACAACCCTGCAACTGCTCAGCGGCAAGCATCGTTTGATGCTCAAAAAAGAATTGTATGGTGATAAGGAGCAGACCATCGAGGTGCAGGCGGGCGCCGAGCAAAGCATTGCTGTCAAACTCGAACTTCTGCCCGGCAGACTCGCCGTTACGAGCATTCCTTCCGGAGCCGCGGTCAAGGCCGATGGGCAATATCGCGGTGCAACTCCTGTGGAACTGGAGCTGCCCTCCGGTATCGGGCATCGGATTGAACTCTCCGCACCGGGGTATGTGGCCGCGCAGCGTCAGGTTGAACTGTCACCGGGGCAGACGCAGGAGCTGGCGCTTGAACTGGCTCAGGAACGGGGCGATATCTATCTCAGTGTCACCCCTCCGGATGCGCAGCTCGCCTTGAACGGCAAGCAAATCGACACGGTCCAGGGCCGGCTGAGTCTGCCGGCAGCGCCCCAGAAACTGGTTGTCACTGCGCCCGGTTACCGCAGCGTCACCCGAACCTTCACGCCAAAGCCCGGATTCAGCCAGCAGATCTCGATCGATCTGGAACCTGAACAATCGGCACCGGTCACTCAACCGTCGGTTGCACAGCTTCCATTGCCAGCCGGTTCTTCTGCCGGTACGTTGATTCTGATCCAGCCGCAGCCCTTTTCGATGGGGGCTCCGCGCCGCGAACCGGGCCGGCGGGCCAACGAGCGCGAGCGGCAGGTGAATATGACCAGGCCGTTTCTGCTTGGTGAAAAACTTGTCACCAATCGTGAGTTCAGGATGTTCGACCTCACCCATGATTCAGGTGCCTTTGGCAGCTTTTCGCTGAACGGCGATGAGCAGCCGGTGGTCAACGTTTCATGGGAGGAGGCGGTGGCCTATCTGAACTGGCTCAGCGAAAAAGACAAACTCAAGCCGTTTTATATCAAGCAGGGCGAGGGCTATGCCGCAGGCCCTGAGGCGACCAATGGCTACCGGCTGCCGAGCGAAGCTGAGTGGGCCTACAGTGCCCGCCGCTTTAAGAATTCCACTATGCAGCGCTACCCCTGGCCCGGTGGGTTCCCGCCGAACTCGGTGGCGGCCAACCTGGCCGACGAGTCGGCCAGGACCATCCTGCCCATGGTAATCGAAGGCTACAACGACGGCTACCCGGTCAGCTCCCCAGTCGGTTCCTTTCCAGCCAACCCAGGAGGGTTTTACGATATGGGAGGAAATGTTTCCGAATGGTGTCACGACTGGTACTCTGCCTATACCGGCAAGCTCGACGACCGGGCCGATCCGCTTGGCCCGGCAACCGGCACCCATCGGGTCATCCGGGGCTCCAGTTTCAAGGATGGCTCGGTAGCCGAGACCCGGCTGAGCTACCGTGGCTATCACCGGGAAGCCAGAAATAATGTCGGTTTCAGAATAGCGAGGTATCCATGATACGTTCTGCACTGCTATTGATCCTGCTGCTCTGCAGCAGCGGACTTCAGGCCCAGGAACAGCCCGAGCCGGCTGAGCCTCAGCCGGCCGGTCCCGTTGTTCAGGAGCCGGCAGCGCAGGAACCTGCTCCGCCGAAAGCACCGGGCTGGCCGCTTCCGTTTCAGCCAAGCGAGCAGGTCGGGGCCGATTCGCAAATTTCATTTCCAACCGATATCTGAGAGGTGCCATGCCCAGACAACAACTGCCGGTCCAGCTGATTTACCAGATCTTCACCTTGTTGATTTCCTTCATTATCGTGCATGGCGCCTATGTCACCGTGATCCGGCCGCAGGCTGAGCGCTTCATTGCCTATGAGCAGCAGCAGGTGACAGAAGACCCGAACTATGTCCAGCAGAGAAATTTTTATGTCGTGATCAAGGACTATGAGCAGGAGGCCTGTTTTATCCTGATGCTCTGGGCTATCGCCATTCTCGGGTGGAAAGCTGTGTCCGGCTACCGGCAGAAGCAGCTCCTTGACACCGATATCCTGCAGTTGCCGCCGACCCTGCCGATCGGTCCCGAAGATACCCGGGGCCTGCTCGAACACCTGGCCTCGTTTAAGCCGCCGATTTCGAACTATTTACCGGTGCGGGCACTGCGCCTCGGTATTCAGCGGTTCGGGGTCACCGGCAATGTTCAAGATACCGCAACGGCGGTGCGCGACCTCTGTGAATCGGAGGCGGAGCGGCAGGAGTCCGAGCTGTCGATCATCAGATATATCGCCTGGGCGATCCCGTCGGTCGGCTTCATCGGTACCGTGCGCGGTATCGGCGCCGCCCTTGCCCAGGCGAACCGGGCGGTGGAAGGCGATATCACCGGGGTGACCCAGAGCCTCGGCGTGGCCTTCAACTCAACCTTTATCGCGCTGGTAATCTCAATCGTATTGATGTTTTTTATCCATCAGGTGCAGCTCTTTCAGGAGCGCATCGTGCTGGACAGTGAATCCTACTGCAACGACAATCTGATCAATCGACTGCGCACCGGGCCGCTGCGCTGAGGCGACAATGGCCACCTCTTCACGCCGGAACATATCGACCTTCAGCCTCTCCTTTCTGGATATCATGTTCTGCGGCTTCGGGGCGGTGGTTCTGCTGGTTCTGCTGATCAGCTCCCAGAGTCGGAGCAGCCGTGAGCAGACGCTTGCAGAACTGCGCAGTGAGCTGAGCGAACAGGAGTTGGAATTTCGCCTCACCTCCGAGCAGGTGCAGCGCCAGCGTGGCGAGCGTGGTGCCGTCGAGCAGCGTGTCGAGCAACTGAACAGCGAAATCGAATCAACCGCCGCCAGGCTGCAGCAGGCCAGGCAGGCCGGCGAGGCCGCAACCTCCAGGCAGGATGAAAGACAGCGGATAGCTGAGCTGCAGCAGGAGCTGAAAAATCTTGAACAGCAGAACCGGGAACTGGCCAGACAGGCAGAGGCGGCAGCGCTCGAGGCACGGCAGGGCCGCCAGGTCAGGGCCTTTGTCGGTAAGGGCAACCGCCAATATCTCACCGGTCTGAAGCTCGATGGCAAGCGGGTCCTGGTTCTGGTCGATTCCTCCGCTTCGATGCTGGACAGGAAAATTGTCGATATCGTCCGGCGCAAGGTGCTTGGTGCAGATGCCCGTCGCCAGGCGCCGAAATGGCAGAAGGCTCTGGCGACGGTGGAGTGGCTGATTGCCAATCTTGCACCACAAAGCTCGATTCAGCTTGCTCATTTCAACACTTCGGCCTCCATGCTGGGCGGTGAAAAAGGTAAGGGATGGATACCGGTCACCGATTTTGACAAAATCGATGCACTGCTCTCCGAGCTCAAGCAGGTTGCGCCGCTGGGCGGCACCAACCTGGAAGATCCGTTTCTCAAGGCCCGCACGCTTACCCCGCAGCCGGACAATATCGTGCTGATCACCGACGGTCTGCCGACCCAGTCCAAACAGTCCCGGCGAAGTTCCACCATCGACGGGGCTGCCCGCGTCAAGCTCTATGAGCGGGCGATTAAAAACCTGCCGGCTGGGGTGCCGGTCAATACTGTTTTATTTCCAATCGAAGGCGACCCACTGGCTGCTGCACTCTACTGGAAACTGGCGGTGGACAGCGGCGGCTCCTTTTTTACCCCTACCAGAGACTGGCCATGAAGAAAAAGCGTCGCAGCTTCGAAGTGTTCAGCCTCTCTTTTCTTGATGTGATCAGTTGCGCCTTCGGTGCCATCGTGCTGCTTCTGGTAATCATGAAAATCTCGGAGCCTTCGGTGGTTGAAGACACCTCGTCCGCCCTTGAGCAAACGACAGTGCAGTTGCAGGAGCAGACCCGGGCGCTCAAACAGGAATCGGCCGAATTGTACCGCAGCCGTGAACTTCTGGCTGTGGAGGAAAAGACGCTGCAGCAGCGGCTGGCAGAGCTGCAAAACGAGGTTGCCGCAACAGCGGATGCATTAAAGGAGCAGCGGGTGGAGCGCTCCTCGCAGGAGGTGATCATCAAACAGCTGTTTGAGGCCCGGCAGGAACTCAGCGAGGAGCAGCGGCGGCTCCAGCAGTTCAAGCCGGCTGCCCGGGTCGATGCGCCGATCGGGGGGGTGCCGGTGGACAGCGAATATATCATCTTCGTAATCGATACCTCCGGTTCGATGCAGCAATTTGCCTGGCCCGCTGTGCGGCGCAAGATGGAGGAGATCCTGCAGATCTATCCCCGTGTTCAGGGCATTCAGGTCCTCAACGATATGGGCGACTACATGTTCTCCCAGTATGCCGGTCAGTGGATCAAGGACTCCCCGGCAAGGAGAAAAGCAATAGTACAGCGTCTCAGCGACTGGGCGCCGTTTTCGAACTCGAGCCCGGTCGAGGGGATCAATGCGGCGATTCGAAGATTCTACGCCGCCGATAAAAAGATCAGCATCTATATCCTGGGCGACGATTTCTCCCGGGGCTCAATCCAGGAGGTGGTGTCCACAGTGGATTCGATAAACACCTCTGCCTCAGACGGTTCCCGGCGGGTCCGCATCCATGCGGTCGGCTTCCCGGTGCTTTTCGGGCAGACCGGAGCTGAGCTCAACGTGGCCCGGTTCGCCGCCTTGATGCGCCGTCTGGCCGAAGACAATGACGGCAGCTTTGTCGGCCTGACTTCCCTGCGGTAGGGTGATTTCAGCTGCGGCCATGACGCTCCCGTTGTCATATCACTGATCTCTGATTGCCCTGATATCGGACATGAGTGATAACGAAGACCATTCCTCAACGGGAAAACAAATCCCCCCGGACTCCTCACCGTATTTCACCTTCAGGCGCTGCTCCAATTCCAGGTCGAGATCGAAGAGGCCGAAGCCCTGCATAGTCCAGCCCTCGAATAATCGTCTGGCAGCAGGGGCAAATGAAATGAGTTGAATATATTGGTGTCTCGGATCCGCGACGATCCTGAAAAACGTATCGTTAATTTCAGCAAAATCCCCTTCCAGCACCTGCAGGAAATGGGTCCGGGTTGCCAGCAGAGCGCCAGTAATATTGCTCTTCTCGTTGGCCTTCCAACTGCGCTCGATGATGTCCTTGACCGTTTCCTGATCAACCTCTGATACACTCTGGCTCTTGTAGATCAGCCTGTACATATCTGTCCCTCCATCTTTAGCCTCTGTTGAAATTGTCTGTATACCCAAATCTCTTAGGCAAATGAGATATCTCGGCCCCGTGGGTTCAGCATCGGCCTGTCAGAAGCTGGCTAAATTTCACTTGAGCGTTATCGCCTGTTCCGGACAGATTTCCTGGCAGCAGAAGCAGGTGATGCAGAGCTCCTCTGTTACCAGGGGAATATCATCTTCCATATGCAGAGCAGACACCGGACATTGCTCAATGCAGGCTCCGCAGCTGCTGCACAGGTCGGGATCAGCCTGCGGCCGCAGCTGGATTGTTTTATGCATCCTTTCGGCGATAGCGGCATTGCTGGCGATCCCCGCTCCGGCCAGAGGGGGAAGCTTGAAGTCCGGCACCGTAAATAGATTGCCGACGATCTCCAGCTTATCTTCGGCGTAGTCGCCAAGGCCCTCAGCTTGAGCTTTTTCCAGGAAGCGCAGACTGCCGGGTTCGACTCCCATCATGCGGGCGACAACCCCGTCCAGGGCCACCCCGTTGTCAGCAGCCAGGATCACGCCTATCTCCCGCAGATCAGGAGATGCCGGTCCGTTGCCTTCCATACCGACCACCGCATCCATGATGAAGAGATCAGGTATGCGCAGGCGGAAAACGTCAACCACCAGGTCGTGAAACCGTGCCGGCGACCCAGCCAGCTGATGCAGTCGTGCCTTCTGCGCTCCGGGCAGCAAACCATAATTGTTCTTGATCGCCCCGGTCAGGACGGTGAGTCCGTGGGTCTTGAATTTGGGCAGGCTGATCAGCACGTCGGCGTCCAAAATCTTGGCAGACACACCGACTCGGGCCATGAATTCCTTGTTGAAATCAACCTGTCGTGAATCATCTCCCAGGTTGTGGTAGTAGCCCTTGGCCGCCTCGAGCAGTCCGGTCTTCTCGAAGGTTTTGTAATTGTCGCCGTAACTGTGCAGGCCCGGGTTGTCACCTACCACGATTTCAGCAGGGGCAAGTTCCTCGACTTTATCGACCACAGCTCTCAGCACGGCGGGATGGGTGACCACGTGCTCGTCCGCCCGCGATATTCTTAAAGCATTGGGCTTGATGACGACCTTCTTGCCTGTGAGCGCCTGGGGGAACAGTTCAAAGGCCCGATCGACTGCTTTCCGGCAGTTGTCATAGGTGGCGGGATGAATCATGACCTTATGCATTGGAGTCTCCTGTCTTAAATGGCTGCAGTTGCGGGAGTCGAGTCAGGGGCCCATTGGCTCCCCATAACTATCTGATTCAGCTCTGTTGCCTGTTTTACCTCGTTTACGTGTAAAAATCGCAGAATCAGAAGGTGAGCATTTTTCTTACAAACAAAGGGTTGTATCCGAAGATAGCATTGAGGTGGTGAAGCAGTGCATGCTGCCCCTCGTTTCTCCAGGTGAGCGTGACCTGGTCATCAACTTCACGATATTTAGCCAACAGCAGGTTGATATCTGCAATTTCATCAGGTGAATCTTGAAGAGCTTCATTGATGAGTCCGAGCCACAAAGAACTGACCCCCATGATGAATGAAGGCCAGTTCTTTTGCAGATCAAGAGGCCAGGCAGGATCGCTGGTATCCTCAATATTGGCAAATTCAGGATTCTCGGGGTCGCCTGTTATGACCTTCTCCACAAGGCCGGCCTCTAAAGTTTGCTGCAATATCAAACTCTGTTGGATTTCCCGATACACAGAGACAGCAGTTTCCGGCTTGCTGTAAAAGATGAACGAAAACTGGTGTCCGGCGCCGTCCCGCGCCGCTCTTCGATGGAAGCGCCAATAAGAGATATCCCGGTAATGATCTTGAAGGACGGGCGAGATTACTGCGTGGGCAAGAAGTAAATCCATCCCCCAGTCTATGTTACTGGTCTCGGGCCAGGCGATTTTGAATTGACATCGCCACCAATAGTTGTCGGTTGCAGGAATGTATGCAGGAGGAACATTGGCTGGCGGGAAATGCTGCGTCTGCTGCTTTCCTCCGCCACAGCCGAACAGCAGGAACGAGAGCAGGACAAGGGCTAAAACTGCTTTGAAGTTAGGAGGAAAAAGCATTTAATCCTAAAAGGTGAGCCTTTTGCAAAATGAGGGTTTTCGTCCAAAATCAAGGCATGAGAAAAATTTTAACGCAGGCATATACTTAATATTCCGAGGATAAAATTTTGAGCATAACGCAGAGTTTGGGCGAAAAGGACGTTTTGCAAGTGGCCAGGTTGCTTTTGTTTGTTTCGAACTTATTTCAATACTCCAATACTTTGTAAATGCTGAATACTTTCTAGTCAAAGAAATTATTGCTTCCAACCTGGTGCGAAATTCAACCCACGGTGATCGGAATTTATACGCGTTGCTATGAAGATACTCGATGAAAAAGTACCGATTAAAGCAAATCTCGCTTTCTCGCTGAAACGATATTGGTACTGGTGGCTGATTCTCGTCGTGACAATATCCTTTGATTATTTGTCAACCGCTGCCTTTGTGTCAAAGTACGGTGTCCATGCTGAGGCGAATTTGGTCACCAGACTGATGATGGAGAAACTGGGGCCAGATAGCGGAAATCTGGCGGGAAAGATATTGCAGTTGGTATCAGTAGCGTGCCTGGTTTGCGTAAGTCGACGAGTTGGGAATTTTTTCCTGCTGTTTGTGATAATCATCAATTGCTGGGCGATAGTGGTCAATTCCATCAGTTAAATGATTTCTGCAGATTCTGGTTCTTCTGCTAAAATACTAACTCAGACCCGTCTCGGTGGTGCAGGGCGGCTTCTCGCGTTCGCCGATTACTTATAACCAGATGCTGTTCTGACCTTGGTTTCACTGAACTTCAAACAGGCAGGGAGAACATGAAAAATCTAATCATCCTGGCCATCGTGGCTGTCGCCGGTTATTTTGGTTATCAACATTTTCTTGGTTCCTCTTCCCAGGAATCTTCTGAAGTATCAGACGATAGTGGCTCAGGTTCCTCTATGTATGTGCCGCCGGTCCCGACACCATGTGAAGGCAAGGGCAAAACCATGGGCGATGCCATTTACGGGTACGACATAGGCCGGGTCTCGGTCGCCCAACTTAACTTCGCCACTCGCAGTTTCCAGTCCTGTCTCAGAGATGCAGGTTTCTCCGACTCCGAGATAAATGGAACGTGTGACAAGATTAAAGAAGAGGTGATGAGCCTTGAATCCGGGGAGCGCCCGGGGGTATTAACTTGATTTCACGAGCTAAATGCAGGTTATTTTCCCTCCATCTCAGGGAGTTTTTTCCATGCCTGAAATTCAGACAATTTCAGCCTGTACCTGGCCACTGGAGGGTGCGTCGACCTGGCGCAAAACAGTCTCCACCCTCAACTTGCCCTGTAACCTATTGATCTGAAATGAAAAATAACGCCCGATCTATCACTTGATTTATCATCCATGGGGCCGCAAATGTCAAGTGCGACCTTGGAATCCTTACTGAAATTCCCGTGCGACACGGCAATTTCAAATCCCCCCCCCGACACTTTATTGCGCGCATCCCTGCCCATGGATACCAAACAGCTCTTGGCCAACTACAAGGATGTGCCAAGCAACCTCATTGAGGCCATCGAGAGAGACAGGCCGCTATCCACCATGCAGGGGTTGATTACTTAGAAGGCGTTTGAGAACTCCAGGGGAAAGGCGGGTTTCCCGGCATAAACCGACTCGACCAACGGCAACGTGTCGATGCCGATAGAGAGGCTAAACCTTGGTTTGAGGCGTTCCGGCATCTTAACAATCACCATGACAGTGAACCTCGTTTGTCCATTGGCGTGGACAAAACGCTATCCACTCGACCACAGAGTTGCGCCGCGATACTGCCGATCATGGTTGCCGTAACAGCTTCCGTGTTTTCAAGGTCCCAATAGTCGACATACTCGGCGGGATCTTCGAAGATTTCTATCAGATGAGCACGAACCCCTCGAAGCCATGCATCCTCGGTCTTGAAGCGGCTGGCCATTGCGCCAAGTTCGGCTTTTAAGGTATCCGAGACGTGGGCAGCGCAGACGATGACGTCCCAGGCCATTTCACTCAGATCGTCGGTGTCCATAAAGGCAATTTATTTATGCTCAATCCTTGAATGGGGCTTGCACCTGCCTGATCGGTGAGGCTGCTGCAAGTTTCCCTTCAAGTATGGCGATCGCGAAGTGAGAAGGCGCGTGGCCGTTTCAGGGCTGAGCATGATTCAATTTCCCTTGCCGTGTCATCCTGGAACAAAAATTATTGAATGTTGCCAGCACCAGCTTCGATGGCACCGTCTTGCCGTTCTCCCAGCGGTTGACGGTGGCAAAGCTCACCCCGAGGGCGTGAGCCAGTTCCTCCTGGGAAAGCGCCAGCTGCCGCCGGACCTCCTTGACCTTTTCCGGGAAGTTTTCGGGTTGGCGGATCATGGCCATTGAACATCTCCCGCTGATTGGACAAGGCGCAGCACTGCTGGAAAACGAATGCGGTGAACTTTGGGACGTGCCTGAAAGCAGCAGGTTGGCAAATCCCAGAGTAACCATATCTGAGCCGCTCTTCTCCTCATGTTTTTCCTTCAACCTGTTGGTCTGTGAATACGCCACAGGGAAACGAAAGAACCTCTAATAATTTATATTAAGTATTCTATATTTATTGAGAAATATTACAACCACAGCCGCTAATATCACCATTTTTATGTTAGGAATCCGGCCGTGAAATTTCATAACTCCAGTAAATAGCTAGAATTAAAGGATAACAGAATTAGGGGATTAATGCAATTTTGTCAAAGTAAAGAGAAGGTATAATTCAACCTAATCTGCAAAAGAATGAGGAGATATTCCATGCTTTAGATCGACTATCATTTGATCTTTTACTGAAGACACCAGCATCAGCCCGTATCGTCCTCTGTTTTTGGCCTAATGCTTGCTAGGGATTGAAATCTTTGAGGGCAATCTGGGGCTGATCATGATCTTGTTTTTAAAAATTAACTTCGTTACTACAATAGTGGAGGCTGAAGACCCAAACATGAACACCACCTAAGCAGTAGTTGATGCGGTAAAATATCTAATACCCATGCAAGGGCTCGATAAGTAATCACTTTTTTTTACAAAAATTGGAGAGTTTTTTTCCAGAATAATATAAATAAAAAATAAAATTCAATAAAATATCCCAAAAGTACTATTAGCGTTCTGGTAAACATATTTTTGGTAAACATATTAACTATACAATATGTTATCAAAAATTATTTATGGATCGAGTGGCATAGGATTTGCTTTAGGAGTTTTGACCTAAAAATAACTTTCTTCCATAATCCGACTAATATGAATCCGTCAATTAAAGAACGCAGGCAACATCAAAGACACACCGTACAAAATTCGATAATGGTCAATCACGACGGTGTATTTCAGTTGGTTGATATCAGCGAAGGTGGTTTCTCTTTTAAGTGCCCTCCATATGCAGATGCCTTGGATAAATGGATAGCTGAGATTCTTACCCCTATCGGTGATCTTAAAAATTGTGAAGTTGAAAAAAGGTGGAGTACAATTATTGAATATGGCGACTTCCGTCTGCCCTCATTTATGAAATTCGGAGTGAAATTTTCTCAGCTGTCGAAAGACCAAAATAACTGATATAACAAAATTAATTGGTTCAATTTCTGACTACCCTACTGATTGGGAAATTGATAAAGGGAACGTTCTCTAGCGATATCAATAAATACAATTAACATCCATTGAAGAGCCTGGAGTAAAAGGCAGGTTGAGAATTAGTGCAGCCACTTTCTACTCCAGCAAGATAAGGGCAAGCCGGTTGTCTTCAGAGCTGAAGAAAAACAGATTCTCAAGGAGGGAGATATGACCCTGACTAAAGCAGGCCTTATTCAGCAGGTTTATAAAAAACATGACTTGTTAACAAGGCAACAGGCAGCTGAAGCAGTAGAAAGTATTCTTCGTATTTCGAAAGATTCTCTTATTGGTGGGTCCGACTTATTATTGAGTGGTTTCGGAAAATTTAAAGTTAGCGACAAAAAGCCACGAAAAGGACGCAATCCCCAAACCGGTGCTGAACTCATGCTTGAGGCCAGGCGGGTTGTAACCTTTAAGCCATCTGGCATTATAAGGAATAAAATAAACCGTTAACAAAATATCCTCAGCTCTCTAGCTCGATAGTGCTTGAGCCGCTACTCGCAAACTGTTTTTAAGCAGAGCTATCAAGGTAAGGCATTTCCTCTACAATTTTTTATGGTGTACAGCTTTGTTACCAGCAGTTCGACCTAGCTGTAGATCTCAAACCTGGTTTCTTCCCCAAGTAAATGATCAATCTCATTCTGGATCTCATTGCGGGCAGCACTGTTAAACCAGTTTTCCCAATCTTTTAAAGATTGCCACGTACTGATCACCAAGAACTCGCCCGGCTTGTCCATTCTTCTGAGGGTTTGCCCGGAAACATAGCCTGGCTGCATCAGACAAACACTGCGCATACGTCTCAGCAGGAGGTCCAGTCCTTCGACACAAATATCGGGGACCGTTCGCTTGATAAGAATTTTTACGCTCATAGCTACCTCCTTTTCATGTCAGATCTTTGTCTGGGAGGGCTTTATTAAAAACTAATTATTCAACCTCGAAAATTCAATGCACCAAGCTGTAATGGCTCCATGTTGTCTAAATGGCTTATTAACGGATTACGCATATTTTTAACCGCATGCCTGTAAAATAATTTTGTTTTAACTTTCGAATGGCTCAGGTATTCTTTTATTTGTCGTATAGTTACTCCCCTTTATAATAGATGGGTCTCACTATCCAAGGCTGGCATTACAATATTCAGTAAATCTAACAAGGAGCAAGATATGAAGATTGCGGTAGCCGGAGTCGGATACGTTGGTTTGTCCATTGCCACCCTCTTGGCCCAGGATAATGAGGTCCAAGCGATCAGCACCACAGCGGCCAAGGTCGACCTCATCAATAGCGGCAAGTCGCCCATTGTCGACAAGGAAATTTCGGAATACCTGGCAACCAAGAACTTGAATCTCACCGCCACACTGGACAAGGAAGACGCCTATGCCAATGCTGAATATGTCGTAATTGCCACGCCAACGAACTATGATACCAACACCAACTATTTCGATACCAGTGCGGTGGAAGATGTTATAGACGTCGCTTTGCAGGTCAACCCGGGCGTGCCGCTGGTCATCAAATCAACGGTGCCCGTCGGATACACGGATTCACTCATCGAAAAATACGGCTGCCGGAATTTCATCTTCAGCCCGGAATTCCTGCGCGAGGGACAGGCACTTTACGATAATCTCTATCCCAGTCGCATCATCGTCGGTGCCTACGATGACATGGCAGAGCCAGCCAAAATGTTTGCCGAACTGCTGGCCAAGGGCGCCGTTAAAAAGGACGCCGCCATCCTTCACACGGCACCGACAGAAGCCGAAGCCATCAAGTTGTTCGCCAACACCTACCTGGCCCTGCGCGTGAGTTATTTCAACGAGTTGGATACCTATGCTGAAAGCAAGGGCCTGAACACCCAGCAGGTGATAGAGGGCGTCTGCCTTGATCCGCGTATCCGCGGACACTACAACAATCCTTCCTTTGGCTATGGCGGCTACTGTCTACCCAAGGATACCAAACAGCTCTTGGCCAACTACAAGGATGTGCCGAGCAACCTCATTGAGGCCATCGTCAAATCCAACAACACCCGCAAGGACTTCGTTGCTGACAGAGTCCTGACCAAAGCGGGCTACTTCGGCGAGGGGGATATCGGCCATAGCGGCGTTCCGGGCAAGCAGTGTACGGTTGGTGTATATCGCCTGGTCATGAAGAGCGGCTCGGACAACTTCCGGGAGAGCAGCGTTCAGGGAGTCATGAAGCGCATCAAGGCCAAAGGCGCCCAGATCATTATCTATGAACCGACGCTGGCGGAAGGAAACGATTTTTTTGGCAGCAAGGTAGTGGGCGACCTGACTGAGTTCAAACGCCAGTCCGACATCATTATAGCCAACCGTTATGATTCCGTGCTTGATGATGTTGAAAACAAAGTTTATACACGGGACCTCTTCGGCTTGGATTGATCACATACGCCGGACTCGATTTCCATTCAAACCCCAGTACCCGAGGATTTGGCGCTATGGGGGCTGTCCTGCGGTAAGAATGGTAGAATGCTACTTACAAGTGAGCCCGTATAAGAAGCCTTGCAGGACGACGCTTTATAGCTCACGCTCCTAAGTCGCTTTGGCTTCCAGAAGTTCCTGAAGTGACGTGTCCCCTTAGCACGGAGAACTCTCATTTCCTGTGGTCTCGTTTTAGGAGGAAACGTCAGGTTTCGTATCTGGGGTTGTGCAGGAGATGCCCTAACCTAGAAAACGCAGCTAATTGATTTGATGGTGGGTTGAGCAGAAGGACCCAAAAGGTTCTAGACCATCAGGCTATTGCTCCGGGGTATTATTCTCAGAAATGCCTTTTATTACGCGGGATAACAGATTGCGCTGTTCCCTGGTCAAGGTTCCAAATTTGGCTCCCATTACTATCGGCAAATATTCGCTGGAACTAGACGCAGGTATTGAAATCCAGACCCGTATTGCATGGTACCCCAAAAGTTGTTCCAGAGGGTTTAAAATATCTGCCAGCCAGGTGTCCGGTAGTTTAGCATATGGAGCACATCTAAAACTAAATCCGCCCATACTGATATCAAAAATCTGATATATGCCCTCGTGAGTAGTCGTCACAGCATTGTCAATTTGATATCGCTGATGACGTCTGCGCTCTTCAGTTACAGGTGGCATAATTGTATGATAATTATAACAAAATTATGAACATCACATGTCTATCTATAAAAAACCTTACGAAGCCTTGAATAACTTTTATACGCTAAATTTATATTAATAGAAATTCAAATAAAGGCCCTGCCCTCCCAAAACCGGACCGATTTAAGCCAGAAATTCATCCAAATTTATTGGACTATATTCCGTTGACGCATCTCTACTTCTTATGGATACTGGCCTAGGGTCGGTAGTGAACTTAATTTGCCAGGTTCTCCGACTGATTGAGCAACAGCTGGAGTTGCGGGATCAATTTTTCTCTAATTTCTGGACGTTCCAGGGCAAAAGCTATGTTGGCCAATTGAAACCCGGCCTTATCGCCACAGTCAAATCTCATACCTTTGAATTTGTATCCAAATATCGGTTGCTCACGCAGCAGTGCTGACATCGCATCGGTCAGCTGGATCTCGTTGCCTGCCCCCTTTTTTTGTTTACCTAGATGTTTAAAAATTCGCGGTGTCAATATGTATCTGCCGATCACCGCCAAATTTGATGGGGCATCCTCGGGTTTTGGTTTTTCCACCATGCAGCGAACCTGCACAGTTCCGTTAAAAGCTTTATCAGCTTTGATGATACCGTATTTGTCCGTTTCATCGGGGGGTACTTCTATGATCGCCATCATCGAGGCACGCAGCCTGTCAAATTCATTAATCATCTGGTACAGTACCGGCACATCACTCTGAATCAGATCATCGGCCAGCAGAACGGCGAATGGCTCATCGCCAACAATGTCTCTTGCACACCAGATTGCATGGCCCAAACCGAGTGGTTCACTTTGGCGGGTATAGACGATTTGTGCTTTGCTGGGCACGACGGATTCGACGGTACGCAGCAGTTCTGTTTTCCCCCTGTCACGCAGCGTTTTTTCCAGGTTTCGGTCTTTGTCGAAATGATCTTCGAGTGCCCCTTTCCCAGAACCGGAAACGAAGATTATCTGCTCTATGCCGGAGGCAACCGCTTCTTCAACAGCGTACTGGATGATTGGCTTGTCAACCACCGGCAACATTTCTTTAGGCATCGCTTTTGTTGCTGGCAGGAACCGCGTACCAAGACCAGCCACAGGGAAGACCGCTTTTTTGATTCTCATGGATTATCCCCGATAAAATAAATCACATCCATAGGGTATGAACCGAATTGTGAACGCTTCTTTTTATGCAATATTGATACCAGGAAATATTACCTTTAACAGCTTCAGTAAAATCATTTATTCCAGGACAATACGTGACGGCTAAATTTCATGCCTTATTTGTCAGACAGAAAAATTCCAGGCTTATTGAATTTAATTCTTGAAAGTCAGACTTCATCCAATAATTTTGACAGATATTGAATATATATAGTATTATTATGCAATTATAAATTTATAGCTGGGGTAAAATGATAGGGTGTAGGGGCGGAGAAGATGTCACAAATTTTATTAACAGAACCCTCAGGTATAAATGTTAATGTCGTGCCGAGATAAATCCACGACCTCGGGAGTCCTCTTCGGGAAAGAGACTGGTTATTGCGAACCAGTGGGTGCGTAGCTGCAATAGATACAAGTCCCACCTGACCAAAGCTGTTCCTGCTATTCCATGATTAGTTGATACTGCCAATACGAATCTCCCTAAATTCTTGGCGATTGTTTCCACAACTAACATCCTCCTATCCCTCCATGGTCAAATTTGACCATGGAGGGATAACACAGGGGGGTCAATTTTGGACGCTGATTCTTCTCATAAAAGGGTCATTATTCCACGCTGATTTACAGACAGAGGGTCAACATGGAGCGTGCTTCGTCTGCTTGCATGTCAGACGCTTCAAGTAAGGTTTTGCCTTCAAGAGAACTTGTCTGACCAGCAGGATGCCTGGGCATTGCTCTGCATTTCTCATCGTTAGCCAGTGTTTCCTTGATGTAATCACGAACCACTTCATTAATTAGCTCTTGTGTCCACTCAGACATACCTGCTCGTACCTTGTGAATAGTTGTTTGATATAGCTGGCAATAGCCTGTGCTCGTAGCTTAGCCACAGATAGAATGCCAGACCGGAGAGAATACCTGAACTCACACTTGCCGACAACAGGTTTGAGGTCGGCAGGTATTCGCAGCCTGAAGATGTACCCTGAAGGACTCAGGTACATGTAGGAAGGGGTAGAAACAGAAAAGCCCATTTTCATCCTCCTTAGTTATCCATTGTGTGGATAAAGGTTGTGGATAAAGACAGGCTTGTTAAGCGGTAATACCAGATAAGTGTCTGATATTATTAAAATCTGGTGGAGGCGGCGGGAGTCGAACCCGCGTCCGCAAATGCTCCCCTCTTGTATCTACATGCTTAGTCCCCGGCTTGAAGATTCGCACCGGGTTTGCCGCGGGAACAGAGCGGACCTGGTGCTATTCTGCGAAAATCTCACCTACTGATGTACAGACACCATCAGCGGGCCAGCCTGTTGAGTCGACGCCCCAGATCCAGCCTTACAGGCAAAGACTGGTGGGACGGCAGTATGACAGGTATTAAGCTGCTACTGCGTAGTTATAATCGTCTGCGATTATATTTAGGTTCTATTGGATTTACGAGCTAATAGAAAGCTCGGCATGCAACAATGAGCTTGCACATCCCCGTCGAAACCGTTTCGCCCCCAGATTGTAAAAGATCAATTATCGCGGTCGCGGCGCATGGCGCGCTCGACCTCCCGGTCGGACTGCTTTTTCTTTAACGCAGCCCGTTTATCGTACTGCCTTTTGCCCCGGGCAAGGCCCAGTTCAATTTTGGCTTTGCCTCTTTCGTTAAAGTATATCGACAATGGTATAAGGGCAAGGCCTTTCTCATGGAGTTTGCCGATCAACTTGCGCAGTTCGCGCTTGTGCAGCAGCAGTTTGCGCACCCGCAACGGGTCGTTCGGGTTGTGGGTGGCATGGCTGTAGAGCGAGATGTGTACGTTGTGTAGAATAGCCTCGCCGTTATCGTCGATGCTGACGTAGCCGTCCTTGAGATTGGCCTTGCCGGCCCGCAGGGATTTGACCTCCGGCCCGGACAGCACCATGCCCGCCTCGAGTTTGGCCTCGATGGTATAATCGTGATAGGCCTTTTTGTTGCGACAGACTACTTTGACGGCCATTGGCTGCGTTCCGGTGAATCCCGACTATTCGGCGGTGACCCTGAGGGCCTCTTCGTAGGTGGTAATGCCGGCCTGGACCTTCTTCCAGGCGTCCTCGCGTAAGGTAGTCATCCCCTCGCGAATTGCAACCTGGCGCATTTCTTCGGAGGTTTTCCCTTCGGCGATCATCGCTTTGAGCCGATTGGACAGCGGGAAGATCTCGAAAATGCCGCAGCGTCCCTTGTAGCCGGTGCCGCGGCATTCCCGGCAGCCTTTGCCTCGCTTCAGGGTAAGCGGCTCGGTTCCAGAGACCGGAAACCCCATCTTGTAAAGCATCTCAGCATCCACACTGATCGGCTCCGCGCAGTCGGTACAGATGGTCTTGACCAACCGCTGGGCCATTGCGCCGAGCAGGGTCGAGCCGATCAAAAAGGGCTCCAGGCCGAGATCCTTGAGCCGGACGATCGAGGAGATCGCATCATTGGTGTGCAGGGTGGAGAAAACCAGATGGCCGGTCATGGCGGCCTGTACCGCGTGGGCGGCGGTGTCGTAATCGCGGATTTCGCCGATCATGATCACGTCCGGGTCCTGCCGCAGGATGTTGCGCAGGATATTGGAAAAAGTCACGTCGATCAGCGGCTGCACCGCAATCTGGTTAAACTCCTCATGGACCATCTCCACCGGGTCTTCAACCGTCACCAGATTCATTTCCGGGGTGGCGATGGTCTTCAGGGCAGAATAAAGCGTGGTGGACTTACCGCTGCCGGTCGGACCGGTGACCAGAGTGATGCCGTACGGGGCATACATGAACGATTTGAATACGCTGAAGTCGCGCTTGGAGAAGCCCAGGTCCTCCACCGACTGAAAAATGATTTCAGGATCGAGGATTCTCAACACCGCCTTTTCACCAAACGATACCGGTACGGTGGAGACCCTTATCTCTATGTCCCTTTCTCCCGACATGCCGACCTTGATGCGGCCGTCCTGGGGCCGTCTCTTCTCGGCGATGTCCAGGCGCGATAAGAACTTGATGCGCGAAACGATGGCTGAATGGACTACCTTGGGCAACTTGTAGATGGTATGCAGGACGCCGTCGATTCGAAAACGGATCTGGCAGATCTCACGCTTGGGTTCGATATGGATGTCGCTGGCCCGCTGGTCCAGAGCATAGTGGAAAATGTGATTGACCGCGTTCTTGATATGCTGATCGGACTGGGTGATGTCTTTGGCGGAAATCTTGACGTAGCGTTCCAGGTTGCCGATATCGACCGAGGTGCCGGTCTGACTCATGCCCATCTGGTCTTCGGCGGCGCTGATCGAGGTCTGAAACCCGAAAAATTCGGCCAGGATGCGCTTGATTTCAGATTTTGTGGCGATATACGGCCTGGTCTTGACCTGGTTGGCCTGCTCAATGTCTGCCAGGACCGTCTGGGAATCGGGATGATATACCGCCACCTCCAGGACCCCATCCACGATATTGAAGGGCAGCAGGAAGTGACTGATTGCAAAAGTTCTCGGTATCGTCTTGGTGACGATGTCCATGTCGAGTTCGAGCGGATCGAGCTTTTTGAACTCCATCTTGAACTCGCGGCCGACCGCCCGCATGATCGTTTCCTCGTCCACCGGAACTTTGCCGGTTCCGCCCCGCTTCAGGTTGAACGAGACGATGATGTCGATCAGGTCCGGATAGTTTTTGTCAAGTTTGTCGGCGGTCCCACTCTTCTTGAGCAGTTTCTGACGTTGCTTGCCCTTTTCAAGGCTGACGAAGGTGCGCTGTTTATCGGTCAGGATCTTATGTTTGACCAGCAGATCGAGCAGGGCGTCGCTATAGAGAAATTTCATCGATACTCCTTGTCCATCTCCACGTTACAAGATTTCGAACCGGTTCATTGTCCTCTTTTCTTTTGTTTTTCGCAAGGCCCTTTCATTGCTTGCAGCAGATATCAGGGCACCATCATTTTGTTGCGGGGCGTGGTTCTGGTTTAGTTGTTGATCAGGCTGTGCAGCAGTTTCAGGTTTGCCACATCCTCGTGCAGATCTTCTGATTTTGGCGTCTCCAGGGTCATGGCGTGGTCGGCAAAGCGGCCGTCGTTGAGCAGCAGACCGAAGGCTTCGGTGCCAATACAGCCGGCACCGATGTGTTCGTGCCGGTCGACCCGGCTGCCGAGTTCTTTCTTGGAATCGTTGAGGTGAAAAAAGTGCAGGTGCTGAAGACCGATATTCCGCTCGAACGCGGCCATGGTCTCGGAGTAGCCGGCTGCTGTGCGGATATCATAGCCCGCCGCGAACACATGGCAGGTATCGAGGCAGACCCCGATCTTCTCCGCGTACTTTGATGCACTTCGGATCCAGGCCAGTTCCTCGAAGCTGCTGCCCAATCCGGTGCCCTGGCCGGCGGTTGTTTCGACCAGAACCATTGTCTCTGCTTCGGCCTGTTCGATGGCTCGGTCGAGGGCCCGGGTGAAACGCTGCAGTCCTGCCTCTATGCCGTCTCCGCCATGTGAGCCCGGATGCAGAACCACGTAGGGGATCTTGAGCTGATGGCAGCGGCGCAACTCTTCGCTGAAAGCCTGGATGGATTTATTCTGGAGCTCATCTCTGGCGCTGGCCAGGTTGATCAGATAGGAGGCATGCGAGGCGACGAGCATGTTTGCATGGCGCGCCCGGGCTTTGTCGAAGGCCGCTACTTCTTCAGCTTCGAGCTTTTTGGGGTTCCACTGGCGCTGGTTGCGGGTGAAGATCTGCAGAGATTTTCCCCCGACCTGTTCGATCCGGTCGAAGGCATAGTGCAGGCCCTGGCTGACTGACTCGTGTGCTCCGAGAAACGGCATAGTGCTGGTCTGCTCCTGTCAGTTGCTGAAATTAAAATCGGTGCTGTAGTCTTCAGCTTCAAAGCGCTGCAACTGCAGACGGTAATAGCTCGACTGGTGCGGGTCTGCCCGCAGGGCCTCGCGCTCGGCTTGCAGCGCTTCTTCAACATAGCCATTGGCCCAGTAGGCAGTTGCCAGGGTATCGAGGACATGGGGCAGGGGTCGGGTCTCTGCTGCCGCACGGGCCAGCTCCAGCGCCCGGGTTGGATCTCTGAGCGAGGGTTCACGCGCGGTCAGCAGCAGCCAGGCAAGATTGTTGAGCAGTTCCGGGTCACTATCTTTGATCTCCAGAGCCTTCTGGTAGGCGCTCAGGGCTTTGTCTTCAAGCTGTCGGCTGAACAGCAGATCGCCGAACAGCCTGAACCAGTCGCCCTCGTCCTCGACGCCCTGGATGTTTTTCATCAGGACCAGCTCGATGTATTTACCTTCATAGGTACGGGCCAGTTGCTCGGCGGGCATCTGCTGAATAAGCCCGATAGCCAGGGCCAGCGCCAGCACATAAGCAGTCAGGCTGCGCCTTATCTTGCGGTCCTGCCCGGCGATCAGGTCCGGCTCCTGTTCACATGCCTCCAGGTGGGCAATCCGCTCTGCTATGCCGAAGTGATGCCAGTTGTGCCGATCCGCCGGCTGGCCGCTGGTCTGAACAATCGTCTGGAAGGCGGCGATGAGTGAGCGACCGGTGCCGAAAACCTTGAACGCATACAGATCTGCCTGACGCTCGAAGTTTCTGATGAAATATCCGAAGATGAACCTGAAATATAACAGCAGCAGAATCAGCAGCGGCAGCGCGCCGATGATCATGATAAGTGTTTCAGCGGAGATGATGTCAGCGGCCATCAGCGAGAAAACCCAGTCCATGGACAGAAAGAAATAGAGGATGGGCTCGGCCAGAAAGCCTGCAAAAATTGAAAAACCGCCGATCAGCAGGACATAGAGCAGCAAATGGTATTTTTTTACATGGCCGATTTCGTGGGCCGTCACTGCTTCGAGTTCTGCGGTGCTCATGGACTGCATCAGCGCCGGTGTCAGCATGATGTAGCGCAGTCCCGGCAGCAGCCCCATCACCGCCGCGGTCAGCACTCGACCCTCAAACAGCGGCCAGACGTAAAACTCCGCACTAAAATCCTGCCGGCTGCAGAAGTCTTCGAGGTGCGATCTCAGCGGGCCTTCCGGCAGTTTTGTGCAGCCCCACAGGCGTCGCACCAGCGGCGGGAAAAAGAGTATGACCAGCACCAGGAACAGACCAAAAAAGAACAGGTCTCCCCAGGTCGTATCGAGAAGGCCCGAAATTCCCGGCAGCGCGGCCAGATTGATCAGGTCATAGAAGATACTGAGAGTAATCCAGGGCAGGACGATGGGCAGGTTGAGCCGGATATTGAGCAGGATAAATGACCACCGGGAATACTGTTTACCAAATACAGCCGTGTATTTTTTCCTGGCGGCAAGCCACATCAGGCAGAGAAAAAGAACGAACAGAGCCAGTCCGGCAAGGTTGGCAAGTATCGGCAATTGCCCGTCGAAGCTCAACCGCGACAGATAAACACTTATATCGCCGACAAAGAGCAGGCCGCTGAAAAAAACAAGCGCCAGGATCAGAAGTTTTTTTTCGGTGCTGAAGTAGCCGCTTGAACTCAGTGTTGTGGCTTTGCTGAACAAGCGGACGGCAAGAAACCAGTAAGCAGACAAAGACCCCGCAAGCACCAGCAGTGATACACCTGGTGCTCTGGAAGACGAACTGCCGCTGGAATCGATACTGATCAGGAAAATGGCAGTGAGAAAGACAAGGAGGTTGGTATAGATCACGGATATTTTGGTACCCTTTAATATTGCATATAATCTCGTTAATTGAGCTGGTCTCACTATAGTGTCGATTGAGCCGCTCAGCAAGCCACTGTTGGATCCCACAAGGTAAGGGCACGTTTTATACCCAGAGCGTTATACCAGTGGGCGAAAAAGGCTGCAGGTATTTTGTGATTTTCTTTTTTTATTGACTTCGCTGGGTTGATCGTTTTTAATATTATGTTTTACTGCCGGTCGGGGCGCATAGCTCAGCTGGCTAGAGCCACCGGCTCATAACCGGTCGGTCGTAGGTTCGAGTCCTACTGCGCCCACCAGAGAAAAAGAAAACTCAGAAAGGGTTTTGAAAACAAAAAAATTTAGGAACAGAAAGCGAGGGGCCAGAAGCGGCTTCCTCTCTTTAAAGACGAAGGGTTCAGCAGGAGTCGAACCGACCTGGTCACAGGAGGTTTAAAGGTACACCCCAAAAAAGGGATGTACCTTTTTTTTATGGCTTTTTTCGGCCGCTAAGAAAAGGATTTATGACGGTTACGATCTCAGATATCATCACCTGCCTCGATGCCATCGCCCCGTTCGGCATGGCTCAGTCCTGGGATAATGTGGGCCTGCTTATCGGCGACCGACGCCGGGAAGTCAAATCGATTCTGGTGGGTCTCGATCCGACCAATCGCCTCCTGAAAGAAGCGCTCGATAAAGGGGCAGATACTGTGATCACCCATCATCCGGCGATTTTTAAACCATTCCCCTCTATCGATACCGCTGAGCCTTCCGGCAGCTTTCTGGAGACCGCCCTGGTTTCCAGACTCAATATCCTGGCCTGCCATACCAATTTCGATAGTGCCGTTGGGGGCGTTAACGATGCCTTGGCCGAACTTCTCGGACTCGCTGAACTAAGTGCGCTGGTCCCCGCTGAAGCAAATGGCACTGAAGGGGCCGGGTTGGGGCGCCTTGGCCGCTACCCGGAAGCCAGGAGCGGCCGAGAATTCATCGAACTGCTGCTCGATATACTCGAATTGTCTTCGGTCCAGGTGGCTGGCGTGATCCCCGAACGGATCGAATCGGTGGCACTTTGCGGAGGCAGCGGCTCTGAATTTGCAGAAACAGCCAGACAGCGCGGTGCTGACCTCTATATTTCTGCTGAAATCAAGCACAATATCGGCTGCTGGGCCGAGGAAGCTGGTTTTTGCGTGATCGACGGAACCCATTACGCGACCGAGAAGCCAGCCGTCAAATTACTGACTGAACATCTGGTTTCTTACGCCCAAACCCAGGGCTGGGACCTGACGATATTTGAATCGACGAGTGAGAAGCACCCATTTTCAACAGTGACACGACAGTAGCAACGATAATTTACGATACTGATAACAAAACACATAGGGAGACGCGTCTTGAACGAATTAATAGAACAACTGGTGTCATTGCAGGACATCGATCTGAAAATCGACAAGATCGACAGCGAGATCAAACAGGAACAGGATGGGCTGGACAGCCGGATATCCTCTCTGGTGGAGCGTGAAGAGCGGATCAGCGATCAGGAAGCACAGATCCAGGAGCTGGAAAAAGAGAGGCGCACACTCGAAGATGAAATGACTGACAAGATCGCCCGCGTCAAGGAGCGTCAGTCTAAAATGATGCAGGTCCAGACCAGCAGGGAACAGACGGCGCTGCTCAAGGAAATCGAGGATGCCAAGCGAAACGTCAAAGAAAATGAGGAAAAGATCGTCTCCATCATGGAGCAGGTCGAGAAACTGAGCGCCGAGATGAGCGAGGAAAAAAACCTGCTCAAAGCAGAAAAGAAACTGGTGGATGAAGAGAAAGGCAAGGTCAAATCCGCCATCAACGGTTTGAGCAAGGGCAAGAAAACCAAAATAAACAAACGTGACAAACAGGCCCAGGCGGTCAACGGCTCGATGATCCAGAAATATGAACTGCTGCGTAAACGGCGCAACGGGCTGGCCATCGTCAATGTGCTCGACGGTGTCTGTCAGGGCTGTTTCATGAATCTGCCGCCGCAGAAATACAATATGCTGCTCAGGGGAGATCAGATTCTTGAATGTCCGTCCTGCCAGCGCCTCATCTATCATCAGGACATCAGCAATTAACGCGGTTTTCGTTGATCTTTTCTGCAGAAGAACTACATTCAAAGCCGGAGCGGGTGCATGATCGCTCCGGCTTTTTTAGTCGGGGAGGAAAGTCCGAACTCCGCAGGGCAGGATGGTTCGTAACACGAACGCCGGGTGACCGGCGGAAAGTGCCACAGAAAACAGACCGCCCGGACTATCCGGGTAAGGGTGAAACGGCGAGGTAAGAGCTCACCGCTTTCGTGGTGACACGGAAGGCACGGCAAACCCCATCCGGAGCAAGACCAAATAGGAAGGCGTTCGAGGGCGGCCCGCCTGAAGCCTTCGGGTAGGTTGCACGAGGTGTCGGGCGACCGGCATCCCAGTTAAATGATCATGGCCCTTCAGGGTACAGAATTCGGCTTATAGCCCGCTCCGCTTGATTCTGAGTCCAGTTCAGACGGGACCCCTTTTTTCGTTTTCAGATACACGCTCCTATGAATCCACCAGCAGCCGCAATTATCGCTGCCGCCGGCAGCGGCACCCGGATGCAGTCGTCGGTACCCAAACAGTTTCTGCCGCTGGCCGGGGTGCCGATGCTGGTCCATCCGGTTCGGACTTTTGCGCGCTGCGCCTGCATTGGCCAGGTTGTTGTCGTGGTTGCAGACGAGCGGGTGGGGTCGACAAAACAGATGCTCAGCCAGCAATCGATCGGGGGCGCTCCGATAACGGTCGTCAGCGGCGGCAGGAGGCGGCAGGATTCGGTAAAAAATGGTCTTGCCGCTTTGAGCGATGAAATCGAGATCGTGCTGGTTCATGACGGGGCCCGGCCGCTGGTAAGCAAGGAACTGATCGAACGCTGTTACGCCGAAATAAGAAGCAGCGGGGCAGCGCTGGCCGCAATTGAGGTAAAAGATACGCTGAAGCAGCAGGGCGCTGAATACCGCGTGCAGGCGACGCTTGATCGGCAAGGGGTGTGGCAGGCTCAGACCCCCCAGGGAGCCCGCAGAGAGCTGCTGGAACAAGCCTATCTGGCGGCAAACGATACCGAGGTCACCGATGAGGCAACGCTGCTCGAAAACGCTGCCATTAAGGTTCGTCTTGTCCCTGGCGAGGAACAAAATTTCAAGATAACCAGACAAGAAGATCTGCTTCTTGCACAAGCCATCATGAATCAGCAGGCTCCTTCGATGCGTATCGGCCACGGCTTTGATGCCCACCGCTATGCTGAAAACAGAAAGCTGGTGCTGGGCGGGGTAGAGATACCATACCGGTGCGGGCTGGCCGGTCATTCCGATGCCGATGTGGTCTGCCATGCCCTGTGCGACGCGATTCTCGGCGCGGCGGGCAGCGGTGATATCGGACGTCATTTCCCCGACAGTGACGAGCAGTTCAGGGATATATCCTCGCTGCTGCTGCTGGAGCGGGTCGTTATGCTGGCTGCCGGACAGGGCCTGGTTCTGGCCAATGCAGACATCACCATCGTCTGTCAGGCGCCGAAACTTGCCCCATATATGCACCAGATGCTAACCAGGCTTGCCCGCCACTGCCAAGTGGAGGCCGAGCGGCTCAATATCAAGGCGACGACCACCGAGAAAATGGGATATACCGGCAGGGAAGAGGGCATCAGTTGCCATGCCGTCGTGTTGATGGAAAATAGAAAAAGATAATAAGCCGAACCTAAGCAGGCTCGAATAATCCAAGGAAAATAAGGTATATGGAAAATACTATCGACAGAGAACGATTAGCGCAACACTTTAAAACCCTGTGTGAGATCAGCAGTCCTTCCAGGCAGGAGAAACCGGTAGCCGAGTACTTGAAAAACATTTTCACTGAACTGGGTGCCGATTATATTTTTGAAGACAATTCGGCTGCCGCAACCGGCTCCGACAGCGGCAATTTGATTTTTCGTTTCAATGGCTCGGTCGATGCACCGGCGCTCTTTTTCGCCTGCCATATGGATACGGTGATGCCTGGTTCAGGCGTCGAAGTGCAGCGCGACGGAGATATTTTCACCAGTCGCGGCGACACCATTCTCGGCGGCGACGACAAGTCTGGTATCGCGCCGCTGATTGAGTTGATCAGCCTGCTCAAGGAAAACCAGATACCGCATCGAACCATCGAGCTGATTTTTACCACCTGCGAGGAAATCGGACTGCAGGGAGCGAAATCGCTTGAGTACCGCCACGTGCAGTCAGCCTTTGGCTACGCGCTCGACTCCACCGGAATCGACAAAGTGATTATCGGGGCACCCGCCGCAAATCGCTTTAAAATCGACATACACGGTACCGCAGCCCATGCCGGTATCAACCCGGAAGCGGGAGTCAATGCCTTTCTGGTTGCCGCCCAGGCGATCACCCGCTTGAAACTCGGCCGGATCGACGAGGAATCGACCGCCAATATCGGCTTGATCAGCGGGGGTGTGGCCACCAACATCGTGCCGGAGCATCTGAGTCTGAAAGGCGAGGTGCGCAGTCATTCCACGGAGAAACTTTCAGCGTATACCGAAGAGATAAAAAACGTGTTTCTCGACACGGTGGCAAGCTGGCCGGTGCCGGACAACGACGCTTTCAGACCGCCCACGGTGGACCTGAAAGTAGAGTCTGAATACCCTGTGATGCGCCTTTCAGAGGATGATCCGGTGGTGGAGACGATCCGGCGGGCGGGTCTTGCCTTGGGACGGGAACTCTCTTTCATCGTGGCCGGCGGCGGCAGCGACGCCAACATCTTCAACGGCTATGGGCTGCCCACTGCAATCGTGGCGACCGGTATGAGCGATGTACACACCACCGATGAGCGGGCGGATTTAAACGACATGGTCAAGCTGACCGAACTGCTCTACACCATTGTGACTCATTGAAAAGGCCAATGATCCGGTGGCTGAAATTCTTTCTTGTTGAATTTCAGCATCACTTGTTTTAAACAAATCAGATCGGCTTTAGCAGCAAGGCACAAAGAGCACCTTTTCTTTGTGCCTTACGCATTTTCATGATATTGAATTCATTACATTTTTGTCAAATTAAGCAGGCCGTGGGCGGGGTTTTCTCCAGGCCTGCCTGCGGGACCATCCTATGGCCATTCCAGCTTCTTCGATAGATGCCCTCAGCGCTGCTTCATTGCGTCCCCGGCATGAATGCGGGGTCTGCGGAATCTATCATCACCAGGATTCATCAAAACTGGCCTACTTCGGTCTCTACGCGCTGCAGCACCGGGGCCAGGAAAGTGCCGGTATCGTTACCTCGGATGGGCGGCAGGTGCACCTGCACAAGGATATGGGGCTGGTCTCAGAGGTCTTTTCAGAATCGACACTGGCCCGTCTTGAAGGCGATATCTCGATTGGCCATGTACGTTATTCGACCACCGGCGCCTCGACCATTATCAATACCCAGCCGCTGATGATTACCCACAAGGGCATTACCCTGGCGGTGGCCCACAACGGCAACCTGGTCAACTCGATTTCACTGAGACAGTCACTCGAGCAAAAAGGGTCGATTTTTCAGACGACCATGGACAGTGAGGTTGTCCTGCATCTGATGGCCAGGGCGGCCGACAAATCGTTCGAGGATGCTTTGCAGGAGACCTTCACTCAGCTCAAGGGCGCCTTTTCGATGCTGATGATGACCAGGGACTCCATGGTTGCCATTCGCGACCCCAACGGGTTCAGGCCGCTCTGTCTGGGTAAATTGAACAACGGAGGCTATATCGTTGCTTCTGAGACCTGTGCGCTCGATCTGGTCGAAGCCGAGTATATGCGAGACGTCGAACCGGGCGAGGTGCTGATCTTTCGGGGTGGCGGGCTGCAGTCGTTGCACCCCTGGCAGCAGCAGCGTCGCAGTTTCTGCATCTTTGAAAACGTTTATTTCGCCAGGCCCGATTCGGACATCTTCGGTATCAATGTGTACCAGACGAGAAAACGGATGGGCCAGATTATGGCGCGGGAATGCAAAATTGACGGTGATTTCGTGATGCCATTTCCCGATTCGGGCAATTACGCGGCCATTGGCTATTCGCAGGAGTCCGGCATTCCGCTGGAATTCGGGGTCATCCGCAACCATTATGTGGGCCGGACCTTTATCCAGCCGACTCAGTCGATGCGTGATTTTACCGTCCGGGTAAAACTCAACCCGGTACGCGGGTTCCTTGAAGGAAAACGAGTGATAATTATCGAGGACTCGATTATCAGGGGAACCACTGGAAAAAGCAGGGTGCAGTCCCTGCGCAATGCCGGGGCCAAAGAAGTCCACATGCTGGTCAGTTGCCCTCCGACCAGACACCCGTGTTACTATGGGATCGATTTTCCATCGAGCAAGGAGCTGATTGCCTGTAACAAAGAGGTTGATCAGATCGCGCGCTTTCTCGATCTCGATTCACTCTACTACCTGAGTCTGGAAGGCATGGTCGAAGCCACCGGTATGACCATGAAAGACTTTTGTCTCGCCTGTTTCAATGCCGATTATCCGATCGAGCCGGACCTGCGCTTTCACAAGGAGTCGTTGGACGGCTGCAAGTAATTACAAGCCCGAGTTTGAACGTTGCGCTGCATGCCTGTTCGCCCAGCTTTTCAAATCCGGCAGATGATACAGTTCTTACCTGAGTTTTTTGCATCATACATGGCCTGATCCGCCTGCTTCTGCATTCTGTGTATGTCTGCACCGAGATCGAGTCCAGGGTCTCTGTGGCAGGAGATAATGCCAATCGACAGGGTCGTACCGTTAAAATCGCATTCAACGAATTTGCTCAGGATGCGCTCGACGATCTGTTTGGCCTGCTGCGCCGTGGTCTGGGGCAGCAGCACCGCAAATTCATCACCGCCCAGCCGAAAGCAGAGATCGACGCTGTTTCTGGTGCATTCATTCAGGGTTTCCCCTAAGGAGATCAATACCTTATCGCCTTCATCGTGACCGTGGGAGTCGTTGTAGACTTTGAAATTATCCACGTCTATGATCGCCAAAAACAGCGGATAGCTCTGCCGGTAGGCCCGTTCAGCCTCGTGGGGAAAGCGCTGGTCATAAGCCCGCCGGTTCAGCAGGGTGGTAAGACCATCACTCATGGACAGGGTTTCGAGCCTTTTGATCAGGCGCCGCTCACGCAAAACCCTGGCCAGTTTTGCCTCCAGCTCAGCACCGTCAATCGGCTTCTTGATGAAATCGATCGCACCGGCACCGATAACGTCTGCATAGCTTATCTGCTCGCAATAGCCGGTGGCCATGATAACATCGGTGTCAAAGTGGTAGCGGATGATATGCTTCAACAACTCCATGCCGTCCATGGCGGGCATAATCAAATCCGAGAGAACGATGTCACATCTGGTCTTTCTTAAAATGTCAGCCGCCTGCCGTCCGCTGCGGGCGGTGAGGCACTGATAGCCAAGCGACCTGACCAGAGCGGCGATGGCGTCCAGAACCGGCTCATCATCGTCGACCACCAGAATGACTGCAGCATTTTGCCGGGGTGCTTCCATGATCCTCCAGAATCAGTGCAATAATTGGCCGTGGCGGCTGGTTTGGTCAGACTACTTTCTACAGCTCGATTTTAGGAGCATGGTACCGTTGACATGTTGTTATTATGACAATTCAAAGTATACCACAAGAACCCGTGTGCACTATCAGTACACGGTTTCAGAGGCATGGCTGCACCGGTTCAAAAAGAGGAAAAACAGTCGGCTGGTCAAGGCAGAAATGCCGTGAAAGAACAGGCATGAGTAACGTTTATCCAACTATTTCTCCCGGGGATCCCGACCGGTTTCGAACATTTCGAACAGGTCAAAGAACAGCCTGGCCACAGCGCTGTAGTGGGTGGCTGCTCCGGAGCTGGCGTAGGCTTTGGTTATTTCCAGAGCTTTGGCAAAACTTTCCTGGCTGTCTGAATGCTGCGGGTTGTTCACAGCATTGACCAGATTCTGACCGATGATAGGGTCGCTTTTCTCGTGTTTCATGGGTTTGTTCCGAGGCTCTTTATTGCGTAAATTTTATTGGTTATGGAGGTGGTCGATCCAGTCCCTCGTGCCGAAATGACAGCAGGACAGAGAAGCGATTCGACTGGCCAACTCTAGACTCCGTATAAACGATTCAGAGACGATGTGATGGCAGAAGGCACCATGCAGAATGTCTCCGGCACCCAGTGTATCGGCCGCATCGACCGGTTCTACCTCCAGGAAGCATGTTTTTTCATCCGAGTAGACGACAATCGGCTCCGACCCGCGACTGACCGCATTGTGGCTGATGCCCATATCGGCCAGATAGCTGAGCGTGCTGTTCAGGTCGCTGCAGCCCGGCACCATAAAATCCGCCGAGCAGATGGCAAAGTCGATAAACGGCAGCAGCCGCTCCAGGCCCTTTTTCCAGGACCCTCCATCCAGAACGGTTGGGATGTTCTTGTCCCGGGCCGTCTGGGCCAGGCTCAGTGCCTGTTCGAGATAAAAGCCGTCCAGCAATAAGACCGAGCAACCATCCAGCCGCTGGTCCCATGAATTTTGAGAGACCAGTCGGTACCTGCCGGGATCGGTATAGATAACACAGCGCTCCCCGCTGGAAGCATCGATCAGGATCGACGAGATAATCGGCACCTCATCGCTCCAGCTTGCGAGGTCATGCAGGGTTACCCCATGTTCCTGAAGGTCCGCCGCGGCAAGCCGTGTCAGCGAATGATTCCCGAGACCGCTGTATAAGTGGGCCTCATTGCCCAGGGATGCATAGGCTACTGCAGCATTTGCAGCAGGGCCGCCGGCATAGAACTGCTGCCGGGTGGCCTTGACTTTCTGGTTGGCGGCCGGATGGGTCGGCACGAGATTAAAAATGTCCACCGTGGTGAGTCCGAAAAAGAGTCCCCTGGCCATGGTTCCCGTCCGGCACTCAGAGGATTTCGATTGACTGAAAGCGGTAATTTTCCTGCTCGAGCGGGTGGTAGAGTTTGACATGAAAAACGGTTATATCCTCATCCGAGTCATGTGTCCCGCCGCCTGAGATGATGCCGAAACAGCGCTGCTGCGTGCCATCCTCGGATTCGATCTCAATAGAGGTCTGGTGACCGATCCAGCTGGCAAGAGCCTCCAGTTCGAGACGGGGGACGCTGAAGTTGAAACCGCCGTTCAAACACCGGTGCAGTCTGCCGCTGAGTCTCTGTTCTCCATCAGGTTCATCCGTTAACGCAACAGAAGCGCTGTATATGGCGAGTTCTGTGGCGTGTTCATCAGCATCTTCACTGTCCACGGCTCGAAGCAGGTAGGGTATCAGGTCGCACCGTCTACAGTAGCTCGTGAGTTTATCTTTTAAACCGGGGTGTGTTTTGGTCAGTTCGAGAAAATCGTCTTGCCCGAGCAGGCGCACCTGGAGCTCCGTTTGGGCCTGCAGGGTGACAGACCAGCTCAGGTTGTCGAAAAATCCCTCGCTGCCTATGAGTTCCCCGGCCTGGAGCGGCGCCAGAACCGTATTTCCTGAATCATCGACGTGCGAGATATCGGCAAAACCGTTATCGATAAAGTATAGCGTGGTGGCCAGGTCTCCCTGTTCGACAAGATAATCGTTGGCCTCAAAGGTGGCCGGAGCAAGGATGGAAAAAAAGGTATTTACTTCGTCAGTGGTGAGTTGTTCATAAAAGCCGCTCCAGACCATCAAATGATGGTCCTGGCTATGATATGACTCAGTCTTTCTATCAGGTGAAGATTCGGTTTCAGGCTCCTCCTGGGCGCTGGAGGCATCCGCGAGGTTTGCCACGAAAATATCGCTGAGGCCGCCGTCTCCCTGAACTTCACCTATCTGGCTCGGATCGGCCGGAATCTGGGCCAGCACTTCCTGCTCCAGCAGGGCGCTCTCGTTTCTACTGCGCTGTTCAGCATCACTGGGCTGGCCCGTGCTCCGCGCTGCGCTGCTGGTACTGTGCTCGATTGTGTGCAGGCTCTCCGAGGCTGCCCGGACGATGGCGTCGGCGGAGCCGTAGCGTTGTTTCCTGTCCTCAATCAGGTCGAGGAGCACATTGATGGTGCGAGGTGCGGGGTAGGAGACTACCTTGCTGCACAGCTTTGTTACCAGGAAGTCATGGGTGTGGCTGCTGAATTTCTTGTGCTGCTCGAGCAGGTCCAGCAGGGCAGTCTCGATATCACTGCCGTCGAACTGGATCAACTGGTCGACCAGGTGTGCCTTGAGTTCGTCGCTGATCAGGGCCAGCGCTTCGATCAGCCGACCACGCATCTGGTCGCCGCCAAGCATCTCGATACAGTTGATCACCTGCTGCTGTACCCTGATGTCAGGATGGCTCAGGTAGCTCGAAACGCGCTGGTATAAGTTATTGTCACCCAGCCGGGAAATGATCATGATGATATTTCTGATCACGAACCAGGGCTGGTCCTCATCGAGGCATCCGGTGAGTACCGGCACGCTGACTTCTCCGACACGCGGGATCAGGTCGATAAGCGCCAGCCGTTCGTCCTTGTCGTTGCTGTAGATCAGTTTCTGCACGAGATACTGGCTGCCCGAACGGCCCAGGTTGATCAGAATGGTCTCAACGACGTCTTTTCTCTGGCTGAGTTCTTCAAGATAGGCTCTGACCAGGATATCGAGTGCTTCCGGATCGGCCAGATTTCCATGGACCCGGGCCACGACCCCGTGGATCAGATTGTTTTTCTTCAGTGATTTACTACTGATCCGGTTCAAAATAACGATGAGATCCTCGACCTCGTACCACTGTTCGGTGGCGAGCATTTCAACGATGATTTTCTGGAGTTGCAGACAGACCGGTTCGAAGCCGGCGATAAATTCGGTTTCAAAAGCCAGCCAGCCGGCGGCGATTGTGGCTATGATAGAGCTCAGTTCTCTGATGCTGTTTTTGTAGATATGTTCGGAAAGAATCAGGATAACGATCAGCGAGCGTTCCCGGATTGGAGCTTTGTTGCTGCAGACGCTTTGTTCCAGCCGTTCCAGCAGGGCGATTGCGGACTTACGCTGGTCTCCGCGGTAGAGCCTGATAATGTTGGGAGCCAGGTGTTCGGTGAACTCGTCGTTGAGCAGAACGTCGAATTTTCCTTTCAAAAAACGTTCAACGTTCTGGCTCAGGCGGGCCTCTTCACGTTTGATTTCGGCCTGCAGAAGTGACTGTTTGGCTTTCGCCAATGCCTGTGCCTGTTTTTCCTTGTCAACTTCCATAACAAGCCCTCACAACAAAAATCTCAGATGATTCTCACCTGAGATTTTCTAAGATGGTCCATGGCTTCGACCGGTTGACGATCAAGATGTTGCCTAGCGTACCCTTTTGGCACCCGCCAGACCCGCCGATACCCAGTCCCCGCAGGTATTGGCTGATACCTGCAGCAGTCAGGCCATGCTGCAGGCGGGGAACGATCTTCAGCCTGCTGGCTGCGGCTCAGGCAGGCGCCTTTTTCAGCAGCGGAAAACCCATTTCCTCACGCTGACTGACATATGTTTCGGCTACGTTTCGGGCGATATTTCTGATCCTGCCGATATATCTGGTGCGCTCTGCGACGCTGATCGCTTTACGGGCGTCGAGCAGATTAAATACATGGGAACATTTGAGACAGTAATCATATGCCGGCAGCACCAGTTTGCGGCCGATCAGTTTCTGCGCCTCCGCCTCATAATCATTGAAAAAGGAGATCATTTTGTCAATGTCTGCTTCTTCGAAATTGAAGGTGGAAAACTCCACTTCGGCCTGATGAAATATCTCTCCGTAGGTTATCTCGTCGTTCCAGGCGATGTCGTAAACGCTGTCGACCCCCTGCAGATACATCGCGATACGTTCCAGGCCATAGGTTATTTCGGCCGTGATCGGATGAAGATCGATCGAACCCGCCTGCTGGAAATAGGTGAACTGGGTTATTTCCATACCGTCCAGCCAGACTTCCCAACCCAGGCCCCAGGCACCGAGCGTCGGGGACTCCCAGTCATCTTCGACAAAGCGTATATCGTGCTCGAGCAGGTTGAGCCCGAATCGTTTCAGGCTTTCCAGATAGAGTTCCTGGACATCGATCGGCGATGGTTTGATAACAACTTGATATTGGTAGTAATGCTGAAGCCTGTTCGGATTTTCGCCATAGCGGCCATCGGTGGGCCGCCGGGATGGCTGCGGATAGGCTGCTTTCCAGGGCTCGGGTCCCAGGGCCCGGAGCAGGGTTGCCGGGTGAAAAGTGCCTGCCCCTACCTCCATATCGTAGGGCTGTTGAATAACGCAGCCCTGTTTCGCCCAATAGGCATCCAGTTCTGCAATAATATCCTGGAAATTCATGTACACTCCTTGTTCGAGATAAAAAACGAACCATGCGTGCCGGCCGTCGATTGTGGCCGGTTCTTAAAGGGCTTCTGCAACTCCAGGTTATAATTGCTATCTTGACTTTTGTCCAGCCGATCTCCATTATATTTTGCTGATCTCATTTGAAATTACCCGGGCACGGAGCGTGCATCATCCATGAATCCTGAAACAACCGATCACCAGCTTGAAAAACTGCTGGCTGCTGCAAAAAATATTGCCATCGTCGGCCTCTCACCAAAGCTTCAGCGGCCGAGCAATATGGTGGGGAGATACCTGATCCGGGCTGGGTACCGGATAGTCGGCGTCAACCCGGGCCAGCAGGAAATTTTCGGTCTGCCATGCTATCCAGACCTGGGCTCTATTCCCCACCGGGTCGATATCGTCAATATCTTTCGCAACAGCGATGTGGTGATGCCTATCGTCGAGCAGGCTATTGAAATCGGCGCCGCTGCCGTCTGGATGCAGCTTGGCATAGTCAATCAACCGGCCGCCAGGCGGGCCGCCGAACATGGTCTCGAGGCGGTTATGGATCGCTGTATCAAGGTTGAACACGCCCGTTTACTCAATCACTTACTCACTGACTAATCTCGACCTGGATCTGAACAGCGTATGGAACCTCAAACCATCCGTGTCCGTGGTGCACGGATGCACAATCTCAAAAATATCGATGTCGATCTGCCGCGCAACGCGCTGGTGGTTTTTACCGGGCTGTCCGGATCGGGTAAATCGACGCTGGCTTTCGATACGCTCTACGCCGAAGGACAGCGCCGCTACGTGGAATCGCTTTCCACCTATGCCCGGCAATTCCTCGGGCAGATGGACAAGCCCGATGTCGATTCTCTGGAAGGGCTGTCACCGGCGGTATCCATAGAACAGAAAACCACCAGCAAGAACCCGCGCTCCACCGTCGGCACGGTCACTGAAATCTATGATCACTTAAGACTGCTTTTTGCCCGCTGCGGCAGGCCGTGCTGCCCTGAATGCGGGGAGGAAATCCGCTCCCAGTCGGTTGAGGACATGGTCAACAGCCTGCTGGGTGAGACGGAGGGGACCAGAGTGATTCTGCTTGCCCCGATGGTTTCCGAACGCAAGGGCCGCCATGAGCAGCTGCTGGCCCGGATAAGAAAGGAGGGCTTCGTTCGGGTTCGGGTCGATGGTGATATCGTGCATGCCGATGAAGTGAACCAGCTGGATAAGAATAAAAAACATTCCATTGACATCGTTGTGGACCGTCTAGTGCTCAAGCCTGGCGTGCGCAGACGACTGGCCGATTCGATCAGCACGGCGGTGAAAGTCACAAATGGCTTTCTGCTTGCCTATTATCCGGATCGGGACGAAGAGCAGCTCTTCAGTGAACTGGCCGCCTGCCATTCCTGCGGGGTTTCGATGCCGCCGCTGTCCACCCAGCTGTTGTCTTTCAATAATCCCCAGGGGGCCTGTCCCGAGTGCGGGGGACTCGGGGTCAAACAGTTCTTTGACGAGAGTCTGATTGCACCGGATCACACCCTGTCGATTGTCGGAGGTGCCATCGCCCCGTGGGGGTGGCGCAACGAATCGACCTATACCGGTCAAATGCTGGCCGCCGTGGCCAAGCATTACGGGTTCTCACTTAAGACACGCTTCGATAAACTTCAGGAAAAACACAGAAAGATCATTCTTCACGGTTCAGGGGGAGAGGAGATCGAGTTCTATTACCGGAAGGGCAAACGGGTGATGACCGCGGTGAAATCATTTGAGGGGGTGATTCCGCAGCTTGACCGCAGGTATCATGAAACCCAGTCACCTATGATCAGAGATGAGCTGGCCCGCTACATGAACGAACAGATCTGTCCTACCTGCCGGGGTGCGCGGCTCAAGCCCGAAGCGCTGGCGGTGCACATCGGCGACTATAATATTTTCGAGTTGACCACGATGTCGGTTGCGAAACTGCTTGCCAGCCTGCCGCTTTTACCGTTCAACGAACGTGAACGCACCATCGGAGAGCCGGTTCTCAAGGAGATCGTTGATCGGTTGTCATTTCTCGAAGATGTCGGGCTCGGCTATCTGACCCTGGCCCGCAAAGCGGGGACCCTGTCCGGTGGTGAGGCTCAGCGTATCCGTCTGGCCTCCCAGATTGGCTCACGGCTGGCCGGGGTACTCTATATTCTCGATGAGCCAAGTATCGGGTTGCACCAGCGCGACAACCAGAAACTGATCAATACGCTGGTCGAACTCCGGGATCTGGGCAACACGGTGATCGTTGTCGAACACGACACCGATACCATCCTGGCGGCCGATCATGTCCTCGATATGGGGGTTGGCGCCGGGGTGCATGGCGGAAATATCGTTTTCAGCGGCACGGTTCCGAATCTGCTTGACTGTGAAGCATCTGAAACCGGAGCATATCTCGCCGGCAGGAAAAATATCGACATACCGCAAACCAGACGAAAGGTGCGAAAGCGCGGCGCTCAAAGGCTGAAAATCACCAGGGCCCGGGTCAACAATCTCAAGGACATCGATGTTAGTTTTCCGCTTGGAGTTATGACGGCGATCACCGGAGTTTCCGGGTCGGGCAAGAGCAGCCTGATCATGGAGACGTTGTTCAAGCTGGCCAAATACGGCAAGTCTACCCGTCTGGACAAGGTGACGCGGCATGGTACCGGCTTGAGCGGCCTCGAGAATATCGATAAGATTATCGACATAGACCAGAGTCCAATCGGCAGAACGCCGCGCTCGAACCCGGCGACCTATGCGGGTGTTTTTACCCCGGTCAGGGAACTCTTTGCCCGGCTGCCCGAATCACGGGCCCGGGGCTACAAGCCGGGCAGGTTCAGTTTCAACCTCAAGGGCGGACGCTGTGAGGCCTGCGACGGAGAAGGGCTGCTGCGCATCGCGATGCACTTTCTACCCGATGTCTATGTGGTCTGTGAAACCTGCGGCGGAAAACGCTACAATCTGGAGACGCTCGACATCACCTATAAAGATAAATCCATCCATGAAGTCCTGATGATGACTGTGGCCGAGGCGCTCGAGTTTTTCGAGAACATTCCTGCGATAAAAAACCGGCTGCAGACGCTTTTCGACGTCGGGCTGTCCTATATCAAACTCGGCCAGTCATCCGTGACCCTGTCGGGCGGCGAAGCACAGCGCGTCAAACTGGCACGTGAACTCTCAGGTCGCAGCAGTGGCAAGACTCTGTATATCCTCGATGAACCGACCACCGGTCTGCACCCGGCCGATATCAAACATTTACTTGCCGTATTGAACCGGCTGGTTGAGCAAGGCAACACGGTACTGGTCATCGAGCACAATCTGGATGTGATCAAGACCGCGGACTGGATTATCGACATCGGCCCGGAGGGGGGCGATGAAGGAGGGCAGGTGATCGCCTCGGGTGCGCCGGAGCAGATCATCGAAGAGCGTGGTTCGTATACGGGTATGTTTTTAAAGCAGATTCTCAATACAGAAGTCGGCTCAGCAACCGGATAGATGTGAGGTTCAATACCAGGAAAACCTTGCGCCCTCGCAGTGCATGCAGTTTAATGCGCCCCGTAATGCCAATTTTTTAAAACCAACGCTGAGGAAGGAATATGGCTGACAACACCGCAACACAAGAAACCAAGGAAACCCCAATTCTGCGGATGCAGAAGATGTATATTAAGGACGTCTCCTTTGAAAACCCCAACTCTCCTGAAATTTTTCGGGATACACAGAAATCAGAGCCCAAGGTGGAGCTCAACCTGCAGCTTAACAACAAGAAGGTGGGGGATGATCACTGGGAAGTTTCCATCGAGATCAATGCCAAGGTGGTTACCAAAGAAGACGAACCGCGGATTTTGTTTATTCTCGAGATCGAGCATGCCGGGGTGTTTTTTCTTAAAAATGTCCCTGAGCAGCATATGGCACTGGTGCTGGGCGTCGAGTGCCCAACGCTGCTATTTCCGTTTACCCGGCAGGTTGTCAGCCAGGTTTCTGTGGATGGCGGTTTTATGCCGTTTCTGATGGAGCCGATTAACTTCATGGCACTGTTTCAGAATGCGCAGAAGAACAAAAAGGAATCGAACTGATCAAAAAATAAATCAGCAACAACGCAAAAAGGCCGCCTGTCTTGGACAGGCGGCCTTTTCTCTTTAGGCAGGGTAAAGCTTTTTCTCTGACTACAGCCCGTAGGTGACGAAGTCGTCAATCAGGCTGCTGACGCTCTTTTCAATGGCGCTGTTAAACAGGGCGTCATACTGGCTGTCGGCAAAGAAGGTTTCCGGGGAAACCTGTACCCGGACCCGGTTGGTCCAGACCAGGTTGCCGGTGGCTGCTTCCTGGACCCAGATGCGCATTTGCACTACTGCCTGATCGACTTTTCCGCTATTGTACGCCATGTCTCCCAGGGCAGCACCTGCTGCGCCCCAGACTATTGCATTGGTGGTTGCGGCCGAGGCACCAAAATACGATGATCCATCATTGTCAAATGGCCATACCGTCTGATAACCGATCAGCGCACCGTATGTGGCCCCCGCGGTCATCTGCCCGTAGCGATCGTATTGATCAGAGTCGGCAAAGCCCAGCGCGATTCGCGAGGTTCCCTGGAGGATAAACGGCAGGAATCCTTTTTTCCACGGTTCCCAGCTCGGATCCTGGCGGGTCTTGTATTCGAGGATCCGGCCCCGGACGATGTAGTCGGCATTGAAACGGCGGCCGATTTGACGAATGGTGCTCTCATCGAGGCCATGGGTGCCCGGCGCGGAAACCGACTTGTTGTCCCCGGCCATCTGCTGCTCGGAGATATAGGTGCGGAGTATGCTTTTCATCTCATTCGACCATTCGCCGCTGAGCTCATTGCGCAGAGACTCCGCATGGGTCTCTTCATAGGCAACGAGGCTGATCAGATTCTTGTCGATCATGTAGCGAAATACGTCCTCCTGCACCGAGGTCCCGAAGCCGTTGGCCACCAGGTTGTCGGTCAGTGCTTCGGTAACCTGCAGGTTCCGGCGATACGCCGCGGTCATGCTGTCGGCGAAACTGTAGTCGGCAAACGGCAGAATGACCACCGATTTACCGGTGCCTGGCGCGTTCGGTCCTGCCCCCTCCGGTACTTTGAGCGATTCAACAACGGTCTGGCCGCAACCGGCCATGATCAACGCTAAAATTCCGAGGATCAGATATTTCAGCCTGTTCATAATAGTCTCCCTGCCAAATGATGAAATAGTGTTCTTTGTAGGCATTACCAATCCAATGATCAGATAATTCTTGGTTTCAGAAGAATGATCAACTCACGCTTCTGCTTGACTTTTTCTTCGTAGCCGAACAGATAGCGGACAATCGGGATCTTACCCACAATCGGGGCGAAATTACCTTCAGTGTCATCCACTTCACTGATCAAACCGCCAATCACCAGCATTTCGTTGTCTTTGACCCGCACCGTGGTGCTCATTTCGCGGACATTGACAACCGGCAGTCCGACCTGCTGACCTTCGAGTCCGATATCTCGATACTCGATCGGCTCTTCAAGTTCCGAGGTGATCGGTACCAGATTCATGATAACTTCATTATCGTTGAGGATATTGGCGGTCAAGGCCAGGCTGATGCCTGAGAGCACCCGCTCGGTTTCTACCGTATAGGTGAGAAGGGTCTGTACGCCACCGGTATCCCGGTCCACCTCGATACTGGAGATATAGGTCACATTGCGTCCCACGGAGATCAGGGCCGGCTGGCCGTTCATCACGCTGATCTTCGGGTTCGAAAGGACCTGGGTATCGCCCTGAGTTTTAAGAGCATTGAGAAATACGTTAAAGGGCGCAGCATTGAGCGAAATCTTGGAGATAAATCGGGTCGGATCGTATATCGGGCCTTGATCGGTACCATCATTAAATGAATTGTTTACAGACGAAACATACGGCCATACCTGCCCGCCCCCGCCATCTCCTCTGTTCGGGTCGCCAAAGGTTACCAGCCCCTGAACGTTAAAGTCTTTCAGGACCGAATTCCAGTTGATACCAATCGAAGAATTGTCTACCAGGTGAACTTCAATGATTTTGGCTTCAATAGAGATTTGTTTGTATAGTTCTCCGGTTAAACTGTCAAAATATCTCTGTAGCTCGTCGAGAAGCGGGCGTGGGGCGACTACGGTAATGATGCCGATCGGCTTGTCGATAAAGTACTGGACTCCGCCGGAAGAAACACGACGGGTAGCCTGCTGCAGCGGTTCATTGGTTTCCGCAGCCGTATCTGTTACCAGTGCTTCAGGCGTAACGGCAGTGGTGCTCCACAGGTCGATGATCTTGTCCATATTGGCCTGAACGCTTTCCCAGACATCAAACGTGTTTTCCGGGCTTTTCAGCTCGATGGTGCCATCAACGTTGGTTGAGAGGTCTGAACTGCCTAAGACATTGCCACCTGTACCGGTAGCGTAATTCTGTCGGATAAACGGCATGGCAATTCTGAACTGTCTGGTCTCCTTGTATTTGACAATGATAGTATCGCCCTGCATCTCATGGAAGTAGTCCACCTGCCTGAGCAGGTTGTCGACCGCCGTGTAAAAATCTTCGGTGGCATTTATATCTACATCGACGAGGACATTCTGGTCAACGTCGCTGGCCCAGGAGACATTCATCTTTTTCAGTGCAGCGAGCCGCTTCAAAATATCCCAGAGTGGCTGTGGGCCTCGGGTCGATTTGATCGTCGCCCCGACCTTGAGTGCGGTTTCCTCGTCGCTGAGAATGGCCTCGGACTCTTCGTCGGAATCAACGATATAGGCGGGAGTCTGATACATTGTCGGCAGCGATTCCGGCGGCTTCTCAATCGGGTTGACAGCAGCCGTCTGCTCCGGCGGAACGATCGGCTCCTCAACAACCTGACGTTGATTGGTGCACGATGTTGCAAAAACAAGGAGCAGCAGAATAGTCAAATAGTGCATGTGTCTCTTGGTCTTCATCTTTCAGAACCTCGTCGACATTGGTATCTTTCTGAGTATAGTATCGTTTTGACCTGATCTCATTAGAGATTCCCGGCCGTAACTCTGTTTTCAATATATTTTTTTAGATCGGGACGCATCTGGAACCCAGAAGCCAGCAATGTACGATACTGCTGGGTTGCCAGATCGCGCTTACCCATCTTGTCGTAGATGCGAGCCTTGCTTACCATCGTGTGGAGGGTGTCTCCATAATAGCTGTCATATGTGTCAAGCAACTTCAGCGCTGCCTCCGGCCGATCATTGTTTTCGCTGAAAGCGGCATAGCTAATCAGGGCCTCTTTCTTTGGCGGATCGTCGCTGATACTCTGGGCAAAACACTCCAGAGCCTCTGCGGTGCGCTCCATATTGGCTGAGCTTATTGCACAATAAAGGGCAGCTCTGGTGTCTGCCGGATCGACGGCGAGTGATTTCTTCGCATAATAGAGAGCCTTGGCGTTGGCTTGCATCCGGCCAAGGTAGATATTGGCGAGTTTATCGGAGATTTTCACGTTATCCGGCCAGAGCTTATGGGCCTCTTCATAGAGGGCTACGGCTGCTTCAAAATCACTTTGTTTTTCAAGTTCATGGGCTTTGATCAGCAGCTCTTTGGCCTGCATGATCTCGGCCGGCTGGCTGGCCGATTCTTCGATGATCAAGGCCTCTTCCTTGACAACTTCGATGTTGGCCTCGAACGACAAATTGTCTTCTGCCTGCGCTGGCCAGACGAATTGTTTGTTTTTGGGGTATATAATTAGGGTGTTGTAGCGCTCTTCTTTCTGGAGACCGGTAAGATTCATGATCACATCGAGGGCAAATTCCCATGGGACATCATTCAAGGCCAGGGTCAACGTACCGTTGACGGCTTGATCGACAATAATGTTCATCCCGGAAATCTGCCTGAAAAGTCTAAAAACATTGTGCAGGTCGATTTTGTAGAAATCAACACTGATACGTTCCCCTTTGTATCCTGAGAACGAAAAATTATCCTGCAACTCATCAAGTTCGCCAGCACTTTGCTTTTGAGGCATTTGAATCCCGGTGCTTCCTAACTGGGGTGATTCAAAAATCGACTCGTCCATGTCGCCCTGCTTTGCATTATCACCAGCTTTCATCGAATTGATATTAATACTGGTTGCACCAGCTACATCGGGTTGCGACAGTATCTTGATATTAAGATTATTGTCGATCCGCTGCACGTCGTAGGTAGCGTTTTCACTGATAGTGAATTCAAAACGGGCCAGAGATGGGTCCTGATCCTTCAGCATCGAGACTTGCAAACTGGCAAGTTGGTTCTGTGGCAAGATATTTTCAGGATTGATGCTGGTATCCAACTCGGTATCGGCGATATCGACGATTAACCGGTACGGATCGAAGCGCTCGGATACCGTGTAGGCCGGCGCTGTATTACCGAGAATATTCATCTCGAGGCTGTCCGTGCCGATATCGGTGGTGACGCTGGAGATCTGATACTTGGTCTGCGTCTGACTTGCGGCAACGGAGGGGTCAAGCCCCACTTGGTAGGCGCAAATGATGGAGAAAATGGCCAATAATGTAGTTATAAACCTGGTATACATTGTCTATTCTTCTCCCTCTTTCTTTAAAACCATAGCGATTTCGTTTTTAAGCGTTTTGCCGCTACGGGTTTGTGCGGTTTCTTCTATGATAACTCTATCTTCAGCTATTTGCGTAATCACTCCACGCCGGCCGATCTTCATGCCCTCTTCGATGATGTATCCTCTGCCGGTAAAATCCTGTACCATCGCGTATGGGTTGTTTCCTGTCAGCATGAGTGCAACCAGGGTCAACTGGCCCGGTTCGAACAGCTGCATACCGGTAAGAACTTCGTTGTTTTCGACGATCTCATCGGGTTTGACCGGGTTCGTCCGAGCCGGGCCGGAGACAAACGGGGCAAACGGATCAGGTCTGTCTTCGGTCTGATATTCATAATCAGAGGTACTTTTTTCGATTTCGATCGGCACGGTTTCTTCTGGCGTTGCAGCCTTGTCTTCTTGGGCGTCTGCGGCAAACAGAGCAGGAGCCAGAAAAAAGACCAGCAGGAGAACTCCGATACTGACCATGCGTCTTCTAAGGCTTTGTCGGCAAAGTATCATTTTCATGAAGTGCTCGTGGGAAGAGTGTCTATTTCCTCTTCTTTTTCTTGTCATCTTCTTTCGGTAACTCTTTGTTCGTAAATCGATAAGTTACCAACTGACCACTGGCGCTGACTATCCATTCGCCCAAATCTGATTTCTTGGGAGAGCCTGCCGATAAATTCGTCACGCTGACGATACGATCCAATTTGCTCACTTGATCCAGAAATCCGCCGATGTTGTGATAGGGGCCACTTATGCTGATTGCAACAGGTACCTCGTTATAGAAATCTCTCTGAACTTCCCCTTTGGGGGTAAAAGACACGAAATCCAGCCCGGCATTTCTACCCAGGGCTGAAATGTCGGTAAGCAGTTTGGGGATCTCCGCCTTCGTGGGCAGCATCTTGGCAGCCTCTTCGAATTCCTCTTCCACCTTGGTTACCTGGGCAAGCAGGATCGGAAGCCGCCGCTTTTTCTCCCGCAGGTTCTGGATCTCCTTCACCAGTTTGTCACGGGTTACTTCGAGGCCTTTGATTTCATCCACCTTGGGCTGGAAATAGAGAAAGTAAAAGAGTGCGACTGGAAGGATCAACAGAGCAGCCGCAAGCAGAAACTTATATTTCCTGTCGAGCGGTATGTACTTCTGGTCAAGGAACGCTGCAAATTTTGTATTGCCCTTATTCATGATCTGATCGTTTCCCTGAAATAGTTACTGCTGCTTGTCTTGTTCGTCTGCCTGGGTCTCTCCGGCGGGCTTTGGAGACGACACGCTTGCAGAAATTGAAAATGACTTCAGGTCGTTGCCGCTTACATTTTTCAATGAGGTGTTACTCAGGTTGACGTCGGTAAAGTATGCTGATTTATCCGTCAGGTTCTCCATGAATTCGGCGATGGTCTTGTTGTCAAGCGCGTATCCGGACAGGGCGAGACTGCCTCCGTTCTGTTTGAATGAGGTGATCCACATGCGCTTGTGATCGATAATTTTTGCAACCTCATCGAGAATATGAACGGTCAAGGAAGAGTCAGTCTTGAGCTGGTTGATAATTTTTATCTTGTTATTCAGATCCAGCCTTTTCTGCTCAAGAGCCGCAATTTCTTTTATAACGGCGTCAAAAGAGTTCTTTTCTTCTGTTTTAGCAACAATATCTTTATTGATTTCTGTTATCTTTGAGTTCAGTAAGATACCGGTCAGACCAAGGAGAACAAGAACGGCAAGAAAAACCAGACCGAAGGCCAGCAATTGGTTACGCGCCTTGGTCCGTTTTTTAAGCTGTCGTATTGGAAGAAGATTTATTCTGAGCATAAATCACCGATTTCCGTAATATTCCTATATTACCGAGGGCCTGATGGCGATGCCTGAGGCGATGGCCATTTCCGGTCCGACATTTTTCAGATATTCGGGGTCGATTTTCCGCCGGTTAGAAGTCATCTTGGCAAATGGATTAAACTGTATGACCTCGATGCCCGTCTCCTGGCTAAGATAATCGGCCAGGCCGGAAACCTTGGAACCCCCACCGCTCAGCACCAGTTTTACCAGCGGTGCATCAGGATAGTTGGAGCGGTACAGATCGATCGCCTTTTTGATCTCCAGGACCCACTGGGTGCAGACCGAGGAAAAGATCTCCTCCAACTCCTGCTGCTGCTCCCCGGCTGACTGAGCACCGAGCTTGATCGCTTCGGCTTCGTCAAAATCGAGATCCAACTGGCTCATGATCTGTTCGGTCAACTGCCGGCTGCCGACAACGATGTCACGGGCAACGACCGACATGCCGCCGGAGATGATGTTGATGTTCATCTTCGAGGCGCCGATATCGATCAAGGGCGACATTTTCCGACTTGGGGGAGTTATACTCGTAAGTGTTTTCCAGAGCGAACCCGTCCACATCGACAATTGTTGCCTGCAGGCCGATGGAGTCGAGCATCTCGAGATAGTCGTCGACGATCTCTTTCTTCGCAGCCACCAGCATTACATCGGTGCGCTCGTGGTCGGGGGTGTTGGTTTTGAGGTCCTGAAAATCGAGATAGACATCCTGGATGTCAAACGGAATATACTGCTCCGCTTCGGACATGATGTGAGCTTCCATGTCCTTTTCATTCATCACAGCCAGGTTGACCTTTTTGACGATAACCGAATAGCCGGAAATCGAGAAGCCGACCTTTTTCTTCTTTATTTTCAGATTTTTAAACAGATTAGAAATGGCAGCCGCGACGACCTCCGGTTCATTGAGGGCGCCGTCGTCGACGGCTCCCTCGGGAAGAACCGCACTGCCCAGACTGACGACCGAGTAGGCCTTGTCTGTCCGTTTTAGCTGGCACACCTTAACTGAGTGCGAGCCGATATCTACACCAACAACTAGTTGCGCGGAGGAAAACATAATATTTGCATCAGTAGTTGTGGAATATCAATTTCCATTTTGTGTCAGGAATTAGCCAATAAACCTAAGACTTTCAATACTTAAATTACATTTAGGACATAAAAAACATGCTTTGTCAAGGAAAACGAGAAAAATAGTTAAAAATTTTTCCTATTTTAAACAGGTATTTATTGGCACAAGTAAAAATTTTTATACTCGTTTGTGGCGATAAAAACACCATAAAACTACAACATGTGGTGAGCCGGGAACCGCGCCATCAGTATGTGGTGTATCAGATTTCTAGTCCACTGTTAATTATGGAAAAATAAACCATCCCCGGTGAAATCCGCCGATCGTTGTTGTAAATAGAAACGAATTACAGTAGCTTTGCGCTGGCTATTCAAAATACGGCGCAGACAGTGCTAAAACAGAGGTTACCGTGGTGGAACCAAGAGAACAGAAAAAGAAATCAACCTTTAGAGAGTATGCTGAAGCCATCATTGTTGCGGTATTGCTGGCTCTGTTTATCCGGACTTTCGTTATCCAGGCATTCAAGATACCCTCAGGTTCGATGTTGCCCACCCTGCTGATCGGTGATCACCTGCTGGTCAACAAGTTTATCTACGGCATCCGGGTGCCCTTCAACGGCAAGGTACTGGTACCGATCAAGGAGCCGAAGTCCGGCGATATCATCGTTTTTAAATTTCCGAAGGATCGATCAATAGACTATATTAAAAGGGTGGTCGGTGTACCCGGTGATACGATCCAGGTGAAGAACAAGAAACTTTACCGCAACAGCAAACAGGTCGATGACCCGCACGCCCACTTCACCTCGACCATCGTCCTGCCCGCCGGGGTAAGCCCCAAGGATAATTTTGGCCCGATCACCGTACCCGAAGGAAAGTATTTCGTTATGGGTGACAATCGGGACAACAGCTCGGACAGCCGCTTCTGGGGGTTTGTCGACAAGCGCGACGTGCTGGGCAAGGCGATCATTATCTACTGGTCCTGGGATATAGACAAACCGCTTATTTCGACCGATCGATTTGCTTCTATTCGCTGGGACCGGCTGGCCGATATCATCCGCTGAGCTGGCTGTTCACTATTTCTTCTCAAGTATAACCGGTAGGCGCCGCACCACCTCGATCGACTCAGGCGTCACCTGCGCCTGGTAGGCAAGGATTTTTACCCCCTGCTGAACCACGTTTGAGAGGGTGCGCGCATAGAGCGGGTCGATCGCCGCCGCCGGGGAAAACCGGTCGCCATCGGACCGCTGCACCAGAAAAAATATTACCCCCGCATGCCCTTCCGAGACGAGGCGGGCCAGCTCGAGCAGGTGTTTGGTGCCGCGGGAGGTAACCGCATCCGGAAACAGTGCGCAGCCGTCTTCCACCAGCGAGCAGTTCTTGACTTCGATAAAGGTCTTTTTTTCACCGTACTCAAGCACCATATCGAGCCTGCTCCCTTCGGAGGTCTTGACTTCCTTGCTGAGGCGATCGAATTTTCTGAATTCCTCAACCCTGCCTGACTCCAAGGCCTCAGCCACGATCGCGTTGGTGCGTGAGGTATTGACCCCGATCCAGGTCGCGCCGTTGTAAACCATCTCCAGGGTATGCGGATATTTGCGCTTCGGGTTGTCGGAGGTCGAATAGCAAACCGGACTGCCCGGCTCCGAGCAGCTGCGCATCGAACCGGAATTGGGACAGTGGATGGTCAATTCCTGACCGTTTTCGAGCCTGACATCTGCGAGAAATCGTTTATATCTCTTCAGCAGTGTTGCCGTCTCGAGCTTTACAGGAAAATGCATGATTTCTCGCTGGAATTTTGGTGGTGCAGATGCTATTAGTAAAACAGGTAGGTGGAGCGGCCCGAAAACGCCTGAAATACATCTAACTGTTTTTTATCAGAGAAATTATCCGGTATCTATCAAGGCTTTTCGCGGCCCTCTACACCGGCCTGAACCGTCAACCGGGCAGAACCTGCTCAGCAGGTGTGCTTGTGATACTAATCCTGTAGGAGAACCATTGCCATGAAATTAGGAATCAACGGTCTGGGCCGAATTGGGAAACTCTCATTGTGGAGCCACCTGTCCCGCAGACATTTCTCCGAAATTGTCGTGAACATCGGACGCGGGGTTGGCAGTAATCTCTCTGATCTTGCCGCGTCAATCGAGCGGGATTCGACTTACGGCCGGCTTGGTTCGTATCTTTACGGGCACAAGGCGGGGCGTATAATCGAAGACCTCGATGAGCAGACTGGATTTATGGTAATTGCCGGTACTCCGGTGACAATTCTGCGCAGTGAGCGCAATCCCCGGGCAATCGGCTGGGCCGATTACGGGGTGAAACTGGTGGTGGATTCCACCGGCGTGTTCAATGATCCAACCACCGACCCGGACAATCCCAAAGGCGCATTGCGGGGGCACCTGGAGGCCGGAGCAGCCAAGGTCGTGCTGTCCGCTCCGTTCAAGATCAAATCAAAAGGCCTCGAGATGCCCGAAGATGCAGTGACCACGGTGATGGGCATCAATGACGACGATTATCTGCCCGCCCAGCATAACATCATTTCTGCCGCCTCATGTACAACGACCTGCCTCTCTTACATGGTTAAGCCGCTGCTGGAGACGATCGGGGCTGAAAACCTGCTCAGCGCCTCGATGGTCACCGTGCACGCAGCCACCGGCTCTCAGCAGGTGCTGGACCGTCTGCCGGGCGCCGGCGCTGCTGATTTGCGGAAGAATCGCTCAATCTTGAACAATATCATTTTGACCACCACCGGCGCGGCCAAGGCACTCGGACTGGTCATTCCGGAAATGCAAAACATCGGTTTCATTGCTGAATCGGTGCGTATTCCGACATCGACCGGTTCACTGATCGTGCTGGTTGTCAATATCCAGGATGAACCCGGAAATCCGACCAAGCGCGCCTTTGTCAATTCGATCTATCGCGACTATGCGGCCGCCAACCCATACCTGAAATACAGCGAGAACCAGAATGTATCCTCCGACATCATCGGCGTGCCTCAGGCCGCCGCGATCATCGAGGGGACTGAAACCCATACCAGAACCGCATCGATCCGCGTAAACCTAGCCAAAACGGGCGCCGCAGCTCTTTCCGGGGAGCAAGATGCCATCCTCGAGGTGCCGGTTACCCAAGCCGTGATCTACGGCTGGTACGACAATGAGCTTGGCAGTTATACCAATATGCTCGGCGACCTGACGGTCAAAGTTGCAGAAACGATGGTCTGAGCGCCTGGTGCTCCGGAAAATGGGTGGAGCAGACGTCGACGCAATTGCTCTGCTCGAGCAGCGCGAATTTTCACCCTGGCGGCCGTCATTGATACGTGCTGAGTTAAGCCAGCAGCGGGGCTGCGCGCTGGTTGCCTGTATCGATCAGCGGCTGGTTGGCTGGTGCTGTGCCCGCTATTTCAGCGACGAGGCTGAACTGCTCAAGATCGGGGTCCAACGGAAGTACCGGCGTCTGGCAATCGGCACAGAACTTCTGAAGGTGCTTGAAGATCGGCTGCTGGAGGCTGAGATAGAGCATATCTATCTTGAGGTTCGGTCGAAAAATGATGCGGCTCTGGCATTTTATCAACGTGCCGGCTTTACAGTTATCCACAGGCGCATTAACTATTTTAACCAGCCGCGGGACGACGGACTGGTCCTGCGTAAATTTCTAGGTTAATGATGCCTTTGTTGATGATGCAATGGGCGTACACCCAAAAACAGAAGATGAGCAGCGCCGAACAGTAAAGAGAAGCAAGACATGAAAAACATCCGGGATATAGAGCTGGAGAATCGCAGGGTACTGGTCAGGGTCGATTTTAATGTGCCGATGGACGATGCCGGCACCATCACCGATGATATCAGGATGCGCCGGGTTCTCCCGACCCTGGAATATATCCGGCAGCAGGGCGGCAGGCTCATCGTCTGTTCGCACCGGGGCAGACCCGGGGGACGCCGCGTCGAAGCGTTAAGCCTGGCACCGCTGGCCGACCATCTCGGCTCACTGCTGGGGTGTTCGGTGCAGATGGCTCCCGACTGCATTGGCGAACAGGTCGAAGCCCTGGCTGATGTGCTTGCCCCGGGGCAGGTGCTGATGCTTGAGAATCTGCGTTTTTACGAGCAGGAAACCACCAATGAAGCGGGGTTCTCAGAACAACTCGCCCGGTTGGCGGACGTCTATATCAACGATGCCTTTGCGGTCTCTCATCGTGCCCATGCTTCGGTGGTCGGTGTGGCCGAGCGGGTTGCAGAAAAAGCAGCGGGATTTCTGCTCCAGAAAGAGATGGACTACTTTCACCAGGCCATGGACAACCCGGTCAGGCCGCTGACGGCGATTGTCGGCGGGGCCAAGGTGTCATCCAAGCTTGGTGCCCTGGAAAATATGCTCGGCCGGGTCGATAAAATGTTGATCGGCGGGGCGATGGCCAACACCTTTCTGAAAAGCCAGGGGATCGATGTCGGTGCTTCTCTGGTGGAAGATGATCTTCTGGAGACGGCCAGGAATTTTCTCAATCAGGCCGAAAAGCGCGGGGTCGTGGTATATTTGCCGGTCGATTTCGTGGTGGCTGAGTCATTTTCCCAGGAAACCGTTGCCACCTGTGTGACCTACAAAGAAATACCCGGCGGCTGGCAGGCGCTTGATATCGGGCCGGCCACTTCTGTCTATTTCCAGGAGGCCCTGGCCGATGCCGGGACCATCGTCTGGAACGGTCCGATGGGGGCCTTTGAAATCGATCTTTTTGCCCGCGGTACCATGGCGCTGTGCCATGCGGTTGCCGCCAGTCAGGCCTTGTCGATTACCGGCGGCGGAGATTCCAACGCCGCGATTAAAAAGGCGGGTGTATCTGATAATATCAGCTATATGTCCACCGGCGGCGGCGCTTTTCTGCAACTGATGGAAGGCCGCGATCTGCCCGGTGTGACAGCTTTATCATGAAACGATTACCCATTTGGAGACACCAATGCCGAGACGAAGCCTGATTGCCGGTAACTGGAAAATGCACACCACCGCCGGCGAGGCAAAACTTCTTGCCACCCAGGTGGCGGCTGCCTGCGCAGAGTTCAGCGACCGCGATGTGCTGTTGGCTCCGCCCTTTACAGCGTTGCGCAGCGCTGCGGGTGCGCTGGCCGGATCAGCGGTGATTCTGGCCGGCCAGAACGTCTGCTGGGAACCGCAGGGGGCGTTTACCGGTGAGATTTCACCACCGATGCTCAGGGATGCCGGGGCCGCTGCGGCCATTGTCGGCCATTCCGAAAGGCGGCAGATTTTCATGGAATCCGATGAGATGATCAACCGGCGGATGATCGGCGGACTGAAACACGACTTAATGATGATCTTCTGCATTGGCGAGACCCTTGAGCAGCGTGAAGGCGGTGAAACTTTCAGCATACTCGAGCAGCAGATACGGCAGGGACTCTCCGAGGTGCCGGCTTTAGAAATGGGTCGGGTAGTGATTGCCTATGAACCGGTCTGGGCAATCGGAACCGGCAAGACCGCCACGACCTCTCAGGCCCAAGAGGCCCATGCGTTTATCCGCGGACTCATTGAAGGGCTCTACGAAAAAGAAGTTGCCGCCCATCTGAGAATATTGTATGGTGGCTCGGTTAAATCGACCAATATTGACGAATTGATGGCCCAGCCCGATATCGACGGGGCGCTGGTCGGTGGAGCGGCCCTGGATGCAGCCTCGTTTGGCCGCATAATACAATATCAGTAACAAATAAGACCCAGAGTAATAATAAGATGGAAACCCTGCTGATCATCGTTCATGTTATCGTGTGCCTGTTTCTGATCGGCATCGTTTTGCTCCAGCACGGAAAAGGGGCGGATATCGGCGCCACCTTCGGTGGCTCGAGCCAGTCGCTTTTCGGCACCGAAGGTCCGTTGCCACTATTGAACAAGGTGACGACCTTTTCTGCGGTAGTCTTTATGGTGACCTCGTTGGCCCTTGCCTATATCTCCACCCAGAGTGGTTCAGGTTCGGTAATGAGTGAGGTGGTGGGCGAGCAGGCCCAGCAGGAAGCGGCCACGGTCGCTGAACCGCAACTGGTGGTTCCCGCCGAAGCGGAGAAGACCGCCGCGCCTGAGGCACAGGCTTTGCCGGTCGAGAAGGAAGCTCAGACAAAGTAGCGTTGGAAATCGATCTGACATGGATGCCGAAGTGGTGGAACTGGTAGACACGCTATCTTGAGGGGGTAGTGGCCCACGGTCGTGCGAGTTCGAATCTCGCCTTCGGCACCAAATTTTAAATAAGGCTTGTAACTGTAGCAGGTTACAAGCCTTTCGCTTTTATGCCCCGGGTAAAGCCAGCAACGATATGCGAGGATTTGCCCGCGGTGTATGCTGGAAAACAGCATCAAAGCACTTACTGTATAAATTTGAGTTTTCTGTCTTGAAGTGAGCTAGAGGAGAAAAGAGGAACTGGTTTGGGGAGCCGCACAGAAAAAAGCCTGTCGTCAGTGACGCTAAGGTCAATTAACAACAGGCTTGGATTCTGACTGGTGCCGAAGAGAAGACTCGAACTTCCACGGGGAAACCCCCACTAGACCCTGAACCTAGCGCGTCTACCAATTCCGCCACTTCGGCATGAGTGTGGTGAATATGATTTCTGAACCTCGATTTGTCAAGACTTTCTTGAAACCGATCCTGAAAAAGAACCAGCGCTTGAAGCAGTTATGGAAATATTTTGGAGTCTTGAGCAGATAAGCGGCCCCTTCGAAAGGGCATGCGTTACTATCGGTAACTTCGACGGGGTCCACCTTGGCCATCATCAGCTTTTCTCCGAGGTCGTCAAGCGTGCAAGGGCAGGCGGTGGCCGCGCTGTCGTGGTGACCTTCGATCCCCATCCGCTCAGGGTGCTGCGGCCCAATGGAATTAAGCTGATCTCCACAGTTGAACAGAAAATCGAGCAGATCGACCGGGCCGGCATCGATACTCTGGTTATCATCCCCTTCGACCGCTCTTTTGCTGCGACCTCCGCCGAGGAGTTCGTCCAGACGATCCTGCTCGATCGGATCGGCATGGCCCAACTGGTGGTCGGCTACGATTATGCCTTTGGCCGGGGACGCAGCGGTGATACGCAGTTTCTGAAAGAACAAGGACGCCAGAAAGGTTTCCCGGTTACCGTTGTTCCCGCTTACTACAAAGACGAGATGCTGGTGAGCTCAACTCAGATCAGAAATCTTGTGGCCGAGGGGAGGATGATGGATGCCTCATCCCTGCTCGGCAGGCCTTATCAGATCCGGGGTGTGGTTCAGGTCGGTAAGAAACGCGGCGGCAGCGAGATCGGCTATCCGACCGCGAATCTGCAGGTCAACGAAGAAGATCTGGTGCCGCGCATCGGGGTATACGCCGTCCAGGTGATCTCTGAGGGTACATGCTACGGCGGCGTGCTGAACATCGGCTACAACCCGACTTTTGGAGAACAGAGGCTGGTTGCGGAAACCCATATTTTCGATTTCAATCGGGATATCTATGGTAAGCCGATCAGGCTGAATCTGCTCAAGTTCATTAGGGACGAAAAGAAATTTTCCGGCATTCATGACCTGGCTGAACAGATTGCCAAAGACGTCCTTGAGGCCCAGAAAGTTCTTGCAGCGCGGGAGCAGGATCTGCTGCTCTCATGTGAAGCGGAATCCGGTGCCACTATGTAAGGATTGATTTACAAATGATTTGGTTTTTATGCTTGAAAGTGGGGGGCGTGTGTCTATAATATACGCCGCAATTAATCGGGAAATAGACGGCGTTTTCACGGCAGTTCCGCGCTTATCGAGCGGCGGCTCAGCAGCCCTGAAGAGGCCGGTTTAGAGATGGCAATGGCGGGCTGCGTCCGTCATTGCCATCTTTTATATTCTAATAAATAATTTCAATTAACGAATACATCAGGAGCTGTGTGTCATGTCTGAGCAGTTGAAGGAAGACCTCGAATCGGTCATCGAAGAGTTGGAAAAAAAAGTTGAGGAGTTGCCGGAGAACGTGATGGCGCATCACCATCTCGGACTGGTCTATATGAAAGCCGGTCGGGTCGATGAGGCGATCAAAGCGTTGGAAACAGCAATCGATCTGGACCCGCAGTCGGTTGAATCGATGATCAATCTCGGGGCTATTTATTTTGGCCAGAACCGACTCGATGAGGCCGAAAAGCTCAACAAAAAGGCCGCCTCCGTCAATGCAAAAGCCGCCCAGGCCTACGCGAACCTCGGTTTGATCTGCCAACAGAGAAACGAGCTCGACAAGGCCATTGAAAACTACGAGAAAGCCATCAGGGTCGATGAGAAGCTGGCCACGGTATGGATCAATCTGACCTCGGTACTGACCATGAAAGGTGAGGACGCACGGGCCCTGGAGGCTGCCAGAAGAGGAGTTGAACTGGACAGTGATTCACCGCTGGCTCATAATAACCTGGCGGTAGCCCTCTATTTCAGCGAACAGTTCAGCGAGGCTAAAAAACACCTGGATAAGGCGCGCGAACTGGGGTACTCGGTCGATCCCAATTTTATTGCAGGACTCGAGGAGAAACTGGGCTCGTCAGCATAGCGTTGTCCGTAAAACCATTTTATGCGTAAGCCACTGATAACAAAACGCCCGTGGTGCCCGTTCTGCGGGCAGCAGGTAGACCGGGCGACCGATCAGCCCAACCGTAAGATGAGTGAGTTCAACGTCGGCACCTGTTCCTGCGGTGCGGTCTATTCCTGCGATCCCACCGGGCATAACATCGGGGCGGCGATGGTCGAGACGCTGGTCCACGCCTGTGGCGAGAACGCCGATCTGGCCTGGGAACTGATGCCGGAAGATGACTACCTGACCGGCAGAATCGAAGACTACGACGAGGTGACACACCAGGTAATTGATACCAGGAGTCTCGATGGCCGGGCGGTGCGAGGAGTGCTTTACTTCGTCCGCCTGCACAAGGAAATTTCCGAAATATCCCATCGGCTGCAGCAGAAAAAGCTGCAGCAGGTCGAAAATATCCAGGGCCAAAGCGGTTTCACCCCGCCCCCGGTTGAACCGGTCCCGCAGGAGCATCGAACCAGGCAGAAGGCTAACAAAAAACTGGTTAAAAAACTCGCGGCGGCAGCCGATGAGGACGCCCTGGTTTGGCTCTGTCTCGATGACAGAAAAACCCTGCGTCTGATGCAGCGGCTGCTTTACGAACCGGCTGAAGAGAGTCGCTGGCGCACGGCCTGGCTGATGGGCCGGGTCTGTGCAAGGGTCGCAACCCGGGACCCGGGGCAGGTGTCCGAACTGCTGCATAGACTCTTCGAGGCCTGCTCGGATTCCGCGGCCACCCCATGGGGCATGATTGAGACCATTGGCTCAGTGATCGGCGCCCGGCCCGACATCTTTGGTGCATTCAGCCAATATCTGTTAAACTATGTCGGACCGGACTCGACCCGGGTTCAGGCCATCTGGGCCCTGGCCGAGGTAGCCCGAAACCGGCCTGATCTGGTGCGCAGCTTGCCGTTTTACTCGCTTTTCCAGTTTCTTGAGCACCCTGAGGCGGAGGTACGAGGTCAGGTGGTACGGCTGCTTGGCCGGATCAAGGCAAGCGAGGCAACGGTGCAGCTCATGGGACTGCATGGCGACCAGGCCGAGCTGGTCATCTGGGAGCAGGGAGAGCCGGTGCGCACAAGCGTCGCCGAACAGGCCGACCAGGCACTTACATTACTGAAGGAAAAATTATAATCATGAGTACACCCATTCAAAACATCGACTCTATCGGTCCGGTACCCGAGAAGGCAGGGGCCGATCCACAGAAGACCCAGGCCCAGCTCGATTACGAGGAAGGGCGCGGCTACGTGGAGCGGGGCGAGTCCGCCCTGGCGGCAGTAGCGCTGCACAACGCGCTGCGTGGATTCGAAGAGGAAAACAATCGTGAAGGTATGGCCAACGCCTCTAATCAGCTTGGCCACGCCTGTCTGCTGCGCAAACAATACGACAAAGCACTAGTTCACTACCGCAAAACTTACGAGCTCTGTGAGGAATTGGGTGATCCAGTCAGTCTCCTGACCGTGTCTAAACAGCTGTCCGAAACCCATCGTGGACTCAAGCAATATCGCCAGGCGCTCGATATCTGTCTTGATCTGCTGGACAGCTATCAAAGAAACAACGATCCGAAAAATTCCGTTGAAATCCTTGAACGCATGGCCCAGATTTATATCGATGCGAACGAGCCGGAAAAGGGTGCCGACGCCTTTAAAACTGCGGCTTCGATTCACGCCAATTTCGGTCATAAGAAACTTGCCGATGAATTAAGAAAAAAAGCCGCCGATCTGCTCGGTGGTGCTTCGACTGTAGACGAATAGGACGATGTTCACCGGAATCATCCAGGGCCGAGGTCGGCTCATCAGCAGCCGTTCGGTGCGTGGCGGCCTCGCCTTTGATCTCGAGGCAGAATTTGACCTCGACCACCCCCAGGAAGGTGAATCGATTGCGGTGAGCGGCGCCTGTCTGACCGCCTATGGTATTAACGGCCGCAGGTTCTCCGCCGATGTCTCCCCGGAAAGCCTTTCCAGAACAACCCTGGGCCATTTGCGAATCGGCTCGAAGGTCAACCTGGAGCGGGCCCTGCAACTCTCCGACCGCCTCGGCGGGCATATCGTCTCGGGTCATGTGGATTGTGTGGGCAGGCTCACTGAAATTGGCCATCAAGGCGCTTTTACCCTGTTGAATTTTTCGGTGCCGACTCAGCAGGATCGCTATATTATCGAGAAGGGCTCGATCACGGTAGACGGTATCAGTCTGACTGTAAATAATTGTAATAAGGGGATGTTCTCCGTTTCGATAATTCCCCATACCATGCAGACAACCACGCTGGGAGCGTTGAAAACCGGGGGCAGCGTCAATATCGAAGTGGATATTATCGGCAAGTATGTGGAAAAGCTCCTGGCCGAAAAAGATGGCGCGGACAGTGGCCAATCCGTTATAAACAGGGGTTACCTGGCCGAGAAAGGCTTTTATTAGATTTTTTATATAATCAGGATGAGTGTGTTATGGCGGTCAGTCCCATAGAAGAGGTAATTGAAGATATCCAAGCCGGCAAGATTGTTATCCTGGTCGATGACGAAGACCGGGAAAACGAGGGTGATCTCTGCATGGCAGCCGAGGCTGTCACCCCGGAGGCCATCAATTTCATGGCGACCCATGGCCGTGGCCTGATCTGCCTGACCCTGAGCAGTGATATCGTCGACCAGCTGAAACTGCCCATGATGGTCAGTGACAACCAGTCGCCGTTCGGCACCGGTTTCACGGTCAGTATCGAGGCGCGCACCGGTGTTGCGACCGGTATTTCCGCCGCCGACCGGGCCCGTACCATCAAGGCAGCCGTGGCCCCGGATGCTACGCCGCATGACATCATCAGTCCTGGACATATCTTCCCGCTGCGGGCCAAGGATGGGGGTGTGCTGGTACGAACCGGGCAGACCGAAGGGTCGGTTGATCTGGCCCGGCTGGCCGGTATGCGTACGGCGGGGGTGATCTGCGAAGTGATGAAGGATGACGGCACCATGGCCCGGCTGGAGGACCTGGAGCTATTCGCCCGGAAGCACGATCTGAAAATCGCCACCATTGCCGATCTGGTTGCCTATCGGCTGCGCCGCGATGTGCTGGTCCACCGGGCGGCTGAAGCGCGGGTGCCTACCGAACATGCCAATGAATTTACCGCTATCGTCTACACCAACGATGTCGACAAGATGGAGCACATGGCATTGGTTAAAGGAGACATCGATCCGAATAAGCCGGTGCTGGTGCGTGTCCATTCGGAATGTCTAACCGGCGACGTGTTCCGTTCTTCACGCTGCGATTGCGGTGGCCAACTGCGTGCGGCAATGCGGATGATCGATCAGGAAGGCAGCGGCGTGGTGCTCTATATGCGCCAGGAAGGCCGTGGTATCGGTCTGGTCAATAAGATCAGGGCCTACAAACTGCAGGACGAGGAAGGTTTCGATACGGTGGAAGCCAACCTCAAACTTGGTTTCAAGGCCGATCTGCGCGACTACGGAATCGGTGCCCAGATTCTCAGGGATCTCGGGATCTCCAAGATGCGGATGTTGACCAACAACCCCAAGAAGATCGTAGGTCTGGAAGGCTATGGCATCGAGGTTGTCGACCGGGTGCCAATCGAGATGGAGGCGGGCGAGGAAAACAAGGGGTATCTGCTCTGCAAACGTGACCGGATGGGCCATCTGATCCAGATTAAATAAGTCAATTTCCAACGAGGGGAAAACTGAAATGGTAAACTATATTGAAGGGCACCTGAGTGCGGACGGGAAAAAATTCGGTATCGTTGTTTCACGGTATAACTCGTTCATCTCGGAAAAGTTGCTTGAAGGCGCCATTGACAGCCTGTTTCGTTCCGGCGTGGTCGAGTCCGACATCGACGTGGTCCGGGTTCCCGGGGCGTTTGAGATCCCGCTTATTGCCCAGAAACTTGCCGCAGCGCAGAAATATGATGCGGTCATCTGCCTGGGTGTGGTCATCCGCGGAGCGACCCCGCACTTCGATGTAGTGGTCAATGAAGTTTCCAAGGGAACCGCGCAGGTGGGCCTGGAGTCCGGGGTGCCGGTACTCTTTGGTGTGCTGACCACCGAAACCATCGAACAGGCCATCGAGCGGGCAGGCACCAAGGCCGGCAACAAGGGCGCTGAAGTGGCCGTGGCGGCCATCGAGATGGCAAACCTTATGGAAGCGCTCGATTAACGAAGACGAAAGAATTTACACAACGACAAGCCGCAGCCACTGCATTGCAGCGTGATGCGGCTTTTCTCGTGGAGCGTTGTTAATTGGACAGATTGGTCAGCAGACGATAATGGGTACCAGGCGAAGTGCGCGGGAAGCCGCACTGCAGTTTCTCTTTCAAGACGATTTTCTCGAGCTCGGCAGTGGTGCCGATATCGATCTCGAGCAGCGCTTTGCCCGGTTCAGCGCACTTTACCAGGTCAACAGAAAGGCGCGGCCTTATGCCTTTGAGTTGTTACGCGGGATTGCCGGCAACATGGAGCAGATCGACTCGGAAATCCGCCGGCACGCGCTGAACTGGCGCCTGGAGCGAATCGCCGGAACCGATCGCAATCTGCTTCGCATTGGTATTTTCGAACTGCTCTACCGTGAAGACGTGCCGGCCCAGGTGGCGATCAACGAAGCCGTTGAAATAGCCAAGCGCTTCGGCACCGAAGAATCTCCCGCTTTCATCAATGGCGTGCTCGATGCCGTTCAGCAGGCCCGCCAGCAAGAAGGCCGGCAGATTGACAGCCAGACTCCCGTTTGAAGCCCGCAGAACCATTTCTCCACTTTTAACAGAGCTGTATTCAAAATCCCTTTACCCCTCCATTGACGCTGGTCCCGGGACGGCATCGATGGTTCGATTTTATGGGGCCAAGCGCTGCAATCCATCTTCTGGTCCACCATCGCACCTGCGGGTAAGCCTGCTGCCTTCTTGCAATTTATTGAGATTGCGGGTACATCTTGCCTGTATCGAAATCGGGGTTCATCATTATTCTCGGAGCATGCAGAAGTATGGCTCAATCTCAGAAAAGCACCAGACCGGGGCTCAAGCAGGAGTTCGTTGCAGTACTTGGCCTGTTTGTCGCAGCTTTCGTTCTGATCAGCCTGGTCTCAGCCCAGGTTTCTGATTCCGGCAACTGGTGCGGCGAAGTCGGCCGGCTCGTTTCTCAGGTCCTGTTTGGTTTCACCGGCTGGGGGGCCTTCCTGCTGGTCGGCCTGCTGGGGTTGATCTCCTTTCTGTTTTTCAATCCGCGCATGTCTTTTGACCGGCTGCCCCAGGTAACCCTTGGGCTAACCGGTGCCATCATTTCCTGTTGTGCGCTGCTCTCTTCGCTCAGCCTGCGATCCCCGGAGCTGATCGAGTCCGGCGGTTTTCTGGGTCAAACCGTGTTCAAGTTGATCCATTCAGTACTCGGTAGCAGCGGTACGATACTGGTTCTGCTGCTGATCCTGCTGGTCTCGCTGATGCTCTCGGTACAGTTCTCGCCTTACCAGTTAATGCGACTTCTCTGGCAGATGATCAGGGCTGCCATCAGCATGTCTTTCAGATTGATTGCCAGATCTTCAAAGGCGGTGGTCGACTGGTTCAGAGGCCGAAGGCAATCCAGAGCAGTTGCGAAAAAAGAGGCGGCAGCCAGAACAAAGGGTCCGTCCGTTGTCCGTCGCGAGCCTGAGCCAGAACCAGAGCAACCGGTTATCCAGCCGGTGGTCAAGGAATTCCGGGAGCCTGCACCGGCGGTTGAAGATGACAAGGATTTTCGTGCCGCCCCGGTGGCCAAGGGTAATTGGAAGCTGCCGCCGCTCTCGATTCTGGCGAGAAACAGTCAGGTGAAAGAGAAGATAGACAAGAATGTCTATCTGAAAATATCCAAGCAGCTTGAACAGAAGCTGAAAAATTTCGGCGTTTCCGGCAAGGTGGTCGGCATATCGCCGGGGCCGGTGGTTACCACCTATGAATATTCTCCGGCTCCAGGGGTCAAAATCAACAAGATCGTCGGCCTGGCCGATGATCTGGCGCTGGGTCTGAAGGCTCAGTCGGTGCGGGTGGTCGGTTCGGTTCCGGGCAAGTCCGCATTGGGGATCGAAATTCCCAATGAGGTCAGGGAGGTCGTCTATATCAGGGAATTGTTGGGTTCCGAGCAGTTGAAGCACCACAAGGCCAAACTCGGCATCGTTCTGGGGCTGGACGTGGTCGGCAACCCGAGTTTTGCCGATCTGGCCCGCATGCCGCACCTGCTGATCGCCGGTGCAACCGGCGCGGGTAAAAGCGTGGCGATCAATTCCATTATTGCCTCGATTCTGTTCAATGCGACGCCTGAAGAGGTGCGTTTTCTGATGATCGATCCCAAGCGGATCGAACTCTCTGGATACGAGGGCATCCCGCACCTGCTGCATCCGGTCGTGGTCGAGCCCAAGCTGGCCAGCCGGGCTCTGCTCTGGGCAGTGCGGGAGATGGAGCGGCGCTACCGGATGTTGGAAGAAGCACGGGTAAAAAGCTTCGATTCATACAACGACAGCGCCAAAGAGAAACTTCCCTATATTGTCGTGATCGTCGATGAGCTGGCCGACCTGATGATGGTTGCTTCCAAGGACGTGGAGGGAGCGATAGCCCGGCTGGCACAAATGGCCCGGGCCGCAGGGATCCATCTGATTCTCGCCACCCAACGGCCTTCAGTGGATGTGCTCACCGGGCTGATCAAGGCGAATTTCCCGACCAGAATCGCGTTCAAGGTGTCCTCCAAGGTCGATTCACGGACGATTATCGACGGCTCCGGAGCGGAGCATCTGCTCGGCATGGGCGATATGCTCTATATGCCTCCCGGTTCGGCAACCATCAAGCGGGTGCACGGCGCCTACATCTCCGAGCAGGAAACCGCCGAGCTGGTTACGTTTCTGAAGAAACAGGGAGCGGCGGTCTACGATGATTCGGTCCTCGCCCAGGTCGAAGAAGCCGGCTCGGCAGCGGGCGGCGGGGCCGAGGATGACTACGATGAAAAGTACGATGAAGCGGTCTCCTTTGTCTGCGAAGCCGGACAGGCTTCCATATCGATGGTTCAGCGCCGGTTTCGCATCGGCTACAACCGGGCGGCAAGGATCATTGAAATGATGGAAAAAGACGGTATCGTCGGGCCTGCAGACGGCGCCAAACCGCGGGAAGTTCTGGCCCGCCAATCCTACGAGTAAAGACGTTTTCGAGCGATTAATTTTCTTGACAATTCCCAGTCAACATTTTATAACGAAACTCTTGGAAAAATGAGTGAGCGTTCATTTTTTTTGGGTGTTCATTCGCAGGCCATTGCTGATGCAATGCTTTATTAATATCAAATAGTTGCTTGATAGATATTGTCGAACAGGCGGCTATAAGCAGTACTGGTTAGTAGTAGATTTTACTATGGTTTTAGTGGGTCCTGTCAGTTCAGGGCCACAACGGTTAATCTAACTGAGGAGGTAGTTTAATGCCAAGTTATGTAGATCCTGAAAAATGTGACGGCTGCAAAGGCGGTGACAAGACTGCATGCATGTACATTTGCCCCAACGATCTGATGGTTCTGAACGTTGAGACGATGAAGGCTTACAATCAAGAGCCGGATGCCTGCTGGGAATGTTACTCCTGCGTTAAGATTTGTCCGCAGGGATCGGTCTTTGTGCGCGGTTACGACGACTTTGTGCCGATGGGCGGTCAGGTACACCCGATGCGTTCTTCCGACTCCATCATGTGGACTGTCAAGTTCCGCAATGGCAACATGAAGCGCTTCAAGTTCCCGATCCGGACCACGGTTGAAGGTGCTGCCAACGCTTATGCGGGTGACAAAGGCGCAAACCTTGATGACGAATGTCTGCTTCTCGAAGCAGATCTTCCGACCCCCTGATGAGCTGGATTGTGTAAAATCTTAAAATCTTTATTCAAAAGGAGATTTGAATATGGCATTACCAAATAAACCAAAGGGTGAACTCTTAGCCGTCGTCGATCCTGAGATCGTCGAAATGGAAGTTGATGCGTTGATCATCGGTGGTGGTATGGCAGCATGCGGTACCGCTTTTGAGATTAAGAAGTGGGCCCCGGAAGATCTGAAGATCCTGCTCGTGGACAAAGCTGCTCTCGAGCGTTCCGGCGCTGTTGCCCAGGGGCTTTCCGCCATTAACACCTACGTTGGCGAAAACTCGATCAAAGATTACGTCAAGATGGTCCGCAACGACCTGATGGGCGTTATCCGTGAAGACCTGGTTTACGACTGTGGTCGTCACGTTGACGAGTCCGTCAAGCTCTTTGAAGAGTGGGGCCTGCCGGTCTGGAAGAAGAGCGACGACGGTGAAAACCTCGACGGCGCCAAGCCTGCTCCGACCCTGCGTGAAGGCGGTACCCCGGTTCGTACCGGAAAATGGCAGATCATGATCAACGGCGAGTCTTATAAATGTATCGTCGCGGAGCCTGCCAAGACGGCTCTGGGCGACGACAACATCCTCGAGCGCGTGTTCATCGTCAAGATGCTGCTCGACAAGAACAAGCCGAACCAGATCGCCGGTGCGGCCGGGTTCTCCGTGCGTGAAAACAAGGTCTACGTGATCAAGTGCAAGACCGCCGTTATTGCCTGTGGCGGAGCGGTAAACATCTTCCGTCCGCGTTCCACCGGTGAAGGTAAAGGCCGCGCCTGGTATCCGGTATGGAATGCCGGTTCCACCTACACCCTGGCCGCTCAGGTTGGTGCTACGCTGACCATGATGGAAAACCGTTTCACCCCGTCCCGCTTCAAGGATGGTTACGGACCGGTTGGTGCCTGGTTCCTGCTGTTCAAAGCCAAAGTATCCAACGGCCTGGGCGAGTTCTACGCCGGTGGCGATGCTGCCCAAGAAGAACTCAATAAATTCATGCCTTACGGTGCTTCTCCGGTCACCCCGACCTGTCTGCGCAACCACCTGATGCTCAACGAGCTCAAAGCCGGTCGCGGCCCGATCTACATGGCCACCGACGTTGCTCTGAATGCCTTCATGGAAGAGCGCAAGGCGGCTGGTATGGACGAGAAGGCCCTGAAGAAGTTCTGGAAACACCTCGAATCAGAGGCCTGGGAGGACTTCCTGGATATGTCCGTGGGTCAGGCTGGTCTGTGGGCCGGTATGAATGTAGAGCCTGAGAAGGTCGGCTCTGAAATCATGCCGACCGAGCCTTATATGCTCGGTTCGCATTCCGGTTGCTGCGGCATCTGGTGTTCCGGTCCGGATGAGGACTGGGTACCGGAGATCGCCAACGATTCCCGCGCCCACAAGTACAAGTGGGGATACAACCGCATGACCACGGTAGACGGGCTGTTCACCGCCGGCGACGGCGTTGGCGCCTCCGGTCACAAGTTCTCCTCCGGTTCCCATGCCGAGGGTCGCATCGTTGCCAAGCAGATGGTTAAATACTGCCGCGACAATGCTGACTTCACTCCGGAACTGAAGCAGACCGCTCAGGAAATCGCTGACGAGATCTATGCGCCGGTTAAGCGTTATCATGAGTTTAATCATCTTTCAACTGCTGCAGACGTCAATCCCGAGTACTGCAAGCCGTCCGGTCTGATGATGCGCCTGATGAAGGCCACCGACGAGTACGGTGGTGGTGTTGCGACCTACTACATGACCTCCGGCAAGCTGCTGCAGATCTGCATGGATCTGCTCGAGCTGCTCCGCGAGGACTCAGAGAAGATGGCTGCCGGCGACCTGCACGAACTGCTGCGCTGCTGGGAGAACTTCCATCGTATCTGGTGTGTTGAGTCTCACATCCGTCACATTCTGTTCCGTGAAGAATCCCGCTACCCGGGCTTCTACTATCGCTCAGATTTCCCGACCTGCGACGACGATAACTGGAAATGTTTCGTCAACTCCACCTTCAACCCTGAGTCCAAGGAATGGAAGTGCGAGAAGGTTGAGATGGTTAACATCATCGAGACTGAGCCGTGGCTGTAATCATTGAATGACAGTTTGATCGTCATGATGTAAAGAAAATCTCCAGGGGCCTCTGGCTCCTGGAGATTTTTTCTATGGTGGCAACCACTTTTTTCATCGGCAAAGCCGCAAGTCTCTTGCGTTTTTGCCGATGAAAAAGATTATCAGCTGGAACATGTTTGTAGAACACTAGACGACTCTCGGTGTGGCATGACCCGGGCCGTCAACAGGACAATTTAAGAGTAACCATGGAGGAAAGTATGACTGACGAGCAAGGCACCGGTGGTGCAATTTTGGTCGTAGGCGGAGGAATAAGTGGGCTGACCGCAGCACTTGAAGCCGCCGAAGTCGGGAACGACGTGTTTCTCATCGACAAAAATCCCTACTTCGGTGGGCGTGTCGCGCAGCTTAATGAGTATTTCCCGAAGATGTGTCCGCCAAGCTGCGGACTTGAGATCAATTTCAAGCGGATCACGAATAATCGCAGAATCCGCACCTACACCATGGCCAGCGTCACTTCGGTGAGCGGTGGGCCGGGTAACTATGAAGTTGGCATTGATATCGCTCCCCGCTATGTCAACTCCAACTGCACTGCTTGCGGAGACTGTACGACCGCCTGTCCGGACGAGATTGATAATCCGTTTAACTTCGGCATGGACAAATGCAAGGCGGCCTACCTGCCGCACGAAATGGCCTTTCCACGCCGTTATGTGATCGATAAGGCGGCATTGTCGAGCGCAGGCGCCGAGGCGGTGAAGGGCGCCTGTAAATATGATGCGGTCGACCTCGATATGCAGACCGACAGCATCACCTTGAACGTTGCCTCGATCATCTGGGCTACCGGCTGGCAGCCCTACGACGCCAATAAACTGGACACGCTCAATTATGGCAAGTCCGGGGCAATCGTCACCAATATGATGATCGAGCGGATGGCCGCACCGAGCGGTCCCACCGGCGGCAAAATCGTAATCCCCGGCTCGGACAAGGAACCTGAATCGATTGCCTTCGTTCAGTGCGCCGGCTCGCGTGACGAGAAACACCTCGAGTACTGTTCCTATATCTGCTGCACCGCCACCTTCAAGCAGATGAATTACATCCGGGAGCAGTATCCCGAGGCAAAGATCTATGTCTTTTATATCGATTTGAGAACCCCCGGAAAATACGAAAAATTCCGGGAGAAGTTGATGGCGGACGAAAATGCCTCCTTCATCAAGGGTAAAGTTGCGGATATCGTGGTTGAGGGCGACGGGGTAACGGTGATTGCTGAAGATGCCGTTTCCGGAGCCAAGGTTGAACAGAAAGTCGACCTGGCCGTACTGGCCACCGGCATGCAGCCGTCGCTTACCCAAGGCGGCGCTGTCGGAGTAACGCTGGACGACAACGGCTTCGTTCTGGCCGATTACGACAAGGGCATCATCGGCGCCGGCTGTGCCAAAAAAGCCGCCGACGTTGTTACCACCACTCAATCATCCACTGCGGCTGCCTTGAAGGCAATTCAGGTTTCCAGGAGGTAATGAACAATGGATAAAAAATATTGCGCCTATTTGTGTTCCGGTTGCGGCATCGGCGAAGCGCTCGATATGGAAGCACTGGCTGAAGTGGTAACCGGTGAAATGTCCATGGAGTGCAGAACCGCCGACTGTCTGTGCAGTTCGGATGGACGAGCTTTAATAGAAAAAGATATCGCTGAAGGAGTTAACACGCTGGTTGTGGGTGCCTGCTCCCCGCGGGTAATGCAGAGTGAGTTCGATTTCGGTGATGACAAGATTACCGTGCGCGCCAATTTGCGTGAGCAGGTCATCTGGACTGAAGCCAAGCCTGCTGAAGGCGAGGAACCGCACGCTGAAGCGGCCGAGTTTTTGATGGAAACTGCCAGCGACTACCTGCGCATGGCCTGTACCAGAGCCAAGAAAACCGAGTTGCCCAAACCCCATCTGCTGGAAAATATAAGCAAAAAAATACTGGTCATGGGTGGTGGTATTGCCGGACTGACCGCAGCCAAGGAAGCCGCTGCGGCTGGTTACGAGGTTACCCTGGTTGAGAAAAGTGATGCGCTCGGCGGGCAGGCGGGCAACTGGAGAAAATCGTTTCCCACCAAGGCACCCTGGACCGAGCTCGAGGAAAATCCGGTTCAAGCTTTGATTGCCTCCGTTCAAGCCGATCCCAAAATATCCATTAAAACCGGTACTGAAGTCGCCCGTATTGCCGGTGGTCCAGGAGCGTTTAAGGTTTCCATGAAAGCCACGGGCACCAAGACCGAATGGGATGCTCCTGCCAAAGTAACGACGGAAGAGCGGGAGAAGATCGAGAAAGGGGAGATGGAGAATCCCAACCTCGGTTTGAAGGACTATATGGCCACCGACGAATCTGCCGATATGCACGGCGCCGTCGTTCTGGCCACCGGCTGGGTTCCGGCGGACGTCTCCGAATACGAGCATCTCGGCTATGGCTCGCTGGCCAATGTGGTGACCAACGTTGAGTTTGAAAAACTGGCCAAGGAAGGCAAGGTTCCCGAAAGCGTTGCTTTCATCCAGAGCCCCGGTGGCAAAGAACACGACAAAGACTTTCCGTATTGCAACTCGGTCACTTCCATGGTCGCCCTGAAGCAGGCCCAGTACGTCTGCGAGGATAATGCAGAAGGCAAGGCCTATGTGCTGTATCAGCATATGCGTACACCCGGCAGCCAGGAACTTTTCTACAAGAGTGCCCAGCAGGCCGACGGCATCTTCATGACCAAGGCTGCGGTAACCAAGGTCGAGGAGAGCGGCGGTAAACTGAAGGTCACCGCCGAAGACACCCTGCTCGGCGAAGACCTGGCTCTGGACGTTGACATGGTCGTTCTGGCAGCCGGTATGGTGCCGACCACCAAGAATGAGAATATGGTCAACCTGGCCTACCGCCAGGGCCCGGCCTTTTCCGATCTTGGTCTATTCGACGGCTATGCCGATTCGCATTTTATCTGTTTTCCTTACGAAACCAGAAGAACCGGCGTCTATACCTGCGGTGGCGTGCGCAAGGCGGAGACCATCGACGAGACCATCGACGATGCAACCGGTGCGGCCCTGAAGGCCATCCAGTGTCTGGAGTCGACCGATCGCGGTGTTTCTGTGCATCCGCGCTCCGGTGACAAGACCTGGCCCGATTTTTTCATGCAGCGCTGCACCCAGTGTAAACGCTGCACCGAGGAATGTCCGTTCGGCGCCCTTGACGACGATGAGAAGGGAACGCCGCTGCCCAACAACACCCGGTGCCGCCGCTGCGGCACCTGTATGGGTTCCTGTCCGGAACGTATCATCGGTTTCACGGACTACAACATCGATCTGATCGGTTCGATGATCAAATCGGTTGAGGTTCCCGAGGAAGATGACGATCGTTTGAGAATCGTGGTCTTTGTCTGTGAGAACGATGCTTATCCGGCACTCGATATGGCCGGTATGAGGCGCAACGGCATCAACCACATGATCCGTTTTATTCCGGTACGCTGTCTCGGTTCGGTCAATATGGCCTGGATCCGCGATGCCTTGTCGGCTGGAATGGACGGAGCCATGCTGCTGGGCTGCACCTATGGGGACGACTATCAGTGCCACTTTGTCAAAGGCTCTGAGATCGCCAACAAGCGTATGGAGAACATTGGCGACACGCTTTCTACCCTCGGACTCGAGTCGGAACGTTGTGCCGCAGAACAGGTAGCCATTACTGATTTCGATAAAATCCCCCAGATTCTCAACGACTTTGTCGACGAAATCGTTGAGATGGGACCGAATCCGTTCAAGGGCTTCTAACCTGTGTTTTATCAAGCCGGATCTGCCCGCGGCGGGCAGATCCGGGCCCTATTTTGAATACACCATCAGGTGACTAATGATAAGATAACAGGAGGCAAACGATGAGCGTTCAACCTGATTTGAGTTTTATAAGACAATTAAAAGGAGCCGGTGGCGACACCCTGAAGAAGTGTTACCAGTGCGCCACCTGTTCCGTTCGATGCCCGCTTTCTTCTGAAGAAAAGCCTTTTCCACGCAAGGAGATGATCTGGGCACAGTGGGGTATGAAGGATAACCTGATTGCCGATCCCGATGTATTTCTCTGTCACAATTGCGGGGACTGTTCCACCTATTGCCCGCGGGACGCTAAACCAGCCGAGGTTCTTGGTGCGATCAGGTCCTATGCCTATACCTTGTATGGTTGGCCGGCGGGTCTTGCAAAGCTGGCCACTTCAGCAAAAAATCTGCCGATCATGATCGGTATCCCGGCGGTAATCATCTTCATTTTCTGGCTGATTTCCGGTGCGATGCATATCCCCAGCAAGGAAGACTTCGCCGTCTACGGATACCAGCGTTTCTTCGGCCACTGGGATTTCAAGTGGTATGCGAAGAACATCTTCTTTATTGTCATGTTTATGTTGCCCTCGCTGGGTCTGGCCATTTTCTCGCTTTACAAGGGTCTGACCAGACTCTGGAAGGAAATGTCCACTCGGGCCGGCATCGCTTCTTCGTTTCGGCCTTCGGTGCCGCAGTTTGTCACCAAGTTCCTCTGGCCGTCGCTGGTTGAGATCGTCAAGCACAACCGCTTCAAGGAGTGCGGTACCCACAGCGATCGTGCACGTGGCCATCTGCCGTTGATGCTTGCCTTTATCGGCCTGGCTATCGTAACCACTTGGTCGCTGATCAAAAATGATATCATCGGACTGTTTCTGCCGTCCTGGCATGGCCCGATGCTGTTCTTCGACCCGTTCAAGATTCTGGCCAACGTTTCCGCCATCGCGCTGCTGTTCGGTATCTTCGTCCTCTGGACCAACCGCACTAAAATGGAGAACGAAGAAGGCAACAGCAAAACCTTCTATGACTGGTTTCTGATCTGGGTGATCATGGCTGTCGGCGTCACCGGTTTCGCTTCTGAAATCCTGCGCTGGCTCGGTATCCCAAGCCTGGGCTATATCGTCTATTTCTGTCATCTTGTTTCAGTCATGATGCTGTTTCTCTATCTGCCCTACACCAAGCTTGCTCACCTGGCTTACCGCACCACGGCGATGGCCTTTGAGAAGTATCGCGAGAGTGCCTTCGGCAAACCGGCCGTCGAGTAACAGCTGAATTTCGGCTGCTTGATCGGCCGATCGTAAAAAGGCCGCTCCATCCCGGAGCGGCCTTTTTTTTTGTCCCCGATCATCGCCTGAACATTTCATGGAAAAACAACGAAAACTGTTATTATCTGAACAATATCAATAGATTGTTCTAAAGTTGCACAATTAAGCAAACAACACAGTTTGTATCATTTAGAATCAGTGATGAAAAGACAGCATTTCTACCCTTCGGGCGAGTCGATACGGCCTGCTATCCCGCGTCGCTTTTGGGGAAGGCATATCAGCTGTATGGCCTTCCCCAAGTCTCCTTGGCTAGCAGGCCGTCTCAACTCGTGAAATATTCAGCTGATATCCTCAAAATTTAGGGCCTCGAGCTGCGTGCACAGGTCATATTCAGAGGGTCATTTAAGTCAAGCTGAAAATAGTGGTTGACTAAAAAACATATTGCTTAAACGTATCAGCAGATGTATATTGATTGGCTTTGTAAGCTGGCGTAGCTCAATTGGCAGAGCAGCTGATTTGTAATCAGCAGGTTGCGGGTTCAAGTCCCATCGCCAGCTCCAATACGGACAAATACAGAGAAAATACTTTTCAAAGTATTATTTTGAGTATAAAGAGTTAGAGCACTTTTCAGCTCTGTGGAGGGGTTCCCGAGCGGTCAAAGGGAACAGACTGTAAATCTGTCGGCGGAGCCTTCGGAGGTTCGAATCCTCCCCCCTCCACCATCTCTTTATTCTCACGTTTACATAGTTGCGGGAATAGCTCAATTGGTAGAGCATCAGCCTTCCAAGCTGAGGGTTGCGAGTTCGAGTCTCGTTTCCCGCTCCAGGCTTTACGAATTGCGAGAACGCGCTCACGTAGCTCAGGTGGTAGAGCGCATCCTTGGTAAGGATGAGGTCACCGGTTCAAATCCGGTCGTGAGCTCCATGGAAAAGTAGTACGAAAACAAAAATTTCAATGGCCTGAGGAGACAGGAAAATGTCAAAGGAGAAATTCGAGCGGACAAAGCCGCATGTGAATGTAGGGACGATAGGTCACATCGATCATGGCAAGACGACATTGACGGCAGCGATCACCCGCGTATTGTCTTTAAAGGGTCAGGCCAAATTCATCGATTTTGGTGAGATAGACAAGGCGCCTGAAGAAAAAGAGCGCGGCATCACGATCGCCACGGCCCATGTGGAATATGAGACAGCTAACCGTCACTATGCCCACGTTGACTGTCCGGGTCATGCTGACTACATCAAGAACATGATCACCGGGGCGGCGCAGATGGACGGCGCGATCCTGGTGGTGGCAGCCACCGACGGCGCCATGCCGCAGACCCGGGAGCATATCCTGCTGGCCCGTCAGGTAGGTGTTCCGGCGATGGTGGTGTTCCTGAACAAATGCGACATGGTCGATGACGATGAGTTGATCGAGTTGGTTGAGCTGGAACTTCGGGAGTTGCTGGACAAGTATGAGTTTCCCGGCGACGACATTCCGTTTGTGCAGGGCTCGGCGCTGCTGGCGCTGGAGAATCCCGAGGACGAGGAGAAGGCCAAGTGCATCTGGGATCTGCTGGAAGCGGTTGACAGCTATATCCCCGAACCGAAGCGCGACGTTGACCAGCCGTTTCTGATGCCGGTGGAGGACGTGTTCTCCATCTCCGGCCGCGGTACGGTTGCCACAGGCCGAGTTGAGCGTGGCGTCGTCAAGGTTGGTGAAGAGGTTGAGATCGTCGGCATCCGCAAGACGCAGAAGACCACGGTGACGGGTGTGGAGATGTTTCGCAAGCTGCTGGACCAGGGCCAGGCCGGTGACAATATCGGGGCGCTGCTGCGCGGCGTGAAGCGGGACGAGATCGAGCGCGGGCAGGTACTGGCGAAGCCGGGTTCAATCACCCCGCACACCAAGTTCAAGGCCGAGTGCTACATCCTGAGCAAGGATGAGGGCGGTCGTCACACCCCGTTTTTCAACGGTTATCGTCCGCAGTTTTATTTCCGCACGACGGATGTGACGGGTGTGGTGACGCTGGCCGAAGGGGTAGAGATGGTGATGCCTGGCGACAACGTGTCGGTAGAAGCGGAGCTGATCACGCCGATAGCGATGGACGTAGGTCTGCGCTTTGCGATCCGCGAAGGCGGCCGCACGGTAGGTGCCGGCGTTATCAGTGAAATTATGGCCTAAGGCCTAAAAAAACACAGGCTTCATTACCCCGCTTCGACCAGGAGTGGGGTAATTGTTTCTGTAGCAGGAAGTAAAAACATGAGAGATATCGTTACCCTTGCATGTGGTACCTGCAAGCGTCGGAATTATACGACGACGAAAAACAAAAAGAATACACCGGGTAAGCTAGAGTTCAAAAAGTATTGTCCTTTTTGCCGGACGCATACCCCGCACAAAGAGACGAAATAGGCTGTCGGGCAGGCCAGTAGCTCGAATTGGTAGAGCACCGGACTCCAAATCCGGGGGCTGGGGGTTCGAATCCCTCCTGGCCTGCCACTGACGGGAACGCAACTTTACGGCAACGGTGTAGTGATGGCAGGAAAAACTAATCAGAGCGGCAAGAATGTGACTGCGGAAAAGGCGCAGCCTTCGCCTTTTTCACCGGTCCAGATCAAGAAATTCGTCGGCGAGGTACAGGCCGAGTTTTCCAAGATAACCTGGCCGGACAAAAAGGTAACGCTCGGACTGACCGGCATGGTTGTGCTGCTGACCATCGTTGTTTCTGCCTATCTCGGTACCGTCGATGTTATTCTGGGTAAAATAATCTCCTTAATTTTGCGTTAATTCTGCGCCAGGGGAATTTCACGAGTTGCGATAGCTTGATGGATCGTAGATGAATCCGGCTTTTTCCTGACCTACAAGAAAACGGCACTTACATGGCTAGACAATGGTACATATTGCAGGTCCACTCAGGGTATGAAGAGAGGGTAAAGGCCACACTTCAGGAACGCATCAGCAAAGAGGGCCTCGAGGAATACTTCGGAGAAATCCTTATCCCGACCGAGCAGGTTGTCGAGATGATAAAAGGGGCCCGTAAAACCTCCTCGAGAAGGTTCTTTCCCGGCTATATGCTGGTGAGTATGGAGCTCAACGATACGACCTGGCATATCATCCATCAGAATATGCCCCGGGTGGTCGGCTTTGTCGGTGATGACCGTGACCCAGTGCCGCTTTCAGATGAAGATGCCGGCAAGATCATTGGCAGAATTCAGGACGGTTCGGAGCGGCCGCGGCCCAAGGTCGTTTTTGATATTGGAGAGGTTGTCCGGGTCGTCGATGGACCATTTGCCAATTTTCAGGGCGTTGTCGATGAGGTCTTCCCCGAGAAGGGCCGGGTCCGGGTGATGGTTTCCATCTTTGGTCGGGAAACACCAGTTGAGCTGGAATTTGTTCAGGTATCAAATACCTGATTTTATAAATTAGAAAAGGATGCCTGCATCGCTTTTCGGTGATTTAGTCACTATTGTTGGAGTAAGAAAATGGCCAAGAAAGTAATGGCATACATCAAGCTGCAGATTCCGGCCGGTAAGGCCAACCCGTCTCCGCCCGTCGGACCGGCTCTTGGTCAGCACGGCGTGAACATCATGGAATTCTGCAAGGCGTTCAATGCCAAAACCCAGTCCATGGGCGACACCATTATCCCCGTTGTGATAACCGTCTATCAGGACCGCTCTTTCAGCTACATAACCAAGACGCCGCCTGCTTCGGTTCTGCTTTTCAAGGCGGCAAACATTCAGAAAGGTTCGGGTAACCCGAAAACCGAGCGCGTTGCTGAAATCAGCAGGGATAAGATCAGAGAGATTGCCGAAGTCAAGATGCCGGATCTCAATGCCTATGATATTGAAAGCGCGATGAAGATCATCGAGGGTTCGGCCAGAAGTGCCGGGCTCACCGTGGTTGACTGATTTAGAAACCTTAACTCACTACGTACCTCTGGGCTTTGGTGTCCGCTGAAGATGTCTGGACACGGTTCACGTGCAGTAGGAGGCTGACATGCCGAAACACGGAAAAAAATACAGAAACAAGATCGACGGTGTCGACCGGAGTGTGGTCAGGCCAATCGATGAAGCGGTCAAGCTGGTACTCGACTCATCCTATGCAGCATTTGATGAAACCGTCGATATCGCAGTAAAACTTGGGGTCGATCCCCGCCATGCCGATCAGATGGTGCGTTCCTCGGTGGTCCTGCCCCACGGTACCGGCAAAGTTACCCGGGTACTGGTTTTTGCCAAGGGCCCCAAAGAAGCTGAAGCCACCGAAGCCGGCGCCGACTATGTCGGTTCGGACGATCTGGTCGAGAAGATCCAGGGGGGCTGGCTGGAGTTTGATAAAACCGTTGCGACCCCGGATATGATGGGTACCGTCGGCAAGATCGGCCGAATCCTCGGACCCCGCAACCTGATGCCCAATGCCAAGCTTGGCACCGTAACCTTCGATGTCGCCGACGTGGTCAAAGAGATCAAAGGTGGCAAGGTCGACTTCCGGGTCGATAAGGCGGGTATCGTTCATGCGGGCATCGGCAAGGTCTCTTTTGGTGCGCAGAAGGTGAGCGAAAACGCCCTGGCCTTCATCGAGCGACTCGTTCAGCTGAAACCGTCTACCAGCAAGGGCGTCTATCTGCGTTCGATCTCCGTATCTACAACCATGGGACCGGGATTCAAGGTGGACACCCTTGATGTCCGGACCCGGGTTAAATAGCGTACAACGTTTTCAGGCAAGAGGAATAATTAATCACCGCATCGAGCGGGAATTAATTTGTCGAAGACAGCAGGCACGAGAGTTTAATCGGCGATGCCGACCTGCCGAGACTGACACACGATGGCAATTACAGGTATAAACGACAATTCCATCATCTGGTAACTGCTGTTTCGAGAACAAGGTAATTTCACCAACGAGGAGGGTAATTTGAATCGTGAAGAAAAAGCGGCAATAGTCGCCGAATTGAACGACTCGTTCAATCGGGCAAAGTTTTCTGCCGTTGCAGACTATTGCGGTTTGACGGTTGCAGATCTCGAGAAAATCCGGCGCAATCTGCGGGAAGCGAGCTCTGAAATCCGTATTGCCAAGAATACTCTTCTGAGAAGAGCAGTTGCCGACACGTCCTGTGAGTCGCTCATTGACGATTTCACCGGGACCACAGCCATTGTCACGTCCTACGACGATCCGGTGGCTCCAGCCAAGGTTCTGGCTAAATGTGCTGAGGATTATAAAAAATTCCAGCTCCGGTCTGCTGTTCTCGAAGGGGAGAAAATCACCGTCGATGACATGATCGCGCTGTCCAAGCTGCCTTCCAAAGAGGTTTTGCTCAGCCAGTTACTATCGGTGATGAATGGCGTACCGACCGCATTCGTCCGGGTACTCGCAGCAGTGCCCCAGAACCTGCTGTATGGTCTGCAGGCAATCAAGGATCAGAAGGAACAGGCCTGATTTTCGGGCCTTGAACCAGTTTATTTAAAAAAGACATAAAGAGGAAAACGAAATGGCTGTAACAAAAGACGATGTAATTGAATTTATCGCCAACATGAGCGTTCTGGAACTGTCCGACTTGATCAAGGAGCTCGAAGAGAAATTCGGCGTATCGGCTGCCGCCCCGGTTGCGATAGCGGCTGCCGGTCCTGCAGGTGATGCGGGTGGCGCTGCAGCGGCGGAAGAACAAACTGAGTTTGATGTTATCCTGGCCGGTGCCGGTGATCAGAAGATCAAAGTCATCAAGGAAGTTCGCGCCATCACCAGCCTGGGTCTGAAAGAGGCCAAGGAACTGGTCGAGGGTGCTCCCCAGCCGGTCAAGGAAGGCGTCACCAAGGAAGAGGCCGAAGAGATCAAGGCAAAAATCGAAGCTGTGGGTGGATCGGTCGAGATCAAGTAGTCCCCGCATATATGAAGTGGTCCTCCTGTCCGGACCACGACGAGTCAGACACGCTGCGCTTTTATGCGCGGCGTGTCTCGTTTCGGGCAGTCTTCTGCGGGACAGGATAAAAGTTGTTTTAAATTATATAGTTACAGGATTATTGCTGCCTGGTTCGTGCGGGGTGTTCAATTGACGGAACATGTATTGATGCTTAATCAGTATCTCCTTGCTACGTCGGTGCGCCAGGGAAATCATGAGTATGGTCGAAATCTCCCATATCCGCCGCATGCAGCGGTAAATCCTGCTCCCCCATGCATATGCATGAGCTGAACCGCGTATTGTCCATCGTACAGTACAACGTCCGCCGGAATGAATAGATAGGTTCTAGACAACCTCGAGGAAAATCATGGAAAGAATCAGAAAGCAATTTGCCAGTGCAACAAGCATCCTGGAGCCGCCCCATCTGATTTCAATGCAGCGCAAGTCATACGAACATTTTCTGCAGATGAATATTGATCCCGATCAGCGTGAAGATATCGGGCTCCAGGCGATCCTGAAAGAAATTTTTCCGATCAATGATTTTAACGGCGTCTGCTCTCTGGAATTTGTTCGATATAAATTTGGTGAACCCAAATATACGGTTCAGGAATGTCAGCAGCGCGGTATGACCTACGAGATACCGCTGAAAATCGTGGTCCGGCTGATCACTTTCGACGTCGATGAGGAGACCGGTGTTCAGTCGATTCGCGACATCAAGGAACAGGAAGTATTTTTCGGTTCCCTGCCGCTGATGACCGCTGACGGCGTATATGTGATCAACGGCACCGAACGGGTGATTGTCTCCCAGCTGCAGCGCTCTCCGGGTCTGTTCTACACCCATGACCAGGGCAAGAGCCACGCCAGCGGCAAACTGCTCTACTCGGCCCGGATCATCCCGGTGCGCGGTTCCTGGATCGATCTCGAGTTCGATATAAAGGATATCCTGCATGTCCGCATCGACCGGCGCAGGAAGTTCCCCGTCACCTCGCTGCTCAAGGCACTGGGTTATACGGGTACTGAACTGCTGGAGAAATTCTACCCGATCAGCACCATTAAAAAGGATAAAAAGGGCTACAAGATCAGCTTCAGCGAGGAGACCGCTTTCGGCACCCGGCTCGAGTTTGATCTCGTCGACCCCAAGGACGGCACCGTTCTCAGCAAAAAGGGTCGGAAAATCTCCCGGGCCCTGTGCCGGCGCATCGAAGAGGCGGGCATCGAGTATCTGCGGATATCAGCCGAGGCCCTGGTGGGCAAGGTGATCGCCGATGACATCGTCGCCCCCAAGGAAGAGCAGCCGCTCGTCCTGCATAACACTGAAATTACCGAGTCGCTGCTGGAGACGCTTGACGGCGCGGCCATCAAGGAATTCAGGGTGCTTGGCATCGACGGGGTGAAATATTCGGATTCGTTCAGCAAGACTCTTGCGGTCGACAAGGTCGTATCCACTGAGGAGGCCCTGCTGGAAATCTATCGGCGTTTGCGGCCCTCGAGCCCGCCGACCCTGGAAGTTGCCGAAGGCTTTTTTCAGAACCTGTTTTTCAACCCCGAACTCTACGATCTTTCTGAGGTTGGTCGTTATAAGATCAATGCCCGGCTCGGCCTCGATATCGATATCGATCAGCGGGCACTGACCAAGGAAGATATCGTCGAGGCAGTCAAATATCTGGTTCGTCTCAAGGACAGCCAGGGTATGGTGGACGACATCGATCACCTGGGCAACCGCAGGGTACGGACCGTCGGCGAACTGGTGGAGAATCAGTATCGCATGGGTCTGGTCAGGATGGAGCGGGCCATCAAAGAGCGCATGACCCTGCAGGATGTGGAAACGCTGATGCCCCACGACCTGGTGAACCCAAAACCGATCTCGGCGGCGATCAAGGAATTCTTCGGCACCAGCCAGCTCTCCCAGTTCATGGATCAGACCAATCCGCTTTCGGAAGTCACCCACAAAAGACGTCTGAGCGCGCTCGGACCGGGCGGTCTGTCGCGTGAGCGAGCCGGTTTCGAGGTCCGCGACGTGCATCCGACCCACTACGGCAGGATCTGTCCGGTGGAAACCCCCGAGGGACCGAATATTGGCCTGATCGTTTCCCTGGCCACCTATGCCCGGGTCAACCCGTACGGTTTCATCGAGACTCCGTACCGTAAAGTGAACGAGCGGATTGTCTACGATCAGGAAATCCGCTATCTGTCTGCCCTGCAGGAGCAGAACAACTATATTGCCCCGGCGCTGACCCCGCTCGACAAGAAAAACTGTATTGTACCCGATCAGTTGATTGTGCGCGAAGACGGCGAGGTTATCACCACCAGTGCCGACAGTGTCACCTATATGGACATCGCCCCGAACCAGTTGGTCAGTGTCGCCGCGTCTTTGATTCCCTTTCTGGAAAACGATGATGCCAACCGTGCGCTGATGGGCTCCAACATGCAGCGTCAGGCGGTTCCGCTGATGCGTACCGCCGCGCCGCTGGTCGGCACCGGCATGGAGCGCTATGTTGCCCGGGACTCAGGAGCATGCCTGCTGGCCGGAGGTGACGGCGTGGTTGAAGAGGTCGACGCCAACCGTATCGTGGTCTGCTATGACGAACCGGGCGTGGACGGCTCCGATACCGGTGTGGCCGTCTACCGGCTGGAGAAATATAAAAAATCGAACCAGAACACCTGTTTTACCCAGAAACCGCTGGTCAAGCCCGGCGTCCGGGTAGAGAAAGGCACCGTGCTGGCCGATGGGCCGTCCTGCGACAAAGGTGAACTGGCCCTGGGCAAGAATGTGACGATCGCCTTTATGCCGTGGCGTGGTTTCAACTTCGAGGATTCGATCCTGATCAACGAGCGGCTGCTCAAAGAAGATGCGTTCACCTCGCTGCATATCGAGGTGTTCGAGACCATGGCCCGCGATACCAAGCTGGGCAAGGAAGAGATTACCCGGGACATTCCCAACGTCAGCGAAGACACCCTGCGCAACCTCGACGAATCGGGCATCGTCCGCATCGGGGCAGAAGTCGGGGCCGGGGATACCCTGGTGGGCAAGGTCACCCCTAAAGGGGAAACGGTCCTGTCGCCCGAGGAAAAACTGCTGCGGGCAATTTTCGGTGAGAAGGCCCAGGATGTAAAGGACTCTTCGCTGCGGGTCCCCCCGGGGGTTGAAGGCGTGGTCATCGATGCCAAGGTTTTCTCGCGCAAGGGCGTCGACAAGGACGAGCGTTCATTGATGATCGAGGACCTGGAAATCGAGCGGCTCAACCAGGACAAGCTTGATGAACTGGCCAGTCTGAAGCGGGGCGTCTGTCGCGAAATCGGCAAACTGCTCCACAACAAGACCGTCAAGGAAGATGTCTGCTCCAAGAGCGGCAAGGTGCTGGTCAAGCTGGGCAAGAAGTTCAGCATGGAGTTTGCCGAGGAGGTCGGGTTTCATGCGCTGCGCAAGCTCGAGTTCTCCCAGCGGGCCAAATATCTGGACAAGATCGACGATATCTACGGCCGCTATGACAAGCAGGCCGGTCTGATCAGCGAACGCTACGACGGTATTATCGACCGCCTGAAAAAGGGCGACGATCTGCCCCCCGGCGTGGTCAAGATGGTCAAGGTCTATGTGGCCACCAAGCGCAAGCTCTCGGTCGGCGACAAGATGGCCGGGCGCCACGGCAACAAGGGCGTGGTTTCCTGCCTGCTGCCGGAAGAGGACATGCCCTATTTCGGTGACGGCACCACCGTCGATATCGTACTCAATCCGCTGGGCGTGCCATCGCGTATGAACGTCGGCCAGGTACTGGAGGTGCATCTGGGCTATGCTGCCAGAAAGCTCGGGGAACAGCTCGAAGAAATGGCCAACCGGCAGGCAGCCTCGGAGATCAAGGACAAGCTCAAGAAAGTTTATTCAAAAGAAGAATTTACCAGCATAACCAAGGGCATCAGTGATGAAGAACTGATCGAATGGGCGCGCGAGCATCAGCATGGTCTGCACATGTCGACCCCGGTATTCGACGGGGCCGAGGAGGCTGAGATCAGGGCGCTGCTGAACGAAGCGGGTGTTGATGAGGTAGGCCAGGTGCAGCTTTACGACGGTTTGAGCGGTGAGCCCTTTGCCAACAAGGTCACGGTCGGCGCGATGTATATGCTGAAACTTCACCATCTGGTGGACAACAAGATTCATGCCCGGTCCACCGGGCCCTACTCGCTTGTCACCCAGCAGCCGCTCGGCGGCAAGGCGCAGTTCGGCGGACAGCGACTTGGCGAGATGGAGGTGTGGGCCATGGAGGCATACGGCGCTGCCTACACGCTCAAGGAATTTCTGACCGCCAAGTCGGACGACGTGGAAGGCCGCACGCAGATGTACGAGCGTATCGTCAAGGGAGACAACTTCCTGGCGACCGGCCTGCCGGAGTCGTTCCATGTTCTGGTCAAGGAACTGCAGGGATTGTGTTTGAATATGGAGCTCATTGAGGAATAGCCGCCGTTGGCAGCGATTCCCAGCAACCAAACCAGCTCTTCAATGCCTGTGATCACGTTGATCCGGGCTATAAAAATGTGAAGCAGAGGTGAACTCGTGGAAGAGTTATTCAATTTTTTTCAAAAACCGAAAGCTCCTACCAAATTTAAAGCGGTAAAAATATCTCTTGCCTCGCCCGAGAAGATTCTCGACTGGTCGCACGGGGAAGTCAAGAAACCGGAGACCATCAATTACCGGACCTTCAAGCCGGAACGTGACGGTCTGTTCTGTGCCAAAATCTTCGGGCCGGTCAAGGACTTCGAGTGCAACTGCGGAAAATACAAACGCATGAAGCACCGCGGGGTGGTCTGCGAAAAGTGCGGGGTCGAGGTCATTCAGTCCAAGGTTCGCCGGGAACGGCTCGGCCACATCAAACTGGCTGCGCCGGTGGCCCATATCTGGTTTTTGAAGAGCCTGCCCTCCAAGATCGGGGCGGTGCTCGATATGACCCTGAAGCAGCTCGAACGGATTTTATATTTCGAGCAATATGCGGTGGTCGAATCGGAAACCGAAGATATCCCGGCCGGCACCCTGCTCACCGAAGAAAAATATCGCGCAGCCCGGGAAGAATACCCGGGCCAGTTCAAGGTCGGTATCGGAGCCGAGGCGATCCGCGAACTTCTCGCCTCCCAGAATCTCGAGGAGCTGTCCCGGGAACTGCGGGCCGAAATGGGTACCACCGGTTCCCAGACCAAGCGTCAGAAACTCGGCAAACGACTGCATGTTATCGAGGCCTTTATCGACTCCGGCAACTTGCCGGAATGGATGATCCTCGAAGTGATCCCGGTATTGCCCCCGGATCTCAGGCCGCTGGTGCCGCTGGAAGGCGGACGCTTTGCAACCTCGGATCTCAACGATCTCTATCGTCGGGTAATCAACCGCAACAACCGGCTCAAAAGGCTGCTCGAACTCGATGCGCCGGATATCATCATCCGCAACGAAAAGCGCATGCTCCAGGAGGCCGTCGATGTGCTGTTCGATAACGGACGGCGGGGTCGGGTGATCACCGGGGCCAACAAGCGGCCGCTCAAGTCGCTGGCCGACATGCTCAAGGGCAAGCAAGGTCGCTTTCGCCAGAACCTGCTCGGCAAGCGGGTCGATTACTCGGGCCGTTCGGTGATTGTGGTCGGTCCCAACCTGCGCTTGCACCAGTGCGGTCTGCCCAAGAAGATGGCGCTGGAGCTGTTCAAGCCTTTTATCTACAACAAACTGGAACGGCGCGGCTATGTAACGACCATCAAGAGCGCCCGCAAAATGGTGGAAAAGGGCGTCAAAGAGGTCTGGGACGTGCTTGACGAGGTGGTCACCGAATATCCGGTGATCCTTAACCGCGCTCCGACCCTGCATCGACTCGGTATGCAGGCCTTTGAGGCGGTGCTGATCGAGGGTAAGGCGATTCAGCTCCACCCGTTGGTCTGCGCGGCGTTCAACGCCGATTTCGACGGCGACCAGATGGCGGTCCACGTACCGCTCTCGGTCGAAGCCCAGGTCGAGGCCCGGGTGCTGATGATGTCCACCAACAATATCCTTTCGCCGGCCAACGGCGAGCCGATCATCATTCCGTCCCAGGATATCGTACTCGGGCTCTATTACATGACCCGGGAGCGTATCAACGTGAAGGGCGAGGGCAAGCTTTTTGCCGATGTCGTGGAAGCGCGCATCGCTTACGATCATGGCGAGGTCGATCTGCAGGCAAAGATCAGGGTCCGGATGGACGGTAAAATCGTAGACACGACGATGGGCCGGGTTCTCATCGGGGAACTGCTGCCCGAAAACCTGCCCTTTGAGGTGGTCAACCAGGTGCTTTCCAAGAAGGCGCTGGCCAAGCTAATTGACTACACCTATCGTTATGCCGGCACCAAGGATACGGTGATTTTGACCGACAGGCTCAAGGACATCGGCTACGAATATGCAACCCGGGCCGGTATTTCCATCTGCATCAACGATATGAAAATCCCGCTGGCCAAGGAAGATAAGGTGGAGCGGGCAGAGTCCGATGTACTCGATGTCGAACAACAATATTCAGACGGTCTGATCACCTCCGGTGAGAAATACAACAAGATTGTCGACATCTGGTCCAAGGCCACCGAGGACGTGGCCAACGAAATGATGGACGAGATCAAGGTCGACTACGTGCGCGACCGGGACAAAAAGCTGGTCGAAACACCAAGCTTCAACTCGATTTTCATCATGGCCGACTCGGGTGCCAGGGGATCGCGGGACCAGATCAGGCAGCTGGCCGGTATGCGTGGGCTGATGGCCAAGCCTTCCGGTGAGATCATCGAGACGCCGATCAAGGCGAACTTCAGAGAAGGCCTCGGAGTTCTCGAATATTTCATCTCTACCCACGGTGCCCGTAAGGGTCTGGCCGATACCGCGCTGAAGACCGCGAACTCCGGGTATCTGACCAGAAGACTGGTGGATGTGGCCCAGGAGTCAACCATTGTCGAGATCGACTGCCATACCCTGGACGGCATCGTTGCCGAACCGTTGATGGATGGCGGAGAGATCATCGTGCCGATCGGTGAGCGTATTCTCGGCCGGGTGGCGCTGGAAGATGTCAGGGATCGGCGTTCAGATGATATAATCGCCGCTTCCGGTCAGGAGATTACTGAAGCGGTTGTCGAAAAGATAGAAGCGGCGGGTATTGACCAGGTAAACATCCGATCGGTGCTTACCTGCCGTTCACGCCGCGGGGTCTGTGCCAAATGTTACGGCCGTGATCTGGGCCGGGGGCATATGGTCAATATCGGCGAAGCCATCGGGGTGATCGCTGCCCAGTCCATCGGTGAGCCGGGTACCCAGCTGACCATGCGCACCTTCCATATCGGCGGCACCGCCAGCAGAGCGGTGGAACAGGCAGAGCTCATTACCCGGTTGGGTGGGGTGGTAGGGTTTAAAAACCTGCATGCCGTTGAGAACGACGAGGGCTTTAAAATCGTGATGAACCGCAATGCCGAGATCGTTTTGTTCGATGAGCAGGATTTATTGAGCCTGCATCTGGATGATTCGCTCAAGGGGGTAAAAATAGCCAAAGAGATCATACTCAAAGAGGTTCTCAATAATAATAAAAAAGTAGAAGAACCGGTCGTCAGAAAAATAGTCAGAAACGGCGAAGAGGTTGAGGAGCCTGTTGAGGGTATCGTATTTCGCGACAAAAAGGGCAAAAAGCTCAAAGCGAAACTCGAGTCCAATGACGACCTTGTTTTATTTGGTGCGGACGGTAAAGAAATTGCACGGATCAAAGACCGCGACAAATTCCCTCAGCGCGAGCGTTTCAAGGTGAACTACGGCGCTCAGATTCTTTTTGATGAGTGGGCTATAACCGGTTCGGGTGAAATTCTTGCTGAATGGGATCCATATACCATTCCGATCGTTGCAGAAGTTGCGGGAATCATCAAGTACGGAGATGTCATAGAAGGCACCACGATGCAGGAGAAGCTTGACCCGGTAACGGGCAAGTCGTCGAAGGTCATTGTCCATTCCACCAGTGGCCAGTCCGGACAGACTAACCCGCGGATCTCGGTTAAGAGCGAGCGTGGAAAAACGTTAAAGCTGCCGGACTCAGAAATCTATGCGCGTTACAGTTTACCGGTAAACTCGATCATTACCGTCGAAGACGGTGCCCCGATTCAACCGGGTACCATTGTCGGCAAGATCCCGCGCGAGACTTCCAAGACCAAGGATATCACCGGCGGTCTGCCGCGGGTTGCCGAACTCTTTGAGGTACGCAAGCCCAAGGAGCCGGCGGTCATCTCCGAGATCGACGGGCGGGTCAGCTTCGGCAAGGAGCTCAAGGGTAAGCGCCGCGTTATCGTTACCCCGGAGTATGGTGAGTCCCAGGAGTACCTGGTGCCGAAGTCAAAGCATATCATCGTCCATGAAGGCGACTATGTGCAGGCCGGTGAACGGCTCATGGAGGGCACCATCGTGCCCAACGATATCCTGCGGGTCCTGGGTGTCAAGGAGCTGGCCAAATTCCTGGTTAATGAGATCCAGGAGGTCTACCGGCTCCAGGGCGTGAAGATCAATGACAAGCACATCGAGGTTATCGTCCGCCAGATGCTGCGCCGGGTCATGATCACTGCTGCGGGAGATTCCAAGTTCATGATCGGCGAGCAGGTCGAGTGGTGGGTCTTTGAAAATGAGCGTGACCGGCTGATGGAGGCGCGCAGTGCTTTTATGGCCGAAGGCGGCGATATCAGCGAGGCACCCACGCCTCCCGCTGCCGAACCACTGCTGCTCGGTGTCACCAAGGCCTCATTGTCCACCGAGAGCTTTATTTCAGCCGCTTCCTTCCAGGAAACCACCAAGGTGCTGACCAATGCGGCAATGGCTGGAAAGATGGATGAACTTAAGGGACTCAAGGAAAATGTGATCATGGGACGGCTGATCTCAGCCGGTACCGGCATCCGTGAAGAGGTGGTCAAATAAACCTTGAGCAAACGTTTTTTGCTTGACTCTCAAAAGAGTGTGAGGTAAATATCGTCTTTTGCGCCGCAGTATATTGGAGCTTATTTTACTGCCGTGCAATAACCAAGAAAACTGAACAGGAGCGCTACACGCAATGCCAACAATCAATCAACTGGTACGGCAGGGCAGGAAGAAAATGGTTAAGAAAACCAATACGCCTGCACTGAAGGGTTCCCCGCAGAAACGGGGGGTCTGTGTCAGGGTCTATACCACCACACCCAAGAAGCCGAACTCGGCTCTGCGAAAGGTTGCCAGGGTGCGGTTGACCAACGGTATTGAGGTAACTTCATATATCCCGGGAATCGGGCACAACCTGCAGGAGCACTCGGTGGTACTGATCAGGGGCGGCAGGGTGAAAGACCTTCCCGGTGTCCGTTACCACATCGTTCGTGGGACGCTCGACACGCTTGGTGTATCGGATCGCCGGCAGGGGCGTTCGAAATATGGTGCCAAAAAGCCCTCCTGATAGGGCTGGAGAATTATATTATGTCCCGTAGAAAAGGTGCAGAAAAACGAGTTATTGAGCCGGACCCGCGTTACAACAACGTGCTCGTCTCCAAATTCACCAACGGCCTGATGCAGCGCGGTAAGAAGAGCGTGGCCCGGCGGATCTTCTATGACGCCATGGATATCATCGATACCAAGGTAGCCGATGAAGAGCCGATGATCGTCTTCGAGCAGGCCATGGAAAATGTACGGCCCCGCGTCGAGGTCAAGTCGCGGCGTGTCGGCGGTGCCACCTATCAGGTACCGATGGAGGTTCGTCAGACCAGAAGAAATGCACTGGCAATTCGGTGGATTATCGGATTCGCCCAGTCCCGCTCCGGAAAAACGATGTCGGAGAAACTGGCGGCGGAATTGCTCGATGCTTTCAATGAACGCGGTGCCGCCGTTAAGAAAAAGGACGACACCCACCGTATGGCGGAAGCCAACAAGGCCTTTGCCCATTACCGCTGGTAATACGATAAGCGGTCGGGCGGCGGCTGGAGCTGAAATCGGCATAAGAGAAGATATGGGGTTTGTTGATGTCAGCTCGCAGCGAGTTATCGGTCATACGCAATATCGGCATCATGGCCCACATCGATGCCGGCAAGACCACCACGACTGAACGGATACTTTTCTACACCGGCCGGTCGTACAAGATGGGCGAGGTTCATGACGGCAATGCCGTAATGGACTGGATGGAACAGGAGCAGGAGCGGGGCATTACGATCACCTCGGCGGCAACGACCTGCACCTGGAACGAGCACAAGATAAATATTATTGATACCCCCGGGCACGTCGATTTCACCGTCGAGGTGGAACGCTGTCTGCGGGTACTGGATGGCGTCATCGCTGTCTTCTGCTCGGTCGGCGGGGTGGAACCCCAGTCCGAGACCGTCTGGAGGCAGGCCGACAGATATGCCATCCCCCGGTTGGCCTTCATCAACAAGATGGATCGAGTGGGGGCCAACTTCGATCGATGTCTGAAAATGATGGTCGAACGGCTCGGGGCAAATCCGCTGCCCCTGCAGTTGCCGGTAGGCAAGGAAGCAGACTTCGAAGGGGTCATCGACCTCATTGAAGAGAAAATGCTCAGTTTCAGCGAGCAGTCTCTTGGACAGGAAGTGGTGGAGTCACCCATTCCTGATCGATATAAAGAAGTATTCACGGCCGCACGAATGGCAATCCTCGAGAAATTGGCCGATTTCGATGAGGGTGTCATGGAAAAATATCTTGACGATAAACCGGTTTCGGTTGACGAGATGTACCGTGCACTGCGAAAGGCCACTTTGGCGCTTGAAGTCGTGCCGGTACTGTGCGGCAGCGCTTTTAAAAACAAGGGCATTCAGCCTCTGTTGGACAGCGTAGTCAGGTATCTTCCCTCACCGGCGGATATCGACTTCGTTGAAGGGCTTGACCGTCAGGGCGAGCCGCTGCAGCGTAAAACCGGTCCACAGGAGAAATTTTGCGGTCTGGTGTTTAAGCTGATGAGTGATTCATTCGTCGAGAACCTCGCTTTTGCCAGGATTTACTCGGGAGTGCTCAGCGTCGGCGATAAGGTCTTCAACCCGGTTAAGAAGAAGAAGGAGAAAGTCTCGAAACTTCTTAAACTGCACGCCAACAAGCGTGAAGAGGTCAGGGAGATCAGGGCCGGCGATATCGGCGCTGTTGTTGGGCTTAAGTTCACCACCACCGGCGATACGCTCTGTGAAAACGGCGATTTTATTGTACTGGAAGCGATGGATTTTCCGGACCCGGTTATCGGGGTGGCCATCGAGCCCAGGAGCAAGGCGGATGAAAAGAAGCTGATCGAGACGCTCGACAAGATCGCACTGGAGGACCCCTCCTTTACGGTCAAAACCGACGCGGATACCGGTCAGAAGATTATCTCGGGGATGGGCGAGCTCCACCTGGAGATAATCGTAGACAGGCTGCTCAACGAGTTCAAGGTTTCCGCCAACGTCGGTAAACCGCAGGTGGCCTACAAAGAGACGATTACGGCTGAGGTTGTTGAGGAAGGGCGCTTCGAACAGACAACCGGGGCCGGGCAGTACGGCCATGTCGTGCTGCAGATTGAGCCACTCGAGCGCGGCGGCGGATTCGTTTTCAGCAATGAAGTCGATGGGGCGACCATCCCATCGACCTTTCTTGCTGCGATAGAAAGAGGGGTAAAAGATACCCTCGACTCGGGGCCGCTCATCGGCTATCCGCTCACTGACGTCAAGGTGCGTTTGACAGGCGGGTCCTACGATGAGGAAGATTCCACCGAGATGGCCTTCGGGGTGGCAGCGGCGATGGCCCTGCGCAAGGCCGGTATGACGGCCAGACCGGTACTGCTTGAACCGGTGATGGATCTGGAGGTGGTCACACCCGAGGAGTACGTTGGAGACGTCATCGCGGATCTGAATTCCAAGCGGGGCAGGGTAACCGCGATCGAAGCGGAAAAAGAGGTGCAGATCGTTCGGGCCCACGTGCCGCTGGCAGAGATGTTCGGGTATTCGACCTCGCTGAGGTCGGCCACCCAGGGAAGGGCCAATTTTACGATGCAGTTTTTGGAATATGACGTAGTGCCGGAAACAAAAGCACAAAAGATAATAAAGAAAATCAGAGGGATCTAAATCCAATCATAGTTGAGGAAAGACGATGTCAAAGGAGAAATTCGAGCGGACAAAGCCGCATGTGAATGTAGGGACGATAGGTCACATCGATCATGGCAAGACGACATTGACGGCAGCGATCACCCGCGTATTGTCTTTAAAGGGTCAGGCCAAATTCATCGATTTTGGTGAGATAGACAAGGCGCCTGAAGAAAAAGAGCGCGGCATCACGATCGCCACGGCCCATGTGGAATATGAGACAGCTAACCGTCACTATGCCCACGTTGACTGTCCGGGTCATGCCGACTATATCAAGAACATGATCACCGGGGCGGCGCAGATGGACGGCGCGATCCTGGTGGTGGCAGCCACCGACGGCGCCATGCCGCAGACCCGTGAGCATATCCTGCTGGCCCGTCAGGTAGGTGTTCCGGCGATGGTGGTGTTCCTGAACAAATGCGACATGGTCGATGACGATGAGTTGATCGAGTTGGTTGAGCTGGAACTTCGGGAGTTGCTGGACAAGTATGAGTTTCCCGGCGACGACATTCCGTTTGTGCAGGGCTCGGCGCTGCTGGCGCTGGAGAATCCCGAGGACGAGGAGAAGGCCAAGTGCATCTGGGATCTGCTGGAAGCGGTTGACAGCTATATCCCCGAACCGAAGCGCGACGTTGACCAGCCGTTTCTGATGCCGGTGGAGGACGTGTTCTCCATCTCCGGCCGCGGCACGGTTGCCACAGGCCGAGTTGAGCGTGGCGTCGTCAAGGTTGGTGAAGAGGTTGAGATCGTCGGCATCCGCAAGACGCAGAAGACCACGGTGACGGGTGTGGAGATGTTTCGCAAGCTGCTGGACCAGGGCCAGGCCGGTGACAATATCGGGGCGCTGCTGCGCGGCGTGAAGCGGGACGAGATCGAGCGCGGGCAGGTACTGGCGAAGCCGGGTTCAATCACCCCGCACACCAAGTTCAAGGCCGAGTGCTACATCCTGAGCAAGGATGAGGGCGGTCGTCACACCCCGTTTTTCAACGGTTATCGTCCGCAGTTTTATTTCCGCACGACGGATGTGACGGGTGTGGTGACGCTGGCCGAAGGGGTAGAGATGGTGATGCCTGGCGACAACGTGTCGGTAGAAGCGGAGCTGATCACGCCGATAGCGATGGACGTAGGTCTGCGCTTTGCGATCCGCGAAGGCGGCCGCACGGTAGGTGCCGGCGTTATCAGTGAAATTATGGCTTGAGGTTAAGAGATGATACCAACAGAGAAAATTCGTATACGCCTCAAGGCATACGACCACAAATTGCTGGACCAGTCCACCCATGAGATTGTCGATACCGCCCGTCGGACCGGCTCCTCGGTTGCAGGACCGATTCCGCTGCCGACTTCGGTGAAAAAGTTCTGTATCCTCCGTTCGCCCCATGTGGACAAGAAGTCGAGGGAGCAGTTCGAAATGAGGACGCACCGGCGGCTGCTCGACATTCTCGAGCCGACCCAGCAGACCATCGACCTGCTGATGAAACTGGAGCTTTCAGCCGGCGTTGATGTCGAGATCAAACTGCCGTAACAATACAGTTAAGAGATAAATAGAAGCATCGGGTACGATCATGCCAAAGACATTAGGTATATTGGGTAAGAAAGTCGGAATGACCCGCGTCTACGACGAACTGGGATTTGCGATTCCGGTCACCGTCATTGAGGCTGGCCCCTGTACGGTACTGCAGGTGAAGACGGTCGAAGGGGAAGGTTATAACGCCATTCAGCTTGGTTTTGATGCCAAAAGGCAGAGCCGCGTCAATAAGCCCCAGGCCGGTCATTTCAAGAAGGCGGGGGCAGAGGGATTCTATCATGTCCGCGAATTCCGCGTGGAAAATCCGGAAGCCTTCGAGGTTGGGCAGGAGCTGCCCCTCGACACCGTTTTCAAGATCGGTGAAATGGTCGATGTCCAGGGCAAAAGTAAAGGCCGCGGTTTTCAGGGCGTCATGCGGCGTCACGGTTTCAAGGGCGGCGGTGCGGCTCACGGTTCCGGTTTCCACCGGGCGCCGGGGTCGATAGGCTGCAGTGCCTGGCCAAGCAGAGTCATCAAGGGCAAGAAAATGCCGGGACGGATGGGCAATGACACGGTCTTGAAGAAAAATATTACCGTCGTCGATGTCAGGCCCGAGGAAAACGTCGTACTCTTAAAGGGTTCCGTTCCCGGGGCCAAGAACGGTCTGCTGAAGATCTACTCCAAATAGATTTCAGAGACAGCCGGTTCAAGGAGAAGCAGATGTCAACGATAGAAGTCAGAAATACAAAAAACGAGAAGGTCGGCGAGATCGAGCTCAACGATCAGATCTTCAACCGTGAGGTCAAACCATACGTGCTGCACGATGTGGTTCGCCAGCAGCGGGCGGCCAAGCGGGCCGGAACCGCCTCCACCAAGACCCGCAGGGAAGTCCGCGGTTCCAGCGCCAAACCGTGGCGTCAGAAGGGAACCGGCCGGGCCCGTGCGGGCAGCAGGCAGTCACCAATCTGGCGGGGCGGCGGAGTCGCTTTTGGGCCAAAGCCGCGCGACTACAGTTTCAAGCTTAATCGCAAAGTGAAGCAGCAGGCAGTGGCGATGGCCATGTCAGCCCGTTTCCAGGAGGGCAACCTGGTCGTGCTCGATGATTTTACGATGGAGGCGATCAAGACCAAGGAGTTCGTCACCATCATGAATCTGCTCGAGTTGAACAACGCCCTGATCGTGGTCGATTCGGACAACGATACTTTGACTAAATCGTCTCGCAATGTGCCGGGATATAAAGTGATGAAGTCGGAGGGGCTGAATGTGTACGATATTCTTCTGCACGAAAAGCTTGTGCTCCTGCAGCCGGCTATCGAAAACCTGGAAGAGAGGTTTACGGCATGAAAGATATCCACACCATTTTGAAAGGGCCCTGCCTTACTGAAAAGGCGAGTCTGCAGCAGGAGATGAACAACAAGGTCGTCTTCAAGGTGCATCCCGCTGCAAATAAAATTGAAATCAAACAAGCCGTCGAAAAGATGTTCAACGTCAAGGTTGGCAATGTCCGGACAACTTCCATGCGCGGCAAACAGAAAAGAGTTGGGCGTCATGTCGGGCGCACCCAGGATTGGAAGAAGGCGTATGTCACCCTGTCCGAAGGTGAGATCAGCTTCGTGGACGAGCTGTAGCAGAGGCGGATTAGACGCGTAAAACACCCGTAGAAACGAAAACGTTGTCCAACGCAACGGATGGAGCGATTGGGAAATCATGGCCATAAAGACTTATAAACCAACATCACCCGGTAAAAGACACCACGTGTCAACCAGAAACCCGGACCTGTCGAGCAACGGACCCGAACGGAGTCTGCTGACGAGTCTGTCCAAGAGCGGCGGCCGCAACAACAACGGCCGCATCACCTCTCGGCATCGAGGTGGAGGGCACAAGCGGAAATACCGGATTATTGATTTCAAGAGAAATAAAACCGATATAACCGCCAAGGTCGTCTCCATTGAGTATGACCCGAACCGTTCGGCAAATATCGCTTTGCTCAGCTATCTTGACGGCGACAAGAAATACATTCTGGCCCCGGACGGCATTGCCGTCGGCGACCAGGTCGTGGCCGGGGACAATGTGGATATCCAGCCGGGCAACTGCCTGCCGATGACCAACATTCCGCTGGGTACCATCATTCACAATATCGAGATGAAGATCGGCAAGGGCGGCCAACTCGTGCGCAGCGCCGGAGCCTCGGCCCAGCTGATGGCTAAGGAGGGCGCGCATGTACTGGTGCGGCTGCCTTCGGGTGAGGTGCGCAAGTTCCACCATCTGTGCCGCGCCTGTATCGGCCAGGTCGGCAACCGCGAGCATGAGAGCTGCAAGCTGGGTAAAGCCGGCCGCACGCGCTGGTTGGGCAAACGCCCCAGCGTGCGCGGCGTAGCGATGAACCCGGTGGATCATCCGATGGGCGGCGGTGAAGGCAAGAGCTCGGGTGGCCGTCACCCATGCACGCCGTGGGGTAAGCCGACCAAAGGCTACAAGACGAGAACGAATAAAGCGTCTGACAAGATGATTGTCAAACGAAGATCATAACAAGGAGTAGACGATGTCTCGTTCAGTTAAGAAAGGACCGTTTGTCGATGATCATCTGATGAGAAAAGTCGAGAGTTCCATCGAATCGGGTTCGCGTAAAGTGATCAAAACCTGGTCGCGTCGATCCGATGTGACTCCGGAGATGGTCGGTCTGACGTTTGCCGTGCACAACGGCAGAAAATTCGTGCCGGTGTTCGTTACCGAGAACATGGTGGGCCACAAGCTTGGCGAATTCTCGCCCACCAGGACGTTTTACGGTCACGCCTCGGACAGAAAGAAAGGCTAAAAGGGCCTATTTTACGCTGTATTTATAAGTACTAGGAGCAGATGAGATGGAAGCGCGAGCCGTTGGAAAATATATCCGCATATCACCGCAGAAGGTCAGGCTGGTTGCCGATGTGGTCAGGGGAATGAGTGCCGACCAGGCGATTACCACCCTGAAGTTCATGCCCAAGAAAGGGGCCTCGATTTTACGCCAGGTGATAGAATCAGCCGTTGCCAACGCAACCCAGGATGACCAGGTCGACGTGGACAACCTGTTCATCAAGAAGGTCACCGTGGACGGCGGACCGTCGCTGAAGCGGATCCGGCCGCGGGCCATGGGCAGAGCGACACGGATTATCAAGCGTACCAGCCACATTACCGTGGTTCTGGACGAAGCGTAGACACACGCGAAACAGATACTAGCTACTCAGTTGGAGGATTATTTTGGGCCAGAAGGTTAATCCAATAGGACTCAGATTGAATATCACCCGTACCTGGGATTCGATCTGGTATGCCGATAAAGACTATTCGACTTTTCTTATCGAAGATCAGAAGATACGCAAATATCTGAAGAAGCGTCTTTATCACGCCGGTCTATCGAAGACTAAAATCGAGCGCACCGGGGACAAGATCAAGGTCAAGCTGTTCACTGCCCGTCCCGGTATCGTGATCGGCAAGAAGGGCGCCGAAATCGAAATGCTCAAAAAAGACCTGGAGAACTTCGTCGATCGGCCTGTATCTCTGGATATCCAGGAGGTGCGGCGCCCCGAGGCCGATGCCCAACTGGTGGCTGAAAGTATCGCTTCCCAGCTCGAGCGGCGGGTGGCGTTCAGGCGGGCCATGAAGAAGGCGGTTAACTCGGCCCTGAGGTTCGGTGTGCAGGGTATCAAAATTTCCTGTGCCGGACGTCTCGGCGGTGCTGAGATGTCGAGGAGCGAGTGGGTGCGCGAAGGACGGGTGCCGCTGCATACGCTGCGCGCGGATGTGGACTATGCCCTGGCCGAAGCCAACACGACGTACGGGATCATCGGTGTGAAAGTATGGATCTTTCACGGTGAAGTTCTGGAAGAGAAGGAAGGTGAGAACTGATCAGGCAGACTGCCTGATTGTGGTTCAGATAATTTTCGGAGTAAGACATGCTAAGTCCCAGAAAGGTAAAACATAGAAAGGTATTCACCGGTAAGCTCCGCGGTACCGCCCAGCGCGGTTCCTCGATCGCATTTGGTGATTATGCCCTGAAAGCTGTCGGCAGGGGTAAGATGACCGCCCAGCAGATCGAAGCTGCCCGTGTGGCGATCAACCGAAAGATCAAACGTGGCGGAAAGGTCTGGATCAGAGTCTTTCCGGCTAAGCCGGTGACCAAGAAGCCGGCCGAGACCAGGATGGGTAAAGGCAAGGGGAGTCCGGAGTTCTGGGTCGCCCCGATCAAACCGGGCAAGGTGCTTTATGAGCTGGCCGGTGTTGATGAGGAACTGGCGGTGCGAGCCCTGACGCTGGCCGGCAACAAGCTGCCTTTTGCCACCAAGGTCATCTCCAAGAGGAGCACGCTATGAAAGCCGAAGAATTAAGAAAATTAAGCGACGAAGATTTTGCCAAGAAGGAGCGTGAGCTCCGCGAAGAGCTTGGCAATCTCAACTTCCAGCACAAGCTGCGGCCGCTGGAAGATACCTCGCGCCTGAGAAAAATAAAAAAAGATATCGCGCGGCTCAGAACCGTTGCCAACGAGAAAGTGGCCGGCTGAGAAGGTTCTGCCATACGGTGCACGGCACAATCGCCTTACAACCATTTTAAAAATACATTATGAGCGAACATACCAAATCAAGGAAAACCAGGACTGGCTCGGTTGTCAGCAACAGGATGGAGCAGACGGTAGTCGTCCGCGTGGAACGCACGTTTCGCCATAAATTTTATGGCAAATATGTCAAAACGAGCGTCAAGTATCTTGCCGATGATCCGAATAACAGCTGCAATATCGGAGATGTCGTCCTTATTGAGGAGTGCCGTCCGTTGAGCAAAAGGAAACGGTGGCGGGTTAAGTCGATACTTGAGCAGGCGGTCTGATACCCGCGCCTGCGCACCAAATCACAGACAGTTGCTTAGGCGGGTCAAGAGTCAGGTGAGATTATGATACAGACAGAAACAATGCTAAATGTTGCCGACAACTCCGGAGCACGTAAAGTGCTCTGCATCAGGGTTCTCGGCGGTACCAGGAAGAGATATGCCTCCATCGGCGACGTCATTGTCGTAACGGTAAAGGAAGCGATCCCTCATGCCAAGGTCAAGAAGGGGGATGTCATGACGGCCGTTATCGTCCGGACCAAGAAGGAAATGAAGCGGATGGACGATACCTGGGTGAAGTTCGACGAGAACGCCGCCGTGATGCTTTCCGCTGCAGGTGAGCCGATAGGCACCCGTATTTTCGGACCGGTGGCACGCGAGTTAAGGAACCAGGGATTCATGAAGATTATCTCGCTGGCTCCGGAAGTACTGTAGAGAACATTACCAAAGATGGGAACAATAGGTAAAAACATGACAAAAGGCAGAACATACCTGAAAGCGAACGATCAGGTCGAAGTAATCGCCGGTAAGGACAAGGGACGGGTAGGCAAGGTCTTGAAGGTATTTCCTGTCGAGAGCAAGGCTACCGTGGAGCGCATCAATATGATCAAGCGGCACACCAAGCCGCGGGATGCGAGCCAGCAGGGGCAGATCGTTGAACGTGAGGCGCCGATTCACGTTTCAAACCTCCAGCTCATTTGCCCGGAATGCACACAGACCGGACGGATCGGCAGGAAGGTTCTCGAGGATGGCACGAAGGTTCGCTTCTGTAAGAAATGCGGCGAATCTATCGAAAGTAAATAACAGGTCACCAGAACGTGACGTCAGGAGTTATACATGGGTGCGCTTAAGGATTTTTACTACAACGATTGTGTTCCGGCTCTAAAAGAAGAGTTCGGTTACACAAACATTATGCAGATCCCCAAGCTGGAAAAGATCGTGCTTAACATGGGGCTTGGTGAGGCGGTGCAGAACCCGAAGATCATTGAGGGTGCAGCGCAGGAACTCACTCTGATCGCCGGGCAGAAGGCGGTGGTTACCAACGCCAAGAAATCGATTGCCGGCTTCAAGCTCAGAGAGGGTATGCCAATCGGCTGCCGGGTGACACTGCGCGGTGACCGGATGTATGATTTTTTCTCTAAACTGGTCAATGTCGCCCTTCCCCGGGTACGTGACTTCAGGGGCGTGTCGCCCAAAGGGTTCGACGGACGGGGCAACTATTCGCTGGGAGTCAAAGAGCAGATTATCTTCCCGGAAATTGACTACGACAAGATCGACAAGGTCAAGGGACTGAACATCTCCATCGTCACCTCTGCGCCGACTAATGCCGAAGGGCTGTCGCTGCTGAAACTGATGGGCATGCCGTTTCGCAAATAATTTGTGCACAATGCATATTCATATCGACTTATTTGGAGGTTGGTTTGGCTAAAAAATCAATAATTGCACGGGCGCAGCGCGAACCCAAGTTCAAGGTTCGCAAGTATAACCGTTGCCCCTTATGCGGGCGCTCACGGGCCTATATCAGGAAGTTCGGCGTCTGCCGGATATGCTTCAGGACCCTGGCCTCGAAAGGTGAGATAACCGGTGTAACCAAGTCCAGCTGGTAGCATCGCCATGGTCTTGAACTATTCAAACGTGTGAAATAGAGAAGGAGTGTTCGCTATGTCAATGAGCGATCCCCTGGCAGACATGCTGACCAGGATACGAAATGCAGTGATGGTTAAATTTGATTCGGTCGAGATGCCCAAATCAAAAGTCAAGGTGAACGTCGCCAAAGTTCTGCAGGAAGAAGGCTATATTGCGGGCTACGATGTCACCGATGACGGCCCGCAGGGAACCTTGATCATCAACCTCAAATACGGCCCTAACGGCGAGTCGGTAATCACCGGCCTGAAGCGGGTCAGTAAACCGGGCTTGCGGCAGTATGCCCGGGCAGGCGCCATTCCGACGGTCCTCAACGGACTCGGTGTTTCCATCATTTCGACGTCCCAGGGTCTGGTAACGGACCGGGCCGCTCGAAAGATGAACAGCGGTGGCGAGATTCTTTGCCAGGTGTGGTAGCTGACACCGTCTAACGGAGGAAAACATGTCTCGAATTGGAAAAATGCCCATAGAAATTCCGGCCGGTGTCAAGATTGCGATCAACGGCCAGGAGATCAGTGTCACCGGCAGCAAAGGCAGCCTGAGCCGAAACGTACATCCCGAGATCGGGATTGTGGTTGAGGACAACCAGATACTGGTAAGTGGTGGAGAAGAAGATAAGAAAGTCAATGCCTTCCGGGGACTGACCAGGTCATTGATCAATAATATGGTGATCGGGGTCAGTGAGGGATTCAAGAGAGTACTGGTAATCGAAGGTGTCGGCTACCGGGCCAGCGCTTCTGGCAAGACCCTGTCGCTCAGCGTCGGCTATTCGAACCCGGTGGAATTTTCTCTGCCCGAAGGTGTTTCAGGCAGCGTTGAAAATAATACGACCATTGTCCTGGAATCGATTGACAAAGAGGCACTCGGCATGACTGCTGCCCAGATCCGTGCCATTCGCAAGCCGGAGCCGTATAAGGGCAAGGGCATCCGCTATGAGGGCGAATACGTTCAGCGCAAGGCAGGTAAAACAGGTGCGTCCGCCTAGCGGTGATGCATAAGAGCAAGATTTATCTAACTGGTTGAGATAAGAAGATGGCAAAAACAAATCCCAGTTCCGTGGCTCGTCAGAAGCGGGTGAGACGGATTCGTAAAAAAGTGATAGGAACAAGTGAGCGGCCCCGTTTGCGGGTGTTCAAAAGCAGCAAGCATATCTATGCGCAGGTGATTGACGACACCGCAGGCGCCACCCTTGTTTCCATGTCGACGCTGGATAAATCCTTTGACGGCGGCGACGAGAAGGGAAAAACCGCAGACGCCAAAAAGGTTGGTATGCTGATCGCCCAAAAGGCAAAAGCCGCCGGGATCTCTCAGGTGGTCTTTGACCGGGGAGGTTGTCTCTATCATGGTCGTGTCAAGGCTCTGTCCGAAGGGGCCCGCGAAGGCGGTCTGGATTTTTAACTCGTACTAATGGGGGTGTTCCTTGTCTGAGTTTAAACGTTCCAAAGGCGAAGGTGCCGAGGAACTTATCGAAAAAATTGTTTACATCAACAGGGTTGCCAAGGTTGTCAAGGGTGGACGCAGGTTCAGCTTCAGTGCAATCGTGGTGGTCGGCGACGGCAACGGCAAGGTTGGTTACGGCCTCGGCAAGGCTAACCAGGTCCCGGAAGCGATTCGTAAAGGGATCGAGCGGGCCCGCAGGGATATGGAGTCCGTTTCTCTGACCGATGTCTCCATCCCGCATGAGATTACCGGGCGTTACGGTGCCGGCAAGGTGCTGCTCAAACCCGCCTCGGAGGGTACCGGCGTTATTGCCGGCGGTCCGGTCAGGGCGGTGCTCGAAGCTGCCGGAGTGGGCAACATCCTGACCAAATGCCTCGGTTCCCACAATCCGCATAACATGGTGAAAGCAACGCTGGACGGTTTGAGAAGATTGCGAAGTGCTCGGAGCATTGCCGAGCTGCGCGGGAAAACGGTTGAAGAGATCAGGGCCTGATCAGGGTTGCTTTTGAACCAGTTTTATACGGCGCTAAAAGATCATTTTATAAACTACGGTGTAGTCAGATGGCTGATACAATTACCTTTACCCTGGTCAAGAGCGGGATCGGCAGTACCAAGAAGATCCGCGCCACCCTGACCGGGTTGGGGCTTACCAGAATGCAGAAGAAAGTAACACGCAAGGATACCCCGGAAATCAGGGGTATGCTGGCCAAGGTTGCCCATCTTGTTCGTGTGGAGGAGGCGTAAATGTTATCGCTTGCTAATCTTTCTCCCCAGAAAGGGGCGAAAAAGGATAGAAAACGGCTTGGCCGGGGTCCTGGAACGGGCCTGGGTAAGACCTCCGGACGCGGGCACAAGGGTGCCAAAGCACGCTCTGGCTACAAATCCAAACCAGGGTTCGAGGGCGGCCAAATGCCTCTGCAGAGGCGCTTGCCGAAGCGGGGTTTCAACAACAAGTTCCGTAAGGTATTTGACCTGGTCAGCCTGAGCCAGCTCGACTCGTTCGACGCCGGATCAGAAATCACCACTGAAGTCCTTATCCAGGCACGCATGGTGAAGCCGGGCAGGCTGGTGAAGGTTCTGGCCAACGGCGAAATTTCAAAGGCCGTTACCGTCAAGGTTGACAAGGTCAGCGGCTCGGCTCGAGAACTGATCGAAAAAGCGGGCGGCAGTGTTATAGAGGCCCCGGCTGATCAACAGTGACGAAGCGTAGCTGCAGGTTTACGGGTGGCATTTCCGGTAACGGAACCGGCCACTTTTTAAATGTCCAAGGACCATTATGAGCGGATTGCAAAGCGCAGCACAGATTCCTGAGTTACGAAAACGGCTGCTGTTCACTCTCATCATGCTGGCGGTATACCGGATCGGTGTCCAGGTACCGACTCCCGGCATCAACAGCGAGGCGCTCACCGCCTTTTTTCAGCAGAACGCTGGAACGCTGTTCGGTATGTTCAACATGTTTTCCGGTGGTGCGTTGGAGAATTTCTCCATATTCGCACTGGGGATCATGCCGTACATCAGTGCCTCGATCATCATGCAGTTGCTCACCGTGGTCATTCCGCAGCTGGAAACACTCAAGAAAGAAGGCGAGTCGGGGCGGCGCAAGATTACCCAGTACACCAGATATGGAACGGTGGTACTCAGTATCATTCAGGGCTCGTTCATCGCGGTCGGTCTGGAGGGTATGACCGGTCCGGGCGGCGAGATGATCGTTCTGATCCCGGGGCTTCAGTTCAAGCTGATGACCATTATCACCCTGACGTCGGGGACCGCCTTTCTGATGTGGCTCGGCGAGCAGATGACCGAGCGCGGCGTCGGCAATGGTATTTCATTGATCATCTTCGCCGGCATCGTGGCACGCGGCCCTTCGGCGATCATCAACTTTTTCGAGCTGGTCAGGGCCGGCGAGATCCAGATGTTCTTCGTACCGTTCATCGTCATATTGATGTTCGGGGTTATCGGCCTGATCGTCTTTTTCGAAACGGCCCAGCGCAGGATTCCGATCCAGTATGCCAAGCGCGTGGTCGGCCGGCGGGTATACGGCGGCCAGAGTTCGCATCTGCCGCTGAAAATTAATGTTTCAGGTGTTATCCCGCCGATCTTCGCCTCCTCGATCATGATGTTTCCGGCCACCATCGGCAGCTTTATCCAGATCGACTGGGTGCAGCGGGTTTCGGCCGCGATGTCGCCGGGTACGGTTTATTACTATATCTGTTTTATCGGCCTGATCGTCTTCTTCTGTTTTTTCTATGCTGCGGTGCAGTTCAAGCCCGAAGATGTGGCCGAGAACCTGCGTAAAAATGGCGGCTTTATTCCCGGCATCAGACCCGGGAAACGAACCGCCGAGTTTATTGACAAGGCGCTGACCAGGCTGACGGTTATCGGCGCCATCTATCTGAGTGCGGTCTGTGTGCTGCCGACCATTTTGATTTCCAAGCTGAGCCTGCCTTTTTATTTCGGCGGCACCGCCCTGCTGATTGTTGTCGGGGTCGGGATCGATACGATTTCCCAGATCGAGTCCCACCTGGTAATGAGGAACTACGAAGGGTTCATGAAGCAGGGGAGAATCAAGGGCAGGAGATAAGTGGTGTCTGCTTCGGCCAATACACCTACCGGCAAGTCGATCACGATCAAGAGCATCGACGAGATCCGGATCATGGAAGAAGCCAACCGGATTGTGGCCGAAGTTCTGGTCATGCTGGAAAATACGGTTGAGCCGGGCATCACCACATACGAGCTTGACCGGCTGGCCGAGGAACTCTGCACAAAAAGAAATGCGGTTCCGGCCTTCAAGGGATATCGCGGGTTTCCCGGGAGCCTCTGCGTGTCTATCAACGAGGAAGTCGTGCACGGGATTCCCTCGAGGAAACGCAAATTGAAGAAGGGTGACATTATCTCGGTAGATTTTGGCACCCTGTACAAAGGGTATTACGGCGATTCGGCCATTACCATCCCGGTGGGGCGGGTGAACAACACCACCCACAAGTTGCTCAAGGTAACCGACGAATCGCTTTACAAGGCAATTGATCAGGTCAGGATCGGCAAGCGGATCTCGGATATCTCGGCAGCGGTCCAGGACCATGTGGAGCAAAACGGTTTTTCGATCGTCAGGCAGTTCGTCGGTCACGGAATTGGGACCGCGCTGCACGAAGGTCCGGAGATTCCTAATTTCGTTCAGAATTCCTCGTCGCCGCGGCTTATTGAGGGGATGGTGCTGGCCATCGAACCGATGGTCAATATCGGCACCCACCAGGTGAAGGTCCTGCGGGACGGCTGGACGGTGGTCACCGCTGATCAGAAAGCGTCGGCTCATTTCGAGCACTCGGTGGCGGTGACGGCTGATGGTCCGCTGGTATTGAGTTCTCGCGATGCGTTTTGAGAATAAATAATAGTACTTCTCTTTTCCGGGTAACTGTATTATAATATCCCGTTTTTGACACTTATAGACAACCAGGATTATTTATGGCCAAGGAAGAAGCAATAGAGGTAGAAGGGACCATCATCGAACCTTTGCCCAATGCCATGTTCAGAGTGGAATTGGACAACGGGCATAAGGTTCTTGCCCACATATCCGGCAAGATGCGGATGCACTTCATCAAGATCCTGCCCGGGGACCGGGTAACGATCGAGCTTTCTCCTTATGATCTGACCCGCGGCAGAGTAACGTTCAGAGCCAAGAACGCCAAGAAAAATAAATAGAGGTTGCACCATGAAAGTACGGTCATCGGTTAAAAAAATTTGCAGCGACTGCAAGGTGTTTAAGCGCAACGGTGTGGTTCGCGTATCGTGCAAAGTAAAAAAACATAAGCAAAAGCAGGGATAAGCCTGAGTTCATTCCCCAACATAGCGTAAAGGAGATACATCTTGGCACGTATAGCAGGCGTTGACCTTCCAAAAAACAAACACATGGATCGGGCCCTGACCTATATCTACGGTATCGGTCTGACCTCGGCCCGTAAGATTCTCGATACGGTCGATCTTCCCTACAGCATGAATAGCGATGATCTGAGTGGCGATGATGTGAACCGAATCCGCAAGGTGATCGAGAGCGATTTCGTCGTCGAGGGTGACCGGCGCCGGGAAGTGTCGATGGATATCAAACGGCTGATGGATCTCGGCTGTTACCGGGGCAGGCGTCACCGTATGGGACTGCCGGTCCGGGGACAGAAAACGAAAACCAACGCCCGGACACGAAAAGGCCCCCGTCGCGGTGCGGTACGTCGAAAATAATTCAGACAACTAACAGGTAGAAAAGTATGGCTGCTGCAAAGAAGACGGAAGTACGGTCTAAGCGTAAGGTTAAAAAGAATGTTCCCGAAGGTGTGGTTCATATTTATTCCACCTTCAACAATACCATCGTCACGATTTCCGATAAGCAGGGAAACGTGATTTCCTGGTGCAGTTCGGGGGTTCTCGGTTTCAAGGGATCCCGAAAATCTACACCGTTCGCCGCCCAGAATGCGGTTGCTGATGCCACTAAAAAGGCAACTGATCAGGGGATGAAAAAAGTCGAGGTCAAAGTCAAGGGACCCGGACCCGGACGTGAGGCCGCGCTGCGTGCGCTGCTCAATGCCGGTCTCGAGGTGACCCGCATCTTTGACGTCACCCCGATACCACACAACGGGTGCAAGCCACCCAAGCGCCGTCGCGTGTAGTTGACGCGTGGCAAGCGCTGAGAATCTGGCGGTGAAATAGAGTATACAATCAACGGAGGTAAAGTTGGCTAGAGATACAGGAGCGGCCTGTCGCCGCTGCAGACGTGAAGGACTGAAACTGTTCCTCAAGGGAGATCGCTGTTATTCGGACAAGTGTTCGTTTGAACGGCGGGCGTTTGCCCCCGGCCAGCACGGGCAGGCACGGTTCAGGAAACAATCCGATTACGCGGTTCAGCTCAGAGAAAAGCAGAAAGTCAAATCCATGTACGGCATGCTCGAAGGCCAGTTCCGCCAGTATTTCAAAAAAGCTGACCAGCAGAAGGGCGTTACTGGTGAAAACCTGCTGATCATGCTGGAGCGGCGTCTCGACAATGCGGTATTCAGAATGGGCTTCGCCTCGTCGAGAAACCAGGCACGCCAGTTGGTCCGGCACAAGCACGTGCTGGTCAACGGCAAGAAGGTCAATATTCCTTCCTATCAGATTTCGGTAGGTGATGAAGTGACCATCAAGGAAAAAAGCCGGGCCAATGCACTGATCAACGAGAGCCTTGAGGCGGTTGAAAGAAGAGGGGTTCCCAGTTGGCTCGAGCTCGATAAAACAGCGTACAAATCGACTGTCAAGGCAATGCCGAACAGAGAAGAGCTGACCATGCCGATCCAGGAGCAGCTCATCGTCGAACTGTACTCCAAATAATAGCTGACTGGAAAATCGATAAAACCCGGATCCCTGTGATCCGGGATTTTGTCGTTCTCAATTGAAAACCTTCTTGGGCGAAGGCGTCGGAGTAAAAATGCCGGACACCTTGGCATTACCGGCATTGGCCAGTCACCAGAGGGTTTTGCAAAACATAGACAAAGGGATGATATGACTCACGCTGCCGACGAGACAATACCTTTTTACCGCAACTGGCACGAGCTTATTAAGCCTGAAAAGCTTGAGACGGATAAAGACCGTCATACCAGCTCCTACGCCAAGATCGTCTGTCAGCCGCTGGAACGCGGCTTCGCGACGACGATTGGCAACTCACTGCGGCGGGTTCTGCTCTCTTCGATTCAGGGAGCGGCTATTACCACCGTGAAGATCGAAGGGGCCCTGCACGAATTCACCACGTTAAAGGACGTGATGGAAGATGTCAGCGAAATCATCCTGAACATCAAGCAGGTGCGGCTGAAGCTCAATTGCGAAGAGCCGCAGAAGATTATCATTGAGAAGAAGGGTCCGGGTGAAGTGCTCGCAGCTGATATCACCCCGTCGGCCTATGTCGAGGTGATGAACCCTGACCAGCTCATCTGCACGCTGACCGGTAAAACCGATTTCGTTGCCGAGATGACGGTGGAGTGGGGCAAGGGCTACCAGCCGGCCGAGCGCCAAGAAAAAGAGGAGCTTTCCATCGGCCAGATTCCGATTGACGCGATTTTTTCCCCGATCAAGCGGATCCAGTACGTCGTTTCCCAGGCCCGGGTCGGCCAGATGACCGACTATGACAAATTGACCATGGAGATCGAGACCGACGGCAGTGTCACCCCGGAAGATGCGCTGGCTTATGCGGCCAAGATCCTCAAAGACCAGATGTCCATCTTCATCAACTTCAACGAAGAACGGGCGGAGCCGGAGAAAGAGGAAGAGGACGAGAGCGATGCACCGCCGCTCAACCCCTACCTGGACAAACCGGTTGAGGACCTGGAGCTTTCGGTGCGATCAGCCAATTGCTTGAAAAACGCAGAAATTTATTTCATCGGTGATCTGGCCCAGAAGTCCGACCAGGAGATGCTCAAGACCAAGAATTTCGGCCGCAAGTCGCTCAATGAAATCAAGACCCTGCTGGCAGACATGGGGCTGACCCTGGGGATGAAGTTCGACAACTGGATGCGCCCTGAAATTCCGGAAAAGAAAAAAGAGCAATAACATCATTTACAACGCTTTAAAAGGCTGGTTGCAGCTGGTTGATAATCAGTTGAGGAAAATATCATGAGACACGGAAAATCTGGCAGGAAACTCGGTCGCACGAGTTCACATCGACAGGCAATGTTCAGGAATATGGTGACCTCGCTATTCGAGCACGAACGCATCGTCACCACTGAACAGAAGGCAAAGGAAATCAGGCCTATAGCAGAGAAGATGATCACCCTGGCCAAGCGCGGCGATCTGCATGCCAGGCGCCAGGCCCTGGACTATATTCGTCGCAAGGATGTGGTTGCCAAGCTCTTCGATGAGATCCAGAGCCAGTTCAGCGACCGGCAGGGCGGCTACACCAGGATCATCAAGACTGGCATCCGTCGGGGCGATGCCGCGGCGATGGCGATCATCGAACTGGTCGGCTACGAAGAAGACCTGGGCGAAGAGGCCGACAAGAGCTGAGCCTGAACCCTGCTTAAAGCTTTACCTGAAGCTGACATTGAACCTGGTTCATGTCAGCTTTTTTGCGTTGAAAAAAGATGTCCAATGTCTGAGACCAAACAGTTTCCGGAAGGCATGACGCCGCTGGCAGGCGCGCCGTTCACGTTCAGATGCCATCCGGGTGTTTCCTGTTTTACCGTCTGCTGTAAAAAGGTGGATCTCGATCTTTATCCGTACGATATCATCCGACTGAAGAACAATTTGTCGATCGATTCAGAGCAATTCTTACGCAGCCATACCGAGCTTGCCAAGGGGGCTAACCCTTATTTCCCCGCACTCAAGCTCAAGCTGAAGCACAAAGCTGGCGTTGCCTGCTGTCCCTTTCTGGATGAGACGGGCTGTCTGGTTTACCGTGACCGGCCCACCGCCTGCAGGACGTACCCGTTGGAACGCGCGGTGGACCGCAGTGCAGCACGCGGCCGGGGCGACGATTATTACTTTCTGGTCAAACACGATTACTGCAAAGGGCACTATGAAGATCAGGAAATGAACGTCAAACGCTGGATCAGAAATCAGCAGCTCGATACCTTCAACCTGATGAACGAGCGCTGGACCGAAATCGACACCTTGTTTGCCACTAACCCCTGGAAGGGCGAGGGCAGCGGCGGCCCCAAACAGCAGCTGGCTTTTATGGTCTGCTACGATATAGACGGCTTCAGACGTTTTGCTGCCGGGCAGCGCCTGGTCGAACAATATCAACTCAAGCGCGAACTTAGAAAAAAGCTGGAAAGAGACGATGAGGAGCTGCTGAAGTTTGGTTTTGAATGGCTCAAGGACATCTTCGGCGGACGTTCAGTGCTGCTCAGGCGCTGAGACCTGCTGGCCTGGTTTTTGAATAGATCAGATGCTTGCACAAGCGGTTCGTTCATGGTAAAAGAAAATGTTTTGCGCCCACTATGTCGGGTGCATGGTAAAGAGATACATAAAACACACATCTCCCGCCAATCTGGTGTCGGCATTGTGGCTGATTATGAGGGGATGGAGGAACAACCAGAAGGAGGTTTTTCATGGCTAATGCAAGTGTAAAAGAGATGCTGCAGGCAGGTCTGCATTTCGGACATCAGACCCGGCGCTGGAACCCGAAGATGAAACCCTATATCTACGGGCCGCGCAACGGTATCTATATAATCAATCTGGATCTGACCAGGCGCATGTTCGACAAGGCCTGCGATTTTCTCACACAAGAGATCGCCAACGGCGGCTCCGTGCTGTTTGTCGGCACCAAGCGTCAGGCCCAGGCGATTATCCGGGAAGAGGCCAAGCGCTGCAACATGTTCTACGTCGATCATCGCTGGCTCGGCGGCATGCTGACCAACTTCCAGACCATCAAGACCAGCGTGGAGCGACTCAAATCGATCGAGTCGATGCAGGCCGACGGTTCCATCAGCAAGTTCCCGAAAAAGGAAATCCTGCAGATGGAAAAAGAACGGATTAAACTCGAGAGAAACGTCGGCGGGATCAAAGACATGCGCTCCCTGCCCACGGTCATGTTCGTCGTCGATCCCAAGGCTGAGGCAATTGCCGTCAACGAAGCCCGCAAGCTCCACATCCCGATCATCGCGATTACCGATACGAACTGCGATCCCGACGGCATCGATTACCTGATTCCGGGCAACGATGATGCGATCAAGGCAATCAGGCTGATCAGCAGCTACGTCGCCGAGGCGGTCCTGCAGGGCCAGGCTGCGCGCGATGGGGAGAATGCCTCGGACGAGGCTCTGCAGGCCGCGATGGCCGATGGTGAGCAGGATGGTGGCGCTGAGGTCGAAGAAAAATCGCCGGACGGCGCGGTGCAGGAAGAGGCCACCGAATAATTCGACCAGCGACCCCCCCGCCGAGGCGGGTGGGAGTTACTGTTATCAGGGGCGGTCATTTGACGGCCCCTTTTCATTATTGACGTGATACGCACCTCTTTGGCGAAAAGGGAAGCGGTCAGCAAGCTCATACGGTTTGAAATCAGATTCGATATAACACGATTTGTGTCCGCAAAGGCTTAGAATTTCTGGGGATACAGGAGAGTAACGGAGGAATATCATGAAAATTACCACGCAGATGGTAAAAGAATTGCGCGATAAGACCAGTGCCGGAATGATGGATTGTAAGAAGGCGCTCAGCGAGACCGACGGCGATATGGAAAAAGCAGTTGACCTGCTTCGCAAAAAAGGTCTGGCGGTGGCAGCCAAACGGGCCGGCAGAGCAACCTCGGAAGGGGTTATCGAAACCTACATCCATGCCGGTGGAAAACTCGGCGTGATGATCGAGCTCAACTGCGAGACCGATTTTGTCGCCAAGACTGATCAGTTCAAAGAGCTGGCCAGGGATCTGGCCATGCACATTGCGGCGTCCAACCCGGTTGCCATCGATCGTGAAACTGTGCCTGAGGATGTGCTCGCCCGGGAGAAAGATATTTACGTACAGCAGGCGCTTGAGTCCGGTAAACCGGAGAATATCGTCGAGAAAATCGTCTCCGGTAAAATGGACAAGTTCCTGGCGGAAATCTGCCTGTTGGAACAGAAATATGTCAAAGATCCTGATCTCAGCGTCCAGGACCTGCTGACCGACTGCGTCGGCAAGATGGGTGAGAATATCTCGGTCAAGCGCTTTGCACGTTTCCAGATCGGGTTGGAATAGCTCCGTTCGGCGTCAATGAAGCGATGGAGGGAAATGCTTTTATCGGTGATCGGTAAAGCAGCGATGAAAGCAAAATAAAACAGCAGTACACGGGGGCATCTTGATGCAGGTCAAATACCGGCGAATTCTTCTGAAACTGAGCGGTGAAGCTTTGATGGGTGAGGATTCGTTCGGGATCAGCACCAAGGTACTTGATTTTGTTGCCTCCGAGATCAAGGATATCGTCGGTCTCGGTGTCGAGACCGGACTGGTGATCGGGGGCGGCAACATTTTCAGGGGCGTGGCCGGGGCCAGCAAAGGCATGGACCGCTCGACCGCTGACAATATGGGCATGCTGGCCACGGTGATGAATAGTCTGGCCATGCAGGATGCCCTGGAGCGCTGCGGTGTAGATACCAGAGTCCAGTCTGCCATTCCGATGCAGTCCGTTTGTGAGCCTTACATCAGAAGGCGGGCCACCAGGCACCTGGAAAAGGGCCGCACCGTCATCTTCGCTGCCGGTACCGGCAATCCCTATTTTACCACCGACTCGGCCGGCGTCCTGCGGGCCCTGGAAATCGACGCCGATCTGATTATCAAGGCCACCAAGGTCGATGGCGTTTATGACAAGGATCCGGTAAAATACTCCGATGCGGTCAAGTTCGAGACCCTGACCTATGACACCGTGCTCAAACAGGGGCTCAGGGTTATGGATGCCGCAGGAATTGCGCTGGCCAAAGAGGACAACAAGCCGATTCTGGTCATGAATATGACGGTACCCGGCAATATCAGCAAAGCGGTACGTGGGGAACATGTCGGCACGCTGATCAGCTCTTCGTAGACAATCACTTTCAACTCAGCATAGGAGTCAGCACCATGAGCGATGTGATATTTGAGATGGCTGAAAAGATGGAAAAAAGCGTCGAGGCGTTTAAAAATGAGCTGGCCAAGATTCGTACGGGCCGTGCTTCACTGGCCCTGCTCGATGATATCAAGGTCCATGCTTACGGCAGCGAGATGCCGCTCAACCAGGTCAGCACACTGACCATTCCCGAGAGCAGAACCATAGCCATTCAGCCCTGGGATCCACAGGTCCTCGGTGCCATCGAAAAGGCGATTCTGAAATCAGACGTTGGCCTGACGCCGGTCAACGACGGCAAGATAATCCGCTTGAATATCCCCCAGCTCACGGAAGAGCGACGCAGGGAACTGGTCAAACAGGTGAAAAAAGTTGCCGAGGAATTCCGGGTCGCGATCCGCAACGTACGCAGGGACGCCATTGATATCTTGAAAAAGCAGAAAAAAGACAAAGAGATATCAGAAGACGATCTATTCAAGTTCCAGGATGACGCGCAGTCTGAAACCGATACCTACATCGCCCAGATAGACGAGATAACCGCCTCCAAGGAAAACGAGGTGATGGACGTCTAAGACAGTGGATGCCGCTGCTGCAACGTCCTGAATCCGCCTCATGACCTCTCCTGTGAACCTTGATCTCGACAGCATCCCAAGACATGTGGCCATCGTCATGGACGGCAATGGCCGCTGGGCTCAGAAACGCAGGAAACCGAGACTTTACGGGCACAAGGTCGGTGCAGATTCGGTGCGCGAGATTGTCGAAGCCTCGCGGGAAATAGGTGTGGGCTATCTGACTCTGTACGCCTTCTCATCGGAAAACTGGAATCGCCCGAAGCAGGAAGTCACCGGGCTGATGAATATCCTGAAAACTTATCTCGTTTCCGAACTGGCCCGGATGGAGAAGAACGGCATCCGTCTGAACTGCATCGGCGATGTGACCAAGCTGCCCCAAGGGGTTCGCCAGACCCTGAACGATTCGATCCGCCGTACCGCAGACAACGACAAACTGGTGCTCAACCTGGCCTTGAGTTATGGCGCCAGGGACGAGATCTGTGAGGCGGTCAAGGCGATCGCAGCGAAGTGCGGCTTATCTGCCCTGCGGCCCGAAGACATTGATCATCAGTGCATCGCCGATCATCTCTATACCGCGGGCCAACCCGATCCCGATCTGCTGATACGCACCGGCGGCGAGCGGCGGCTGTCCAATTTCCTGCTCTGGCAGGCCTCCTATGCGGAGATCTATTTCACCCGGACCAAGTGGCCAGATTTCCGGCGTGATGCCTATTTCCAGGCTTTGTCTGATTTTCAGCAGCGGGAGCGACGCTATGGCAGGACAGGTGCTCAGTTGGGAGGAAAATCCGTATGAAGCGCACCGTGCCCGGGTTGCTGCTGGCTGCCATCTGGCTGCTTCTGTTGATTTATGGGTCCGTACAACTGTTCTGGGCGGTTGTTCTGTTGATCGCTTTTATCGGCGGCCGTGAATACTGCCGTATGGTGCTTGACGGCCAACTCTATGAACCAGATCGGATTGTCTTACCGCTGATCATGATTCTGCCGGTGGCCGCAGCCCTGTTTTCCCGGCAACATGAGCTGGCGGCTGCCTTTGGCTTTCTGCTCGGTCTGCTGGGGCTGATCGGCTACCTGCTGTATCACTACCGGCGCTTTGAACATCCGCTTTCTCTGCTTTACCGCGGGGTGCTGGGGCTGGTTATCATCGGTTATTTTGCCTCCCATCTGGTTCTGATCAGGGGGCTGAACGATGGGGCCCACTGGCTGATCATCCTCAGTGCGGTCACCGCCGGAACCGATACTGCTGCATACCTGGTCGGATCTGCCTGGGGCAAGCGGAAACTGTGCCCGCATATCAGTCCGAACAAGACCGTGGAGGGTGCTCTGGGTGGACTCGCAGGCGGGGTGATTATGGCATTATTGCTGGCGCTGGTATTCCCCGTGCAAAGCAGTATGGCTGTTATCGGCTGTATCGCCCTGGTGCTCTCAATCGGCTCGATGGTGGGAGATCTGCTTGAGTCCATCATCAAAAGAGGCTGCGGAGTCAAAGACTCCGGCACTATTTTAGGTGGTCACGGCGGCGTACTCGATCGACTAGATTCGATGCTGCTGGCCGGGCCGCTGCTTTACTACATGCTTATCTACCTGGGTTTTTGATGAAAAATCTCTCTCTGCTCGGCTCCACCGGTTCCATCGGAGTCAATGTACTCAATGTCGTTCGCCAATTTCCGGAGCGTTTCCGGATCTGCGGTCTGGCGGCGGGGAGAAATACCCAGTTGCTGGCTGACCAGGTGCTCGAATTCAGGCCTGCGCAGATCTCAGTCATCGATGAACTGCATCGCGACGAACTCTGCGGGCTGCTGCCCAGGGAATTTCATGACCTGGTGGTTTACGGCACTGAAGGAAACACCCGGGTTGCCGCGCTTGAGAGCGTCGATATGACGATCTGTGCGGTTGTCGGTGCGGCCGGTCTGTTGCCGACGATTGCCGCCATCGAGGCCGGCAAGGATATAGGACTGGCCAACAAGGAGACTCTGGTCGTGGCAGGCAGGCTGGTTATGCGCAAGGCTGCAGAGAATAAGGTCAGACTGCTGCCCATCGATTCGGAGCACAGTGCGATTTTCCAGGCCCTGGAAGCCGGGCGCAGGGAAGATGTATCCCAGCTTATCCTGACCGCCTCGGGCGGACCGTTTCTGCACACCCCGGCCGAAGAGCTCGAAGCTGTGACCCGGGATGAAGCGCTGAATCATCCCAACTGGAGTATGGGCAAGAAAATCAGCATTGACTCGGCAACACTGATGAACAAGGGGCTCGAGGTGATCGAAGCGCACTGGCTCTTCAATATGGAACCCGGTGCGATCAGCGTGGTGGTTCATCCGCAGTCGATCGTACATTCGCTGGTCGAATATCAGGATGGATCGGTGCTGGCACAGCTCGGCATCCCCGATATGAAAATTCCGATTGCTTATGCGCTGTCCTATCCGGAACGGTTGGCACTGGGGTTGAAATCGCTCAACCTCTGGCAGTGCAGTGATCTCGAGTTTTATGAGCCTGATTACCGGCGTTTTCCGGCCCTGCGCCTTGCCTTTGAGGCGCTCGACCGAGGCGGCGTGAGTACCGCGGTACTCAATGCGGCCAATGAGGAAGCGGTGGCCGCATTTCTGGATATGCAGATTTCTTTTCCGATGATCTCCACCATTGTTGAACAGGCCATGGCACGAATCGACGGCGGCAGTGATGAACAATTGCAGGATCTGCTGGAAGCGGATCAGGCTGCCAGGGAACTGGCCAGATCACTGATAAGCTCAAACCCATTCTGATATTTTTCTGAGTACCCACGTTTTATGAATACGCTTATCTCGTTTATCGTTGTTCTCGGTGTTTTGATCTTTGTCCACGAACTGGGGCATTTTCTATTTGCCAAGCTGTTTCGGGTAAAGGTACTCAAATTTTCCCTGGGCTTTGGCCCGAAACTGTTCAGCAGGGTGGTGGGAGAGACCGAGTATCTGATCTCGGCCTTTCCCTTGGGCGGCTATGTTAAAATGTACGGCGAGCAGCCGGACGAAAAGGTTGACGACCCGGAACTGATTGGCCGCTCCTTCGCGGCGAAGCCGGTCTGGAATCGGTTTTTTATCGTCCTGGCGGGACCGCTGTTCAACCTGCTTTTTTCTGTTTTCCTGTTTTTCCTGATTTTTCTGGTCATGGGCATACCGGAGAACCGCGATTCCACGACGATAGGCGAAGTCAGCGCCGATTCGCCTGCATTTGAGGCGGGGATCCTTGCAGAAGACACGATTGTCGCCATCGACGACCAGGCGACCACGAGCTGGCTCGATGTACTGAATGCCGTTAGCAGCAGCGAGGGCAAAGAACTTGTCTTCACCGTTCTGCGGGAAGGCCAGGAACACCGGATTATTGTGCAACCGGCTATGGACAGTGTCAAGAATGTCTTTGGTGAAGAGGTCGAGCAGCGCTTTATGATCGGCATCGTCAAAAAGGATATAATCGAATATGACCGGGTCGGGCCGATCAGGGCGCTGCAGGCCGGGATCTGGCAAACCTGGATGTTCATCTACCTGACTTTCATGGGGGTGGTGAAGATCATCCAGAATGTCGTACCCGCATCCGAGCTCGGTGGCCCGATTCTGATTGCCCAGCTTGCCGGAGAGCAGGCCCGGGCCGGCTGGCTCAACCTGGCCCACTTCATGGGGCTGCTCAGTGTAAATCTTGGCATTCTCAACCTGCTGCCGATACCGGTCCTGGACGGTGGCCACCTGGTCTTTCTGACCATCGAGGGAATTCGCCGAAAGCCCTTGAACGAACGGGCCCAGATCCTTGCTCAGCAGGTCGGTATAGCCCTGCTCGGCACCCTGATGCTGTTTGTCTTCTATAACGATATTGTCAGGATCTTCAGGCCGTGAGAGACCCGGAGCTCATACTTTCGTTCGATACGGCCACGACGATCTGCACCGTCGCATTGACCTGCGGCGGCTTTGGTGAGGGCCGGGTATTGGGCGCACTTTCTTTTGATTCGGGCGTGGCTCATTCGAAGCGGCTGCTCAGCAGTATCGACTGGCTGCTGGGCACGGTCGCGGTGAAGCTGGACGACCTGGCGGCGATTGCGGTGGGTCTGGGGCCGGGCAGCTTTACCGGGCTGCGAATCGGCCTGGCGGCCGCCAAAGGGTTGTGCCATGCCTCCACCACACCGCTCATCGGCATCTCTTCGCTCGATGCGGTTGCCGCCTCACTTCTCACGGACAAACTGATCTGCGTAGTGATGGATGCCCGCAAACACGAAGTTTACAGTTGTCTCTATCGTGCTCAAGGCAGTGGGGTGCCCCGCAGATTCTCGGAGCCCATGGTAAGTACCCCGCAAAAACTTGCAGAAATGCTCGATGAGCCGGTACTCATGGCAGGTGATGGAGCCGATGTTTATAGTGAAATTTTCACCCGGACAATGGGAGATAAGCTGACCCGAGCACCGGCCAGATATCGATATCCCGAGGCGGTGAATATCGGGTTTCTGGCCGCCGAGGAATATCGCCGGGGCAACCGGCTCGAACTGGACCAGGCAGGGCCGCACTATGTGCGCTTTTCTGATGCGGAGTTGAGCCTGGTCAGCCCACTGAAAACAGGACCAGGATGATCAGCAGGCGGCAGACCAGACAGATCAGTATCGGTTCAGTGCCCATTGGCGGCGGAGCGCCGATCAGTGTTCAGTCGATGACCAACACGGATACCGCCGACACCGCCGCAACCGTGGCGCAGATCCGGCGTCTGGAACAGGCCGGCTGCGAGATCATCCGGGTGGCCGTGCCCGACCATGCTGCTGCCCGGGCGATTCGCTCGATCAGAGATGCGATTTCGATACCGCTGATTGCAGACATCCATTTTGACTGGCGCCTGGCGGTTGCCGCGATGGAGCATGGGGCGCAGGGCATTAGGATCAACCCCGGCAATCTGGGCTCGATCGACAAACTTGAAAAGACCGTGGCGGCGGCGAAGCTGCATCGGGTACCGATCCGGGTCGGAGTAAACAGCGGCTCGATCGAAAAAGATCTGCTGGCCCGCTTTGGCTATCCCAGTGCAGGGAACCCGGCCGCCTTGATTGAAAGCGCGCTGAACAATGTCCGGCTTATTGAAAAACAGGGCTATGAAGAGCTGAAAATCTCGATAAAATCGGCGGATGTGCTGACCACCATCGCCAGCTATCGGGCCCTGGCCGAGCAGACCGATTATCCCCTGCATCTCGGGGTGACCGAGGCGGGTGGGCTGATCGGCGGAACGGTGAAATCGAGTGTGGCGCTGGGCATCCTGCTCTTTGAGGGGATTGGCGACACGTTCAGGATATCACTGACCAGAGATCCGGTCGACGAAATACGGGTCGCATATGAGCTGCTGCGTTCACTCAAGATAAGAGAACGGGGACCGGAGCTGATCTCATGTCCGACCTGTGGCCGGACCAAGATAGACCTGTTCGGTTTGGCCGAAGCGGTCGAGACCTTTATGCAGACCATGCAGTCACCGCTCAAGGTTGCAGTGATGGGCTGTGCAGTCAATGGTCCGGGGGAGGCCCGGGAGGCCGATATTGGCGTGGCGGGCGGCCACAAGGTCGGCATTATCTTTAAAAAGGGCGAAATCTACAAGCGGGTCCCGGAAGAAAAACTGCTCGAGGTATTTATGGACGAGCTCAAAAAAATGGAAGAAGAACGAAGACAAGCGCCTAATAACCAGGTCTGAATAATCTCAGAGCCCAGTCTGAACCGGTAACACCGTTCTCTAAGGAAAATGGATGCGATACTCAGAACTACTCATCCCAACATTGAAAGAAGTTCCGGCCGAAGCCGAGGTGATCAGCCACCAGCTCATGCTCAGGGCCGGTTTTATGAGGAAACTGACCTCGGGCATTTATACCTATCTGCCCTATGGTCTGGCGGCCATCCGCCGGGTGGAGAACATCGTCCGTGAAGAGATGAACCGGGCCGGGGCGCAGGAACTGATGATGCCGATGGTGCAGCCCGCCGATCTGTGGCAGGAGTCGGGGCGCTATGAAAAATACGGCCCGGAACTGCTGCGCTTCAAAGACCGGCACGAGCGTGAATCGTGCCTGGGGCCGACCCACGAAGAGGTGATCACTGATATCGCCCGTCGCGAAATCCATTCATACCGCGATCTGCCGATCAATCTCTATCAGATCCAGACCAAATTTCGCGACGAGATACGGCCGCGCTTCGGTCTGATGCGGGGGCGCGAGTTCATCATGAAGGATGCCTACTCGTTCGATGTCAGCGATGAGGCGGCGGAAATCTCCTACCATAAAATGTACGAGGCCTACAACCGGATCTTCACCCGCTGCGGGCTGGAATTTCGCTGCGTTGAGGCCGATTCCGGCGCCATAGGCGGCAGTTTTTCCCATGAGTTTATGGTGCTTGCAAAAACCGGGGAGGATACCATTGCGGTGTGCACCGATTGCAGCTGGGCGGCTAACCTGGAAAAAGCGGCGGTGGCGCCTGCGGCCGACAGCCAATCGGCCCCGCCGGCTGAGCTGGTCAAGGTTGAGACCCCCGGCAAGAGAAAGGTACACACGGTCTGTGAATTTCTTGGTATCGAGCCGCAGCAACTGGTCAAAACCCTGGTCTATATCGCCGACGGCACACCGCTTGGAGTGCTGCTGCGCGGAGACCGTGAGGCTGAAGAGGTCAAGCTGAAAAATTATCTCAAGGTCAATGAGCTCAGATTGGCCGACGACAAGGAGATCTTCGATGCCACCGGCGTCCCCAGCGGCTTCCTGGGTCCGGTCGGCGCCAGAATCAGGCTGCTGGTCGACCAGGAAGTGGTCGGCCTGAGTAATGTGACCGTGGGCGGCAACGAGAAAAACCTGCATCTGCAGAACGTCAATTGCCCGCGGGACTTCGAAGCGGCCGAAGTGGCCGATCTCAGAAGGCTCTGCCAGAGCGACCCCTGCCCATCCTGCGGCGCTGCTCTGCGGCTGGTGGAAGGCATCGAGGTGGGACACATTTTCAAACTGGGCACCTCCTATTCGGAGTCGATGAAAGCCTTGTTCCAGGACAGTGAGGGCAATGAAAAACCGCTGGTCATGGGGTGCTACGGAATCGGTGTGAGTCGGATCGTGGCCGCAGCCATCGAACAGAATCACGACGACAACGGCATCATTTTCCCGCTGCCGCTGGCACCGTATCAGCTCACGGTGCTCAATCTCGGCCCCAATGATGAGCAGCTCACTGAAGCGGCGGAAACGATCTATGTTGATCTGGGCCGGGCCGGTTTCGATGTTTTCATCGATGATCGCGACGAGCGGCCCGGCGTCAAGTTCAAGGATGCCGATCTGCTTGGCTTTCCCTATCGAATTACCGTGGGTAAACGGTTCAGTCAGGACGGCCGGGTGGAGGTGCGGACCAGAAAAGACGGCCGCACCGATGAGGTAGAGGCAGCGCAGGTGGTGGATTTTGTACGCTCGCTTGTAGAGCTCGAAGAAGCGCAAAGCAGAGCAGACTGAAATGCAGCAGGCTTCCGTGGTCAATCCGGGCGGGCTGAAGTTGCTGGCCGCCAACTATCTGCATGACGTTGATCTGACGCCGATCGATGAGGCCTGGGATATTGCCGTCGAGGTGCATCGGGGCGGCAAGCACTTTTCCGGTGAGCCCTATCTGATTCATGCGCTTGAGGTGGCCTCTACCCTGGCCTCCATGCATCTCGATCTGGACACGATTCTGGCCGGTCTGCTGCACGGATCGCTGAAAAACGGTGTGCCATTCGAAAAACTGGAAGAAAAATTCGGTCGTGATGTCGCTTACATCGTCAGCGGAACCACCAAGATAACCAACGTACATTACAACAACAGCCTGACCAGCCAGGCCGAGAATGTCCGCCGGATGCTGCTGGCCATGGCCAAGGACATCAGGGTACTACTGGTCCGCTTGATCGACCGGCTGCAGGACATGCTGCTGCTTGATCTGGTTGATCGGCAGAAACAGTTGGAAGTGGCCCGGGAAACCATGGATCTCTACGCGCCACTGGCCAGCAGGCTGGGTATCGACTGGCTCAAACGTCAGCTCGAGGATTTTGCCTTCAAATTTCTCTATCCCGCCGAATACGAAGATTTAAATACCAAGCTGGAAAGCTCGCTGACCGAGCGGCAGAGCTATGTCGACGAAATGATCGCAGTCCTCTATGAAAAGCTCCAGCAGGGCGATGTCTCTCCCAGCCGGATCCTGGGCAGGCCCAAGCATCTCTATTCGATCTATAAAAAGCTGATGGCCCAGAACATACCGCTGGAGCGGGTCTACGACAAGGTCGCCTTCCGGGTCATCGTCGGTGATGTGAAGGAGTGTTATGAAGCGCTTGGCATCATCCATGCCAACTGGTCTCCGGTGCCAGGGCGGATCAAGGATTTCATCTCAGTGCCCAAGGCCAACAACTATCAGTCCATGCACACCACGGTGGTTGGTCCCAGAGATCATTTCATCGAAATTCAGATTCGCACCGAAGAGATGGACCGGGTAGCCCAGGAAGGGGTTGCCGCCCACTGGGCCTACAAGGAAGATCAGAAGGTTAATGATCGGGACGCGCGCCTTTTCAGGGAATTGAAAACGCTGGTCAATTCATTACAGGATGTGGAGGATTCCCGCGAATTTCTGGAAAGTCTCAGAGGAGAGCTGCATGACCCGGAAGTATATGCCCTGACGCCCAACGGTGAGGTAAAAGAATTACCGGCCCAGAGCTGCCCGATCGATTTTGCCTACGCCATTCACACCGAAGTGGGCAACCACTGCGCCGGCGCCAAGGTCAACGGGCGCCTGGTGCCACTGAAATACGAGTTGCAGAACGGCGACATCGTCGAAATCATCACCTCGGTTAACCAGCGACCCCGCAGGGGATGGCTGGATCTGGTCAAGACCAGCAGGGCCCGGGCCCGGATCAGATCCTGGTTCCGCCGCGAGGAGCGGGACAAAGCGCTGCTGCTGGGCCGTGAGATCTGCGAGCGTGAGCTGAAAAAACACAACCTGACCCTGAAGCGTCTGGTGAAAAGCGGCCATATCAAAGTATTGCTCAAATCGCTGCGCTGTAATTCGCTCGACGATATGCTGGTCAAGGTAGGCAGCGGCGCCATTACCATCGAAACGCTCGTCAAGGCCCTGGATCCGCCTGAGATGCGGCATGAGCGTGAGCCCGCGCTTTCCGGGATGACGCCCGGGCAGCTCGCTGAGGCGATGGTCAGCACGCAGCACCGCAGCGGGTCCAACCGCAGCGGTTCCGCCATCAGCATCGACGGCATCGATGATATGCTGGCCAAGGTAAGCCAGTGCTGCAATCCGGTACCGGGAGATCCGATCGTCGGTTTTATCACTACGGGCAGGGGGGTCTCGGTGCACAAGTCCGACTGTGCCAACCTGCTCAGCTCCGATCCACAGCGCTGGATCGAAGTGTACTGGAATAATCCGGAAAACCAGAATTACCGGGCCCAGATCCAGGTTACCGCAGCCAACAGCCGGGGGATATTTGCCGATATCAGTTCCGCGATCGGTGTCGATAATGCCAGCATAGTTGAAATCTCGGCTCATATCACCCCCGAGGACCGGGCCGAATTCAGTATCGCACTGGAGGTGAAGGATCTCGAGCACCTGCAGCTGGTGCTCAAACACCTGCGTCAGATGGAGGGCGTTATTTCGGTGCGCCGTCTCTAGGGGGCGCTACCAGGGTGTATATGCGTTGCCAGTATGATTATGTTGAGTATCAGTGAGCCACGGTTTTGGCTGGTTGGCGCCCGCGTTTCAGAACAGGGCTGGCACCAGGGGGCCATTGCCTGGCAAGCGGGGACCAGTTGATGCTTTGTCCGGTATGTGGAAATGAGGTTGTCTCGGGCAATGGCGGTTGCAGGTTCTGCGGGGTTTCTTTCGATCAGACACCGGCCAGAAAGAGCCCGCCCGAACTGCACCGGATCGTCAATCTAGAGCAGGGAAGGCCGCTGGTCGAGACGGCGCTGAGAAAAATGGATAATGAATTGCGGCGCGCCCAGGCTGAAAATTTGCGGGTGCTGACCTTGATCCATGGTTATGGTTCCTCGGGCAGGGGAGGCAGAATTCGCCGTGAATGCCGCAAAGTGCTCGATCATCTGGTGGAGCAGAAGCAGATAAACTCGTTTATTGCCGGAGAGTCGTTCAAAAAAAGGACGGGGGCAGGCAAGGCGCTGTTGAAGCGTTATGGTCAGCTCGAGCAGAGCTGCAGGTCCGATTTCGGCAACCCTGGAGTTACGATTGTTTTATTGTGATACAGGAAAACGTCCTTTTCGCCCAAACTCTGCGTTATGCTCAAAATTTTATCCTCGGAATATTAAGTATATGCCTGCGTAAAATTTTTCTCAGCGATTTGGACGAAAACCCTCATTTTGCAAAAGGCTCAATCGCCAATAATTGTTGGGTTAGTAACCTATTATTTCCTGGCCCATTGGTCTATGACACGGTATAAACTGATGATTTGTGAACGATTCCAGCTCTGGGGTCGCCATCGTCGATAAAAACAAGGAGATATGATGAAGAAGCGTATTGGATTGCTGGTGTTGGGAATGGTTCTGGCACCTTTCTGTCTGAGTGCGGCGGATACGGCCGCCGAGCAAGTGTTTGAGACAACCAAGGATAAGGTGAGCTACAGTATCGGGCTCGATCTGGGCAAATATCTGACCAACATGAAGGGTAAGATCGATTTCGAGATCCTTAAGCAGGGTATCGATGACGGTTTTAGCGGCGCCGAGCCGAAACTGGGCGAAGAGGAGATGGCCGCCGCTCAGGAGGAATTTGCTGCGCTGCTTAAAGAGGAGCAGGCAGCCGCGTTGGTAGCGATGATGGAGAAAAACAGTGCTGCCGGGCAGGCCTTCCTGGATGAGAATGCCCAAAAGGAAGGTGTTACGGTTACCGACAGCGGGCTGCAGTTTGAAGTTATCGAACAGGGAGACGGGGAAAAGCCCGAGGCTACCGATACGGTCAAAGTCGACTACGTCGGCACGCTTATCGACGGTACCGAGTTCGACAGTTCCATCAAGCGCGGTGAGCCGGTCACCTTTCCGGTGGACCAGGTTATCCCAGGCTGGACTGAGGCGCTGCAGCTCATGGAAGTGGGTTCTAAATACCGGGTGGCCATACCAGCCAGTCTGGCCTATGGCGAGGCGGGCGCTCCCCCGGTTATCGAACCTAACTCCGTGCTGATTTTCGAGATCAATCTGCTTGGTATCGAAGAGCCAGCAGAGGCGGAAGCGGCTGCCGAGGAGACTGCCGAGGAGAAGAAAAGCGAATAGTTTTTCTAAACCTGCGTGTTAAAGGGGGAAAGCGGGTGGCCGTTCTTCCCCTTTTTTCTTGGCTTTACTGATAAGTCTGAAAAACTTCAGGCAAGTGCGGGTTCGCTGATCTCCAGAGGATCGGCACAGCCCAGGATTCCATGGGCCATGCGGATGTGGCCGATATCCTGCCACGAACGTTTGAGCAGGCTGGTGCCGTAGGCATCGATCGCCACCGGGTCATAGCCTGCGGCCAGTTTGGCGACCGGCGGACTGCAGGTCGGACCCCAAAGATGGGCCTGGGCCATACCGACGGCGCCATCGATGATCGTAAAGTCCGGGGTTCGATAGCGGTTCAGATCGAAGACAGCCTCGTCGAGCCTGCGGTGAAAGGAGGATTTGCCCCAGGCGCCTCCCTGCTGGTAGTGGGCTGGAGGAGCGCAGCCCATCATATTTTTCATGGTCAGGGTCACCCGGCAAAGCGAATGGGCTTTGAGCACCGGCACTGAAATCAGAAACACATTAAAGAGAAGCTCAGGCAGGTACATCTCCGGCCAGCGTCTGCAGCCACTGTTCTGCAGATGGCGGCACGGCTCGACGTTGAGATCGACAAGCTCAACCCGCGCCTTGTCCTGCAGCGGCAGATAGCCGAGCTGCTCGAAGCAGTGGAAGGTGTCATACTCCAGGGATCCGGTGCCTTCTCCGACGATGATCTTGAGGTCCGGATTTCGCTCCAGCAGATAATCGATCAGGGCCTCGACCAGGTCGACATGGGTGGTGATCGGCGGCTGAAGCGCCTCGACCAGATTGGGCTTGATCAGCACCGTCTTGTCTGCGGGGATCTTACTCGCCAGCTCTGCCGCATCCAGCAGCGGGCCGAGTGAACGGTGATAGGACTCGTCGAGGTCTATACTCCAGACGATACCTTGCTTTATTTCATTTAGTTGCTGTTGCATCTTGTTCTTTCTTGCTTTTTTACACGTCCTGCCTGCTCAGCAGATAGATACCAATCAAAGAAAAAAGAATATGGACCACAAACGCGGCGGGCAGCGTCATGAGGTAACCGCTTTTGGCAAAGGACTGTAATGCTCCCCATATACCCCAGGCGACAAACGCCATAAAGCAGCTTACCGGAATGGCGATGGAGAGGTCCCGCCCCCATTTCTGATAGGAAAGCAGAAGAATCGGCAATCCCATTAGCAGAAGAGGAATGCCGATCAGTAGATAAGAGATGCGTCCGTAAAACTCCGCTCGGGCCCTGGTTTTTTCCGATTCGATATCGCGCTTTGAGATGTCGCTGAACAACCGGGTCAATGACATTTCCGCTGATTCATATTCCGGCACCAGAAAATCTTCCGGGGCTTCAGGAAAATCAAAACTATACACACCGAAGGGTTTGGCGACGAATGGGCTGACACCGTCTTTTACCAGTAACTGGCCATTCGAACATTCCCAGTGAGTATCTTTCCACCCGCAAAACTCAGCGCTGACCATCGATTTGATATCGAAATTCTCAGTCCAAGTGGAATAAGAAAAATTTTGGAACACCATGCGATCCTTGTTCGGCCATTGAAACGAATAAAAACCTTCGCTGCCCTTGTAGTAGTAGCGGCCGTTTCTGAATATTCCAAGCGGGACCTTACCGCGCACCTGTTTGTACCAGATGTCGTTGGTGGTGGAAATGGTTTTGGGAAGCAGAAATTGAGCCGCCAGAATGAAAAGTGCGGTCGCCACCAGGGCCCCTGCCAGGATCGGCCGGATGATTTTTCGTAACGGAATTCCTGAGGCTTTCAGTGCCAGCAGTTCGTTGTTGTTGTTGAGGATGCCCAGAGTTATTACCCCTGCGAGCAGAATGAGAACCGGGCTGAGCTGATCGACCACGAAGGGGATGTTAAGCATGAAAAAATTGAGGATCATGGTCAACGATTTTCCCGCCTCGGCAAATTCATCGAACTTTTCAAAGAAATCGATCAGCAGGTAAAGCGCCGCGAAACCGACATTGAGCGTGATGAAGTATTTTACGAACTGGGCCAGAAGATACCGGGTGAGCAGGTGCATATTTCGGGGCCCTGGGTCAGCTTATCCGCAGGAGATGGCTGGCAATCAGAAATCCGGCAGCGACCAGCAGGATGCCGCACAGATTGCTGATTAGAATATAGGAAACTGCCAGCAGAGGCTCTCCCGTTTTGAGATATTGAACATTTTCCCGGGCGAAGGTGGAAAAGGTCGTAAAGCCGCCGAGCAGCCCGGTAAAAAGAAACAGCCTGAATTCATTGCGGAGCGGAATTTTCTCGAAATACCCCCAGAGCAGCCCGATCAGCAGGCAGCCCACCAGATTGGCAGCCAATGTTTCGTAGGGAAAATTGGACCTGGAAAAGCGCTCGATAAAAACCGAGGTAAGGTAGCGAGAGCTGGAACCGATTGCACCGCCAAGCGCTACGGCTAAAATTTTACTTATCATCTTTTCTGCTGCTGATACCAACCGGCCGGGTTTGAAAAAGCATACCAGCCGGAGAGAAGAGGGTGTATTGACAGAACCTTTACCTACCATTACCGTTGGGAACAGTCAAGAACAAGGCTTAGCTAGGCCTGTCCGCTCTGGTCAAGCAGAAGACTGGGCGGCTAAATCTTGCGGATGTAGATCAACCAATGTTCAGCTATCCAGTAAATAAACTGTGTAATTACAACACGTTGAACAGTTATATCTTGCTTGAACTTTGAGTCTTGACTATGGTATACTGCCGATTCGTGCGATTGTTCGACTATCCGGATGAACTCATCTAGCGTCGGGCGATTTTTCTGTCTTGCATCGGGTCCGGAGCTCTGCGAGGCAAAACTCAACAGGAGGTGGCTGACAAACTTTCACCAGGATGCACTGCCTGTGCAACAACGTGCTGCGGGTGTATCTGTTGCGGCGCTTGTGGGTGTTGACGGGCAGCAATTACAGGGAGAAATCTCTGCACCTCAGATATGCAGAGATATTGCTGTTTGCAGCATGACCCGGCCTGGATAGAATGTCACGGTTACCATTAATGGCGAGAAAACATCAAGCAAACGGATTTCAACTGTGCGAACTATCGTATAAGAAATCCGCCAAGCTGCGCTTGCAGGAGTTCTGGAAAGTATTTGAGAAAGAGGACACGGTTCTGGTTTGTATCAATGCCGATCCCGATTCTCTGGCCTGTGCAATGGCCATCAAGCGGTTATTGAGATACCGGGTAAAAACTATCACCATTGCCCATCCCAACGATATCAGCCGGCTTAATAATGTGGCGATGGTTGAGCGTCTTAAAATTCCGTTGGAAAAGCTCGGTGCGGTCAAAGTTTCCGATTACACCAAAAAGGTCATTGTTGACTCACAGCCGGACCATCTGCCCTGTTTTGCAAAAATTCATTTCGACGTAATCATCGACCACCATCCAATCAGCAAGGAATGGAATGCTGCCTATGTCGATATCAGGCCAGACTACGGCGCCGCTTCGTCGATGCTGGTGGAATATCTGCGCGCCGCCAATATGAAGCCGTCCGCAGCACTTGCCACGGCACTTTTTTACGGCATCAAAGTCGATACGGGTGATTTTGAAAAAGAATCGCGCCTGGCCGATGGCATTTCCTTCAGATATCTGTTTGATACCGCCAACCGAAATCTGGTCAGGAAATTCGAACTGACCGACTTGCGCCGTTCGGAATTAAAATATTTCAGCACTGCGCTCAATGAGCTGCAATATTCCAAAGGCAAATTCTATTCACATATCGGTCGGGTTCGCAGCCCCGATGTGCTGGTGATCATCGCCGATTTTCTCAACCATGTGTCCGATATCGACTGGGTGCTCGTTTCGGGCATCCACAACGAGAAACTGGTTGTTATCTTTCGTTGTGACGGGTATCGTAAAAGTGCTGGAAAGCTTGCTGTCAGTGTGTTTGGTCATCTTGGTCCGGCAGGGGGGCATAAGGGTGCGGCCCGGGCGGAAATACCGCTCAAGGCACTGGAACTGACCGAATACGACATCAACACCCAGACGCTCAAACGTCTCACCTCCCGCCACATGAATTAGATCACACCGGGCCCCCGCAGGCGGCAGTTCGGAGCTAACAAGTGAGGCCGGCCATAACCGGCTTGAACCCGGAGGTACCAAGAAAAGCAATGTTGAGACCGACGACACTTGCGATGATTCTGGCCGGCGGCAGAGCTGATGAACTCAATGTACTGACCTACTACCGGCCCAAGGCTGCCGTGCCGTTCGGCGGTTTTGCCAGGGTCATCGATTTCGCCCTGTCCAACCTGATGAATTCGGGTATCGAGCAGATTGCGATACTGAGCCAGTACCGGAGCTATTCGCTGATCAACCATATCGGCACCGGAGCGGCCTGGGACATGATCGGCAGGTACCGTGGTGTTTCCATTTTACCGCCGTTTATCGATTCCGAGCAGAACGACTGGTACCGGGGTTCAGCTGATGCGGTCTATAAAAATCTCGATTTTGTCCGCTACCACAATCCCGAAGAGATCCTGATCCTGTCCGGCGACCATATCTACCAGATGGATTATCGCGAGGTGATCGCCTATCATCATGAAAAAAATGCTGATCTGACCGTAGTGTGCAAGCGGGTCGCCCGGACCCGTGCCTCGCGATTCGGCATGGCTCACATCGACGAGGAGGACGGCGAACGGGGTGGCAGGCTGGTGTCCTATCAGGAAAAGAAAGAGAATCCCGAGGGGGAGTGGTCTTCTCTCACGGTGCTCTGTTTCAAACCTGAAGTTCTGTATAAGGCTCTGGCCGAGAATCAGGCCGATAAATCATTCGAGTTCGGTCGTGATATTATTCCGAGGCTGGTGAAGCAGGGAAACCGCATCTACGGTTACAAGTTCAGTGGTTATTGGGGATATACGCGGACCGTACAGGAATACTGGCAGGCGAATATGGACCTGCTTGGGGACCAGCCGCTGATCGATATGGAATCCTGGGGCATCAGGACCAACCTGGATCATCGCAGCCTGCGGGATTATCAGCCAGCGCATATCGGCCAGAACGCGGAGGTTTCCAACAGTTTGATCTATAACGGCTGCGTGGTTGAAGGAGCAATCAGGAACTCGATACTCTTCCCCGGCGTTCATGTGGGTGACGGCTCAGTTATCGAAGACAGTGTCATTTTCTTTTCCAACACAATCGGTCGGGAGTGTTGCTTCAAGCGGATGATCTCAGACGTGAACACCGTCTATGAAGATCGCGTCGAGATAGGAGCCGATCTGGGAGCGGCCGACGAGGAAATTACCGTCGTGGGTTGGAATAACCGGGTGCCTGTCGGGACCAGATTGGGGCGCGGCATTACCGTGTCGCCCTTTCTGGACCGGGAAAAATGGCTTCCCGAGGTTGAGTCGGGGAGGGTGCTGTGATGAGAAGACCCGAAGACGCCCTCGTACTGCTGCTTGCCGGTGGTGTCGGCAGCCGCCTGAACCTGCTGGTCGAGACCAGGGCCAAACCCGCCGTCACCTTCGGCGGTATTTACCGGATCATCGATTTCAGTTTGAGCAACGTAATGAACTCCGGCCTGACCAAGGTCGGCGTGCTGACCCAGTACAAGCCGCTGTCGCTGATGAATCATATCGGTACCGGCGAGCCGTGGGATTTTACCGGCCGCCGCCGGGGCGTCAAGATCCTGCCGCCCCGGACCGGTTCGAAAGATTCCGACTGGTATCAGGGCACGGCCGATGCAGTCCGCCGCAACATCGATTTTATCGAAGGATACGAGGCCGACGAGGTGGTCATTCTCTCCGGTGATCATATCTATCACATGGATTTTGATGCAATGCTCGCCTATCATCGCTCGAAAAAGGCCGACGTGACGGTCGGCATGATGGTGGTGCCCAAAGAGCAGATACATCAGTTTGGTGCAGGCATCACCAATGATTACGGAAGAATCGTCGACTGGGAGGAAAAACCGGAAGTCCCCAAGACCAACCTGGCCTCGATGGGGATCTATGTGTTCGACCGTAAATACCTGTTGGCGACACTGGCCCGCAACCGCAATGAGATCGACTTCGGCATGCATATCCTGCCCTGGGCGATCGAGAACGACGATGTCTTCGCCTATCCGTTCTATGGCTACTGGCGCGATGTCGGTACCATCCAGGCCTATTGGCAGGCCAATATGGATCTGCTCAGCCACGATGATCTGATCTCCCCGGAAAAATGGCATATCCGCACCAATGTAGAAGCAGAAGGCCGTCGGGCCGATCGACCGGCAGCCCGATATTTCGGCAGTGCCCGGGTCCAGAACTCGCTGATTTCAGCTGGCTGCATAATCAAGGGTACGGTGCTGAACTCGGTCCTTTCTCCGGGTGTAATGGTTGAAGAGGGAGCAGTGGTGAAGGATTCCATCATCTTCAGGGACTGCCTGATCGACAAGAACGCGAGCCTCGATCTGGTAATCAGTGACAAACTGACCCGGATTGGGGAAAATGCGGCGATCGGGGTTGGCGAGCATCACGATATCGCCAGCCGTCTCTATCCCAAACATCTCTATACCGGCATTACACTGATTGGGGAATACGCCCAGATTCCGCCGGATACCAGGATTGGCCGCAACTGCATCGTCAGGTGCAAGGCCGGTGAGGAATCCTTCAGCAGCCGGATTCTGCAGGACGGCGAGTCGTTGTAGCCTTGCGGCGAACGGGGTACAGTACCCTGTCCAGCCAGAGAGATGTTGACACCAGCCAGTAACGGCGCTGTAAGTCTGAGGCCGATTATCTGCTTCCGCAGATAGCCATCGTTTCTACCACATTGCCCCCCGTAGCTCAGGGGATAGAGCACAGGATTTCTCACCCCTATCGGTATCAAATTCTCGCAACTCAGAGCAAAGATCGGCAGAGCCTCTTTGACAATACTTACAACCAGCGTCCTACATTGATTACAGTTTCCTCATTCGTGTGAATCTAGATTGTTTCCCAGCCCAAGAGATGGTTTTTAAAAAACTCCATCTATGTTGCTGTATTTCGTTCGTCATTAACTCGCGATGGGATTCGAGGCAGGCATCGCCCTTGATAAGTTCAAGGAGGATATTACATAGAGGTAATACGAGTTTTACCTTAACCAACAGTGTGTATTGCCCGGATTGGTCAAACTGCTTCCGGCAGTTCTTTTAACCATTAATCGGGACAAGAAAAAAGTGAAAGGTATCCTGGCAGTTGGCGATTGCATAACATTAGGCATAAAGCATTGTCGGGGAAACAGTTATCCCGAGCGAGTGGGTCTGGCCTTGAATGTTCCTGTGAAAAATTGCGGGAGAGCCATGTTCAGCTCCAGGGAAGGACTTGCCATTCTGAAAGATAGTGATAGTGACGAGTTCGATTGTATCTTCATTCAATTTGGTCTGAAGGATGCGTATACAACATTTAAATATTCTCCGAATGTTCTCTATTACCCAGACAATTTTCTGCGGAAACAGATTCGAAGTATTGTCAAAAAGTATAAGAAAACATGCAGGAAGATTGGTTTGAATGATCTCCTGGGAGAGGCAAATGTCGTGTCTGAACAGGAATATCGACAGAATGTTTCCGCCATGGTTGAGCGGTGTAGAGGTAAACAGGTCGTGTTACCGGAAATAATTCCTTACCAAGAGACCTTCAGAAATCCAGCAATTAGGCGATACAACAGGATCCTGGAAAACATTTCGCAAAGCCACGACCATTGTCTATTCATCAGGTTATACGATGACTTCTTAGAAAAAATGCCTCAATATTATCTGGATATGGGCCATCCAAATGAGTTTGGATACCGCTTTATCTCAGGCAAGATATTAGAGCAACTTGGCTGAACTGACAGGTTTAGCCTTAGTAGAAACTCCGCCTTAAATCGAGGCCATGAATTGGGGCCGATTGAGCGACAAAGGCAGCATGCCGGGTCACCATTGAAAGATGGCGGCCAACTAATACGGACGGAAATTTTTTGGGATTTATAGATAATTTATTTATAGAGGCTTTGAATTCCACGCTACTTCTCAGTATTTTTCCGGTCGGTGAGGAACCGATCCAACGCCTCAAAGATATACGGAGCAAGGTAAAGGCACCCCGCATCGTTGAGATGATCAACGTTCTGGTAGATATTGAAATCGTTCTTCAGCGGCTGGTCGAGGTACGGGAATGGGTCGAAGTACATCACCTGATATTGTGCTGCAAATTCCTTGATAAACGAAAGACTTGGTTGCTGCCATGTGTCGATAAACTCTCTATCAAATGAGCAGACCCGTTCTTTTGAGAAGAGTTCTTTTATACGTGGCTGCCAATTGCATGCATCTACGCTTCTAAAAAGCGGCACCTGCCCGAGCAGCACGACCTCTTTGCCCTTGTCTCTCAGCGTCTCGACTGTATTAAGCAGTTGCTCCCGATAATATTGCGTGTGATCTTCTATGATTTCTCCATCATCAGCTTTGAACAGGATCTGTCGGCTCGAATTAAGATAGCCTTTACCATCGTACAAAAGATCGAAGCGCTGGGCAATCAGGACCAGTTCCACGTTCGGGTCCTCAACAATCCCCTTCTCAAAGGCCTGAAGTCCGCTTTCGCACTGTTTAGTATTCTCTTCGTTGATCCAGCTTTTGATGGAAGCATCACCTAGAAGCATTGGACAGCCGGGAACCCCAATATACTTGAAGACATATCCGTTCCGCTCGGCCCATTGATAGACCGAGCAGAAGTAATGGCCGGAATGGCTGTCGCCTACCAAGGCTATCACTGGTCGGGAGGCAATCTTTTCGGGGAAACAGTCAAACACCCCTGCACCTTTCTCAAATCGTCGCGGGCACTCCGGTGAAAAGTCTGGTTCACTGATCTGCGAATTGCCGTACTGAGTAATTCTCCAGGAAGCAACTTCCTGGTCTTCAAGAATCCTGAAAGAAACGGCGAACACAATAATGGCTGCCAGTGCTATTGATAAAACCATTCGATCTGGCAATGAAGATTTTCGGGCGGGTTGCTCGACAAATTTGTAGCTCAGGATTGAGAGGCCAAATGATATCGCTATGATGATCAAAGAGGCACTCAAACTGAGCCTGTCCTCATCATTGTATTGCTTCCAGAATATAATGATAGGCCAGTGGTAGAGGTAGAGAGAGTAAGATATTTTTCCGATTGATACGGGTAGCCATTTAGCCAGTGCTTTATTAACGATGCTTTTACTGGCGCTTGAGTAGATGATCAGCGCGGTGCCAAGGCAGGTAATGAGGGTCCCATATCTCAAAAACGATCCCGCGACAAACTCTTGCTGGACCACAAGAAAACTTACTGCCATTAAAGTAAGACCAACAATACCAGCCAGGTTGTGGGAAATCTTTTTGAGTGGTTGACGCGTTATTCCAAGCGCCAGCCACCCTCCGATGCAGAACTCAAATGCCCTGGTAAAGAACATGTAGAAAGCAAAATTGACATTGGTCTCGGCCGTAACGAAGCATAAGGCATAGGAAGCAAGAAAAAGCAGGATCAGGACTAAGCCCATTGCCATGTTGCCCGCATGAGTTCGTCCAACACTAACGTTATCCATCTCAAACAGGGCATGGGCGCTGTCCTGCATATTCTCAGGTGTCTGAGCAGAGGTGACGCCTGAAGCAAGCAATGGATGCACAAACCGGAAACAGAGGTAGATCAACAGCGGCCAGACAAGATAGAATTGCTCTTCCACCCCAAGAGACCAGGTATGCAAAAGAGGCTGTCCGGAGAATCCTTCTTCGAAATAATCGACGTTTTGCATGAAAAACAAATTTGACAGCTGTGCAGAGGCATAGCGCGCCGACTTCATATAATTGACATACGTTTCAGGCGTGAGCAGAAACGTTGCAATAAGTGATGAAAGCAGAAGAACAACGAATAAGGCGGGAAAGATGCGTTTAACGCGCCGGGCATAGAAATGAGAGAACGAAAATGTTTTACGATGGCTTTCCCGTACGATGATCCCGGTAATCAGGTATCCGGAGATCACAAAGAACACATCAACGCCGAGAAACCCCCCAGGCAGGAAACCAGGCCGGAGATGAAAAAGAAAGACAGATAATACCGCCAATGCCCTTAAGCCATCGACATCAGGTCTATATCTTGATTGTGAGGGGGTTGAATAATTCAATGACTGGGAAACTGAAACTGTGTTATAGAATAAAGTTTATTGATTACCCGCGAGTAGATGACAGTCGTTACTGCTAAATCTCGTCGTTTGTGTTTTGAACTCAATTTTTTAGATAAGACGCAGGGTTGGAGGATGTTACCTGAAGATTTTTATCTGTACAAGGACAATTCCCAGTCAGTGTTTCACCGGATGCCCAACCTAGCCTTAATTTCGGCGGCAGCTCAGCAGCAATGGGCCGTAACCCAGCAACAGGCCCAACTCACCAGACGGTCTCATCGGTTTCAGTTGGAACCATAGCGAATACACTGCCGGGGGAAAATGTATCACCTTCACGGTAGGTAACGTACAATACCGTCCTCCATCATGTCCAATTTTCACACCCCCGAAGACAACGTAAGCTAAAGTATTTCAAAGTTTTTTCATCGATCACGTTCTTATTTTATTTTCTGCCTTCGGTATGTCTTCTGTATAGGCTTGCCGGTAAAAGGTGGCGCTACATATTTCTCTTGGCTGCCAGCCTGCTCTTTTTTGCTGAGTGATAACAGCCTGAATAACTGGATTCTATCCGATAAAAACAAACAACAATGGCTGGCTCAGCGAGGAGTTAACTACCTGTTGATTGTACCTCCCAATAAGCAGACCATTTACAGCGAGTTTATTGGAGAAGCGCTGCGCAGCCATAATGGGGCGAGCCGATTCACGCAAATCAAGAACAAGCTCTCGGATGATGAAAAATCTGCACTGGTGGATCTCACCCCAGTTCTTCTTAAAAATAAAGATGCGGAAGCGCTGTTTTTCAAGAGTGATACACATTGGACACCGTATGGCGCTTACCTCGGATACACCGCAATTGCAGAAAAAATCGAAGCCCTGTTTCCAGATCTTCAATTCAAAAAAGATTTTACTTTCACTAAAACAATCACAAGAAGATGTGACAGCAGCACAAAAAACTGCGGAGATCTGACAAACATGCTCCTGGATTATGAGGTTTTTGCAGAGTCTTATAGAAATGTTAATTTATCTCATTCATGTGCAGTAAAGAAGCCACTCGACTTTCAACCCCAGAACACATACTCCGGCCGTACAGATCGAAATTATAGAACCAGCTGCCCGCAGGGAAAACTAAAAGCGGTTGTCTTCTTTGATTCGTTCTTCATTGCCGTTGAACCCTACCTTTCAGAGAGTTTTAAGGAAGTTGTATATCTTTTCAAGGCATACGATCAGAATGATGTTGAGCTATTGTTAGAGACATTCAAGCCCGATATCATCATAGAAGAGAGAGTGGAACGCTTCCTCGGCTATTGATAGAGCATGGCCAGAAGGATGTTGAGCTATTAATTGCGACATTTAAGCAAGGTATCATGATTAAGCGTATCTTTTGCATATGATTTTGCTATAGAATGAAGCAACCTGTGCAAGGCAGAATAATTTCTTCAACATTGCTACAATGCTCTCTTTTACTTTTTTCTCACAGATCAATAACGGAATTTTATCCCGATGATTAAAAACCTCATTAAGAACACCCCATTGCTGGGGCAATTCGCGGCATATATAAGATATCAGGACTTCAAAAGAAAAGTACGGAAGGTCGACAAGATAGAGGGCGCTCACCCCGTTGACTTGGCTGGTATCCCAATCCCTCCTGCTGAACTTCGTTTCAGGGTCCATGGCGACCTGAGCCAGAAAACATTTCTCAACGTAGGCAGGCAGGTTGCAAACAATATAAGAAATTGTGTTGAGCGTGTTGAGGGTGAGTGGGCTTCATTTAGAGATGTACTGGATTTTGGTTGCGGCAGTGCCCGGATAATCCGCTATTTTCTTGCAGAAGAAGACGGGAAACAATTTACCGGGATAGATATCAACCAGGAACTGATAGAGTGGTGCGAGACCCACATCAATGGTGTCATATGGAAATTGACGCCAACACATCCGCCAACTTCTTTGGTGGATAAAAGTTTTGACTTTATCTACGGTATCTCTGTGTTTACCCATCTTGACAGAGAACTCCAGACACTTTGGCTGAAAGAGCTTGATCGACTCATTCGACCAGGAGGGTTGATACTGCTCACGGTGAACGGAACCACGTATGCCCGCCATATCAACCTGGATGAGCAAAAGAGAGGAAAATTCATAGATAATGGATTCTTGTATCTCTCGGGTGTCACAGGCAAATGGAAGCTCGATGGGCTGCCCGACTTCTATCAGACGGCGATTCAGACCACCGATCAGGTACAGCATGAGTGGAGTAAGTTTTTTGAAATCCTGGGACATTTTGAAGGTGGAATAAACAAACTGCAAGACGCTGTTTTGTTAAAACCTCGATGATGATCTTACTCCATGTCGAAAAAATGGTTCAGAAGTGCTTTTTTATCAGATGGTTAGGTCCACATATTTATCTTGAATTCCCTTCATGATTATGTAAACAGCTGAACCAGCTGCGGCGTTGAGGGAGAAATTATTCTTTTATCAGTTCTTCTAGCTTATTACAGACTCGACATTCTTTTCAGCTAGGTTAGAGAAAACAAACGTGTCAGACAAGCACCTGCATCCAAGCATAGAGCAAGAAAGTAAATTTGAAGACCTGCTGCTGGAAATATCTATAGGACCATGCGCGTACTGCACACCTCACAGCGCTGAGAACGAGCCTATAATGAAGGCGCCAGGCCGTTGCGGCTCGTCTGGGTCGGTCCGGAAGATAATCAATCAACTGATTCCACGGCAGCTCTGTTCAAACATTTGGTAGCTCCGCGCACCGTTATGGCCCTGTCCGATAATGACACGAAAGAACTTCTTCACGACCAGGTCATGTTTACACCGATGCAGGCTGAGGGGGAGGACGACAAAGAGTTCGCGACCATTCCTGATTTTAACGACTATGCCGCTGAGTTGCGGGAGAAGAATTTCGCTCTGCAGGTACAGTCAGGGATAGCGCTGCTTGAAAATGTTGCACGCAAAAGTGCGGCCTTTGTGCAGCAGAAAACCTTTAGCGAAGCAAGTCAATAATGAGATGAGAAAAACACTTCTCAGTATTTTAGACAAAGGAACAGTTTTCCAGGCTGAAGGTTCCGCCCTAATATGGAAAACGAACTAAGATTCAGCAATAAAGATATATACAACCTCAGGAGGTCAACTGGTATGGAAACGTATTGGAAATTAAGAACATTTGCGTTGTTGTTGGTGTTCATGGGAATGTTCAATTTCTGCGCAGGAATAATGGCTGCCGACGGCACGCCTGGTTCCCCTGATGCAACCGCTGTAATTGATGGAAAACAACTTCCCGCTCCCGACCCGAAATTCGGGGGCGTCATTAAAGAGGACGCGCTCAGCTCCACCCCCTGGTGGGCTCCGCGCATTGTCCCCCCCGAAGGAGCGCCAAACGTGCTGCTGATTATCACCGATGACGCGGGCTTCGGGGTACCGAGTACCTTCGGCGGTGTCATTCCAACACCAGCGATGGATCGTGTCGCCCAGAGCGGGTTGCGCTTCAACAATATCCACTCGACCGCACTGTGCTCACCAACGCGCGCTGCACTCATTACCGGCCGCAACCATCACTCAGCGGGCTTTGGCGTGATTTCGGAACAGTCAACGGGATTTCCAGGTTACAATAGTATCATCGCCAAGGATAAGGCGACCATCGGGCGTATCCTGCTTGATAATGGTTACGCCACTTCATGGTTCGGCAAGGATCACAATGTCCCGGCCTTTGCCGCCAGTCAGGCGGGGCCTTTTGATGAGTGGCCGATCGGCATGGGGTTCGAGTACTTCTATGGTTTTGTTGGTGGCGATGCCAACCAGTGGCAGCCGAACCTGTTCCGCAATACCACCCAGATTTATCCCTTTGCTGGCAAGCCGGAATGGAACCTGATCACCGGGATGGCAGACGACGCTATCGACCATCTCAATAAATTGAACCAGATCTCACCCAGCAAACCGTTTTTTGTCAAGTATGCTCCCGGCGCGACTCACGCACCGCATCATCCTACGAAGGAATGGGTGGATAAGATAAGTGCCATGCACCTTTTCGATGAGGGCTGGAACAAACTCCGCGAGCAGATTTTCGAGAACCAGAAAAAGCTTGGGGTAATCCCGCAGGATACCCAACTGGAACCATGGCCGACAAAGGTACTCAAGAACTGGGATGACTGCACACCAGAAGAGAAGAAGCTCTTCATCAAGCAGGTGGAGATCTTCGCCGCCTATGCCGCGTATAACGACCATGAAATCGGGCGTGTGATTCAGGCCATCGAAGACATGGGCAAGCTCGATAACACCCTTGTCATCTATATCAACGGTGACAACGGCACCAGTGCCGAAGGCGGTCCGCTTGGAACCCCCAACGAAGTCGCCTTCTTTAATGGCGTAAACGAGATGCCGATCGATGTTCAGATGAAGTGGTATGATGTCTGGGGCACCGAGCAAACCTATAACCACATGTCGGCAGGCTGGTCCTGGGCGTTTGATACACCCTTCACCTGGTTCAAGCAAAACGCCTCCAAGCTTGGGGGCATCCGTCAAAACATGGCAATCATGTGGCCGGAACGCATCAAGGATACGGGTGGTCTGCGTGAACAGTTTGCCCACGTGAACGATATTGTGCCCACCATTCTCGAGGCTGCCGGAATTGCGGCTCCCGAAATGGTAGATGGGATCCAACAGTCCCCAATCGAGGGTACCAGCCTGGTCTACACCTTTGACAAAGAGAACGCTGAGGTGCCATCGATGCACAAGACCCAATATTTCGAGATGATGGGCCAGTGGGCCCTCTACCACGAAGGCTGGCTGCTCAGCACCAAGGTGAACCGGGCGCCCTGGGAAGCCTTCGGCCCGGCCAATCCGGACCCGCTCAACAACCAGGTGCTCGAACTCTATGATCTCTCCAAGGACTTCAGCCAGTCCCAGAACATCGCCGAACAGCATCCGGACAAGGTAAAAGAGATGAAAAACATGTTCATCGAAGAGGCCAAGAAGTACCAGGTCTTTCCGCTGGACGCCTCGGTTGCCGCCCGCATCGTTGCTCCGCGCCCGAACATCACTGCCGGACGCTCGGAGTTTGTTTACACTTATCCGATGGTTGGCCTGCCGCAGGGAGATTCGCCGTCCATTCTGAACAGTTCGTATACGATCACTGCGGACATCGATGTACCTGAAGGCGGCGCGGAAGGCATGATCCTCGCTTCTGGCGGCCGTTTTGCGGGCTACGGATTCTATCTACTCAAGGGCAAGCCGGTCTTCCTCTGGAATATGATCGACCTGGAACGTATCAAATGGGAAGGCCCCAACGCACTCACGCCCGGCAACCATACCGTCGAGTTCGATTTCAAATATGATGGCCTCGGGGCTGGCACCCTGCGCTTCAACAACATGAGTGGTCTTGGCCGGCCCGGCACCGGTACGCTGAAGGTAGACGGCCAGGTTGTCGACACCAAAAAGATGGAAAAAACCCTGCCGATGATTCTGCAGTGGGATGAAGCTTTTGACATCGGCTCAGACACGTTAACAGGCGTGAATGACGCTGACTATCTGCCGCCATTTGCCCTGACTGCAAAACTTAACAAGTTGACGTTGAAAGTTGATCGCCCAGAACTCTCAGCAGAGGACATCAAGAAACTTGAAACGGCAATGCGGAACAACAAGGTAAGTGAATAATAGTTTTCTTGCTGGCGGATAACGCTGGTTAAACGGTCTATAACGATGAGAACCAGGTTGACCGCCTATTGAATAAGACCTGTAAGCTATCGGGCCGGGCCTGAAAAATCCGGCTCGATAGGAATCAGACGATGAACCTATACCCATAGTTAAGCGGTAGAAATATATGAAAGTGCTGCATACGGTGCAGAAGTGCTACTGCCTTTTAGCAGGAATTGTCCCGTTCTTTTTCTGCGCAACAAATAATGCTCTCGCACAGCAAGCCGATGCCTGGCAGAACGAAATAACGATCTACGGGTGGTGGTGGTATGCGGGAATAGACGGCGCCGTGAACTCCCCCGGTGGGTCAAAAGACATCACCGTTGAAGCCATGGACATTATTGAAAATCTGAACCGAGGGGTCTGAGTATAGCTACCAATTGTTTGCCGCAATTGGTTATCGTTTCAGCTGGGGAGATGTCAGATTGGGATATCGCCACCTGAAATTCGAAATGGATGACGATGAGATCATGCAGGACCTGCAGATCAGTGGTCCACTTCTGGGGGTCGGATTCAGGTTTTAAGGGTAACGCACCATATCATCCAGGTTGCAGGTGTCTTGCGCCCGCTCCGACTGATGAACCCGGGATGCAGCCAGCAAGGGGATCGGGATCATCTGGCAGGATTGCTTAATGTGCGATATAACCCTGGATTGCTTCAAAGTCATTACACGGCAGAGTGCGTCTATCGGGTGCAGCATCTCTTGAAGCAATGGACATAATTTTCTGGTAAGGTTGAAAAATTCCTGAGTTGTAAGCGTTTGTGCTTACGGGACACTGTTCTCATGCAAGTTCTCTCTTTCAAGAAAACGGTTAACACACAATTCATGAAGGTGAAATAAGATATTCCATGACAAATAGGAAGATAATCTTCAGCCTCCTGGTCTTCCTATTTGCCCTTACCACGCTTTTCTCTGTTGCCATCCTTATAACTCCGTGGCTCATCGATAACACTTCCGTTGGCGGAAAGATTCGCAGCGAAGTTTCTCATCTGATCGGCGGAGAATTTGATTTTAAACAGCTTGATCTTTCGATTATTCCCAGACCTCATCTGGTAATTGCCAATCCTGAAATTAACCTTCCCCAGCACTTGTCTGCTTCGGCAGAGACAATAGAATTATATCTTGAAATTTTGCCACTGCTCAGAGGAAGTTTCTCTCTCCAACAGGTATTGATCAAACAGCCAGAGATCACTGTTACGGTGCCTGAATCGACCACTGGAAAGAAAAAATCATCCAGCCCATTTGAGATTAGCCAGGTGGTACCGACCTTGTCGAACGCCCTTGCCAAGCTGTCGAAAATCTATCTACCTGTAAAACATGGAACCATTTCCAAGGGCAACATAGCCCTGGTTTATGACAATAAAACCGTATTTAAACTGTATGACGTTGAGGCGGATTTCCTAGATTCGTCGAAAAATATAGCATTTCAGATAACAGCTGCTTCCGACATTATTGATAAAGTCTTGGTCACCGGTTCGATAAACACCGAGCAAAGCAAAAATAGCGCCCATATTGAGCTGGAAAAATTACAGTTTGGCAATGCTTATACGGCTTTTTTACCGGATGCCGGTCTTAAAATCCATGCTGGTGATACCGATATAACCATGGACTTTTCCATGGAAAACAGCGATCAAATTGCCCTGGATTTCAAACTTGCTGCACCATCTGTTCTCCTGGATCGTGCAGGCCAGGCAACAGATATCAAGATACAGAGACTGGCTGGCCGTTTGGACTTAAACCCTGATGCTGCCACCGTTACCTTGTCGGAACTGCTGCTGGAGAATCCTGCGCTGGATGTCTCCGGCAGTTTGACAGTATCTGAAAAAGTTCCAAAAGTTCTCCTGAACCTGAAAGGTCAGGACATCGACATAAAATCCACCCGTTTGGCGGCTCTTGCATTAGCAGGGGGAGAGGCAACGATCTAAACCGTTTTTGATATCTTGAAAGGCGGCACTCTTCCACTTGTTTCAGTATCGGGTGTGGCAAACTCCTTAGACGAACTTTGGGATCTGGATACCCTTGTTGTTAAGTCCAGCCTCAAGCAGGCAGATGTTAAAATTCCTGGCGTGAACTTGGAGTTGCAGAGCGTTTCAGGCGATATTGCACTTTCGCGGGGAAAACTCGCAGGAGAAAACATACAGGGCCGGGTGAAACATTCATCGATCCAAGATGGCAGATTGAATCTTGATCTTGACAAAGCACCACTGCCTCTTCACATCGAGGCCGCGATACGTGCCGATGCCGCCGATGTTCCGGCAATCCTGAAGCTCTTTTCAGATGATCGGGAGTTGCAAAATGAGCTTGCTCAGATCCATGATCTACAGGGAAGTGCCCATGCAAAATTACTCCTCGATGGCGACACTGACCAACTGCATGTTGATGTTTCAGCAACCGATATTCAACTTGCTGCACGTCACGAGAAAAGCCCCTATCCACTGAGCATTGCCGGTGGTGATGTAACCTATGATGGGAACCAGATACGGTGGCAGAAACTCCATGGTTCGTTCGGAGCCTCTTCGTTTGCCTCATTTTCAGGTAATCTTGATCTTGGCGAGACAAAGAATTTTGAGGTTGCCTCCGGGACGTCACGTGTTGATGTGTCTGAAATTCTGCCATGGATTTCATCGTATGAAAAATTGGGGGGGATCGCCAGATACTATGGTGGCGGCAAGAGTATTTTACAATTATCGAAGGTCAGGTTGGGCGGCCCACTTAAAAACTTTCACCGATGGCACTATGATATTGCCGGCGAGATTGAAGATCTTGTTCTTCATGATTTACCCAAAAATCCCGGACCGCTGACTATCGGCGCTCTGAAATTTAATGCTGATCAGCAAAAACTTGAATATTGGGATGGGCGTGTACTCATGCTCGATAGTTCAGTAACGGTGTCCGGCGCGCACCTGCATTATAGGGCAGGGCTTGACAAGGATGTCAGTTTGAGCTTTGCCGGGCAGATTGGCCCCAAAACCGCAGAGTGGCTCTCGCAGATTACCGGTATTCCGGCTTGGGTGAAGCTTAAGCCGCTTGCCTTGACAACTTCACATCTCTCCTATTCGAATAACGAGACTCGCAACCTGACAGCAGCGTTGGCATCGCAGAACGGCCTCGAGATGAGTGCTGATGTAAGCTGGAATGCACAAGACGTGGTCGTTAATAAGCTCGTTCTCAAGGACCGTGACTATCAGGCAAGTCTTGGTGGCAGATATAAAGACCAGTCAGTTGATCTTAGTTTTGAAGGATTACTCCACGAATCTACTTTGACCCAAATAATTCAGATAACTCCTTATCTCAGCGGTTCACTTGGCGGCAAAGCACGAATCCGTCTCAATCTTAAAAAACCATACAAGGTGAATCTTGCTGGAGAACTGGATGGAGAAAACCTGCACCTTCCTCAGAAGCTCAAGGCGCCTTTGATAATTAATAAAATAACCGTAAGAGGAGAGCCAGATGCAATAGGGATCAGCTCCGCAGAGTTGACCTGGAGCGATATGGCGATGACGCTTATCGGAAGTATCAAGCCCGGATCATCAGAAACAATGCTGGTCGATTTGGCTTTGCAGGCTGATAGTATTGATGTGGAAAAAATCATGGATAGTCTGGGTGGCTATAACAAGTCGCTTGGCGAAAAATCCACTGCAACGCCTTTCCCTTTGCCGATTACAGGGAACATTCATTGCAAAACCAAGCAGCTAAAAACGAAGTCTCTAACGGTCCAACCGCTCCATGCTGATATCATGCTTCATGAAGACGCTGCTGAAATCACGCTGAAAGAAACCAGTCTGTGTGGTATCCCCATATCGGGCACCATTAGATATTCACCTCAAGACATTGCCTTCAATCTAAAATCAGAGGCAAAAGCTCAACCGTTAAATACCACTCTGAATTGTTTTTCAGATCAACATTTCAAAGCCGATGGGACGTTTGATCTGGATGGGGTTCTCAATGGACACGGCACCATAAAAGACCTTTTTAAAACGGCCTCGGGACACTTCGTCGTAACCATTTCTAACGGACATATCTATCGCGATATAATCCTGCTCAATGTGATGAAGTTTCTCAACATCGCTGAAATACTGACTGACCGTGTAACGGCAAAACAGATGTTGGAGAAAGGGTTGGGCTTTAGGCGATTTGAAATGCAGGCCACATTAAAGAACGAATCACTTGAGTTTGAAAAAATTATACTGGACAGCGATGAAATGATACTCTCCGGTGCAGGAGAATTTGATATCCGCCAGAGGCAAATTAAATCTACTCTCTTGGTGTCGGCGCAGGCAACCGCGAACACGATTATGGGGCGTATTCCTTTGATTGGCGGCGTTCTGAAGACCATCGATACCATACCTTTGAGTTTACAGGGGGCTATCGATGATGTTCATGTTATACCTCTAGAACCGTCAGCTATTGGTTACGAGTTGCAGGAAATTATGCGAGGCACCCTAGGGGTGCCGATGAAACTGGTTCATATAGACGATTTCCACCGGTCAGCGAACAATGAGAAGAAATGAACTACCCTGCCACAAGCAGCGGGATAGTTCATTTGTCTGCTTTTTGAGATTTTTTATCTGCACACAAACGAACGCTCGAGCATGCAATTGCAGTATCCGAGTCACTTATCAGGAGCTTCTATGAAGAGGTCTGGCTTGTAATCGATGAACCCATTTTATATGGAAGTTGGGCAATTGGAGAGAAGCGCTTTTCATACCAAGACGTAATAGTTGCCACGAAACTATATCGAAGGGTAGGAGTGGAGGAGGAGCAGTGGCAGTGAATCTGGTGATCCCGGTAGGATTCGAACCTACGACACCGAGATTAGGAATCTCGTGCTCTATCCCCTGAGCTACGGGACCACACCGTTGCGAGACCGTGATTTTTACCAGAATGTGTCGAAATTCGCTATCGCTTTTTAAAGCTCAACCATACATGATCGTAGCTTCTTGCAAAGCTAGGTCTTTATTTTTCCGATAAACACATCCTTCTCCAGCGTCTTGGATGGGCCAAGCAATTGACCAGCACTGGATTTGATAGACTCACCGACGAGGGTGGTCAGGAATGCCGGGGACCATTTCTTGCTTTGTAAAAAAATGCGTAGGAATGATCCATGGCTTTGTGAATCACGGATGTTCATGCCTCCTTGATAAATTTCTTGCCAAGCAGCGCCGCGCCTTTGAGCGATGATTCCGCCTCGAAATGATAAGCGCAGTTGCGCAGCCACTTCTGTTTGGCCCGGACAATGGCCTCATTGACCGCCCCGCCGGAGACGATGACTTTTTCATCGAGTGTGATATTGCGGGCGACTTCTTCAAGATTTTCCTGCTGGTATTCACACAACCCTCTGACCAGGGCCGCGAGCAGCTCTTCGCGGCTGGATTCCTGGGTAAGGCCGAGGAATTCGGCCTTGAGCGGTTGCTGGGAATAGCGCGAGCCCATCAGATACGGGGTATAACGGACATTGCTTGGCCGCTCGAGCCAGGTGTCAATTGATCTCGGGATGAAGTCATCGAAGAACTCAGCCGTGCTCATCTCGCTGCAGAACAGCGATTTGAACCACTCGAAGGCCTTGCCCCCGGCGTTCATTACATAGAAAGAAAACCAGCGGCCATCGAGGACATGGGTGCGGATGTTGTAATTTTTCGAGGGCACGCAGGTCGGCAGGCAGACCATGGTGATTTCGCAGGTACCGTTGATATTGAAGATTTCCCCCGGCTCATCGATGCCCACCGAATAGGCGGCCAGCACCGCGTCGTTGCCGCCGATAAGAACATGAGGCTCCCGTCTGAGGCCGGTGAGGCGGGCCAGCTCAGGCTTGATTCTGCCGGGGCTCTGGTAGGCGTGACAGAGCGGCGGGAGCCGATCGACATCGAGACCGAAGGTCTGGGCGATTTCGCGGTTCCAGCTCAGATCGTTTTTTGTGGTGTTGTAGAGCGCCATGAGGGAGGCCGAGGAAGGATCGATGGCGAAGTGGCCCGTCAGCCATTTGCAAAAAAACGTGTTCGAGTGGCCGAAGGTATCGGTTTCTTTGAAAATATCCGGCAGATTGTCTTTTATCCAGAGTATGCTGGCCAGAGAGCAGCCGCCAGCCACCGGAATATTGGCGGTATGCTCGAGCAGCCTTGACTCGCCGATGGTATCGATAATGTGCCGGGCCTGGGTCCGGGAGCGCTGATCAAGCATCAGAATTGCCGGGTACAGCGCGGCACCGTCGCCGTCCATGGCGGTCAGCCCCGGCGTCGTGCCGGACAGAGAGATCACTTCGACCTCGGCAGTGTGCTGCTCAAGCACTCGGCAGCCCTCAATAAAGGCCTTCTGCCACTTGTCAGGCTCTATGTCGCCGAACAGCCCCTCGTTGTATATGTTAATCGCATAATCGCGGGCAAAACTGCGGGCGAGATGCAATTGCTCGTCCTGCATCTCGAAAATTCCCATTTTCATGGCCGTGGTGCCGATATCAACGCTGAGAATCTTCATCTGAGTCCTTTCTGATCTATTGAACAAGCAACTGACCTTAATATTTCATGAGTTGAGACGGCCTGCTCGTCAAAAAGACTTGGGGAAGGCTATATACATACGGCCTCCACCAAAGGCGACGCGGGATAGCAGGCCGCAGCGACACGCCCGAAGGTTGGAATTGCTGCCTTTTCATCGTTGATTCTAAAGGGTAAAAACCGTGTCATCGCCAAAAGTGCAAACACCCTGAATAGACTGCCGATATTGCTAACATATCGATGATTATTGTTGTTTTTCCATAAGATATTCAGGCTGACAGCCGGCTCAATTAAGGAGTCCGGCAACCATCGTTGCCCGCGGTGTGCCAGGCTTTGGCTCGACAGAGCAGCCGCGCTTCAGGCAGCACGCGCCCGATTCACGAGCCATGCATCACCTGTGACACCTCGCACCAACAAGCTTATTGGGGGGCTTTGGGCTTGAATTTTTTCAAGATCTCCCAGACCGGAACCGCCACCAGACCGCCGATGAGACCCGCCGCATAGGAAGGAATCGGATGATGGAAGGTCGAGTTCCACAGGGCGCCCCCAAGAAAGCTGATTACGACCATCATGAGAATAGTTACGATAATCCTGGCCCAGATCGACATGGTTGTCTCCCGCTTGATTCAGATAGATTGAGGTTTTGAAAGGTTTCCGCAGAATCAATAATATCTCATTGAAACCATTGTGTAAACTACGCCATCCTGCAAGGGTCAGCCGATCTGCAGCAGCCCTTCCAGAAAGGCCCGCACATTTTCACCAAGAACGTTATGGTTATACCCCCCTTCCAACAGCCCGTAGCAGCCGCCGCCATTGCGTCGGGCCGTCTCCCGGACCCAGGAGCCCATAGGCCGGTAGTCGTCGGTGTAGAGCAGGCCGCCCCAGTCGTTGATATGGTGATCGAAGCCGGCTGAAACAGCAATCATATCTGCCTGGGTAGCCGCCAGACGGGACCTGACCTCAGCGAGGTATGCCTCCCGCCCCCTCGACTCCGGGTTGAATATCTCCACCCATGTATCGTGTTCCATGATATTGACGCTGCCGTCACCGAAATGCAGGTCGAAATCAAGCACGAAGGCCCGCTCGATCAAGTTCTTCTGTTTCAGATGATAGAGCGATACCGCCATATTATTGAAATAGCAAAATCCCCAGCAACTGCTGGCCGAAGCATGATGGCCCGGTGGACGGATCAGGGCAAAGCTCGGTGTTTCAAGTGCACTGAGCGCTGCCTGGACAGCACCGCCGGCGGCGAGGGCACTAATCTCGTAGAGCCCCTGCCGGCGCACATGCTCGATATGCTGCCTGCTGTGAACAGCACGCAGGTCCTCTTCTGCGGCCGGCTGGCATTCGATGATCTCAGCGATAGGTTCAATGGCCTCGACGATGGCTTCCATGCGGCCGGATTCAGCTGCCGGGTCGGAGGTATATTCGTCATAGAACCGCCTGTGAAAATAGACTTTGATCATTGTCCCAGCTCCAGACTGTATGAAAGGCGGTCCTGGCCTCGTTCAGAATAACAGTGCATTTTTTGTGAGCTCGATTGTGCTGGCCTGGTCAAGCAACCGGCCCAGTTCTGCCCCACTGGAATCTTCGCCGCGTATGGGCCAGTATGAAGGTTTAATGCCGGTGGCACGGTAGAAATTCTTCAGTGAACTTTTCTGGGTGAAGACGATAATCGCCCGGTCGGTGAAGGGGTATGCTATGAGGCGCTGAGATTCCAGCCGGCAGAGGTGCTTGAGCATTGGCTCGAACAGCCTTTCAACACCTCCGGCTCCGCAGTAGGGTGAATTACTCGAGCCCGGGGTTGGAAACGAGTAAAAGGTGGTCAGGCCAAAGCTGAACCGGCTGGAGGCCGCGTCCTGCAGGATCATTTCGCCGCGCAGCTGGGCCTCCCGGGCTCGCGTAGTCTGGTCCACCATGCGCACCAGTCCGGCCGTATCCATTTTGGTCCAGAAATCGTGTCTATCGCCATCGGCGCGCGAATAAAAAAACATGCCCTGTTTGACGCCCAGGGCCGAAGGGTTGCCCAGAACCAGCAGCACGCTCATCTTGCCGGCTGCTTTGCTGCTGCTGGTCCGGTACGGCAGCAGCGTCTGGGATTCATAGCGCAGTACGCCGTCACGCAGCGAACAGATATCTGAGAACCAGGGTGAGTCGGCCCGAATCTCAGCCAAGCGGTCCGTCAGCAGAGCGATCTGGTCCCGGTGCAGGCCAAAGCGGCTGCTCTGCAGGTCCAGTTCAACGCTGTAGTTGCCGGGGTTGAATTTCATCGAGTGCTCAGCTTCGGCTCTATTACATTTACGATAAGAATCAATGGCGGATGGGTGCGGCCGCCTCGCCTCAGGTTTTCATTTCGGTACAAATGAAAATCGGATAACGCACTGGCCGTCTGATTTTCTTTTTCTTGATCAGCATCAACGTATATTTGCGAAAGAACCGCTCATTGGCTTCAAGATTAAGCTCGTTTGCTTTCTCCGCTCCCAGTGCCTTGACCAGGGTCGCATGCCAGTATGAGTCATGCAGCCACCAGAGCTTTTTGGTCATATTCAATTCTTCCATAACGGCCTGGATTTCTGTTTCACTCATGGCTTGATCAGATGTTTGGGATTTTTCAGAGTGAGCCCTTTATCCGGCAGGATCATCAGGGTCGAGGTGCCGTGGGCAAGGCGATCATTTTCTGAATTGTAAACGCTGGCTTCTGAATAGCAGAGTGTACGGCCGTTGCGGATTGCATACCCCTCCGCCCGCAATAGTCCCTGGCTTGCCGCTTTCAGATAATTCAGCTTGAGATCGACATTGACCAGTCCTGCACCTTCGGGCAGCCGCAGATAAACCGCCCAGTAAGTTGCGGTATCGACAAGGGTGGCCAGCACACCGCCGTGTACGATACCGAAAAGCTGCAGGTGATGGTTTTTCAGCTCAAGCTGAACGGTCGCCTGATCGAGAGCAAGCGAGGTGAGTTGCATGTCCAGATGGGCTGGGAACGGACTTGTGGCAAAAATATTTCTTATCTCTTCGATATATGCCGGATTGGGCAGAACCATGGCCGCTCCTGGAAGTATGGAGATGAGACTACATTGAATAAATACCATTGACAGGATTTTGTGCCAAAAAAAAATGGCCGACAGGCATGGTTTCGATATCCTCATGTGGTTGCCCAATTCACTGGTGGGAGTGGAAAAGTGCAGTGGACTTGCTTAAGGATTGTGGTATAGTGACTTCGGTTTGTTTCCAGTAAACATCCCATTATCACCCATATTTAATGGGCCAGTCATCAAAGTTGGTACCAATTATTGGAGAGTTGACAGTGAAGAAATTACGGCTTTTAGTAATCTTGCTGGTAGTGGGGGGCTTCATGGTCTCCTGCAGTGACAGTAGCAATGATAATGGCGGCACCACCGGGGGGAGCGGTGAGGTCAATAATGCTGCCGCTGATGATTCAGCAAATACCGAACCCGCTCCAGCTGCGTCTGATGATACTGCCGCCGTTGAGCAGGCACCGCCCGGACCGTCTGCTCCGGACAGTTCTCCGCAGATATGGATGGATGCTTTTTCTGCTTGGAACTGCGGGGGAAACTGGACCGAGCGTGATGGTGCACTCGGTTTGACAGCCTACTCAGGCAACGACTCCTGCTCGATTTCATTTCCCGGCGAGAGCGGCACCTACCAGCTGGTGTTGGCTGCTCAGACCGAGTTTGACGGCCAGTCACCATATAGAGTATCGATCAATGGCCAGACGGTGTCACAGGGAAATTATCCATGGTCCAGTGCTCTGAAATGCGACTGCCCGCTCGATAACTGGCGCGCTGTCTGCCCCGACCAGAATACCGATATAGATCTTGGCACGCATAATCTCAATTATGGAGATGTCATCGAGTTCTGGGGGGCGGACGACTATCCCTGCGGTGCCCACGGATCTTATGCAAAATGGCATGGCATGACTGCATACAGGCGGTGATTTTGTAGTCAGCTGTATCTGTATTTATCTGTTTCAAGAAAATGCTTTCTCGTGTCTGATTGCGGGAAGGCATTTTCTTTTTACTGCATGTTCCATGCGAGCAAGCCTATGATGTCACGTCGCGGTAGTGAAATTGTCCAGGGTGATATGATAGACTGGTTTATTGAAGACATCGTTCAGAATCGTTTTGCTCGTATGATGTTTTGGGCATATCCTTGTGTCCATATTACTCCTGGTGATTTTTCCAGAAGCAGCACTTTTTTATGAAACGAGAAATTCAGCTTCTCACTGAGGCATCGTTTGACGCAATCATTATCGGTGGGGGCATTACCGGCGCCTGTCTGGCCCACGATGCTGCCCTGCGGGGCCTGCGGGTAGCCCTGGTGGAGAAAAACGATTTCGGCATGAGCACGTCGTCCGCCTCGTCGAAGCTGCTGCATGGCGGTATCCGCTACCTGCAAAAGCTGCAGTTTGGCAAGGTGCGCGAATCGGCCCGGGAGCGTACCTATTTCCAGATTATTGCGCCCCACATGACCACCAGCGTCCCATTTCTGATTCCGACCATCAGCGGCAGCCTGATGAAGGGAAGAGCGGCCCTGCTGGCCGGTATGAACATGTATCGGCTCATCTGCACGGGGCTCAATGATCTTATCGCAGATCCTGCGAAAAAGGTTGCACACGGCTCATTTTTTTCCAGGGATAAAACACTTCAGGCGGTGCCGATGCTCGAGGCCATTGATGGCTTGAGCGGAGCGCATACCCTTTTCGAGAGTCATATGAACAACTCGGAGCGGATGACCCTTGCCTTTATCAAGTCCGCTGCCAAAAACGGTGCCGTCGTCGCCAATCATGTCGAAGTGGTCCGCTTTACCACGGCCTCGGGACGCATCACCGGAGTCAGGTGCCGCGACGGCCTGAACGACGGCGAGTTTGACATTGCGTCAGACCTCGTAGTCAATGCAGCAGGTCCGTTTCTGCCAGGGATCAATGCCCAGGTCGAGGGGCTGAATCTCGAGAAAAAGACCACCGGTTTCTCCAAGGGGGTCCATCTGGTCAGCCGCCAGCTCGAAAAAGAATTCGCCCTGGCTCTGAGCAGCGGCAAAAAGACCGAGGGGTTGGTTACCCGGGGCGGCCGGCATATTTTCATGATTCCCTGGCGCGGCCGCACGCTGATCGGTACGACCAATGTCCCGTTTAACGAGGACCTCGACAAGGTGCGGGTTACCCGTATGGACATCGTCGATTTCCTGCAGGATATCAATGCGATTGTCCCCGGTATAGGTTTGACCGAGCAGGATGTACACTATGCGTTTGCCGGCCTGTACCCGTTGATCAGCGATGAAGTCAAGGCCGATACCTATCAGGGCACCGGCGAGTACCAGGTGGTCGATCACGGTGAACGGGACGGGGTAGACGGAATTATTTCGGTTCTGGGGGCGAAATATACGACGGCCCGGGCAATCGCCGAACAGGCAATGGATATCGTGGCTGCCCGTCTGGATATTTCAGATCGGGGCTGCCGCACTGCTACCGAGCCGCTTTTCGAAGGGCGCATTGCAGACCTGAAAGGATTCATTGCCGAGAAGCAGCAGCACTATGAAGACATCCTCGATCCCGCAACCGTGCATGATCTGATCGTTTCACATGGCAGCGAAATCGACCGGGTGGTAAGCTATCTCAAAAGCCGGCCGGGGTATCTGGAAAAACTCTCCGATACCCGCGAAACATTGGCTGGGGAAGCGGCCTATGCAGTTGAACATGAAATGGCCTGTACGCTCGATGACGTGGTATTCGCCCGGACCGGTCTGGGGACCATCGGTCATCCGGGGACTGACGTGCTCTTTCGGGTGTGCGAGATTATCGGACCGCTGCTTGGCTGGGGGGAGGAGCGCTATCACCAGGAAATTGCAGTCGTTGAGCGTCGCTATGACTGGGCTGACTAGCAGGAGTGGCTTGGTTAAACCGCTGTCTGAAAAGCGCGAAACCAATCGGGTACTGGTGTGACAGAGCAGTCGAGTCAATATCGGGAGGACCAACCGGTGGTGGTCCACATTGGGCCGACGCCGTTTTTTTCCAATCGGGGCTGCCATATCCGCATAATGAATGAAATACGGGGGCTGCAGTCCTGCGGCTGCCGGGTTATTTTATGCACCTATGGGCTTGGCAGCGACGTGGACGGTGTCGAGGTGCGCCGCATCTGGCCTATTCCAGGGTATACCAAAACCAGTGCCGGGTTTTCGGTGTTCAAGCCCCTGGCGGATGTGCTGCTCTTGTTTCTGGTCCTCAAGGTAGTCTGGCAGCAACGGGTCACAATCATTCATGGACATCTGCACGAAGGGGCGCTGCTCGGCTGGTGCGTAAAACTGATGCTGTTCTGGCGCAGGATCCGTCTGGTCATGGATATGCAGGGCAGTCTTTCCGGCGAGTTGCAGGCCTATGGTACCATCAGCAAAAAAGGAATGCTGTATAGAGCTGTCTACTGGTTTGAGAAACTCATCTATCGGCTGCCGGACTGGATCGTCTGCTCCTCCGAAGCAAGCGTGAGGTTTCTGGAGAGCGCCCGCGGTGGCTCCGCCGGCCGGGTCGATCTCGTCGGAGACGTCGTGCCCGAGCAGTTTTTCCTGACAGCAGATAAAAATGAGCTGCGCCGGAAACTGAGCATTGCTCTTGAGCCGGACGTAATCATTTACAGCGGCTCCCTGCTTGCCGGCAAAGGAGTCGATATTCTGCTCGAAGCGCTGATACCTCTCATGGCAGACAATACAGACTGCATTTTCGTGCTGGTCGGGTATCCGAAGGAGTGGGTGGAAGAGCAGGTCAACCTGGCCGGTCTTGCGGAGCGCGTCATTTTACCTGGGGAAGTAGACTATTTTCAGCTTGCAGACTGGCTTGGCGCCGCCGACCTGGCGGTTGACCCGAAACCGTCGGGTTCGGGTGAGGCCAGCGGCAAGATCCTGCATTATATGGGTGCCGGTCTGCCGGTGGTGTGTTTTCCGACCAAAAACAATATGCATTACCTCGGAGACCATGGCTTTTATGCAGCCGATGAACTGCAGAATCCGGCCGGAAAGGCCGCGGCTCTCGGTCAGACCATAAAAAAGGCCCTTGCAGATGCTGAGTTGCGTAAAGAATTCGGTGCTTTTGGCAGAAGCCGCATCCGCAGTACCTATTCGGTTGAAGCGGCTGGAGAGCAGTTGCTGGCTGTTTATCATCAGTTGTCACCGTAGCTCGAATCGAGTTGGGTGTTTCTGATCACTCCGGTTGGGCACCTTTTGCAAGCACTGTAACCAAGAATTGTATAAGAATACAAATAAATGATATTGCAAGGAGTTAACCATGAAAATTCTGGTAACCGGGGGAACCGGATTCACCGGCAAGGCGTTGGTCCGTCGCCTGCTCGATGACGGACATCAAGTCATAGCGCTGGACTTCCAGGAAGGGCTGAAGACCCAGGAACTGCGGGATTGGGGCGCAGAGGTGGTGATCGGTACGGTGACCGACAAGGAAGTCGTCGAGCGCTGCATGAAAGGTGTGGATGTGGTCCACCACCTGGCTGCTGCCTTCAGGCAACTCAACGTTCCCAACAGCTATTACTGGGATGTCAATGTGCAGGGGACACAGAACGTCCTCGAGGCCGCCTGGCGGGAAAAGGTTCAGAAATTTGTCTACTGCAGTACCTGCGGTGTGCACGGCAACGTCGACAATCCTCCAGGCGACGAGAACAGCCCGATAAACGCGGCCGATTATTACCAGCAGACCAAGTATGAGGCGGAGCCGATCGTCAAGCAGTATCAGCTCAAAGGCATGCCGACCACCATCCTGCGACCGGCCGCAATCTACGGCCCCGGCGATCCGGAGCGGTTTTTCATGATCTTCAAGCGGGTCAGCAAGGGCACGTTTCCGATGTTCGGCAACGGCAAGACCCTGTATCATCCGCTCTATATCGATCATCTGGTCGATGCCCATGTTCTGGCCCAGGAACCGGGCAAGGGCGACGGCGAAGCCTACCTGATTGCCGACGAGCATTATCTGCCAATTCAGACGCTGGTGGAAAAGACGGCTGCGGCCTTGAATGTGGAGGTCAAAATTCCGCACCTGCCGATCTGGCCGGTGATTATTGTCGGTCATATCTGCGAAAAAGCCTGCAAGCCCTTTAAGATCACCCCGCCGATTTTCCCCCGCCGGGTGGACTGGTACCGCCAGAACCGGGCATTCAACATCGATAAAGCAAAGCGCGATCTTGGCTATGCCCCCAATATCAGTATCGATGAGGGACTGCGCAGAACGGCGGCCTGGTATAAAGCGGAGGGTTACCTCTAGGAGGTTCCAGGCCTGGCTCGATATTCTGCAGCCGTCTGTTCAGCCTCCGGCAGTGAAATTAAAATAATCCCGGATATAGGTTTTGCACCAGCGCCAGATAGCGCGGGGATGTTCGAAGAGCCGGACCTTCCAGTATGATGGCCCGCTCAAACATCCATAATAGACCTGAACCCACCAGGTGGAGGGCCAGAAGGTATCCTTGGCCAGGGCCGGCAGTTGTTTCAGCGCGATATCCTTGAGCCGGCGCCTGGGCCAGCCTCGGTAGGGGCTGGCCGCTGCGTCCGGGATTTTCCTCACGTCAAGGTGCAGCAAATCGATAACCTCCTGCTTCCAGGGGGTTACGAAGTGGAGACGGGACAGGATGTCCAGCAAGCGTGGCTCAAACCGGCGCACTAAATCCCAATCGATGCATACCAGCTGAGACTCAACGAGGCTGATGATATCGGCAACATTGATGAGCCGGAATTCCTCATAAGTCAGCGGTGCCGCAAGACCATGAAGATAGAGGTAGTGAAGATTTTCCTCCAGGTTAAGTGTGAGGGCCTGCTGGTCATGTATCGAAATGAGTTCTGCCGAACCGGATGATTTTTCGATCGGCCATAATGGATACTGCTGCTGGAGCGGCAGAAGATTGTGGTGCAGTTCGATATTGATCGGCAACCCTTCCAAGGCTTTGATCATCGGGGCGAGATGATAATAATCATCGGGTATAGCATGATTTTTCTGCTCCCGGTAGCCCATTTTGGCAAGGGTCTGCCGGGCCTTTTTCAGATCAGTCTTAGCGACCAGAAGATCGATGTCGCGCATCGGTCTTAGTCCAGGCTCGCTATAAACGAAATTTGCCAGGGCAATGCCTTTGACCAGCAGCACTTCAATCTGTTGTTGACGGCAGGCCTCGAGAATCTCTGCGAGTGCTTCATTTCTGAGCTGGTTTGACCGCCTGGTGCGCAGGTACAGTGACTGCAGGTCCCGGCGGCTGGATCTGGGCAGCTTGAAACCGAGCGCGGTAAGATGTTTATAGAGCAGGGAACTGAGGCCCTGCTGCTCGGCATTGCGGATAAGTTCTTCCCAGCTGGATGGAGCGCTGCCAAATGATGAAAGGGCGCGGTCCAGGACCTGATACATGGGGGCATGCCCCTGGTCGCGGGCACACAAACCGAGGATGGTTCGAATCATTTATTCCTGGACGATATGGTCAGGGTCCTATCAATTGCTTCGGCAAGGCCTGCAAAACTGTCATAGCGGAGCAGATAGGCCGGTGTGGTCCGGGCAAGGCCCACGATCTGCCTGAAGCCATGGTCTTCCAGATTGCGGGCGTTGGCGTGGCATTGCATCAGCAGGCCGACCAGCCTGGCCGTGCTGATTCTCTCAATTTCAAGTGGTGAGCCTGCTTGATACTGCGGCAACAGGACCAGGGCCGGGTGCGGCGGCACCGAACCCCTGTCAGCTTTGGTTTTTCGATCCATATTATCGTCGGTTTCACCAGCGAGTTGCGGTGTGAGAAGCGCTCCATGGCGGTCCCGCAGCATGTCCTGCCAGACATTTGTTGCGCATGCTTCAATCAGGGGCAAAGCGCCTGATTTCAGGCAAACAGGTCTGGTAAAAAATTCGATGGGTTTGGCTGCCTGCTCATCAATGAAGATCAGTTCATCGGTGAGATAGCGATAACCGCAGTTGGTCAGCCACCAGACCAGCGTGCTCTTGCCCGCCCCACTCTGGCCGGGAATCAGTATCAACCGGTCTTCGCCTATGACACTGCCGCAGTGCAGGGCCGCGCCGCCGCCCGTTTCGTCGAGCAGATGAAATATCACCCGGTCATACAGAATTGCGGCGCATTGTACTTTTGATTGGCCTTCGAAAATCGAAACTGCATCTTCGAATACCGAGAACGTGTCTGACCCCTCAGCAAAGGCAAGGCTCAATCGGGGAGCGGCAACCGCCGATTCCGGGGTGAGCAGGCCATGGAAAAGCAGGACCAGAAGCTCGGACGAGGATGGGTCTTGGGCCTGAACTGCAACGTCTGCGCCGGCAAAGGAAATACGATAATTAATCATAGAGATTGGGTGGCGGCGGTAAAAGTTGTGGAACTCATTTGAGTTCAGCAATATTTTGATCGATGAGTCGATTGATCAGAGTGATCACGTCGAGTTCGATCTGAGCGCTGCTCTCGGGGTAATGCGTTGACAGAAGAACGATAATGTCTGAGACGCTTCTGCTCCCATCACAGAGGTTCCAGATAAGCGCTCCTGTTTCATTGAGATACAGCGATGTCGTCAAGGTTGGGTGATAGACGGTGATCTCTTGGTCAAATTCTTCAAGCAGGTATCCATCTTTTAGAACAACACGTTTTTTGGTGTCTGATTTCTGCATTTTTATCGATCAAAACGGGGTGCGTATGGTAGGAATGGTTCTGGCAACTGGGAGCCTTGGTTGTCCATGGAAATCAAAGAAACTTAAGGGGTGTGAACAATTTTGTATAGCCGTCTGCGGGACGAAATGAGCATAAGATACCATGTTTCAATTGGCGCTGCTTCCGGTGTTGGATTACCATATTGAGCCCCGATATGACAGTAATAATTGACCGGCAGACTCCCTCTTTCCAGCATTGCGACTGCTGTTTTGTGATCAATGCGGTGCCAGAAAAGGAGTCACTCAGTCCAGGGGCGTGCAGGAAACCACCGTGTCGTTTCTTTCTTTGAAGCCGTCGTATCAAAGTTCTAATAACTCCTATCTTACCAGATGAATTCAGAGATCGAGCCATTGCCTCAGGCTGAATTGAAGCGGAGGAAAATACCGGAAGGTTTTGCCAGGCAGGTGATCGTGTTGGCTGCCTGCAAACTGCTGATCAATACCGGCCGCCGGTTTATCTACCCGTTCGCACCGGTCTTGAGCAGAAGCCTCGAGGTGCCGCTTACCGCGATCACGACAATTATCGCGGCCGGGCAGCTCACCTCACTTCTGGGCATGTTCGCCGGGCCTCTGGCGGACCGCCTTGGCTGCCGTATGATGATGCGTACGGGGCTTGCCATGCTCGCCGTAGGTATGCTTGTCTGCGGGCTGGTCCCGCTCTATTGGCCGATCTTTCTTGGCCTGATTATCGCTAGTTTGGGCAAGAGTATTTTCGATCCGGCCATGCAGGCCTATATCGGCAATAATGTGCCGTTCGAGAGACGGGGCAGAATTATCGGCATCGTCGAAACCGCCTGGGCCGGCAGTACCTTGATCGGTATCCCCGCCATGGCCCTGATTATCGATAGCATGGGGTTGCCGAGCTCATTTTTCCTGCTTGCACTATTAGGCGCCGCCGGCTGGCTGATGATGGGGAGGTTGATTCCCGCGGATTCGGGGGCTTCGTCCCCTCAGTCCGGCAACATCCGCCTGCTCGCCACCCTCAAAGAATTGGCCCGGGTGCGCCCGGCCCTGGGAATGCTCTGTTTCGGATTCATGATTTCAGTTGCCAACGACGCAATTTTCGTCGTTTATGGGGCCTGGTTCGAGCAGGATTTTTTGGTCTCGGTCATTACCCTCGGTTTCAGCACTGTGGCCATCGGCAGTGCCGAACTCGTTGGCGAAGGTCTGACTTCGCTGTTTTCCGATCGACTTGGTCTGAAAAAAGCCCTGCTCCTGGGCCTGGTGGCATCGATTTGTTCCTATCTGCTGCTGCCGGTGATCGGTCAGAATCTGGCTTCGGCGATGGTGGGCCTGTTCCTGCTGTTCCTGAGTTTCGAATTCACCATGGTAACCAGCTTTTCACTCTGCACCGAGTTGATGCCCGGTTCGCGGGCAACCATGATGGCGGGCTATTATGCAACCTCAGGGATCGGCAGGATGCTCGGTGTGCTGCTTGGCGGTCTGGCCTGGAAATCTGCGGGGATCACCGGAGTCGCCATGAGTTCTGCCGGGCTGACCTCAGTTGGTTTGCTGGCTCTGATCTGGGGCCTGCGGGGCTGGAAACATGGCGGCACAACGTCGGCTTGAGCCGCGGAGATCCGGTGGTGGATATCTGATCAGCTGACGAGTGTTGACCTCAGCCTGCTTTATTCTGGTGGTAGAAGATCGGGGCCAGAATGAGCCACTCAAATTTTTGGGTGAATTCTATGGCCACTCCATCGCGGTCTTTTCGGGCAATGACACCTGAGATATTGTCGACCACCAGGCGGCTGTGTGTGCCCTCCAGAATGATCTCGATCGTATAGCGCTGGGCCACTTCAGGCTGATCAGCGGTCTCCAGGAAGAAACCAGCCATACTCAAATCGCGCAAGGTTCCCTGGTAGCGCTTATCTCCGTCTATCAGAATGCAGGTGGCTCTGGAAACATCCGGTAATCGGTAAGACTCTCTACGCTCGTCATGCATAGCGGTACTCCCCCTGGGTTGGGTTAAAGGCCGGCAACTACTAAAGCGCTGACAGGCAGCCTGACAAATGACTTGTACTTGATAATCATATAATTGCCCGTAATAAAGTCAAGAAAATCCATATAATCCGTCTCAACCCGAAAAGCATTGTCTGGTTTTTCAGAAGAGATCGCATGGCTGGAAGCGGGATGTACGGAGCCGGCAGGGAAGTTTTCCCGGCCGGCCCCGCATTTACTTTGAGCGGCTGTCTGAGTAACTGGAGCCTTGCGCCTCAGCCGCGCTTGACCAGGATCTCAGCATCACTTGGAAACGACAATATCATGGAGCGCCTCAAACACGCCCATCGGATCGATATCGTTGGCCTCAGCGATATCTTTAATGCTCATATCGGGCTGGGCGGTGATGTTCTTTTGGCCAAGTTTGGCGATGATATCATCGGGATCAAGGCCGTACTCTGCACAGGTTTCGGCAAGTATTTTCTTGCCCCAACCAGATTTGGGAGCATCCGGAAATGCGGCAACACCGGCTGCCGGGGCCATGCCCTCAGCAGCGGGAGTGATCGCGGCCGGCTTGACAATTTCATAAATCTGCTGGGGTGAGCGTTTGTTCCTGGCGGCGATATCTTTCAGGATATCCTCCCCGCCATTGACTTCGATGCCCGCTGCCTGAAGCAGCTCGAGACTTTTGTCGAGATCGATGTTTTCCCGTCTGGTTAACATTTTCAAAGAAGATGATTCGGCATGACCGTAGGGTGGATCCCCATATTTTGCCGAGGCGCTGTCCTTGAAATATGCAGATACATCAATGATCGTGCTCATGGGTGGCACATTGTAATAGGTACCCACGATAAAGAGCAGCGTGAGCGCCAGGGCCACATTGAACGGAGCCGTGAAAACCTTGACCTGCCGGGCTTTATTCTTCATATAGGCTACTATTGGTTTCCAGTTATAGTAGATGTGCAGCCCGCCCGCGATCAGAAACAGAACGCCCACCGTGGTGTGCTGGGCACCCCAGTCGCCTTTGCTCAGCCCGAGAAAACGCCAGTCCGCCCAGTTGGCAATCCGGCCTTCTGGTACCACATACAAAATGATGGAGTTGATAATCAGTACAACCAGCGACAGCAGCATGGTCATCGAGGTGATTTTTCTCATGTTCATGTTCGAGTTCCTTAATAAAGTTGAATTGGAAAAAACGGGATCTTCAGAAGCGCTATATCCAATAATCATGCCAAATATATAAGTATATAATTAAATAATTATTTATTTGATAAGATCAAGCCAGGGCTTTGCTTATATCAGGTGGCAGTTTCTGACTCATGTTTCCAGAGATGAGTCGTAGATCAATTGCCTCGAGAAGACTGGGTAAATTGTATGCAGCTGGGGATGGAGGCTGGGTAAAAACTACGCATTTAAGCTTCTCGAATCCTGTTTGTGTTTCTTTGTTTCGTAAATAATTATCAAATTAACAACACGTTATGGTGGTTTTTAATTTCAGGCACGACAGTTGCTTCAATGGTAGCAAAGGCTGATGAGCCAAAAGGTGCTCACATTTCGATTGATTCCAGCGACTATCGCGAAATCGATTACAACCACAAAGGAGAACAAACATGAAAACGATCAAAAGAAACATAGCAATCGCAACCTTGGCAATGGGCTTTGGTCTGGTTGCCTTAACCCAGGCGCACGCAGGCTGGGGGCAGCGCGGCGGCGGATACTGGGGAGGCAATATGAACCAGGCCGGGCCGCAGATGCAGTTCAACCAGGTTGATCCGGCGGCGCAGGAGAAGCTGGATGCGTTTTTTGCCGATACCGAAGATATCCGCAAGGAGATCGCGGTCAAACGTGCCGAACGGTTCGCTCTGATGCGCAGTGAAAATCCCGATCCGGCCGCGGCAAGCAAGCTGGCAGGAGAATTGTTTGACCTGCGCACCGCCCTGAATAAAAAAGCCCTAGAGGCCGGCGTCACTGCCTATCTCGGACAGCAGAACTGCCCACAGGCTGGAGCGATGGCTGGCCGGATGGCAAGAGGTATGGGCAACGGCCGTGACTTTGGCCCCGGCAATCCAGGGTACGGCGGTATGCGCCAGGGTGGTCGCCCCATGATGCAGCCTGGTCCCGGCTACCGGGGAACCTGGTAGACAAGAGCAGATAGACTTCCCCCTCCACCCCCGTTCACGGGGGTGTCGCAGCCCGTCTGGAGCTGGTAGCTCCGGGCGGGCTGTTTTTCTTGTTTCAGAATGAATCAGCCAAGATTGAGAAACATCCCGGCCTGGTAGACGAGAATAGCCATCAGCAGCGCGAAGACGGTGTTGAAAGCCATCGAAAAGGCCGCCCAGCCCCAGGAGGCTTCCCGGGCAATACAGACGACGGTCACAAAACAGGGGGCGTAGAACATGATAAAAACCAGTACCGCCACGGCAATCACCCGGTTCCAGTCGGGGGAACGCTGCAGCCGTTTGCCCAGAGAGTCCGACTGTTCCACGTCGACTTCTCCCATCGAATAAGCCGTTCCCAGGGTCGAGACGATTACTTCCTTAGCGGCGAATCCGCCGACCAGCGCGATATTGGTGCGCCAGTCAAAGCCGGCATAGCGCGTCAAATACTCGAGGCCCCTGCCGATTTTTCCGGCAAATGAGTTGCGCAGCGCCTGCTCGGACTCGCGTTTGTTGATTGCTTCAACCTGTTCCAGATACTGTACGGCCTGGGCTGAAAGTGTATTATCGGCTGCTTGGGCCTCCACGATAATCTCTGAAGAATATTGTGTTGCCAGCGCAGCGCGCTGTGCCGCAAAAGTCTGGCGCTGCTCATCAGGCAGGCCCGGGTAGGTCATCAGGGCCCAGAGCAGCACTGAGATCCCCAGTATTATCGTTCCCGCCTTCTTGATATATTGCCAGGTTCGCTCCCAGGTATGGATCAGCAGCCCTCGCAGGGTTGGAAAACGATATGGGGGAAGCTCCATAACGAAAGGAGTCGGTTCGCCGCGCAGAATTGTCAGACGCAGGAACTTAGCGGCAAACAACGCCACAACCCAGGCAAGCAGCGTGAAGGCAAACATGAGTATGGCTTGCTGGTCGGCGAAAAAGGCTCCGATCAGCAGGGCCAGTACCGGGATTTTGGCACCGCAATTCATGAACGGTACGGTCAACAGGGTGGCCAGCCGCTCCTTCGGGGAGCGCAGGGTTCTGGTGGCCATTACCCCGGGAACCGCGCAGCCGCCGGCAATACCGCCCGAGACAATGAAGGGCATTACCGAGGAGCCGTGCAGTCCGAACATCCGGAAGATACGGTCCATCATGTAAGCCACGCGGGCCAGATAGCCTGAATCCTCGAGCAGTGAGATCCCAAAAAACATGAACATGATCAGCGGCACAAACCCGAACACGCCGCCGACACCGTCGATTACCCCGGAGACCAGCAGAGACTTGAGTGGACCTTCGGGGAGGATGCTGTCGACCGCTGCCCCAAGCCAGCCGAAGAACATCCCCAGCCAGCCCACCGGGATCTGGCTCCAGGCAAAGGTGAACTGATAAAGCGCGAACAGAACCCCAAGCATGATAACCGGGCCGAGGATTCGGTTGGTGACAATTTTGTCGATGCGATCAGAGGTGTAGAGCCTGTCCTTGTTGAAGGTGTGCGTGATAATGCCGCCTCTGAGAATCGATTTGATATAGCCGTAGCGATGATCGGCCACCACGGCCTCGGGAAACACGTTGAGCGTCTTCTGAAAATGGTTCGAGACCTTGATCACCTGGGTTTCGAAGCGGGCCGCAAGGTCTGCATTGTGGTCTGCACCTTTGGCCAGGATCTGCTCGTCGTTCTCGAGGTATTTAAGGGCAGTGAAACGGGCCGGATAGGTGTCAGTCAGAAATTGCTCGTCTTCGATATCCTTGACCAGATCGAGAATCGCCGCATCGAGATCATCACCGTAGGAGATGGAAATCGGCTGCCATACTTTATCCTGGCCGGCGATTTCAAGGGCTGCTTCAAGCAGTTCATTGGTCCCTTTGCCTGATCGCGCTATGATCGGAATCACCGGAATACCGAGAATCTCCGAGAGCTTTTCTGTTTTGATGGATATGCCGCGAGATTTTGCCACGTCAACCATGTTCAGCGCGATGACCAGCGGCGTTCCCAATTCGAGAAACTGGGCCGTCAGGTAGAGGTTTCGCTCGAGATTGGAGGCGTCGACGATATTGATCACCACCTGGGGACGCTCGTTGACCAGAAAGTCTCTGGCTACCAACTCTTCAGAAGAGTAGGCGGTGAGCGAATAGGTGCCTGGAAGGTCGATGATAGATAACTGCTGGTCGTTGAATATGAGATAGCCGGTTTTTCGTTCGACGGTAATGCCGGGATAGTTGCCGACATGCTGCCGGGCGCCGGTAAGGTGGTTAAACAGAGTGGTCTTGCCGGCGTTGGGATTGCCGGCAAGTGCGACAGTAATCGTCGTGTCTGCAACGGAGGCGTTCATGGTTGAATTAAAAATAGTGATCGGGATAATCTGCCAGGATCAAGATTGATAGATCACAATAAAGTCTGCTTCGCTGTTGCGCAGGGTACGGGCCATATCACTTCTCCTTTTTAAACGACTGGATCTCTTTGATCGATGAACAGTCAGAGGCCGTCGAGCAGCAGCTGCAACTCGATTCAATGCAGCCGGCGTTCTGATCGCCACGCAGGGCTGAACGCCACTGCCTGTAATAGCGGCGCCCGATATATAACGCGCAGAAGGCAACGATTATCCAGATAACAATTGTTTGGACCATGATATAATATTAGAGGTTCCTAAAACTATAATCCATAAAAAAACCGGCCTGAGCCGGTCTGGTTAATCTGGGCGGTTGAGCCGATCTATTCAGAAATAATAATGTTGTCCGTGGTGTCCCGGTCAAACGAAATAGTGCCGCCGTGCACTTTAATAATACATTCTCTGCCGTTTGACGGGCTGATCAGTTCGATCTCGTTTCCAGGATATACTCCCAAAGCTGCCAGCCGGGCACAATGTTTCCGGTCACCGCGTACCCCGCAGACTCTGGCGGGACCACAGGTGCTTTTTTTACTCAAAGGAGTGGCCTGATGGTCCTGTTGACACCAGCGCTTTTTGTTACACCCTTTCATGGGATTGCCAGAGCCTTGAGAAAATAGTTTTTTAACCATAATTATTACCCTGAAAAATGCCTCTTTTAGGTACACCAAACAATGCTCTATGTCAATATAATTATTGATTCGCCACAGTAAAGCGCAAGGCAATCAAGAGCATGATAGCTCAAGCAAAATGGACTTTGTGCAGAGGATGGTGTCTGCCTGATCCGGCAGATTATCGGTGCGGGGACGATCAGTCGATCAGTTTATCTCAACCATAATGAAATCCGCTTCGTTGTTGCGCAGGGTCAGGGTGCCTCCCATGATCCTCAGCGCCACAGGATCATTGAGCGGGGCCCGGCCTATGACGGTGACTTCGGTACCGGGGACCAGTCCCATTTCACGGATTCGTCGGCCGAGGATGCCTGCGGCTTTGACGGAGGTGATGACGCCGGATTGATTTTTTTTCATCTGGCGCAGATTGATTGTGGCCATATCGTTCAAAGCTCGGGTTTCAGGATTGTTATGCAGCGACTGTATCAAGATGTGCTGTTATTCAGCGGCGCTGCCCGGCATGCCCGGGGTCTGGTGTTCAGTTTTCAGAATGGTACTCTGTTGAGGCGCTGAGGCTATAAGGGCAGATCCGCTGATGATCCTTCGCCCAGCCTAATCAGGCTCCCTGCAGTTTTTTAATCAGGGCGTCTTTCTCCCTGAGCTGGGCATGTGCTTCGGCGGCGGCTTCATAGTTGTCCTGGGCGGCCTGAATGGCTTCTTCCTTGGCCTGTTCTGCATGGGAGATCTTCTGAAGTGAAGATTGAACCACGTCGTCCATTTGTTCTTCGAACTCTTGTTCGAGTTTTAGCAGCGCATCACTTTTTTCCTGCAACTCACTTTTAACGGCAGCCAGTTCTTCGGCCATTTTTTCTGCCTCAGCGCTGTCCATGCTCGCTTGTTCCTGCAGCTTTTTATCACGATTGGCCAGTGCCGCCGCTTTTTGATCAAGCTCCTGCTGGGCATCTCTTAGGCTGCGGGTGAGCTCCTGAATCTGGTCCTGATCGGTTTTAGAAGCTGCCAGTTGCTCGGAGAGTTTCTGAATTTTCTGAGCAGCTTTAGCTTTCTCATCCTCGAGCTCGTTGTGCAGGTGCTGGACTTTAGTTTTTGCCTCCGAGAGCTGGGTCTGGAGTTTTTCTTCGACCTCATCCAGTCCACGCTGCTTGTCTGCAAGCGATGTCTTTATCGTGGTGATTTCTTCCAGGAGCTTTCGGGCTTCGCCACCTTTTTTCTGGAGCAGCATTACCGATACAACTGCCACAGCTACCGCGCCGCCGATGATCAGCCACAAAACCGTCGTATCCATAATCGCAGGCCTTTAAGATGAGTTGATTTAATGAGTCCTCTGTTCAGAAGCAGCCGTTGTCTGAAATAGCAGGCCATTATCTTATAGCGCAGCTTGGCCTTCAAATTCAAGCAATGTCTTGCAATGGCTTAAAATACATGTGTTTTTTTCTGGATCAGCGGTTCCTGGTCCACCGGCAGATATGGCGCTCGAGCCGATCGAGGATCAGGTACAGGCAGAACCCGAGCAAAGCCATGCTCGAAATGCCGGTGTAGAGCGAAACATAGTCGGCCCGTCCCCACGAATCCATGATGATGTAACCCAGCCCGGTAGTGGTGGCGAACGATTCGACAAAAAATAAAATGGCCACTGAGGTGCCAACGGAGATCCGCATCGCGGTCATGATCTTCGGCAGGGTTGCGGGTAGAATCACATGGCGATACATCTGCAGCCTGGTAGCTCCGAGTGTCTGCATTGAATAAAAATAGTTTCGATGAATGTTTTTGGCGCCGTCTCTGGTGGTAACCAGAATCTGGAAGAAGATGATCAGGGCGATCAGAAATATTTTCGAAAAATTGCCGATCCCGAAAACGATGATAATCAGCGGCAGCAGTACCACATGGGGAATCGGATAGAGCAGGTAGATAAACGGCGAGAGCCGCCTGTTGATCGATTGCTCGGCGCCGGTGACCAGACCCAGCGGCACCGCCGTAACCACTGCCAGGCCGATACCGGCCAGCGCGCGAAACCCGCTGACGGCCATATCATCAAGCAGGCTGCCGTTAGCAAACTTGACTGCCAGATCCTTGAATACGGCCCACGGGCGGGGCAGGGCCATCGAATCGAGCAGCAGGGCTGCAGCCGCCCAGGCCGCCAGGAGAATCAGGGCCGCGATCAGGATATCACGCTTTTTGCCCATTGCTCTCCTCCTTCAATAATTCCCGCACCCGGATGCACTGCCGGAAAAACGTCTCACTCTGGCGGTAGGCCACCGACACGGCATCCGGGTTGTCTATGGTCCGCAGGATGCGGGCTGGGCGTTGGCCTAAAATGATAATCGTGCGGCCGAGAAAGACCGCTTCCTCAATTGAGTGGGTCACCAGAACCGTGGTAATGCGCCTGGACAGACTGATATCGAGGATCAGGTTCTGCAGCCGCTCCCGGGTCAGCGCATCGAGCGAGGACAGCGGTTCGTCCATATAGAGAATTTCGGGGTCCATGGCCAGTGTCCTGGCCAGGGCGACCCGCTGCTGCATGCCGCCCGAGAGCTGTCCGGGAAAATGATCGCCAAAACCGGTCAGCTCCATTTCTGCGAGCAGTTGATCGACCCGCTCCCTGATGGCTGCCCGCTCCTGCTTCTTCAGGCTGAGGCCGAGGCCGATATTTTCAGATACCGTTTTCCAGGGAAACAGGCCGAAATTCTGCAGGATGGTTCCGCAGCGGGGGGTACCGGAGATATCGATGGTGCCGGAGTCGGGCTTCAGCAGGCCTGCCAGAAGAAACAGCAGGGAGGTCTTGCCGCAGCCGGACGGCCCGATGATTGCGCAGCTTGCCGGCGGCTCGATCTGAAAAGAAATTCTATCGAGTACCTGTTGCTTTTGCCCGTCATGGGAAAAGCTCAGGCAGACCGAACTGAGTGTGATCATGTTCAGTCGCTGCTCATTGCATCGACGGCCACCATGGATTCGTAGTCGGTCCCGCTGATAAGCTGCTTGGCCACGAGCCATTTAGCAACCGGATCGAACAGGGCTTTGCTGAACGGCTCCGGCATCGGATAGGCGGCGATCGGATAGGTATCGGCCATAAAGGGCGGGATGCGTCCTTTTTCAACGACCAGACTGCGGTATTTTTCCGGATCCGCATTTATTGCGGACACGGCCCGGCCATAGGCTTTGAAAAGAGCCCTGACCTCGTCTTTGCGCTGGTTCAGGACGTCACTTCTGAAAATAATAACCGTCTGGGAAAGACTCGTCGCCGCATCTGCATCCGAGACCAGAATTTTCGCGCCTTTGCCGGCGGCAATCGAAGCCAGCGGCTCTGGCAGCGTGGCCGCCTTGACGGAACCGGAGAGCAGCATCTGCATACGGATCGGCATCTTCTTGACTTCTATTTTCCGTATTTCAGTCTCGTTGAAACCCTGCTCGGCCAGTAGACGGTCGGTAACATACTCGATGATGGTGCCGTTCGAGACCGCGATCTGCTGGTTCTTCAAATCGTTGATTTGCTCGATACCTGATCCGGGGGCGGCAAGAATTGCAAACACGCCTTCAGCGGGCGTTTTTCCCAGGCCCAGCGAGGTAATCTTCAGCATCCCCTGGCCACGGTCCAACAGGATCGCACCCACCGGATCGGAGATGGCCCCATCCAGAGCACCTGCCATCAACGCGCTGTCCCGCTCCAGGGCGCTGAGAAAGGGGATCAGTTCGACCTCAAGCTGCTCCTGCCGGAAATAACCTTCCTGCTCGGCAATATAGAAAGGGACCGAATCTTCGATCAGCAGCAGGCCGATTTTTATGCTGTCGGGTGTCGCCGATGCCATGGTCGGCAGGCAGAGCCAGAGCAGATAGAAACAGACGAAATATCGCTTCATGATGTTCACCATCTTCAAAAGAACCAGTTGTCACCTATCGGCCAACGGTTTTCATAGAGGTGCCGCTAGCTGGTCTCGTAGCAGGCCAGAATCTCGCCGAAATAGAGGGTATGGTAATCCTTGGCCGGATAGAGCTTCTCCAGCTCCGGCGCAAGATATGCATTGTCCATCGCTGATTTATAGATGATCCTGCATTCGTAATGTACACCGGGGATATCGATAATCGGAGAATTCACCTGCGTTGCCGCACGGGTTTTCAGCCCGCATTCCTTGAACTTGTCGTAGTCCCGTCCCGATTTGGTTCCACAGAACATCACCGCGTCCTTGGCCGCTGCATCGAGTGGAATGGTCACGGTGAAATCGGGGCTCTTTTCGATCAGCCCGAAGGTATGCCTCGAGTCTCTGACGGCCACCATAAAGACCTCTTTGCGCCAGATAAAACCGATCGTGGCCCAGCCGATGGTCATGGTGTTAATCTTTTCCCCGGCTTTTACGGTCAGAAACGCGCCTTTGGTCAGGGTTGCCATCAGCGAATCGATGTTATCGAGATAGGTTCTGTCTTTCATCAAATACTCCTTTGGGTAAATTGGCAGGCATGAATAATCCAGTGTTTTGTGAAGCTACCTAAATTGATGCGGATGTGCAACAAGGCAATGGTGGGCAGCTGAAAATGAGGCGACGGGCAAAACGGGCACGGATGACTATAGTTACTCCCAGTTGTTTCTGAAGCAGCGCGTATCAATAATGGTGAAGAATATACATAAACAGAAGTAACTATTTCAGATGGAGGACAAACGATGGCCCAGGCGACACAGGAAGTACATGCAATTGTGATGCATACAACCGGCGGACCCGAAGTGCTCTGTTGGGAGCGTCACGATCCGGGTACTCCGAAGCAGGGTGAGGTGCGCATTTCTCAAGAAGCGGTCGGGTTGAATTTTATCGACGTCTATCACCGTACCGGGCTCTACCCACTGCCTGCATTGCCGGCGGTTCCCGGCATGGAGGGGGCCGGTATTATCGAGCAGGTGGCTGACGATGTCGAAGAATTTTCAGTCGGCGACCGGGTGGCGTATGCCGGAGTGCCGCCGGGTGCCTATGCCCAGAGCCGGTGCATACCGGCGCACCGGCTGGTGAAACTTCCCGAAACGATTTCGACGCAGCAGGCTGCAGCCATGATGCTGCAGGGTATGACAGCCCGCTATCTGCTCAAGGGCTGCTATCAGGTCGGGCCAGGAACCACGCTTTTGCTCCATGCCGCAGCCGGCGGGGTTGGTTCGATCGTGAGCCAGTGGGCCAGCCATCTTGGAGCGCGCGTCATCGGTACCGTAGGCAGCCAGGATAAAGCAGTGATCGCCAGGAACAATGGGTGTGATCATACGATTCTCTACGATGAGCAGGATTTCGTCGAGGTGGTCCGCGAACTTACCCAAGGAGAGGGGGTGGACGTGGTGTATGATTCGGTCGGCCAGGCTACCTTCGAGGGTTCTCTGAGCTGCCTGCGCCCGCTCGGCATGATGGTCGCCTTCGGGCAATCCTCAGGGCCGATTGGGCCGTTCGATCTGGCGGCACTGGCAGCAGGTGGATCACTGTTTCTCACCAGGCCGAGCCTGATGCACTATACAGCCGCCCGCCAGGATCTGCTCGAGCACGCTAAAGATCTCTTTGAAGTGGTGACATCCGGGGCGGTGCAGATTCGGATCGGTACCACCTATCGGCTCGAAGACGCGGCGCAGGCCCACCGCGATCTGGAGGCCCGCAAAACGTCAGGCAGTTCCATTCTGCTGGTCTAAGCGCAGATTCTGCCGGTTTCGGGGATCAGTGATCGCCGTGTTTGTGGGGATGGGCGCCGTGGGGGTGGACGTGGTGGTGGGTGTGCAGGCTTGATTTCAGCGCGGGGCTTACCCGGCCATCTTCCATCGAGGCCAGATCGTGGCAGGTTTCCGCCAAAAAATCGTAGTCGTGTGAGATGATTATAAAGGCGAGTTCCAACTTATTGGTGATCTCGATCAGTCGTAATCTGGTTCGTGGGTCGAGATTGTTGGTCGGCTCGTCGAGAAACAGGGCGCGCGGCTGCATTGACAGAATCGTGGCCAGTGACACCAGCTTTTTCTCGCCGCCGGACAGATGATGGGTCACCCGGTTTTCCAGGTGGGAGAGTCCTAACTCGGCCAGGGTATCCGAAGCCACGAGCCGGGCTTTATCCGGTGCGACCCCGAGATTGAGCGGTCCAAAGGCCACGTCCTCGATAACGGTCGGCGAGAAGAGCTGATCGTCGGCATCCTGAAACAGCATCCCGATTTCCCTGCGCAAGCGCTGGAAGCCGGCCTTGTCTTCGACTTTATCTCCCCTGAAAAAAATGGTTCCGGAGCGGACCTTGAGCAGTCCCATGATGCAGTGAAACAGGGTTGTCTTACCGCAGCCGTTGGGGCCGATCAGTCCGAGGCGCTGTTGATGCTGGAGGGTGAGATTTATGCTATCAAGCACCGGCGGGCTTTCGTCGGAATAATAGAAACTCAGGTCTTCGACCTTAATAAGTGGCGGTGCAAGCATGGTTGTTCTAGCTCAGCAGAGATTCAACCCAGATAAGGCCGGCGGCAGCACCCATTGCTGCAGCGCAGAAGCAGATTTCACTGGTGCCGAAACGTGCTTGGTAGAGACTGTGGAAGCGTCCCTGAAAGCCCCGCAGAAGCATGGCCTTGCGCACCCGGTCTCCACGATGCAGGCTCTTGATCAGCGTCATGCCAAACAGATAGCCAAAGGTGCGATAGGTGTGCATATTGGTTGTCGGCTTGAAGCAGCGCACTCTGGCGGCCCGCAGCAAGCGCTGGTATTCCTGGCTGATAACGAAAATGTATCTATAGGAAAAAAGCAGCAGCAGACACAGCTTGAGCGGAACATGCAGACGTTCCAAAGCATGGCCCAGATCGGCGACGGATGAGGTGGCGATCAGTGCCATGATCAATAAAAAAACACCATTGGCCTTGAGACTGATCAGTCCGGCCAGGAGCAGACCCTGCAAGCTGATCGACAGCGGTCCCAGAGAGAACAGAATATCTCCGGGGTAGCTCAGCGGCAAGGTGACCCAGAGAAAACCGACGAAAGCGTTGACCAGCAGCAGACGTTTGACCACCATACGGATCGGCAGCCGAGCCAGCAGCACGAGCAGCAGGCCGAGCAGTAAACCACTGGCAGCAGCAGCAAAGGTGCGGCTGAGCGCCAGAATCATTACCAGAATAAGGCAGCTTACGAATTTTGCCCTGGTATCGAGTTGATGCAGAAACGATGAGCCATAGCTGAATTGCTCAAAGTTCATCGCTGCTGGTACTCATCCATACGAATCCACAGGACTCCGCCCAGTTCCACCGGCTTGTCGTTGCCCTGCGGATCTTTGAGCTTATAGCCTGCCTCGGTGAGCGAGGAAAATCCCCACCAGCCGCTCAACGGGCAGGTGAAGGTGAAGACCCCGTTAGGGTCGGTGGTGATGACCTGGGTGGTGTGGTAGTCGGTGGGCGGCTGGTAGCGGCCAGCCTCGTCGTAGAACTCGACTTCCACGGTGGCAAAGGGGGCAGGCTTGCCGTCGAACAGCACCTGGCCGGTGAAGCTGTTGCCCTGGTAATTGCCAAACGGCCTGAGCAGCGGTTTTATTTCCACCGGTAGACCGAGCAGATGCTGCCAGCCTTCGTCGCTGCCGAAAACACCGACCAGCGTCTTGGTGTAGTGAATGATATAGCTGTCCTCCAGCGGTTCCCAATAGGGTTGGGGTTCCATAATGAACTGATAGACCCCCGGTCTTTCCGGGGTGTAATGGCAGCGGTACCCTGCACTGCCCATGATCGAAGCCGCTTCAAGGCAGCCGTCCAGATCGATTTCCGTGTCGTTGGCAACCCCGTAAAAGCGCGTTGGCCGCACAAGGTCCATGCCGACACCTTCGAACGGATGTGAAAATGACAGGGACAGCTCGACCGTGCGCTGCTGCTGGTCAACTGCCGGTGTGGAGGCAATGACCATGCCAAAATGGGCCTCAGCCTTGGTGGCCGGGAGGATAAGGATAGTCAGCACGGCCATGAGAGCGGTTGTCAGGACAGGGGAAATGGTTTTCATGATTCACCTCAGTTTTGCTTGTTGCGTTTTCGTGATACCGTATAAGCGATGATGCCGCCAATGCCGACGATGAAACCCAGCCCGCCGAGAATATCTTTCAGTCCCGGTGCTGATGCCTGCTGCTGAGCAAGCATCTGTTTTACCGGTACAAGTTTTTCTTCGACCACCTCACCAATCATCCGGCGCAGTTCATCGGTATTGATTGGCAGTGAATTGGTTTCCAGGGTTTTACCGTCGGTGGGCGGCTTGTTGACGAGCGCTTGCTGACTGCTTGCTGCCGTTTCTGCAACGGTTTGCAGAAGCCATTCGGCCCGGTGGCCGGGGCCGGCTTCCAGCACCACGAGCAGCGGCCCCGTCTGTGGCCGCCCTGTTTCATTCAAGGCGATGGAAAAGCTTCCATCATCGTCGGTTTTGGTGCGTGCCAGTGTTGTTTTGTCGTCAGGATCGAGGATAAGGATATCTGCGTTCTTCGCTTTTTTACCGCCGCCAACGGTGGCCTCGCCTCGGATAGTTTGCCCATCCAGGTAGGCAAAGACCTGAACATTGTGAGCGGCGACAGTCGCAGCCAGACCCAGGACGAGCAGCGTCGCCGCAACAAGGAGGAAAAAAGGTCTGATCACTGGTGCCCTCCATTGAGAAGATCCGGGTGCACCCGGGCCAGAAAGGAGACGGTGAACATGGTAACCACCCCTTCGATCAGCATGATAGGCAGATTGGCCAGGATGGTAAGCTTGGCCGTCGTCAAAAAACCGATGTCCGAGAAGGCCAGCGCGGCGGCCATGCAGAGCGCCGACAAAAATATGGCTCCAGCTCCGCCGAGAAAGCCGGCCAGCATCCTGGTGCGCTCATTGAGCAGAAGCGGACGCAGCAGGTAGTAGCAGACTACGGCAGGGATTGCCATCGTGGCGGTATTGACACCGAGTACCATGAGGCCGCCGTATTGAAAGAATATGGCCTGCAGCAGCAGACCGACCAGAATGGCCGGAAAACTGGCCCAGCCGAGAATCATGCCGAGCAGTCCGTTGAGCACCAGATGGATGGAGGCGGGGCCTATGGGCACGTGAATCAGCGAGGCGACGAAAAATGCACCGGTCAGCATCGAGACGCCCATGATGCGGTCGATATTGAGCTTTTTGAGCCCGATGGCGGTGCCGGTGGCTGTCAGCAATGCCCCGCTGATAAGTACCGGAGCCGACAATATACCTTCAGAGATATGCATCTAAGGTTTCAATATTTATAAAATGTAGAGCCACTTGCAAAACGTCCTTTTCGCCCAAACTCTGCGTTATGCTCAAAATTTTATCCTCGGGATATTAAGTATATGCCTGCGTTAAAATTTTTCTCATGCCTTGATTTTGGACGAAAACCCTCATTTTGCAAAAGGCTCTGTATAGTAAAATATACTATTTGACGTGTGTCCGTTGATCAGCGTTCCAGCTTCAATCGGCGGCCACGGTAACACAAAATTAAAATTCGTAATACTAATAACCATGTTTTTTTATAGCTGTCAATACTCTGTCAAGACTATCCTGAATATTCCACGAGTTGAGACAGCCTGCCGGCCAAGGAGACTTGGGAAAGGCCATAAAAGTACGGCCTTCCCCAAAAGCGGCGCGGGATAGCAGGCTGTAACGACCCGCCTGAAGATTGGAAATTCTATATTTTCATTATTGGTTCTGAAGGTACAAATTGTGTCATCACCATACTTGCAAAAGCTCTTGAACAACTGATTGATATCGATTTAATATCAATGATTTTTGTTGTTTTTCGATTAAATATCCAGGCCAGGCTCCGGCAGGGTTTGATCATTGGCGGCAACAACACTATAATGGTGCGATACAAGCAAATCAGGCAGAAAAGCTGCACATGAGGCCAAAATAGCCTTGGCGCCAAGCGTCTGTATAGAGATTGACTCACATATTCCGGTCCGGAACTGGTATAAACCACTGGAACGTTACTTGATCATCAAAGTAAAACAGGCAAGAAGCGATGAAAAGCCATACACTGCGTGTTGAAAAGATCGGCGGGACCTCGATGTCGCGTTTCCCCGAGATCATCGATAATATCATCCTGAGAAACGAGGATGACGTCTTTGGCAGGGTCTATGTGGTATCGGCCTACGCTGGGGTGACCGATGATCTTCTCGAGCACAAGAAAACGAGGCAGCCGGGGATTTACAAGCTCTTCGAGGAACAGGAGAACTATCCGCGTAAAATGCTGGCCCTGCGGGATCGGTTGGTCGAGTTCAACCAGAGCCTGGCGGGATCCGGACTCGATGTTTCAGAGGCTAACGACTTTATCGTCGATCGTATCGATCTGTCGATTAACATCCTGCGCAGTATGGAGAACGTGCTCGCTTCAGGTTATGTATCGCGCGGTGAGCTTCTGCTTGCTGCTCGGGAACTGCTGGCTTCATTAGGAGAGATGCATAGCGCCTTCAACTCCGCCAACATTCTGAAGCAGAGGGGCTATAAGGCAACCTTTGTGGATTTGAGCGGCTGGGAGGACGGCCGGCAGTTGACCATTGATCAGCGCATCAAGGATAGTTTCAACGAGATCGACCCGTTTTCCACCATCTGTTTCGCCACCGGCTATACCAAGGGCACCGAGGGAATCATGCGCGAATTCGACCGCGGTTATTCGGAGGTGACTTTTTCCAAGGTTGCGGTGCTGCTGGGTGCTTCCGAGGCGATTATCCATAAAGAATACCATCTCTGTTCGGGCGATCCGCTGATGATCGGCGAAGAATTTGCCCATCCGGTCTGTAATACGAATTACGATGTGGCCGATCAACTCGCCGATGTCGGCATGGAGGCCATCCACCCCAAAGCCTCCAAGCCGCTGGAAATCAACTCGATTCCGATACGGGTGAAAAACGCCTTCGATCCTGATCATCCAGGCACCCTGATCACCAACGATTTCGTAGCCCCGGAGTCCAAGGTGGAGATAGTCACCGGCTCGAACCAGGTGGTCTGTCTCGAGATCCACGATACCAGAATGGTGGGCGAAGCGGGTTTTGACCGGCGGATCATGGAAGTCTTCGACGGCCACGGCGTATCGTATATCAGTAAGATGACCAACGCCAATACCATCGATATGATTATCCTCGAACGTGAATGCACGCCGCATCTGGTGGCCGAACTCAGCGACAATTTCGAATTGATCACCACCACCCGGGTGGCGATTGTCTGCGCCATTGGCTCAAATATCGCCCAGCCCGGCATCATGGCCAGGGCCACCAGGGCTCTGGCCGAAGATAAGATCAATATCCTGGCGGTCTCCCAGACCACCCGGCAGACCAACATGCAGTTCATCGTCAACCGTGACGAATTTGCCAAGGCCCAGCGCGCACTGCATGCGGCACTCTGCATGTAACCCGGCATAGTCGTCATTGCCTGGAACCTGAAAAAACGGTTGAAAATCTTGATAGGGATTGCCTGATGCGGGCAAGTGGCGAATGCGGCAGACGGGCTTAGTGCTATCCGCCGCATCCATGCGAGGCAGTAATTGATCAGGTCTGCGGCCAGGCCACACCTGTTTCTTCATCGACCAGATAACAGAACCGGTTCCACTCAAATTCCTTACCTGAGATCGGACAGCGCAGCGTCACCTTGTGCTCACCGATGGCGGCGACTTCCCAGTCACCTGCGCGTCTGGTGCCCTCGATTCTGATTTTCTGTCCGACGGTAAAGGGATACGGTTTGAAAACAGCAACATCGTGGGTCATGCTGAGCCTCCGGCCGCTTGTATCAGTGCGGCTTACGATTTGATAAGATCAGGCTGTGCTGTTCATACGGGGCAGGTTTCCTGCAGCATCGCCTCGACGGCCGCCACGGCCGGTGAATCGTCCGGCAATTCCATCAGAGAGCGCTTCTCCATATCGAAATCGAGCAGAGCAGGGTCATCGGGGATGATCGCCACAATCGGCAAACCGATCTCTTCCACTTCTTCGAGGAACTTGTCGTTGAGTTTTTCGGGTCCGCGGGTGACGACGATCCCGAATTCGCCTACCTTCAATTTAAGGCTGCCCAGCATCTCGTTGATCCGGCGCAGGCTCGGAGGCCGCGCAGGGAATAGTCCGTTACCAGGTAGAGCGTGTCGACCTTGCCGCTGGTCCGTCTGCTCAGATGCTCCATACCGGCCTCGTTGTCGACCACCATGTAGCGGTAGCTCTGGCTCAGCCGGTCGGTGAAATTGTGCAGGATATTGTTGACCATGCAGTAGCAGCCCTGGCCCTCCTGGCGTCCCATAACCAGAAGATCGAACTCCGGTTTCTCGATCAGGGCCTGCTCAACCAGGCTCTCGAGATAGATGGTTTTGTCCATTCCCGAGGGTACGCCCTGGGGATCGCGCATGAAATTTTCACGGATATCGCCGATGGTTGTGGTGACGTCAAGCCCCAGCGTCTCACCGAGATTGCTGTTCGGGTCGGCGTCCACGGCCAGTATCGGGGCCTGTCCGTTCTTCGAGAGGCTGCGGATAACCAGTGCCGCCACGGTCGTTTTGCCGACCCCGCCTTTGCCGGCGAATGCGATTATTTTGCTCATAGTGTGTTTTCAGTTGTCAGAGGTTTGCTATCCGGTTGCATTTTAGCCTTAATGTTTAACGAGTCGATGCAGCCCAGCTATCCTGCGTCGCTTTTGGGGAAGGCCGCACATATATAGCCGTCCCCAAGTCTTCTTGGTTTGCAGGCCGTCTCAACTCGTGAAATATCCAGGTTACGCTCATCGCACATCAGTATAAGCATGGTATGAAGCATGCACTACCACAAAAAAAGGAGCAGGCCGGCTCAGACCGGAATATTTCGGGTCCAGCCGGCGTACTCCTTGAAGTACGTCCGTTTTACGATCAGGCGGCGGCTTTCTGTCTGGCTTTCTTCTTGCGCTTTTTTTTCTCAACCACCGGACCGAGCAGTGCTTTGAGACGCTCGGCCTGAGCTTTATCGATGGTCGTGTTCTGCTCCAGCCCCAGGGTTCGTTCGTCGATGCCCAGACAAAGCCCCAGAAGCTGGGGAAGCAGCAGTACCGGCAGCAGCGCCTGGTCTGCCTGGCCGCTGCGTATAGCGGGCTGGGTTGTGTCGAACTGCAGATGGCAATAGGCACAGACCGGGGTGATATAGGCTGCGCCGGCCTGCAGGGCGCCTTCTATTTTCTCGTTGAGCAGGGTTTCGGACAGTTCGCTGTTAAGTCCGCCAAGGGCAGCTCCACAGCATTCCAGTTTACCACGCCAGTCCAGGCTTACCGCTCCGGTTAAGCCGACTAGTTCGTCGGTGATTTTCGGTACGAAGGAATCATCGAACTGGGTAATCTCCCGGGGCCGCAGGATATGGCAGCCGTGTATCACCGAGAGGTTAAGATCACTGAGCATATGGACCAGTTGTTTCTTGATCTGCTCGATGCCGATATCCTGGTAGAGCACCGTCAGAAAATGCTTGATCGTGGTCGAGCCGCTGTACTTCAGGCCGTCCTTGGCCAGCAGTTTGTTGATCTCAGCAGCCAGATCAGGGTCGGTGGCCATTACGTTTCTGGCTTTCTGCAGGCTGGCGAAACAGCAGTTGCAGATGACCATGATGTCGAGCCCGCGTTTTTCGGCGATGGCCATGTTGCGCACCGACGGGATGATATAGGCTTTTTCATCTACGTTGCGAACCGGATAACCACAGCAGGTGAATTCTTTAACTTCTTCGAGCTGCACGTCGAATTTACTCAATACCGCTTCGGTTGCGACTGCATATTGTTCGATCCTGATCGGTATATTACAGCCTTGAAAGAAAGCCAGTTTCATGCGCGACCCCCTTCGATCTTTTTGATGGCGGCGTTTTTGAGATGGTAGAAGATATCGGTCAATTCAACCCCATTCGGGCAATGCTCCTGGCACAGATAGCAGGTGGAGCAACTCCAGATCATCTGGGAGCCCATGGCGATCTCCTTGTTGCCGATCCCGAGGCTGAAAATGATCTGGTGCGGCAGCATGTCCAGTTTTTCGATCGGGTCGTCATAGAGCCGAACTACCGGGCAGATGTTGGTGCAGCGCTGGCAGGAGTAGCAGCTCTGGTAGCTGCTGCTACCGACCTGGGCGGGATCGCTGACATTAATGCTGGTCAGCTCCTTGAGCTTGGTAAATGAGCCTCTAAAAATTTCTTCCAGTTTTTTCAGGGCCCCGGCATGATCTTCGAGAAAATTCCGGGTCAAAGACAGCGGGAATGAAAAGTGACTCAGCATCGAGGTCTCCGGCACGCCGCGGGCCAGCAGGCTGTAACGCGCGCTGATGAAAAGCTCGCGCAGATTGATGCCCGACGGGCAGACCTCGGAGCAGCGATCGCAGCTGGTGCAGATGTAGAGCCCTTTCTGCAGGTTGGTGATGGTCGCCTGATCGACCTGCTGGCCGGCGGCCAGTTTTTTCAGAAACTGTACCTTCTCGGAGGGCAGGATGAAGTCGTTTTGGAACGATTCGTAATACATCAGCGACGAGCAGAGCTCGCTGCAGGCGCCGCAATGGGTACAGGCGGAAAGCCCCACCATCCGGCGGTTCAATACGTTGGCCGGGTCTTTGCCGGGCTCCTTGAAGCCCATGACCCCGTTGATCAGCAGCGATATCGGCGCCGCAATAACATGGAACATCTTCGAAAACGGCAGCCAGGCGAGCAGGGCTAGACAACTGATAAAATGTAGATAGAACAGAGCGTTGACCGCCCCCTGATCGCCAAGACCGGCAACCAGCGGGCCGACGACTTTGGCCAGGGAGAAACTGACGAAGGCGCCCTGGGCCGGCGCATGGCATTCCATACAGGTGTCTGCATGGATCTGCCGTCCCTCTTCGAGCAACTCGGGGTCAAACGGTTTGGCCACATTGGCAGAAATCAGACCGAACTCGGCGGCCCAATAGGTTTCCAGCGGCAGCATCTCTTCGGGCTCGGTGATGTCTCCGTAATCTTCTGCCATTACGGTAAAGGCCGAATAGGAAGATATCTTGGCACTTTCAAGCAGCATGCCGCTGACCATGATCAGCGCAACCAGAGCCAGCGAGGCCCAGTCACTAACATAGCTCTGTACCCGCCTGGGTTTGTCAGTGAGCCTGCGGTAGACGGCTATTGCAACTCCGATCAGCACCATCAGGCCGAATAGATTGCGCAGGCTCAGATACGGCTGCAGGGTAGAGAGATAGTTGCTGAAAAAGAATTCGCTTACCCCGGTGCCCAGCCCATGCATCAGCAGCAGCAGGATAAAGCCGATAAAAATTAGCGAGTGCGCTGCCCAGCGCAGCGCTGATTTCTGCAGCAGGCGCCTCTGAAAGAGCACATCGGTGAAAAAACTTGTGATGACGGTGATCAGTTTGGCGGAAAATCCCCAGATCACTGCTTTGACAGCCGCAGAAAAGCGCTCGGCCGCGGTGATCTCAGTTTTGGATGTTATGGATCTGGTAAGCCAGCCATAGATGCGATAGGTAACTCCAGCCAGAAAAACAACGAGTGATATTCCCAGAAGTACGTTCATAACCATCCCACAGCTTGATTTAGCGCAGTCTGCACCGATGAGGGGCTGCCTGGGGCCCTTTCGGCAGATTTTTGAGACAGGGCTTTTGTGAATCCGGACTGTACCGGTCGAAAAAGTAAAAGTCAATTATTGAGCTGGAAACTGGGCCGGGCCCGTGCCTTTCTGTCCGTTTCAAAGACGCTTTCGGCTTCCACGGCGTCACCGGTTAATCACCTGTTATCATTTTTCTTTTTCATCTCTCAAGTGGTTTGAAGGGCAAGGAGAAGGGGGTTGTTTGGGCATATATCAATAAGGGTTAAGTTAAGCTGAAGCAGAGCTGAAAAGCGGCCTCGATTGTGGTCTGATCAGCCGTTTTTCGGTGACGATCAGATCGAGCAGTTCATCATGGGGTTGAAGGGGCAGTTTCTCTACAATCTGCATCTCATAAGCAAGCGCAATCCTTTGAGCCGCAGGGACCTGCGCCAGAAGCCGGTCATAGTAGCCGCCCCCGTAACCGTAACGGCCGCCCCGCTCATCGAACACCGAGCCGGGCAAAATGATCAGGTCAAGGGACTCGGCAGAAAGCGCGCTGGTCACTGCAAGCTCCTCTTTGGGCTCCGGTATACCGCAGTAACCGGGCACCAGTTCACGCTGGGGAGCCTTGATTTGGATGATTTCCAGCCGTTTTTCGGCAACACGGGTGAGCGGTACGGAGACGGTTTTGCCTTGGCCCAGCAGGTAGTCGATGATTCCGCTTGTCTGGACCTCGCTGCGGAAGCTGACATAGATGAAGATGGAGCTGCAGTGCTTGACTTCATCGAGCCTCAGCAGAGTGGCGCGTATCCGATCACTTTTGTGCTGCTGGTCCTGAATCGACTGCTGGTCGCGTCGCTTGAGAATCTCTTGCCGTAAAAGGGTTCCTTCATACATGCTTGTCACCTGTGCTGATTGCGCAATACCAGAGGGTGCATCTTCAGTCAACGGCGGTTTCGAGCTGCCCGCCAGTACTCAATCCCGATCTTAAACCGCCCGCTTACTTAATCATAATCGCTGTATGGTGTACATAAAAAGCGGTACTCGGCTGATCCGCTTGAGCCGGTAAAACTCGAACAGTCTGGCCCGGGACGGCTGGTCGATCTGCAGTGGGGACAGGTAGACGGTACCTTTGCCTCGGCTCGGCCGGGCCTGATCCCTGATCAGCTGCTCCAGTGCGGCGTAGTGTGCGGCTGGAAGATGCTCGTCGGTGACGAAATTGGCCGTAATCTCGATCGAGTCATAGCGCTGGTTGATCTGCTGCATTTTCTCGAAGGCGGCACAAACATCGGCGGAATCCAATGGTTTTCCGAGAAGATCGAGTGTGTCCTGGTCGGCGGACTCCAGCCCGATATTGATGTATTTCCGGCCAGGGACCCGTTCGAGTTCATCAAAGAAGGCCTCGCCGGCGCCCAGCAGCGAGGTGACCGAACCGAACCAGAAACTGGAGCTGCTTTCGGGCCAGGAGTCGTGCAGACCAAGATCACGGCAACCTTTTTCGATCGAATAAAGAAGCAGTGCTCCCTCGGCCTGCAGTGCATCATGCTGGGCCAGAAAAAGTGCATTGTAGTTTACCAGGTCATTTGCGTAGCAGGTTTTTAACGCATCGATCTGGCGGTCGATTTCCGTACTGCTCAACTGCTGGAAAATTTGATTGTTTTTCACGCGACAGAAGGCGCATTTGTAGAGGCAGCCGCGGGCAACCGTCAGTGGGATCACCTGGTAGTCGACGTGGCGGCAGTCCGGGGGCAGCACCGATACCGGTCCCTCACTGATGCGATGCAGAATTGCCGCCTTGTCTGCCAGGCGCCGGGGGCTGTTTTTTTTGACGGCGGCGAAGAAGTGCCGCAGCTCAGGCTGTTTATCACTCACCTTGCGGGCGGCCTCCAGAAGCAGTTCGTACCAGTTGTCGAGTAGCCCGACGACTGCTCCGTTCCGGTGCGGGGTGCCGCCCATATGGTTATTGGTCGGATAGGGGAGATTAGGGAGATAGTATTCACCGGTTGTTTCGAATACCCCGGTGTAGCCGCCGGTAGAGTAATAGATCCAATCGCCGCCGGCGCTTCGCTTGAGCCATTCGTGGGGGTGGGGCCAGTCGCTCGCTTGGCTGCTCAGCCGAATGATTTCGTGGTTCAGGTTGAAGTGAAAAACAGTGGAGTCGGCCACCACCTCATGGTAGATACCGCAGCGCTGCGGATAGCTGACTTTCTGGTGCGTTTTTGAGCCTTGTTTAAAAAGGCTTACCCGGCCGAAGTCGGTTTTATGGTGCGTTGTCGGGTGCATCGCTTCTATCGGTCTTTCGGGTTGGCAAACGTTTTCTCAAGTAAAACCTGCATGCGTTCACGGAATTGCGGTGGTGCCACCATATAACCGAAAGTGAAGGACAACGGCAAGCAGTGTTGGCCGACTGCAGCGGCAGCCCTTTTGGAGTGGTCGAATTCCCTTCAACTCCACCTCGATTGGAGGCCGAATACGTTTTGCTCTGGAAGGATACGGTTTGATTCAGCATTAGTGAGCACAACCACAAGCAGAATTGATAGTAACCGGAGATTGTTAATAATACTGAGCAATAATCCCCTCCCTGGAACACTGTTCAGACCAAGACGAAAAAAGAGATTGTCATCAAAAGAAAATTCCACAATAATGGTAGCCGCTGTAAAGTGCAGACCTTAAGTGCAGACTAGTGGGTGCCTTGAAATCCAGGAAGCGGCATGCAGGTTCGAGGTGCAGGTGAAAGGCTCAGCAGGTGGCCTCAGCGACCTGGGCGCAGAATTTTCATGGTACCGCTAAATCGTCTGGACCAGAGGGGTTCAGAGGCAGCCCTGAAAGCGGCTAGTCGCAGAAATCTGATCACGAGCGCCTGTCATCGGCAGGGACAGAAGTGCCGGTAGCGGGTGCAGACAGGGTCGAATCCGGAGGAGGTTGTTTTGACGAGAAGTGCTCCTGTAGGGAAAACCAAGGATAGGGTTGGATCGGTTTTGGTTGTCGGCTCTGGTGTCGGGGGAATGCAGGCTTCACTTGATCTGGCTGACAGCGGGCTGCTGGTTCATATGATCAACCAGGAGCCGTCCATCGGCGGGACCATGGCCCGTCTTGACAAGACGTTTCCCACCGGCGACTGTGCGATGTGCATGATCTCGCCACGCATGGTCGAGTCCAGCCGCCATCCCAATATCAAGATGTATACCCAGACCAGGGTCTTATCGGTCGAGGGTGAAGAAGGCAATTTCACGGTCACTCTGGAAGAGAAGGCCCGCTATGTCGACCCGGACCGCTGCACCGGCTGCGGTGCCTGTGAGCCTGCCTGTCCGACCAGGGTGAGCAACATTTTCAACCTGGGCCTCGATAAGCGCAAGGCCATCTATGCGCTGTTTCCTCAGGCGGTGCCCAATACCAGGGCAATCGATCCGGAACACTGTCTCTATCTGACCAAAAATGTGTGCCGCAAGTGCGAGAAGGTCTGCGATGCGGAGGCGATCAACTTTGAAGATACCGACAAGCGTTACACCCTCAATGTCGGCTCGATTATCCTGACTCCAGGTCTGAAGACCTACGACCCGGCCGTCAGGCAGGAATTTGGCTATGGCCGTTTGAAAAACGTGGTAACGGCGCTGCAGTTCGAGCGGCTGCTGTCCGCTTCCGGACCTTGTGGCGGCGAGGTTGCCCGGCCGTCCGATCAGGCGCATCCCAAACGTCTTGCCTGGATTCAGTGCGTTGGTTCGCGCAACAGCCACAACGCCAACGGCTGGTGTTCGTCGGTCTGCTGCATGTATGCCGCCAAACAGGCCATCATCGCCAAAGAACACGACGACGAAGTCCAGGCCACCATTTTTTACATGGAGCTCAGGGCCTTTGGCAAAGATTTCGACAAATATATCGACAAGGCCAAAAATGAGAGCGGCACCATCTACCGCCGGGCGATGGTCTCCGAGATTGTGGAAGACCCTCAAAGCGGGGATCTGACGATTCACTATATCGATGATGAAGGACGGCGTATCAATGAAGAATTCGATATGGCCATTCTGTCGATGGGTTTCGAGCCGCCTGAAGATGCCTTGGCCTTTGCCGAGACTTTTGGCATCGAGGCTGATGAGTACGGTTTTGCCAAAACATCCAAACTGAATCCGGTCCAGACCAGCCGCAACGGCATTTACGTGGCGGGTATTTACCAGGGGCCTAAAGATATTCCGGAGACAGTGATCCAGGGCAGCGGCGCCGCTGCCGGAGCCATGTCGCTGCTCGGAGACAGCCGCGGAACCGAGGTCGAGGAAGTGGTGCTGCCGCCGGAGCGCGATATAAGTGGAGAAGATCCGAAAATCGGTGTCTTCATCTGTCACTGCGGGGTCAATATCGCCGGCACCGTTGACGTGCAGCAGGTGGCCGATGCCGCTGCCGCTGAAGACGGGGTGGCTCACTCGGAGACCATCATGTATGCCTGCGCGCCGGACGGCCAGGCCAAAGTCAAGGAACTGATCAAGGAGAAGGGACTGAACCGGGTGGTCATCGCCTCCTGCACCCCGCGTACCCATTCACCGCTGTTCCAGGATACCATCCGTGAAGTCGGCCTGAACAAATTTCTGTTCGAGCTGGCCGATATCCGGGAGCAATGTTCCTGGGTACATAAGGACAACAAGGAGCAGGCCACCAAGAAGGCGATCGAAATCACCAATATGAATGTGGCTAAGGCCCGGCTGCTGGATCCGGTCAGCCAGAACTCGGTTGGCGTAGACCACGCGGCCCTGGTGGTCGGTGGCGGCATTGCCGGGATGAACGCCTCTCTGTCGCTGGCTGAGCAGGACTATCAGGTGCACCTGGTCGAGCGCCAGGACAAACTGGGCGGCCTGCTGCGGCGGGTGCGGCGCAATCTGGAAGGCGACGATGTCCAGAATTATCTGGCCGAGACGATCAGCCAAGTGGAGCAGCACCCGGCGATCACGGTTCATCTCAACGCCGCAGTTGAGAGTACCGATGGGTTTATCGGCAATTTCAAAACCAGACTGAACAACGGTGCCGTCATCGAGCATGGGGCGGTCTTGATCGCCACCGGCGGCGCCGAATATACGCCGGATGAATACGGCTACAACGATTCAGAAAAGATCATCACCCAGCGCGAGCTCGAGGATCTGCTCGCCGAGCGAGAGCCGGCGGCCGGCGAGACCTATGTAATGATACAGTGCGTGGGCTCGCGCGAGGAACCGGCTAATTATTGTTCGCGGATCTGCTGTCAGGATGCGCTGAAAAACAGCATTGCGATCAAAAAGAGCAACCCCGCGGCAACCGTTATCATCCTTTACCGGGACATGAGGGCTTATGGCCTGAAAGAGGATTATTACAAGCAGGCGCGTGATCTGGGGGTGCTCTTCTTTTTGTTTACACCGGAAGAAAAGCCGGTGGTCGAAACCGGAGGTGAGAAACTGCGGGTCAGTCTGCCCGGCAAGATACTGGGCAAAGAGATGGTCATAGAACCGGATTATGTAGTGCTTTCAACCGGCTTGCGGCCGCAGCCCGACGCCACCGAATTTGCCAAAAAATACAAACTGACCTGCAATATTGACGATTTTTTACTGGAGGCCCACGTCAAACTGCGGCCCGTCGATTTCCCCAGTGAGGGATTTTTCCTGGCCGGCCTGGCCCATGCCCCGAAGAATCTGGAAGAAACCATCTCCCAGGCGCTGGCCTCCGCCGGCCGGGCCGGGGCGCTGCTGTCCAAAGAAAAACTGACCGTTTCAGGGGTCATTTCGAAGCATAACAGAGATATCTGTATGTCCTGCCTGGCCTGCTTCCGGGCCTGTCCGTTCGGCTCTCCATTCATCGACGAGGACGGCATGATCAGTCACAACGAGGTGAAGTGCACCGGTTGCGGCATCTGTGCCGGGATTTGCCCGGCCAAGGCGTTCCAGGTCAATTTTTTCAGAGATGATCAGATCACCGCGATGATCGATTCGGTAACTGAGCTCAACTGACGGGCTTAAACCAGGAGGAAGATAATGGCACTTGGTGAAGAAGAAAAAGAGGTGGCGGTCAATCCGGAGAAGACTCTAGGGGAAACCCCGCCGGACTGGAAGGCCAACATCATCGCCTTTGCCTGTCACTACTGCGCTTTTGCTGCGGCCGATCTGGCCGGGGTGATGCGCCTGTCGTATTCTACCAGCGTCAAGGTAGTCAGGTTGCCCTGCACCGGAAAGCTTGACCAGATCTATGTGCTGCGGGCCTTCGAGCGGGGCATAGATGGCGTTTTCGTGGCTGGCTGACTGCCCGGGCAATGCCATTTCCTGGAAGGAAATACCAACGCGGCCAAAAGAGTTCAGCAACTGAAAAAACACCTGCTCACCGTTGGGGTCAACCCTGAGCGGCTGCATTTCTACAACCTTTCCGCCGCCCAGGGACCGAGATGGGCGGAGATCTGCACCGAGTTTTCGGAAAAAATCAGCGAGCTGGGACCATCGCCGGTCTGGCTGGCCTTGAAGAAAAAGAAAGATTCGAGCCAAACGCAGGAAAAACAACCCGTCTGATAGTGTCGCCGGGCCGATGGTCGGCAGCCGCCGATGAAGGAGTGAAACGTTATGATCGTTGGGGAACAGAAACCGTTTGAAGAAGTCTGGGAGATGGTCAAGGATCACAAGCAACTGACCGTTTACGGTTGTAATACCTGTGTTGCTGTTTGTCACCAGGGGGGAAACAAAGAAGCGGGGATTCTCGCTTCGCAGCTCAGGATGCGGGCCAGCCAGGACGAGGTCGATATCGAGATTGTCGACAGCGGCATCGAACGACAGTGTGAGCACGAGTTCTTTGAAAAGACCGAGGAACTTATCAGCAAATCGGAAGCGGTCCTCAGTCTGGCCTGCGGAATCGGGGTCCAGTTTATGGCCTCCAAATACCCGAGTACGCCAATATATCCGGCGCTCAATACCACCTTCCTGGGCGACGTTCCCGAAACCGGTCTGTTCACCGAAAAATGCCAGGCCTGCGGTGATTGCGTGCTTGGCGTGACCGGCGGGGTGTGTCCGGTGAGCCGCTGTGCCAAACGATTGTTTAATGGGCCCTGCGGGGGATCGACATCCGGCATGTGTGAGATTTCAAAGAATACCGAATGTGCCTGGCAGCTCGTAATCGATCGATTGGAGGCTCTGGGCCGCCTGGATGACTATGAAAAAATTCAGCCGATAAAGGATTGGTCCAAAGACCGGTCCGGCGGACCTCGTTCTTTTAAACTGGAGGACTTCTAATGGGGGAAACGATTACCAGCAGTCGACTCGAGAAGGTCTTGAAGAGCGGACATCAGGCGGTTACCAGCGAGTGTGGTCCTCCCCGGTCAAGCGATCCGGCACACATCGTCGAAAAGGGTAAACTGATAAAGAACCATGTCGATTCGATCAACGTAACTGATAACCAGACCTCGGTTACCAGGCTGTGCAGCCTGGCGGCCTGCATCCATTTGAAGCAGATGGGGCTGGATCCGGTGCTGCAGATGGTGGTCCGGGACCGCAATCGAATCGCGCTGCAGAGCGATATTCTCGGCGCCGCGTCGTTTGGTATCAATAACGTGCTCTGCCTCTCGGGAGATCATCAGAGCTTCGGTGACAGTCCGCAGGCCTCGAATGTTTTCGACCTTGACTCGATGCAGCTGGTGCAGACGGTCAGGTACATGCGCGATGAGGGCAAATTTTTAAGCGGAGATGAGATCAAGGTCCCGCCCAGCCTGTTTGTCGGTGCTGCGGCCAATCCGTTCGGCGACCCCTTTAAGATAAGGGTGCCGCGCTTGGCCAAGAAGGTCGCCGCAGGCGCTGAGTTTATCCAGACCCAGTGCATCTACAACCTCGACAAATTCGAGAAGTGGATGGAAGGTGTGCGGCAGCGGGGATTACACGAAAAGATCTATATTCTGGCCGGCATCACGCCGATGCGCTCGGTTGGTATGGCGCGCTATCTCCAGAAAAACGTTCCCGGCATGGATGTACCTGATGAGCTGATCGAGCGGATGAAAGGGGTGGATAAGAAGAAGCAGGCGGATGAAGGCATTACCATTGCCGTGGAATCAATCCAGCGTCTCAAGGAAGTTGAGGGTGTGGCCGGTTTCCATGTGATGGCCATTGAATGGGAAGAAAAGGTACCCGAGATCGTCGAACGCTCAGGCCTCTACCCGAGACCAGAGATCGATTGATTCGCAATAACATCAACCTGAATATTTCACGAGTTGAGACGGCCTGCTAGCCGAGGAGACTTGGGGAAGGCTATATGCGTAATATGCCTTCCCAAAAAGCGACGCGGGATAGCAGGCCGTATTGACTCGCCCGAAGGGTGGAAATGCTGTCTTTTCAGCACTGATTCTAAAGGGTACAAACGGTGTTGTTTGCATAATTGTGTAACTTTAGAACAAACTTTTGATATTGTTCAGATAGTAATAGTTTTCGTTGTTTTTCCATGAAATTTTCAGGCTAAGCAGGCCTTTCGTCTGTAAAAACAGGGCAAACGTATTCCAGAAACAGAACGGGGCAGGACATGAATTTATGTCCTGCCCCGTTTTTTTATGGTGTGCTGGTAGCGCTCAGTTGAGTGGAGCTTGCTCCCGGGTCTGTCGGCATTGTCGGCAGAGGCCGGAGAATTCGATGTGATGGCCCAGCACCTGGTAATCGGTTGCCGCAGCAGCCAGTTGATTGATCCTGGCCTGGACTTCAAGTTCGATATCGTCGACTTTGCCGCAACCCGAGCAGCGAATATGGTAATGCAGCTCAGTGGTGGCATCGAAACGCTTCTGGGTGCCGCCCACCTCCAATTTCATGATAAGCCCGTGTTCAGCCATCAGCTCGAGATTTCTATAAACGGTGCCAAGCCCGATTCTGGGCAGCCGCCTGCGCACCATGTCATATACTTCGTTGGCCGTAGGATGCGAGGTAACCTTTGATAATTCCTCGAGAATGATTTGGCGTTGAGGGGTCAGTCTCATCTGGGCAGTTGCTTCAGCGTGTTCTTCCAGGTGATTCATAAGCAGGTTCCTGTTCCAATGGTTACACGGATAGAATGTAATAATATTTCTCATTCCCATACTATGGCTGGGCAAATATTACAATATAAAATTCAGTCAAAGGTTAACGATAGCAGGGAGTTGGCGTTAAGGCAGAAGAACCTGCCGGCCGCTGGTAGTAAAATACGCGCTATTTGAGCCGGCATCAACTCTGATTCATCCGGGCTCGGAGGCAATCCCCACTTGGATCAGGGAGACAGGCAGGGGTTGAAATAGCCGAAGCGCAGGTGGTCAAATTCTTTTTGTATCATCGCAAGCCAGCTGCGTATTCCATAGAACGGCTGGCCGGTTTCAGACTTGATTGTGGTCAGATACCAGCGTGGATCGATATTGAGATTGCGCAGTTGAATATAATCGGGCCTGGTTTGTTCGATCAACCTGCAGAGCGCCGCAGTTTCTGCGTGGGAATCGGTAAAACCCGGTAAAATGAAATAGTTCAGCGAGACAAAGCCGCCGCAGCCTTTCATCGCGCGGATCGAATCCAGCACATCTTCGAATTGATAGTGGCTGGGGCGATAATATCGGTGGTAATAAATTTTCTGGGCGGAGTTCAGGCTGACCCTGATCGAATCGAGCCCGCGCTGGGCAAGACGCTGAACCGCCTGGGGCAGGCTCGCATTCGAATTAAGGTTGATGGTGCCTTTCTGCGTATGGTGGCGGATTTTTGCAATGGCGGATTCAAGCAGCGGGGCCTGCAACAGCGGCTCACCTTCGCAGCCCTGTCCGAAACTGACCACCGGGGCTTCGGCCAATTCGAGGTGGTTGACGGCTATCTCGGCTATCTCACTGACTTTCGGGACAAAGGTTATGCGATCCTGGGTTGACGGACAGCTCTGTGCAGGCTGCAGAGAGATGCACCCGAGACAGCGGGCGTTGCAGGTTGGGGACGTCGGCAAAGGGGCCTCCCAGCGGCCCAGAAAATAGTTTCTGGCGGCCGGGCAGTGATAGGTCAGACAGCATTTTCCAAGGTGCTGAATGAGCCGGTTATGGCGATTTTTCTTGAGTGCCTCTGTCGTCTTGCGGGAAATTACGGACTGTTTGAACAGGCCGAAATCCTGGCGCGAATCGGGATCGCTTCTGAACCCGGCAACCCAGAACCTGCCATCGTACCAGCCCACGGCGGTGTAGGCAAAAAGGGGCAGCAACTGAGTCTTTTCTTTTTCCTGATAGGCCGCGGAATAGATCGCCGTGTGGGCCGGTGCCATGAAGGCCGCCACAGCCTGCACCCGCTTCCCAGGATCAGCTGGATCGTCAGTAAAGAGAAGTGCTTCACCACTGTGGTGATCGATGCCGACCGGCAGGCGGTCGGGCAGGGTAAAGAGTTCGCTGCCTGCCGGCAGCTCGATGAGATCTTCTAATTCCGGTTTCAGATAGGCGCCATGGGCCATACCGGCCATGGCGAGATCGGGGAAATCGCAAATGTTGCCTGACTCGTCCGCATAGACAAGAGCAGGCAGGACATCGGGGTGAATCACTTGGGTCTGAGCGCTTTGGTAATCGAATCGACGGCCCGGTAAATGTCGATATCCTCGCCAAAGATATCCTGAATGTCTTTGTGTTCGATCAGATCTTCAACGATGTACTGGGTCAGATAGAGTGAAACGATGTTTGGGTCCTGTACCAGGGTGCGCACCGGCGCCAGTTTCATCTGCAGGTCGAATTCTTCTATCAGATGCAGCGATTTAAGCTGGTTTTCAAGCGCCGTGCGAATGGACTCCACCGAGGTGGTTTCTATAATGTTGCGGTCCATGAGGCGCTGACAGAGCCTGGTTGCCAGAAGCTCGGCATGGTCCCTGGCGAAGGTGAACATCTTTCTGCGTTCCTGCTCCCGCTTCCTGTCAATGGCCCGAACCGCCTTGTCGGTGGCGCGGTTTGGGTTAACATGTATCTTGGCCATGTGTATCTCCCGGGTAGAACCCGATTCAAGCACCGCACACTGTGCTGGGCCGCATGGAGACCGGGGACTGGCGGGATAGAGCCATGCATGACGATCCCCCGGCACCTTTCAAATACCCATCCAGTATTCATCCAGCAAAATAAGACACGGTGCGCTATTGTCTGTTTTTACAGTATTACTCTATACCGAAATAGTAAATATCACTAGAACAAAGTACAGCGGAAAATGGCGATCGAGGATGAATCTTCTCGGAACATTTATTCGGTGCTCCCCCCGGGTTCGATCGGCGATGAAAATTTACTTAGAGGCTGGCTTTACTTACAAAATATTGGAGCAGATCAGCCCAACCAGCTGGAGATTGAAAAGTGGAGGAGCATCTGTGCTGGATCCGGCTCAATCTGCTGGCAACCGGCCGTGATGGAAATATCTGGATTGGACAAAATAGTTCTTGTATTTGATTAATATTCCTCTATACTTAGTGGATAGAGAAACCTTGTATGCGCAAAAGATTTTATTTTTAAAAATAGTTTTAATAACAGACAATTAGATACACTTTTAAGCATACCTGTCTTGTCCTAACAAATTTTTCCGTTCCGGGAGGGGGAGGATTTTAACAACATAACAGATAAATAGACATGTAGAAAAAATGTAGAAAAACATAAATGTTGCCATCAATTCCTTTATTTTAGGAGGTTTATAAAATGTTTAAAAAAATTCAGGCATTGCTGCCTGTGCTGGTGATCCTGAGTCTTGTTTTTATGTCAGGTTGTGCGAAAAAGGATAAAGCGACCGATGAAATGGTAAAACCGTCTACCGACAGCGCGGCGATGGGCAAGGAGGAGTCGCTTGAGTCAGAGCCTATCGGTATTTCTGAGGGCCGAACCTCCGAGGGAATGCTGCCGGTCTATTTCGATTTTGATTCTTCAGATATACGCCAGGACCAGGTTTCCAGGATCGAGGGCAATGGCGATTTCCTGAAAGCCAAGATGGACACGAACATCCGTATCGAGGGTAATACCGACCCGCGTGGCACCAATGAATACAATATGGCGCTTGGTGAGCGACGAGCGCAGAGCGCGAAAAAATATCTGGTGAATCTTGGCGTCGACGAAGCACGTCTGAGCACCGTCAGTTTCGGCGAGGAACGGCTGCTGATGCACGGGCATGACGAATTGTCCTGGGCTCAGAACCGTCGCGCCGATTTTGTGATCGTTGAATAAGCAGCTGCGTCAAATTTCATTTATATGCACATGCGGGCCTTTACGGCCCGCATGTCTTTTCCAGGGAGTTGTTATGCGTAACAGAGGTTTCGTTGCGGTTTTCTGCGCGGTAGCCGTTTTTGTCTTTTCAGCCGGCCTGGCTTCGGCGGCCGAGATGAAGGTAGGCGTGATGAATGTTCAGAAGGTTCTGATCGAATCAGTTTCCGGTAAAGCCGCCAAGGTCAAATTTGATGAGAAGATGAAAGAACTCCAGTCGAAATTCAAGGCGGAGGAAGAGGAGCTGGCGGCAATGCAGCAGGAGATCGAGAAGAAGAGTTCAGCCTGGAGCGAGGAGACCAAGCAGGTTAAAATCAGGGATTTTCAGAAAAAAAGGCGTGAGCTGCAGGAGAAATCCGAAGATGCCCGGTTCGAGTTAAAGACGCTTCAGGATAAGGAGCTCGCACCAATTCTCAAAGCACTTGAAGGAATAGTGGGTGATTTCGGCAGGAATAACGGCTACACGCTGATTCTCGATTCGAAAAACGGGGTGATCTTCTTCGACCAGACCGTGGACATTTCCGATCTGCTTGTCAAAGAGCTGGATACTGCGATGGGCCAATAGGGAACTGTCCCGTCACCTCTTTCAGATACGTTGGCTCAGGCGATGCACGGGGAGTTCCCGTGCATCGTTTTTTTTATTTGCGTTGATAATCTGTTTTCTGCCATTGATCCGTTCTCTTGAGGAAGAGCAAAATGAGCCTGAAAAGTATGACCGGTTACGGCCGGGCTGAGGCTGAGCATCACGGCAGGGTCTGGTCGGTTGAAGTAAGAAGCGTCAACAATCGCTTTCTCGATGCCAAGATCAAGTTGCCGCGCAACTATGGCTCCCTGGAAGATACGATCAGAAAAAAAATTACCAGCTGTCATATGCGCGGTCGGGTCGATCTGAATCTTTCCGTTTCAGGTGATTTCTCCGATCTGGTGCGCATCGGCGTCGATTTCCAACTGGCCAGAAGCTATCGCAGAAGTTTGCTTGAGTTGGCCAGAGAACTCGATATCGAAGGTCAGCCCGATCTGCCAATGCTGGTCGGTCTTCCCGATGTGATAACCCGGGAGCAGCAGGTCGAAGATCTGGACCAGGTCTGGCCTCGCCTGGAACCGCTTATTGAGGATGCCCTGGGCCAGTGTCTGGCAATGCGGTCCACCGAGGCCGAGGCGCTGGTGCGGGATTTGACGGAACGGCTGGATCTGTTTGGTCGGGTTCTCGATGAAATCGAGCAGAACATCGAGCCGCTCCTGCAGCAGCGCCAGCAAGCGATGCAGGAGCGGCTGCAGAAACTGCTGGCCACCATAGAGCTGGATCCGGTTCGGCTGGCCCAGGAAGTGGCCGTGCTGGCGGACAAGTCAGATGTAACCGAGGAACTGGTCCGCCTGCGCAGCCATATGGACCAGTTTGCAGGGCTGCTCGAATCTACCGAGCCGGTGGGGCGTAAACTCGATTTTCTGATCCAGGAATTTCTGCGTGAAGTCAATACCATCGGTTCGAAGATAAACGATGCCGAGACCGCCCATAAAACGGTGACCCTGAAGAGCGAACTTGAGAAAATGCGCGAACAGGTACAAAATATAGAATAAGTCAGAAGCTTAACCACTACCTCCCGCCCTATCGCTATGCAGCTACTCAATATCGGGTATGGCAACACCGTGATGGTGAACCGCGTAGTCGCGGTCATTAACACCGGCTCGGCCCCGGCCAGAAAACTCAAGGAACTGGCCAAACAGTCCCAGCGCCTGATCGACGTGACCGAGGGCAGACGCACCCGCTCAATCATTATCACCGACTCTAACCATGTGATTCTCTCTTCAGTGCAGCCGGACACCATTGCACAACGGATGTCGGCACTACAGACCGGTCATCACCTTAACGAGCTCAAGGATGGTTTTAAGGCAGAGGAGAGCGAGTGGATATGAGCGGCATGTTGATTATCGTCTCGGCTCCTTCCGGAACCGGCAAGACGACCGTTCTGCAGGAAACCATGCAGCAGGTCGAACGCCTGGTCTTCTCAGTATCGCACACCACCAGGCAACCTCGACCGGGCGAGCAGGACGGCAGGGATTATTTTTTTGTCTCAAAGCAGCAATTCGAAGAGATGATAAAAAACAATGGCTTTCTCGAGTGGGCCCTGGTGCACGACAATTACTACGGTACCGCACTGGCGTCGTTGAGAGCCGGCCTTGATGCGGGTTTTGATATGGTCCTCGATATCGATGTGCAGGGTGCCGAAATCGTCAGGCAGCAGAGTCGTTTGGAGACTATCGATATATTCATCGCTCCGCCAGATCAGGCTGAACTTGAAAAACGTCTGCGCAGGCGGGGCACCGAAGACGAGCAAACTATTCTCAAACGGCTGGCCAACGCCGTTGAAGAGATGAATCAGTGCTCCAAATATGAGTATCTGATCGTCAACGACAGCGTTGAGAACGCGGTGACCATGCTCAGTGGGATCATTTATGCCGAGCGGGCCAGAAAGAGAAGGGCGCTCGATGGAACGCTGCTGCTGGCGGCGACCATTAGATGAGCCCACGCAGAAAAAGCGGTGCTGCGGGCCATGAGCACCGCATCCGTTTCAGTGAAGATCTGCTCTGGGGTATCCACCCCGTCCTCGAGGCGTTGGGCTCCGAGCCGGATCGGATCGTTGAGCTGGTCATTCAGAAAGACCGGCATGGTCGCGCCCGGCAGGAAGTTATCGATGCAGCCAGGCAGCATGGTGCCAGGTGTCAATTTGTCGAGCGGCTGAAGATTACCGACAATCCTGGAGCACCGATCAATCACCAGGGAGTGGTGGCCAGAACCGCGCCGATCGCTCTGCTGCCCTTTGCTGAGCTGCTGCGCTTGTTTCAAGAGCGCTGCCGCAGCGGCGAAGCGGTAAAAATCGTAGCCTGTGACACGATTCAGGACCCGCATAATCTTGGTGCCATCATCCGTTCGGCCCATGCGGCCGGGGTCGATTATCTGATCTGTACCAGGGACCGTTCGGCACCCCTGGGGGGGACTGCCGCCAAAGCCTCGGCCGGGGCCATTTCCCGCATACGGATCTCCCAGGTTACTAATCTGAGCGAGGCGCTTGTGCAGGTAAAAAAAGCCGGAGCCTGGATATTCGGGGCGGTCAAGGATGAGGCGGCCCAATCGATCTATCAGACCGATTTCAACCTGCCCGCCTGCCTGGTGGTCGGCAACGAGGGCAAGGGTATCAGGCCGCTGGTCCGAAAAACCTGCGATGTCCTGGTGTCAATCCCGATGAGTGGGGAGATCGACTCGCTGAACTCCTCGGTCGCTGCTGCAGTTATCCTGTTTGAGATGCATCGTCAGTCGCTGGTTACTTCCTGAGCCCAAAAGCCTTACCGTATCACCCGACTGAGACGTCCGTGCCTTTTTCAACGGCTCCCTGCCTGACCCGACGTTTGGCGGGCTATCCCTTTTTCTGATCTAATTTGGCCTTTAAAAGTGCGCCGAAACCGGAGAGCGACTCGTTTGGATCTGCTTTAGGCGTTTTGCGGGTGGTCTGATACGACTGGTAGTCGCGCTGTTCTTTTTCCAGCTCGGTTTCGGCTGAGACATAATCGGCCGGGGTCAGGCTGATTCGCTTGGCATCGGGGTCGATCGCCTCGATGACAACCTCGATATCCTGACCAGCCTCCACCGCTTCGCGCGGGTGGTTGAGGCGCCGTCCCTGCCCCAGTTTCGAGATGTGAATCAGGCCGTCTACACCGGCTGCCAGGGTGACGAAGGCCCCGAACTGGGCCAGCCTGGAGATGGTTCCGACAAGCGAGGTGCCCACTGAGAGCTTGTCAACGGCGGCGTCCCAGGGATCGTCCAGCGTCTGTTTGATGGAAAGGCTGATGCGGTCGTGCTCCCAGTCCAGCCCTTTGATCACGGCTTCGACCTGTTGCCCGACCGAATAGCTGTCTTCGAGGTTCTCGATCCGGCTCCAGCCGACCTCCGAGATCGGTACCAGCCCATCCACGCCGCCGATATCGATAAACAGCCCGAATGAGCGGATCGATGAAATAACCCCCGCGACGGTCTGGCCCTCTTCGAGCCGCTGCTCAAGTTCCTCTTTTTTCTGGCGCCGTTCTTCTTCCTGGAGCATGCGGGCAGAAACGACAATGTTTCTGCCGCCTTCCTCGAAGCGGCTGATCAGAAAGGTCATCGTGTTTCCCAGATAGGCTTCGGCCGCGTTTTCGACCCGGCGCAATCCCATCTGGGAATAGGGACAGAAGGCCCTGACATTGCCGGACAGGGTAATCTCGAAGCCACCCTTAATCTCGGCTTTGACAACCCCTTCCACCGGCACCGAACTGCGATAGGCCTCCTCCAGATGGGCGCTGCTGGCACCGGAGCCAAGCCGTGCGGTGAAGATCTGCCCGGCGGGACCCGTTTTCAGGCAGTACACCTCAACTGATGCTCCCGGTGATATGGTCATCGTGCCGTGCTCATCGCGAAATTCGGAGGCCTCGACGATCCCCTCGCTTTTGGTGCCTACATCGAGGAACACGGTTTCCTTGTCAATACCAACCACGGTTGCCGTGATTTTCTGGCCAGGGTTGATCTTGCGCAGGGTTTTCTCTTCGCTCTGCTTGAGCAGGGCCTCAAAGCTGTCGTTGTCCTGTTCCATGGGTAAAGTCCTGTTGGCAGCCACCTAGTCTCAACGGGTGGCGAGGTTGTTACTGGTTGATGATTTCCGTGCCTTCCGGGGGAGTAAATTCAAAGCGCCTGTTCAGACCGGCAATATCGTTCAGATCAAGAGGATTCAAAACGATATTGCTCAGGTTCAGCGTCGTGCGGGTATCGAAATAATCGAGCAGCTCGATCCGCCTGATCAGCGCCTCTTCATCTACCCAGAGATGCACCGTTCTGATCTGGGTTTCAGCATTTTTGGGGCGAAGCTGGATAACCTCGAGATTGCTCAATTCCCGGGCCGCCTCAATATCCATCTCGAGTTCAGCATCCAGAATCAGAAAATGATCTTCCAAGGGGTCTTTTCCGGAAAAAAAGGCAAAGAGTACATCGGTCTGGGCCTGATCGGTACTTGCTACAATCATCTGATTGAGCTTTTCGAAGTACATTGAAACGCTGGTTCCGTCGCTGATCATAACCTGGTGTTCGGGGGTATGGTAGTTCCAGCGCATCAGCATCTTCTTGCCCGGCTTAGCTAGAATGGCGGTCCCTTTACCGACCTTGGGACGACCGGTCATCTGTCCGCTGGTGGTCTGGGAAAAGTTGAAGCTGAGGCTTTCAAGTGCCGCATACGTCGCCCGGATTTGTCTGGCGATTTCAACAGCCTTTTCGGCTCCTTCTGCGATGCTGGCGGCGGGCCTAAGAAGCAGGGTAAAGAGCAGCAGTGTAATGGTTGGAAGCTGATCGAATCGCATTTGAATCGTTATGATGCTGGGCATGTCGTTTGTCGGTTGCCCGGACCTGTGCCGGTGTTGATCTATACCAAAAAGGCTAATGAACAACAAGCAATGAAAAGTCGGCTGGCAGGCAAAATGGGCATTGAAACGTTTTTGACGCGCGGGTCAGGCGTTTGCAGTGACTCTGACAACCACCAGCGTGACGTCGTCCTCCAGCTTTGCTGAACCACAGAATCCGCGCTGATCTTTAAGAATTGCCTGCATCAGGTTCTCTGCCGAGTCGCCGCGATTTTTGCGGACATGATGGCGAATGCAGGTTTTCAGCCGCTCTCTGCCATACATTTCCTGGGCTTCGTTGCGGGCTTCCCAGAGGCCGTCGGAGGTAAGGATGAATATTTGTCCGGGCTGCAGGTCTTCAATGGCCTGCTTGGAAAATGGGTAGTCGGCATCGACGCCGAGCGCCAGGCCCGGCCCTTTAAGCTCGGTAAAGCAGTCTTTTTTTGGGTCGTAGAGCAGACCGGGGTCATGACCGGCCCGAATCCAGTGGGCTCGATTCGCCCTGTGATCAAGTCCAAGATAGAACAGGGTCATAAAGCGACCGGTATGGTGCACATCTTCGGTCAGATGACGATTCATAGCGGTGACGATGTCAACCATCGACCCGGGCTGAGAAGCACGCATACGTAGAAAGCCCCGGGCACTTGTCATCAGCAGCGCCGAATCGACCCCATGGCCGGTGATATCGCCCACCACCACAGAAAACCGACTACTGTCCCGGGGATCGAACAAATAATCGAAATAGTCGCCGCCGACTTCCTCGCAGGCCTGGTTGCAGCCGGCGATATCGAATCCGGCAATATCGGGAGGAGTTGAGGGAAGCAGGCTTCTCTGCACTTCGCCGGCCAGCGAAATAGCTTTTTTCTGTTGGGTCATGTCCGTGATAAAGGCCATGATGCCGATCACCGCTCCGGTGTCGGATCGAAGGGTGTTGCTGTGAAGCAGAACAGGTATGGTTGTGCCGGATGCTGTGGGCAACTCGCACTCGATTTCCCGGTACTCGGAGCCGACGGCAGCATCCGCTTCAGCGCTCGGCAGCAGAGAGTGTGTTTCGGCAATCAGGGCGAGCGGCGCGGTGCCGAACAGGTTGTCATCAGCACGGCCGATCAGTGCTGCAAAGGCCGTGTTGTGATCGACGATCTGCAGTGCATCATTCATCAGTACAAAGCCCTCACCGGTCGTATCGACAATGCGCCTGTATTTCTCTTCGCTTTTCCGCAGCCGCTCTTCAGCTTCTTTGCGCTTATGGATGTCGATGACGATCCCCTGATGGTAGCGGGTTCCAGACGCATCTTCGACGACCGAGGTACGATCCTCGACCCAGCGAGTCTGGCCTTCTTTAGTAACGATCCGGTAATATTGGCTGTATCGTTGCCGGCCCAGCCGGACATATTCGGCTATTTCCTCAACGATCCGTTCCCGGTCGCCGGGATAGACCAAGTCCCGGAACATGATCTTGTTGCTGAGCAGATCTTCGGCCCGATAGCCGAACCGGGAGATATTGGGCGATACATAGACCATTTTGCGCTCTTCGAGTTTTTCGGCGGCGAGGCGCCGAAAGAGGATTGCCGGACTGTTGTCGATGATATATTCGGCGAGCTGCAGTGTTTTGCGTGCCTCTTCGGCGTTGTGGCCGCTGTTTTGGCGCGGCTGTGATTCAATATCCTGCAGGCGTGCACGCAGCGCCTGGTTCTCAGCCGATAGAGCAGCTATTTTCTCAACCAGCATCTGACGATCTGACTCGTCTTTAATCCGGCAGGAATCTGCTGCTGCTCTATCGCTTCGAGAATCGCTTTTCATATCATTTACTTGTTGTTGTCTATGGTGGGAGATTGCCTCAGATCAGCTGCCGGAAGCGGGTATCTGCTTGAGCCTGTTTTTTCTCTAGCCTGCGAGATACGAAGGGTGGCAGGAGGACCAGTTGGTTGTAGAGTAAAAGCTAGGCAACAATGTCACAGGTGTCAACTCCGGACAGCTGCAGGGTGCGGTGGATCAGCTCTTCTGGAGGGACCGGAAACCTTCTGGCAGGCTGCTTCTGAGCGTCAGTGTATTGACAGAATCGAGTTCAGGAATTATGTTTGCGACCGGAACGATCATGCAGTGGTTTAGAACAGCTGGTTTGACAGTCAAGTCTAACGAGCACGGTACCTCGCTAACAATCAGGAGTAAGGCAATGCCGGTTTACGAGTACGAATGCGATAATTGTCAGAATGTCTTTGAGGTTCAGCAGAAAATTGCTGATCCACCCTTGAGCAATTGCCCGCAATGTCAGGGCTCAGTAAGAAAATTGATGTCCATGACTTCCTTTCAGCTGAAGGGGGGTGGCTGGTATGCGGACGGCTATGCCTCCGCCGGCGACAAGCCGAAAGAAAAAACAGAAAGCACCCCGGCACCACCGTGCCAGACCGCGACAGGATGTTCCGGTTGTCCGGCAGCAGCGGCCACAGGCAAATAGCGTCCGAGCAGTAAGCGCCCGGCAGTCCGCCTTATCCCCCAGCACCATCTTACATTTTTTAACTAATAAATAGTCCGGTTTGTTTACTTCAAACCGGACTATTTTATTATGGCCATCGCATCGCCATACGAATAAAAGCGATAGTCATGTTCGATTGCAATCCGGTAGCAGTCGAGCAGGCGCTGCCTGCCGCACAGGGCTGCCACCAGGAAAAGAAGCGATGACTGCGGCAGGTGGAAGTTGGTGATCAGGTTGTCGATTATCCTGAACTTATAACCGGGTACGATATAGAGTGAACACCAGTCGGCTATGGCCCTGGCCGTGCCGTCTTCCACGCCACAGAATTCGAGTGCCCTGAGGGTGGTTGTACCGACCGCCCAGACGCGCCCGCCCGCTGACCTGGTCTGGTTGATCAGCCGGGCGGTCTGCTCGGAGATGGTGACAAATTCGCGGTGGATCTGATGGTTGGTAATCTGTTCTTCCTGGACCGGGGCAAAGGTCCCGTAGCCGACATGCAGGGTTATCGGGCTGACCTGTACGCCAAAGCTCTTGATCTTTGCCAGTAAATCTTCGGTAAAATGCAATCCAGCCGTGGGGGCGGCCACCGCACCGGGCCGCTTGGCATAGACGGTCTGGTAGCGCCTGGCGTCTTCATCGGAGGTCCCGTCGGGACGCCGGATATAGGGAGGCAGCGGGATATCCCCGCTCCTGTCGAGCAGGCAATCGAGCTGGACCCCGGCGGCCAGGCAGAGCCTGACCAGCCATTTTCCCCGGTTCATTTTCTCAAGCAGAATGCAGGAGCAGTTGTCGCTGAGCTGAATCCGGCTCCGGGGTCGGGGCGGGCGGGAACTTTTGATTAATGCTTCGCACTCAAAGCCCGGTTCATCAGGTCTGTCTGCCTGGTCGATAGCGGAGGCTGCTGGTTTCGGATAGCCAAGCAGAAAGACCTCCGCTTTGCCACCGCTTTCTTTTGTGCCGCTGAGCCGGGCTGGAAAAACCCTGGTGTCGTTTATGACCAGCAGATCTCCAGGGGTGAACAGCTTGGTGATCTGATGAAACTGGAGATGTTCGATTTCACCGTTATCCCGATTCAACGTCAACAGCCGGGAGTGATCCCGCTGCTCGGCGGGATGCTGGGCGATATGGGAACCAGGCAGATGGTAGTGATAGGCCTGCAGGCTTAAATCATCTTGCATAGTGGGTAAGGGTTCATTACTAAATAAGTGATCATGAATTTTGCCCCAATCATCTGCCCAATCGTCAGTGCATCGTCAATTATGGGGCCGGGTTACTTACCATGTATCTGCTGATAGCCGCAACGGAAAAAGAATTGAGTGCACTCGAGCAGGTCGAGCTCAGCGCAGGTGGTTTTGTAAAGACCCTGGTCTCCGGCGTCGGTCCGCTGGAAAGCGGGGTCCGCTGCACCCGCTATCTTGCCCAACATCATAAAGAATTCAAAACCATTGTCAACTTCGGCATCGCCGGCGCCTATCGCGGCGGGGCGGCCGGACAGGTCGATATGCTCGATATCTGTCTGGCCGAGCGGGAAGTGCTCGGCGATTTCGGTATCTGCCGGGGTGAAGAGGTCGTTCCCTTTACAGGTGTCGATTTCGAAGTTGCCGCGGAACTCAACTTTGACGGAGATCTGGTCGAAGCTGCCCGGAGGACGCTGACAGCGCACGGGATCAGATGCAGCGTCGGCACCTTTGTCACGGTCAACGCGGCCAGTGGTACTATCACCCGGGGGGCCTCGATAAGCCGCAGGTTCGAAGCGCTCTGCGAGAATATGGAAGGAGCTGCAATCGCCCGCGCTTGCCAGGAGTTCTCGCTGCCGCTGATCGAGGTGCGGGCCGTATCCAACCTGGTCGAGGACCGTCCCGGCACTGCCTGGGAGATTGAAAAAGCATCCGTGCGGGCTGCCCAGGCCGCTGCTCTTATCGTCAAATATTGCCCGGAAATCTTATGAAACCCGCCCGTCCGTTGTCGCTTGGTTTTTCGCCATGCCCCAACGATACCTTTATCTTCTGCGATCTGGTTGCCCGCATCGAACGGGATTCAGACCAGTTCTTTGCACCACCTCACCTCGAAGACGTGGAAACCCTGAACCAGTGGGCCCGCGCACACCGGCTTGATGTGACCAAGCTCTCGTTTCATGCCGTTGCCCATGTGCTCGACGAATACTGCATACTCTCTGCCGGAGCGGCCCTGGGAAGAGGTTGCGGCCCGCTGCTGGTAACCACTGAAAAGCGGCATACGGTTTCGCTTGAGGGTGGTCGGGTTGCGATCCCGGGTAGATTCACCACGGCCGCGCTGCTGTTTCAGATGTTCTGCCCTGAAGCAGTTGATCTAGTGGAGATGCGCTTTGAACGCATTCTTGATGCGGTGGCCACGGGCGCTGTCGATGCCGGGGTGATCATTCATGAGAGCCGCTTCACCTACCAGCAGTCTGGACTGGTCTGTGTGCAGGACCTTGGCCAGTGGTGGGAGCAATGGTCCGGCCTGCCTATTCCGCTGGGCTGCATTGGCGTGCGCAGAAGTATAGGCCTAGAGCTCATTGGCGAGATCGAAAATCGGATTCGAGCCAGTCTGCAATGGGCCAGAACCCATCCCGGCCAGTGCAGCGACTATATCAAACGTTATGCCCAGGAAATCGACGATCAGGTGGTCGCCCAGCACATAGCCCTCTATGTAAATGACTTCTCGCTTGATCTCGGGGAAGTCGGACGGCAGGCCGTGGTCGCCTTTTTTGAGCGGGGCCGCCGTTGCGGCGCGTTGCCATCCGTTCAACACGAGCTGTTTTGTTGCCGACCCAAGACATGAACACCTTGCTGATCGATTTGCCCGCAGAGATTCCCGATCACCTGCCTCTCCTCGTCTGGACAGGAGCCGCGGGCCGGGCGTCTGAGAAGTTGCTTGGCAGAATTCAGCAGGGCTTGGAGCAGCGTGGAGTCAGGCTCAGGTCGGCCTGCTGCCGTAAGACTGAGCGCACCAGGAAATCCGCTGGCACCAGGGCGCAAGCCGGGCGCTTTCTGCCGATCCAGGTACGTGAGCTGCTCAGGGCCCTGACCGGGCATGAACTGCTTTTGTTTGAACAGAGCGAAAATTCGGTTTCATTTTCTCTTGAGGGGCCTGTGCGCTGGCCTGCAGGGCTGAGACTGGGAGAGGGGCCTGGTGCTGAAGACGGGCCGGCGGCGGCAGAGCACTTTATCTGTCTGGCTGACAATGATATTGATCGGTGTGTTGATGCCATAGTCACCTGGCTTCAGAGGTGCCGGCGCCGAACGGTGCTGGCAGCCTGCCTGTTGATCGGCGGCAGAAGTTCGAGGATGGGACGCCCGAAACATCTGATAGAGGATGAACAAGGCATCACCTGGCTGGAACGCACCATTGCTGCAGTGCGTCCGCTGGTTTCCGAACTTGTGCTTTCCGGGGCAGGAGATCTACCCGAGCGGCTGAGTCATCTGCCTCGGGTTCAGGACCTGCCTGGCATCGGCGGGCCGCTGGCCGGGATAGGCGCGGCGATGCGCAGCCGGCCGTTTGTCTCCTGGATCGTGCTGGCCTGCGATATGCCTGATATCACACCGACGGCGCTGAACTGGCTGCTTGGCCAGCGTCACGACGGGAGCCTGGCGATCATTCCCCATAATCCGCAAAGCGGCAGAAGCGAGCCGCTTTGTGCCTGGTACGATTATCGATGTGGAGTGCTGATCGAGGATCTGCTGGCGTCCGGAGAGCAGAAGATATCTGCGCTTTGCGGGAAAAAAGGGGTAACCGAGCCGCTGATACCCGATGAACTCAGCCCGTGCTGGCGCAATGTAAACCGGCCCGATGAGCTGTGAATAGTCTCCGGGCGGCTGGCCCGGTGCAGGGTTTGGTGGCAGGAGGGAATATCAGAGACCGGAAAGGGGCCGGGAACGGGCGGCAAGAGCGGCTCTGGTGCGGCCGTCAAACTCAGAGGTCGAACTGGGCCTTGAACACCGGACAGGAGCGGCAGATAGTAATTTTTTCCTGCCAGTCCTTTTTAGCCTGGCAGTTACATATGGTCCCGTTGATGAACCAGCACAGCGTACCCGACTTGAATTCCCAGGCCGGACACTGCTGCTTAACCTCATCAGGGCAGTTCATAACATCCCAGCAGTCCCGTACGACCACTTCGCTCTTTTTTGCTGCCAGATAGAGCAGCTGGCGCTCCACATGGCCCGGAATGTTGCGCCAGCCCTGCTCGTAGCTGCTGATTGCCTTCAACGAAATACCGAGCAGTTCAGACAGATCTTTCTGGGTCTTGCCCAGCTTTTTCCTGATTGCAATAAACTCGTTTTTTTCCATAACTGCCGCCGCGAAGCTGAGGCTCTGCGTTCCTGATCACTCGTCTAATATGACTACATTGTAGCATTCCAGGAAGCTGAGGACAACCATAATACTTTGTTCCGGGGTCTTCGCACTGTTTCAGGTCTCTATTTGAGTCTTTCGTTCGTCGAACCGCCGGAGCAAGAAAGGTTGCCGCCCATGGCTTACTGGCTGGTCTTCGGGGTGGCGATTTTCAGCATGGTTTCGTAAATCTGCATCGGGCCGGTGTTGTTTTCTGCAGCGAGATCCTTGAGCTTGGCATCCTGCTCGGCTTTGATTCCTCTGGCATCGAGGGCCAGGATCATCTCATCGCAATTCATTTTGATTTCATCGCAGACCTGGGCTACGGTTTTTCGTCCCATGCCCGATTTACCGGTGGCAGGTACTGCAGCGCCTGTATGCTCACCTGCCTCGAGCTGGACGGTCGCTTGGAGGGTTGCGGGCTGGATGATTTCATAAATTTCCTGGGGTGAATGCGAGCTTCTTTCGGCAAGCGCCCTGATGGTTTCATTCTTCTGGGGAGCGGAAACACCTGCCGCTTCGAGCAGTTCGATGCTTTTATTCAGATCGAGTTTCAGGCGTGAGCTGAACATCTGCAGCGATGATGACTGGGCCTGGCCGTATGGGGGATTGCCGTAGGTGACTTCGGCCCGGTATTTGAAATATTCGGAAAAGTCGACAATCGTGCTCAGCGGTGGCACATTGAGATACGTGCCAACCACGAAGAGTGCGGTGAGCACCAGACCTACACTGCTCGAGAGACTGAACAGACTGAACTTGCGGGCCTTGTTCTTCATGTAGGCGAGGATCGGTTTCCAGTTGTAGTAAATGTGCAGGAAACCGGCCAGCAGAAAGAGCACACCGACGGTGATGTGCTGCGCCGACCAGTCCGTCTTGGTCAGTCCCAGAAAGCGCCAGTCCGCCCAGTAGGAAATGCGCCCTTCGGGTACGATGTAGAGTACCACTGAGTTTAGGATCAGGATGATCAGTGACCAGATCATGGTCATCGAGGTGATTCTTTTCAAATGCATGGTTTCTGTTTTCCCCCTGTAATGCTGCCCATGTTCGTATCGATGCACGAATCGCACGAATCGGGCTTTACCATTCGCCTTATTGTTGGCCCTGGCCGCCACCACCGTTGCCGTTGCTGTTTCCGCCTCCATTGCCACCGCCGCCCCGGCCCCTGCCGCTGCCGTCGCCGATTCCGGCGCCGCCTCTATTACCCATGCCCCTGCCCGAGCCGGCGCCGAGATATTGTTGTTTCTCCGCTTCAGACATCTGTTCGGTGCGCTTGAGCCATTCGCTGCGGAAGGCCTCTCGCTCCTGGTCCGTACTATTGTACATGGTGCCGCGCAAGGCGCTCAGTTGCTCGGTGGTCATGGCTGAATAATCGGCTGCGGAGACCGGTTGGCAGAAGAAACTGGAAAACAGTGCAGTGATGATCAACAGCTTGATTGAGATACGTTTCATGAGTGTTCGCTCCATCGGATGAGTGGTGCAGGAGCATCTGTTGGCTTCCTGCAGGGTTTATGTATAGCAGGTGATAAACCTGCACAAAGCCACCTGGCAGCAACCACCCCAGTATGTAATTCAGGTGGCCCTGCGGCGACTTAGCTGTCCGGTATTAAGCAATGGCTGTACCAGTTAACAATAATTGCATTAAGAATCCGTAATTATATGATTAATTGCCAAGGGCCTGGTCCTTGTGCAGCACGGGCATAGCTGAAGTCTGGGAAATTTTTATACAGTCAAAGGTCGAAACGGGTATAAATTACCCGTGGTTTTCATTTATCCATAAAAGAATGACGCTCCATGCAGAAAGAATCGACTTGTTGTTACTCTGTGGTATCAGTTTGAAATGTAATGGATAATTCTGCTCTCCTGCAGCTTGTCAAAGTGCTCTGATAGGGGTAGTTTGACAAAGAAAAAACTTTGCTGAGTCCGAAGAACCCCGCACCCCAATAATGCGTTATGAATATTAATCGATCTTCGATCATCATCGCTATCGGGCTTGCCTGCTGCCTTGGCATGGTGCTGGCGGGCTGCAAATCGCCAGACTCGAAACGGCTGAAGATTGGAGACAATGCCCCTGAATTTGCAATTACTGATCTGCAGGGCAGAGAATACTCCCTGGAGGCGTGGCAGGGTTTTCCGGTCATTTTGAGATTCTGGGACACCGAATGTAAATTCTGCCGGGCAGACACACCGATATTCAACCGCTATTTCGATCAGTATCAGGAAAGAGGGCTCAAAGTTCTCTATGTGGCCACCTCAAATGAAACCAGGCAGCGGGTGGAGCGTTACATAACCGATCTCGATATCGGTTTCCCGGTTGCCCTCGATATGGATGGACGGATGGCGGCCGACTATCAGGTAACTATCGTGCCGCAGACAATTTTTATCAGCCCGGATCAAACAATTATTACCGCAGTTCTCGGCGGTGTTTCAGCGGCCGAGTTGGAAGAAATTATCGGCTCGTTCCTTCAATAAGCACAGAGGCTGAATCATGAAACGCATCATATCTGCTGTATTGGCAATCGGTTGTTTGCTGATCATTTCTGCGCAGAACGGTTTTGCCGTCCCTATCGACCCGGTAGAAGAGGATCAGCGCTGCCCGGTGTGCGGGATGTTTGTCGCTCAATACGAGCAGTGGCTCGCCCAGATCATCATTACGAGCAGAGACCCGCTCGTGTTCGACGGGGTCAAGGACATGATGGCCTATTATTTCAATCCTGCAGGATACGGTGAGGCAGCGGATATGGAAACGGCCGAGATCTGGGTGCGAAACTATTATACGCTCGACTACATGGACGCGAGAGCGGCTTACTACGTGGTCGGCAGCGATGTGATGGGGCCGATGGGCGATGAGTTGATCCCGTTTTCCAGCCTGGAAGAAGCCGAAAATTTTAAGACAGATCACCACGGCAAGGAGATACTGCGCTTTGCCGAAATCGACGCCCGGCAGATTATGGAGATGAAGCAAAAGCACATGATGAAGATGAAGAAAACGAAGACAATGAAAAAGCAGAATTAAGTTGCGATGCGGCCCTGTTTATATTTTTTCATCGTGCTGATCTGTTGCCTGGCAGCGCAGCTGGTTTTGCTGCAGAAGGCTCAACGGCGAGCCGAGGCAGCCTTTTCTGACGAGCAGCAGATGCTGAATCTCAGTGCGCGTTTCGGTCTAACTGATCTCTGTGTCGCAACCGATGCGCGCTATATCAGGCATCTTTCGGTGACTGACCCGCTGGCGCCTTATATGGATCACCCGGGTGCGATCGAATACTTTCCCACCGGTTCATTCTGGGTACCGGTGCGTTAAATGGTGTCTTACTATCTCGGCAGGCAGGCCAATATCCTTGACTATGCACTGGGCAGCCTGAGGCGGCGGGCAGGCAGAAACAGCGCTGTCGTCATCATCTTTGCCCTGGTGATTTTCCTGGTCTCCTCGTTCAGTCTGCTGACCACTGCCCTGCGTGAGTCGGCCCTGCGCCTGCTGCTGAGCGTGCCCGATATCACTATCCAGCAAATGTCGGCAGGCCGACAGATATCTCTGGCGGAGTCAGCGGTAGACGAACTCGAAAAAATTTTCGGCATCAAAGAGATCCGGCCACGGATCTGGGGCTACTATTTTGATGAAACAAACGGGGCGAACTACACTGTTATCGGGGATCCCAACTTTTCGATACAGGAGCAGCTCCCCGGCCTGCGCATCGATTACTCATCTGAGCCGGCGCCAGGGCCGTCTGAGTCAGGACTCAGCCCGGTCCTGCTTGGCGAAGCGGTGCGAAACAACCTGGATTTGGGTAACCGCCGGAGGTTTTCCCTGTTCCGTCCCGACCTGAGCCTGAAATCATTTGTCTCAGTGGGCGCCTTTGAGTCTTCAACCGCACTGCTCACCGCTGATCTAATCGTGATGGATCTGGCTGCAGCCCGTGATCTTTTTGCAATCCCTGAAGGCGAGGTCACCGATATCCTGGTCAGTGTAGCCAATCCGTTGGAGATCGAGACCATTGCCGGAAAGATAGATGGTCGTCTGGACGGAGTCCGGGTACTCACCAAAGAGCGCATCGCCAAGACCTATCGGGTTGCCTTCGGCTGGCGCTCGGGTTTCGGACTCGCCTGTCTGATCGGTGCAGTGGCTGCCTTCATTATTCTGGCCTGGGATCGCGCCACCGGACTGAGTCCCGACCAGAAGCGCGAGGTCGGTATTCTGCGGGCACTCGGCTGGCAGGTTGAAGATGTGATCACCTTGCGTTTCTGGGAATCCATGGTGATTTGCGCTCTGGCCTTTGGCTTCGGGTATGTGCTGGCCTGGATTCATGTACTCTATTTCGATGCGCTGCTGTTTCGCCCGGTATTGCTGGGCTGGTCTGTGCTTCGGCCTCCGGTCTCCTTGGCCGTCCAATTTCGCCTGACGGATCTGCTGATCATTTTTTCGCTTTCCGTGCTGCCCTACCTGGCTGCAACGGTGGTGCCGGCCTGGCGCAGTGCAACCATACGGCCCGACTCGGTGGTCTGATATGAAAATCGAATTGTCGGCGGTGGAAAAATGGTACAACCGGGGGCTGCCCAACGAGGTCCATGCTCTGCAGCAGATCGAGCTGGCTGTTGCAGAAAACGAGGTTGTCTGCATCCAGGGGCCTTCCGGTTCAGGCAAATCGACCCTGCTCTGTATTATCGGTGCTCTGTTCGGGCCCACCAGCGGCCGGGCGGCCATCGATGGCAGGAGCCTGGCTCGGCTGCCGGACCGTTTCTTGACCAGATATCGGCGAGAGCTTGTCGGTTTTATCTTTCAGCGCTTTCAGATCATCGAGGAACTGACCGTTGCAGCCAACGTGGCGTTGCCGCTGCTGCCGCTCGGCGTTTCTCTGCGAGAACGGAGGCAGCGCACCGCCGAAGCGCTCGAACGGCTGAACATCAGCCATCGCAGCAGCTTTCCAGCCGGTGGAATTTCCGGCGGTGAGCTCCAGCGGGCAGTCATTGCCCGGGCCCTGATAAACGATCCCGCTATCATTCTTGCCGATGAACCGACCGCGCATCTCGACAGCCGCCTGAGTCTGCAGTTTATGAATATTATCGAAGAATTGAAAGTGGCCGGAAAGACCATCGTGATCGCTTCGCATGACCCGCTGGTCTTCGACCACCCGGTAATTGATCGGTGTCTGTTTATGCGCGATGGACGGCTGACAGCGCACCAGCCCGACTGACAAATGGTTCTGGAAGCCTTCTCCATTGCCCTGCTGGGCTGTTCCGCGGCAGTCATTTTCCTGGCTGTGATCGGGGCCGCCAGCGGCTGGCAGGTTTTGCGCTGGTGGGACATCGGCTCCGATTCAGAAACGCAGATCGGATTGGAACAGCGGGTCTGGCTGGCCGCTACCCTGGTTCAATTCGGCCTGATCATCGAACTCTTCTCGCTGATACTTTTCGTGCTTGCCGCTGATTACTTTTCCACCATCCTGAGAGGTGCCATGTGCGCCGCCGGCGCGCTGACGGCCAACCCTTATGGGCTGCCGGCCTTGGGCTGCAAGATCGCGGCCCTGTTTGCCAGCGGGCTGTGGATCGTCCTGCACCGCATCGATATCGGCTCCGAACACTATCCGCTGACCCGGTTGAAGTGTGTCTGGCTGCTGGTGCTTCTGCCTCTGCTCATTGGCGACGGCGTCCTCGTTTACCTGTATCTGAGCAGTCTCGAACCGGAAATCATCACCTCCTGCTGCGGGGTGCTGTTCGGCGAGACAACCGGCAACGGCTATAGCCTGCTTGGCCATCTGGCCCCCGGAGTGTTGCTGATCCTGGTCTGTATCGGGCTGGTGCTGTTGATCGGGGTTTCCGTGGTACTGCTGATCCAGCCGCAGGGACAGAACTCGATCCTGAGGCTGGCGAGCTGGTGCGCGATGTGCGGCTGGGCCTTTTTTTACCTGCTCTCGCTGGTGGTGATCACGGTCCTGGTCAGTCCCTATGTGTATGCCCTGCCTCACCACCGCTGCCCGTTCGACCTGCTCAAGGCGCCTTACTGGCCGACCGGCTGGCCGCTCTATATCTTTCTCCATGGTGCGGTGCTGGCCGGACTTGGAGCAGGCCTCGTACAACTGCTCAACACCGGGCCGCACGCCGGCACCCTGGCCCAGGCCGGGAGCCGGCGGTTCGTCCGGCGGGCGGTGCTGTTGAGCCTTATTCTGCTTGGCGCTTACCTGGTTGTGGCCGCTTATCATCCGCTGATTTATCTGCTGGCCGGGGGTGAGCGATAAATTGAGCAAAAGCGGTGATTGTCGTTTATTTTTTGGCCCAACGGTTATAGAGTTATGCTGACGAGACGGATCGGTTACCCGGGTTATCGTCTGCAGGCCGGAGTCGGACCTAATGGCATGCAGATGCAGGAATAACACTCAGCCATGACGCACTGACCAATGACAGCACATTCCGCTGTTCTGCCAACATCCTTTGATCCGCATTTCAAGGTTTTCCATGAACTGATGCCTTTCAAGGTGCAGGAGATTCTGCTGGTCTCCAGTCTCTACGACGCCTATATCATGGAAGAAGACGGCAGCATCACCACCAAGCTCATTCATGAGTATCATGGGCTTAACCTGAGCAAGGCACCCAAGGTTACCCGGGTGTCAAGTGCTGAGGAGGCGCTGGCCAAGCTCCAGGACAAACATTTCGATCTGGTCATTACCATGCCCTATCTGGTCGGTATGGATGCCTTCAACCTGGGCAGGCAGATCAAAGAGATCAAGCCGTGGCTGCCGGTGGTCCTGCTCACCCATAACCTCAGAAGCCTCTACCCGTTGCCGGCCAATGTGGACCGCCGCGCCATCGACGATATTTTCCTCTGGTGCTGCGAGGACGATCTGCTGATGGCCATCATCAAAAACGTCGAAGACCACGCCAACGTGGATAACGATACGGCCCGGGCAATGGTCCGGGTCATTATCTATGTCGAGGACAGCCCCGACTACCGGTCGCTTTTTCTGCCGGCTATTTACCGCGAAGTGGTCAGGCAGACCCAGGCAGTTCTCGACGAAAGCATCAATGAGCGCCATCGTCTTTTGCGCATGCGGGCCCGGCCGAAAATTCTGATGGCGCACAGCTATGAAGAGGCCCTGGCGCTTTATGAAAACTACAAACCCTTTGTCTTTGCGGTCATTTCAGACGCCCGCTTTCCCCGAAACGGCAAGGTCGACCCGCAGGCGGGGGTACATTTTCTGGCGGGCATCCGGAAGGAGGTGCCAGATCTGCCGATGCTGATGCTCTCCTCCGAGGAGGCCAACAGACAGCGGGCACGAGAGATCCCGGCGGTATTTATCGCCAAGCAGTCACCCGACATTCACCAGGAGCTGCACCAGTTCTTTTTGAGTTACCTTGGGTTCGGTGATTTTATTTTCAGGCTGCCAGACGGCAGCCCGATCAGTCATGCCTCATCCATCGTCGAGTTTGAACGGCAACTGGCAGATATTCCGGATGAATCGCTGCATTATCATGCCACCCGCAATCATTTCTCCAACTGGATGATGGCCCGCTCCGAGGTCGGTCTGGCCCGCCGGCTGCACCGTGACTTCATCGGTGATATCGATCAACTCGCGGTGATGCGGGAAACTATTATCGACAAAGTAAGAGATCTGCGCCGGCTGCGGCAGAAAGGGGTTATTACCCGTTTTGACAGACACAACTACGAACCTGACATCACCGAATTCGTAAAAATCGGCGAGGGTCCGATCGGCGGTAAGGCCCGCGGCCTGGCATTTATCTGGTCATACCTGCAGCGACCGGAATCAGCAGAATCGGTGCTGTCGAAACATCCGGTTACCATTCCCCGGACAGTGGTGATCTCTGCCGAAGGGTTTGATGATTTTATCAGCCAGAACCATCTGGAGATCCCTGCACATGCCAGCGATGAACAGATCGCCGACCTGTTCATCGACGCCCGGCTGCCTTCCTGGCTGCGCCAGGAGCTGGAAGCGTTTCTGCAACAATGCGACTTTCCGCTTTCGGTGCGCTCGTCGAGTCTGCTCGAAGACGGCCGGTTCAGACCCTATGCAGGACTGTATTCCACCTATTTTCTAACCAACAATCATGACGATTTTGGTGAGCGATTGAGCCAGCTCGAATGTGCGGTGAGAATGGTTTATGCCTCCACCTTGTTCGAGGGCCCCCAGGTCTTCTCCCGCGGGGCCGGTTCCAGCGGCCGGGATGATTCGATGGCGGTGATCGTCCAGGAAATGGTCGGAGCCAATCATAACTCGCGCTGGTACCCGGCTCTGTCAGGGGTGGCCCAGTCCCATAACTACTATCCGGTCCAGGATATGAAGCCGGCAGAAGGTATTGCCCATATAGCGCTCGGTATCGGTAAAACGGTGGTGGAGGGTGAGCGCAATCTGCGTTTTTCCCCGGCCCATCCTCAGAAACTGATCCAGTTTTCCACCGTGGAAGATATCCTGGATAATTGTCAGCGGCAGCTCTATGCGCTGGATATGGGCAGTTCAGACTGCCTGAATCGGCACAACGCCAACCTGGTTCGCTATGAGGTCCAGGAGGTTGCCTCCGATCAGCCGGTCAGGCTGCTCGCCTCGACCTATATCACCGAGGAGAACCGGATCAGAGATGTTGATATGGCCGGGGTCAAGGTGCTGACCTTTGCCCAGATCCTCAAATATTCGACTTACCCGCTGCCGGCAATACTCTCAGAGCTGCTCCAGATTGGCCGCGCCGGAATGGGCAGTGAAATCGAGATCGAGTTTGCGGTACAGCTCGGTAAAAGCATCGCCGAGAGTACCTTCTATCTGCTGCAGATCAGGCCGATGATCACCGGCGGGGAGCGGGCCGACGTGAATATCTGTGAGCATGAAATCGAGCAGGCGATCTGCTATTCGACCCAGAGTCTCGGGCACGGCAGAATAAATAGCATCAGAGATATCATCTTCGTCAAGCCCGATACCTTCGACCCGGCGGCAACTATTGAAATCGCCGCAGAAATCGGTACCATTAACCGCAGTCTGCAAACCGAGCGCAGGAATTTCCTGCTGATCGGTCCGGGGCGCTGGGGGACCAATGACCGCTGGCTTGGTATCCCGGTGCAGTGGGCCGATATTTCAGGTGTCCAGGCTATTGTCGAGGTCAGAAGCGATCTGTTGCGGGCCGACCCGTCCCAGGGGTCGCATTTTTTTCAGAATATAACCTCGCTGGGCATCTCTTATCTGACCGTCGACGAGAAAAATAAAGGGGCTGCAGATGGCGGGGGCGATAAAATCGACTGGGACTGGCTGCTTCAGGTCGAGCCGCATCAGGACGGCCGCTGGGTGCGCCACCTGCGCCTCGATTATCCCTTGACCATAAAATGCGAGGGCCGGAATTCAACCGGCATTGTGATGTATCGCGAAGATTTGATTAACAGAACCTGCAGCATTGATGACTAAAAAGAAGGCAGCCATCCGATTAACAAAAAGGAGAAGTCATGGAACAGATTGTCGAGCTGATTAAGTCCAGAGATCCTGAACAATATGAGTTTCATCAGGCCGTCGAGGAAGTGGTCGAATCGGTCAGGCCGGTCCTGGATCGAAATCCGGAATATCGTCAGCAGGCGGTGCTGGAGCGGATTACCGAGCCGGAACGGGTGGTGATGTTCAGGGTGCCCTGGATGACGGATAACGGTCAGGTGCAGGTCAATCGCGGTTTCAGGGTCGAAATGAACAGCGCCATCGGCCCTTACAAGGGAGGCCTGCGTTTCCATCCCTCGGTCAATCTGGGCATTATCAAGTTCCTGGCCTTCGAGCAGGTCTTCAAGAATTCGCTGACCACGCTGGCCATGGGCGGCGGCAAGGGCGGTTCCGATTTCGACCCGAAAGGCAAGTCGGACAATGAGGTTATGCGTTTCTGCCAGTCCTTCATGGCAGAGCTGTATCGGCATATCGGCCCCAACACCGACGTGCCGGCCGGCGACATCGGGGTCGGGGCACGTGAGATCGGTTATCTGTTCGGGATGTACAAAAAACTGCGCAATGAGTTCACCGGGGTGCTCACCGGCAAGAGCCTGAACTGGGGCGGCAGCCTGATCCGCCCCGAAGCCACCGGCTATGGTGTGGTCTATTTCGCCGCTGAGATGCTTGCCACCCGGGGGGAAACCTTCGAGAACAAGCTCTGCCTGGTGTCAGGCTCCGGCAATGTGGCCCAGTTCACTACCGAGAAGGTGATCGAGCTGGGTGGCAGGGTGCTCACCCTGTCCGACTCTTCGGGCTATATCTTCGATGAGCAGGGCATCGATACGCAAAAACTGGCCTATGTGATGGAGCTCAAAAACATCCGTAGGGGGCGGATCGAAGAATATACCGACAAGTATCCGGGCAGTGTCTATGTCCCGGTCGATCCTGCGCTTGACTATAATCCGCTCTGGGATCACAGGGCCGACTGCGCGCTGCCGGCCGCAACGCAGAACGAGATCAACGCCAAAGATGCGGCCAACCTGATGAAAAACGGCGTCTACCTGGTCAGTGAGGGGGCCAATATGCCATCCACGCCGGAGGCCGTCGACCAGTTTATCGACAACCGTATTCTGTATGGTCCGGGCAAGGCCGCCAATGCCGGCGGCGTGGCTGTGTCCGGACTGGAGATGGCCCAGAACTCGATGCGGCTGGCCTGGCCCCGGGAGGAGGTCGATACGCGGCTGCAGCATATCATGAAATCGATTCATCGCACCTGCCTCGAGGCCGGGCGCGATTTCGGGGTTGAGGGTAACTATGTAGCCGGCGCCAATATTGCCGGATTTGTTAAAGTCGTCAATGCGATGCTCGATCAGGGACTAGTCTAGGAGCGCATTTTACGGGATTGGATAATGTCGTTGTATGATCGTCAGTGCGGCCAGGAATTCGCCCAGCTCCAGAGCCAGCTCGACCGCTATTTTGTCAATATGTCGATGGAGTGCCCGTATATGCTGCCCTATACGTCCACATTCTATCAGGCCCTGTTCGGGCCGATCACCGACCATATCATGGAGCTCTTCCTGGCGGCGGGCTATCGGCGCAACGGTAACAGCCTTTATACGATGCGCTGTGTGGATTGTGACGGCTGCATCCCGATCAGGCTGCACCCCGCCGAGTTCAGAGCGAACAGAAGTCAGCGGCGGGTGGCCAGGAAAAACCGTGATATCTCGGTCCATTTCAACTCGGTGCAGATGACTGAAGAAAACCTGCAGCTCTGTGAGCAATTTCTGCAGACCCGCTACCCACAGAAAAACAACACCGCGTTGGGCTATTACTCCGGTTTTTTCCTCAATCATATCGTCACCTCGCTGGAGCTGCATTACCGCAAAGACGGCAGACTGCTTGGCAACGGCATCATCGATATCGGCGAGAACTGGATGAATGCGGTATATTTCTTTTTCGATGTTGGAGAAGCGCAGCGCAGCCTGGGCACATTCAATATCCTGACCATGATAGATTTCTGCCTGCAGAAAAATATCGACTATCTATACCTCGGCTATTACATAGAAGATGTTTCGTCCATGGACTACAAAGCGCGCTTCAGGCCCCATTACCTGAGAAGAAATGATGCCTGGCAGCGCGCGGCAACATGAAGCGTTGCGCAATAGACGACTGACCTGGCTATCTCACGAGTTGAGACAGCAATGGCTATTTGTTGTTTTTCAATAAATGTCAGGCTGATTTGGAATCGATGAAAGAAGCGCTTTTCTATCAGACAGAAAATCAAACGGTCGTCTGCGGACTCTGCGCTCACCGCTGCAGGATCAAACCAGGCAGGCGGGGCATTTGCGGGGTTCGGGAGAATCAGGACGGCACACTCTATAGCCTGGCCTATGGCAGGATTTCGGCCGAGCATGTCGATCCGGTGGAAAAGAAGCCGCTCTATCACTTTTTGCCCGGCTCCCTGACCTGCTCCATTGCCACGGTTGGCTGCAATTTCAAGTGTCTGCACTGCCAGAACTACTCTCTCTCCCAGTCGGGGGCACAAATCGGCCGGACGGCTTACCACCAGCGAAAGCCGGAAGAGATAGTCGATTTGGCTCAGCAGCAGGGCTGCCGCTCAATCAGCTACACCTATTCGGAGCCGACCATTTTTATTGAATTCGCCCTGGATTGTGCCAGACTAGCCAGAGAGCGCGGGCTGAAAAACATCTTCGTTTCGAACGGCTACATGACCCGGGAGGCGGCAGAGGCCCTGTCTTCAATCCTGGACGGTATCAATATCGATATCAAGTCGTTTTCCGAGTTGTTTTATCTACAGACCTGTGGCGGCGGACTCCAGCAGGTGCTCGATAACGTCCGGTTTTTCTTTCAGCGCGGCGTCTGGGTGGAGGTGACTACCCTGGTCATACCCGGGCTCAACGATGCCGATGAAGAGTTGCGCTCCATTGCACGTTTTATTGCATCCTGCGATCCAGCCATGCCCTGGCATGTCTCCGCCTTCAGGCCGACCTTCAAGATGACGGATCGCCCCCCCACGAGCGCAGAGTCGCTGCTCAGGGCCAGACAGATCGGTTTCGATGCCGGACTTCATCACGTCTATGTCGGCAACATTGTCGGTGGCGGGGGAGAGGATACCCGGTGCCCTGCCTGCGGTGAAAGGGTTATCAGCCGGCACGGCTTTTCGATCAGGCAGAATCTGCTGAGCCGAAACCGCTGCCCATTCTGCTCCGCCGCAATCAGCGGGGTCTGGTAAGGCGGACTATCAGGCTGCCCGGCAGACGCAATTAGCCCAGCCGCTTTGTTCAGCCGCTCTCAGCTTTCCTTGTCGAGAATCAGATCGGTGCTCAGGTAGCGTTCGCCGGTATCGGGCAGAATCACCACGATCTGTTTACCGGAATTCTCCGCTTTTGCCGCCACCTGCAGAGCCGCCCAGGCGGCTGCTCCTGATGATATGCCGCAGAGGATGCCTTCCGAGCGAGCCAGCAGACGCGCGGTCTCGAAGGCATCGTCATTGGTCACGGTGACAATCTCGTCGATGATGTCGGTATTGAGGATCTCCGGGACAAATCCGGCCCCGATTCCCTGAATTTTATGGGGGCTGTGAGTACCGCCGGACAGAATCGGCGAATCGGCCGGCTCCACGGCCACTGTATGCAGCGAGGGCTTGCGCTTTTTGAGCACTTCGGAGACGCCGGTGATGGTACCGCCGGTGCCGACCCCGGCCACAAAGATATCGACCTTGCCGTTGGTGTCATGCCAGATTTCTTCGGCCGTGCTGGTGCGGTGAACCTCGGGGTTGGCCGGGTTAGCGAACTGATTGGGCATGAAGCTGTTCGGGTGCTTGGTCAGAATCTCCTCAGCGGCTGCAATGGCCGCCTTCATGCCGCCGGAGGCCGGAGTCAATACCAGTTCGGCGCCGAGATGTTTCACCAGCATGCGCCGTTCGATACTCATGCTTTCGGGCATCGTCAGGATCAGGCGCAGTCCTTTTGATGCGCAGACAAAAGCCAGGCCGAGCCCGGTGTTGCCGCTGGTCGGCTCAACCACGACGGTGTCGTCGTTGATGAGCCCGTCGCGAATGCCCGCTTCGATCATCGATACCGCGATCCGGCACTTGACGCTGCCCATCGGGTTTCTTGACTCCTGCTTGGCCAGGATAGTGGCGCCGGTTTCACTGCCAAAGCGCTGCAGAGCAATCAATGGTGTACAGCCGTAAGTCTTGGTTAGGGGAAGGGACATGGGGTCCTCCTGGGTATCATTTTGAGTTGTGGTAGATCAGCTCCGGTCGTTTGAGCAGAACCTTGGTTCCGGTACTGACGCTTTCGGTCAGCCAGATGTTGCCGCCAATCACGGAACCTGCACCGATCACGGTGTCACCTCCGAGAATGGTGGTGTTGGAATAGATGATCACGTCATCTTCCAGGGTCGGATGTCGTTTCTTGTTTTTCAGGCTTTCGCCGGCGTCGCGCGGCAGGGAAAGGGCGCCCAGGGTTACGCCCTGGTAGAGCCGCACGTTTTTACCGATAACCGTGGTTTCGCCGATCACCACGCCGGTGCCGTGGTCGATAAACAGACCCGGACCGATCTGGGCGGAAGGGTTGATATCGATGCCGGTTTCGCCGTGGGCCCACTCGGTCATGATGCGCGGAATGATCGGCACCACGAGATTCTGCAGTTCGTGGGCCAGACGGTAGACGGTTATGGCCAGCAGGCCCGGGTAGCTGAAGATCACCTCATCCGAACTCTTCGAAGCAGGATCACCCTCCAGGGTGGCCCGGATGTCCTGAGCCAGCACCGAGGCAATATCGGGCAGGGCGCTGATCAGGGAAAAGGCTGCATTGCTGGCCCGCTCTTCGCATTTGGTGCAGGGCTGGTCCTGCCGGCGGCAGTCGTGCCGGATAGCCATGGCAATCTGCTCACTGAGCTTGTCGTAGAGCTCGGTAGTTTCTTTGCCGATATAATACTCGAGGTTCGAGGCATGCAAGCGCGCCGAGGTGAAGTAGCCGGGGAAGAGGATACGCCGGGCCTGCTTGATGATGTCGATGATTGCGCGGTGCGACGGTATGGCCACTGGGCTGACATGATCATAACACTCCTGGGTGCCCCAGGACTGCATCAGTCTGCTCACCACCTCGGGTATCAGATGGTGCCGTGAAGCGGCGCTGACCTGCTGGTGATCGCAGGCATCAGCGATCATCTTGATGTCGATCTTGTCGGGGGGTAATTTCTCTGTGCTCATGGTCCGGCCTCTTTTTCTATCATGAATATCCCATAGGTTGCCCTGAAGTTGCTCAAGACCTTGACTACACTGCCCTGGCTGGCGTGATGGTCGGTTTTGACCGAGATCTCTTCGACGATACGATAACCAACATCCCGAGCGAATCTTCTGAAGTCCTTCAGGGTGATGACCCGGATGTTCGGGGTGTCGTACCAGTTGTAGGGCAGCTCGCTGCTTTTCGGTGCCATGCCTTTTATCAGCAACTGCAGCCGGATGGAATAGTGGCTGAAATTCGGAAAACTGACGATGAATCGTCTGCCGATGCGTGACAGCGAGTAGAGCAGACGAGCGGGTTCGTAAACCTGCTGCAGGGTCTGGCTAAGAATAACGTAATCGAAACTCTTATCCTGGTAGTCGTCGACTTCCTGGCTCATATCACCCTGCAGCACGCTGAGTCCTTTGGAGATGCACAATGCGGCTTTCTCCTTGTTCTGTTCGATACCGACTCCTTTGACCTGTTTGTGCTCGGCCAGCCAGCCCAGCAGTTCACCATTGCCGCAGCCCAGATCAAGCACCCTGGAGCCCGGGGTGATCCAGGTGGCGATGACCCGCAGGTCAAAGCGCATGTTTTCAGTTTCGGGGGACACCATCCAGAAATCCTCCAACCAGTTTGCCCAGGCGCGCGTCGGGAATCAGAAAGGCGTCATGGCCGCAGTCTGCTTCGATCTCACAGAAACTGACGTCGAGATTGGCCCGTTTCAGGGCCTGGACCAGTTCCTTGGCCTGGTAAGTCGGGTAGAGCCAGTCCGATGAGTAGCTGATGACTAGAAATTTGGTGGCCTCCCCACAGATGTCCTGGATCGATCTGGCCGGCGCCTGCCGCTCCACCAGGTCGAAATAGTCGGACGCTTTGGTGATGTAAAGCAACGAATTGGCGTCGAAGCGTTTGACGAACTTGGAGCCCTGATAACGCAGATAGCTCTCGACCATGAAATCGACGTCGAAGCCATAGGAAACATTTGTTTTATTCTGCAGACGGCGGCCGAATTTACGGCGCATGGCCTCGTCGGAGAGATAGGTAACATGGCCGATCATCCGGGCCACTGCCAGACCCAGATCCGGCGGTTCAGCACCGTAATAGTTGCCGCGGTTCCAGCGTGGATCGGCCATGATGGCCTGCCGGGCCACCTCGTTGAAGGCAATCGCCAGGGCCGAATGGCGCATCGTGGTGGCCAGCGGGATGGCTGAGCGGATCATTTCCGGGTAGCGCACACACCATTCCAGCACCTGCATGCCGCCGACCGAGCCGCCGATGACGGCGTGCAGGGTTGAGATCCCCAAATGCTCGAGCAGCGTTTTCTGGGTTTCGATAATATCGCCGATGGTCATCATCGGGAAATCAAGGCCGTAGGGACTGCCGGTGGCCGGATTGACCGAGGAAGGTCCGGTGGAGCCCATGCAGCCGCCAAGAATATTCGCGCAAATGACGAAATAGGTGTCGGTGTCGAGTCCCTTGCCCGGTCCGATCATCGAGTCCCACCAGCCGGGCTTGGCGTCGACGCCGTCCTCCTCATAGAATCCTGCAGCGTGGGAATCGCCGGAGAAGGCATGCATGACCATGATCACATTGTCGCGCTTTTCTGAGAGCTGTCCCCAGGTCTCGTAGGCGATGGTGATCGGTCCGAGCCTGGCGCCACTTTCCAGCGTCAGTTCGTGCGGCGGTTCGGCAAAGGTGTGGAATTGCTTTTCCACGACCCCGGCTGAGCCGACCTGCAAATGAGCTGCGCTGATTTTGTTCATGGTTTCAGCAGGTGATCAGGAGATTGCCTGCTCCAGGGCCTGAGCAATGTCGCCGATGATGTCGTCGATATGCTCGATGCCGATGGAAAGCCTGACCATTGATTCCGTAATTCCCGATTCGGCAAGCTGCTCGGGGGAAAGCTGGGAGTGGGTGGTCGAGGCCGGGTGAATGGCCAGTGATTTGGCGTCGCCGACGTTGGCCAGATGTGAGATGAGCTGCAGAGATTCTATAAATTTCTGGCCCGCCTCGAGTCCGCCCTTGATGCCAAAGGTAACCATGCCGCCGAAACCATTCTTCAGGTACTTTTTGGCATTGTCATGTCCCGGTGATCCCTGGTGACCAGGAAAGTAGACCCAGTCGACCCGGGCGTCGTCTTTCAGAAAATCGGCCACGGCCCGGGCATTGCTGCAGTGGCGTTCCATGCGCAGTCCCAGGGTTTCTATACCCTGCAAAAAATACCAGCAGTTATCGGGAGTGATGCTGGCGCCGAGGTTGCGCAGCGGGACCAGTCGCATTCGCAGAATAAAGGCCACCGGATTGAAATCGCCCAGGTCGTGCGCATAGCGCAGACCGTGATAGGATGAATCGGGGACGTTGTAGAGGCTGAATTTGGGATCGGTCCAGTTGAAGCGGCCGGCATCGACGACGATGCCACCGATTGCGGTGCCGTGCCCTCCCATCCATTTGGTCAGCGAATGGACCACCACATCGGCACCGTGATCGATCGGCTTGAATAAGCAGGGTGGGGTGAAGGTCGAATCGACAATCAGGGGCAGATTATGGTTTTTGGCGATGGCTGAAATGGCGTCGAAGTCAACCACATTGAGAGTCGGGTTGCCGATTGTCTCGCAGAAGATTGCCCTGGTTTTGTCGGTAATGGCAGCGGCGAAATTCTGGGGATCCTCGGGATCGACGAAGACGACTTTGATGCCCAGTTGCGGCAGGATCGAGTCGAACTGAATATAGGTGCCGCCGTAGAGATTGTTGGCGGCGATAACCTCGTCGCCCTGGGCGCAGATATTGATGATAGTATAAAAGATTGCCGAGGTTCCCGATGCCAGGGCCAGAGCAGCGGCCCCGCCTTCGAGCTGGGCCACCCGCTGTTCGAGCACATCCTGGGTCGGGTTGCCGATCCGGGTGTAGATGTTGCCGAGCTCTTTGAGCGCAAAGAGATTTGCGGCATGTTCGGTATTTTTAAATACGTACGAGCTGGTCCGGTAAACCGGCACCGCTCTGGACAGGGTGTCCTGATCTATGGTCTGACCGCCGTGCAGGGCGATGGTTTCGAATTTCATCTAACTCTCCTTGATGTGTTGATTGTGCGGTCGGCAGCGATTACTATTTGCTTTGGGCCGCCGCACCCTGTTTTACCTGGTTGATAAAGTCCTGCAGCCCAATACCGTTAACCGTTTTATAGCCGGGATTGATGGCCAGGACCTGCTGCCAGATCTCGATCGCTTCAGCGGTTCGACCGAGGTCGTAATGCAGGACGATTCCCTGGTTGAAGCGTGACTGGGTGTGCCCCGCATCCATTGCCATGGCCTTGGTGAATGCCTCGATGGCCTTCTCAGGTTCTCCCGAGCGGCGGTACATAACGCCGAGATCGGTCCACAGATTGGCATCTCCGGAATGGAGTTCCAGTGATTTGGTATAGGCACCGATGGCTTTTTGATACTGATTGGAATCAAAATAGAGATGGCCGAGCTGGGTCCAGGCGTTGAAATTTTCCGGATTGGCAGTAACCTCTGCTTCCAGGTTCAGGATCGCCTGGGCTTCCTGGGCGGCTTGGCCTGACTGCTGGCTGATGCTTTGTCCGGGCTGGTTGCCGCCGGTTTTGAAAACGGTAAAGGCCACACCGGATAAAAAGCCTGCTATAAAAACGATAAGCGTCGTCAGATAAAGCGTCTGTTTGCTGACGGTTGCCTGATTTTTTTCCATGTTTACACTCTGATTATTGGTCTTGGAGAATCGCGGGAATGTGCAGTTATGAACGTATGTCCGAAATTAAGCTGATATTTCCATATAATAGACATGAATCGGAGAAAGTGTACACTGTGCCGGCATATATTTTCACGGCCTGCTCCCAGCGAGCGGCGGTGGACAGAGCGGCGCTTGATGGGCATCGTTGAAGAAGAGCTCAGGTTGGACCGCCCCCGCCGCGTAATCAAGCTCTCATCAAACGCAAATGAGCTCTGGTCTTTACCAGGGCCACACTGGTATACATAAATGATGCTCTTGCCATGCTGGCGAGGCAGGCTCTTTTTGGAGGAACAAGTATGAGCAGACCAACCCCGGATGTTCTCAGTGAAGTCGTCTCAGAGCAGAGCTCGGCCTCATTTTTCCCGACCGCGGCCAAATCGATTCAAGACAGCATCATCCACCATCTGCTGAGCTTTCAGGGCCGGGATCCTGAGCGTTCTGGCGCCTCGGATATCTACAAGGCGCTCGCCTTTACGCTGCGCGACGTCATGGTGGAAAAGTGGATCAAAACCCAGAAGACTTTCTATGCCAAGGAGAAGAAGCGGGTTTATTACCTGTCGCTGGAATTTCTGATCGGCCGCTCGCTGGGCAACTCCATCATCAATCTCGGCCTGTTCGATGAAGTTAAGGAGGCGGTCGAAGGGCTGGGGTACTCGATGGATGAAATCCGCGAACAGGAAGAAGATGCGGCACTGGGCAACGGCGGTCTGGGGCGGCTTGCCGCCTGTTTCATGGACTCGATCGCCACCCTAAAAATCCCGGCCTACGGTTACGGCATTCACTACGAATACGGTCTGTTCAACCAGCAGCTTATCAACGGCTACCAGGTGGAAAGCCCGGACAACTGGCTGCGCTATGGAACGCCCTGGGAGTTCGAGCGGCGCCTGCCCATCTTCACGGTCCAGTTCTACGGCAAAGTGAGCGCTTATCAGGATGAAAACGGCAGCTACCGGTCCAAGTGGATAGATACCCAGGATGTTATGGCGATGCCATACGATATTCTGGTGCCGGGGTATATGAATGATCATGTGATCAACATGCGGTTCTGGGCGGCCCGTGCCTCAAGGGAGCTCGATCTGACCCACTTCGGCGAGGGCGACTATATCGGGGCGGTGCAGCAGAAGGTGAGCTCCGAGACGATCTCGAAGGTACTCTATCCGCCGGATCACAACTATGCTGGACAGGAGCTGCGTTTGAGGCAGCAGTACTTTTTCGTGGCGGCAACCTTTCAGGACATCCTGCGGCGCTACAAGAAGAAAAATGAGACCTTTGGCAAGTTTCCGGACCGGGTTGCGGTGCAGCTCAACGATACTCACCCGGCCATTGCCATTCCTGAGTTCATGAGGATTCTGCTGGACCTGGAAGGGCTTAATTGGGAAAAGGCCTGGGACATCTGCGTCAAGACCTTTGCCTACACCAACCATACCCTGATGCCTGAGGCGTTGGAAAAATGGTCGGTAGATCTGCTCGGCAAGGTGCTGCCGCGTCATTTGCAGATCATTTATGAAATCAACCAGCGTTTCCTCGATGTGATTGCCCAGAAATATCCAGGCGACATGGAAAAACTGAGCAGGATGTCGATCATCGAGGAGGGCTACCCGAAAAAGGTGCGCATGGCCAACCTGGCCATTGTCGGATCTCACTCGGTAAACGGGGTCGCGGCCCTGCACACCCAGCTGCTCAAGGACAGGATATTCAAGGACTTCCACCAGCTCTACCCGACTAAGATCAATTCCAAGACCAACGGCATCACCCCGCGCCGCTGGCTGCTCAAGGCCAACCCCCAGCTTGCCGGACTGATCAACGACAAGATCGGCAGCGGCTGGGAGATCGATCTCTTTAAACTGCGCGAGCTGGAACCATATATCGAAGACCATGATTTTTGCAGCCGTTTCAAGGGAATCAAATTTTATAACAAGCAGCGGCTGGCCGACTATATCTCGCTGAGTACCGGCGTCGACGTCAGTGCGGAAACCATGTTCGACGTGCAGGTCAAGCGCATCCACGAGTACAAGCGCCAGTTGCTCAACGCGCTGCATGTAATTCATCTCTATCATAAATTCATCACCGAACCGGATTCGGCCCTGGCGCCCCGAACCGTTATTTTTGCCGGCAAGGCCGCACCCTCTTACTGGCGGGCCAAGCTGATCATCAAGCTGATCAACTCCATCGGCGAGGTGGTTAACAACGACCCGCGCCTCGGCGATCGGCTGCATGTGGTTTTTCTGCCGAACTACAATGTCTCTCAGGCCGAGTTGATCATTCCGGCCGCCGATCTCTCGGAGCAGATCTCCACCGCCGGGACCGAGGCCTCCGGCACCGGCAATATGAAGTTCGCGCTGAACGGCGCCCTGACCATCGGCACCCTGGACGGGGCCAATATCGAGATACGTGAAGAGGTGGGTGAGGATAATATCTTCATCTTCGGGCTCAATGCCGATGAAGCCGAATTCGAGCGTATCCACAACAGCAGAACACCGGCAAAGATTTACCGGGACAACCCCGAGGTGGCGCAGATTATCGACGCCCTGTCCGACGGCACCTTCAGCGGCGGGGACAGGAACCTGTTCAAACCGCTGGTGGACAGTCTGATGAGCCCGCATGACCAGTACCTGCTGATCAGGGATCTCGAGTCCTATCTCGACTGCCAGAACCGGGTCAACGATACCTTCCTCGACACCGAGCGCTGGATCAAGATGGCCATACTCAACGTGGCCCGGATGGGCAAGTTCTCCACCGACCGGACGATCAGCGAGTACGCTAATGAGATCTGGGGGATAAAGGTTTGAAACAGAAACAGAGAAACACTACCAGATAGGTAAGGTGGGATCTGGGTCGTAAAGCTTCAGAGTTACCCGCAAGAAAAGTATCTTGCGGGTAACTCTTGCTGTCGCAGTCTGCAGTAAGTCAAGGCAAAGCTAAGAGGGTAAGTCGGCATCCTCGACGTCAGGAATCCACATGGCGCCAAAGTCCCCGGAATCCTCCGTAGCGGCAACATCTGCCGAGGTTACCATGGGAGCATCTACAATATCCATTTCTGTTTGCAGGAGGCCAGTGTCAGCAATAAATGGCTCCGTTTCAACAGATGGAAGAATGAACTGAGAAGTTTCACCGACATCTGTACTGTCACCGAATAGCGGTTCGCTATTCTCCGTAGTCTGCGTTTCGGCGATGGACATGGATTCAGCACTACTGGTGCTGTCCCCGACAGCTGCTTCGGCGGCAGTCGCCGGTTCGTCTCCGCCAAAAAGCTGGATTGCAGGGTTTGCCGGTTGAGATGATTGAACTTCTGCCAATTGCTCTTGGGGTTGAAGTATTGTTGTTTCTGGGGTTTCAGGTGTATCCTCAGCCAACATGGTTTGACTCACTGCAAATGATATTACCGCAGGGGCGGCGGCGGATTGAGTTGCGGCTTGAGTATCTGATGGATCAGGAGCAATATCTCCACTTGTGCTGTTCTCATCAACGATCAGAATAGTGTCGGACAAGGGATTACCCTCAGAATCCACCAGGGAAACAGTAAACTCCTCTTGAGGTGCAACCCAGTCAACGTTTTTTACATAATAGTCAGAAGAGTCGCTGCTAGAGTCTGGCTTATCTGCATTGTTGCTATCCTTGTAATGGGTGGCTGTAAAAACAAGCGTTTCGAACAATACATCTTCACCTAAATCTATAGTAACCGACCCGTTGCCCTGGTTTAAGGTAATGGTATTTTCGTTTATATAACCTCCCTCAATAAAGATACCGTTCTCATCAAATGCTTCCCAATACCCCGATTCACTAGAATGACAGGGGCCTTCATCTGCAAATAGCCAGGTAACATCAACAGTCGCCTTTTCCACGGGGGCGTAAAATTTAATAGCCAGTGCCTCTGATTGATCCGTATCAGGGGTATGGTTGATCTCTTTTGCTCTATTGCCACCATTTTCCCCCTCAACACCAACTCCTCGATTGTTATCGTAAAATAGCGTGCCATCAGCTTTACTCAAATTCAGCGTACCATCGGGGTTGGTATAGGCATCATTATCCAAGCCGAAGTCAAAGGCATAAAGAGCAAGGGGATCTTTAGGGCTGTTAGTTATATCGGCAAGTGCAGCTTCACTCTGGTTTGGAGTGTATTGGTAATATCCGTCTTGGAAAATTAACAGTGAGCCGTAAAGAGTTATAATTGTAGTCCCGTTTTTATCAACCGTCGCAGTTTGAGATTGGCCATTTTTATCAGTGTAAGATATTTGACTTACCTTGGGGTCATCATCATAAATGGTGATATCGACTGTCGCCGTGTCGGTCTGACCGCCACTGTCGATAATTGTATAGGTAAAACTGTCTGATCCATAAAGACCGGGTTTAGGAGTATACGTTAACGTACCATCACCGTTATCCGAGACACAACCGATTGCACCTTGGCTAAAACTTTTTAAAGCAAGTATGTCCCCTTCATCATTGCCGTCATCATTAGTCAACACATCGATAGGCGCAGTTGCTTTGTCTTCGGTGGCTACTACCAAATCGTCATGAGCCGTGGGTGCTCTTCCCAGAATAATATCGGGGTCGATATCGTCGCCGTAATTTGTAATAAAATCAGAGAAATTAGTTCCGGCGGTTGTAATGATTGTGCCATACCCTGAACCATCGCCTACGATGCTGTCATCGGGTGGACAGATGTCGGTATTATTCAGTGCCTCCATCGTGTCGGCACTCACCATCGCAATAACACCATCTCCTAGGCCAATTTGATCAATATTATCAATGCCGATGGCGCTTAGGTCAACCTCGCCAGGAGTTTTGAAAATGAGCGTGTGATTTCTGGAACCGATACCAACAAGTTCTTGAACATCGACAAACTGATCCGGCCTGAAACTAACCTCGCAGTGTAATTCAATCCGCTCAATGCCGGTGACGACGGTTTGGGGTTCAGTAAAATCGGCATCTCCATAAACAATAAGTGTGTCGTAATCACCTTCACCGTAAATTTCCCTGTCAGCAAGGTGGGGTACAACAAATTTGCTTCCTCCACTAAGATCATTGCCTGCCTCGTCCAGCCCTATATAAACGTCAGCTCCAAAGTCACCCCAGACGACGAAGCTGTCGTTACCGGCGCGCCCGTACATGGTGTCAGCGCCGCCTGCACCAAAAATAATGTTATTCGCAGAGTTTCCGTAGATGATGTCGTCACCGTCAGTACCGATAAAGAGAAGTTGCAAGGGGGAATATGGGGCAGCAAGAGGCTCCTCTTCAAGTATTTCTAATGTTGCAATCGGTTGAACAGCTCCAGGTTGACCAGATTCTGGCGTAGATTCTTGCTGGGCAGGCTGAGCCTTTGGCGGGGCCTCTATTATGGGGTTAAGCGCTTTTTGTGTACTGGTAAACAGCAGTTCTACATCTGAGTCTGTTGATGATTCAGACGTATGGATGGAATAACCTTTATACTCTGTAAAAACCGGGTCATAGAGGTGCAAGGGTTTAACGAATGATATACCCGGTGCCCCTGCAGGTAAACTACCGCCAGCGCCTGTATTCAAATTGTCCAGAGCAGACAGATCCCCAGACTCGATTGCCTTTTCAAGGTCTTGGCTTTGTTGATCAATATTATCCTCACCAGATTCCCCCGATGAAGGATCGCCGACATAATCATCATCGGGCTCTTCGGATCTTGATTCTGCTTCAGCGTCCTCCTGCCTTGTTACAGAGAAAGGGACCGCCTTGAGTAATTCTTTTCTCTTTTCATCGAGTAGTATCTCTACTTCGCGATCAAAATCATTATTGCGATTAACGGTAATTGATTGCCCTGGTTCATTCAGATACCGGCGATCACCTTTTAAATTGAATATAACAACAAAATGATTCAGACCAGGTTTTATCAGGGTGTATGTGTCTCCCGACTCAGTTGATTCAGCAACAACATCGGTTCCGCGTATCCCCAGAGTGGTCAATGGTGATTTTATTTCGAACTTCTCCGGGTTTTCCTCGGCTATTTTTCCGGTTATGGTGCGCAGGGTTCCTTCGGTGAGATTGAGCAGAATGGATGAAGCTACGTTCGGGTCGGCATCGAAGACATAGTTGTCGATCGATATTTCCGAGTTCTGCCCCTGGGACAACATGGTGTCGTCGGTAAAGCGGACTTCGAGATGCGAATTTGCCTCGGTGATCAGGACTGCACCCTTATATACAGGGCCGTCAAGTTCAACCTGCATAACCTGCCCGTCAACCTTCTGGGTGGCATTTCCGCTAAGAGCGACAATTGTTCCGACGATTGGAGTCTGCATGTTGTCTTCCTCGTTTTAGACCTGTTTTGCCCTTTGAGGCGAACCTGGCTGGGGTTCTGTTATTGGAGCTGATCGCCAAAGGATCTGGGATGTGTAACGCGGAGGTGCTGCTGGATGGCTCAGTTCTTTCTGTTGTACAATATATGTATTTGATATTGTGGAATAATTTTCTTTTTTGGTTAATTGGTGCACAGCTGGTAATGATTCTGGATGTGGCCCGAAGCCACAGATTTGAAAACAGTGAGAGTCCATCGCACTACAACCGCAAAGCTTCGAACCGGCTGAGAAAACCGGTCCAGAATGTAAAATCCAGGAGCGCTACAGTTATACTACAATGTTTAATTACTAATATGCAGAAGGCAAGCGATGATGCCTGAATAACTGAATAAAATTGCTAGGCATTTAGCATTAAGCCTATTGTAACGAATTAAGATTAATCTATTGACAGGTTTTTGCAACAGATAACCAACCATTTGTCAGGGTGGAAGGAATAGTGTCGCGGACCAACAACGGCCAGAAGTGCGCTCCAGCGTTTTAAATTCGATCAATAGTTTCTTGAGAAATCCGGTCCATTCAGGCGGAACTGCC
>CAWGPM010000015.1:0-303964 GCA_963824415.1 uncultured delta proteobacterium
CTTTCTCCTTTGACTAACCCTTAAATAACACCACACGCTAATAGGCCTCATGGACAAAATACTTAACGACGCCCAGAGAATTGTCATTACCGGGGTTGGTCTGGTTGCCCCCAACGCCTCAAACCCTGCCGAATTCCGGAAAAAGGTACTGGCCGGTACCTCCGAAATCCAACGGATAGATCTGCGTTATTTCGGCAGCGCACCCGCTGGCATCTGCACCTTCGACGAGACCAGGTATCGCAAGAAAAAAGAAAACAAGAAAGGTACCCGGGCCGGCTGCATCGGGGTCTATTGCGCCCATGAAGCGTTGAGCGATGCAGGGCTTGCGCCGGACCATTACCCGCTTGACAGAGTGGGCGTCTATATTGGCCTGACCGAACATGGGACCGTTGAGACGGAAAACGAGATATACAATATAAAATGCTATGACTACGATGTTTCCTACTGGACGCATCATCACAATCCCCGCACCGTGCTGAACAATCCGGCGGGTGAAATCACCATGAGCCTCGGCATCACCGGCCCGCATTATTCCATCGGAGCTGCCTGCGCGGCAGGCAACGCCTCGCTGATTCAGGGGGTCCAGATGCTTCGGCTCGGTGAAGTCGATATGGCTATTGCCGGGGGCATCTCTGAATCCACCGGCTCGTTTGGCATATTTGCCAGTTTCAAATCCCAGGGTGCACTTGGCGAGGCCGATGACCCCACCCAGGCCTGCCGTCCGTTTGACAGGAGTAGAAACGGTATTGTCGTCTCCGAGGGGGGCTGCGTCTACATTCTCGAAACATTAGAAAAAGCTCGCAGCAGAGGAGCAAGAATTCATGGCGAAATTGTCGGTTATGCGATGAACTCCGATGCCCGGGATTTTGTTCTGCCTTTCGGCGAACGCCAGAGTGAGTGTATGCAGCTGGCCCTCGACAGAGCCGGGCTGCAACCGGCGGATATCGACCTGATATCAACCCATGCCACCGGCACCAAACAGGGAGATATCGAAGAATGCAAGGCGATACGCTCACTTTTTACAGGCTGCCCACACACCTATATAAACAACACCAAATCTATCATTGGACATGCGATGGGCGCGGCCGGCGTACTCGAATTGGCCGCAAACCTCGCTTCGTTCGAGGACAACTTGGTCCATCCGACAATTAACCTCACCGACCTGGATCCTGAATGCGCCCTAGATAATCTGGTTTGGGGAGAGCCGCTCAAAGTCGATCGCATCAATACGATCTTGAATAACTCATTTGGTATGGTCGGAATTAACTCGACGGTGATCGTCAAAAAAATCGTCTGAGGCAGCGCCCGATCCGGACGAATTCTGAAAAAACAGTTAAAAAGTCGCGCTATGTGTGTTATAAAGTATCTTTTGCGTGTTTTACGCTACAGCTAATTTTTAAATTCATATGTCGGAGGCGATTTACGCTTTTGTAAAGAGATCGCCCCGGCAGCCGATGTAAACGCCAGAGTCGGCATCCGTATCAATCGGAGAAATAGATGACACGAAGTGATATAAAAGATCTGATTATTGAAATCATTGAAGATATAGATGACGAAGCAGATTTCGACAATCTGGATCCGGATCAGCCGCTGCGCGATCAGCTCGATCTGGATTCGATGGATTTTCTCGACATCGTCATGGAACTTAGGAAGCGTCACCAGCTGCAGATTCCTGAAGAAGACTACCCGCAACTCGCAACATTAACAAGCTGTACCAACTACCTCGAACCGCTACTCAAAGAAACCTGATCCGTGCATGCCAGCTTTGTTGTAATCGGGGGCGGACTCTCCGGACTTGCCGCCGCCATTCGACTCGCCAGATACAACGAGAACGTTGTTCTGCTCGAGCGGCACTCACGCGTCGGCGGTCTGAATTCGTACTATTATCGTAATAATACGCTGTTCGAAACAGGCCTGCACGCGATAACCAACTACGCCGACAAGGCTGCCCGTCACGCACCAATCAACAAACTGCTCAGGCAGCTCAAGATCAGCCGGGATGAGATCGGTTTCCACCAGCAGATTCGAAGCGAAATCTGTTTCCCCGAAAAATCGATCTTCTTCACAAATGATTTCAGTCAATTTTTCGAAGAAATCAATGAAAAGTTTCCCCACGAGACAGACGGATTCAAACGCTTGGTCGCCCATATCGATCAGGCCGATCCGTTTCGACCGCAGCCCTATCTCTCTTCGAGATCGGTTCTTTCCGAATATCTTAATGACCCGCTGTTGATCGATATGCTGCTCTGCCCGCTGCTCTATTACGGTTCGAGCTGGGAAAATGATATCGATTTCAAGCAGTTTACCATCATGTTCCGCTCAATTTACCAGGAAGGTCTGTTCCGCCCTGCAGGCACCATCAAGAACTTGCTGGACCTGCTGGTTGGCCGCCTCAAGCAGTACGGCGGCACCATCATGCTCAAGACCGGCGTGCGCGACATCATCGCCCAGGGCGAGAAAATTATCGGGGTGACGCTGGAAAATGGTGAACGAATACTATGCCAGCATTTGGTATCGACCATCGGCCTGGATGAAACAAAACTGCTGCTTGGTGGTTTAAAAAAGAAAAAAGAAGAAACTCGCCTCGCCTTTGTTGAATCTATCTTTCAGGTTAAGCCAAAGGAAAAATTTACGCTGCCCACCGACCGCACCTGCATTTTCTACAATGAAAAACTGCCCTTTCGCTTCCAGCAGCCGGTTGAGCCGGTCTGCTATGACAGCGGCGTGATCAGCCTGCCCTTTAATTTTCACGATCTTAAAAGTGGCAAAGAGACTGTCGAAGTTCGCACCACACAACTTGCTAACTATAAGAGATGGCTTAGTATTTCCTCTGACCAGCAACGCTACGAGGCAATGAAGCTCGAACATACCACCGAATCATGTCGCCGTATCGAAAGCATTGTTGGACCGTTTGCTGACCAGGTGATCTTTTCCGACTGTTTCACCCCGCTGACGGTGGAACGCTTCACCGGCAAACACGGCGGTGCAATTTACGGCAGCCCGAAAAAGATCAGCGACGGGGTTATCGGTTATGATAATCTGGTCCTGGCCGGAACAGATCAGGGCTTCCTGGGTATCGTCGGTTCAATGCTCAGCGGTGTCTCGATGGTCAACAAGCATATACTGTCGAAACTCTAGGCAAGCCGCCCCGCTTTCCACCCTTTTCCTCTAATCTAATGGCTGTCACGCTCACCCAGACTAAAGATGCATACGATGTAATCGTAGTCGGCTCCGGTCTTGGCGGCCTTACCGCTGCAAACCGGCTGGCCCGCTGCGGTCATCAGGTGCTGCTGCTCGAGCATCACCACCGGCTCGGCGGACTCGCAACCTGGTTCAAACGAAAAAATCATATCTTCGACATCTCCCTGCACGGGTTTCCCTACGGCATGATTAAAACATGCAAGAAATACTGGAACCGGGAGATCATGAACTCCATTGTCCAACTTACCGATATCGTCTTCGACAATCCGCAGTTCTCATTGCGCACCACCTTCGACAAAGACGATTTTACCTCGATCCTGGAAAACCAATTCGAGATATCCAGAGCGCAGATCGATCTCTTTTTTGAGCGCATCGGCCGGATGAATTTTTACGACGATCAGGCCATGACGACGCGTGAGCTGTTCGAACAATATTTCCCCGGCCGTTCGGATGTTCACCGGCTGCTGATGGAACCGATAACCTATGCCAATGGTTCCACCCTCGACGACCCGGCCATCACCTACGGTATTGTCTTTTCCAATTTCATGAACCGGGGTGTCTTTACCTTTCAGGGGGGAACCGACCAGCTTATCCACCTGATGGCAAAAGAACTAGAGCAAAACGGCGTGACCATCTGCACCCGGGCCAAGGTCGAGCGGGTGGTAACCAGGCAGCGTAAAACCCTCGGGGTCGAGGTGGAGGGTAAATTCATCGGAGCCGGCGCGGTGGTCTCCAACAGTGGCATCACCAACACCATCTATAACCTGATGGATTCAAACGAATTTTCCGATGAATTTCTCGAGAAAGCCGCCCGGATCAGGGTGAACAATTCGAGTTGCCAGGTCTATATCGGTATCCGTCAGGGTGACACCATTGAAGATATCGGTGATCTGCTTTTCACCTCCCGTTCGGCCCAGTTCGATTCTGGAGAACTGCTCGACATCAACACCAGATCCAAGACGTTTTCGGTCTATTATCCAAAAACCAGACCCGGGCACGACCGCTATACCATCGTCGCTTCGATGAACAGCCATTACGATGACTGGGCCGCCATGGATAAGACCTCCTATCAGCGCAATAAAGAGGCGATGATCGAGCGCAGCCTCGACGATCTGGAGCGTTATATTCCCCATGTGCGAGATAAGATCGACTGGCTCGAGGCTGCCACCCCATTAACTTTTAACCGGTATACCCTGCACACCAAAGGCACGTCTTTTGGCACCAAATTCGAAGGGCTCGATATTTCGCGTTCCATTTTCAAGGAGATCGGCGGCCTGTTTCATGTGGGTTCAGTTGGGATTATCATGTCCGGCTGGTTGGGGGCGATAAACTACGGGGTGATTGTGGCCAACGATGTGGACGGGTATCTACGCTCGCAATAACTGATCACCTGAATATTTCATGGAAAAACAACAAAGACTATTATTATCTGAACAATATCAAAAGTTTGTTCTAAAGTTACACAATTATGCGAACAACACAGTTTGTACCCTTTAGAATCAATGATGAAAAGACAGCATTTCCACCCTTCGGGCGAGTCGATACGGCCTGCTATCCCGCGTCGCTTTTGGGGAAGGCATATTACGCATATAGCCTTCCCCAAGTCTCCTTGGCTAGCAGGCCGTCTCAACTCGTGAAATATTCAGGCTAGACGATTTAATACAAGGAACTATATGCAAAGCTTCGACGGGAAAACAGCCATCGTCACCGGCGCCACCAGGGGAATCGGGCGGGCCATTGCCGAAGCGCTGCTGAAACGCGGCGCCCGGGTTATCGGGATTTATCGCCGTAACCACGATGAAGCGGATAAATTTCTACAGAGCGTCAACCGGGACAGCGCTCAACCGAACCTTGAAATGATCGCCTGCGATGTGGCCGATTACGACGCGGTCAAACAGCTCTACATTGACATTGAGAAACGCTTTGATACGATCGATATCCTGATCAACAATGCCGGTATCCGGCAGGATGCAATCGTTGCGCTGATGGACAGGGACCAGTGGCAACAGGTGATCGACGTTAACCTGACCGGCACCTTCAACCTGTGCAAATTCGCCGTACCGCTGATGCTCAAGCAGAAATATGGTCGTATCGTGACCATCACCTCACCGGCTGCTTATCTTGGTTTTCAGGGGCAAGCCAATTACAGCGCTTCCAAGGCCGGACAGATCGGTTTCACCCGGACGCTGGCTAAAGAGGTCGCCCGCAAGAAAATTACCGCCAACTGCGTGTCGCCTGGTTTTATCCAGACCGAGCTGATCGAAGACCTCAGCGCAGAACAGATGTCTGCCTATAAGAAAATGGTGCCCATGCGCCGCTTTGGTAACGTTGACGAAGTGGTCGAGGCCGTTTTATTTCTTGCTTCTGCAAAGGCCTCCTATATCACCGGGGCAACACTTGAGGTCAACGGAGGGTTGTAAATGGCACCAGATTGCGATGCAGAAACATTACTGGGTGAGATCTTCTCGAAGATTCCCCACCGGCCGCCGTTTCTCTGGGTGGATCGGATCATCGAGTCGGGCCCTGAATTTATCGTTGCCGAAAAAAAAATACCCGAAGACCTCGAACTCTTTAATGGCCATTATCCGGGTAACCCGCTGCTTCCCGGCGTTCTTATCTGTGAGGCCATATTTCAGACCGGTGCCCTGTTGCTTGCCGAAATGCTAGAAAAAGACACAAACGCCGAACAAAGCCCCGGAGAGAAGGATAAAAAAGTACCGGTGCTGACCAAAATCCGCGACGCGCGATTCAAGCGGCCGATACGACCCGGCGAAACGATCCGGCTGCAGGTCAGACTGGTGGACAGGCTTTCCTCCGTCTGCATACTCAAAGGCAGCGCCGAAGTCGATGGCAAGCTAGCGGTCAAAACTGAGTTTTCCTGCGCACTCGTTGCCTTGTAGCAGATGCAATATAATACCGGAGAGTGCCGCTTCATACTTACCTTTGTTTGCAGTGATGGTTCAGTACGTTTTAGGCCGGTCGGCTCCTGAGTCGCCTCATGAACAGATATGTCACCCAGGTAAGTACTTGCGATGACAAATCTTTTTCTGTAAACTGTGCGGTTGACCTTTCGCTCAAAAATAGTAATATAACCATGCCTCGGCCGGTTTGGTCAGTTTCTGGCCCGGCCGGTGAATTCATAGACTAATGTTTCTTTCTCATAAGGACTCTGCATTGTGCAACTCTCGATAACCCAGATGATTCTGCACGCCGGGCCGGTCGGCCAGGTGGTTATGCTGCTGCTGCTTTTTTTCTCGATCGTTTCCTGGTCGATAATCTTCATGAAGTTCAGACTGTTTCGCAATGTTCGGCTTGACTCCGAAGACTTTCTGGAAACCTTCTGGAATTCAGGAAATTTAAATGAAGCCAGTGCGGCTGCCGAAGATTTTACCTACAGCCCTGAAGCCTCGGTGTTCATCGCAGGGTTTAACGAGCTCAAAAAAATCAACAAGATAAGAGCCAGAGGCGAGGACAGCAAACCTGAAACCCTGGAGATGCAGCTGGCCACGATGGACAACCTGAAGCGGGCGCTTAGAAAGGCTGAAGACGAAGAGATCAACAAACTTGGCAATCTGCTGCCCTTTCTGGCCACCACTGGAAGCGCCACCCCATTTATCGGTCTGTTCGGAACGGTCTGGGGGATCATGGTCTCGTTTCACGATATCGGTCAGCGCGGCTCAGCCTCGCTGGCCGTTGTCGCACCCGGTATTTCCGAAGCACTGGTTGCCACTGCAGCGGGTCTGGCAGCGGCAATTCCGGCGGTTATTTTCTATAACTATTTTGCCAATAAGCTGACCCATGTGCAGTACAATGTGCAGAGCTTTGCCTCGGATTTTCTGAATCTGGTAGAACGCGACCTGCTCAGCAGAGTATAGATTGTCCTACTCGCAAACACATAGATTATGGGACCACTAAACGGCAACGGCAGAAAACAACTGGTATCGGACATTAACGTAACCCCGCTCGTTGATGTTATGCTGGTGCTGCTTATTATTTTTATGGTTACTGCCCCGATGATGACCCAGGGGCTTGATGTGGACCTGCCTGAGACCACGACTAAATCGTTGCGCCAGGATGAAAAACCTATTGTCGTGACGGTGGACAGGGAAGGCAAAATCAGCCTCGATCAGCTTGAAGTAACCAGAAAGGTGCTTTACCAGAATCTGTCAGGGCTCGATGAAACGCTCAAAGACAAGCCGATTTATCTGAAGGCCGACAAGACAGTGGCCTACGGCGTTGTCGTGGCGATCATGGCCGATATCAAAAAGGCGGGCTTTGATAAACTGGGGATGATAACCCAACCGGAAGAAGAAGAAAAATAAAGTGGCAAAGCAGTATCGCCTCACATACGCCGGCTATAACAGCTGGCTGATGCCGCTCAACCTGGCCATAGGCTTTCATCTGGTCGTGGCCCTCAGCGTGCTGTTTCTTCCCGGTCTGCTCAAGCCAAAACCGAAGTTCGAAGATATCTACACGGTAAACCTGGTCAATATCGCCGAGCCGGTGATTGAACAGAGTATGCCGGAACCTGTGGCTGAACCCGAGGTTGTGCCCGAGCCGGTGGTTCCCAAAGAGGCGGTTTCCATTGCTGAACCTGCACCTAAACCGGTTGTGGAGGCCGCACCGGTGGAACCGATTTCACTGAAACCGCTGAAGCGCAAGGTCAAGAAGGAGATCGAAGCACCCAAGCCACCTGACCGGCAGAAAGAACTGGACCGTCTCAAGCGTCAAGCCTTAGCCGAGGCGACCCGGGCCGAGCAACTTGCCGCCGAGCAGGCAAGAATTGCCGCCGAAGAGGCAGAGCGTCAGCAAAAATTGATGGAAGCGCAACTTGCGCGGATAAAGAACCAGGTGCGGAGCACGCCTACGACGGGGCCGCCAAGAAATTCATCCAGTTCCAGTGCGTTGAGTGGTGTTGAAATGCAATATTATGCAGCAGCTCAGGGAAGAATCAAACAGTATTATACTTTGCCGGATTTCAAGCAATGGGACGATTCGTTGCAGGCTGTTGTCAGTATTGAAATCGCCAGAGACGGTACGATCATAAATCACTATTTCGAAAAACATTCCAGCGACCCGACCTTTGACCAATTTGTCAGGAAAACTCTGGAAGCCGCCAATCCACTGCCGCCGATTCCGCCCGCCATCAAGGGAAGCAAATATGAACTCGGTCTAATCTTCAGGCCTGGGAGCATCCAGTAATATAAACGCACAGCATCCATTGACTATTATGAGACATCTAACTGCTATTTTTGTTTCCGTCCTGCTGCTCAGTTTTTGTGGCACAAATCAGGTTTTTGCCAAAAAAGTCTACCTCGACATCACCTCTGCCGAGGCCAGAAAGATTCTTTTTGCCATACCGCGCTTTGAAGACTCAGGGGTTGCCAAAGGCTCGCCGCAACTGGGTGCAGACCTTGCCGAAGTTCTCGCCGAAGCCCTTGTGTTTCACGGTATTATCGATGTGGTCGCCAGCGGTAACATCAACGGCGCTGCCACGGTTGACTGGAGCGGCATGGGCGCTGATTACGGAATTATCGGCCGCTACTCGACAGACGGAGACCAGATCACCATGGAGATCCGACTGTTCGAGGCTTCCACCAACGATATGTTGATGGGTAAATCATACAAAGGGCCGGCGGATGAAACCGATAAGATGATCTTCAAATTCACCGATGCGGTAATCAACGAGTTGACCGGCAAACCCGGTCTGGCCTCCACCCAGATCGCCTTTGTCGCCCAGGCCTCAACGAAACCAGAACGGGAAGTATTTATCACCGACATCTTAGGCAGAAAAAAGCGTCAGGTAACCAGGCACCGCAACCTGATCGTCTCGCCGCGTTTTTCAGCTGACACCTTTCAACTTGCCTATACCTCCTATCACAGCGGCAACCAGAATCTGTATGTGACCGATCTGAGGCAGGATAAGACAACCCGGGTCATTTCCCGCAGAAAAGGCATGAATCTGGCCCCGGCCTGGTCGCCCGACGGCAATTCGATGGTTGTGACCCTGTCGCATAAAGGCAACCCGGATCTCTATATGATTAACAGCCGCGGGGAAATCATCAAACAACTTACCAGCCGGGCGGGCATCAATGTCTCGCCAACCTACTCACCCGACGGCAGACATATCGTCTTCGTATCGGATCGCAGCGGCAAACCGCAGCTCTATCTGATGGAGCTGAGTTCCGGCAATACCCAGCGCCTGACCTTTGAAGGGGTTGAAAACGCAGAACCGGACTGGTCGCCGACTGAAAATCTGGTGGTCTACTCGAGCCTCAGAGGCGGAATTTATCAGATCTGCAGCATAGATCCATTCAATATTGGCTCTTCTGCTCAGATAACTAAAGATCAGGCAAATCACGAATCACCTTCCTGGTCTCCCGACGGAAATCAGATAATCTTTGCAAAAAGAGATGGCGCAGGTCATAAGATATATGGAATAATGAAAAACGGCATGTATCAGCGTATGCTGTTTTCCATGCCCGGCAGTCAGACCTACCCGCGCTGGGCTAACAAGAACTACTGAGTTTTCTCAAGCGCAAATCATCCGATATATCCAGTTAAGACTATTTACGAGAACTTCATCTGATAAACTGATATGAAAAAACGATCGCTTACCCTTTTCTTGATGCTGGCCACAGCCCCTTTGATGATGCAGTGCGCCTCCCAGGACGACCTGACCCTTATTCATGCACAATTGCGTAACCTCGACAAGAAAATCAATGATCTTGAAGTTACCACAATTGAGGAAATGCGTAAGCGCCAAGCCTCCAACTCCTCTCAGATTGACCGGCTGAATCAGGATTTTATGGCGCTTCAGGGCAGTCTGGAAGAAACCGGCCATCTTAACCGAACGCTTAAGGAACAGAGCAAGGAACTGGAAAACGCGTTCAAATCGTATGCTCAACAGGAAGAGGAAAAGCGTGCGATAGAGCTGAAGCGGCTCGAACAGGAAATCGCCGAGAAGGATCGACAGCTTGAACAGTTTTCCAGCCAGCTCCAGACCCAGCAGGAGAACCTGCAGGCCATCCAGCAGGCCCGGGTTGAAGAAGCTCAGCGTAAAGCCGCCGCAGCCGCGCGGGCTGCCGAACAGGCTCGCATGAAGGCGGATGCGGTCAATAGTTCGCCCAGCGGGTCTTCGGTTACCAGAGTGCGGGCAGATAAGAGGAAAAAACTGATAAGTGGCGGTGCCGCTCCCGCTTCTGCGACACCAAGCGCCACCCCGACCACTGCTTCGGCCTCGGCCCCAGCAGCAACGGTTACAGCCGCTGCCACCGCAGCGGCACCGGCCGCAGCAACTGGCGGCAGCGGACTTGCACAGGCTAACAGCCTCTTTCAGCAGGGGAAATTCCGAGAGGCCTACCAGCAGTTCGAAAAAATCTCCAGTTCCGGTGCAGCCAATGCAGATATGGTCGAGGCTCGCTATATGATGGGTGAATGTCTGTTTGAGATGAAAGAATACGACCAGGCCATTCTCGACTACCAGAATATCATTACCAACCACCCGTCCACCGCCAAGGCTCCTAAGGCTATGTTGCGCCAGGCGATGGCATTTGAGAATCTCAACGATAAAGATACCGCCAAGATTCTCTACAAAAAACTGATCGCCACCTACAAGGATGCCCCGGAGGCCCAGCAGGCGCAGCAGAAGATCGACTCAATGTAGCTGAACGCTCACTCCGGATCACGATCGTGTCACCGGATAAGAACAAGAAAATCAGACTTGACCAGCTCCTGGTCGACAAAGCCCTGGCCGTTGACATCAAAACGGCCGGGGCTTTTATTTTGGCCGGTCGGGTGTTGATCGGAGAAACGGTGGCAGATAAACCGGGCACCCTGGTTGCCCCTGACGCCTGCATACGGATCAAAACCTCGCTTCCGTATGTGTCTCGAGGCGGTTTGAAACTGGCCGGTGCACTGAACTATTTCAAGATCGATCCAGGCGGCTGGACCTGCTGCGATATCGGCGCCTCCACCGGCGGATTCACCGACTGTCTGCTGCAGCAAGGAGCGGCACGGGTCTATGCAGTCGATGTGGCCTATGGTCAACTAGACTGGAAGCTGCGCTCCGATCCGCGGGTGGTGGTGCTGGAACGGTTCAACGTGCGGACCATCAGCAGTAAAGACGTTCCCGAGCCGATAGATTTGAGTGTGTTCGATACCTCTTTTATCTCACTCACCAAGGTCATTGCTCCGGTATTGCCGCTTTTTCGCGGGCAGATCCGAATTCTGGCTCTGGTAAAACCCCAGTTCGAACTGCCCAGACAGAAAATATCCCCGGGAGGGCTGGTGGAAGATGAAACAGACCGGCTTGAAGCGGTCCAGAAAATCATTGATTTCGGGGCCGAGCATGGGCTCGAAAACCGGGGGCATTTCGCCTCGACCATCAAGGGTGCCAAGGGCAATCAGGAATATCTGGTTTATCTGAGAGGCTAACGAGGAAGCAGGAATACCCGATACTGCTGTTGAACGAAGAACTCCGCCTAAAAGCCTTCTATTTCTCCAGCCGTGAGATCAACTCCAGAGATTCTTCACTGCGCGCTTTCAAATCGGCATCGGCATCGGCTGATGCGGCAACCTGGCTGAAATTTGCTTTGGCCAGCTTGAGTTTTCCTTCGTAGAGATTGAATTTTCCCAGATAATAGCGTGACGGAATCGATTCTCCCTGTCCCGCAAGTATTCTGCCGAGTTCAAAGTAGGCTTCGGAAAATTCAGGCATACGCATCGAAACCTCCTGCAGCAGTTCGATAGCACGACCCTTTTCACCGATTTTATCAAGCACCCTGGCCAGGTGATATTTCGCGTAGAGGTTATACGGCTCAACCTTCAACACCGCTTCGAAAATCTCGCGGGCCTGATTATAGCTGCCCATCTCACCGAGGATGATACCCTTGTCGACCTGCAAGATATTCTTATCAGGAAAATAGGCAATAACTTCTTCAAGCTGCTTAAGGCTCTGTTCAAAATTGTTCTGCTGCCGGTCGATCTGGGAAAGACCATAGCGAGACATCGCCACCTCAAAATCAGAGGCTCGGGAATCGCTGAACTTGCCGGCTAAATACGCACGGGTGGTTGAACCTTTGTCGGTCAGAGACATGATACGATATTTAAACCGAAGAAATTCGAAATTGACCGCTTCATCGACCTGTTCGTGTTTGTGCGCGTCTGCGGAAATCAATGCTTCCACATAGTCGAGCCGGGCTTCGGGATCCGGGTGGGTGAGCAGATATTGGGGTACCTGGCCTGAGCGATAGCGGGTAATACGCCGCATGGTCTGCAGCATGCGCTTCTGGCCCTGAGTATCACGATGCAGGTCAACCATCCATTGATACGCCAGTTGATCCGCTTCTGCTTCGTCCTGTCTGCTGAAGTAAAGCTGCGCACTTTGGCCGGCGGCCATGGAGCCGGCAAACAAGCCTGAACCGACAGCGCCGCCGCCAAGCGCTATGGCTGCCAGCGCCGCCCCCATGGAGGCGATATTAATGATCGCCCCCTTTTTGGCCCGGGAGGCCAGGTGGCGTTTGACGATATGACCGATCTCATGTGCAAGTACCGAGACCAGTTCGTCCTCGGAGTTCATCGATTCGATCAGTTTGGTGTAGAAAAAGATCAACCCGGAAGGAGCAGCAAAGGCATTGAACTGATTGCTTTCGACGATATAGAAGTGGTAGTCGAAGAACTGGATACCAGCTACTTCGAGCACTTCCTGGCCGATATTGTTGATGTAGAGATGCAGATCCGGATCATCGAGGATTGGAAACGATGCCCGGACCGTATAGAGCAGCTTTTCACCGATTTCTTTTTCCTCGGTCACACTCAGGCTGTAACCATTGGACACCGAGCCCGAAACGATCATCCCGGTGGACAGTATGATGACCAGTACTTTGCGCAGCAATATGGGGATTCGCTTCAGCTTCATCTGTTCAACCAGGCCAGCAGTCGCTTTTTCCCTTCGTCAAGACTGACGATTGGCCGATAGCCGAGTTCTCGGGTTGCCTTTTGCTGGGAGAAGTAGTGTGATCGGGCAAGCTGCAGCGCGAGAAATCGAGTCATCTTTGGTTCGTGGTCATTGCCAGTTAGTTTATGAAAAAGCTCCAGCACAGCCCCGGCCCAGAATGCGACCGGAAAACAGATTTTTCTTCTCACCGGGGCGATATTCATGTCCTGGAACAATTCATTGATCCAGTCCCACAGTCGGACTGGACGCTCCTGTCCAATAAAGTAAGCCTGACCGGCAGAAATACTACTACTAATCAAACTTTTCGCTGCCAGCACATGGGCGTGCGCCACATTATCCACATAGGTGATATCGACCAGATTCGCTCCTGAGCCAACGATTTTCAAGGCTTTCGCCCTGCCCCGTTCGAGCAGCCGGGGAATCAGATGCGGGTCATTGGGTCCCCAGATCAGATGCGGTCTTATTGCGCAGGTGGCCAGCGTTTGGTCGCTGCTGCTGAGGACCTCTCGCTCGGCAATGGTCTTGCTTCTGGCATAGTGGCATAGATGATTGCGACCATAAGGCAATGTTTCATCCGCTCCTTCGATATCGTGGCGCTCGAAAACCACCGATGGCGTCGAGGTATAGATCAGCCGCTCTACCCCGTTTTTTCTACAACCGTTGAGTATATTAAGCGTACCGTCAATATTGGTCCGTTTATAGCTCTTCCAGTCGCCCCATATGCCCGCTTTGGCTGCGGTATGAAAGACGGTGTCAACCCCCTGGCAGATACCTTCACCAAAATCGCGCTCCGCGATATCACCAACCAGACAACAAACCTCGAGCTGCTCCAGGTGCGGGTAGCGATTCCTGCCGGCCACGCTGACTTTGCAGCCGCAGTCGAGAAGCTGCCTGACCAGCGCCGTACCGACAAATCCCCCTCCTCCGGTAACCAGCACCCGTTTCATCATTTCTGTCCGAGCTCCTGGCTTGCCCAGGTTGCCAATTTTTCCCTGAATATCTTGGCATTATGGCGTATGTCCACCGGAAATGACGGATGAATCAAAAAATATCTGATAGTTCTTGTTAAGTGATGGGCCGCAGCACGCTCGCGGAACTCTGCCAGCAGGGCCGCCTTGTCGCGCTCGGCTCGACCGACGGAGCCAGGTTTTAGTTCAGCCACGATGACCGGCTCCTGATAACCTTTGCCCTCGTCGATGCCCACCAGGGCTGAGCGCAACACATCCGGATGGTTGTTGAAAATCGCCTCACAGCAGATAGTGTACATGATAGAGCCTCTGGCAAAAACCCGGTGCGCTTTGCGGCCGCAGAACCACAGCCTGTCCTGTTCATCGAAATATCCGACATCTCCAAGGCGGTGAAAAAACGTATCTTGCGCTGGAATTTTGGCGATCAGGTTTTCAGATTCGTTATTTTCATAAGCACGGCTAACAACTGTACCTGACACGATAATTTCACCGATCTCCCCGCAGTCACATTCCCTGCAATCGGAAATCGAAGCGATGGGTCCAGCGACGGCTTCGATCACCTTGACGGCAATACCAGGCAGTGGCCGACCGACACAGGTGCCTTTTCCTTCTTTGGTTTTCTGCCAGGTCTCCGAGACTACTTCCCTGCCCTCAATGGAAACAATCGGCAGACTCTCGGTGGCGCCATACGGGGTGTAAATCTGTGCATCCGGTGCCATCAAGCGATAGACGTTTCTAATCAGGACACCGCTTACCGGAGCACCCGCCATCAGCACTTTTTTAAGCGTCGGACAGGTTATGGAGTGCTTGCGGCAATAGGCACTGACCACCTGCCAGATGGCCGGCGAGCCAAATGAGTAGGTTACCCGGTACTGTTTTATCGAGTTGATAAACAACTCAGGATCAACCTGGGCAGGCCGGGTTGGATCCATGTCCGGGATTACCGCGCATGCACCAATTGCGGTGGAAAAAAGCGCAAAAAGTGCAAAGCCGGGCTGATCAACATCGTCTGCGTCAATCTCATAATACGATTTGATCAGCTCCAGCTGGGCGGCAAATATATTATGCTCGAAGCGGACGCCTTTGGGCGGACCAGTCGAGCCGGTGGTGAAAATAATCGCTGCCAGCGCGTTCTGATCCGGTTGGAAGGTCTTGACGGCAGACCGATCCACCTCGCGCTGTTTAGCGATATCGGGCCCGCCAATGCCATACTCCGAGCCGCAACTGAACCTCTTTTTCACCCCTTTGAAGGTCGCACGAAAAAATCTGCTGAGCCACACCACCTGCGGAACACCGATCAGATAATCTGGTTTCACATTTTCAATACAGCGCAGCAGATTTTTATACCCCATGCCCGGATCTATCAGAATCACCGGCGCTCCGATTTTAAAAAGCGCGAAGGTGAGCGCGATAAAATCAATTGACGGCCGCACCATAAGAATGACGCGTTCGCCTTCCCTGATACCTCCTGTTCCGGCCCCTTTAAGATACGCCGCATAGCGCTGGGCGTACAACTCAAGCTCTGCAAAAGTGCAGCTCTTGCCACTGCGTGCTTCAATAAGCGCCGTTCTGGCTCCATGCTGCGCCGCGGTCCGGCTTAAGGTTTCGGCAATATTGACGGTCATGTCTTGGTTAACTCAGCCTTGCGGGGCTCAGACGATGAAGCGCCCCTTAGAAATGCTTCGATAAGCATTTCCGCCTCTTCTTGCATATCTTCGAGCACGTAATGTCCGCCATTTTTAAGATAATGAAAAATCGCATCGGGAAAACGCTGCTGCCACTGGCGGTAAAAATAGTCGTCAAAACAGAAATCCCTGCCGCCCCAGATAACCATCAATGGTTTTTCTTCTTCTTTAAGCACCAGGAGGTAATTCTCGATAGCAACGAGATCCTGGTACGAGCGATGCTGCGGTGAAAGCGGAATATCCAGCACAAATTCATGCACGGCGACCCGGTTGTTCCAATTGTCGTAGGGCAGCAGATAAGCCTGCCTGACCTTGGGATCAAGTCTTTTTTTCACGGCCATGAAGGTGGCCGGCCAGGCAAATCCATTTAAGCCTCTAACCAGGATTTTACCCAGCACAGGCCAGCGGCAGAGCCGGATACGCAGGGGAATCCTTTGTGAGCGAAACGCTGCGGTATTGAGCACAACAAGTCGATTGATTTCAATATCGGAGCTGGCGGCCATTCCGATACCGATCGGTCCACCCCAGTCATGCACCACCAGTGAAGTCTGTTTAACACCGAGATGGCTCAGCAAGGAAGTAAGGTTGGCGATATGGTTTTTCAGGGTGTAGTCATAGTCCTGCGGTTTGTCGGATAAACCACAGCCCAGGTGGTCGACAGCAATTACCCGAAAATAAGGTGCCAGTCGCCGGATCAGGCTGCGATAGTAATAGGACCAGGTCGGGTTCCCGTGCACCAGAACCACGACCGGCCCCTCACCTTCATCGAGATAATGCAGCCGGCCGTGGGAGAGTTCCAGATAATGGGCGGTGAAAGGATAATTAAAAATCAATGGAATCAGTGGTTACCGGTTAGAATACATAGGTTTGAAGTCTGACCGAGCCTAAATCGAAGCAACACGATAATCAAGTAATATTTCCAGATCTTACCTGTAAGCTGAAGCGCCACATCAAAGAAAACCAACCTGACCAAATAAAATGATTGCCTTAACATCATTGATATGCTATTTCGATCGGTGTTGTTGCTGGGTGGAATAATCAATGAATCTCGTTAGATGAATGATAATTGTTCTCATATTTACGAGATTATCCAGCGGCACCGAAAGAGATAGTCGCGTTGTCGATCGGCGGTGATCGCAAAGCACTGTTACCGAAGTTGAAACACAAAAGGAGTCTGAGCATGGCGGAAGGTACGGTAAAATGGTTCAATGATGCAAAGGGTTTCGGATTTATTCAGCGTGAAGGGGAATCCGACGTTTTTGTTCACTATTCTGCAATCCAGGGCGACGGTTTCAAATCGCTCGACGAGGGCGCCCGGGTAAAATTCGAAATCGTGGAAGGACCCAAGGGACCTGCCGCCGATAAAGTCGAAAGACTATAGTCAGGACAGTTTTAACGCAACAAGCAATCAGAACAGAAAGGGGTTTTCAGACTATGAAGACCCCTTCCTGTTTTTATCGTTCAAATATCGCGGGCCCATTCAGGTCCCGTTCTGCCCTGCTGCCCTGCTGCGCTTGTGGATCATCAGCGCGCGCCGGTGCGGATTGCTGGTATCATCGTTTTGTCAAACTACAGCTTCAATTTCGTCCAACCATCAATGAAGCGCAGCAGTGTGCGCACCCCGATTCCTGAGGGACCCTTTGGTATATAGCTTTTTTTGGTAAAATCCCAGGCGGTGCCGGCTATGTCGAGATGGGCCCACGGGGTCTCGCCGACAAACTTCTGCAGATAAGCCGCCGCGGTAATTGCGCCGCCGCCCTTGCCGCCGATGTTTTTAATATCGGCCACATCGGATTCTATCTGTTTACTGTATTCAGGATCGAGCGGCAGCCGCCAGAGCTTTTCGCCTGCATCCTCTCCTGCTTTTGACAGCGCTTCTGCGAGCTTGTCATTATTGCTCATCAGACCGGTACGATGATGGCCCAGGCCGATGATTACCGCCCCGGTAAGGGTGGCGAGATCGACCGCGCAATCCGGTTTGTATTGTTTTATCCCGTAAGCCAGGGCGTCGGCCAGGATCAGCCGACCTTCGGCATCGGTATTGACCACTTCAGAGGTTACCCCGTTGTAGTGGGTAATGATATCGCCCGGCTTGATCGCGGAGCTTCCGGACATGTTGTCGGTGGCCGGTACGATCGCCACCACCCTGACTTTTGGTTTCTCGACAGCCACCGCCTGCATGGCAGACATTACCGCCGCTCCGCCGCACATGTCGTATTTCATATCCTCCATGCCGGCTGCCGGCTTCAGGCTGACACCGCCCGAATCGAAAGTGATGCCTTTGCCGACCAGCAGAATGGTTTTGCTGTAGCGCTTCGGCACATGCTCCAAAATGATCAGTTTCGGCTCAACCGCCGAGCCCTGGTTTACGCCGATAATCCCACCCATCCCTGCTTTTTGTATCTGACGCTTGTCCATTACCCGGCAACGCAGTTCTGATCGCGCCGCCAATTCAGCCGCAAACTCTGCAAATTGCTTTGGCGTCCAGTTGCTACCCGGTTCATTGGCCATGTCTCGGGCCGTCAGCGCTGCCTCGGCACAGATTCTGGCACCGGCTGCAGCCCGCCGTGCAACTCCGGGGGCGGCATCGGTCAGCAGCCTGATCGTTCTCAGACCATGGTAATCAGGTTCCTCCTCATCTTTTTTCTTGTATTTCTCAAAACGATAATTGCCCAGGACCATCCCCTCCACCAACGGTACAACACTATTCTCCTGCTGCTGTTTGAGGTAGTCGGGCAGGACCAGGCACAACTCAGTAGCTTTGATCCGGTTTGCCTCAGCAGAGATCGTACCCCCGCAGCTTCGCATGGTCTCGAGCAGTTCGGACCGGGCCATATCTTTTTTTATTTCGCCAAGCCCGACTAACAGCACTCGCCTGGCCCTGATTTTCTTGTTGCTGCCGGTCTGTGCCGGGTAGAGCAGCAGGGTCTGATCCTGTTTTGCGGAAAAATCACCCAATTTGAAGAACTCGGATACCAGCCTGCTGACAGCAGCACTGCATCTCGGTGTTTTTTTTCGGCTGTGCGCAACAGGGAAAACCAGCAATTGCCCGCGGTATTCTTCAATGGCTTTGGTGGTAACAACAACTTTGCAAACCTTCATGACATTGTTCCCTTATCAGATGATGGTGCGGCTTCAGACTCTCTGAATCCAGCCAATCCGTGCTGAATTATTGTCCGGAGCCGGGCCGGCGCTTGACACCCGGCGGCTGCACGTATTTTTATAGAAATTAACTCATTGCCCTACTATTATACATTCGCTGTTCAATTACAATGTGGAGAGGTGTCAATGCTGCAGACCCTGATAATATCCGTTTCTCTGGCCATCGTCGTTTCGGCGCTCTGCTCTGTCTGCGAGGCCGTCCTCTATTCACTCACCACCTCGCAGGTGGAAATGTTGCGCAGATCGGGCACCAGATCGGGTGCCATACTGCATGAACTGCGCAGTGATATCGACGAGCCGATTACCGCGATACTGACCCTGAACACCATCGCCAACACCATTGGCGCAGCCATTGCCGGCGCCGCTGCGGCGCACCTGTTTGGTGACCGCAATGTCCTTGCCTTCTCCGCAGCATTTACCATGGCCATCCTGATATTTTCAGAGATCGTGCCCAAAACCGTCGGCGTCTCCTATTCTTACCGGCTGGCCCCATTTATCGCCTTGCCGCTCAAACTGATGGTCATCTGTCTGAAGCCGATTGTCATGCTCTGTCAAACCATCACTCGCCTGATAACCCGGGATAAAGGAGTAGAAAGTATTTCCGCAAAAGAGTTGCAGACCATCGCGGCAATGTCGAGAGAATCCGGGCACCTTGAGGAGGTCCAGGAAAAAGTTATCATGAATATCATCGATCTGAAGCAGAAAATCGTACGGGAAGTGATGACCCCGCGCACGGTGACCTTCTCGCTCGATGAAAGCCTCTCGGTTCACGATGCGATGCAGGAGATTACCCGATTGACAAGCCACAGCAGGGTGCCGGTATACAACACTGACCCCGACGACGTGACCGGTATCGTAATGCGCAAGGATGTCCTGCTGGCCGCGGCAGAGCAGAAGTTGAACACCACGCTTGCCAAACTCAAGGTTCCGGTCCATTTCGTTCCGGAAGGCATGCCGCTCAATCTGGTTCTGGTTGATTTCTTCGAAAAACGCCAGCACCTGTTCGTTGTGGTCGATGAATATGGCGCAGTTACCGGAATTATCTCGATGGAAGATGTACTGGAGGAGATCGTCGGCGAGGAGATCATCGACGAATCGGACCGCACCAGGGACATGCGGGAGCTGGCGCGCCGCAAGAGCACGCGCATTCACACTGAGTAGACCAGGCCGGAGTTTCGCCGTACTCAGTTGACCGGCACCAGTTGCACGGTTTTGCTGATGGTCTGGCCGTCCCGCATAATACTGAGCTCCACCTGGTCCCCGACCCGGTGTGATTCCAGTACGGTTTTGATATCGTCGTAGGACCTTACGCTGCTTCCGGAAATACTGGTTATCACGTCACCAAGAACGAGCTCACCGCCAGATTGTCTAAAGGTGGGCCGTAAACCCGCCTGCTCGGCCGGGCTGCCTTTCTCCACATCTCGAATCAGCACACCTTCGATACCAAGCCGGGCGGTCCAGCGCCCATCAACCAGACTCACGCCGATACCAGGTTTGATCAGCTTGCCGTACTTGATCAACTCCGGTATCACCCGGTTGATCTCTTTAACCGGTACCGCAAAACCGATTCCGGCATAGGCCCCGGATGGACTGAATATTGCGGTATTGACGCCGATCAGCCGCCCGGCGCTGTCCAGCAGCGGTCCCCCTGAATTACCCGGATTGATCGCCGCATCGGTCTGGATTGCTCCTCGAATCGTGCGACCGGTGATCGCGGTTATCTCACGGTCAAGGGCGGAAATGATACCCGAGGTAATCGTATGGTCGAGTCCGAACGGGTTGCCGATCGCAAAGACTTTTTGTCCAACCAGCAAATTATCTGACTCACCAACCGGGATCGGCTTGAGCAGTCTGCCCGGCGCATTTACCTGCAGAACCGCAAGATCCTTGTCCGGTTCAGCCCCGATCAGCACCCCTTTGTAGACCGATTGATCGGACATGGTAACCCTGATCAGGCTCGCATCGGAAATAACATGGTAATTGGTGACGATACGGCCCTGATCGTCCCAGATAAATCCGGATCCGGTACCCTGAGGAATTTCGAAGGCATTAAGGGAAAACAGGTTTCTTCTGAGTTCCACCGAAGTTATATAAACCACCGACGGTGAGGTCTGCTTGAAGACTTCGATGGTGTTCTTTTCATCCTCGGCGAGATCACCCCGGGCGGTAACCGCGCGCGGTTCGGCGTTGCGGTCGGTAAGACGGAATTCATGTCCGTTAAAAACGTACCAGAGCGCCCCTGCAACCAGCAGCACAACAATAAAAGGGAGGAGATTGCCTGATTTTTTACCGTGCGGCATAGGTGCTCTAAATAAATGTTAAAATAACGAAGTTTACAGACCTAGAATCAGCTTGGCGGTAAAGAAGTACATCAAAACGCCGATGATATCGATGGCTGTCGTCACGAAAGGACCCGTGGCAATGGCCGCATCGAAGCCAAAGCGTTTCAGCACCAACGGGATAATGGTGCCCAGAGTGGCTGCCATGGCCATGATGACGAAAATAGATAGCCCGACGACGAGACCGATCAGATAGAGGTCTCGATGCAGGAAAAAGGCGAGCACACCTAAGAAAATACCGTAGACCGCACCGAGCATGATCCCGACGCGCAATTCTTTGAGCACCACCCGGAGCAGTTCGTTCATATTGACCCTGCCGGTGGCGATACCCCGGACGATTATCGTCGATGACTGGGTAGCGATGTTGCCCCCCATGCCCATCACGATAGGAATAAAAGAGGCCAGCGCTAGAACCTCAGCAAGTTCCTTCTCAAACGAGCCGATGATGATCATCGCCATAACGCCGCCGACCCACGAGGCAAAGAGCCAGGGGGCTCGCAGCATGGCATTTTCAAAAGCGGATTTAAGCAGGATCTCCCTGTCCTTACCGGCACCGGCCATCTGCAGGAAATCCTCGGTCGCTTCCTCACGAATTACATCGATAATGTCGTCTACGGTAACGATACCCACCAGACAATAAGACGAGTCGACCACGGGGACTGCCAGAATATTGTATTGTGAGACGACATGGGCCACCTCGCCCTGGTCGGTATCGGTGTTGACCGAGATGACGTTGGGGTTCATGATATCCTTGAGCTTCCTCGTGGGTGGGTTCATCAGCAGTTCACGCAAAGACAGGACCCCGGCCAGCTTGCCGTCGCCGTAGTTGACATAGAGATAAAAGACCATCTCCATCTCCTCGCTTTTCTGCTGGATGATGGAAATTGCCTCACCGACCGTCACCTGTTCTTCGAGGCTCATAAAGTCAGTTGACATCAACCCGCCGGCGGTTTCCGGATGATACTGCAGTAGTTCGTCGACCTCTTCGCGATCCTTCTGCCGCATGCGGGTACGGATTTCGTCGGCAAATTCCTGCGGCAAGGTCTCCAGAATGTCGACTGCATCGTCGGAAGGCATGCCGGCCAGGATCGAGGCAAGATACTCGGGCGTGAGCTGCTGAGTCACCTCAATCAAAATCGCGTCATCGAGTTCGCTTAAAAACCCACCAACGATCTCGGTCTGAGCGATAATGTTGAACAACTTAGAGCGCTCTTCTTCGTTCAGGTGACGAAAAACCCAAGCAGTGTCGGCGGGATGCGTTTTCTGAATCAGTCGGAGCAGATGGCCTGTGGCACTGCGCCGGTTGAGCCGCCTGATCATATCGAGCAGCACCATACCTTCGCTGCCGATCATCTCTCGTTTTGTGGTGTCGCCTCGTGCCATAGCCCGATACCGGATGGAGTTTCGTCTGCTTGTTTTGGCTGACGCTAAACGCTATAATAACAGACCAGTTATATTAAACCCTGCCTGAATTGCAATGGCATTTCTTGATAATCATTTCTTTTTAAATACCGATGAATCAATCAACAGCCGGCGCCAGGGAAGACGCCTTCACCCGCTTCCAATGCGCCTTGGCCCTGCATGAAAATAATCAGTACAAAGAAGCTGATTCCGCCTACCGCGAGCTCATAAATGAGTTTCCCGACATCTGGGTACTGCACTTCAATTTGGGTCTGCTGCTTTTTGAGTTGTCCCGTTATGAGGAGGCGCTGGCCAGTTATTTGGCGGCGCTCGAACTGACTGAGACGAGCATTGATCTATATTACAACACGGCCATATGCCAGAAAACACTTGGCTGTTTTGAAGACGCGATTGCCTCTTATCAGCATGCCCTGAAGATCGATCCCAACGATATCGACAGCCTCTATAATCTGGGCTGCTGCTATCTGGCAGCCGACCGGGATGAGGAGGCGGAGGCGGCGTATCGCAAACTTCTCGAGGTTCAACCTGAACATCTTTCCGGAATGAACAATCTGGCCTATCTGTGCCATAAATACGGTTCTTCCCGGGAGGCTGCCTCTCTATATGCCAGAATACTGGAGCTGGATCCTGCGCGTGTCAGCGCCGATCACATGCTTGCAGCACTGACCGGTGACACGCGCCAGCATGCCCCCAGTGGCTATATCCAGGAAGTTTTCGACCAGTTCTCCGATGACTATGAGAATTCTATGATAGAAAAACTTCAGTACCAGGTGCCGGCAGTTCTGTTTGACTTCATCCTTGAGCATTCAGGTAAAACGAACTTTTCGTCTCTGCTCGACCTGGGCTGCGGCACCGGCCTGACAGGTGAACGCTTTGCGGCACACTGCCAGAGTATGACCGGAATCGATCTATCTGCGAAAATGGTTGAAATCGCCAGGAGTAAACAGCTTTACCAGGACCTGCACATCGGCGAAATTATCGGTTTCTTAGACACTGCCCCAGCTCACACATACGAGCTCGTCATCGCCGCTGATGTACTTCCCTATATCGGAGACCTCATAGAGCTGTTCACTTCAGTAGTGCGCGTTGTAAAAGCCAGCACCCTGTTTTGTTTTTCCGTTGAAGACGAACGCACCGATGCAGCTCGAAATCAGCCTCTCCTGCGAGCAAGTGGGCGCTTCTCTCATAGTCCCCACTATGTAAAAACATGTGCAGAGAAGACCGGTTGGCTGGTCATCGCCGCTCAGCAGCTTGATTTGCGCAAGGAGCGAAACGGCTGGATACGCGGTTGCATCTATGCGCTGAAGCGTCCCGGTTTAGAAAAAAAGGCTGCTGCGTTGAACCAGCCAGCACAGCAGAAGTCCGATACCCAGTGAACACAGGCCAACGGTGCGCAGGGTGGCCGGCGGTACTTCGCTCAATTTCAGCAGCCACTCCCGCATTTTTTCAGGGGCTGCCGCATAAGGCAGTCCCTCCACGATCAAAACCATTGCCAGAACAAGAAGAAAGAGTTTCATAACACAAACATTAATCGATTGACGGGTGCCTGGAAAACGTGCAATGCCACAATTATATTTACAAAACTGAGATAATAATGTATTCGGTAGTACTCTTCAAATGTCGTAAAATAGAATACTCGTACCGGAGCTATCCGGTCAATATTACCGGTGACACAGCAAGGTATCTTGGCTTTGTTCATTTGGCAATCTTCAATTTCTTTAAATAAAGAACCGCTTGATGACAGAATCTGACAACTCCAAATATCGTGCAGCCGGCGTCGATATTGATAAAGGCAACGCTTTTATTAAAAATATCAAAAGCATTATTGCCTCAACTCATCAGCGTGGGGTTATCAGTGAAATTGGCGGATTTTCAAGTCTATTCTCCATAGATAAGAATAAATATGAAAACCCGGTACTGGTATCATCCTCCGACGGGGTTGGCACCAAGCTCGCAGTGGCCAAGCTCTGCAATATCCATAATACCATCGGTATCGACCTGGTAGCCATGTGCGCCAACGATATTATCGTCAGTGGAGCAAAACCACTGTTTTTCCTCGATTATTTTGCCCTTGGCAAGCTCGATATCGATGTTGCTACCCGGGTTGTAGAGGGCATTGCCGAAGGCTGTAAACGGGCTGACTGCTCACTGGTGGGCGGTGAGACCGCTGAAATGCCCGGCATGTATCAGGAAGGTGACTATGATCTGGCCGGGTTCATAACCGGTATCGTTGACCGGGAAAACATCATTGACGGTTCCGATATCCGGGTCACCAACAAGATCATCGGGCTCGCCTCCAATGGCTTGCATTCCAATGGTTTTTCACTGGTACGAAAGATCTGCTTCAACGATCTTGGCTTGGACGTCAATGATCATATCGAAGAGCTCGGCCTGAGGCTTGGTGAAGAGCTGCTCAAACCAACCCGGATCTACGTCCAGCCCATTCTCAACGTGTTGAAGAACTATAAGATAAACGGCATGGTCCACAACACCGGCGGCGGCTTCTACGATAACATCCCCCGGGTTCTCCCCAACGGATGCCAGGCGATAATTCGGCGCGACTCACTTACAATCCCACCCATATTCTCTTATCTTGCCCGAAAAGGTGATGTAACTGATGCGGAAATGTTCAGAACCTTCAACATGGGCATTGGTTTTATGACCATTGTCGAAGAGCGCGATGTGAACGACATTATGCAGCAGTTCACTGCGCTTGGTGAAACCCCCTACCTGATCGGCGATATCGTCGCCGAAAACCACGGTGGTCCAGCAGTGGAGTTTGTCTGATTAGCACCCCCGTCCAGCTCGCTTTTATTCCCCCCCGCGGCTATGCTGAGAGCTTATTTGCAGGAATTAAGAAGCTGGGGGAGATTCTTCGGCGCAATCTGCTTCACTGCCCTGGATCTTTTCAAGGGCATGCACCAGGGACGGCAGCAGTACCGTTATGTTTTCCAGGGCTGCCTTTCTGCTGCCGGGCAGATTGATGACCAAACTTTTTCCCCTGATACCGGCTCTTCCTCTGGAGAGCACCGCCCGCGGAGTAACCTTCAGGCTGGCCGCCCGCATCGCCTCGGCCATACCCGGTATTTCCCTTTCGATAATCTGATCCATCGCCTCGGGCGTCACATCGGTCGGTGAAACACCGGTTCCCCCGGTAGTCAGAACCAGATCAGCGCCATCTTCATCGATCGCACCCAACACCGCTTCAACGATGTCCGATGAACGATCGGCGACGATTTTGTAACGGCAGAGCTGATACCCCTCGGACCCGAACAATTCGATCAGGGCCTGGCCGCTGGTGTCCTCACGTGCACCACGTACCCCGCTGTCACTCATGGTGATTACCGCAAAGCTGAAACCATTGAGCGGGGACACGTTCGATACCTTGCTATATTATTCGGCGTTTCGTGCAGCCACGATTTTTTCAGTGATCTGGGCCGGCACTTCCTCATAATGTGAGAACTCGATGGTAAAAGTACCAAGCCCGCCGGTCATCGAGGTGAGTTCGTTGGCGTAGGTCTGGATCTCCGCCAGCGGCACCTGGGCGGTGACTATCTCGCCTTTCGGACCTGAATCCATACCCATCACCCGTCCCCGTCGCGAATTGAGATCGCCCATGATATCGCCGACACTGTCCTTGTGAACGGTGATTACCATGTTCATAATGGGTTCCAGCAGTACGATTCCCGCTTCCGGGGCCGCTTTTTTAAAGGCGAGTGAACCGGCGATCTTGAAGGCCATCTCAGATGAATCGACGCTGTGGAACGAGCCGTCGTAGAGGACCACCTGCACATCGGTGACCGGATAACCGGCCAGAACGCCGCGTTCCATCGCCTCGATGATGCCTTTTTCGACTGCAGGCCGATATTGCTGCGGAATGACGCCGCCTACGATTTTGTCAACAAACTCAAATTTTTTACCGGGAATCGGGGAAATCTCAATCCAGCAGTCACCGAACTGCCCCCGGCCGCCGCTCTGTTTTTTATGACGCCCCTGGGCTTTGGCGCTGCCCCGGATGGTTTCCATATAAGGAATCTTGGGCAGATTGAGTTCCATCTCGACCCCGAACTTACGTTTGATCGTGCTGCCAACCACCTCGAGGTGAACCTGGCTCATGCCTGAGACCAATGTTTCACCGGTCTGCTGCTCGCGGGACATTTTCAGTGACAGGTCTTCGTCGAGCATACGACTGAGTGAGGAAAAGAGTTTTTCTTCGTCGCCCTTCTTGGCGGAAACCGCATAGGTTATTACAGGTGAAAGCGGCTCGGGTGCTTGCAGAATCACCGGCGAGTCAGCGCTGCAGAGCGTGTCGCCGGTGGTGGTTTCCTTCAGCTTGGAAACGGCCACGATCATGCCAGGTCCGGCGCTTTTCACGGCACGCTGTTCCTTGCCTTCTATCAGAAACAGAGTGCCGAAGCGTTCACTGGTTTTCTTATTGGCGTTATAAAACGATTCGCCGGACAGGGTACCGGAAAATACACGGAAAATCGTCAGGCGCCCGGCATACGGATCGGCCATGGTTTTGAAGACAAAGCCGACAAAAGGAGCCTGCGGATCGGGTATACATTCAACCGTCTCATCTTTGTTCGGGTTTGTGCCGACGCGCGGCTTTGCCTCGGACGGGGCCGGCATATAGGAATTTATGGTGTCGAGGATTGCAGCACTGCCGCGGTTTGTCAGCGAACTGCTTACGCAGACCGGGCTCACCTCGCCTTCGGCCACCGCTTTTTTGAGTCCTGCTCTGAGGTCTTCCTCGCTCAGCTCTCCTTCTTCGAGAAATGACTCGATCAGATCCTCATCGGTTTCGGCGACACTCTCCATCAGTGCTTCGCGATAGGCGGCGGCATCGTCGGCAATATCGTCCGGGATATCGGTCTTGGTCAACCCGCCTTTGTCTCCATCCTCGAAAAGATATGCTTTGTTGGCAATCAGATCGACAAATCCTTTGAAGTTTTCTTCCTTGCCGATAGGCAAATGAATAACGACAGGTGAGACTGGCAGTAGTTCCTTGATCTGCTCAAAGGTCTTGAAGAAATCAGCCCGTTCACGATCCATCTTGGTGATCACGATCATCGAGGCGAGCTTGTTATCGGCTATCAGGTCGGCGAATTTTCTGGTCTGGCCCTTGACGCCAAGCACCGCGCCAACTGTGAACAAGGCTCCATCGCAGACGTGTGCTGCCGAGATAGCCTCATTAAAAAACGAATCATCGCCCGGCGTGTCGATCAGGTAAATTTCAGTCTTTTTCCAGGTGTAGTTGTTGAAAGAGGAACTGATGGATATCTTGCGGTTGATTTCCTCGTCGTCGTAATCCATCGAGGTATTGCCGTCATCGACTTTGCCCAGCCGCTTGGTTTTTCCTGCAGTGTAAAGCATGGCCTCAGCAAGCGAAGTTTTACCGCTGTTGCCGTGTCCTATGATTGCTATATTCCTGACCATTGCTGTATCCTGCATCTGTTTCTCCTCATGTTTCAATAAAATAGGCTTCCCACTCTATTGCGCCCAGCGCAACTAAACAGGAGCTGAAAGTTTGACACACCATATATTCAACTCATCCACCAGAAAGTCAAGCCTCAACCATAACTGCGGGCTATTTATTGAGGCTTGGAAAGATGTTTCAATTATCATGTAATGATAAGAAATCGATTTCCTGGTACATTCGCGCGGAAGAGAAAAATACCTGATCCTCGCAGACGCGCAGGTGCCAACCTGGCTGTCATCTGGCCCCCAGTGAAGGGTATAACGTGAGTCCCTCAAAAAAATCTTCACCAAAACTGGCGAAATCAGCCGCCACCGTATCGTTTGCGGTCATGTGCAGCCGCGTTCTCGGCTTGATCCGCGAGCAGGTGTTCGCCGGTCTGTTCGGCGCTGGTTATGCCTATGACTCCTTCGTGGTTGCGTTTCGCATACCGAACCTGCTGCGGGACCTGTTCGGTGAAGGAGCGCTGTCTGCGGCCTTTGTTGCGGTTTTTTCCGATTACAACGCCAACCGCAGCCGTGAAGACACCTGGCGGCTTGCCTCGAACGTGCTCTGTTTCTTCACCGTTGCCGTCTCTCTGATAACCTTGCTCGGCATCTATTTCGCCGAAGACATCGTCGGGATCTTGGCCCCCGATTTTGGCCTGGTTCAAGGCAAAGCTGAATTAACCGCAACGATGACGATGATCATGATGCCGTTTCTGCTGTTCATCTCCCTTGGGGCGGTGGTCATGGGGGTTTTGAACACCAGAAATCGCTTCTTCATACCCGCCCTGGCTTCGAGCTTTTTCAACCTCGGCTCAATTATCGGTGGGACCAGTCTTGTTTTCATACTACCCCGCTATGGCTATCCTCCCATTGTGGGTATGGCTTTCGGTACGCTGATCGGCGGTTTTCTGCAGCTGGCCATCCAGTTGCCGACTCTCAAAGGCGAAGGTTTCAAGTTCACCCCCCGTCTCAACCTGAACGATCCGGGACTGCTCCGAATTCTGAAACTGATGATTCCGGCAACCATCGGTTTGTCGGCAACCCAGATCAATATTTTCATCAATACCAATTTTGCCTCTTCCTGCACTGAAGGCTCGGTGTCCTGGCTGAACTATGCTTTCAGGCTTGTTCAACTGCCGATCGGTCTGTTCGGCGTGGCAATATCCATTGCCGCTTTGCCTATGCTGGCCAGACAGGCTTCTCAGAAAAAGTTCGAGGAGATGGAACACACCTTTGTCTCGTCGCTGACCATGGTCTTCTGTCTGACACTGCCGGCAACCCTGGGCTTGATCATCCTGTCAGAGCCAATAATCAGAATTATTTTCGAACACGGCGCTTTCACTGCATTGGACACCGAGGCCACCGCGATCGCCCTTTCCCTCTACGGGGTCGGCCTGTTTGCCTACAGCGCCAATAAAGTTATCGTTCCGGTCTTCTATGCGGTGAACGCCACCCGCTTTCCGGTTATTGCAAGCTTTCTGGCCATTGGTCTCAACATTCTGATCATCACCAACACCATCGATCTGTTTCAGCACCGGGCCATTGCCCTGTCCACTTCCGCGACCATGATCATCAACTTTATCTTCCTGCTCACCGCGCTCTATATCAAGATAGGCGGATTCTCGATAAAACGGCTCGCCGGTGGACTGGTCAAGATCGGCGGGGCCAGCCTGGTTATGGGAATTGCACTGTTTTCTATCTATCGGATGGTAAAACAGCAGTTCGAGACATCGTTATTGCACCAGTCGCTGCTGCTGTTCCTGCTGATTGGAGGCGCTGCGTTCTTGTATACCTTAATTCTGCAGCTTCTCGGCCTTCCTGAATTAACCGAGATTACCGCCCGCCTCAGGCAGAAATTCTCCCGGCGCTGATCAGCGAATGTGAACAGGTGGAACGCACACCGGTAGCAATAGTGTGCACTATGACAGGGGATTGTCATTCCGGCTGCTCGTCACCTGTGCTTCAAGTCACCAGGAACAAACGCCTGCAGCCGGAATAAAAATAGAGGCAGAATCAATCAGTTGCTTACCGGCTCACCAAAGGGATTGAGCTTCTGACCGGCGGCAACGTCTACCGTGATATAGAGCTCAAGATAGGTGCTGCCCAGCGAGCCGCCGAACCCTTCTCTGAGCACGACCATAGCGGTTTTATCCGGTTTGGTGAAGGCCAACAGGACGTTGTCGTAGGAGGCTTCGCCGACATGACGCCAATTGTTGTTTTTCATGGTGGCGATCATATATTCACGCAGTGAGGTTATCTCGATTTTCCCGGAAAACAATAGTACCCCACCCCTGAACGATTCGGTCTTGATAGACAGCGATTTTTTTGCGTCGAGCTTCATTTCCGGCGGCAGCTCGATATCGTCATAATTGGTCACCGGGCTCGGCAGCGGACCGATATTGCCGCCATCGCCGGCAGCAGGTGCCGGGCTCTGCGAGGCACAACCTGCAACGATAAACAATAAAAAAGCAACAACAAGACAATACGAACATCTTTTCAGGATCGGGGTGATCATGGTAATCCTCCTAGCGTATTATTGGTGATATGAGCAACCAGCAGTCAGTGGTGAACTCGACGTTTCAAAAACCGCTTCCGCACATTACGGGTACCTGGCAGCGCTCTGGACCAAAGCAGAATCCTGCGCCCCGGCATGGTTCGCCAGCATCAATCAGAACCAGATTTTACTGGTCAAGGAATTTACTATATAATCTTTATCACTACAAGAAACAGTAATTAAATTCATGAAAAACGAACATCGAACCACCTGGGAAGACAGCTCAGAACTTAAATGGTTGAACCCTGGACATCCATGATACGTAAACCGATTACCGTGGGTCGCTACCCGATAAGACTCAGTCAATTTCTGAAACTGGCAGGGGTCGCGCAGGACGGACTGGAAGCGAAAATACTGATTCAGCAGCAGGCGATTTCAGTCAATAACCAGATTGAGACGAGGCGAGGCAGGAAGTTGCTCAAAGACGACCGGGTCGCGTTTGCAGATGTCGTCTATATTTGTGCCTGATCACGGTTTTAACTATCAGTCGCTGCAGCCTATTATGATTTGTCAGCCTGGCAGCTGCCAAAGCTTTTTGCGGAAGCCGACGGAAGTGTCTGATGAATTTTCTTATTTAAATTCGCATCCTCGGGGTATAATCTGAGAGCCTTTAAGGCAATATTCTTTTAACCGTTACGCTCGATCAATGACCGAGATCAACTCTCACTCCTGAGTCACGTGCATTCATTATCCTTAAAATTTTTTCAGGCCCTGTCTCTCTTCCCAGCGCTGCCTCCTGGTTTGGCACTGCAATGATGTTGACCACTTCCATACATCAATCCGCCCCTCTGGCCGAACGTATGCGACCGGCAAGTCTGGAACATTTTTTTGGCCAGAACAAGCTGGTCGGCAGCGGTAAACTACTCAGGCAGCTTCTCGACTCCCAGGCAATCCCTTCGCTTATTCTCTGGGGACCTCCCGGATCAGGGAAAACCAGCCTGGCTAAAATCATTTCGCAATCGACCAAGGCAGATTTTGTCTTCTTTTCTGCGGTACTTTCGGGTGTCAAAGAGGTGCGCAGGATCGTTGAGCAGGCAGAACTGCGGCTCGCCCAGGACCGGGTTAAAACCATACTCTTCGTCGATGAGATCCATCGCTTCAACAAAAGCCAACAGGACGGCTTTTTACCCCATGTGGAGAGCGGTCTGTTGACCCTGATCGGTGCGACCACCGAAAATCCTTCATTTCAGGTTATCGCCCCACTGCTCTCCCGATGCCGGGTGCTGGTACTTGAGCCGCTTTCTGGGGAGGATTTATCTAAAATCATTCACCGCGCCCTGGCCGACACACAGCATGGCCTGGCCGGCGATCACAGCTTCGAAATTGAGGATCAGGCGCTTTTGCTGTTGCTAGAAGCCGCCGACGGTGATGGTCGCAGAGCTCTGAATATCCTAGAGGTTGCCGCCACCCTGGCCAGTTCCCGTATCTCAAAAGCGAGCGATTCTGGTCAAAATCAAGATACGATCGTGATCACAGTCGATAATATCGAGGAAGCGGCACAAAAGCGCAGCCTGCGCTACGACAAGGATGGGGAAGAACACTACAACCTGATCTCCGCGCTGCACAAAAGCCTCAGGGATTCCGACCCTGACGGTTCGCTCTATTGGTTTTACCGGATGATCGAGGCTGGTGAAGAACCGCTCTACATCGCCCGCAGACTGATCCGCTTTGCCAGCGAAGACATCGGCATCGCCGACCCCCAGGCCCTGGTCCAGGCCCTGGCCGGGAGGGAAACCTATCATATGCTCGGCTCGCCGGAAGGAGAGCTGGGACTTGCCCAGGTCGTGGTATATCTGGCCACCGCACCAAAGAGCAATGCTGTTTATGCTGCCGCCAAATCTGTTGGAAAAACCATTAAGAAAAGCGGCTCACTGCCGGTGCCAATGCATATCAGAAATGCACCAACCCGGCTGATGAAAGAGCTCGGCTACGGCAAAGGGTATCGGTACGCGCACGATGCCGATGATGCACTGGTCCAGCAGGATCATCTGCCTGAGGAGATTGCTGGAACAACCTTCTACAAACCTACCAACAGAGGCTATGAAGCCATAGTCAAGGACCGGCTCGTGAAATGGCGCGAAATCCTGAAGAAAAAAAAGAAATGAAACGTATACTGAAAGTATCGACCGTTATCTGTTTGACGCTTCTGACATATCTGTTTTCCATTGCCTGCACCACTGATGGACATTGTGCGGACGAAACCTCGCAAGGGCTGTCCAAAGGGCAAAAATTCCTGGTGCTGTTTTCCGGAAATGTGCGCGGAGAACTCGAACCCTGCGGCTGAGGTTCGAAGCGCTTGGGCGGTCTGTCCGAGAAAAACTATCAGATCAGCAGAATCACCGGCAACGCATCCATTCCAGCCATTCTGGTCGACAGCGGTAACCTGCTTTATAAAAATAGCAAAAGTTCCACTGGTAGCGAATCGGCGGATATTATCGCTGAAGCGATTGCCGCTGCCTACAGCGCTATGGAATTCGATGCGGTTGCCATCGGTTCCGCCGATCTGGCCGGCGGACTCAAACTGCTGCGGAAAAGCGAAAAAAGCGGACTGCCGTGGACTTCAGCCAACCTGCTCGACACTGCAGGCGCCCCGTTGTTTGCTCCCTATCGCACGGTTCAGGCGGGCGTCCATCGTATTGCTCTGGTAGGCCTTACCGATGCTAATACTTTGACGGGTACAGACTACGTGATAAATGATCCGGAGCAAAGCCTTGCAGCCTTGCTTCCCGAATTGTCGAAACAAACTGATATTATCGTTTTATTGTCACCACTCTCCCATAATCTCAACAAATCCCTGGCCCTCCGTTTTCCTGAACTCGATATCATTATCGGCGGCGATAGTTCTAAAGGTAATCTGCCCGTTGCTCGAACGGGCGGCGGCATCATCAGCCAGACCGCCGGCCGGGGTCAGTATCTGGGAGTGTTAACGATAAACTGGAATGGTCTTGTCTGGGGCGAACCGCCAAGCGCTTCACTGGCGAGGGATAAAGCCAGGCTCAAGTCGATATCGTGGCAGTTAAATCGTCTTTCCGCATCCGGCACCAAAACAGCGCCCGGCTACCAGAAACGCATGAGCCAGCTGCAGGACGAAAAGAACAGGCTCATTGAAAAAATCTCCGAACTTGAAAGCCAGGTTAACAAGGACGCTGCCCCACCTGAATTCAACTCCTATGAGAGTGCATTTATAGCTCTGCACAATAGCGGTAGAACCGACCCACAGATAAACCAGATTGTCAATGAGGCGAAAAAGAAAATCCAGGCATTGAAAAAATAGGGCGGACTGAAATAGCGGATCGCTCATTACGCCTGATACAAAGAAAACGGCCCAGCCTGGTTGACCAGACTGGGCCCGCTGCACTGCAAGTATCAGAGGTTTTTGGTTGCCGATTTTAGCAGCCGATTAACAACCGAAGGCCTCCTGCAGATTGGGTACCGTCTGCTTTTTGCGGCTCATCATGCCGTCGATCCACATCGAAGCATTTTCCAGCTTGCCGTTGAAGGCCTTTTCGATCAGTCCCGGGTCGTCGGACAGAACCACCAGATCGGTACCTTCCTTGACCACGTCGGTGAGCATCAGCAGAACACTGTGACGTCCGTCTGCCTTGACCTCTGCCATGGCCTTCAGCAACGCCTCACGCATATCGGCAACTTGATCAAGGGTGGCAAGCTCGAGCTGACCAACACCGACTTTATTGCCTTTCATATCGAAGTCTTTGTAATCACGGAAAAGCAGATCTTTGGCGGGAACACCTTCTACTGCTGATTTTGCTTTGAGCATATCCATGAACAGTTCATCGGTGTCTGCAACGCCGGCGATTGCTTTGAGTTCCTCGACGGCAGCTTGGTCATCCGGGGTACAGGTGGGCGACTTGAAGTTGACGGTATCGCTCAATATTGCACAGAGCATGCCGCCGGCCACGTCCTTGGATATAGCAACACCGGCATCCTTGTACATTTTATTCAGTACGGTACCCGTACAGCCCACTGGCTCGGCCCGGAACAGGATCGGATTGTTGGTGGTGACGTCCCCGATTTTGTGATGATCAACTATGGCAACGACTTCGGCGTCCCCAAGATTTGCAGGTCCCTGGCCAATATCGCTGAAATCGACAAGGGCCAGTTGTTTGCCGGCTGCATCTGAAATTGCCTCCGGCGCTGCCAGGCCGAAGCGCTCCAGTACCAGCTTGGATTCCGGGTTGAGTCCGGCAGCTTCACATTGCATACAGGCTTTCGCCTCGGTTCCCTGGGCGTTGAGCAGCGCTGCGTAGGCAATCGCGGATGTAACGGAATCGGTATCGGGGTTGGAATGGCCAACTACACATACAGTCATGGTAAATCCTCCAATGAAATTGTTATCTTTCCTGTTAATTTAAGTCAGAAAAATTGACTTATACGCATTTGGGGCAGTCGCATAAAATAGTGTTTTCACGTATCTCAGTCAAGGAAAAACCGATATCTCAAGGTGATTTCAAAGACGATGTTCCTCTCCCTGCAAAGCCAGCTAACCATTTGAATATCTATATCTTTATTCAAGGCGACAGCGGACAATTCCCTCGTGACTTATAAGAGTCGAACCGGTATAGTGAGCGCTTATATAGCAGGTCTCGTTCTAATTGAAACCTGACTAATCGTACCGACAACCTAAATCTGGGCAGGTCACTGACCATGGAAAATCGTGAGACCGATCGCATCCCGGGCCGTCGCCGTTCCGGATTCGGCTTTTACCTTGTTTTCGGACTGCTTCTTGTGGTGGTCGCCATTTCGGCGTTTGTCTTTTTTTTCTCACCCGAGTCAATCAGACAGCTGGGCAGTTCGTTATCTGGTCAAAATAACGGGCAGCAGACGAGTTCAGGCACTGGTCAAGGCGTCGGTTCCGCAGATTCAAGCGGCGCTTCATCTGGCACCGTGGAGCTATCTGATGTTGAGCTAAACGGCAGCCTTCCAGGTACGAGAGGGCAGATGGCAGGTACAGAGGGAGGACCCAGTCCCGATGAGTCGGCCGAGGACTCTCAGACCGAAGGCAGTTCGGAAACAGATTTGACGTCATGCCACGGCCGGGCTGAGACTATCGAAAATTTTTTCAACACTCTCGACACCCGAGACTATATGCGTGCGTTCGAGTTGAACATTCCAAGCAGGGTCTATTTCCCTCAATTGATTCAGAAATTGATAGACAACCCGCCGATCGTCACTGGAGAAACCGATGATCTTTTCACCATTTTACAGAACACGGCCCATTTCTTTCGCATCCTTGGCAAGAAAAACATCCTTCTGCTCAAGGGTATTCTTGATCGGGAGCGTGATACATTCGAACAGGTTCTTGCTGACTTTTACCTGCTCACCGAACAGCCCGATTGTCTCCAGGATCGATTCAATCTGCGGATTGGTCAGCAGGAGTTGTATTCCTATGCCGGTTTTTTCCTCAATACGATGGGGGGGCGCCTCTATCTGTTTCGGCGTGATTCGATGTCGCGTATGGTAGTCAGTTACTATGCAATTCTGATCGTCGAGCAGGCCAATCGTGAAGCTCGAAACACCTATGGTATCGAGATCAAGGATGCCATTGACAATCTCATCATTGAAATAGAATCGAGCAGGATCAAACTCAAAATGCGCTATGAATATCTCGATACCCTCTATGATCTCAAGGTGAAATACCAGTGATTGAGCCGCAACATTTTAACGATTCGCTATTTTCATTTATCAGGCAATCTCCTACTGCGTTTCATGCTGCTGCAATCGTCCGTGATGCTTTACTTGCACACGGATTCGAACTGCTCGATGAGGGCGAGTCCTGGGAACTTAAACAACCAGGCGCCTATCTGGTGATCCGAAACGGCTCGCTGATAGCTTTCAGATGTGGCGAGGGATCTAAGCTGAGCGACGGTTTCAGAATAATTGGCGCCCATACTGACAGTCCGAGTCTACAACTCAAACCCCGCATTAAGGCAAAAAACAAAGGCTATTTCCAAATCGGCGTTGAGAAATATGGAGGGGCCCTGCTGCACACCTGGTTTGACCGCGAACTTTCGTTGGCCGGCAGCGTAGCTGCATTCGATAATCAAGGTGCGATCAAGACCTGCCTGCTCGATTTTAAAAAACCGCTTCTCTATATTCCCAGTCTGGCCATTCACCTCAACCGCGAGGCCAATGAAGAACTAAAGATCAATGTTCAAAACGAGATGGTTCCAGTACTGGCCCAGAATCGCATAAAAAGCGAGGAACAGTGGCAAGAACTGCTCATTGAAAAACTCAATGAGCTCTATCCAGAAACAGATTTTCAGTCCGTTATCGGCTTTGATCTGTTCTGCTACGACCCGAGTGGCCCTGCCTATTTCGGGGTGGCCGACGAATTTATTTCCGCGCCACGGCTTGACAATCTGCTGAGTTGTTTCATCGGCCTGCAGACTATGCTCGATCATGCCGAGGGTTCCTGTCAGCCAAACACCATGCTGATTTTCACCAACCACGAGGAGATTGGCTCCACCTCAAGCAGCGGCGCCCTCGGTAATTTTGCTGATATGGTCCTCTCACGCATCTGTGCTGATCCAGACACTGCCGGACGCTGCCGTCATCACTCTTTTCTTCTATCGCTTGATAACGCCCACGCCACCCACCCGAATTTCTCCGAGAAGAGCGACCCCGATCATCAGGTCGAACTCAACCGGGGGCCGGTCATCAAAATCAACAGCTCCCAGCGTTATTGCACCAATGCGCAGAGTGCGGCGCTCTTTAGGGTCATTTGCTCCGAGGCTGGGGTGGAGCACCAGAATTTCGTAATGCGCAGCGACATGGCCTGCGGTTCGACCATCGGTCCGCTGGCGACCGCTGGCCTTGGTCTGACCGGAGTCGACGTCGGCGCTCCAACCTGGGCTATGCATGCCATTCGAGATGTAACCGGGACACTGGATCCGGAGTTGCTCTACCGCAGTGCCAACCACTTTTTCAAGCGTGACAAGCTTCCCTCTATGGATATGTACATGAGCACTGGTGCTACTTTGTGGTAATTGACTTTCTCCCCGGATTACGGTAGCAAATAAAGCAATTGGCGGGACGCTCTTCTTGCAACGGGCGACCTGTTTTTATTAGTTTCCGGCTCTCATATTTGGCCGCTTCCCCTTGCTAATATGCCATGGCCCTTTCTCGTCTTTTTATGTTCGGATGTTGCTACAATTACATATATTTAGATCTTTGCTGTAGTTACCCATTAACATCTCAAGGAAAGGAGGAACCATGAAAAAGGCTTTTATTGCTGGATTGGCCGGTATGGCCTGCGCCGCACTCATCGCATTCAATGCGTACGGTGAAGGAGGCCCGAAGCCTGAACCACCGGCCAAAGCGACCACCATCGAAGAGCTGGCCGAGCGCTACGATTCGACAAGGTGTGCAGAATGTCATGAGGACATCTACGATGAATGGGAAAATTCGTTGCACTCCCACTCGATACTCGGCTCACCGAGAACGGCACCGACTATCATTACCGCCATCGAAAAAGGACTGAAGCTGTTCCCCTATTCCGGGGTTAAAAGTGACGAGGATGTAACCGTAGAACACCTGATGATATGCGCCAAGTGTCATCTCCCTCAGCTTGACGAAGCCACCGACGATGTCGCCCGGGAAATTGTGGCCACCATTAAAGGCTGGCAGCAGGCGTATAAAGATGGGGATGACGACAAGGCCGAGAAGCTGGAAAAAACCATTGCCAGCCTTAACATCGGTTGCATGGTCTGCCACAACAAAGTAGCCATTATCCACAAATGGGCCGACGGCTATCCTCAGCCGGACACCGTGTATGGCTCAAGTGAAGGCGAGCATGAAGACGAGGAGTTTGTCAACATGGCCGAAGCACCGGCCCTGGGCGAATCGATTTTCTGTGGCCAATGTCACGGCGTCGGCCCGAACTTCGAGCTCGAGCATCCGTCACAATGTGCGACCATTTATGGCAGCTATCTGTTTTCCTATGTAGCGCACGGGGGCAGCGAGTCGTGCCAGGAATGCCATATGGAGAAATCCGAGCTTGGCCATGACATGCAGTCCTACAAAGACCAGGCTATGATCGATATGGCGCTCGATGTGAAGGTCGAAGGGCGCTCCATCTTCTGGCGCAAGAACAAGGCTGATGGCGTCGTACCCATCGGCATCATCGACGTATCCATGTACAACAAGGCGGGACATGCAATCCCGGACGGCTGACCGACTCCAAACCGGCTGGTCCTGGATGTGACCGCGAAAACAACTGATGATACCGTCGTTTACAATGAACAGCGCATTTACATGCCGTTTCCCGGCAGATTCGGCCGTGGCAAGGAAATGGGCAGAGGCCCCTACGAAAAAAGCGGGCTGCTGCGTGAAACAAGCCTTGCTCCAGGTAAAACGACCCATGAAACCTTTGAAATCACCTATCCTTTCGAAGACAAAGAAAAGGATGGGGCCACCAGACGCGAGCTCCTCAACGATGAGCTCAACGTTACGGTAACAATCTGGTATGTTCCCTTCGGTGAATTCGACGGTACCGAAGTCGCTTTCTACGAAGAAGAGAAAACGCTCGATCTGAAAACCGAGTGGATCTGGCGATAGACTAGGTTAACTACTTTTTTCTCTAAACCTTATCGAGCCCGCAGGCGCAATGCATGCGGGCTTTTTTATTTCCAGGTGTTTTGGGGTTGTCTGAGTTTTCCAAGAAAATTGGTTTGAAAAAATTTTAAAACCTATTACTATAGTTAGTTGTTTAATTAATTAGTTGATTGATTAAGCTTTTGTGGTACTTGCTACCGCAGGACCTGCCGTTGAGCAGCCGAATAGCCCGCTCAATACCTCTCTGTGCTAAATAAATCAATTCAGGAGACCGAGACATGAAGAGAACAAAGATCATCCGCTTTTTGCCACTTGCGTTGATGTGCGGCCTGCTGTTGGGTGGTTGCGCCCAGGACACCAGTTTGACCGCGACCGCTCCGGCAAAACCTGCCATGGAGCAGAAAAAGGACCCCAACGTATTCACCGGGCCGATTATTGGCAGATCCAACAAGGCGAAGACCATCTCCATTACTGTCGGCAGTGGTGATGCAGCCAAGACCATGATGGTCAGATTCGATGATAAGACTGAAGGATTAGACTTTGCCCAAAAAGGTGAAGCCGCAATTATCAAATGGGAACAACGCGGCGACGATAAATTTGCCACGGTGATCAAACCAAAACTGGCTAAACTGCCCGAAGGCGTCACCGAAATCAAAACGGACGAACTCTACAAACTTCTGCAGGATCACGTACCCATGACTCTGGCTGACGCCCGACCGGAGATGCGTTTTAACCAGGGCCATCTGCCCGGATCAATTTCCATTCCGGTGCCGATGCTCAAAGAAAAGAAGGCGGCGGTCCTGCCTAAAGACAAGGATAAACTGCTCATCTTTTACTGCGGTGGCTATACCTGAGGCATGTCGACAACAAACGCCGGTCTGGCGAAGAAACTCGGCTACACCCAGGTACGCGCATATCTTGGCGGAGAGCCAGCGTGGAGTGAAGCAGGCCATCCCGTTTATGCCTCCAATGACTTTGTGAAAACGGGCAATATCGTCCTGATCGATCTCCGTGAAGGCGATGCGCCATTAAATGGTCGAATACCCCGCTCAGTACCTATTTCCTATGAACAACTTGAAAACCGGATCGACGATATTCCCAGGAATGCCCCGGTTGTTCTCTACAGCGACGACTATGAACAAGTGACCGATGCCTATGAGGACCTCAAAGACGAGGGCTTCAAAACGGTTGCCATGGTCAAGGGTAATTATCAGGGCTGGCTAGCCTCTGGCGGTGCCACCGAATCAGGACCGATCTACACCACAGAGATAAGCTGGGTGAGAGAACTCGGCGTAGGAGAGGTCTCTGTCGAAGAGTTTCGCCAGGCGGTAATGGGTGAATTGCCCGACACTTTCGTGATAGACGCCCGCACCAAGGAGGAAGTGGAGCAATTGGGAATATTCACCAACACGGTTAATATTCCGCTTGATGAAATTCCCAAACGGATGAATGAACTACCGAAGGACAAGCAAATCTTCGTCCATTGCTCCACCGGCGCCCGGGCCGATCTCGCTTATCGGGAACTGATCGAGAATGGTTTTGACGTCAAATTCCTGCTCCTCGATATCTCGGATGCTGAATGCGACTGTCCGATCATCATTCCGGCCAAAAAAAGCTAAGCTCCAACCCACCTCAACACAACCTGGGAACAGACGGTTAATCCGTCTGTTCCCTTTTTTTTTGTTTCACGGTAGATTAGCCCAACATCTTTTCTCAACCTAATGGACACCAGCATATGAGCACTGACGACCAGAAAATCATCTATTCGATGATCAAGGTAAGTAAACGCTACGCTACCCGGACAATTCTCAAGGACATTTCCTTGTCTTACTTCTACGGGGCCAAGATCGGCGTCCTCGGACTCAACGGCTCAGGCAAATCCACCCTGCTGAGAATTCTGGCCGGTATCGACAACGAATTTGACGGACGCACAGTGCTGGCACCAGGCTTCACCATTGACTATCTGGAGCAGGAACCCCAACTCGATCCCGAAAGGACGGTAAAAGAGATCGTCGAAGAGGGCGTAGTTGAAACCATGAGACTTATCGCCCAGTTCAATGAAATTAATGAGCAGTTTGCCGAGCCGATGGATGATGAGCAAATGCAGGAACTCATCGAACGGCAAGCCGAGGTGCAGGACAAACTCGAGGCGTTGTCTGCCTGGGACATAGACAGCCGGCTCGACATGGCCATGGATGCACTGCGCTGTCCTCCATCGGAAACTAAATGCGGGGTACTCTCGGGCGGTGAAAAACGCCGGGTGGCGCTGTGCAGGATTCTGCTGAAAAAGCCCGATATCCTGCTGCTCGACGAGCCCACCAATCATCTCGATGCCGAATCGGTTGCCTGGCTCGAGCGTCACCTGCAGGATTACAACGGTACCGTGATAGCGGTCACCCATGACCGCTATTTCCTTGACAATGTGGCCGGCTGGATCCTCGAGCTCGACCGTGGAGTCGGCATACCGTGGAAAGGAAATTATTCTTCCTGGCTCGAACAGAAAGAAAAACGACTGGCCGTGGAGGAAAAACAGCACAGTGAGCGACGCAAGACCCTGCAGCGCGAACTCGAATGGATACGAATGTCGCCTAAGGGTCGCCGATCAAAGTCTAAAGCGCGCATCAGCTCTTACGAGGACCTGCTCAATTCCTCAACCACAGAAAGAGCTCATGATCTGGAAATATATATTCCACCGGGGCCGCGTCTCGGAAAAAAGGTAATCGAGGCGAATGGGGTCAAAAAATGTTTGAACGAGCGCGTTCTCTTTGAAGACATGTCTTTTATCCTGCCGGCCGGCGGTATTGTCGGTGTCATCGGACCCAACGGCGCAGGTAAGTCAACGCTGTTTAAAATGATAACGGCAGATGAGTCGCCCGACGAAGGAACCATCGTACTTGGAGAAACCGTCAAGCTCTCCTATGTGGACCAGAGCCGCGAGACGCTCGAGCCGGAACAGACCATCTGGCAGGCCATATCAGAGGGACAGGAGACAATCTGGCTGGGCACCCGGGAGATAAACAGCCGCGCCTATGTGGCGCGGTTCAATTTCTCGGGCAGTGACCAGCAGAAAAAAGTATCACAGATTTCAGGCGGGCAGCGAAACCGGGTGCATCTGGCCAAGATGCTCAAAGAAGGCGGTAATGTGTTGTTGCTCGACGAGCCCACCAACGATCTTGATGTGAACACGCTCAGGGCCCTGGAAGAGGCTCTGGAAAACTATCCGGGCTGTGCGGTGGTGATCAGTCATGACCGCTGGTTCCTGGATCGAATTGCCACCCACATCCTGGCCTTTGAAGGAGACTCCAAAGTAGTCTGGTTCGAGGGCAACTACTCCGATTATGAAAAAGACCGCAAGCGCAGACTCGGGGCAGCAGCCGATCAACCACACCGGATCAAATACCGCCAGCTTACCAGATGAGAATTCTCAGCCAGCGCTGCTGAAAATCTCAGAAACTCAGCAGCGCTGGCCCACTGATTTCCCCTTCGCGTATTACCTTGAGTTTTCCGTCCTCTATACCCACGACGGTGGAACAGCGGCTCTGGCCAAGTTCTCCGCCATCGACCACGAGATCGATTTGATCCTGAAAAATTCGAATAATCTCATCTGCGGTCCTGGCCGGTTCACTGTTGCTGAAATTGGCACTCGTGGCGGTGATAGCACCTCCTGCATATCTGCAAATCCGGGTTGCCAGTGGATTGGAAGATATCCTGATGCCGACGGTTTGACTGCCGGCGGTCAGCAGTTTGGGCAACACTTCTCTGGCGGGAAAAACCAGGGTCAAGGGTCCCGGCCAGAAGGTTGCGATCAAGGGGTTGTAAAGTTCGGGAATATGGCTGATCAGCCGGGGCAGCGTGGTTGTCGAGTCAACAAGAAGGAGGACCGCTTTGGAGGGTGGGCGCCTCTTCAGAGTGAAGAGGCGCTCCAGTGCTGCATGGTTCCATGGGTCTACGGCCAGGCCATAGGAGGTCTCGGTGGGAATTGCAACGATCCCCCCTGCAGCGATCACCCCAGCGGCTGTGCTGCTGCAATCGGCCTGGTCGGCCCCGATTCGTCTACAAGGAGATATTCCTTGCCTTTTCATTTACTTCCTGAACCATCTTTTTTCTGAATTCAACCAGCCTTGCACCAATCTTTGGATCCTGCAGGGCCAGAATTCGGCAGGCCAGAACCGCGCCATTCTTAGCCCCGGCCTTGCCAATGCCCATGGTTGCAACCGGAATCCCCGGTGGCATCTGCACGGTGGCAAGCAGCGCATCCATACCGCCAAGCGGTGAAGCATCAAGCGGAACGCCGATCACCGGCAGATCGGTATGCGAGGCAATAACCCCGGCCAGATGCGCCGCCATTCCCGCTCCGGCAATGATTACTTTGATTCCGCGTTCCGAAGCAGAGGTGGTATATTGCATTACTTTTTCAGGCGTGCGATGGGCGGAGGCAACAGTCATTTCAAAACCAATCCCCATTTCTTTGAGAAAATCTGCAGCTGCGCGCATCACCGGCAGATCCGAATCGCTGCCCATCAGAATGCCGACCTGGACCCTGCTTGCCGGAGTAACTGATCGGTTCAAGGCCTTGGCCCCGATATCAGTCCGGTAGAAACTCCCGGTCCAGCTTATCTGGCTGACTCCCTTATAGGCCCGGCTGATGGCGGTCTGCAGATCTTTACCGACTGCAGTTACTCCTAACACCCGGCCGCCCGCTGTAACCAGTCTGTTTTTTTCTAACCCGGTTCCGGCATGAAACACCTCCACGCCCGGGACAGCCGCTGCCTTGCTGATTCCCCTGATCTGTTTTCCTTGTTCATAGGAGCCGGGGTAGCCCCCCGAAGACATAACGACACAGATGGTTGGCCGGGGATCGATTTTCATTTCAACCCGGTCCAGTTCTCCGTCAATGGCCGCCTCGAAGATCTCCACGATATCACTCTTCACCCGCATCAGCAGCGGTTGCGCCTCCGGATCACCGAATCTGCAGTTGAACTCGAGCACATTGATGCGGTCGCCATCGATCATCAGACCGGCATAGAGCATGCCTTTATAGGGCCGGCCTTCCGCAGCCATGCCTCTGATGGTCTGCAGCATCACCTTTTCCATCGCAAATTCATAGATCGCATCGGTGACCACAGGCGCTGGCGAATATGCACCCATGCCACCGGTGTTCGGCCCCTCGTCATTGTCGAAGATCGGTTTATGATCCTGCGAAGTGGGTAGTGGCAGCACCGTTTTGCCATCGGTAAAAGCAATGAACGAAGCCTCCTCACCCTTCAGACATTCCTCGATGATCACCCGGTCACCCGCATCTCCGAAGACCTTATCAAGCATGATCTGGTCCACCGCATCTTTGGCCTCTTTTACCGTGGCGGCCACGATGACCCCTTTGCCAGCTGCCAGTCCGTCCGCCTTGACCACAATCGGGGCACCGCATTTATCGATATATTTCTTGGCTTTTCGGGGGTCTCTGAATACTTTGAAGTCAGCAGTGGGAATGTCGTATTTTTTCAGAAACTCTTTGGTATACACTTTGCTTCCTTCAAGAATGGCCGCCTTTTTGGTCGGGCCGAAGATGCGCAGCCCCTTCTTCTCGAAGCTGTCGACAATGCCCTCCACCAGTGATGCCTCGGGTCCGACGATGGTAAGATCGATCTTTTCTTTTTGCGCAAATGCGGTGAGCGCTTTAACGTCGGTTGCGGAGATGTCCACGCATTCAGCTATCTTGCGAATTCCGGCATTGCCGGGGGCACAATAGATCTGGCCAACTGCTTTGCTCTGTTGAATCTTCCATACCAGGGCATGTTCCCGCCCACCAGAACCGACGACCAATACCTTCATATCATTCATGAGCTCCCTCTCTTTTTTAAGATACGTTGCAGTCACGCAGCAGAAATGCAGCGCTCCTAAATACGGAAATACTGATTCAAAGGTAAACAATCTGGCAAATCTTACAATGAATTAGTTATCCGTCGTGCGGATAGCCCGCAAGAGCCATAAAAATAGCGCTTGAACATAACAACTGGAGCAATTTCAGATTGACAAATAGCACGTCAATGGGTAGATGAATGAATAGTCATTCACTAACTGAAACGTTACCCCTTTTCTGTCATGAAATCGATCGACAAGCATACCAAGATCATCATTGCAGCTACGAAAGTCTTCGCCAAGAAGGGATTTTTCAATGCCCGAATTTCAGACATTGCCAAGGAGGCAAAAGTCGCCGACGGGACGATTTACCTATACTTCAACAACAAATTTGACATCCTGATCTCGGTATTGGAAGAAGAGATTGGCAAGATTATCGAACAGATCAGAAAAGCGATAGAAAAAGAAACTGATCCGGAAAAAATGCTGACGATTTTCATAGAGAAACATCTGTCAGCCATGAAACACAACAAGAACCTGGCTGAAGTGATTCATATCGAACTTCGACAGAGTGACCGGTTGGTGAAGGAATATCGTAATAATACTTTCAGACAATACATCAATCTGATATCGGAAATCATCCAGCGGGGCCAGGAACTCGGTATCTATCGCAAGGATATCATTCCAGCTATCGCCAAACTCGCTTTTTTCGGTGCACTCGACGAAGTTTCTCGCATCTGGACGACACCGGGGACTGCGAATTACTCGCTGGAAGAAACCACTGAGCAGATTATCTCCTTGTTTCTCTCCGGTCTGCGTCGCAGCACTTAAACACCGAAATCTACCTATCGGCTGCCGCATGGCCAGCCGTCAAGATTATAGTCTCGGGCGTCAGGCAATTTCAGACGTGGCAATATCCACAACTTCAAACTCCCGGGTTCCTCCGGGTGTCTTGGCCAGCACCTCATCGCCAATCTCTTTGCCGATCAGGCTTTTGCCCAGCGGCGATAAGACCGAGATCGACCCCTTCTTGACGTCCGCTTCCTCGGGACCAAGCAACTGATAGCTGATCTCTTGATCGGTATCCAAATCAAGGAGACTGACGACGGTGCCAAACACAACCCGATCCCGGTCAACTTTTGTACAATCGATCACTTCAGCGCGGCTCAGCTTGTCCTTGAGCTCGAGGATGCGGCCTTCGATGAGCCCCTGCCGCTCTTTGGCTGCGTGATATTCAGCGTTTTCCTTCAGATCGCCATGACCTCTGGCGACCTCGATGGCCTTCATCACCTCGATCCGGTCTCTTCTCTCAAGTCTGGATAATTCTTCCTTAAGTTTCTGATGACCGGTTCTTGACATTGGAATACGTATAACCATTTGATGCTCCTGAAAATAAAAAAACCTGCAACAGTCTAACCGACTGCAATACAGGTGCTTGAAAATTTGAATTATTACCAGCGATAGACCAGCGAAGCAAAGGCTTCGAGATCTTTATAGTCGTCCGACAATTGGGTTGAGAAGGTCCCTTTTACTAGAAAAGACGGACTAATTTCAAGCAAAATATCGATATCTAATTCGTGCACGAGAAAATCGCCCTTTTCATAACCGATGCCGTAAAGAGCTGTTAAAGAGCCTGTTCCACTTTGCAATTTACCGGTGGGTGAAAGTTCAAGCTTATAGGCTACGGCCAGTAGATGCTTCCAATAGCTATCCGGACTCCAATAGGGCAGACCAGGCGTGCCTACCCCGCTGGCCTCATCTGTGTTTTCTTTAACATCGGGATCATTGCTTATAGTATTCTGCAAAGACTCAAAGGAATAGGTGAAATCAAGTGAGGTTCTATCGCCAAACCAGCGATAAGAACTCCACAGGTGGTAGCGTTCACCTTCGTTGAAATCACTGTAGTCGATGAAACTCAGGTCGAAGCCAAAAAACAGCCCGAAGAGGTACTCAACAGACAAACCCAGCTGGAGATCTCTATGGTAGATACCGGCGGCAAGTGAATCGATGGTATCATCCACCGGCGCCTGGCTCACCGTCGCAAAGAGGTCGAGTCTCTTTTCCAGGGTTCCTTTCACAGAGGCATCGTAGATCAGAAATGATTTACCGTCGGTATCAAAGTCCTCAAAGCCGAGATTTACCCCAGCCCCTAGGTTGTCGTTGAACTGTATATTGTATGAACCTAAAATAGTGTTGCTTTTTAATAGTGTTGAGGAATCACTGTCTCCCCACTCACTGCGTCCAGCCAGCACACCTACGTCCTGAAACAGCGCCGGCTTGATCTTCAGCCCAATCCCGGCATACTTCTCGGAAATATCTTTATAACCGCCCCTGCCATCTTCTTCCAGGTAATGTGCATCCAGGAACAGGTGCGGCTGCTGCTGGCGTTCACTTTTCTCGGTCGCCAGCCTCACTTCTGGATAGACAACTTTCTCTTCTTTGATTTTTTCGAGCACTTCACTCTGCTCGTCTAACTTGCCGAGTCTGCTGTATACCGTTGCCAGATCCGGGTAAACCTCAACTGGTATGTCTGGCTCTTCAGTAAAAAGCGCTATATAATTTATTTCTGCCTGATAAAATCTCTTGGCGGCAAGCGACTCTCTGGCGGCTTGTTCCCTCTTTACTATCTTTTGCCAGCGATAATGTTCGTAAAATGTACTGGTGATCCTGTTGATCTGATTTTTGAGATGCTCTGCAGCAAACTGAGCTGACATAAAATAGTCTAAAACTTCACGTTTATCGGGACCAGAGAAAATTAAACCCCGCGGTAGCCTGGAAACGAGTTCATCATAGCCTTCTACCTGGCTGATCTTGTCGGATAATGCTGCCATTTCCCGATCCAGATCGTCAATAATCACACGATAGGCATCAAGAGCGTCTTGCCACCGGTCGCTGGCCCACAGGGCCCGAACCCACATCAACTGGGCTTCAGGGTAATCCATTGAATCAAATTTGCTCAGGATACGTGGAGTTTCTGATTGAGCATCGCGTTCAAGCACAAACAGGTCGAGAAGTGCAGCGGGTCTGCCCAGTCGGTTTTCAAGCTGAGCGACCTGCTCCCTGAAATAATACTCCTGAGCAAATACTGAGCTGAGTCCGGAAAAGATCTCTAGTGCAGAGCCATGATTTGAGATTGCCCGCTGAGTTTCTGCCAGCATCAGTTGCAGACGAGTGGATTCGACCTCGCGCTGAACAAGCCTTTGCATATAGCTCAGTGCTTCTTTTTCTTTTCCCAAATCAAGCAATAAGCGAACAAGTGCGAGCTGTTCTGAAAGGGAAAGTACCGAAAAACGCGCCTCTATTGTATCTGAACCGTTGCTCTGCTCATATTCCCGCGCCAGAAAAAGCATGGCTGTGAACGCATCGACCCCTTTGAACTTCTGACGCAACCGCTGCAACAGCTCCAGACAGTCATCATATTTACCGTCTCGGTAGTAATGGCCTGCCACCAGAAGGATAATGTCCAGATCTTCTCCGGTGATGCTATCCGCGTTAGCCGACTGATTCAGATACTCGAGTCCTTTGCGGTGCCATGTCTCGTTCCCTGATAGCGCTTCATGGCGAAGTTTCAAATAAACCAGATGGCTTTTCTGCACCTGGCTCAGTTCGGCAGATGATAGGGGAAAGCGACGCTCCAGCGCACCGAACCAGAGTGCTGCCGCAGGGAGGTCCTTTCTATTTAAACTATACTCTGCCAGCATCAGGTATGATTCAAAGTCCGCTGGATTGCTTGCAGCGTAAGTTCGAAGCATTTCTTCGGCTTTATAATTCCGGCCTTGAGCCGACAACAGGGTTGCCAACTCCTTGGTAAAATGAACAGAAAGGGAGCTGTGTTCATTTTTATGCTGATAACCTGTTAAATAATCCTGTGCCGCAGCGGATAAACCACTCATTACCAACCCGTCAAAATAGGCCCTGTCCCGTTCGAGCCTGAACTCTGGGCTGTTCGCATAGAAAGCGTCCGAGCCCTGGTATAGAGCACTCATTTTATCGACCAGGCCAAGCCTGCCGGCAAGCGCTATTGCCTGAGTCCTTATCTTGACGTCAAGCGGATTAAGGCTCAGATAATCCAGATAGCCTTGCAGTTCAGCCAGATCCTGACCCGCTGCTCTGAAACAGTCGGCTTTGAGCAGGGTAAGTTCCGGCGCTTGCTGAGCCTGCAGCTGGCTTTGTTCGAGAAATGCAACGCATTTTTCAGGCTGGCTCTTTTTCAGCAACAGTGTTGCAATAGCAGATATGACCTCTATATCTTGGGGTTCATGCGCATGAATGATCTGCAGCACTTCGAGCAACTCATTTTCTTTTTCCCTGCCCATTTGTTCAAGCATTGTGGCCATCGCCCGATAAATACCGATGCGATCCGGTGTGACCATGGCCAAATCCCGCCACAACATCCAGACACCATCATTTTCAACTATGGCCAGCAAGTCATTGGCCAGGATAAGCTGGAGATTTTCTATCTCATCCGAAACATCGACACCGTCTGGAAATTCATTTCGATATTGCTCAAAAAAATACAGGGCACGATCCGACCTGCCCAGCGTAAACAGATAGATTCTGGCAACAGCAAGCAGATAGGTCTGCCGATCAATGCCGTTGTCTATCAGAGTGAGCAAGTGGGGCAATGCTTGTTGAGGTTTATCCTGATCGTAAAGGTAATCTGCTAACTTTTTACGGTAGCCTAAATCGTCAGGTTCACTCTGCAGATAAACTTCCCATTGATCAGCGGCTTCATCCAGGCGCCCGGTCTTTTCAAATACATCGGCGGCCTCTCTTGCTACCATCGGCGCCACCCAGTACTTTTTTACCAGTTCACTGAAATAGTAGCCGCTTTTCTGCAACTGACCGTTATCTCTACAAAGACGGGCAAGGTTGGTTATTGTTTCACGGCCAGCACCGCCGCGCTGATACTGCTGCTCCATCAGCGGGATAGTCAACAAATCTTTGCCTTGGGCGGCCAATGCACTAATCAGACCATCTAAAGCCTTATCCGAGAAAGGGCCGCCAGGCTCGAGCGCCAGCGCCTCACCAAAATACCGGGCTGCCTGCTCAGCTCTGTCCTGCTGCAGCGCCACATCCCCGGCACTTATCAGGTAATCGATTCGCTCCGGAGCTGCTTCAAGGAGACTTTCGATGAGCAGCAGAGCCTGATCGTAGTTTTCAAGAGCAATATAGGTTTTGCAAAGCTCCCACTTGACTTCTTCTATGTGTGGCTTTTCTTCAAGAACGGCAAGATAACGCTCGACTGCTGCGAGATAATTCTGCTGGTGGGACAGAGCGCGCGCTTCGTCCCACCATAATTTCCAGGGTGGCTGTTGTGAGTCTTTATTGACGAGAATTACATCCTTGCCGGGGACAAGAGGTGCAGCCTGGAGCTGGGGCACGAGCGATCCGATGGATATGGCTGCCAGAACGATAATGTGAAGGATTTGAAAAATAGCTTAGCCTGATTGTAAAACAATGAATCAGATGACTGAGCGGATCAGACCGCCAGCTTCTACCCAATGTATGGGTTCAAAGGGGTACTCCCCTCACCTGCGCCGGTGCAGTGCGATTATGATACATCGCTGCGCAAATTAATTTTCTGATTTATCTATAAAAGTCTGCAATGGATTTTACAACATATTCCTGCATCTCGGGGGTGAGCCCCGGATAAATGGGCAGCGCCAGGGTTTCTCGAGCTGCCTGCTCGGTGTGCTTCATCGGAGCAGAGACGATGATCCCCTCCAGGCACTTCTGTTGATGCAGGCCAAGCGGATAATATATTTCCGTGGCGACTCCGTTGCTCTGGAGCCAATCGCGAAGATTATCTCGTCTCTCAGCGCGTATAACATACTGGTTGTAGATATGATAATTTCTGGAGGCGGCTGCGGCTCCAGCTGCTTCTCGATAGATTGCCTTCGGCGTCTTTACCACTCCTTCAGTGCCAATATCAGAGGCGCTGAACAGGCGGTTGTAGCGCTCGGCGTTTTCCCGCCGCTGGCGATGCCAGATCTCCAGATTTTTGAGCTTTATCCGCAATATTGCTGCCTGAATTGGATCCAGACGAAAATTTCCACCAACCATCGGATGATAATACTTGGGTGAACTGCCGTGGTTGCGAAGCAACTTCACTTTCTCTGTAAAAGCGTCGTCTCGACTGACCACCATGCCGCCGTCACCCAGAGCTCCAAGATTCTTGCTGGGAAAAAAAGAAAAACAGCCGGCCAGGCCAATTGAGCCGGCTTTGTGCCAGTTCCCGCCTGCGCTCTCATCGATGCAGACTTCAGCCCCGATGGCCTGGGCTGCATCTTCCAGCACCGGCACCTGGTATTTTTCTGAAAGTGCTTTGATCGCTGCCATGTCGGCACACTGTCCGTAGAGGTGAACCGCAATAATGGCTTTGACCTTTTTCTGCTTATCGGCTTCCAGGAGGGCCTCGATGTTGACCGGATCGATGTTGTAGGAGACCGGATCAATATCGGCAAAGACCGGCACCGCACCCCGCCGCAAAATAACGCCCATGGTAGCGAAAAACGAATATGGCGTGGTGATGACCTGGTCGCCATGGCCGATATCCAGGGCCATAAGCGAAACGAGAAGGGCGTCGGTGCCGCTGGACACTCCGACAGCGCCAGATACGGAGCAATAGGCCGCTATTTCTTCTTCGAGCCCCTCGACCTCCGGTCCCTGGATGTACCTGGTAGAATCGACAACTTGGATGATTTTTTCTATGATTTCAGAACGTTGATCTAAAAGTGGCGGACTCAGGTCAAGTAATGGGACGTTCATGTCGTTTAGGGTGCAGGAAGATGTGATGGGATAACGCCGCCTGTAAGAATTAATCGGAAGCGTTCACAATGATTTTTTCGCCGTCAAAGAAATCGACGATATCAGGCATTTCCGACTCAAGATATTTTTTCATCTTGGCCAGTAGATTTACCTCGATCTGCCTGACGCGTTCGCGGGAAATATCGAATTTGTCGGCAATATTCTGCAGCGTCATCGGCTCATCGGTGAGCAGCCTGTCTTCGAGAATCATCCGTTCTTTATCATTTAGACTCTCTTTCAGTTTTTCGAGTAGCTCCTTGAGGCGCAGTTTCATCTCCTTGCCGGCGATCCTCGATTCGATTGACGGATCATCACTTGGGATAAAACTCTTCTGTTCGTCGTCGGAGTCATTTTTAACAGGACTTTCCAGCGACACATCCCAACTGTCCATGCGCTGGCTCATTTCAACAACTTCTTTCTCTTTGACGTTGAGCCTCTCTGCCAAGAGTTTCGGCTCGGGATTGAAGCCCTGCGATTCGAGCAGCTTTTTCTCCTTGTTCAGGCTGAAAAATAATTTGCGCTGGGCCTGCGTGGTACCGATTTTAACCAGACGCCAGTTGTCCATGATGAACTTCAACACGTACGCGCGGATCCAGTAGGCTGCGTAATAGGAAAACTTAACCCCGCGATAGGGGTCGAATTTTTTGGTGGCCTGCACGAGTCCGACGTTGCCCTCCTGGATCAGATCCATAAAATTCTGCATCCAGTATTTCTGGAAATCCATCGCAACCTTGACCACCAGCCGAAGATTACTCGACACCAGGCGATAGGCAGCGTTGGGATCCCCGGATTCGCGAAATTTAATGGCCAATTCCTCGGTTTCTTCGCGGGACAGTAGCTCGTACTGGCTGATTTCCTGAAGATAGCGGTGCAGAGCCGGATTACTCAGTACCGGCAAGTTCTCATCATCAGATAAGGCTACAAGCGGATTTTCGTGGGGCTCGACTTCAACGGTTGTTGTATTATTCTTTTTGCTCATCTATAGTTATCTCTCCAAGGCAACCTTGGTATTCTTGTAGAAAAAGACTTTAATCTTACTCTAAAGACAGGAAAGTGCAATCAAATATGCAGCACCGGTATATCCGCACATTTTATTACAGAAGCACCCTTTTGTTGTTATATCCTACCATATCAGCCGGGTAGGGAAATATTTTATTTTCTTCCTGCTCCGTTTATGATAGAAGCGTTTTTTTCTTCTACCCGCCTCAGTAGCCTGACAAGCCCCTGGGTGCAGTGATTTAATCGATGGAACATATCAGAAATTTCAGTATCATAGCTCATATTGATCATGGCAAATCAACCCTTGCCGACCGCATGATACAATTGTGTTCGCTGGTGTCGGAACGCGAGTTCAAGGACCAGCTGCTCGATACCATGGATATTGAGCGTGAACGGGGCATCACCATCAAGAGCCAGACGATCTGTTTGCCCTACCAGGCAAGAAACGGCAAATCTTACTGCCTGAATCTGGTTGATACCCCCGGCCATGTCGATTTCAGTTACGAGGTCTCGCGCGCCCTTGCCTCCTGCGAGGGTGCGCTGCTGATTATCGATGCCGCCCAAGGGGTCGAGGCCCAGACCCTGGCCAATCTCTATCTGGCCATGGAAAATGACCTGGATGTGATTCCGGTTATCAATAAGATCGATCTGCCCTCCGCCGAACCGGAAACCGTCAGTCTGCAGATCGAAGATGATCTCGGCCTGGACAGCGACATGATCCAGCTCTGCTCGGCCAAGAACGGTACCGGTGTCGAAGACATCCTCGAAGCAATCATCACCTATCTGCCGCCGCCGACCGGAGATCCAAACGCTGCGCTGCAGGCGCTTATCTTCGATGCCAGCTATGATCCGTATCGCGGTACTATCATCTCCTGCCGGCTCATGAACGGGGTGATCAAACCGGGAGACCAGATCCGCTTCATGTCAACCGGGGCATCCTACCGGGTGGAAGAAGTCGGTCTGTTCAGGATAAAAAAAATCCCCCAGAAAGAGCTGCGGGCAGGCGAGGTAGGTTATGTTTTGGCCGGAATCAAGTCGGTTAGCGATGCCAAGCCCGGCGACACTATCACCCACAGCGCTGCTCCCTGTGCGAGCCCCCTGCCCGGCTTTCGGGAAATTCTGCCGGTGGTTTTTTCCTCGATCTATCCGATATCTTCGGACGAATATGAGGATCTTGCCGCTGCGCTTGAGAAACTCCAGCTCAATGATGCAGCACTATCTTTCCAGAAAGACTCCTCAGCAGCACTGGGCTTCGGGTTCCGCTGCGGCTTTCTCGGTCTGCTGCACCTCGAAGTGGTGCAGGAACGGCTCGAACGTGAATTCGATATCTCCCTTATTCTAACCGTACCCTCTGTCAGGTATCGATTCGTCCTAAGCGATAAATCAGAACTGATGGTGGACAACCCGGCCCATTTCCCCGATCCCGCCAAGATTGCCTCCGTCGAAGAGCCATACATCAAGGCTTCGATCCTGATTCCCGAGCGCTACATGGGTACCGTGATGAACCTGTGTATGGAACGCCGGGGCGATAAGACTAATTATCATTATCCAACGCCCGGCAGAATCGAGTTGATCTGTGAACTGCCGTTAGCGGAGGTCATTTATGATTTTTATGATCGGCTCAAATCCATCACCCAGGGCTACGGCAGTTTTGACTACGAGATACTCGATTACCGGACCAGCGACCTGGTCAAACTCGACATCCTGGTAAACGGCGAAGTGGTCGATGCCCTCTCTCAACTGGTGCATCGCTCAAACGCCCGGGCCCGGGGATTGAACGCCTGCGAGAGGCTCAAAGACGAGATCCCCCGGCAAATGTTCAAGATCGCCATTCAGGCCGCCACCGGTAACACAATCATCGCCAGAACCAATATTTCGGCACTGCGAAAGGATGTCACCGCAAAATGCTACGGTGGTGATATCACGAGAAAAAGAAAATTGCTCGAAAAACAGAAAGCGGGAAAGAAACGGATGAAGACAGTCGGTAACGTGGATATTCCGCAGAATGCCTTTCTTGCGGTGCTAAAGCGCGATGGTGATTAAGCAGATCGCGCTGCTGTGCTTATTTAAACTGCAGGTCAGGCCGCAGATGCAGGCAGAGTAATGCCTTTGTGTGTCATAATCAGCTCCATTTCCTGTCTGCTGAGTATGGACTGCTCCTGCCTCGAGATGTAAACGAGACAGTCCCGACATATATTGAACGCCTTGATGTCAACTTCACTGAATATATCCCAGCAATTAAGATGGGGGTTTTCTTTGGCGGGACATTTTTTATTTTCAGCACAATTCATGATCACCCAGCAGGGAAGTTTGGAAAACGGTGACATCGTAGCAAGCTCCTCTTGTATATTATTACCTGGACGAAAAATAATTCTAATGTATCCGCAGAAAGCTGGCAATAAAGATTTACCAGAATTATCTGCCTGTATGTGACAAGGTGGTATAACTGCCAAAAAAATAATGAAAAAAATTTGATAGTGCGGGTTGTTCCGCGTCGAACAGTGCCCTATGCGGAAGTCAGGAAGGAGTAGAGTTGGTCGAGCAAACGCTCTTTTCCGAGTTTTGAAACTGCCGAAAAAATAACCCGCTCACCATCTGCCAACAGGTGACCGGCATCGAGCACCCTGGCCTGTTTTGCCCTGAGGTTGCCCGACAACTTGTCTGCCTTGGTATAGACCGCCAGACAGGGAATCTGTTTCTGCCTGAGCCAGAACAGCAGTTCCCGGTCCTGCTGTTTTGCTTCGTGCCGGATATCCATGATCACCACAACACAGCGGAGCTGTTTTCTGCTCTCGAGGTACGCTGAAATGAGCTTTCCCCAGTCGGCCTGCATCCGTTTGGAGACCTTGGCATAACCGTAGCCGGGGAGATCGACCAAATTGCAGACCCCTGGAACTTCGAAGAAATTCAGCCCCTGGGTCTTGCCAGGTTTGGAGCTTACTTTCACGTAATTTTTCCGACCCAGCAGTACGTTGAGAAGACTCGATTTTCCCACATTCGATCTACCGGCAAAGGCAATTTCGGGCAGATCGGAATCCGGCAACTGTTTCAGACTATGCACGCTCAATATGAATTCGGCACTGCTCAGGTCCATGGAAATCTGCCGTAAGGTATGGATTACGTTTAAAAGCAGTTGTGTGTCAGATGACCTTATTGAGGGGGTATTCGATAATTCCCTGGGCTCCTTTGGTGATCAAACGGGGAATCAGGTCTCGAACCACATCCTCAGAAACCACCGTTTCCACAGAAAACCAGTCGGACTGGTAAAGATTGGCGATGGTCGGAGCATTGAGGCTGGGCAGTATTTCTACCACCTGGTCCAGGTCTTCGCTTTTTACGTTCATTTTCAAACCAACAATACGGTCGGCCCTGAGCGCTCCCTGCAGAAGCAGAGAAATATTTTCTATCTTCTGCCGTTTCCATGGGTCGTTCCAGGCATCTTTGTTGGCAATCAGCTGGGTATTTGATTCCATCAGCTCATGGATAATCCGCAACCCGTGCGCCCGGATTGTGCTCTCCGTTTCAGTGACTTCGACCACGGCGTCGGCAAGGCCTGATACGACTTTAGCTTCGGTGGCTCCCCAGGAAAATTCGATCTTCACCTCGATGCCCCGTTCTTCGAAAAAACGCCTGGTCACGTTGACCAGTTCGGTTGCAACCTTCTTTCCCTGAAGATCTTCGAGAGTCTTGATATCCGAGTCGCCGGCAACCGCAATCACCCAGCGGGTCGGCTTGTTGCTGACCTTGGAATAGATCAAATCGGCAACGATTATAGCATCGGATTCATTTTCAAGGATCCAGTCCTTGCCGGTAATACCTGCATCGAGCATACCGCTTTCGATATAGCGCGACATTTCCTGAGGACGGCAGATGGAACAATCGAGCTCAGGGTCATCGATTTTTGGAAAATAGTTGCGGGCCGCCGGTTTGATCAGCCATCCGCCTTTTTCAAACAGTTTGATGGTAGCATTTTCCAGACTTCCCTTGGGCAGCCCGAGTTTCAAAATATTCATGGATGACTCCCGTTAAATCATGATTTGCGGTAGACCTTATCCGGGTCAAAAACGCGCTCTTCGACAATCTCGAGATCGTTACCAGAGACCTTCCTGTAGAAACAGGACCGAAAACCTTTGTGACAGGCAGCCCCGCCCATCTGCTCAACTGAAAATATGATGCAATCCGCATCACAGTCCACGTAAATATCGATGATCAGCTGGACATTGCCGGAACTCTCCCCTTTGAGCCAGATTTGCCCTCGAGATCTGCTCCAGTAGTGTGCTTTTCCGGTTTCAAGACTTTTTTTCCAGGCCTCTTCGTTTACATAGGCCAGCATCAGCACGGAGCCGCTGCTATGGTCCTGGGCGATTGCTGGAATCAATCCATCGGCGGATTTTGAGAAATTTATTTCGATCATGGGCTTTATTGTTGTAGTCTTGTTGACGGCTGCCCCCGGTCAGTCGCTTTTCCCAATAGCATGGGGGGACTGCCCCGGCTGCCCGACCATCAGTAATCAAGGGTCCCTACATTAGGAAGCGGGCACGTTTTTGTCAAGAACTGTGGTCCTAGCCTGTCGTTTGACACTGCTGCAGCGAGTCACTATTATGCAGATCGACATAACAAGAGCATCATTAGTTAACCATTAAGAAATCGAAGGACAACCAATGTGCACCATTGCAGAGCGAGACATAATTGCTATAGCATTCACCGGAAAATTGGACAACGGTGAAATATTCATCGAGGTGCCCCCCAAAAAACCCATGACTCTGAAGCTTGGAGAAAGTGAACTGCCACCGACCGTGGAACTAGGCGTGATTGGCTTGAAAAAGGGGGAGAAAAAGAAGATCCGTGTGTCACCCGATGAAGGATATGGTCCCCGTATGAAAGATCTGTTGCACGAGGTGGACAAAGAGCATTTCGCCAATCGCCTTGAGCCGAAGCCAGGCATGGTTTTATCCCAGAAGGTCGAGCGGGACGGCATTGAGCAGCAGGTTCCTGTAACCGTCATCGAAGTGAGGGATGACAAAGTGGTTTTGGATTACAACCACCCGCTGGCAGGCCACCATCTGACCTACGATCTGGAGATCATCGATATTATCAAGCCTGACTGAAACGCTTCGTGCTCAACGCTTCTACTGAACAGGAACAAGGGACGGCTGATACCCGACTGTACCGTCGAAGTTCGCGTCATCGAGTTGGGCACCTTCGAGCCTGGCTCCGCTCAGATCGGCGCCGCTCAGGTCGGCCTTATAAAGATCGGCAGCACGCAGATCGACATTGCGCAAATCGGCACCTCTGAAGGATACATTTTTTAGATTGGCTCCTCCGAAATCGACTCCCTCGAGCTGCGCTCCGCTCAGGTCCGCCCCTTCCAGGTCAGCATCGTCCAGATTTTCGCCCTGGAGATTTACCCCCGCCAGAACACAGCCATAACAGCGATTTGTATCTAATAATTTTTCCACCAGCAGGGCAGTTGGATTTACAGAAATTGCCTGATCTGCCATTGCTTCCACTTGCTCCTGCTGATTGTCAACCTCCGCAGATGCTGTGTTCGAAGCTGTCTCTGCAGCGGCAGCGGTAGATGCAGCGCTCGGATCGGTGACAGCCATCGATTCTTTGTCGGATTCTGACGATGGCGTTTGTTCGCTGACAGGCTCTGGAGTATCAGATGCTTGAGTTGCAGCAGGCTCCGGCCGAGCAGAAACCTTTTCAGCAGCTGCCTGGGTTGGTGCTGCAACCGTTGGGGTATCGACAGCCACAGGTTCAGTTGCGGCTGGTTCTGACACTGCTGAAGTATCGGCGAAAGGGGCCGGCTCCTGGGTCATATCCGTTTGAGCCGGCTCCGGTTCCTGTGCTTCGATCTCATCTGCCGATATCGGCTCTTCTGCTTGCTCCTCTGAAGATTTCGGCATATCAGGCAAGGCCTCTTCGACCTTTTGGGTTGCGCCGTCAATGGAAATGGTTTTTACCGGAGCAACCGTTTTCACCGGCAGGGGTTTCTGGCCTGACTGAAGGGTACCGGCTCCCGCCGACCTCTGCTCGTCACCGGTGAAGGCAACTTTCTTCTGATCCATGACTTCTTTGGGCTTGGTCTCATCAGGAATATATACTTTTTCAACGATGTCCTCGTCGATATCAGGATCCTGCAGGGCCTTGTCCAGTACCGCACCATCCATGACCGCACCGGTCAAATAAGCGCCGTCCAGCATTGCGCCGCGCAGGTCAGCCCCCATGAGATTCGCATTGGCCAGATCCGTGCCCCCGAGCCGTGCCCCCCGCAGACTTGCACCGGCAAGATTACTGCCCGAGAGGTCGGCGAGGAACAAAGAGGCACCGCTCAGGTTGGCATCAGACAGATCCGAACCGGAAAGATTGAGCCGATTCAGATCAGCGCCACTTAAATCACAACCAGCGCACGCATTGGTGCTAATCAGCGTATCGATGTTCTGCTTCACCGCCGGGCTCGATTCGTTTGGGAACGCCTCCAGAGTTGCCAGCACAATGACTAAGACTATAATCAAGCCGGGAATTGTTTTATGTATCATTCGATTTTCTCCAAATGCTCAATGTTTTCAATTTCTTTGGTAAATTATGTCCTCAGGCTGTGTACTCACCGTTTATAACAGATCCGGGCCCATGTTGAAACAAACATTGCTCAGCGGGCTGACTTCCAACGCCAGGGTGCAACAACTGGCTCTTCATTCCACAAGCCGAGGCGCGCCTGCCGGGCCTGCCGTTCATATTCAAGCCAGTCATCGCAGATCGGCGCTCGACAGTAAAATCGATGCACCCAACTGTTCCCGGATCTAACCATCTCCTCGTTGATCAGGATGTTTCCCGCTCTGACCAGGGCTACGGTTCTTCCGTACTTGTCCTGGTCAACTACAGATAACGCAATTTTCTTGCTGCCAGTCAGCCGCTCCAGTGTTCGGGTGGCCCGTTCAGCACCCGGCTGATCATATTCCGGTGCATCGATCCCCCACAACCGGATTTCCAGCATTTTCCCCCGGTGTCTGGTCATCAGCGAATCGCCGTCGATAACACGCTCAACCACGACATCCTTGAGATTCTTTGTCGGGCGTGGATACTCTGCAGCTCTATCCTGGGCAAAAGTACAGCAGGGCCCCACCGACGTAACAATAACCAGAAAAATAAATATTATATTGTTGTTAATGAGCGTTGCTCCCTGCCCGCTTCTGACGGGACAAACCGCAATTTTATTATCTGACGGGCTGGTGCTTCAAGCCGCCTATAAGACAACCTTGCAAAATGGGGATTTTGGTTCGCAACAAAGATTTCCGTGAAAATTTCAGGGCAAGCAAATAACGGTGATATCGATAGGATGAAATCTTCACACGCGATACAATGTTAGAGCAAAAAGACAATATTTCAAGGCAGCCTATAGGATAGCCGGCATATCCATGAGATCAATTGTTTTGTCCAGCAAAGCAAGCGCTGACCATTATACTGCTGTCCCAGGTTCTGTCGTGATGCTTATCGGATCCCCCGCACACTTGATTGCGTATCTACAGAAGAGATATTTAAATGTGTCATTATTTTGTTTTTCTTAGATCAGGTCAAATGTTTTTCTCCCTGCTAAACGCTTTTTATAGTTTTTTTTATTCGCGATTGCGATAATTTACTTGTTTACAATAAAAACATTATGATATAGTTTGTCCCATGGTTGGCAATGTCTATATTTTGACATAAACAACTTTTCCCGGCAATTAACGAAAGCAGTCTTGGTTAGAGAATTGGCAGGCTCTTAGAGCTACCTTATGTTTTGGAAAAACGCTCTGGCTCAATCTCACCGAACCCACAATTTTCTGAAGCGCCCATTATTTTCTGCACAAGATTTAGAAAGCAATGAGTTTATCTTTTACTATACTACACGCGCTATCTGACAAACAGGAAGCAGCCTCCCTGGTCGAGCCGATCCAGGCTAAATTTCCTGAAGCAGAGCAACATATTTTCACCAGCGGAGATCTTCTCTCCGAATTGCGCTCCCGGCCCTACCGACTGCTTTTTCTCGACAACCGTTTTGAGTCCGCCTACCCGATAACAGAAACCTTCAGGATGATCAGCGCTGATTTCCCTGAATTAATTATCATCCTTATCATCGAACCCGGCACCCCCGACCAGGCTCAAATTGGTTTGCAGCACGGGACGCTTTTCTATCTGGCCCGCCCGGTTGATCCCGGAGAAATCACCTTCTGTGTAAATCACTGCCGGGCCCTCTTTACTCACCGGCAGCATTCCGCCAAACGCAAAAAAATGAACTCGACCCTCGCAATTTCAGGGTTTATTGGAAAATCCAATACCATGAACGAATTGTTCAAGATGATTCGGCGAGTGGCGGAGGACGATTTCTCAACGGTGCTGATCAGAGGCGAGTCGGGTACCGGAAAAGAGCTGGTGGCTAAGGCAATTCATCAGAAGAGCAGCCGCCGAAAGCATCGATTCGTGCCGGTCAATTGTGCGGCAATCCCGGATGAACTGCTCGAAAGTGAACTCTTCGGCCATTTAAAAGGAAGTTTTACCGGGGCCGGTCAGAACAAAACAGGACGCATCCAATACGCCGACAACGGCACCCTCTTTCTCGACGAAATCGGGGACATGAAACCGAATCTGCAGGCCAAACTGCTGCGCGTCCTGCAAGAACGCGAATTTGAACCGGTGGGTTCACTTAAACCGACGCCGGTCAATACCAGAATTGTTGCCGCCACCCACTGCAACCTGGAGAGCCTGGTCAAAGAAGGACTTTTCAGGGAAGATCTCTATTACCGCTTAAGCGTCGTGCCCATCGAAGTCCCTCCCCTGCGCAGCAGAAGCGATGATATTCCGCTGCTGCTCGAAGAATTTGTCGATCGTTACACGACCAAAAGAGGCAGAGACAAAATCGTTTTTTCAAACGAAACCATTGAAGTACTGGCGGGCTACGAATGGCGTGGAAATGTGAGAGAACTGGAAAATCTCGTTCAGCACATGTCGATTCTTTACAGCGGTAAACGCGTTCATCCCCATCATCTGCCTCCCAAATTCACCGCGCATATCAAGTCAACTCAAACCATTGCCCCGGCGCTAGAGCCATCGCCAAGCTGCTCGATTCACGATATCAGTGCAGAGCGTGCAGCGCTGTTTGCTTCCGCAGCGCCGCCAAAACCATCTGTTTGTTTCGACGATGGCCCGATCAGCTTTAATGAATTAATCAATGAATTTGAAACTGAGCTTATTATCGAGGCGATGAAGTTCACTGCCGGCAACAAAAAGGAGGCCAGCCGCATGCTGGGCCTGAAGCGCACCACACTGCTGGAGAAAATCAAAAAAAAGCAAATAGACCAAATGTGGGAGTAGCACTGTAGCTCATCTCTGCTTCAAACTCCCCGACTTTCATGCTGCCTGTTTGTTGATGATCATTTTTAATTTTTCCAGCACGTCCTCACTGCTCGCCGGGGTGAGCAAAATGTCGTTCACGCCATAGCGCACCGCCTGAAAAACCGAGGACTGGGTCCATTTTGAGCTTGCTACAATCAGCGGCAGCGAGCAGCGTGAGCTGACTTTTATCGCCACCCCAAAGGTTTGTTCGTCGGGCTGTCTGCTCACCAGAAATATAGCCGAATATGCTCCCGGCAGTAATCTGGTGACATCATCTCTAAAACCGATCTCGGTCCAGCCGATAGCCGCCCGATCGAACACCTCCTTAATGTTGATACTGTCCTGGTCTGAGTCGCTGATCAACAGAATCTTAGGGGCAGCACTCTCCTCTTGTTCCCAAAGCGCGGCGTTATTATCAGTATCAGGCCGTGTGGAAACGGTTTCGATTGGTGGCTCATTTGCTTGTTCAGCCACGAATGGTGCTTGAGAAAAGATAAAATCGGCCAGTTGCCCGGGAAAAAGAAAATGAAAACAACCGAGCACCGCATTTTCGACGTGCAGACGGATTTCGACCGGATAAACCTGAGGTGTTGATTCTTGTATATTATCTGCTGCAAGTTCAGTCCCAGAGACATCTACCATGCGCTCGATCTGCTGATCTTTTCCATTTGTTTGATTGGGCACCGGTTCAGTCTGCAGAACCTCTTTTTTATCAAACACAACTGCAGTCTGATATCTTCGTTCAAACAGCAGCGTGCAGAGAGCGGCAACGATGTTGGCAGTCTCGCTGAAGCCATCCTGCAACTCAGAATCAAAAGTCGCGTTGAGGATGGCGGCCTCGAGCTCAGAAGCGGGTAAAGACACAAAATGGCCGGCCAGCCTGATCGCATCTTCGATATCGGCGACCAGATAGGCGTTATCGTTGCATGCTCCGGATATTTTCAGGTGAGCCGCGGCCTGAACGGGCAGGATCGGATCCAGAAGCGGCTGAGGCAGGTCAATCGATAACCCGTTTTTCCCGAAGCAACTGACTTCCATGCCCAGCAGAACGGAAAATTCTTTACCAATCAAGAGCCTGAGTTCTGAGAGAAACGCTTTAAATTCAGGGTTGGGTTCTTCTGAGCCTGTCTGATAATCACCAGTGTTTTTCTCATCTACCACCTCATCCGGTTTCTCTGTATTTTGTCTGGTTATCGGGTGTACATCGAGTTCCATTTTCTGAGGAGGCATCAAAAGCAGAAATTCTCCCATTTTCTGAGATCCAAGTTCCATGGAAGCCGCTATCCGATAGTAGAGCTGAGTGAAGAAATGTTCATCCCCTGGACCCTCATCGAGGTGTTTTGTCTGCCCAACAACCTGAAAACGATATGGTTTTCCGGTCAGTTCAGTAAACGTTTTACTAAATGAAACTGAGACGATGTTCACCATTTCAACAAACGCGTAGTGAATCTCGTCTTCGAACTCATTGGCCGCAACCGCCTCCTCGAGTTCAACTTCGGGCAGCATCACCAAACAGCCTGCAAGTCTGATAGCATCAGCTGTACTGATTATTAGCCACGCGTCTCCAGTAACCTCTCCCGCCGCACTGACTGCAAGCCTGACCAAGGTTTGCCCTGAGAGGGCACGCCCCAAGACATCACGACCCTCAACAAGCTTTACCGGGTGCTCGATGAACTGCAGCCTTTCACCCATAATGCCACTCACGGCGCTTCCTGCCCGGCGCAGACAGATGCTGAATATCTCGATAAAATCATTCATCAATGGTTTAGTTTTGTTCATTAAAAAAATTATCCAGCAGACCAGGTTCACCTTTCAAAGTATGACTGTTATGATCGCAAGTAGAATCGCTGATCCCCATGGTTCACTGCATTCTGCCAACCATGGGGTTTCGTCATAATTTTGACAGATTAGACAAAATTGCGGCATGATACAAATCTATTGCAATAAAAATACCCGCTTTGAAGGCCTATTCCAGATAAAACACATGGTACAATATTTGCAATTGACGTGAAGAGTTACAACAATTTGACGGTGCGGCATAGGCTAATTTACATTTTGGCTTAATTGTTCAATTATATTTTTGGATACGAATCTCTTAAAACACGCCTGGGCTGCAACTCGGCACCTTAAAACAAGAAGGGGTTATCAAGCCTTAATGGGACGTCTACCGGTCATCGCGGCTTTGCTTTGTGTGTTTGGTATTTCTCTACCGCAGACTTGCACGGCGGCTTCGAAACTTATCAGGCTTGGTCAATATCAGAGCGGCAGTATTGTACAGATCTTTGCCTACTTCGATCAGATCCCTGAGTTTCGCGAGTACTTAAGCGACAAACGTCTTGATATCACACTCAATGATACCGAGGTTTACGACCAGTTTGCTCCACTGCCCAACGGAGAAACCATCGTCAAAACCCTGGTCGCTCCCTCAGGTGAGAATACCCTGCTCAGCTTCTTCATGCGTTACCCACCCCAGGATGTAAAACTCAGCGAAACTGAGGCAAACACCCTGGTGATCGAATTTATTGCCGGCAACCGCTTCACAACTGCATATCGGGACGTAGCTTCCCAGCTCGGTCCGGCAACACTGGTGCAACCAGCATCATCTGGCCCCATAAACCCGCTGGTATTGTCCAAGTACGCCGACGGCTGGAGAACATTTTTATCCGACTATCAAAGCGTAGTTGAAATCAATGCACCAGTAATGGCCTACATCCCCCCTTTTCCTGTCATTGAGATCATATTGCCAGGGAATGAAAAAGTGAAAACAGCTATCGACAAAGAGGTCGTCCAACTCGTTCTGAACAATAACTGGTTCGAGGCACTCAATGCGATTCAACTATCATTGAAACAACAAAAAGACCCGGAAACCCTGAAGTATCTTGCCTTTACTCACGCCGAACTTTTGTTCAGGCTGGGCAATTATCAAGCTGCCGGTACCCAGCTTGCCCATCTGATGCAGGCTTACCAGAATGAGCCGCTCGGCATGCTGGCTCACTATTTAAGTGCGCTTCTGCTTGCCCAAAGCGGCGAACATTTCAATGCTGAGGCTGAACTCGAAGCACTGCTGGCCAGACTTGAATCCCCCAACGCGCTGATCCTCCCTGTCCTGGTTCTTCTGGCCGAGATGAATCTGGCTACAGCCAACTACGAAGAACTGGAAGAGAACCTGAATAGAGTCGGGGACGATGTATCTGCTCGACTCTCTGATCGTATTCTTCTGCGCCGGGCCGATCTGCTTTTTGCAACTGGTAAAAGCATTCAATCCTATGAGCGATATGAAGAGTTTATAAGCAAAGCGGGACCTGATGCTTTAAACGATACGCCGAACTCCTTAAACGCATATTGCCAGACGCTCTATTCGGGCAGACAATTTGTGCAAAGTGCGGACTGCTACCAACGCCTGGCAGAACTTCTCAATGAAAAGGAAAACATTGGCAAGGCCCTCTATCTCATAGTAATCAGCGATTTACAGGCAGGTGAAAATCCTCGTGCAATTGTCGACGAACTCCAGAAAATCGAAACTGCCTTTCCAGATACCGAAGCGGCTCTGAGAAGCATCCTCAAGCGAAGCGATCTCTGCTACCTGCAGGACCGTCAATGTGCGACAGAGGCAATGAATGCCTACTCAATGGTTGCCGGTCAATCGAGATATCGTCATCTGTCCGAGGAAGCACTGTTCAAACAGGCACTGCTTAAACAATTCGAAGGCGATACATCCGGCAGCGTCGCCCGGCTGATGACGCTGTTGAAAGACGATCAATCCGGACCGCTGAGGAAAAACGGCGAGGCCTTGTTGATTCAGCTGCTGCCTGCAGAATTGACCAGACTGCTCAATCAAGGAGCACTCCTCGAGGCAATTGAGCTGGCCCAACAAAATCGGACGTTATTCGAAAACAACTGGGTCGATCTCTCACTGCTGGCAGAGCTTGGTCTTGCCTATGAAAATTTGGGATTGTACCGTGAGGCGCAACGCATATTCGTATATCTGCTCAATACGGCAGGAGCGGATAGCCAGGAAAATCATTATCTGCCGCTTATCAGAGTTGCCCATGCAGCAGGGGATCATGCCACTGTTGAAAATGTTTCGAGCCAGTACTTTTACAACTATCCTGAAGGCAGGTTTCACGACTCGATACTGTTCTTCCGGCTCGACTCACTCTACGGCAACGGATACATCGACCAAGCTGAAAATCTGCTTCCAGAGCCTTTGCCGCCGGAAGACCGTTTTCGATTTCTTGCTGCTGCAATTTATTTCCAGCAGCAGAACTATCAGGCCGCTGTGGATAATCTGCAGCCCTTCAGGGAAAATCCTCGGACCCTGCCCGATAATCAAATCTTTATTCTGGCGGAATCGCTCTTTCAGCTTGGCAGAACCTATGAGGCAGAAACCTTATTTATTATGATCCGGGATGTGAAACAATTCAGCAACAGTTCACATTATCGTCTGGCTCAGATCGCGCAAGAAAGAGATATGCCCCTGGCAGTTCAGGAGCAGTTGGAAGAAATCGCCGCCTCGGACGATGATGTGGGCTGGCAGAAATTTGCGCGCCAGAAGATCGCCCTGCACCAGATGTTGAATAATTAGTGCGAAAAATAATAAGGTCCAAGTTCTATGTTTTATGCCTTCCAAGGCAGACGGCCATCTCGATATCAAAGTGGCTCAGTAAAAGATTCACCAGGGTTGGTTGATCGCATTCCGGTGGATTAGCAGACAATGACGGCTATGGAAAACTCCAGGACACCACGCCATAACGAGCACACCGAAAGTGGTCCGAAGAACACCGGTGAGTCTTTGCGCCCGGGCCTTATCGCGCTGATCTCCGGTTGGTCCGCCAGGAGAAAATGGGCTCTCGGTGCCATAGTCTGCACGGTCGTGATCTTTGCGCTGGTGCTGATTCAACTGGGCAGATTTGCCGGTTACAAGCTTCTTTTCGGCAACCTTACTCATCCTGAAACTGCCGCCATCGCCAGCCTGCTTGATGATCACAACATTAATTATCAAATAAAAAATAACGGCGGCGCTATCTGGGTACCTGCAAAACTCATTGATTCGGCCAGACTCGCGCTTGCGGAAAAACAACTTCCAGAAAGATCTGTAATAAATCATCAACTCCTCGATGAGCAAGGCTGGCAACTCACCAGCCTGGTGCAGGAAGTAGATCGTTCGGCGCTGCTGCAACGCGAATTATCACGCACGATCAGCTCGCTGCCGCCAATTGCCTCTGCCCGTGTCATTTTGACTGCCGGCTCACCATCGAACGCAGAATTTGAAAAGAGCAACCCCAGTGCCTCAGTTTTTGTCTCCCTGCTTCCAGGCAGGGCGCTCTCGCAAGAATATATAAAAACCATCGTTCACTTATTGTCCGCCTCGGTATATGGTCTGCCGGCACAAAATATCTCTATCATCGATTCCCAGGGATCAGTGCTCAAAGACAGCTCCACCACCAGCGATGGGATCTCAGCTTCCGCAGATATACTGAGTTATCAACAGCAGGTTGAAAAGCGTTTGGAATCACGTATTCAGCCGCTGCTCGATAGGATTCTCGGCAACAATAGAGCCATAGTAAAAATCGCCGCCGAAATTGATTTCTCAAAGACACAGAAGACGCTTGAAATCTTCGACCCTGTCGAGCCGGTGGTCAAAAGCGAGCATTATATTGACGAGCCCGCCGGTGTTTCAGGAACTGGTAAAAATGAAAGCACCGTTACCTACGAAGTCAGCAAGACCACAAGCACAACCACCAGTCCGGTCGGCAGAATCGAAAGACTGACGGTTTCCATTCTGGTGGACCAAAGTATCGCATCAGATACCGTTGACCCTGCTCAGCCAGATCTCGACAAAGCAATGCTGCCGGCCATCGAAAAGATGTTATCCGGAACCATCAGCTTCAATGCCGAACGTGGCGACCAACTTCACCTGGTCACCGTGCCGCTTGGGAGACCGGCCGATATTTCAGCAACTGTTGAGTCGGTACCCGAAAATCTGCTCTATGATTACCTGCCTGCTACCAGATTCGGACTAGTACTGATTGGTTTTATTCTCCTTTATATTCTGCTTATCAGACCCCTCATCAGAACTCTCGCCAGCGAGTTCGACAAGCATCGTCCAGCCGAAGAGCGGTCGCTCCCTGATACGTTCAGGGCCGAGCAGGAACCTGAGCAGGAGTATACCGCTCTGGTACAAGAGGAAGTATTGCAGAACCCAAGTCCAGCCGCCCATATCATCAGAAAATGGATCCAGGATACCTGAGCGATGCAGATAGAGTCCGTAACCGGTGTAAATAGAGCTGCTGTTTTACTCATCTGCCTTGGAGAACAGGCCGCCGCCAAAGTATTTGCTGAGCTCAGCGATGATGAGGTGAAACGCATAAGCAATGCCATGAGCGCCATCAACCATATACCTGCAGCGCTGGAAGAAAAAGTTATGGTCCAATACCGTGAGGAGCGTCGACAGGCATCCGGACAGTTTGTCAAAGGCAGCTCATTTGCGAGAAATGCAATCAGTGCGCTAGATGATTCTTCGCGCACCGATACTCTGTTGCAGCAATATGAGGCCAGTATCGAAAATCGCTATATGGGCACCATAACGAAAATGAAGCCCAAAGTGGCAGCAGACCTTCTGGAAAAAGAGCATTCGCAAACCATTGCCCTCATTCTCTCGACCCAATCAACCAATCACGCCGCTGCGATTCTCAGCCACCTGCCCGAAGAGCTGCAAGCCGATATCGTCTATAGAATCGGCAGCCTTGAGCGAGTTTCTACCGATACTCTCAAGGAAATTGAGGCCGCTCTGCAAAGAGATGTCGGTCTGGTGGCAGAAAAAGAAGAACGTATTATTGGCGGACTTGATCAGGTTGTCGGCCTGCTTGGCAAAATGAAGAACAACATGCACTCGAAAATCATCGATAAGATCGGCGAAAACGATGATCAAATGGCCGAAGAAATACGCCGCAAGATGTTCACTTTCGACAGTCTGATCAACCTGGACGGACGTTCGCTGCAGATGATTCTGCGGGAGGTGAACAATGAGTCTCTGGCTCTTGCTCTGAAAAACGCCTCGGCTGAAATCAAGGAACGGATTTTTGCTAACATGTCCCCCCGTGCAGCAGATATGATCAGAGACGATCTCGAGGCCTTGGGCCCTGTTCGGGTCTCCGAGGTCGAAGCTATGCAGCAGTCTATTGTCAAAATAGCGATGCAGCTTGAACAGGAAGGCAAATTTCTTTCTGACGATAACGACAATGTTCTTGCCTGACGGGGGCCAGCCTGCTGAGGCGAACCTTTTTGCAGCGCACTATCAGAAAAGGAACATGAAGAAAACATTCACCCACCAGTTGCTTCCTCTGCCGGCTCCCGGCGTTATCGAAGTTTTTTGTATAACGGCATCAAGGGTTATAGCGTTATGGCTCGGCTTGTTTTTGTTGGTGGTACTTAATCCGGTTTATGTATCGGCGCAAACAGATACCGGCAACGCTGCTGATACTGCCCCCGCCTCTGTTGAATCACGCCGGCTGCAGGCCAGAATGGCAGAAGCGCAATCAAACGTAACCGAACAGAAAAAGAATCTTCTTCTGCAGGAACATCAACTGCAAAACTTGAAAAAAGCCATCGATGAATCACTCGAGGAAATGGATCTGAAACTGGCCCAGATCGAAAGAGAGCAGGCACGACTCGAATCATTGCTGACCCAAAAACAGAGCGAAGAAACCAAACAGCTCAGGCAGCTCGGCAAAATTTATGAAAACATGGACTCGGCAAAGGCTGCTCTGGCGATAAGCGATCTCGACAAGCAACTCGCTGCTACTCTTCTTGGCTTAATGCGGCCACGTGCTGCAGGCAAGATTCTCGATAACCTGAGTGAAGACCAGGCAACCGAGTTGAGTCTCATCCTGATCTCCCGACAATCCCCTTAAAGCGGTCACGATTCCCAGCTCTTACACAGCGTCGCGGCCAGTTCCATTTGCGCTTAGACAATTTTCTTTGCTGCCTGTTTGCATTTCTTTTTGCCGTATCCTTTAACGGGGTACCTGTTTTAGCAACCTAAGGTTTTCATTTATGAAAATCTATGATAAAAATCCAAGGAGCTCGGGATCGGTGTCGATCCTCTACATCCCCTACGATCTACCCGTCCGCCAGAGGAGCGCTTTTACGTGTATCTCTCGACGATCATTGGAATGGTGGCCGCCTTTGGCCTTATGCTGCTGGCTATTCTGCACGGCAGTCCACTGACCATTTTCTTCAACGTACCGGCACTGCTCATCGTCCTCGGCGGCACCACCGGGGTTGCGCTGGTCCACTACCCGTTTAAAGACCTTCTCGAGGCTTTCAGGGTCGCCAGTAAAACTGTTTTTCACAAGGAAATAACGGTAAATGAGTACATCGTCCAATTGATGGGCTTTGCCAATAAAGCCCGGAAAGAGGGTATTCTCGGTCTGCAGGATGAAATCGACAAGATCGAAGATCCGTTTCTGGTTAAAAGTATCCAAATGGCCGTGGATGGGCAGGAACCAGAAACCTTGAGCAGTATGCTCAACACTGAAATTGCCTATATTCAGCGGCGTCACTCCAAGGGCGCCAATATATTTATCTCCCTTGCCACCTACGCGCCGGCGATGGGTATGGTCGGCACCCTGATCGGCCTCGTCCAGATGTTGCAGAACATGGATGACCCCTCGAAGATCGGACCGGCCATGGCGGTTGCACTTTTAACCACCTTTTACGGTGCGATCATCGCTAATGTGGTATGCCTGCCGCTTGCCGGCAAACTGAAAAACAGATCCGAGTCGGAAATCTTGATAAAATCACTGATCATTGACGGAATGCAGTCAATCCTGTCGGGTGAAAATCCCCGTATCATCGAACAGAAACTGCACGCCTTCATTTCACCGAAATTGCGCGAATCAACCTTTACCCGCTGAACGGTGGCCGGCATGGCAGATCACTTACCCAACCAGGAACCCGAACAGAGTCAGAGTGTGCATGAGCAAAGTGCACGCAGGCTTCCTCCCTGGTTGATTACCTATTCGGACCTGGTAACTCTGCTTCTGACCTTTTTCGTTCTGCTCATGTCGATGTCCAGCCTCGACCCGGTCAAATTCACCAAAGCCTCATCCTCCTTGAAGAGCGCCTTCGGCATTCAGAGCCGCTCTGGCCCCAGTGATGCTTCAGCCCCTGTTCTGCCTGCACAGCCGCAACTTCCGATCACACCGTTTCAGGTCGATATGAATGCCAGGGTCTATCAACCATTGAGAGCGCAGCTCGAAAAGCGTGAACTCGCCCAGCAAGTGGAAGTGATTAACCAGGACAAGGAGACGGTCATTCTCAGGATCGGCGAACATCTCTTGTTCAAGCCAGGCAGCGACAAACTCGAAGGTGGCTCGGACGCACTGCTCATCAGTCTGGCGGAGCTTATCAACCCACTGCCGGTAGATCTTCGTATTGAAGGCCACACCGACGATAAAGAAAGTCAGGCCGGGCAATCCATTGACAGTTGGGAACTCTCGATGGCACGGGCCGCTTCCGTTGCCCGATTTTTCGAAACCCATAAGCTGTTTGAGCTCGAGCGCATCAGTGCCATCGGCTATGGGCAAAAACGCCCCGTCGTACCCAATACAAATAGTGAAAATAGAGCCCGGAATCGACGAGTTGACTTTGTTCTGCGGACAAGGCTTCCATCAGGCACAGCTCCTGCATCTGCCAAGAGAAGTGCTTTTCCACTGTAAAAATTTTGACACTTTTTGCTCTATTAACGGAGCGCTATGGCAGATAAAACCCATTTAACCAGGGGATTATCCCCCAAAAGCCCCCTCACCGGCTGGCTGATAGCTGCTGGTGCTCTGCTTCTGGTGCTGGCTGCCGGCACCTTTTTGTTTCTGAGAACAGGTAGCAGCCTCTCAGTAGACAAAACTGAAAACGTCAGTGTCCCAGCACTGCTTTCTCAAGCAGGAAACGAGCAGCGTGAACTGGGACCATTGGTTCCTGTTGAAGAATTTATCGTCAACCTGATAGGCGAGGATATCACTCACTATCTGAAAATCTCGATATCCATCGAGGTTTCTGATAAAGAAACGGGCCAAGAACTGCTCGAGCGAATGCCGCAAATCCGCGACGCGATCCTGCTCCTGGCCAGCAACAAAACCTTTGAGGAACTTTACGATTTGCATGGTAAGAAGCAGCTTAAAGCCGAACTGCTAGTTAAAATTAATGAGATACTTGTCCATGGCTCAGCAAGATCAATCTACTTTACTGATTTTGTTATACAATAAGACTCCAGCAGCGGCGGCCTAACGTGGAACCTATACTTTCCAAACAGGAAATCGCTGAGCTGCTCCAGTCCATCAAGGAGGGTGTGCTCCCTCCTCCGCCACCTTCTTTTGAAAACCGAGAACAAGGTGCAAAAGATGTTTACCGCACTATTGATTTGTTCAAGACCGGCACAAGACGTGACCGGTCAGTGCGCTTCGCCAACTTCGATATTATCGTCGATCTCTTTGCAGAAAACTATTCTCTTACACTTTCGAGGCTTCTGCAGCGGCACGCTCTTGTTAATCTGTCTTCCCTCGAATCACGACCCTTCCAGGAGTATCTTCGGGCGCACCAGAGCACCGGCGCCATCGGTGTCTTTAATCAAGCACCACTGACATGTGACGGGCTGATCAATTTCGAGCGCAATCTGGCATTTTTAATACTGCAGATCATGCTCGGTGTTACCGCAGACCTGGAGTTGACCCACCCGGAACGCAAACTCACCCGCATTGAGTTGAGTGTTCTGAAAAGTCCGATAAGCCTGGCCTGCGACGATCTGGACCAGTCTTTCAGCCCAATCAGGATGACCGCTACCGAGCTTTTGCGCCTCGAAAGTGACCTGCGTCTGGTGTCGATTACCGATCCGGAATCTGAAGTCATTACCGCCACCTTTGAGGTCGAGATAGATAATCATAAAGGGAGCATGGAAATCGTGTTCTGTGCAGCAGCATTAGAACCATATCGCCAGGATTTCATCGATCTTTCCGGTGGCCATCGTATTGCTGACGATACCTGGTCTGCAATCATCGCCAAACAACTGAACACGATTTCAACAGAAGTATCTGCGCAAGCCGCGGTGCTTGAACTTTCTTTAAGACAATTGAGCGGGCTCCGCAGCGGAGATATTCTTGCAGTTGATCACGATTTAGGCAGAAATCTGCAGATTCTGGTTGGTGGTACCGTTAAATTCAATGGTTCCAGCGGTCAGCATAAAGGCAGAAAAACTGCCATTATAACCGAAGTCCTGCAATAAGCAGGCTGAGGAGATAAGCCATGGCCACCAACAGCAGCCAGCGACCAGCCCCTGAGGAATTGAAGGATCTGCTCGAAGATGACTTCAACACGATCAACCAGGAAGATATTTCCAAGCCTCCTGAACAGACCAATCAGACCCGCGGACTGGAATTTCTTTTTGACGTGCCGCTCCAGGTTTCCGTCGAGGTCGGCAGAAGCCGGATTTTACTCAGGGACCTTCTTAAAATGGGTGAAGGATATGTGATCGAACTCGATAAGTTTAGTGGGGAGCCGCTCGACCTTTATGTAAATTCCAGATTGATTGCACGGGGTGAACCGGTCATGGTCGGCGACAAGCTCGGCATTAAACTGACCGATGTGGTCAGCGCCAGTGACCGCATCGAAAAACTTGGCTAGCCAGTGCAAAGCTGCAGCAGGGATAAGCATAAACATTCTTTGAATTCGATTTTTTTTTTGCCGAGATAAGTCAGAACCGGCAGCTATTTTCGACTATGAGTTTGAACCAGTAAGGAAAAACAGATGGCAGCATCTCCAACCAGGGTCTTGTCGGTTGCCAGCGGTAAAGGCGGGGTCGGGAAAACCGCCGTGGTTGCCAACATTGGAACCTGTCTTGCCAGAACAGGAAAACGTGTGCTCATTTTCGATGCCGATCTGGGCCTGGCCAATATCGATGTGGTGTTCGGCCTGAATCCGCCCTACAATCTGAACCATTTCTTCTCAGGGGAAAAAGATCTTGCCTCGGTGATGTTTGATGGGCCGCATGGCATCAAGATTTTGCCTGCCGGCTCAGGCATCCAGTCTTTTATCAAACTTGATGCAGATCAAAAACTGCAGTTAATCGACGGACTCGACAACCTGGAATACGATTTCGATTTCGTGCTGATCGACACCGAAGCTGGAATTTCGGAAAATGTCACCTATTTCGCCAGTGCTTCACAAGATATCATTGTGGTAACAACTCCCGACCCGACTGCGATTACCGACGCCTATGCCTTGATGAAACTGCTGTCGCTTCAGTACCATGAAAAGCACTTCAATCTGATTGTCAATATGGTCCAGAGCGAGCAGGAAGCACTCGATGTCTTTCGCAAATTGAGCGTGGTGTCCAACCGCTATCTCGACATAGCCATCGACTACATCGGCTCTATTCCGTATGATCCTCAGATGAAAGAGGCTATCAGAAAGCAACAGGTTTTCGTGGATCGCTTCAGCAGTTCCCGTACGTCAGCCGCCTTCACCGATCTTGCTGAACGCATGGCCACGACGGTTTCAACCAACTCGCCAAAGGGGACCATCCAGTTCTTCTGGAGAAAGCTGTTCGATATTCATGATCCTGAACGATAACGGACTGATCCGACCGAGTCCTGCGACCTTTTGCACTTCCAGGATGCAAAGCCGGGAAGCGTTATATGACTGCCTGATTTCAAATTATTGAAATTGTTCAGCAATGCTTGAAATGGAGGCTGTATCATGATATTATTTTCTTTTGCGACCCGAGGCTGATGCAACCTGTACCCCGCCGAGGAGGCGTTTACAATTTGCACCATAGCTTCAGCACTGTATTATCACTCAATCACCAGGTTCATCATGGGTGCAGACACTTCCATTCTCGATAAAATTCCCGATCAAAAACCGGTTCGTATATTTTTACCGATCAAACACAGCAGAAAACGCTACCGGACCCAAGCCGTCTATAAGCAAGGCAGCTCAATCGCCTTCGAACTCTATTTTCGGCCTGGGGCTCTGCCGCTTGACAACCTCGACCAGCAGCAGCCCTGCCTGATAAACGTCGATTTCGGCGGTCCCTGCATTTCGGTTGAAGCAACGATTGCTTCCGCTACCCGCTCGGTGCTCACGATGACTGCCCAAAAACTGGTAAGTCATGAACAGATGCGTGAGTTCTTCCGGGTCGATGCCACCACCGAGGTCATATCCAGGTCCTTTCAACCAGAGTTCTTCAGTGCAAATGGGAGTCCCTGGTCGCTGAGAGGAACAACTATTGACATCAGCGGCAATGGTCTGCTGGCATTTTTTAATGAACAACCACCTGCTGACCCTCAAGTTCGTCTCGAAATTTCTCTGCCACCTGAAACGCCCGATATCGTCAAGGTTCTTGCCTGCCCGGTGCGAAGCCAGAAGATTGACAACGATCAATGGGAAGTGGCCTATCATTTCGAAGACATTTCCATCGGGGACCGGGATAAAATCATCGGCTGGTGCCTCGAAATTCAGCGACAATTGCTGCGGCTCAAAGTCGATATTGATATGCTTAGATACTAGAATAACGGCAATATTGTCTTGAGCCCTGAACGCGAGGTTTAAAAATTGCCTCTCAATTCTCTCTGACTGCTCGCCACAGCGGTTTCACGATTTTGTCTTCGCTTGCTTAAGCTCATCGATTCAATTAATGGGCCATGACAATTTTCCCAGATTCCGAAAAGATTCGGGCGCTTCTTCTGAGCTTACTGTTCGCCGTTCTCTGGACAATGGCGCCATCATGTACGCAGCAAGAAAAACCGGAACAGGTTGCCCACGCCTTCATCGAAAAGACCGAAAAAGCTTTTGAAAATCGCAGTCTCCGTCAACTCAAGGCACTTATTTCCCCGGCCTATCATGACTCGCGAGGCAGGACCGAGCGTGATATCGCAGCTCTTGGCACCACTTACATCATGCGGACCAGATCGATTCATGTATTTTTCAACCTGGAGTCCGCCAGGCGCAGCGGTGACAATATCGAGGCAAGTGTGCTCGTCGCCCTGGCCTCGAGACCGATCGAAGACCGTTCTCTGCTGCCCCATTTCGATGGAGACATCTATATATTTGAAATTGTACTTGCCGAGGATAATGCTGAATGGAGACTGCTCAGTGCCGACTGGCGTGAGGCAATGCTCGATGACCTTATGGGTGATGGCTGACCGGGTTCGTTGGATATCTTTGAAAACCGCAGAGCGCCTCAGTTCTTTTCCCCTGCCCGCTGTTCCACATCGTAGGCCTTTTTACCTGAAGATACGCCGGAGAACATTGATTTCTCCAGATAAACCATTACATAGAAAACGCCCACTGCAAACACAATCAGAGCGACCGCTTTAAAGAATTCCTTTGGCTTCTTGATCAGGGCGATGATGACTGCCACCGCAAGGATGCCGGCAGCAATATAATTCGTCGTAAAAAAGGTTACGATTCTGATAAAATACTCTTCGATCATCTGCATCGTGCAATCTCCTCATGCCCTGTAAACAATCTCTCACCAGCTCGCTCCACCAACACCTGCCATGAATGTGCTGAATTGTAGCAGATGATTTACTGGAGAATCAACCGATCCCCCATCTTTTTTCACTTCTGACCGAGGCCAGGAGAGCAAAACACCTGAGGGATTCGGCTGCAAAGTTCAGCATACCATTTACATTCGCAGCAAGCGGGAAAATCGACTTTTGGACATCTTCAAATGCGGACCATCAGAAAAATGAAACGTGCATTTCTTATCCCAAAAAAAATATCATTTCAGCATGTACCTGCTAAAGGGCTGAGATAAAAATCAATTTGAAGATGCGGTTAAATTTCACTCCCAAAGTGACGATTTTTGACCTTGACTATCCGCTGGTCACCTTTATAGTTAGTCCTAACAATGACCTGTATCATACCGTTTCGCTCTTTAATTAGAATAATATTTTCAATATCTTACTAATAACCAAATCAATGGCCCCGGTTGCCGGAACAAGGCGAGCTGCTGCGCTTGTTGGCTCAGACGGCAGGGAGGCCTTTCAGTACCGAAAGGTTTGCATATGACGTTGCTCGAAGGATTGCTCTGGTTGACACTGAATGTCTACCATGAGGCTCGATCAGAACCCCAGGTTGGTCAGATGGCGGTGGCTTATGTTACCCTGAACCGGGCGATGCAAAGACAGGTCCCGGTAAAAGAAGTAATCACCCAACCATACCAGTTCAGTTGGACCTTTCAGAAGGATTCATATATTCCGGACGACCCGGATGCCTTCTTCAAGTGCATGAACTCAATTTACCTGGCTTTGAAAACACCCGATTTTACCAACGGTGCTACCCATTATCATCTTGACTCGATCACGCCCAACTGGGTTTCAGATTACACCTATGTGGCTCAGTTCGGTTCACATAAATTCTATCGTCCCGATGATTCCGAAAGCGTTTCAGAAAATAGCTATCTGTCACCGCCTATCCCGCTGTTGAGCAGCACCTATCCCGCGGCTACACCTGAGCCGCTTTTTTAATCGCCTGCTCCATTTCCTGCAACCGCTCTTCCGACATATTGATCGATATCGGATAACTCAGGCTGCGCTCCAATAGTGCAGCAGAGTTCGGCAGTGCATCTTTGTCATAAATTACCCGGCGTCTGCCGCCTGGTTCCATGAAAGGCCAGCCACTTCTGGTCTGTGTCGACGCCCCAAGAAGATGCTCCCAACGGGGAAAAAAGTGCCAGTTGTTCTCTGCCCAGCAGATGGCCCCGGCGCCATGTTCCTGCAAAACCCTGCCCACTTCTCTGCGTCGGCCCCCATCCGGTAAAAAGAATGCCAGAAAGGTTGCGGAGTCGCCTGCAGGGTCTAACAGTTCCCGAAACTCAACATCACGGATCTGGGCCACCGCTGCTTTGAGCCGGTCCTTGTTTTTTTTCTGGGCTTCAATCATCGAATCGAGTTTAGCCAGCTGCGCGATACCGATTGCCCCCTGCAGTTCCATCATCCGATAGTTGAATCCAACAAACGATCGTCCTTCCCCCCCCCTGCCACCGGGATTCACCTTATGGTCATGCCCGTGGTCCTGGTATTCGGACATTTCCCGCCAGAGCGACTCGTCATCAGTGATAATCATCCCCCCCTCACCGGTGGTAATGGTTTTGACTGAATCAAAAGAAAAGGTGCCGCAGGAACCGAAACTACCCAGATATTTTCCGCCTATATGGCCACCAGCGGACTGGGCGACATCCTCCAGAACCGGCACACCCGCTTCATTGCCAATGGCGACTATTTCCTCGATACGGGCAGCTGAGCCCATCATATGTACCGGAACGATGCACGCTGTTTTAGCACTGATTTTTTTTCTTAAGTCAGCTGGGTCCATATTCATGGTCTTATCGATTTCGCTGAACACAGGAATTGCACCGACCTCCAATATTGCTTCCCAGGTTGCAACGAAGGTAAACCCCTGGGTGATGACTTCATCTCCCGGGCCCACCCCAAGCGCCTTGAGCGCAACTTTCAGCGCTGCCGTTCCTGATGTCACGGCCTGGGCATGGCCGCAGCCGGTATAGGCGGCGAACTGCTCTTCGAAGGTTCGCACTTTGTAGATGCCTTTTCTCTGATCGCCGAACTCATATCGGAACAGTACTCCGGTATCGAGCACGTCCATGATCTGCTGCTTTTCCTCTTGGCCAAAAATCTCAAAACCCGGCATCTTCGCTCCTCCCTGCTGAAACCCTTACTTGCATGGCAATCCAGAATTTTACTATAGTTCCAACACCTTGTTTTCAATCAAACATTTACCAACATTCTGCTTGCTCTTCTGAACAATATGGTCATGTATAAAGCGCCATATTATCAATGAGCCTGATACGCCCGTTAACCCGAATCGCCCCCACAGCCCGACAAGCTTCACCGACAGAGGGCTGAGCAACGAGGTTCAGCTCATCCACGATCTCCAGGTAGTCGACTTCGCATTCACTTCTGCTTTCAATGAGCTGTCTGGCCTGCTCGAGCAGTATACGACTGACACGCTCACCGCCTCGCAGTACCTGTTCTCTTATCATGTTCAATGATTTATAGAGAACCAGCGCAGCTTCTCTTTCATTGTCTTTGAGGTACGCATTTCTTGAACTCATGGCCAGACCATCTGGTTCTCGAACGATCGGGACCGCTTCAATGGAAATATCAAAATTCAGATCATCAACCAATTGTCTTATTACCCTGAGCTGTTGAAAATCCTTTTCCCCGAAGCAGGCATAATCGGGCCTGACGATGTTGAACAGCTTTACCACAACGGTGGCAACCCCGGTGAAATGAACAGGCCGATCGGCGCCGCAGAGCCGCTCAGTCAACCCTGCCACTTTGACTTCAGTGCGGTGCGCCGGACTGTACATTTTGTCCCGCGCCGGGCAGAAAAGCATATCGACGCCGAGTTCGCGGGCCTTGCTGCAGTCACCTTCGAAGTCGCGGGGATAGACGTCCAGGTCCTCTCCCTGGCCGAATTGGGTTGGATTGACAAATAAAGAGACCACCACCCTGTCCGCCAGAACTGCGGCTCGCTTCATCAAGCACAGATGCCCCTCGTGAAAATAGCCCATAGTAGGCACCAGGGCGATGGACTGCTCTTCACGCCGCCAGGTAGCCGTGCGTTTTCTCAATGCTGCAACACTATCGACAATGATCACTGCTCAGCCCTGAGGCGTGCGATTTTTTCCTCGACCATAGCGCGCTGGAACGTGGCGGTATCCTCTATCGAGTTTAGATACTTCTCATAGACTGCCAACGCTTCAGCAGGTTTTCCCTGGAGCTCATTTATCCGGGCCAAGCCGAGGTAACCGAGCTCTTCATAACCTTCGACCTCAACCAGCGCCTGATAACCGGTTGAACTGCTTTCATAGCGTGCGAGGGCTTCGTCGGTCTGAGCCATCGCAAAAATCACCAGGGGCAGCAAGGGTGATTTTTTTCCCAGTTTGTCCCGCACGCTTTGATACGCCGCACCCGCCTCTTCCATGTTGCCGTTCTTCATCAATTGCTGAGCAGTCGTGATCTCGGCCCACAGCGCTGCATCGGTTCCCGGAAACTTTTGCTCTACCTCTGCGAGTTTGTCTAACATCGCCTGTCCTTCGAGTTCCATTGCCGAGGACAGGGCAGCAGAACTTTTCTGGATTTTATCGTCGCGATATGAGCCGTATAATGCCCAGGCAACCACCGCGATGATGATCAGCGCCAGAGCAACCTGAACCGCCCGTTTGTGGTGCTTGACGAATTTAATCGCAGCCGGGGGCAGGTTGAGCTGCTCAAGCAGTCCTTCAAGGTTGTTCTTATCCCGCTCGTCTTCCCATTCCTTATTGAAGACATCATTGGTCGCCATGTCTATTCTCCCGCAAGATATTCAATGATTTTTATTGTTTTAGTAGGCAGCGAGTCATATATAGTACAAAAACAGTCCATCCGTAAACCTCTTTCATATCGACTCCGGAGCCTGTGCTGCCACCCAACGACCCGATCTCGAAGCCGATCAGAACGGTTTCTGAAATCAACAGTGAAATAGGCACGATGCTTGAAAACCGCTTTCGCTTCGTGCGGGTCAGTGGCGAAGTATCAAATCTGAGGCGGCCACTGTCCGGCCACTGCTATTTCAATCTCAAAGATGAATCCTCCCAGCTCAACGCGGTTCTATTTAAGAACCAGCTGCGCTGGCTTGCCCAGAACCTGGCCAACGGTCAACAGGTGATCTGTGACGGCCGGATCACTGTCTATGAGCCGCGGGGGCAATATCAGCTCATCGTCGATACGGTGGACTTCGATGGAACAGGCCGTCTGCGGCTCCAGTTCGAGCAGCTCAAACAACAATTGCGCAGTGAAGGACTCTTTGATACCAGCCAGAAGAAGCAACTGCCAGAATCTATCCACAAAATAGTGCTGATCACCTCGCCAAGCGGGGCTGCGGTACACGATTTCCTGAGCATCTGTAGAAAACGCCAGGCCGACTTGCTGATTCAGATTTTTCCGGTCCGGGTTCAGGGTGACGGCGCAGCCGGGCAGATCTGCCGTGCCATCGAGATGTCCCGCGAACTCGATCCAGACGTGCTTGTACTGTGCCGTGGGGGGGCTCAATCGAAGATCTTTGGGCCTTCAACGAGGAAGAGCTGGCCCGCGCTATTCATGCCTCTTCTATTCCAGTCGTCACCGGCATTGGTCATGAGACCGATTTCACCATTGCCGATTTCTGTGCAGATGTCAGGGCTCCAACCCCAACGGCTGCAGCTCAATTACTGACCGCCGACCAGGACAATCTGCGCTCATCGATCCAGACCCTGGTCAGTCGTCTCAGGCGGGCTCTGGTCTACAGCCTGTCTGACCATACGCATCGACTGTCCAAAGCAGCCCGCTTCCTGGCAACCTTTGATCAGGCATTCAGCCAGCACACGCTAAAACTAGACTATATTTTATCACGATTATACGGAGTCTTATCGAATAATATTGAGAAAAAGAATTCACAAATTACAAGCCTTAACTCACGACTTCTCAAAAATTCACCCGACCATCGGATTGAACTTTTAGTACAGAAAGCTTCCTACCTTGGTGATCATTTGATCAGTCGTGTGCAAACACGCCTGGAAGGCAGCCGGACCCGCCTCTCCCAGACCGCTGCCGTGCTCGACACCCTAAGCCCCCTGGCGACCCTGGCCCGAGGCTATTCTGTGGTTTCAAAACGAAGTACTGCTCATGCGCCGGGACCGATCGTCACCAGCATCGACCAGGTAGATGAGCATGAGCAGATCGAAATCAGATTACGGCAGGGCCTGCTCGATTGTGAAGTGATTTGCAAAAAAGAACAATAAAAAGATAATATATGAAATATTGATAAAGCTGTTTCGACATCATCTCGACAAGAAAGCATTTAGCACCGCGCAGCGATAGAGCCGTGGCTCCTGTTCGAAGACCAGCCCCAAGCAGATCGTACTCAAAAATTGCGTCAGTATATATAATGGTCTGGGTTACCGGCTGGATATCCATAGACATGATGGGCTTTCTAAACAAGAAGGCCAGTTTCTGACTCTAACATCATAGCCTGAAACTGGCCTTATCTCTTTGTTGTCTGACCTTTCCGGAGGTTTCCACCCGAAAAACCCACCAGCCTGAGCATCACCGGCCGCTTACACCGACCTCAACCTTGTTATAGGTGCTGCATCGGTGCGTGCCTAATAGTAAACGGTAACACTGTCTGGATGGGTAGCGATTGCTGCGTAAACCTCCATCGTTGGAATATCGGGGTTATTGTAGCTGTAGGGGCCGCCTGGTTGGTATTTTCTACCGTCCGGCGGGCCGATCATTGCCATGCTAGATGAATTGGAAACAGACAGTTCGCGTCCGTCGGACCAGACTACCAGGAGTCTAGGACCATATTCAGGTCCAAGTTTTGGAAAGACGAATTTATCCTGCCAGATGCTGTCTATCGAAACTTTCGCCCCGGTATTCTGGATCGTAACCTTATTTGAAAAACCACGCAGATCCTCTTCCGGGGGTGGTGCAGGAGCGCTGGCCTGCTCTTCCGCAACAGGCGCCTGGCTTGCGACTGGCTCTTCCACCGGGTTAGTTTTTTCTAATTCCTGTTTTAACTCTTCGATAACCGACTCGATGCTGCCGCTTGTGGTGGCATGGGCCGGCAACGAACCAAACTCGACCAGGGGAGCAGTCCACCGGTCAGGCAGCGCACTCAGCCCGGCCAGTGCGGCCCCGCCAACGGCCATTTTCTTGATTACCGATCGACGAGCGACTGTTTTCATTTCAATTGGTTGTTGGGTTTCAAGGGGGACGAAATCTTCTTTAAAACTGCTTTGTTTTCCCTTAAGATCCATGCTTCTCCTCTACAATGAATGAATAATGTGCTGCACGATTCGGGAGAAAATTACCTTTTTGATCAATAAATGCAATAAAATTCGTTAATTAGTAGGCAATACCACAATGTCGACAACCTTTTAGCCTGGCTGCTAATAAAAAATCTATCACAAAACTTGACGCACTTAACTCGATCATCTATAGAGAACATGAACATTTTTCAGCCTCAAAAAAAATGTTTGCATGTTATGGATTTATCGACCCTGAAAGTCTTTTGGAGGATGTTTGCAGATCGAAACAAGGTAAAAGCGAGGAGTCCTCTAGACAAGATGACTGTTCTTAAGTTGGCCGGATCAACACCCCGAAAATAATATCTGCACTTATCTAGGTTAATAATACAGGTATGTGACTTCCGCACACCAGCGAACGATAATTTACAAAACTACTAATTATGGCAGGACTTACCCCTTATCTGCAGATTGCCCGTTTCGACCACTGGTTCAAGCACGTCTTTATGCTTCCCGGGGTCATCGTGGCTCTGTACGCCGAACCTGGTTTATTCAACCTCGTCACCGGTGGCAAGATAGTGCTCGCTCTGCTGGCCGCGGGCATGATTGCCTCGAGCAACTATATTCTCAATGAAGTTCTGGATGCAGATTATGACGCACTGCATCCAGTCAAGAAGTATCGGCCGATACCATCAGGTAAAATCAACAAAAAGCTGGCCTATGGCCAATGGATATTGTTCGGTGTCATCGGCCTGATGCTTTCAGCATTGCTTGGTTCCGAGTTTCTGGTGATTGCAGCATTGTTCTGGATCATGGGCTGCATCTATAATATTCCACCCATCCGCAGCAAGGATAAACCCTATTTCGATGTGCTCAGTGAATCAGTCAACAACCCAATCCGTCTTCTACTGGGCTGGTATGCAACCGGTATTACCGTTATTCCGCCGGTCTCTCTGGTGCTTGCCTACTGGATGGTCGGCTCATTTTTTATGGCTGTTAAGCGCTTCGCCGAGTACAGACGTATCAATGACCCAGCACTCAGTACCCGCTACCGCCAATCGTTCGGGTATTACAACGAGGAGCGCTTACTCACCAGCATAATTTTCTATGCGGTCGCCTTTGGACTCTTTTTTGGAATATTTTTAATTCGCTACCGAATGGAGCTCATATTGTCGGTCCCGCTGATTGCCGGTTTTATCGCCTGGTATATTCACCTGGGCTTTCTTGAGGACAGCCCTGCGCAATACCCTGAGCGACTCTACAAGCAGCAGGGTTTTGTTTTCTACTGCATATTCTGCATGATAGCCATGCTGTCGCTGCTGTTCATTCCAATACCGATCCTTCACTCGATATTCCAGCCGACCATTTAAGGGTAGCTTGAAAAATTGTCTTTTCGCCCTAGCTCTGCGTTGCGCGCAACTCGAGGCGTGACAGTTACAAGAATTGAGATGTCTTCCGGCTATGTGATAACGAAGCTCTGCGCAGTCCGGCATTGTCATTGAGGGACGTAAATAGCTTATAGCAACAAAGCTATTGAAATTTGCCAAATCATGCTATCTTCAGCAGGCTGAGCGACCTGAAACGACGTAGAGCAATTCATTGAGTGCGGATACATCCCAATGGCATTGGTAGCAGAACCAGCTGGCAGAGATTCTTTCATCGACTGCTTCAAGGGAGCAATGATTCTATGGGTCATTCATATCCACACGGTATTTTGGTCCGGATATGCCTATATCCCCGAGCATGTCCGACAGATCACCCTTCTTGTCGATGTGCCTATTTTCTTTTTTATTTCGGGCTATCTGACAAAACCTTCAGGCTTCTATTTCGCCCTCAGGAAAACAGCGAAAAGTTTTATCCGGCTCTATTTCAACTACCTTGCCATAAGCTGCCTGATCCTGGCCGCAGTCGCACTCTTTAAAACACTTATCTCAGGCTGGCCACAAACCGATTTCAGCCTTGCGATTACATCAATGCTGCGCCTAACCCCCCATGGAGAGATATGGAACAGTATCCGGGTTTATAACGGCAGTCTCTGGTATATACAGGATTATCTCTCATTGCTGGTTTTTGTCCCGTTTCTCCTGGGTATCCGACTGGTATACGACAGCAAGATCCAGGTTCTGTTTCTGATTCTGCTTTTTACGGTGCTCGTCCCTAAAGAATATCCAGACCAATCTTTTATCTTCAGTAGTTTCGGCAGTGTGTCTTTCTATCTGTTCTTTTTTTTATGGGGGGTAATTTTCAGAGAGCAGGAACAGAATCTGGACACGAAAATGATTGTTGCCCAGATGATCCTGTCTGTTCTTTTAGGGTTGATCGTTTATTTCTTTGACGGACAGCAACTGAATATCCAGAAATACAAGTTTCCGCCGGCAACCCAATATCTCATCTACAGTTTGTTTCTGGTTCATTTCTTTATGCTTTTGAAACGCTGGTGCAGAGGCAAAGTAAAATTCGGTAATCGCTGTTGGGCTCTGATTCTGCGCTGGTGTGGTATCAATACCTTCACTATCTATTTGTTCCAGGGCTTCGTATGTTCTCTGCCCTATTTTTTTATCGACTCACTTCTCCCCATACTCCATCCGGTTGCGCTGTATTTTCTGGTATTCAGTTTCAACATCGTACTTACCCTGCTGCTGTCTTATGCCTATCGAATGACAAAAGATTATATCTTTTCTACGACAGGTTTCAGTCGAACGAGTTCACCACCATCTTTATAATTGATCCGGCCAGACAATGTACAATCCGACCACCCCCCTTCCGCCTTATGGCATAACACAGGGCCATAGTCAAAAATATCTTCAGCGGTTCATCTGCGCCGCTATTGCCGCGATACTTACGTACTTTATAGGACAGGTGATATTCTGGGGTGCCGTTCTCACCACCGACGAACATGCATATCTGATGCAGGCCTTTACCTTTCTCGAAGCTAAGATATCACGTCCGCTCCCCCCGCTGCCTGAAATATTCCGCCATGAAATGATGATTATGGATGAAAAGGCCGGCTGGCTATCCCGTTATCCGCCTGCTCATTCTCTATGGCTGATCATAGGGATACTGGCTGGAACGCCACATCTGGCAGTATCGCTTGCGGCTGGATTAAGTGTCTGGATATTCAGTTCCACAGCCAGACCGGTTAACCTGCACCCTCTGCTGCTCGCAGCCATTATGGTGTTCTCCCCATACTTTCTGATGATGAACGGGACGCTTCTGAGTCACACCTCGGCGCTGCCAGCCTCCTGTCTCATGCTCTGGGCTTATATTTCCTGGAAAATTACCAAGAATAAAAGATATGCGTTCATTGCCGGCATGGCCTGGTCCTGGCTTTTTTTGAATCGAACCTATACCGGTCTGCTTATCGCGCTTCCCTATGCCCTCGATGCAATCTTCGACCTGGCCAGAAACCGTGATCGTGCCAATTTTACAGCAACGCTTTTATTTGCGCTCTCTGCTGCAAGCGGCGGCATGCTTTACCTGGCCTACAACTACCTGGCAATTGGCGACCCTTTTACTCCCACCTATTTGTATTATGCCCCGGATGACAATCTGGGCTTCGGTCTCAGAAGTACCTCATCTATTGCCTATAACCATAGTCTCGATGCAGGTTTGCTCTATCTCAAAGAAAATATGATGCTTCTCAACCAGTGGCTGTTCGGCTTTACCGGTTCACTTTTAGTCGCCGGTGCACTCGTTGTCTTCGGCTGGCACAAACGCTGGAGTCCGCTCTGCCTTGGCGTTTTTGTTTCTGTCGCTGTGGGCTATGTTTTCTTCTGGTGGCGGGGTGTGCGAGATGTCGGACCGGTATATTATTTTGAAACCCTGCCTTACATTCTACTGGCAACCGCTTTCGGTCTTGACAAACTGCTCAAAAAGACGGCAAGCAGGCAACAACTGATCATCCTAACTGCTTCATTAACGCTGCTGCTTCTCGTCAGCAGTTCGTATTTCGTATACGAGCAGGGCGGCGTTCTCAGAGAGCGGCAGCGTATTGTCGGTGAGTTTCATCGCTTAATTAGTACAGCTCCAGCACATAGCATCATCATGGTGAGCGGATTCAGAGGAATGCGCCATGTCGAAAAGGGAACATCATACAACCCGGGTGGGATCGACAGCGACCCACTGCTCATCGCCGCCGGGTCAATCGCTCCGGAAAAAATCTTGAAACAGTATCCTGGACGTAAGCCGTTTGTAATGATCAGGCAAGCTGACCAGCTTCTGCTGGAGCCATACAAACCCTAATGCTCCGCGTTTTGTTATCCCCAAAACGATTGCGCCGGGTTTCTCAGGGTGCTATATATCAGCCTGATTTTTCATATATTGCTGCTTACATCTCAACTGTTTCTTGCTTGTTACTAGATTTGATCACCCGTGCGAGTCTGAATATTACGCCTTCACTCAGATTTTTTGTATGAGCTTATTCAAGTCAAACCGAATTATCATTGCATTATCTCTTGTCCTGATTGGCTTCAAGCTGTGGCTGGTGACTGCCCATTACCTTATGGCCACCACCACCCCCCATGACGATCTTCTCTTTGTCTCCCAGGCCCATGATATTCTCGGTGGAAACTGGCTGGGAACCTACAACCAGCTGACTCTGATAAAGGGTCCGTTTTATCCGCTTTTTATCGCCTTGAGTTATTATCTCAATATTCCTCTGCTGCTGTCACAACAGCTGCTGTACCTGTCTGCCTGCGTGCTGACTGTCCTGGCAATTTCTCCGCTGATCAAACAGAAATGGCTCCTTTTTCTCTTTTTCGCACTGCTGCTGCTCAATCCCTTCTCCTATAATTACCCGGCGGTAGGAAGAGTGCTCAGACTTGGCATCTACATGTCTCTGGGACTGGCGACTTTTTCCTGCTTTCTGGGGCTGGTGGTGCGCAGAAAAAACAGCTGGTATATTTCACTGGTCTGGGCGCTGGGTGCTGGTCTATTCCTCGCCGCTTTCTGGCATACCCGCGAGGAGTCGATCTGGCTATTGCCTTCTCTTCTTTTACTGCTGATTCCAGCAATTACGTATCTGTTTCGTCTGCCGCGTTCGAGAATGCTGCTTATGGCTTCTATTTATGCACTTCCCTTTGTAATGCTTTTCTGGGCCCACCATTTGCTGACAGCAATCAACCATGATCATTACGATGTAGCGGCAACCATCGAACTGGAGACACCCGAGTTTAAATCTGCCTATGGAGGCCTGCTGCGAATCGAATCAGAGCATTGGCGGCAATATTTTCCGGTTGTTCACGATGTCAGACAGCAAGCCTATTACGCCAGTCCGACCTTTAATGAACTGCGGCCTTATCTCGACGGCGAGATTGGGGAGAAATGGAAAAATCTTTGCGGTTGTGATGATATTCCCGCCGCCTTTTTCATCTGGGCCTTTCGAGATTCAGTCGCCGCGGCCGGATATTATACTGGCGGCCCGGATGCACTTGCCTTCTATCGGCGTATGGGAGAGGAAATCGACCAGGCCTGCGCTGAGGGAGAACTCGAATGCCGCCCCAGGGTCACCTCATTGATACCGGCCTGGCACCGGGAATTTAATGCTCTATTGTTGCCGACTTTCTACTCTGTCCTGCAGAAATCCATCGGTTTTACAGACTTCTCTGCCAGTACTGACGGCATGATCAGTCAGGGAAGGGAAGGTATCATGTTCATGTTTGAGGTAGTAACCAGGGAGAAACTCTTGCCCAGCCACAGAGACACCCTTGAAAACTATCCGGAATACTATCGACACCTTGACACTGAAAAAATCCGGATATTAAATGATATCGGTGCAGCTTACCAGATCTTCACCACCCCGCTTTTTCTTGGATCGCTCATCATATTCATGCTGATACTCGGCAGAAGTATCGTGAAAAAAGAACTCTCCCTTATTACGGTCGCCTCCGGTGCGGCACTTGGCGGTGTTCTGTCGATTGCTTTTATTCTCTCCCTGTTGAGTATCACCTCATATTCAGAGATCGAAAGAGCCATGCATTCCACCTATCCGATGGTGCTGCTTTTTATTGCAATGGTCATTCTCGATACGGTGGACTGGTTGACTGTTCGACGTAAAACAAGCATTTACTCCGACGTCTCTGAACCATGACAATTATCTCCAGAACATCTACCCCAGCCAGGCTGGTACTGACCTGCATTGCCTTTTTTCTGATCAAACTCTGGTTGATCGGACCACTTGAGCTGGTTGCGGTTAAAATGCCTCATGATGATCTGCTTTTCATAAATCAAGCGGAAAATATTATCGAGGGCAACTGGCTCGGGCCATATAACCAACTGACCCTGATAAAGGGGTCATTTTATCCAATTTTCATCGCCGGAGCGCATTTTCTTGGTATTCCATTGCTTACTGCTCAGCAGATTTTATACGCGATCGCCTGTGGTGTTGTAATTTGGGCGCTCTCCCCGGTGATTCGCCAGCCCTGGATCCTCCTGCTGATCTTTCTTTTTCTTCTGCTTAATCCGTTTACCTATAATTATCCCGCCATGGGGCGCATACTCAGGCTCGGAATTTACCAGTCGCTTGGCATGCTAGCCGTTGGCTCGATGATCGGGCTCTATCTGCGAATCGGCGACTCCTGGAAAAAGACCGTGGGCTGGGCCGTACTTAACGGGGTGTCAATTTCAGCACTATGGCATACCCGGGAAGAGTCAATATGGATCGTTCCAACGCTCGTGCTGATGACGCTCGTCCTGGCCTTGCGCATTAAAATATCAGGATATGGCAGTTTTAAGCATCTGATAACCGCTCTGCTGATTTCGGCGATGATTTGGCTCGGGCTCACTGCAACGCTCAAGGGGCTCAATTCTCACTTTTATGGTGTCTCTGCCACCATAGAGATGCAAACAGCCGAATTCAAATCCGCCTATGGGGGACTTCTGCGTATAAGAACAGATAGTTCGCGGCGCTTTTACCCTGTGGTATCCGAGGCTCGGCAGCAGGCGTACAAGGTCAGTCCTGCCTTTGCCGAACTAAAACCATTTCTGGATGGCGAACAGGGTAAACAGTGGATCGACCTTGCGCATTCCGACGATTTCCCTGCAGGCTTTTTTATCTGGGCCTTTCGAGATGCGGTAGCAGCGGCCGGCTATTATCAGGACAGCACTCTGGCTCTGGAATTCTATCGCCAGATCGGCCTGGAAATCGATGCCGCCTGCAAGGCCGGTAAGCTGGACTGCCGCCCACGGTATACCTCGCTGATGCCGCCGTGGTCCAGAGAATACAACAAACTCCTGCTGCCTACCTTTGCTTCGATTTTTAAAAGAATTGTGCATTTTCAAGGATTCTCCGCTGATATCGAAGATATTATGAGCAAAGGCAATGCCGAGATGATGCAGCGTATTGAACTGATCACCCGCGAAAAATTGCGAACCAGCCGGATGGATAAGCTCAAAGGTTACCCGGACTACCATAATCATTTAAATATCGAGAAAGTCAGAATTCTCAATGATGTCGGAGCATTCTATCAACTGCTGATTCCGCCGCTGTTCTATGGCTCACTGGTTCTGATGCTTCTTTTGGGCCTGGTTCCCAAAACGAGAAGGATGAGCTCTCACTATCTCGTTTTTTATCTGTCTCTGCTGGCTGGCCTGTGTTCTATTGTATTCATTCTGAGTCTGGTCGTTTTGACGTCCTATGCCTCCATTCATCGGGCAATGCATGTAAGCTACCCGTTGGTCCTGCTGATGATCGTTTGCACGCTGCTTGCCGTTATTGAAGTTATTTACCACCGCCGCCAGGAGCCCTTAAGATGAGTGCGCTTCTTCTCAGTGTTGATCTAGAAGACGTCCGCGACTGGGTAAAAGATGGCTATCGCTATCGAGAGGGGGTTCCCGATAACACAAGGCGGTACCTCGATTTTTTCAACAGATGGAATGTTCAGGCAACATTTTTCGTGGTCGGCCAGGTGGCAAGGCGCTACCCCGGGCTGATCCAGGAAATCGCAAATGCCGGGCACGAGCTGGCTTGTCATGGCAACACGCACCTGCAGCTGGACAAACTCAGCCCGCAAAGCTTTAAGGCTGATCTGCAGGAGAATCTAGAGGCTCTTGAGGAGTTCACCGGCAAACCAATCAAGGGATTTCGGGCCCCCACCTTCTCACTGACCAGGAACACTTCGTGGGCCTATGATATACTCGCCGAGCTGGGTTTTATTTACTCCAGCTCAGTTCTGCCTGCCAGAAATCCGCTCTATGGCTGGCCTGAATTCGGGACCGGGTATCGAAAAATGGAATCTGGCATCTGGGAGTTGCCCGCCACACTCCATCAGATACCCGGCTTGCGAGTCCCGATGGCAGGGGGAGTTTATTTCAGGGTATTGCCTTTTTTATTTACACGCTGGGCCATAGGCAGGCTGGCCGCCAGAGACCAGCCCATAATCACCTATTTTCACCCCTATGATATCGACACGAAACAGGAACGGTTCATGCACCCGGACCTGAACGAACGAAAACACTTGAATATGCTGATGTATATTGGTCGAGGAAAAGTGCTTAAACGTCTCGACAAACTGCGCTCAGCGGTTTCTTTCAGCTCGTATGAAGCATACGTCAGTCGTATTCAGAAAAATTCCCTTTGATCGACAGGCTCTGATTTTTCCTGATCAAGGCCAGTTGTTCGGCAATGAGTCCCAGAAAAAAGAAAATCAGACCGGTGACGAACAAAAAGAGCGTACCGACCGAAATACCCTCTCCCCGGAAAAGAATGGGCAGCCCCCAGACACCGCTGAATATCAGAAAAAAAATTGCGGGCGGTAAAAAGACACGCATCGGATTGAACAGCGTGACAATGTGAAAAATCTCCATCACGGTTTCGAAAGCCGTTTTGGTGGAAATGGTCGACTGACCGGCAATCCTTGGCGTTACCGTGATAGGCTGCTCAACCACGAGATGACGTTGATTGATAAAAACCAGGGTAATTACGTCGCTGAATGCCATCGTGTCCGGGCAGAGCTGAATATATTTCTGGGCAAGTTTTGTCTGGTATATTTTCATGCCTGAATTCAAATCATGTATATGAATGGGCATCAGCAGTGTCGCAATTTTACGGATAAGCAGTTTGCCTATTTTCCTGTATGTACTCTCCTTGTACTGATTCCTGCGCCCGACCACCATGTCTGCTTCCTGCTCTTTAAGCGTCTGGTATAAGGAACGCACATCTTCGGGCCGGTGCTGCCCGTCCGCATCGATGGTTATGATATATGGCGTCTGGGCGGCGTATATCCCCGTCTTGATCGCGCCGCCGTATCCTCTGTTTACTTTATGGTTAAGCGGGGTAAAGAAATCCATATGCTGGTAGCGCTCCAGCAGTTCTCTGGTATTGTCAGCGGAACCGTCGTTGACGATAATCAACTTACACTGATTGGCTGCGCAAAAATCGATAAGCTCGGGCAGAAAGGATGCCAGAGCTTTTTCTTCATTATAAGCAGGAACAATTATCGTGAGGTCATTCATGCGGCTGAGCTCTTTGAAAACGTTGGTTGACCGGGTACTTTTCCCCTACCGATCAGGGGAAGTATAAAAGCGTATCATCCGGTGTCAAGAAAAATGCAGTTCCCTGCCTGTGCAGTCAAGATAGACCTGTGCAACCGTTCAATGCCCTTTAGTATTCAAGTATTGTCAAGAATCAGCGCTGGTGTTTTCAGTTCCAGCAGAACATCGCGCTGCTGGGACTGGCTGAACTGATCTTCCAGAAGATAATAAGTTGCAGCGTCCAATTCAGGGACACGCGCTTCCCCTCCACGTTCCGGGTAGAAATGCAAAATCATTACGTTTCTGGCTTCTCGAAATTTCACCAGGTTATTGATTCCACCTCCACATAATACAATAAGAGCCAGAATAAGAGAGATTTTTCGAAATTGGCCTATCGCCGCAAGAGCCGCGGTCGCTATCAACAGCGGCAAATAATGCAGAGAATAAAGAAAGGTCTCTTCACCGTAAAGTAAATGAAGTACCAGCTGCCCGGCCAGAGTCAGGCCAATGATCAGACGAATCCGGGGAGATGGAGCGTTGCCCCAAAAGAGATTTTTGATCCCGATGCCGAGCAGCAGCAACCAGCAGGCCGCTGCTGCTGTTGCCAACACGCCACCCGACCATGGAAATGAATGCTGCACGGTCAGAATTTGCCAGTCCGGCCTGTTGATTTTTCCAACCAGCTCGATATCTGGCATCACGATGCTGGTGGAAAAAAAAGAGATCAATATCCGCAACGGTCCTCCTGATTCTTCCGTCACGAGGTAGTTTAATTCGCTATTGTCTTGGAGGAAGAAAAGCGATGTCGGAAATATCTGTTTTTGAATATACCAGCCAAGAGATAACGATCAATAACACCAGTACACTTACCCTGAGCGCCTTCCAGATACTCAGATTGACAAAACTTGCGATAAGACCTGACATCCAGTTGGTGATGGTAAAACTAAACGAGGCAACGTTTGCAAAAACATACCACTATCTCCGAAACGGGCCGATACTGGCTGAACGACGCAACGATTAGTGGTGCCATTATTGAGAGTGATCCAAACGAGTACGTTTCAGGAACAGAGAACCAGAAAATCGAAGCGGCACTGAACACACCAAGCAAACTGAATATGGCAGCATCCAAGCGTGGAAGAGACATCAGCCTGAGCAGTAAATAAAGCGCTGCCGCCCAGAAAAAGGCAACCAGAGCGATAATCACCTGAACCGCTTGCACCGGGCCAAAACCTGCAAATCGCCCGAATACCCCAAGCACAGTTTTTGTGGAGAAATACCCGGCAAGCGAAAAAAGCGGATGTACGCTGGCCCGGTAGTGAGAGGCATCATCGACCCCGGTCATATTGTAGAACACCCGCGTCATATCTGACTGAAACCAGAAGTCAATGCCTTCCAGGCCATAGAGTACCGGATCCAGGTAGGCAAATGTCATCGAAGAGAAGACGCCAGCACACAGTGCCAGACCAAAAGCAATCAGCGCATCTATCGAATAATTATCTCTGCCTGAACGGAGTATGGATGCAGCATGCTTGGAGCTTTTCATTTTGGCGGAAAAAAAATATGCGCTAAATATTTATCAGGAGGCCAGCCATAAGATGAAACAGGCCGCAACCGCAACTGCATAACTCACCCAATCCTTGATGGTGAAAAGAATCGGGTCCTCCTGCATCATGCCACGGCTGACGCATACCCACACCCGGCTGACCCAATAGAGCAGCAGCGGACAGATAAACCATAAGACCCAGGGCCTGCTATAGAGCAGTTGGACATCCTCACTGTTGATATACAGAGCCATTACCAGAACAGACATGTACCCGCTTGCTGTTCCCATATTCTGGACGATGCGTGCATCAGCAGCAACATAGCCCCTTCCCTCCATGATATCCTGCTCAGAAGTCCTGGCCTGATAGAGGTCTGAACTTCTTTTCATCAAAGCGAGACTGAAGAAAATAAACATCGAAAAAGACAACAGCCAGAATGACGGCATGATCGCAACGGCTGCACCACCGGCAAATATGCGGATTGTATATAGTGCTGCCAGCAAGACCACATCAACCAACACTACCCTCTTCAGCCATATGGTATACAGGACGGTGATGACTAGGTATACAAGCAGTATGGAAACAAAGGTTATACCCAGAAAGGCACCGATCAGGATAGCGAGAAGAGTAAAAAGAGGAACCAGCAGGCTCGCAGTTTTTATCGCTATCTTGCCAGCCGCCACAGGCCTTCCTGATTTTTTTGGGTGTTTTCTATCTGCTTCTATATCGAAAAGATCATTGAGCAGGTAGACACCGGAAGCACAGAGGCAGAAAGCGATAAATGCGAGTGTTGCACGAAACAGCAGGGCTGTATCGGTTATCTGATGTGCTGCTATAAGAGGCACGAACACGAGCAGATTTTTTATCCACTGATGTATGCGAATTGCCCTGGCGTATTCGATCCAGCCCGATCGCGGCGCTGTTATTATTTTCTCGATTTTATGTTTTTTGTAAGTGCTATGGTGCTTGATATTACTTGAATCGACTAGTACCACTCCAGCCAATCGATTGTTGGGGCCATTGGGGATTTCATCTTCATCGTGGCATACATAGACAAAACTCGACGATTCTCTGCCACCGGGTAAATCTCCGGTTGAACCCACCTCTGCCGCCTCAAGCAACTCCTGGATGTCCACTACAGCCTTAAACAAACCAAGATGTGAAGCGATTCTACTGCCAATTTCCGGTGATGAAGAGGTGGCCAGATAAAGCTCTCTTCCCATGTTCTTCTGCTGTTGGAGATACTCGAGGAGTTCCTGATTGTATGGCAGGTATTTCTCATTAGGCAAAGCGCGGCTGATGAGTTGCTCACGCAGATAAGCGAAACCGCGGATGAGCCAGAATGGCAGATAAAGCATACAGAGCGGTTTGACTTTGACCAGGATATAGAACGACTCCCAGTAAATATTGGTTCTTACCAATACCCCTTCATTTTTGACAATGATCGAGGGCAATGTGATCGGGCCAGGGCTTGTCTGCATCATTTGTCAATTCTATCAGTCTGCTGCGATGACGTTGAAAAACCAGTCGAAAACGAAACCCGTTGGAGTAAATTGGATGCACATTTGTTTCGGCCAACACCAGATTAAGCGGCAACCGCAACAATCGTTAACTTCAAGGTAGCCTTCAGATATGGTGGATTATCGAAACGGCTTGTAGAAGCGCTTGTCAGCTTCAGCTAATTCGAGCATCGGCAGATCGCTTGAGGTATCACCATAGGCGTAAATATTCTCGAATTCTCCGAGATTGATTTCCGCAACAATCCGGTCGACTTTTTCAACACCCTTGCAGTTTTTACCGCTCAGTCTGCCGGTCACGCACCCATGCGCATCGGTCTCAAGCTCGCTGCCGATCAGCCTGAGTTGATGGTGCCGGCACCATGGCTCAAGCATGATACGGGGACTGGCACTGACGATGTATATGATGTCCCCATCACCTTTATGTCTTTGCAGGCACGGCCAGAAATCGTCTCTAATGATATCGGGCAGCAATCTGCTGCAATAGGCGTCGGCCTGCTCACTTAGCGTCGCCAATTGATAACCGGCAAACATTTTAGTGAGAAAGGTCTCCTTCAATGCCGTGCCGGGATCTCTTTTTGCGAGGTATGAAATAATGCCTGGCAGCGATGATATACATATCGTAACCATCCTTGCCCTGTTCACGGACCATAAAAAATAGAGAAAACTGTCTCTTCTGCTGATGGTACCATCAAAATCGAACAGGGCTAAGTTCACCAGTACCTCGCGTACCGAAGAAAATCCTTTGTGAAATATAACCGAGTGCCATGTCAAGCCTCATCTGTCGGATCTGGCTTGCCCTTTTGGCTTCCTGGCTTCGTTACTCCTTCGGTTTCATAGCGCTGCTATGCGCCCTCAGTCGTGCCTCGCAGGAAATCAAAATTGCGGCGCCATTTTACGACATCCAAGACTTGACATAACACGAGCGTATTAGAGCAGTTCCAGCCCAGAGAAAAAGTATGAAATTTCAAAAGCGGCCGTCTCCGGCGCATCCGAGCCGTGGGTCGCATTCTCTCCGACAAAGGTGCCGAATTCCTTTCTCAGGGTGCCTTCGGCTGCCTCGGCGGGATCGGTGGCCCCCATCAACGCACGCCATTTGGTGATTGCCCCTTCCGCTTCCAGGACCATGACCAGACACGGGCCGCTGCTCATAAAATCGGTAAGTTCACCAAAAAACGGCCGTTCTCGATGTACATAGTAAAAACCTTCGGCCTCTTTTTTTCCCAGAAAGAGTTTTTTCAAACCGACAATTTTAAAGCCTTCGGCATAGATTCGGGCCAGGATTTTTCCAGCATTGCCGGCTGCAAAGGCATCCGGCTTGATAATCGCAAATGTTCTTTCCATTGTAATAACCTTGAAAGCAGAATTGAAAGTTGAATGTATTGGCAAACATAAACGAGGCAACCTGTAGCAGTCGCATCGGATTTTGTCAACATCAGGCTGGTTTCCAGCTTGTTTTGATCGGCCTTGATTGATTCGTCAAAACGTATCTGCCGAAATCTCAACCCCAGGTTACTGAATCGCCAGCCTCAGCAGGGCATTGATTATAGCCACCGCTACCGGGCTTCCGCCCTTGCGACCTCTGTTTGTTATAAAAGGATAGGTTTTGGTGAGCAGCAGATCTTTGGATTCTTCAGCATTGACAAAGCCAACCGGGACCCCGACCAGAAGTGCAGGAGCAAGCCTGCCCGCTTCGATCATTTCCATGGCCGCGATCAATGCAGTCGGTGCATTGCCCACCCCAATGATCCCAGCTCCTTTATCACCAAGCTTCTGCAGTGCCGTTTCAGTTCTGGTCCGAGCGCTGGCTTTTGCCTGTTCAGCGATTTCAGGATCGTTTATGTGACAGCGTACTTTGCCCCCGAAGCTGGCAAGTATTGAACTGCTCACCCCTGAATACCCCATCGTCACATCCATATAGATGTCTTGTCCGCCTCGAATCGCCTCTATTGCTGACGGGACAGCTTGTTCATGAATCACGAGACTTTGAGCAAAACTGAAATCGCCGGTGGCATGGATCACCCGACGGATGATCTGGTAGTGGGCCGGATCGATCCCGTTTTTATCCATGGAGGTCCTGGACTCGAATTCCTGGTCGATAATCGCAAAACTGCGTGCTTCTATTTCTGCAGGTACGATTTGTTTAATTCGTCCCATTGTTATCCTTCTGGCCCATCGTTGCAGAGAAGTTGTGCGTACAGGTGTCTCAAGGTAGCCGGCGTTCTGCCGAAATGCAGGTGCACATAACTGCCGACCGCGGAGCCGACACTATAGCCTTCATAGGAGTTATTATCAAGTTCATAGAGTTTTCTGGTTAAGGACTCGTTATTACACGTATAATTATCTCCTGATATGTCGGAGTAATGGAACTCGTGACCGTGCAGTTCAGCCCCCTCTCTGCCGAGCAGACAGTCCCGGGTCAGTTTTATCCGACGATAGCCGAGCCGTCTCAATCGTCTGTTCATCTTCGTCTTAAATGGAAAAATGCCGACCATATCGTATGTGATACCATCCATATCGGTCAGCGAATCACACAGGTACATGAAACCACCGCATTCGCCATAGATCGGCACCCCGTGTAAAAACAGTTCTCTGATGCTGTTTCGCATATCCCGGTTGGCCTCCAGAGCGGAAGCAAAATTTTCCGGATAGCCGCCGCCGAAATAGACCATGGCAAGCGACTCTGGTATCTTCCGGTCATGAACCGGGCTGAATTCGACTAACTCGAACCCTGCCTGCCTGAAAAGCTCGAAGTTCTGCGGATAGTAAAAGCAGAATGCTTCATCCAGCGCAATGCCGAGGCGCAGAACCTTACCAGGCAGCGAATCGTCTCGCCTTAGGGGGCTGCACAAGGAAGCAGCTTTTGGCTCACATCGGCAAAGCTCCAGCATCAGCTCGAGATCGATCTGCTCCTCCACCGCCTGAGCCAGCTCCTGCATCGCTCTGCGGTCAAGCGGTTCTTCTTCCCCCATGTGCAGCCCAAGATGGCGATGGGGTATAACAAAGTGCTCATCTCTTTTTACATAGCCGATAACCCTGCTCCGGCAGTGAGTAGTCAGCGCGGCATCAACCAGTTCACGGTGCCTTGGTGAACCGATCCGATTGATGATCACCCCTGCAATATCGAGGTCGACATCGAACTCTTCGAAACCTTTGAGCACCGCAGCACAACTCTCGGCGCTCGACTGTGCGTCGATGATCAGGAAAACAGGCACCTGCAGGCACCTGGCCAGAGCCGCGGTACTCGCTTCGCCGCCATCAAAGAGTCCCATGACACCCTCGATAACCAGCACATCCGCATGTTCCGCTTTGGCTGTGAAGGTCTCCCGGCAGCAGAGCTCACCCATCATTTTCAGATCGAGATTGTAGGAATCTCGGTCGGTCACTGTACGATGCAGGCTTGGATCTATGAAATCGGGTCCGCATTTATAAGGCTGAATCCGCAGTCCCCGTTTCACCAAAGCCGCCATAATGCCAAGCGTGAGCGTGGTCTTGCCACCTCCGCTTTTGGTTGCAGCTATGATAAAAGCAGACTTTGGTTTCATATAAGTACCCGTCTTATGATGAAATGAAAAACAACTCCCAGGATAAGAAACAGCCAGGCTGAGGTCTGCACGATTCTATTCACGCTGGCAATATCGTCCAGCTCTGCACTCTTCCGGCCAGCACCAATAAGCGGTTTATGATGGGCAACGCCAAAATAGATTGACGTTCCGCCTAGCTGCAGGTTGAGCGCACCGGCGACAGCCGCCTCGGTGTGTCCGCTGTTGGGGCTGCTGCTCTTGAGTCGATCCTTAAAAAAAACCTGCCATGCCGCTGCACTATCATAGCCAAGCATGGCAGCGGCAAGAACCACACAGAGTCCGCTGAGCCGTGCCGGTATGAAATTGCATACATCATCAACCCGGGCGGCAAAACGTCCAAACTGCAGATAGCGTTCATTGCGGTAGCCATACATGGAATCCATGGTGTTTACCGCCTTATAGCAGATGGCCCCAAGTGCCGCCAGGACCAGCGGATCCGAGTTGAGCAGACCAGCAAACAGAGAAGCAACCAGGGCCCAGAACAGCGGCGCGGTGATTCCGTCAACCAGGCTCTCCGCCACCGATTCGATGCAGGCCCGGGCAACTTCACTTCGGTCCAGGGTTGCGGTGTCTCTGCCCACGATCATGGAGACGGCCTGGCGGGCATTCTCCAGATCGTCGGTGCGCAGATGGTTATATACCAGTCTGCTATGGGTAATCAGATCTCCTGAGGCCAGACATGAAGAGAGCAGCAGCAGCGCGCCGGCCAGAGCCGCAGCGTGTGTTATACTGCCGAGAATCGCCAGAATCAGCCCTGCAACGACAAAGGTCGTCAGCAGAACCAGGAAAAACGAGCAGACCCCGAGCAGCACTGGAGAAGCGACCTGCTCTGCCCGGCGCAGCAGACGCTCATAACGTTCGCACAACCAGCCGATGAAGCGCACCGGGTGGGGCAGCCAGCGTGGGTCGCCGAACAGGAAATCAAGCAGCATGGCCGCGAAGATCTGGGTGTAAAATATCACTTCAGGCGGAGAACCCCATCAGCTTGTAAATCGCTTCCATATCGAGGCTTGCCCTGACCATATCGGCAAGTTCATCGAGGCTTTTGTCCACATTGTAACTGGCGCCGCTTGTTCCCAGTGTTGGCAGGGACTTCTTGATGCGCAGAGAATCGATGAACCAGCGCCTGAATTCATCTCGATCAAACAACCCGTGCAGGTAGGCGCCCCAGATCGACCCGTCATGGTTACGGCCGCCGCAATACCGGCCGTCGTTAAATTTCAGCACCGGTTTCAGTGCGGTCTGAGTCAAGCCATGGTGAATTTCGTAACCAATCACCTCCAGTCCCGACTCAAGATGAATTCCCGACTTTCTTTCAAGCGTTTTCTCAGCGGCCAGAACCGTATCGACCTGCAGCAGCTCAAGCCCCGCGATCTCTTCCGAACTGGTCTCGAGTCCGTGGGGATCTCTCAAACGATGTCCCAGAATCTGATAGCCGCCGCAGATCCCGACCAGATGCCCTCCGCGCCCACCATATGCAACGATGGCTTTATCGAGGCCGCGCTTTCGCAGGTAGACGATATCACCGGCGACATTTTTTGAACCGGGTAGAATTACCGCATCCGGGTTACCGAACAGATCTGGTTCGGTGATGAATCTGATATTGACATCGGGTTCATGATAGAGCGGATCGATATCGGTGAAATTGGAGATATGGGGAAGATCGATAACCGCGATCTCCACCTGGTCGGACCGGGTTCCCCTGTCGCGGTAAAACCCTTCCCGCAGCGACACTGAGTCTTCCTGAGGAATGGTTATATCGAGCATATAAGGCACCACGCCCATGACCGGCCTGCCGGTATGTTCGAAGATGAATCGATGGGCGTCATCGAGCAGTGACTGGTCTCCCCGGAACTTGTTGACCACGAACCCCTTGATCAGATCACGTTCCCACTCTTCAAGTACATCCATGATTCCGGCAAAGGATGCGTAGACCCCGCCCCGGTCGATATCGCCGACCAGCAGAACCGGAGCGGCAGCATAACGGGCCATCTTCATATTGACGATGTCGTGCTTTTTCAGATTGATCTCTCCGGGCGAGCCAGCTCCCTCGAGCACCAGCACCTCATAGCGGCTGCGTAATTCATCAAAACATGCCGCCGCAGCTTTCCAGGCCTCCTGCTTGTAAGCGTGATACTGGCGGACATTCATATTGGCGACCGGCCGGCCGTTGACAATCACCTGGCTGCCGGTGTCGCTGTTTGGTTTGAGCAGGATCGGGTTCATCCGCCAGTCCGGCTCGAGCTTTGCCGCCTGGGCCTGTACCACCTGGGCCCGACCCATCTCACCGCCGTCCCTGGTGACATGGGAGTTCAGGGACATGTTCTGAGCCTTGAACGGACAGACGGAGAAGCCGTCCTGCAGAAGAATCCTGCACAGCGCCGCCGCGAGAACCGATTTTCCGGCATTGGACGAGGTACCCTGAAACATAATGGTGGCTGCTCGTTTGTGCTTGGCCATGGGTTTATAACTTCTCGGACGAAATATGTCGGCCAGCGCATCTATCAAGAGCAGATTTTCAGCCTCACTTTTAACGGCAATTCTGATGAAGGAATCATCAAGTCCCCGGTAATTGTTGCAGCGTCTGATCACCAGTTTCCGCTCCAGCAATCGGCGATAGAGTTCCTCACCGCAGAGGTCTTCACCGAGTTTGATCAGCAGGTAGTTGGCGGCGGATGGAAAGACCTTCAAATGAGCGATTTTTTTTAAATCTTCTGTGAGCTGCACGCGCAGGCGTGAAGTCTTCTCCCTGGTAGCAAGGCAGTATCCATCGTCCTGCAGCGCTTTTACCCCGACCTGCTGGGCAAGGCTGTTTACCGACCACGGTGGGAGAAGCCTACGCAGATCTTCAGCCAGGTTGCGTGGGAAAATGCCAAAGCCGATACGCAACCCCGGAACCCCAAAAAATTTGGTCAGTGAATTGATCGTGATGATATTGTCAAACCTGCCGCCAACGGTCGAAAAAGGCCGGGCAAATTCGTGAAAGGCTTCATCGACTATAAAAAGGGTATCGGGATGGGCTTTGCCAAATGCAACAATAATATCGTCTGCCAAAACGGCGCCGGATGGATTAACCGGGTTGCCAAATATCACGGCTTCGCCCCCGTGGATTTCCCTGTCGAGATTTTCCAGAGATATCCCGAAGCCATCTTGTTCAGCAAGATCAAGGGTCACAATCTCGAAGCCTCGACTCATAAATACCTTGAGATAATCGAGATAACAGGGAACCGGAATAATAACCCGGCGCCCCTCCAGGACCGAAGGCAGCAGGTTCAGGAGTTCGCTGGTTCCGTTGGCAGGGATGATCGCTTCACGGGCGACCCGGTATCGACTGGCAATTGCCTCAGCCAGCTCGGTGCAGTCAGGATCAGGGTAGTGGGCGACCAGGTGCAGGATACGGTTGATCAGCGATCTGAGCCAGGGGGGCGGCCCGAGCGGGTTGATATTGGCGCTGAAGTCTATCAGTGTCTCCGTATTCAGACCATCGTCATTGCTCAGCTTGTGGATATTTCCTCCATGCTCGAACATGCCCAGATGAGCTGAACTATCAAGTCGCCGCTTTTGATCTGCCACCGCTCTCTCTTCAACACTCCTAAAAATTAAGCGCCAGTCCAAAAAGGACTGTGGTCTCCACCAGCTCACACAGACAGCCCAGTGTATCGCCAGTGATACCGCCTATTTTCTTCAGGCAGAGCCTGGCGAAAAAAATCATCAAGGCAGCGCACAGAACGAAAATGAGCACCATCTTGCCAGGCACCGCAAGCAGTGCCATAAGCCCGAAAAATACTATGCTAACCCAGGCAGCCGCGCGGCTTGATCCGCTGCAGAACAAGGTGCCCAGCCCATGGGTAACGCGAGCGGCTGGCAGCAGGGGCATGAATACCACCATGGCCGTGCGTCCGGCAATGGGAGCGATCAGCAAAGCGGCAGCAATCTCTGCGCTGTCCAGCGAATATATGGCCGCCGTTTTGAGCAGCAGAACTGAGCTCAGCGCAGAAGCCCCCATCACCCCGATCCGGCTGTCCTTCATGATCTCCAGGCTGCGCTCCGGCTCTCTGGCGCCCATAAACCCATCGGCAGTATCAGCCAGCCCGTCCAGATGGAAAAACCCGGAGACCAGAGATAGATAGATGGCAAACAGAGCCGCGGCAACCAGCGCCGGGACCATGGCGCCCAACAGGGTCGCAGCGCCAGCACCCAGGGCACCAACCACCAGGCCGACAACCGGAAAGTAAAACAGCGCCCCGGGGAAATACTCCGCATCGTTTTCGGACCCAGAAAAAGTCGGCAATATGGTCAGAAACCTCAGTGCTGTGAAGAAACAGCGCAGCGGTCTTTTCAGGGCCAATTGCAGCGGGCTATAAGAGGTATCGGAGGCCACCGTTGCAGCTCGCGTTATTTATCTGCTTCGGCCACCGCTGCTTCAGCAAAGGTAGCCACTTCAGTCAATACCGCGCAGGCGCCATCGACGATATTCATCGCCAGCGCAGCGCCGGTACCTTCGCCCAGCCGCAGATTCAGATCGAGCAGCGGTCTGGTACAGCCCAAGGTCTCCTGCATATATTTGTGGCCGGGCTCAACTGAGCGATGGGCGCAGATGATATAATCTCTGACGAAAGGTTCGAGGGTGTAGGCTATCAAAGCCCCGGCTGTGGAGATAAATCCATCCACCACGACCGGCTTGTTCTGGGCGGCAGCCCCAAGGATCAACCCTGCGATGCCGCCGATTTCAAAACCGCCGATCTTGGCCAGGATATCAAGACCGTTTTTCGGATCAGGTTTGTTCACCTCCAGAATTTTCTCGATAATTGCTCTTTTTCTGGACAATTGGCGATCGTCAAGACCGGTTCCCCGGCCGGTCAGCTCCGTCACTGATTTCCCGGTGACCACCGCTGCAATGGCAGTGCTGGGGGTTGTATTGCCGATACCCATCTCACCGGTACCAAAAATATCGTAACGCTCGCCAAGCTCCAGGGATACTTCGATACCACGCTCGACCGCCAGTCGGGCATTGGCGATACTCATGGCCGGTCCTGTGGCAATGTTGTTGGTGCCGGGACCGATCTTCTTGTCCATGATCTTGCCGGCTGCGGCAAGTTCAGAGAAATCTGCATTCACCCCCATGTCCACTACGATCACGTCGGCCCCGGCCTGTCGGGCCAGTGCATTGATTCCGGCACCGCCGGCAACGATATTATAGACCATCTGCGGGGTCACTTCTGGTGGAAATTTCGACACGCCTTCGGCCACAACCCCATGATCTCCAGCCATGGTCACCATCACCTTTCTGGTAACTACGGGCTTGATGGTACGAGTGATACCAGCCAGATCGAGGGCCAGATCCATCAGGTCGCCCAGCGCCCAGTGCGGCATGGTCAACTGGTCCAGCCGTTCTTTGGCCAAAGCTCTGGTTTGGGTGTCTTGGGGGAAAATTTTCTGACAGGTTTGTTCCAGTAATTTCATATCACGCTCATTTTTGTTTGATATATAGCGGCAGGCCACAACTGACCAGAATGACCTCCTGAGCCTGCGCTGCAATCAGTTGGTTGGCCATTCCAACCAGGTCACGGTAGTGCCTGGCGATATCGTTTTCAGGCACAACCCCCAGACCTACTTCACTGGTCACAAAGATTACGGTTCCGGCTATCTGTCTGACTGCATCGAGAAGGCCGGCGATTTGGGCAGCAAGATAATCCTCTCCGCAGGTCCTGCCCTGTTCGGCGCAGTGTGCCATCAGGTTGCTGATCCACAGGGTCAGACAATCAACCAGATAGACATCGTAATCAGCGGCGCTTATGGGCCGTCCAGGATCGAGATCTTCCTCGATAGTATGCCAGATCGCAGCAGAGCGGGTCTGTTGATGTTTTTCAACCCGTCGGATCATTTCCGGGTCCATGGCTTTGCAGGTAGCGATAAAACAGTGGCTCCCCGCGCAACCTTCACCACGCTGCAGCGCATAGTCGCTTTTACCCGATCTGGTGCCTCCGGTGACCAGGATGATATCTGCCATAATCGTTTTTATCCCCTGCAGTTCAGCAGCTCAAGGCGGCCATGGCCACTTTCATAACGAACCTTAGAGACTGCAGCTTCGTCTACTGCAAAGCTGAAAAGCCGATCGAGGCCGATCCCCAGCAGGTGGCATAGCCCGATTCGGATCACGCCGCCGTGACCGACCACCAGCACCCGCTCAGCTTCAGTGGTCAGCAGCCCATCGAACCAGCTTGTAACCCGCTTGCTGAACTGGCCAATACACTCACCCCCGGGAAAGCAGAAGGCCTGTTTCTGCTCTTTCCACTGGTCGATCTGATCCGGATATCTGGCCCTAATCTCATCTAGCCGCATACCTTCCCAAAAACCGAAGTCGATTTCGCGCAGCTCGGCTACAAAACTGGCAGGACCGGCTAGATCAAGAATTTCCAGTGTCCTGCGGCAGCGTACCAGCGGGCTGCAATAGATTTGATCCAGGCTGATTTTGTTGAAATATGAACGGAGGCTGCGGACCTGCGACATGCCTTCATCGGAGAGCTCAACGTCACTGACACCTGTGTAGGTGCCTGGCTGCGTAGTTCGACCATGCCTGACGAGATAGATCTCCATGGCTCAGCCAAGTTGATATTTATCGTGATAGCCGCGCGGCGTAATCATCTTGCCCCGCTTGATAAAAGTGGACGAATTTCCAACGATCACCGTGGTCTGCATATCTGCAAGTTCTGGGTCAAAATGCTCCAGGTCGGTGAGAACGACCTCCTCGTCTGCCCGGGTTGCCGCGCGAACCATGCCGATCGGCGTTGAAGGCGCACGGCTGTAGCCAATGATCTCCAGCGCTCTTTTGAGCTGCCAGTCCCGTTTCTTGGACCGGGGATTGTAAATAACCAGAACAAAATCGGCATCGACAGCGGCCGTTATGCGCTTTTCTATAAGTTCCCATGGGGTCAGAAGATCAGAGAGGCTGACGGTGGCAAAATCGTGCATCAGGGGTGCTCCGAGTCGCTCTGCACAACTGTTCAGTGCAGCAATGCCGGCAATAACCCTGATTTCCACCTCAGAGTTTCGCAGCTGCCCGATCTCGAAAACAAGGCCTGCCATCGCATAAATACCGGGGTCTCCACCTGAGACCAGGGCAACGTGCCTGCCCTGCTCAGCCAGGTCGAAGGCCTGTTTGACCCGGTCGACCTCCTGCATCATGGCCGATTCGATCACTTCTTTGCCGGCAATGATTTCGCTGATAAGATCAAGGTAGGTCCGGTAGCCGACCACCACCTCCGCCTGCTCCAGTTCAAGGCGGGCCCTCGGAATCAGATAATCGAGAGATCCGGGGCCAGTCCCGACCACGCTTAGAATGGAGCTTGTGCCACCGCCGCTGTTATTCGTTCCCATTTTATTTTTTCTATAATCAGGCGCCCCGGCCTTCCCCTTTTTGCTGCAGCAAGCAAGGCTGCAGCTTCGCAGACGCCGTAGATTCCTATATTTTTATGTACCATTTCAGATCGTGAAGGTACTTGAGGTATCTCGAGCTCTTCTTTTGAAAAAAAACGGATCGGTAATTTATGTCTGCGGCCGATTTCAAGCAGTCCGGCTTCATCATTTTTGAGATCGATCGAAGCCAACCCGGCAACACTTTTCAGATCGATACCATGGTGCCTCTCCAGTTCCTGAAGCGCCTGCTCGAATTCATCGATGCTCGCACCCCGTCTGCAGCCCAGCCCTATATAGCGAAGGCGGGGTATCAAACGAAGCTGTTCTGGGCCTGCCTTGAGCAACAGGGATATGACTATATCAGCATCGCGCTGTTTTGTACAAGGCACAATATCTTCGGGTAAGTTTTCGATATAGTCTACATCCTGAAAGACGCCCAAAGAACCCGAATCGATCAACCGGGCCGACAGTTTCGAAAGTAGCCCCGGATTATCGATGCTGAGATTCTGCTCGATGCACCACAAGTCGAGCGGAGTATGACCTGAAACATCTGAACCTGTTGTGATGACCGCAGTTCCGCCGCAGATACGGGCAACCACAGCGGTTAGCTCATTGCCCCCGCCGATATGACCGGAAAGCAAGCTGATTGCGTGCGTGCCCGCCTCATCAACCACGATCACGCAGGGATCATCATATTTGCTTCGGCAGAGGCTGCTCAGACAACGCACCACGATTCCGGCGGCCATTACGCAGATGATCGCATCGGCATGGAGCCAGGCAGTTTCAAGTGCTTTTCTGAACCCGTGGTGATAACGCTGGAGGCTCGCTCCTTCCAGTCCCTGAGCAATTTTCTCTGCGGTGCGCCAGCCATTGTCAGTTGCGGCAAGCAGCGTAATGGTTTGGCCTTTCATGGACTCCTTTACCAGGGCAAGGCGCCCCAAAATGGGCTTAGCAAAATAGCTTTATCGTGCAATTACAGCACTAACCGGATACACGATTTAGCATAGATTGACTTCTTTTACCTGAATTAATAAACACCCCATTTATTTGAATGCGTCAAGAAAACGAAGAGCCACCAGGACAACAGTGGCAGTTGATGCAGCACAGCCGATGTTCTTCGAGCGTGAGCGCGCAGCACAAAACACAGCCAGAAAGAGGTCTCAGGTGTTCATGCCGCGCTGGTGCCGGCAGGTGACCTTACCGCTGATCTCTCACAGAACTCAATTGATCGAGCTGAGCTCTGGCGAAATCCAGCGACGGGTCAAGGGTAAGGGCCAGGGTGAAAAAACGGATCGCCTCATCACTGTTGCCGAGCCGGTTATGATTGACGCCCAGGTTGGCATAGTCCATCGCAGAAGCGGGATTGAGATGCACCGCCCGTTCAAAATGGGTAATCGCCGTTTTGTAATCCTCTTTTTTAAAAAAGCAGAAACCGAGCAGGTTGTAAAGGTCTGGCCGCTCATCATCTTCGATGCAGCCCTGCTGCAAGACCTCGATCGCTTCGTCATAGCGCTCCAGATCCTTGAGGCTGTTGCCTTTATATGAATAGATATAGGGCAGGTCCTCTTTCTCCGGATCCTGAGCCAGGGCTTTGTCGAACTGGGTGATGGCACGCTGCGGGTCCCCATGGCTAAACAGGGTCTTACCCCGATAAAAGGACAGATAATAACGCTCGGGCAGCAGTGCTTCCATTTCACTCAACTTTGCCTCGAACAGCCACGGATCATCCACCAGTTCCTCCAGCAGTTTGGCAGTGAACAGGCCCGCGTCATGCCGAACGGAGCGTTCCCGGAAATGGGCACCGGGCACAATGGTGTAGAGTGCCGGGATATCGAGCAGCGGATGGGTGACATCGATCATCAGTATCTCCATGTCGATCCGTTTCAACGCTTCGATACAGTTGCCGATCTCTACTTTCATATTATTATCCGAGATATCATTCATCTCCTTTAGACTTATCTTTGAGGCTGTTTCGGTGAGATACCGAACCTCGTCCATGCTCAGCGGTTTTGGCAGTCCTGAGGCAACATAGTTGGAGCCGCTGTTGAAATCTCCGGCCAGCTGCGCCACTTCGGTAACGGCCCGGATAATCGCCTTCTCTGGACCAGGAGTTGTGCCGGCGGTAAAGACGATTTCACTGAGCTCGGGAAAGGTCGAGCGGTCGATCGCCAGTGCACCGACGCTGCACAACCCGGTGTCGAGGCTGAAATCGTTGAGATAGAGCTCGATATTATGGGTGTTGAATTTTTCGATCAATTCGCGGGCCACCGGATCCTCGATGCTCTGTTGATCGATGGCCGGCGTCGTCAATTTATGCTGGTTGATCAGCGAACAGACATGTCTTTCAACGATTTCACTGATGCCTTGCAGAGCAGCCTCCTCGATGGTATTGCCAGCCGAGGGTCCGTTGAATTCATTGATTGCATAGAACCAGGAAAACGGCACCAGCACCTGTTCATCACGGCTGATATTGGTCGCCCAGGTCCACCGTAGCGGAATGTCCTCGAGCAGGCTCTCGAGCTGGGCAGGGTGCAAGTTTTCGTCTGCCACCGACTTGAGCAGCACGGAACTGTCAAGCAGCGGGTAGCCCTCTGCTGCTAGACTCTGGTAATCACCCCTGATGAAATTCTCTTCGTTTGCCTTGAACGAAAAAAAAGAAAAACGCTCGGCCAACTCCATACAGGCAGAAGCCTTGGACTGCATCGACGAAGCCCCCTTACCCATCTGCTTTTTGGTTCCGGTCAGAGCCTGAGCCTCGTCGGTGCAGACACTGAAATAGACAGGAATATCGAGGCGGCCGTTATCGATACGCTTGACTTCGCTTAAGATCTTGATATCAAACCCGTCGAGCTTTTCGTAGAAACGATCGATGGTCTGTTCAGGGGTCAGTGCTTTGTCCTGATCTCTGGTGAAGGCTTTGGGGCAGTCATTGAAGGTGATATGGCGATTTCTCATGAAAAAAATCCCTGGATATCGGGTTGGCTGTGAGGGCGGAAAGTCTGTTGCGGACAAACTCAATGTAATGATGATTGAAGTTTAGACAACCGGATCAGAACAAGGCGATATTAAATTCAAGCCAGCTTGAATTGAGCCCGGAGCTGGTCTATTTCGCGTTGCCATCGGCTGGCGCTGCTCGTAAGTAAGATCGAGCGCGAGGTATCATCGAGATGAGATAGACGAACCTGCAGGTAGTCGGCATCAATGAGATCAGAACCTTTTTCGAACCACTCGACAAGGACGATACCCTGCAGATAAAAATATTCATGCAGGCCGAGATTAACAATCTCATCGCTCCCACCGAGCCGGTAGAAGTCCATATGGTAGATGGGAACCCGGCCCTGATATTCATGCATGATCGCAAAGGTCGGGCTGCTCACGTATTCATGCTCATCGACCCCTGCTCCGGTGCAGATGGCCTGGGCCAGGGTCGTCTTCCCGGTTCCCAGTTCGCCGCTGAGACAGATGATATCGCCGGGCCTGCAGATCGACCCGAGGGCAAACCCAAATCGACGGGTCATCGCCACTTCTGTTGAAATCAGCTCCATGAATGAGTGTGTGCAGGTTCAGTTGTTATCCCGGTTAGCTAAAAAATCTGAATTTCAAGATAGTCCCGGGCTTGGTCAGAAAACGAAAAAAAACCCCAAGACGCCTGAACGTCTCGGGGTTGTCGAATAAGTGTACTCCGGTCTCAGCCGACCTTCACCACATTCTCGGCCTGGAGTCCTTTGTCTGTTTGTGCAACAGAGAACTCGACAGGCTCCCCTTCTTCCAAGGTGCGAAACCCCTCACCCTGGATGGCGCTGAAATGAACGAACACATCGGCTTCTCCATCCGGCCTTTCCAGAAACCCGTAACCTTTGCTTGCATTAAACCATTTCACCTTTCCTTGCACACGTTCCGACATACTGATCTCCTCCCGGCAATGTGACGGGGTTGGTTCCCGTCAGGTCAAACACAGGGCTGCAGCCCCTTGAAATTACTGATACTCATAACAATTGGGAGTATCTAATCGCACTGTATCAGCCGGCTATAAGAGCGTCAAGGAAAAAATAAAAATTTATGGCCTCAGAACAATGAGTTAGCAACATAGATTAAGAAATTGTCCTAAGTCTGAATAACAATTCTCAGTGGCGCGATGGGTTGCATGAAGTTTGCCAATACCTCACGGTTTCTGCCACCAGGTAAGCACAAAAGACATGTAATCATAATAGGTTGGGAGTTTTTTGGGCATGTAAAATTTATCGCTGTAAGCGATTCTGTGACCATCCAGATACCAGTTGGGCACCAGGTAATAGCCAAACCAGAGGACTCGGTCCAGCGCCCTGCTGGCAGCGGTTAAATCCTCCCGGTTCGTCGCATAAATGATCTTGTCGACCAGTTGATCAACAGCCGGGTCTCTGACCCCTGCCAGATTTCTCGAGCCTTTTCTGTCAGCGGCTTCGGAATGCCAGAAATTTCGCTGCTCATTGCCGGGAGACAGTGACTGGCCATAGACAAAAACGCACATATCGAAATCAAAGTTATTGATTTTATCAGTATACAAGGCTGGATCGATGGTTCGGTAAGAGGCTTCGATACCGATTTTTTTCAAGTTATCGGTGAACGCTGCCATGACCCGCTCAAATGTCGGTGAGACAAGTATTATTTCAAAACTGAGTTTCTGGCCGTCTTGATTGTGCAGCACGCCATCCTTGAGATTCCAGCCCTTTTCCCGGAGGATCTGCAAGGCCGCCTTGAGATTGCTGCGGTTCTGGCCCGAACCATCGGTGACGGGAGCTTTCAGCTCAGTTGAAAAAACCTCCGGGGCAATATCCGCTCTGAGGGGTTCGAGCAGGCGCAGCTCGGCTTCGCTGGGCAGTCCCTGGGCGGCGAGATAGGAATTACTGAAATAGGAGTTGGACCTTACATACTGGTTGTAAAAAAGTGTTTTATTAGTCCATTCAAAGTCAAAGGCCAGCCCGATTGCCTGGCGTACGGCCGGGTCCTTGAATATTTTGCGCCTGGTATTCATCACGAATCCCTGCATGCCGGCGTTGTTAGAGTGAGGGAATTTTGTTTTGATTATCGACCTCTTACCTGCTTTTCCTTCATCGATATCGCGCACCCACTGTTTGGCGATATTAACCAGCATCAGGTCGAATTCTCCTGCCTTGAAGGCCTCGACGGCAACAGTCCCATCTTTGTAATATTTAAAAGTGATCCTGTCGAAATTGAACATGTGCTTTCTGACCGGATGATCAACCGCCCAGTAATCAGGGTTGCGTCGATAGGTTATTGACCTCCCCTGGGCAAAGGACTCCACCACGTAGGGTCCTGACCCCAGGGGGGCAATCAGATCGCGGGATTCAAAGCCCTGTTTTGCATAGAACGCTCTTGATAAAACCGGAATCTGCCCGGCGATCAGCGGCAATTCACGGTTTTTCTGCTTGAAATGCATCCTGACCCGCAGATCATCGAGCACTTCGACTCGGTCAATATCGGCATAGTAGTATGGGTACAAGGGGTGCACCGCATCACTTTTAAGCATTTCAACGCTGAATTTGACATCATCAGCCCTGACCGGAGAGCCATCGGCAAATCGAGCCTTTTCATGCAGGGTGAAGGTAACCGAGAGTTCATCCTCAGCCACTTCTATATCTTTGGCCAGCAGTCCATACTGGGAAAAGGGCTCATCGAGACTTGGTTCGGTCAATTTTTCAAATACCAGCGTTTCCAATCCGTCGGCACTGTTTCCCCTGAGGGTAAAAGGATTCATTTTGTCGTAACTGCCGATGGCATGCAGCACCAGTTCCCCGCCCTTGACCGCCTCAGCAGAAACGTAATCAAAGGCCTTGAAGTCAGCCGGATACTTGAGCCTGCCGTCGATAGCAAGCCCATGCACGGCCAGGCATGGGGTGACTGCTCCAGCAAACAGCAGGATAGTCAGCAGCGCTGTTGACAGGTGATTGATCAATCTATGACTTATTGCCTTGGTCCGCATTGGTGTCTCCTCTTTCCACTCTGAAGGCAGGCCCTGCAGCCCGATATACAAGCAAATCTTATGGATTTTGGGGCTCAGCTACAAAAAAAGGGGTGCCCATAACAGACACCCCTCTTACAATCTTTATTGAAAAAGGGTCTAAAGTCCAGCCTCTTTCAAGGATTCAATCAGCGCTTTCTGTTCATCGGATAATTGTTTGGGAACTTCCACGTGAATTTTCACGAACAAATCACCACGCTCACCAATCGGCCCGCTCGGCAAGCCCTGACCTTTTATCCTGAGCCGTGAATCACCGTTGGTGCCGGACGGCACATTGACCATGAATTTTTTACCATCCAGCGACTCCACTTCGACTTTTGCACCGAGACAGGCGTCACTGAAGGAAATCTTTTTGGAATAGATCAGATCGTCTCCACTGCGCTCAAAAAGACGATGGGGTTCGAGTTGAACTTTCAGATAGAGGTCGCCTGCAATCCCTCCGGACGGTGCCTGGGCGCCTTTGCCTTTGAGGCGCAGTTTCTTTCCTGCTTCGATGCCTTTGGGAATTTTAACCGAAACGTTTTCCGACTTACCGTTGGTCCGCAGCGTTATCTGCTTATCAGCACCATTGAACACCTCTTCGAGGCTGACCGAAAGCTGATAGGTCAGGTCCTGACCTTTAACTGGCTGTGCACATCCTCCGCCGCAGCCCCCCTGTCCAGCAGGGTTCTGACCGAAGAACGGGTTAAATCCCCGATGCGCCGAGCCGCCCCCCATGCCCCCCATACCACCCATGCCTCCGGACTGGCCTCTGAAACCGGTCGAGGAAAAGCTGCCGGTGCCAAAACCGAATTGCCGGAGGATTTCGTTTATATCGAAACCTTTGAAAATGTCTTCCTGGGAGTAGCGCTGATGGAAACCGTTCGCACCATAGGTGTCGTACTGCCTGCGTTTCTCGGGGTCGGACAGTACCGCATAGGCCTCGCTGATCTCTTTGAATCTGGCCTCATATTCCTTGTTGCCGTTGTTCTTGTCGGGGTGATATTTGAGCGCAAGTTTGCGATACGCTTTTTTTATTTCATCGCTGCCCGCCTTTTTCGAGACACCGAGAGTTTCGTAGTAGTCCATACCGCTGATACGCTAATGCCTGAAATGTTGATCTCGCCACTGCTGTGGGTACCCATTTATATGGCACCACAATAGGGACGGATCAGGCTCCAGTCAAGCGCTTGAATCGAATTCACTGCAATCTGGACCTGCTGGGAATCATGGTTTTCAGAGATTAGAAAAAAGGCCCTTTCCAATTCTCATAAGAGACTGAAAAGAGCCTTTTAATGAATACGCCGGTCGCTTCTCAAGGCGGGTGAAAAATTGGTGGCCTGATCTGGGAGTTCAGAGAAAAAGCCTGTCAGGAAAAAACCTTGGCGTTATCTCAGAAGGGGACGTCCTCACCCATGTTCGACTGCCCCGCCGGCGGTTCGGTGGGACCCTGATCCTGGGACCAGCCGCCGCCCGTATTTTCATACCCCCCGCCTCCACCCTCGCGTCGATCAAGCATTTTCATCTCACGGGCGATGATTTCGGTGGTATAACGATCGTTGCCGCTCTGATCCTGCCATTTTCTGGTCTGGATTCTGCCTTCTATATAGACCCTGGAGCCTTTGTGCAGGTATTCACCGCAAATCTCAGCCAGCCGTTTCCAGGCCACGATGCGGTGCCATTCCGTGGATTCCTGCTGCTGGCCGCTCTGGTCTCGCCAGCGTTCGGTGGTTGCAACATTGAAAGTAGCGACCTGACTGCCGCTCTGGGTGTATCTTATTTCCGGGTCAGCCCCGAGATTTCCGACTATGATTGCCTTGTTTATCATCTGCTGTCTCCTGCTGGGTTTATCTTAATCCGGCTGTGCCTAAAACTATACGATCACACCATTAAGAACAAGCTTCAATTTCCTTATCGCTGCCGGTCTTTGCTGGCCTTTATCATTGTTATACAACGGTGGTTTGACAAATTGCTCACAACCTTACCGTGTTGTCGAGCATAGCCCCCACTCCGCCTCGATCCGATGGTACAAAGCCCATAACATCCTGCCAGATCTCATCGCTTTCCATACAGAAATAGATGCAGGTCCCGACATCGGCGAAGCCCTTCAATTCCCGGTAAATCTCTTTATAAAGTTGAACCCTGAAAGGTCTGAAATAGCGCTGTTTTCCGTCAAGCCCTTCGATGAATTCATGGTAGAAAATATTTGAGTGTCCACATCGGGCTGTGGAGATCGATTTCAACGCAGGAAGATAGCGGAAGCCGCCCAGGGAAATCCATTTTATCGATTCAGCGGGTACGACTTCAAAGAGCCGATAAATCACCTGGCGGTAGCCGTCCTGCCAACCCGGAAAGGCGATGATCGGATCGAAATGAAACGCACATTTATAACCCCAGCCTACCACCTGAGCTGCCGCCTCGAGGCGCTGATCGATGGTTGCTGCCCGTATTTCTTCAGTGGCAACAATATTCTGGGCATTCAATGACCAGGCGACGATGGTTCTGTTGTTGTGCTCGAGATGTTTCAGGTTGGCAATATTTGCACTTTTGGTTTTGAGCTCCAGAACCGCCTTGTTCTGTGTCGCAAAAAATTTCACCAGATGCCTGCTCAACCCGGTTATTCGATCGAGTGCCATCGAATCGGTGAACTCACCGGTACCGATGCGCATGATATCACCCTCATATCGATCTATTTTCTGACTCAGCTCCGTGAACATTTCGTCGATGTTTATGAAGAAGCTGAGAAAAGGGGTATTGAGATAGGCCTGCAGGATGCAGTAGACACAATCCATCGGACAGCCCAGTCCGACATTGATTATTCGATAGTCGCAACAGCGGTATTCGCGGGTTCCGGGACAATCTTTTAAAAATGCTCCACTGTTGCGGCAGAGAAGCAGCTTTTTTTTACCTATCCCCAGGTTGCCCGGGTATTGTCCGCTGACAAGCTCCGGGAACTCATGCGGTTCAACAAGCTCCACCGGCAATCCGGCTCGCTCAACGATTTCTGCAGTGTACGGGTGGGATGAACAACTTTTTTCAACGAAGATCTGATCCAGATATATCGAAGGGTCAGCCCAGGTATTTTTCATAGTTATTCCTTTGCCGCTATCTTCAGTCTGCTGGTTTCGAACTTATCGAATTGTGCAGCCAACCGCTGATAGTGTGCGGCCTCAAGCGGTCGCTGGTGTTTAATACAACCATCGGCGTAGATGCTGCACTTTCTCTGCAACTCCTCGAGGGCGAGCTGGTATTGCTGCCGTTTGAGAACCCCCGACGAGAGCAACCGGGCCAGACTCTGAATCCTGAATCGATCCATTCCGGTCCTGAAGGCGTTGGACACCTGGTCCGGCCTGCCCCCATGTTTCACGGTCAGTTGCTGCTGTACCAGGCAGAAGCACTCAAACGGAGCCAGGCGCAGCCAGAAATCATAATCTTCGCAGCAGCGCAGAGTCTCATCGAAATAGCCATATGTGTCGAACATGCCCCGATGCATCATCACCGTAGACATGCCGACGCAGCACAACCGCAGACATTGCAGAAAAATATCGCCATCGGGTGGAGCATGGATTTTCTTTTGATTCAGGTGAGAGCCTCGTCGCAGCCAGGTTTCTCTGGTGTGGGAAATACGGCAATTGGCTTGGCTGCATAACCGGGCATACTGTATTGCCAGCTTATCCCGGTGAAATTCATCGTCTGAATCGAGAAATGCCAGATATTCACCTGACGCAGCCCGTATACCAAGGTTGCGGGCTGCTGCAGGGCCACGATTTGACTGGCGGAGATATCTTAGCTCCAGGTCCGCCCAGGCCGCAATTTCTTTAATCACTTGTCTGGTATTGTCACTGGAGCCGTCATCGACGACAATCACCTCGGCGGGAGTCGTGCTTTGGTTGATGACCGAGCGCAGTGCCCTCGGCAGAAGCCGCTCCCGGTTATAGGTCGGGATGATTACCGAAATGCGCGGCATAGCTTTATTTTCGGGTAAATTTGGGCTCCAGGCCAAGGAAAGGTGGCATTTTCATCGACAATTACAGTATAATACAAGACTTATTTAAAGCCTGAACATATTGAGTGAAACACAAAATAAATCCCATCCAGCGTAACCCACCACGATGTTCGATCCTGGGCCGGTAGCGACACTTTCCAGCCGGATATCACCTGGCCTGCGCGGATTTTCTTATATAGCATAATGACAACCGAAATTCTCATAAATTCAAGACGGTACGAAGTTCGTATCGCCCTTGTTGAAAACGGCAACCTGACAGAATTTCACCTGCAGCGCCCCACCGAAAAAGGGCTGATGGGCAACATCTACCTCGGCAGGGTCGTGCGGGTGCTGCCCGGAATGCAGGCGGCCTTCGTCGATATTGGCTTGGAACGCACCGGTTTCCTCTACGTCGATGACATCTATGTGCCGCCGGCCCAGGTGAAGCAGTTGCAGGAAGCCGCTCAGCATTCCCAGGCAACCGCGGGCAGCGGATACTACGCACAACCCGATAAACCGGTTGTTCAGGGTCTCAGGATTGAGGATCTGCTCAGTGAAGGTCAGGAGGTAATGGCCCAGATCAGCAAAGACCCCATCGGCACTAAAGGAGCCCGATTGACCTGCCAGATCACCCTGCCCGGTCGCAATCTCGTTTTTATTCCCCAGACTGACCATATTGGCATTTCCAGAAAGATCGAAGAAGAGCAGACCCGCAACGACCTGCGTTCACTGATCGATGAACTGAGGCCCGATGACAGCGGCTTTATCGCCAGAACAGTCGCGGAGCACGCTTCAAGAGAAGATATGGAAGCAGATATGCAGTTTCTGATGCTGCTCTGGGACGAGATCCGGGGTCGGGCCTCGACCGGCAAAATACCGTCCTTGATCTACGAAGATCTGGACATTACCCTGCGCTCCGTGCGCGACCTCTTCACCAGCGATGTCGATTACCTGATCATCGATGACGAAAAGTCATACGATACGCTGATGAACTTTGTCAACACATTCACCCCGAAGCTCAAAAACAAGATATCGCTTTACCGGGGAGACCTTCCGTTATTCGAAGCCTACGGCATCGACGTTGAGATATCCAAAGCATTGGAGAAGAAAGTCTGGCTTCGCTCGGGGGGCTACATCATTATCGAGAACACCGAAGCGCTCACGGTCATCGATGTCAATACCGGCAGATTCGTCGGAAAAAGCGATCTCAACGATACTATTTTCAAAACTAATATGGAGGCGGCCAAAGAGATCGCCTATCAGCTTCGGTTGCGCAATATCGGCGGTATTATCATCATCGATTTCATCGACATGGAAGATGAACTGCATAGAGACGAGTTGTTTAATACGTTTAAAGATGCGGTGAAAAAAGATAAGAGCCGTATCAATATTCTCAAATTATCCGAATTCGGCCTGGTCCAGATGACCAGAAAACGCCATAGTGAAAACCTCAATCAAATGATGTGTGAACCATGTCATTATTGTGCCGGCGAAGGCGTTCTGAAATCGAGAAGAACCATCTGCTATGAACTGTTCCGCAAAATCAGCAGAAATTCACACCGCTCCGATGGTGCCGCTGTCACAATCCGGGTCAATCCCCGCATTGCCGATATGCTGCTCAAGGAGGAGGAATCGACGGTCAATCAACTCGAAAAAGACATTAACAAGCGTCTTATTGTTGCCCCGGCAAAAGATTTGCATATTGAGAAATACGAAATTATCTGGCAGTGACGGCGCACTATTGCCACCTGTCATGTAAGTTGGATTCATCACATACGGTTTCAGTAACCACGAACCAGAAATAAGGACTCGGAAATTACGATATGTCACGTTTCAAGAGATCACGCTCCGGATCAAAAAACACACTATTGTTTATCCTTCTTCTGATCCTCGCCGGTGTCTGCGGGACAGCATTTTTTCTGTTTTTTGAAGGTGAAGTTCCTCAGATAGCAATCGACGAACCATTGGACTACCTTGGCCAGGACGCGATAATAAGCGTCAGTGCAGCCGATGCCAAAAGCGGGTTGCGGCAGCTTTCCCTGCGCATAACCCAGGGAGACCTGGTCAAGGAACTCTTCACTGAGCAGTTTGCCAGAAACGGCCTGACCGGTGCAGTCGGACTGGCCGAAAAGCAGATCAAGACAACATTTCAACCTAAGCAGGCCGGCTTCAAGGATGGTCCCGCCCAGATCGTGCTTGAGGTTCGGGATCACTCATTCAGGGGGCTGTTGAAGGGCAACAGATCGGTGCTGGCCAAAGAGGTCATTATCGACACCACCCCGCCGAAACTATCCATTCTGCACAGCGAACGCTATATCAACCCCGGGGGCAGCGGAATCGTTATCTATAGAAGTGTCGACCCCGGTATACAGTCCGGCGTACAGATCGACGACAAATTTCACCCCGGTTTTAAAGTCGGGGACGGCCGTGACGACACCTACATCAGCTATTTTGCGCTCCCCTATTCGGCCCCGGGTCTTGACAAGTCCTTCGTGGTTGCCAGGGATATGGCAGGCAACGAGACCACACTGCCTTTTTCAGTCATTTTCAAAAACACACAGTTCAGACAGGACAAAATTGACGTCGGCGACGGCTTCCTGGAAAAGAAAATCCCGGAATTCATGCAGTATTATCCCGAGATGCAGGGTGAGATGGTGGACAAATATCTGTTCACCAACAATGAAGTCAGACAGCTCAACAACAGCAAGATCAGCGAACTCTGCAACTCTCCGCATCCCCAGCGGCTCTGGGAAGGCAGGTTCCAGCGTATGGCCGGCAGCACCCGGGCCGGATTTGCCGATCACCGGACCTATTACTACCACACCAAACCCATCGACAAGCAGGTCCATCTCGGCATCGACATCGCTTCAACCAGACAGGCCGATGTCAAGGCTGCAGAAAAAGGCATCGTCATATACGCCGATTACCTTGGTATCTATGGCAACATGCTCATGCTCGATCATGGCCAGGGCGTTTTCAGCCTCTATTCCCACATGAGCCAGATCAATGTCTCAGTCGGAGACACGGTTGAACAGGATGTGGTCATCGGCAGTACCGGAACCACCGGCATGGCCGGCGGGGACCATCTGCATTTTTCCATGCTGATCAACGGCGTTTTCGTGACCCCGAAAGAGTGGTGGGACCAGCATTGGATCGACGTAACCATCGAAGAACCACTTACCGAGTCGCGTTTTCAATAGTTTCTCAGCGACAGATGAAATTCCTTCTTGGTCAGGGCCGTACCAGGCACCCTAACCGAATTATAGGGCGATGATTTTCTCCAGCACAAAAACAGGTATTCCACGGCTGTTCTACAGCTATTTGGCCACCGAGATGCTGGCCCCGTTTTTTGCTACCTTCCTGATCATGAACGGGGTGTTTTTTCTGATCAAACTGATTCCCTTTCTGAACCTGGTACTGGAACTCAACATTGGTCTGGACGATTTTATCCGCCTGTTTTCCTATCTGTTTCCCAATATGTTCCTCTACTCGATTCCGATGGCCTCGATGCTTGGCATCACCATCGGTTTTTCGAGGCTGGCGAACGACTCCGAAATTCTGGCTTTCAAGGCAAGCGGGATCGGCATCTATCAGGCCCTGCCGCCGCTGATCGGGATCGCCCTGATTATTTCACTGATCACCGGTTATTTCTCGATCAGACTGATTCCGGCCGGCGACACCGCGATGCAGCATATGATGTATCAGCTTGCCAAGGAGAAAATCGACAAAGGTATCAAGGAGCGGACATTTACCGAAGCCCTGGGCGACCTGGTCGTGCACATCGATTCGGTCGACAGGAAGACCGGCGCCTGGGACCGGGTCTGGGTCTCGGATATGCGCGACCGGGAGACCCCTGCCATCACAATGGCCCGGTCCGGAACGATGTATACCGACCTTGACGTGATGGAGGTCACCCTCGCTCTTGAGCATGGCACGATGCAGATCCCTGAGGGTGAGAAAGCACAGACGATTTCTTTCAACCGCTACATTATCAAGCTGCCGCTTTCTCTGCCTGCCCAGGCCCCCAATTTCAAGAAGCGGGGCACCATGAATATGGCCGAACTTATGGACCGGGCCCGGGAGGCCGGGCTGAATACTCCAAGCGGTCGCTCTTATCACACCGAGTTTCACAAACGCCTCGTTCTGCCGATTGGCTGCCTCTTCCTGTCCCTGCTCGGCATGCCGCTCGGTTTGCAGGCCGGCCCCGGCCGCCGCGCCATCGGCGTGCCCTTTGGCTTGATCTTCTATATCTCCTACTATGTGATGTTCACCATGTCCCGGAACATGGCCACTAGTGGTGACCTTCCAGTCCCCGTGGTGATGTGGATACCAAACACCCTGTTTTTCTTGCTAGCCGTTATCCTGATCAACCGGGTGGCCCATGAAAAGCCGCTTGTTACACCTTTCGTCCAGACAATGTTCGATCGAATGATCAATACTATCATTGGTTGGTCAAAGAGTTTCTACCAGTGGCTGCGCATCGATATCTTCACTTCCAGACGTTTACCCGACTCAGTGGACACTGGTCAGAAGAAGATTCTGCGTGGTAACGTCAGAAATCGTATTTTCCATTTCCCTGAATGTGACTATTATTATGCAAAGGACTGTTCGGTAGAGTTCAAAAACAGTTATGTAGCGCTCAAAGCTGGTTTTGAGCCGTGCATGTTCTGCAGGACCATTCTGGCCGACAAGCAGAAACAGGAGCAGCTCCCAGATGAACCCGGACCCGCCTAGAACACCGTTGCCCGACGGCAGTCAAATGAAGCGCATCGACCGCTGTGCCATCGATGCATTCACCATTCCAGGCATCGTGCTGATGGAAAATGCAGGGGTTGGCACCGTTCGTTTGATGGAGCGTCGCCATGGAGACCTCAGCGACGCCTGCATCGCGATTTTTGTGGGCCCGGGAAACAACGGCGGAGACGGACTTGTCATCGCCAGACACCTGCATCAGCTTGGCGCTCGACTCCTCGTCGTTTTTCTGATCGACCCTGACAAACTCAGAGGGGACAGTGAAGTCAACCTGCGTATTTTCCAGCAGCTCGAACTCGACTTTCTCATCTGCGACAGAGACGATAACGTCGCTGAAGCAAGCCAGCGCATTGAACAGTTCCTGCTGCAGGCCCCCAGACGCAGGTTTATGGTCGATGCGATCTTCGGTACCGGTTTAGACCGTGCGGTTGAAGGGCATTTCAAGACGCTTATTGAGCTGATAAACCGGCTTAGCCTGGCAGCTGAAATACCGGTTATCGGGGTGGACACCCCGTCCGGGCTCGATTCCAGGACTGGCCATATTCTGGGCAGCTGCATCAGAGCCACGACCACCGCCGCTTACGGCTGCGCTAAAATTGGTCAGCTGCAGGGCAGCGCAAAGCGCTATACCGGTGAACTGCACATCATCGACATCGGTATCCCGCCAGCCGTTTTTGAGCGTATCGACATAGAGGCCAGCGCAATTACCCAAAAACACGCAATGGCATGGCTTCAGCGTCTGCAAAGACCCTCTGATACGCACAAGGGCCGTACCGGTCACCTGATGATTGCCGGCGGGTCTGCCGGCAAGACCGGTGCTCCGCTGCTTGCCGCCCGCGGAGCGCTGCGCAGCGGCTGCGGACTGGTAAGTCTCTTTGCACCTCGGCAATTAAATCCTATTTTCGAGACCGCACTGGCCGAGGCCATGACCATCCCGCTCGAGCAGTCGATGAGCAGTTTTCATAAGGATGACCTCGAATCGATCACCCGTAATCTGGACCAGGCAGACTGCCTGGTCGTCGGCCCCGGGCTGGGGCAGGATCCGGCCACTGCAGAACTGGTTCTTGCGCTTTACCGCAATCTGCCGATTCCGCTGGTAATCGACGCCGATGCGCTCAACATCCTGGCCAAGCACCGGGACGATCTCGGCAGGCCCGGTGGGGCAAGAATTCTGACCCCGCACCCGGGAGAGATGGCGCGTCTGCTTTCAACTTCAACTGAAGAGGTACAGCTGGACCGAGTCGCTGCGGTGCGCACCTGTCTGAATAGCTTTCAAACCGGCCGCGAGGAGCATATTGTCGTGTTGAAAGGAGCCGGCACCATCGTGGCCTGGAACCAGAATCAGTATTTAAATACCACTGGTAATCCCGGCATGGCCACCGGCGGCATGGGAGATGTCCTCAGTGGTCTGATAGGCTCGCTGATCTGCCAGGGGTTGAACCTGCCGATTTCCTGCTCTCTGGGGGTTTATCTGCACGGCTTTTGCGCGGATCGTTTGGCTGAGCGATCCGGTGTCGGTTTTACCGCCTCGGAAGTAGCGGATGAGATACCAGCCGCCGTCAAATATTTAGAGGAGCTGAGATAATGAAAACGGCCCGTGATATTATGACCCAGGAAGTAATCACCATTGCACCGGACAGTTCAATTCGTGTGCTGGCCGCCATTTTCACCGAGAACAATATCTCCGGTGTGCCGGTGGTCGACGAACAGGGCTCGGTAATCGGCATTGTCACCGAAAGCGATCTGATCTTTCACAACAAACGCTTAAAGGTACCGTCGGTAATTACCATCCTCGATTCGTTCTTTTTTCTCGACTCGCCTGAAAAAATGGAGAAGGAGCTCAAAAAAATTGGTGCGGCGACGGTTGCTGATATCTGCACCTCACCACCGGTCACCATCACTGACGATACCCCGCTCGATGAAATAGCCACGCTGATGAGCGACAAGCATATCCATACCCTGCCGGTAATCGACGGTGCTGGTGAGATGATCGGGATTGTAGGAAAAAAAGATATAATTCGAACAATTCTATGATGGTGCGCTCACCAGTCTATCGGCTGCAGGCCATTTTTCTGCAGGTAGCGGTTGCAGTCCACAAACACGCCTGATCCGAGAAAGCCGCGGTGGGCAGAGAGCGGTGATGGATGGCTGGTCTTCAATACCAGATGTTTGCTCATGTCGATCAGTTCCACCTTTTTCTGGGCAAACGCTCCCCAGAGCATAAAGACCACGTGTTCTTTTTTGGCTGAGATAGTCTGAATAATGTCATCGGTGAGGCGGTGCCAGCCCAGGTGTGCATGGGAGTTTGATTGACCGGCAATGACGGTCAGGCTTGCATTGAGGAGCAGAACACCCTGTTTAGCCCAGCGGGTCAGGTCGGTGCTGACCTTGCGACTCTGCCCGCCGTGCAGGCTGTCGTCGATTTCCTTGAAAATGTTTTTCAAAGACGGCGGTGCAGGAATACCGTCTTTTACCGAGAAGCACAGACCGTGTGCCTCCGGCCCCAGTTGCGGATGCTCATTGATATAGGGATCCTGACCGATGATAACCACCCGGACGTCGGAAAAAGAGGTTATCCTCATTGAATCGAACACCCGTTCCCGGTCGGGATAAACTCGATGCCCCTGCGAAGCAGGGCCATAAGCCTGTTTGACCAGCTCCTTGTGCACCCCCTGCCTCAGCAGGTCAACCTGTTCTTCCCACAACATCGGCACCTGTCACCTGTCTGGTAGTTTCCTGAGCCTCCAGAAGGAAATTGATGCAATCGCCTTCATCAACAATTTTGTCCACTGAACATTTTTTTAGGATATTCTCACCCATTTCCTTGCACAGACAGCTCGCTGAGTTCAATACAAGGGCTGTGCCACCACTCTGTTTAACCCGTTGAAAACCACGAACGCCCTCGAGCTCTTCTCCGGAGAGCACCAGCGCAACAATACGGCCCTTGACGATTGCGGCAATAGAGCTAATCAGCAGGTCCAGCGGCCCCTGGCCTGGTTCCGGGGTGGAATGGCGAATGGTGTAGTTGGTCGAATGGGCTACCATGTGAAAGCAGTCGGCAGACGAAGCGATATAGCAGTTTCCTGCCTCGATGTTCATCCCTTCATTGAGCCGTAAGACGTTGATGCTGCTGACGGCCTTGAGATAGCGGGCAAATGAGTCTATATGATCGTATGCTTCATGCAGCACCACGATCAAGGCCCCGCTCATCTCGGCGGGTAGTCTAGAAATGATAGTCAGCAGGTTCACCGTGCTGCCCCGGCCGGCCCCAATCACGCCGATATAGGATACCCGCCGGTATTTAGTGATGTCGAGCGCTTCGAGCAGATCTCCGCACTGTTGGCAGGCAACCTTGCCCTGCTCATCACCATTGCCGGGATCGATGATATTTCGTGCCCCGCAGTCCTCGCAGAAAATCACTCGGGCTTCAGCAGGCGGCGCAGCAGAGAGATGATTGTTAGCGCCCCGGATCATGGTTTTGGACTGAACTTTGACCTTCGATGCCCGGATGATCCGATAGACCAGCTCATTTTTCAGAGATTCCAATCCCTTTCCCGGATGAAGCTGATCCTTGCCCAAAAAATCCACCGCACCATTTTTCAACGCATCGAAGCAGCGGGCGGTTCCTTCACGTGAAATGCTCGAAAGCATCAGGGTTGGTGTGGGCCGGTGCAGCATGATGTGCTGCAGGACCGCCATACCATCCATTATCGGCATCTCCATATCCGCCAGCACCACATCGGGCCGGTATTTGTTGAGCAGTTCGACGCCCTCCAGACCGTTGGCTGCCTCTCCGACAATGGATACGGTCGAACTGTCCACCAGTAACTCGCGCAGAAACCTGCGAAACATCAACGAATCGTCAATGATGAGCAGCCTGATCTGCCGGTGGGCCGATAGCTTTGTCTTGGTTTCAGCCATGAACTGATCTGCACGTCTAAAAACTGCCTGACTCTCAGGCAGTCGGGGAGCAGTTTTTGCCCGATCCGTAAAGATTGTGTTTTTCGATGTAGGAGCTTACCGGTTCAGGCACCAGGTGCTGCCAGCGCCGATTGTCTTTCATCCTTTTTCTGATCTCGGTGGAGGAGACATCGACAATGGGATCCATAAGAAAACGAATCAGATTATCGCGCATCCCATGAACCCAGCAGTCCCCTCTCTGCGGGTCGCGGTAAAAACCATTTCTGGCGAGCAGGTTTTCGATTTGCTCAAGCGAAAATCCGGGCCTGCTGACAACGATGAAATCGGTCGACTTCAGCAGTTCCTGCCAGCGATACCACGTCTCGATTTCAAGCATCGCATCAAAGCCGATGATAAAATAATTCTCTATATCAGGTCCGGACCGTTCGTGCAATCGCCTTATCGTGTCTATGGTAAAGGATGGAGTCTTACGCCTGATTTCAATTTCTGAGATGCCGAAGTATTTGATCCCTTCGATCCCCAGTTTCAGCATCTGCAGGCGATGGGCGATGTCACAGACAATGGCTTCGCTTTTATGGGGAGGATGACCTGCCGGAATAAAAAGAATCTGGTCCATTCCGCAGGTTCGCACCGCAGCCTCAGCAAGCTGCAGGTGCCCATTGTGGATCGGGTCAAAAGTGCCTCCAAGCAGCCCGACTCTTGTCATTACTCCCTGACCTGACCGTTACCGTATACGATGAATTTTCTGGTGGTCAATTCTTCCAGCCCCATGGGGCCATAAGAATGGAGTTTGGTGGTGCTGATCCCGATTTCGGTGCCCAGCCCGAGCTGTCCACCGTCGTTGAACCGGGTCGAGGCGTTGACCATCACTGCCGAAGCATCGACGCTGGCTAGAAAATCCTGGGCAGCGCTGTAGTTTTCGGTGACGATCGTCTCGGTGTGTTTTGAACCGTAGCGGGCGATATAGGCTTTGGCCTCCTCGGTTGAACCGACCACCTTGACGCAGAGCTTCAACTGCAGCCACTCGGTTCCCCAGTCATCTTCTGCTGCCGGTTCCGCCCCGGCAAGCAGGGCAACGGTTTCAGGACAGCCCACTACGCTGACCCCTGCCCGGCTGAACTCATCAGCGAGCTGCGGCAGATATTGTCCAGCCACATCGCGGTGTACCAGCAACCCTTCCAGGGCGTTGCAGACACCAGGCCGCTGGGTTTTACTGTTCATGATAATCGGGGTTGCTTTGTCCAGGTCGGCATCGCGATCGATATAAATATGGCAGACCCCTTTGTAATGTTTTAACACCGGGATGCGCGAGTTTTCTGTAACAAACCGGATTAAACCTTCCCCGCCACGGGGAATGATCAAGTCAATGGATTCCTCCTGCTGGAGCAGAAATTGTATGGCCTGCCGGTCAGTCGTGTCCACCACCTGTACCGCGTCGCCATTGATGCCATTTTCCTGCAGCGCCCGCTGGAGCAGGTTTGCCAGAACGATATTGGAATGGATCGCTTCGGAGCCGCCCCTCAGGATAACACCGTTCCCTGCCTTAAGGCAGAGTGCCGCGGCATCGATGGTGACATTAGGGCGGGATTCGTAAATCATCGCCACCACGCCGAGTGGAATTCTCATTCTGCCGACGCTGATGCCGCTGGGCCGCCTGGTCATATCGGAGATCCTGCCGACCGGGTCAGGCAGGCTGATCACCTCGGAGAGCCCCGTGACCATGCCGGCAATTACCGCATCCGAAAGCTGCAGACGATCGAGCATCGCCGCGGACAGCCCCCGTTCTTTGCCGGCGGCAATATCTTTACTATTTTCAGCCTGAATCAGATCTTTTTCGCTTTCAAGCAGGGCAGCCACCGTTGCCAGCATCTTGTTTTTTGCTGCGGTGGGCAGGGTCGCCAGATCCTGTGAAGCTGTTCTGGTTCTGGCCGCCATTTCCCGGATTGCCTGTTCAATCAACATCATCGCGTCCTTTTATGCTGGTTTTAGACTATGACAATATTGTCCCGGTGGATTACCTCTTCACTGTCGCAATAGCCCAGAATTGATTCAATCTGCCGTGAATGATACCCGCGAATCTTTTTTATATCAACGGAGCTGTAATTAATCAGCCCAACTGCTATCTGGTTGCCGCCGCTGTCAGCACAGTGTACCGCATCACCAACCCCAAACGCTCCTTCAACTTCGACAATACCGGAGGGAAGCAGACTTTTTTTCTTATCGACCAGTGCTTTGCAGGCGCCTTCATCGAGGATCAAACGCCCCTTTGGTTTTAATACCGAAGCGATCCAGCGTTTCCGGCCGCTGATACGATCTTTATGGGGCAGGAAAAAGGTGCCGATCATCTCTCCGCTGAATAGTTTTCTCAGGATTTCCGGCTCCCGGCCCGGCCCGATAAAAGAGCTTCCCCCTCCGGAAGCAACCATTTTCGCGGCCTGCAATTTGGAGCGCATGCCGCCGCTGCCGAGGGCACTTGGCACGTTGGATACCATCGCCTCGATTTCCGGGGTTACCAGGTCCACGGTATAGATGGGTAGAGCCGCCGGATCGGTTGCCGGATTGGCGTTGTACATACCGACCACATCGGTCAGGCAGATGAACATATCCGCCTCGACCAGATTGCAGATATGAGCGCCGAGCATATCGTTGTCGCCGAAGCGGAGTTCCTCAACCGAAACCGTATCATTTTCATTGATGATCGGGATAGCGCCGAATTTAAACAGGGTGAACAGGGTGTTTCTGACGTTGAGGTAGCGCTCCCGCTTGGCCAGGTCCTTGTGGGTGAGCAGTACCTGCGCCACAGTCTGGCCCAGTTCGGTGAAGATCTTATCATAGGCCTGCATCAAGGTGGATTGACCGATGGCCGCCAGGGCCTGTTTCTCCTTGATGCCCATCCCGAATTTTGCATTGCGATAGCCGATCCTCGCCTTACCCGCCGCCACCGCACCGGAACTGACCAGGATTACCTCGCGTCCGCTCCGGTGAAGAAAAACAATCTCTCTGGCGATATTTTCTATCACGCTGAGCGCCAGTCCACTCTCATCGGCGAGTACCGCACTGCCAACCTTGACGACAATGCGTCGGGCCTTGTCGAACAGCGTCTGACGAAGATACAAGCCTTCCTGCCTGTCCACCTTATCCGTCATCTTCGCTACCTTCCTGATTTTCTGGGTCTGCCAACGCTTCAGCTGCCCGATGCTGCTCGAGCATCTCTATCAGTGCAACACGCAGCGTATCAATCCCCTTACCACTGGTTGCCGACACGCAGACCGGTGGCACAGAATCGGCGGAATCGAAATGATATTGCTCGGCGATTTCGGCAACCATTTCCGGATCCACCAGATCAATTTTATTCAAGACGACCAGCTTGATGCGGTCCTTGAGGCTCTGCTTATAGTTCTGCAGTTCGCGTTCCAGAACCTGAAAATTATGGAGATGGTTGTCTTCTGAGATATCCACGACATGGACGATCACCGAGGTACGTTCGATGTGTTTCAGAAAACCGTGGCCCAGGCCAACACCCTGATGGGCACCTTCGATCAGACCAGGAATATCGGCAATGATATAGGGTTCTGAATACGTATCCTTGAGCACGCCGAGCTGCGGTTCCAGGGTGGTAAACGGGTAGTCCCCTATTTTCGGGTTGGCGGCTGAGAGGCAGGCCAGTAGGCTTGATTTACCCGCATTGGGCAGACCGACCAGCCCCACATCGGCAATCAGTTTAAGCTCGATACGAAGCCAGCGCTCCTCGCCGGGCTTGCCTTTGGTGGCGATTCGAGGGGTCCTGTTGGCTCCGCTGGCAAAGTGAGCGTTGCCAAGTCCTCCCCTGCCGCCGCGGGCAGCGATGAATTGTTGACCTTCCTCGGTCAGATCGGCCAGTATCTCCAACGTTTCATTATCCTTGATAACGGATCCGGCAGGAATTTCGACAATCAAATCCGAGCCGCCGCTGCCGTGTTTGTCTTTGCCCTGCCCGTGACCGCCCCCCCCGGCCTTGAAGTGGGAGCGGAATTTAAAATCGATCAGTGACTGCAGCCTCTTTGTTGCCCGAAGGATAACATCGCCCCCCCGTCCGCCGTCACCACCGTTCGGCCCACCCTTGGGAACATATTTCTCCCGCCGAAAGCTGACACAGCCGTTGCCGCCGGTGCCGGCTTTGACAAAAAATTTCGATTCATCAACAAACGACATGGTATATTTATAATTCCCGACTACTTGCTATTTCCGGGCCATTGCCCAAAAGACGGTCAAAAAAAAACTCGGCCATCACACGCAGTGATGACCGAGTCGACTGTCTGAAACTGCCTGTGAGAACAGTCTCTAATCAATCCGCTCAGGCAGGCGGATAAACGCTAACCCGTTTTCTGTCCTTGCCGAAGTCCTCAAAGGTTACTACACCGTCTACTTTAGCAAACAGGGTGTAATCTCTGCCGCATCCAACATTGGTCCCGGGATGAATTTTGGTGCCGAGCTGCCTGACGATAATATTTCCGGCCTTGACGTTTTCACCGCCAAACTTTTTGATTCCACGTCTTTGTCCGATGGAGTCGCGCCCGTTCCTCGAGCTGCCTCCCGCTTTTTTATGAGCCATCTTCTACTCCTTTTTCAAATCTGATGATCTACCAGCTTGATCCAATAAATTTAGAGGCTGACGTCTGAAATTTTCAAAGCCGTAAATGCCTGCCGATGTCCTTTCATCAGCCGATAGCCTTTTCTCCGCTTTTTCTTGAATACTTTAATTTTACGGTTTTTTCCCTGCTCGGTGATGGTGGCGACGACTTTTGCACCATCAATTACCGGTTTCCCGACGGTGACCGCATCATCGTCAGCGATCAGCAGGACCGTATCGAGTTCAACGCTGTCCCCAACATTGCCTTCCAGCTTTTCAACCATCAGTTGGTCGCCAACTGCCACCTGGTATTGCTTACCACCCGTTTTTACGATCGCGTACATTATTTAAAACCTCATAAAAAATATTCTAGATCACGCTGCTACTATATAGTTAAAACAATAACAGATAAACATACCACTGATATTGAATTTATGTCAAGACTTTCAGCACGCCATGACAACTATATGATTCAGGCCAGAGTTCAAAAGGATGCGAGCGTGACGGAACTGCGCAGATAGGAAGCCGGCACCGTTTCGAAAAGCGGTGCCGGCGGCGTGAAGCGTTTCTTGCTAAACCTCGAGTCGAGCAGTTTCGCGATCTCTGCGAATTCTGCAGGCCCGCTCGAAGGCAGCCTTCTTACCATGCTTTTTGATGGACACGGAGGTTTTCCCCTGCTTACCATGGGGAGTTACCCAACTCACTTCGTAACGGTTCAGTTTATCGTTGAGCCGCACACCAACAACACCGGTCCCGGAATTACTCACCGTCACCATGTGCTTATTGGTCCTTACCTTGCCAAGTTTACGCTCGGTCTGGTCACGCCAGGCAATAGCGGAGAGCAGACTTGAATAGCGGCCCCCGCATTTCCGGTCGGAGAAAAATTTCGAGTGGGTGTGCCCTTTGAAGCGAACACGCACGTACCAGCCGTGGGTCCGCTTGGACTCCTGATCTATACGAGCTATATCTTTATGCTTTTCAAGCAGCAGTTTTTGTTTTTTATCCTGATCAATCACTTTGCAAAACCTCATCATTTCTGTTTTGTTGTTTGGGCCGGATATTGGGATGAGCATTTCTGACCTGCTCGTACCCATCCGGCTCAGCACCATCCCACATTGGAGGGATCATCATCTGCCATAGACTACATAGTTGGTCAGGGCGCCAATGTCAACCCTTTGAAACAGCTTTTTTTACTGGGAAACTATCCTGTTATTTCGTTTTTATTATTTATTCGTTAATTGTCAAATATTTACAACATCTTTAATAGGTATAAACAAAAATGGAGCCTTTTTTGTCAGAGTTTAATGGTCTGGTCACAACCATCAGGAAACTGCGTGGAAAAAATGGTTGTCCCTGGGACAAAAAACAGACCATCGAATCACTTGAAAAATATCTCAGTGAAGAGTTTGAAGAAATCATCCAGGCTATCGATACAGACGATCCTGGCAACCTGTGCGAGGAACTCGGTGATTTTCTCTATCTGATAATCATGCTTGCTGAAATCAGTGAGAAAAACAAGCATTTCGACCTCGGCGACGTCATCAGGGGGATCAACGAAAAGCTGACCAGACGTCATCCACACGTTTTTGGCGATGCTGTCATCACCGATGAAAAATCCCTCCGGCAGCAATGGCGCAGAATCAAGGCGGAAGAAAAAGCAGATCAGGAAAAAACTTGACGTTAACATATCTGTTTATTAAATATTAGAATGTTATTCAGTGATTCGTTACTGTAGCGAGTCCATTTCACCATACCTCTTCGCTCTCTGCCTTGGATAGCGAGGGCCGTACTGCGGATATCCCGCATAAATAAGTCCACGAGGAGGATCTTATGAGAAGGTACGAACAGATTTATATTCTTCGCCCAGCCCTGAGCGAAGATGAAATCTCACGCGTAGTAGAAAACACCAATCAACTCATCCTAGACGATGGCGGTGCTGTCATTTTCCTGAATAAATGGGGAATGAGAAAACTGGCCTATCCGATTAAAAAGGAGATCCAGGGGTATTATATCCTCTGTGATTTTGCCGCAACTCCCGACGTTGTCTCAGAAATCGAGCGTAAATTCCGCATAGATGATGCTGTGCTGAAATACCTCACCGTCAGAGTTTCCGACACTATTTCCGCTGAAGAGATCAGCACAGCCATCAGTGAAGCAGAAGCCCTGGCCACTGCCGAAGAAGCTGATGGAGAAACCGGCGATGATGATCAGCAGGAAGAAAATGCGGAAGCTGCGATAAGCGAGCCGGAGGAAGAAGCAACTCCTGAGCCAGCTCAAGAAGATCAGGCTGAAACCGCTGCTGCTGAGGTAAAACCGGTCGCTGATCAGTAATCAGTTTCACGAAGACAACAAACCAAATTATATATCAATACAGGGAGAATACCCATGGCCGCAAGACCACAGAAAAGACTGTTTTCAAGAAAAAAGATTTGCAGGTTCTGCGTCGATAAGGAACTGAAAATCGACTATAAGGATCAAAAAACGTTACGTAATTTCGTCACCGAGCGAGGCAAGATCATACCCCGCCGGATACTGGGTACCTGTGCAACGCATCAGCGCCAACTTTGTTCTGCAGTGAAAAAAGCCCGGCAGATTGCGCTGCTGCCCTACTCAGGAAATACCCAGAGCTAAATGAATCCGACCGAGGCGCTTGTGTCACAGGAAGACATCAGTACAGCAGGAAACAGGAGCTTTATCTATATAATCCTGTTTGCCCTCCTTCTGTTGCTGCCAACGGTACAGATGGGTTTGTTCGGCTGGCTCTGCTTCAGCATACCGACCGTCGCACTTTTTTACCTGTACCGCTGGCGCTATGGTCTGCGCTTCATTTTAGCCGGCACCGTTCTGGCCGTTGCCGTCGGTTTTTTCATCTCAGCGTTTGCCATGGTGGTTTTTGGTGCAGCACTGATACCGCTTGGCTACAGTCTCGCCCAATCCGGCTTTCGCAGCGACAGCCCGAGCCTGTCCGGCCTCAAAGGTGCCATCGTGCTGGGCTCCTGCTGGATTTTACTGCTCACCATCCAGACTGCGCTGACCGGTGTCAATCCGATCACCGATTTTCTACAGACGCTCGATCACGACATCGAACAGGCGCTTTCTTATTATCGCCAGAACGAGAGCGTCGCACCCGATACGATGGCCTTGCTGGAACAATCGTTTTTCCAGATGAAGACGGTTTTTCCAAAAATTCTGCCATCGATGATGGTCTGCCTGGTGCTGCTGATCGTCTGGTCAACCATGCTGCTCGGCAATCGCTTGATCGTGCGTTTCACTGGATACCGGGCCTGGCCTGATCACCAGAGCTGGAAACTGCCCGATAAATTTATCTGGTTACTGATCGGAGCTGCTCTTGTTGCGATGGTGCCGATTTCCACCCTGCGGCTTACCGGCATCAACGTTTTGATCTGTCTCAGTTTGATTTATCTGTTTCAGGGATTTTCGGTCCTTAGTTTCTTCATGCATAAATGGAATGTTCCCCCGCTCCTCCGGTTCTTTCTTTACGCAATGATGCTGTTCCAGTCTTTTGGTACGGCACTGTTGCTGCTCGCCGGCATTGGGGATGTCTGGCTCGACCTCAGGAAACTGAAAAAAGGCTCCGATGATCAGCAGGACAAACAAGAAAACCAGGATAATATATAACAATATTGACCGTTTAGTTGGTCACAACAATATAGGGAGTTAACCATGGAACTTATTCTCAAAGAAACCATCGATTCACTGGGCAGAGAAGGTGATGTCGTTAAGGTCAAGCCTGGCTATGCCAGGAACTATCTGCTGCCCCAGGGCAAGGCCGTTATTGCTGATGCATCGAACCTCGCAATCCTCGAACAGAACAAAGCCCAGATCCAGGCACGCCTGGATGCACAACGCAAAGTTGCCGAGAATCTCTTCAAGAAACTCACCGGCATCGCCCTCGAGTTCGAGGAACTCGCTGGAGAAGAGGAAAAGCTGTTCGGCTCGGTTACCGCCGGCGACATCCACGACCGGCTAGTTGAGAAAAAGATCGACGTGGACAAACGCAGCATCAACTTGTCCGAGCCGATTAAAACGCTTGGCGAACATCGGGTGACCATCAAGGTTGGTTTTGATCTCGAAGCAGAGATCAGCGTCACGGTTAAAGCCCAGGAGGCAGACGCCTGAATAGTTTGTCGGTTACAGCCGGCTGCTATGAACCGCTGATTATGGCCGGCAATCGTCTCCTCTGCTGAACTATTTCAACACACCCCGGAGTTTATCTCCCGGGTGTGTTTTTGTTTTGACACAACACCTTCAGTATATTAGACATCAAACTTTACCCATCGTCATATTCAAGACCTTCAGATGAGTGATATTTTTCAGCCTGAATCACCGTTGGAAAGAGTGGTGACCAGTCGTATTCCGCCGCACAATATCGAGGCCGAACAATCTGTTCTCGGCTCGATTCTGCTCAAAGAAGACGGCTTTCTGACGGTCAACGAATTCATCTCAGGTAGTGATTTCTACCGAGAGGCCCACCGCGTCATTTTCGAGGCGATGGCTGAGTTGTTCGACCGCGAAGAGCCCCACGACCTGGTCACTCTCACCAGCCTGCTCAACGATACCAAACGCCTCGAAGCCGTCGGTGGTGCCTCATATCTCGCTTCCCTTACATCGATTGTACCGGTGACCGCCAATATCACCGCCTATGCCAGGATCATCAAGCAGAAATCGGTTCTCAGAAACCTCATCAACACCAGCAGTGATATTGCCAACCGTTGTTTCGAGGAGCAGGACGATATCGACAAGCTGGTCGATGAGGCCGAGCAGTCAATCTTCGATATCGCCGGCAGGAAAAATGCCACCGTCTTCACCCCGCTGAAAAACATTATCCCGGAGAGTTTCAAAACCGTCCAGAGACTCTACGAACGAAAAGAGCTGATTACCGGCGTGCCCACCGGTTATATAGATCTGGACAGAATCACCTCCGGTCTCCAGTCTTCCGATCTGGTCGTACTGGCCGGCCGTCCGTCCATGGGTAAAACGGCGCTGGCCATGAACATCGCCCAGCATGCAGCACTGGTCGAAAAAACAGGGGTGGCAATCTTCAGCCTGGAGATGTCCAAAGAACAGCTCGCCATGCGGCTGCTCAGTTCGGTGGGCCGCATCGATTCACAGCGTATTCGAACCGGCAGGCTGCACTCAGAGGACTGGCCTCATCTGACCAGGGCTGTTGGTATGTTGTCAGATGCACCGATCTATATCGACGACACCCCGGCCCTTACTGTACCCAACATGCGCTCCAAGATCAGGCGGCTTGCCTCGAAAAACGATATCGGCATGATTCTGGTTGACTATCTGCAGTTGATGCAGGGCCGCAATGCAGAAAATCGGACCCAGGAAATCAGTGAAATCTCGCGGGCCCTGAAAGCCATTGCCAAGGAGCATAACGTGCCGGTACTGGCTCTCAGCCAGTTGAACCGCGGCCTGGAAAGCAGAACCGATAAACGGCCGATGATGTCGGACCTGCGTGAGTCCGGCGCCATCGAACAGGATGCCGACGTTATCTGTTTCATCTACCGCGACGAAGTGTACAACAAGTCGGAAGACAATCCCGATAAAGGTATTGCCGAGATCATTATCGGCAAGCAACGCAACGGCCCCACCGGTGTGGCCCGGCTGTTTTTCAAGAAAGAGTTTACCACCTTCGAAAATCTCAGCACCCAGGATTATTCCCCACCGGCTTCGTAACACGGATCACCTGCACTGGCCGTTAAATACCGACAAACTCGAGGACATGCATGAGCATTTCAGATCAAACCACGAATAAATACGATTTCAAACGCGTTGAGCATAAATGGCAGCAGCACTGGGAGCAGTCTGGAACCTATCGGGTTGCCGAAGATGCCGGCAGGGAAAAATATTATGTGCTGGAAATGTTTCCCTACCCTTCCGGACGCATCCACATGGGCCATGTCCGCAACTATACCATCGGTGACGTGGTAGCCCGTTACAAAAGATTGCGCGGCTACAACGTCCTCCATCCGATGGGCTGGGATGCCTTCGGACTGCCGGCTGAAAACGCGGCCCAGAAGAACAATACCCATCCGGCCAAATGGACGTATGAAAATATCGATTACATGCGCTCCCAGCTCAAGCAACTCGGGCTCTCTTATGACTGGCAGCGGGAGTTCGCCACCTGCGATCCCGACTACTACCGCTGGGAACAGAAAATTTTCATCGAAATGTACCAGAAAGGGCTTGTCTACCAGCGGGTGACGACCATCAACTGGTGCGAGACCTGTCAGACCGTGCTGGCCAACGAACAGGTTATTGACGGGACCTGCTGGCGCTGCGACGAGTTGGTCCAAGCGCGTCAGATGAACGGCTGGTTTTTCAAGATCACCGCCTATACCGAAGAGCTGCTCAGTGATCTCGAGGAACTGGAAGGCTGGCCTGAGAAAGTCGTCACCATGCAGCATAACTGGATTGGCAAATCGACCGGGTTGTCCTGTGATTTCGAGATTGTCGACTCTGAAAAGTCCATCTCGATATTCACCACCAGGCCCGATACGATCTATGGCGTCACCTTTATGTCTCTGGCCCCGGAACATCCGCTGCTCGACGAATTGCTGTCCGGCACCGAAAACGAAACGGAGATCAGGGAGTTCAGCGCTCGGATTATTCAGGAGAAACAGCGCCAGAGCCTGCACGAAGAGCCGGAAAAGAAAGGTATTTTCACGGGCCGCTATTGCCTCAATCCGTTTAATGGTGAAGAAGTGCCGGTTTATGTGGCCAACTTCGTACTGATGGAATACGGCACCGGCGCCGTCATGGCGGTACCGGCCCACGACCAGCGCGATTTCGAGTTTGCCCGGAAATATGGACTGCCGATCAAACCGGTCGTCATGCCGCCCGATATCGTACTGACGGATTCATCGATGGATGAGGCATCGACCGTGGCCGGCACCCTGGTAGATTCCGGCCCATTTTCCAGTATGGACTCGGTTGAGGCCCAGCGGGCCATCATCGAGTACGCCCGGGAAAACAATTTTGGCCGCGCCCTAACCACATATCGCCTGCGCGACTGGGGCATTTCCAGACAGCGTTACTGGGGTGCACCGATTCCGATGATTCATTGTCAAGCATGCGGAGTCGTACCGGTCGCTATTGCAGATCTTCCAGTGCTGCTGCCCGAAGACAGCGACATGTCAAGCAATGAATGCAGACCGCTCAGCCAGCGCCCAGAATTTATCGCAACCGTCTGCCCAGCCTGTGGCGGGGACGCCCGCCGCGAGACCGATACCATGGACACCTTTGTCGAATCGTCCTGGTACTTCGCCAGATTCGCCTGCCCCGACAGCAGCGATGCACCCCTCGATCCAGAAAAATCAAGGTACTGGCTGCCGGTGGACCAGTATATCGGCGGTGTCGAACACGCCATCCTGCACCTGCTCTATTCCCGTTTTTTCACTAAGGTATTGCGCGATCTCGGCTACTTAGACATAGCCGAACCGTTTACCAATCTGCTGACCCAGGGCATGGTCATCAAAGACGGTGCCAAGATGTCCAAGTCCAAGGGCAACGTGGTCGATCCGGATCAACTGATCGGCCAGTACGGAGCCGACACGGTCCGGTTGTTCAGTCTCTTCGCCGCCCCGCCCGAACGTGATCTTGAATGGAACGCCCAGGGAGTTGAAGGAGCCAATCGTTTCCTGAACCGTATCTATCGCTATATCATCGAATTCCTGGAGCAGACCGCTCCTTCTCCAGAGCCTGTCAGTGAAACTGCCGCTGATACCGCGCTCTCGAGGAAGATGCACCAGACCATCAAGAAGGTCAGCTACGATATCGAAAATGACTTTCATTTCAATACCGCGATCAGCGCAATTATGGAATTGTTCAACACGCTCTCCGCCAGAGATCTGAAAAGCACCGGTTCAGCAACCGATCTGGCAACCCTCACCGAAGCGATCAGATCCATGCTCATTCTGCTTTACCCGATGGTGCCCCATTTCAGCGCCGAGATGTGGTCTTTATCTGGATTCGAAGCCTCCCCTGAAACTCAGCCCTGGCCTGAGTACGACGAAGACAAGGCCCGTGAGGAGGAACTGGTTATCGTGCTGCAGGTTAACGGCAAGGTGCGCTCGAAAATTCAAGTGGCCGCCGATATCGAAGACGAGAAGCTAAGGGAACTTGCCCTTGATGATGACAAGGTGCTGCGTTTTATTGGCGATAAACCGATCAAAAAGGTAATAGTCGTCAAGAAGAAACTTGTTAATATTGTTGTTTAATACTACCTTATCTGCAGACAGCACGACGACCTGCATATCAGCATCCTAATGCAATGAAAAAAGGAGTCACGCTTTGAAACATTACATCGGCTGGATATTTGTGCTCATGGCTGTGGGTGTATTGCTATCCGGATGCGGGTACCGTAACCCGTACGTTTATAACGGTCCGGAAAAAGTCATCTATGTTACCACCTGGAAGAACAGGACCAGCAACCTGCAGCTTGACTCCCGAATTTACCAGGAACTGCTTAAATGGTACCAGAAATCCGGCTCTATCAGGATTTCCAAAGACAAGGGAAATGCCGACTTTATCCTAGCCGGAGAAATCGTCTCGATAGACATCCCCAGCCTGGCCTATGGCAGTACCAATACGACTTCAGATGTTCGGTTGACCCTTAAGGTGCGCTATATTTTCAAAGATCTGACCACTGACCGGGTGCTGATCGAAAGACCGGTTCAATCGTTGCAGCAGAGTTACCAGATCACCGCCGATGCCGCCGTAACCCGGGACAACGCCGATGAAGCGCTCGAGACGATTATCGAGGACCTGGCCCAGCAAATATATCAGCGGTCATTGGTGGAAATTGCCAAGCTTTGAAATGCTCCACAATAGCTTCAGGCCGGCTCCCAGGAGCCGGCCTTTTTTATTGGTTTCAGAGAAAAGCTATGGTTGTGCGCTGACCCCCTTCGAGCCTGTCACCATTTTCCCGTTCTTGCCATTGTCTGAATGAGTTACGCTGAGATGATGTTGACGATCGCCGACAAGGTTCTGGTCAACCGCCTGATTCTGGCACCGCTGGCCGGTTACAATGATCTTGCCTTTCGCCTGCTCTGCCGTGAGTACGGCGCGGCCCTGTGTGTTTCGGAGATGATCTCCAGCCACGGCCTTGTCTACCGGCAGCCCCGCACCATCGATATGCTGAAAAGCTGTGCGGAAGAACGGCCGGTGTCATTTCAGCTCTTCGGCGCCGACCCCGCGGTCATGGCCGAGGCAGTAGCTATGGTTGATTCCTGCCGCCCCGATTTTATCGATATCAATATGGGCTGCCCGGTCAGGAAAGTGACCCAACGAGGCGCAGGAGCGGCGTTGATGGGCGAGGTCAGGCTGGCCGAGAAGATCATCCGGCAAAGTGTTGCCCGCACCTCCTGTCCGATCACCATCAAGATCCGTTCCGGCACCGATTCAAGCTCGATCAACGCCAGAGAATTTGCGATTATGGCCGAGGCAAGCGGCGCAGCTGCCGTGGCCGTGCACGGCAGAACCTGGAAACAGGGATTTTCAGGCAGGGCGGACTGGCAGATCGTCGAAGACGTGAAACGGGCCGTCAGCATACCGGTAATCGGCAACGGCGATGTCACCAGTTATCATGAAGCCCATGAAAAAATCGATCGATACGGCTGCGACGCGGTGATGATAGGCAGGGCGGCCATCGGCAACCCCTGGGTGTTCAACGACTCCGGGAAACCATCTCAGCTGGGCGTCATGGCGCGGACGGTGCTCAGACACCTCAATCTGCTTCAGATTCACCACCCAGCTCCGCAGCGCGCTCTGGGGGCAATCAAGAATCATCTGGGCAAATACTTCAAGGGGCTCCCCAATGCATCGAACATCCGAAGGGAAATCTATACCATTGCCGACTGGTATCAGCTCAAAACGTTCATTGCATCACTTGCCGACACCCCGCGCCCACAAAACTCCTGGAAAGAGCAACCAGAGCTATAGGCTGCAGAGGCCACGAAGCGCTTCACAGTCTACATCATATTTTCCGGGTCGATATCGATGATCACCCGCCCTTCCCGGCTGCTGCCAAAATGAAATACCAGATGTTCGGCCAGGTCGTGCAAGGTTGCCAGGTGGCTGCCCTTCACCAGAATCTGCCAGCGGTAATGGTCGCGCAGCTTTTCCAGCGGGGCAGGGGCAGGGCCGAGAATGTTGATCGAAGCTGAATGATCATGCCGGCTGCACCAGCCCCTGGCATCATCAGCTATCCTGGTCGACAGCTGCCTGGCCAGCCGCTCTTCTCTGTGTTCAACCAGAACGAAAACCAATCTGCTGAAAGGTGGAAATCCCGGGCCTTCACGGATGGCTATTTCTTTATTCACCAGCGCATCGTAACGATGTTCCGCGGCCAACCCGATGGCGTAATGTTCAGGCTGCATGGTCTGCACGATTACCCGACCATTGTCGCTTCCCCGCCCTGCCCTGCCGGTCACCTGGGCAATAAGCTGGTAGGTTTTTTCGGCTGCGCGAAAATCGGGAAACCCCAGACCGCTGTCCGCCAGTACGATGCCGACCAGGGTCACCCCGGGAAAGTGCAGACCCTTGGCGATAATCTGGGTGCCGACCAGTACATCGATTTCCCGGTTGCTGACTCCCTGGAGAACAGACAGAAAGTGTTTTCTATCAGCGGCGACGTCTGAGTCGAGCCTTGCGATACGGGCTTCGGGCAGCAAATTTCGAACCTGCTCCTCTACCCGTTCAGTACCGAAGCCGATCGGCTGCAGATTCTCCGATCGACAGGCTCTGCAGAACGTTTTCTCGCCAACCTGGTAACCGCAATAATGACAGAGCAGGGTGCGGGACCGTTTATGCAGGTTCATACACACCCGGCAGTGACGGCATTCAAGCATTGTCCCGCAGTCCTGGCAGATCATCGAGGTGGAAAACCCGCGCCGGTTGAGCAGCAAAATGGCCTGTTCCTTCCTGCTCAAGGTCTCCTGCAGCGCCTGCTCCAGCAACGGATGAAACAGTGAGCCTTTGCGCATCTCTGCCCGGCCCTTTTTAATATCGACCAGCGCCACAACGGGCAGCTGCCGGTCCCCGATGCGCTGATTCATGCTGAGCAGCCGATATTTGCCCGAGCGCGCGTGAAAAAACGAGGTGATCGAAGGAGTTGCAGACCCAAGTATCGCGACGCTGTTATTGAGCTTGGCTCTGACCAGGGCCAGATCCCTGCCGTTATAGCGCAGGTGGTCGTCCTGTTTGTAACTGCCCTCGTGTTCTTCGTCGACGATGATCAACCCGGGCTTAACCAACGGTGCAAAAACCGCGGAACGGGCGCCGATGACAATCTTTGCCTCGCCGCTGAGAATGCGCCACCACTCGTCGTAGCGCTCGCCCTGGCTCAAGCCGGAGTGAAGAAGCGCCACCGTTTCTTCAAAGCGTGAGACAAAATGCGCTTCCACCTGGGTTGCCAGGGCGATTTCAGGGACCAGCACCAGCACGCTGCCACCGGTGGCAAGAACTTTTTCAGCAGCCCTGAGATATACTTCGGTCTTGCCGCTGCCGGTAATGCCATGCAGCAGAAACGCCTGATAAGCGCCGGCGTCCAGCGCCTGATATATTTCCTGCAATACGGTCTGCTGCTCGTCACTGAGTTTCTCCGGTTCTGGATAGTGAGGCAGCAGATCACCCAACGGGCTTCTGAAAATACGCCTGCTGTGCTGCTCCACGAGGCCGGTCTCGATCAGTTGTGGTAATACCGTGGCACCGTATGGATATTTCTGGATAAATTCGCGGCGGGGAACGTCGGGCTGCCCACTTTGCCTGGTTAGTCTCTGCAGCAGATCGAGGCTTTTGATCTCCGCCTTTTTCAAGTGCTTCCCGGCCAGATCTTCCCAGGCGCCAGGCTCAGGTGCCTCGGCGCTGCCCGGTACCGGCAGCAGGACCGCTTCTCTTCCCAGTCGGTAGCACACTTCACGTTTAATACCTACCTGGTCCTTTTTGAAAACCGTGCTGATTTCAAGAAACCCCGCGGCCGCCAATCGTTTTATGTTTTTTGCTGATGGTTTTTCCTGCAGAATTCTGGTGCTTTCAGCAGTGGTAAGTTCATGCTTCTGCTGCAGGGTATCAAACCAGGGCTCACCGCAGATAGTAGTAAAAACCGCAGCATCGGCCTGAGTGCCTTTTTCGGTCACACGAATGATCTTCTGCACCGCAGCGGTGAGGCCGCCAGGTAAAGCTGTTTTTATAACCTGGGCCAGCGGGTGGTGATAGTAGTTTGAGACCCAGCGAAAAAATTCCACCAGGTCGGGCGGAAAGAGCGGTAATTCATCGATGAATCGGCTGATATTCTTGACTTTAAAATCAGGTTCATCCTGCGAATCGATGCCGACCACATAACCGGTCGCCTGCCTGGAACCAAACGGCACCAGCACGCGTCGGCCGATATAGCTGGCAGCCGCATCGTCGACCGGAGACTGCCGGCCGCTCAGCCCATAGGTGAATGTCTGCCGCACCGGGGCCGATACGGCCACCTCCAGCAGGGTCATAGAGTCTTGCTGATCTCTTGCAGGTGTTTTCTGAATGGTTCACCCAACTCGTCATGTCTGAGCGCATAGGCCAGAATTGCCTGGAGATAGCCGAACTTATCACCGGCATCGTAGCGGGTACCCTCGAACTCGTAGGCGAACATGTCACGTTTTTTCGACAAGGCGAGCAAGGCATCGGTGAGCTGAATTTCCCCGCCGTGGCCCGGGGTTGTGCTCCCTAAAATATCAAAAATCTCGGGCATCAGGATATAGCGGCCGATAATGGCCAGATCGGAATCGGTCGTACCAGGCGCCGGCTTTTCCACCATCCGCGAGACCCGGTGAGTCCGCTCCCGTTCATCGGCGGTTCCTTCCACGATACCATATTGAAAGGTCTGGTCCGGCTCCACCCGCTGGACTGCAACAATCGACTCCTTGACCTCGCGAAACAGCTCGAGCATCTGCCAGGCACAGGGTACATCGCTGAGCACCAGGTCATCACCAAGGCAGACCATGAACGGCTCGTCGCCGACGATGTGCCGGGCGGTCCAGATTGCATGGCCAAGGCCGAGAGGCTTTTTCTGGCGGACTGAGACGATATCGATCAGATTCGAAATCATCTCCAGCTCCTTGCCGAGCAGCGTTTTGTTCTTTTCCTTCAATACATGGTCGAGCTCGTAATCGTAGTCGAAGTGATTTTCGATCGCTGATTTTCCCTCACTGGTGACGAAAATGACCTGCTCGATGCCCGAAGCGACGACCTCTTCGATAATATATTGAATAGTCGGCCGATCGACGATGGTCAGCATCTCTTTCGGGATCGCTTTGGTTGCCGGTAAAAATCTGGTTCCAAGTCCAGCAACAGGAATTACGGCTTTGCGTACATCCATCGTTTATCTCCTGGATTTAAAATGACACAAACAAATTTTCTGTGGTATACATAGCTCTTCCATAATACTGCAGAATTACCACAACTCGCTGCCCCAGCCAACGTTTTCATGTTTTTTTACCCTCCTTCCCTGCCGATAACCAGCCACGTCCCGGAACTCCGTGAGCTGATCGCTCAAAACCAGGTTGTGGTCATCGCCGGCGAGACCGGTTCAGGAAAAACAACCCAACTGCCCAAGGTCTGCCTGGAACTGTTTTTCAAATCGGGAGGCTTGATCGGTTGCACCCAGCCTCGGCGGATCGCCGCCACTTCGGTGGCGGATCGGGTTGCCGAAGAACTCGGCGCCAATGGCGCACTGGTTGGCTCGAAAATACGCTTCAACGACCGCACCACCCCAGATACCCGGATCAAATTCATGACTGACGGTGTTCTCCTGGCCGAAACCCGTAATGATCCGCTGCTGAAAAAATACGACGTGATCATCGTCGATGAGGCCCATGAACGCAACCTCAATATCGATTTTCTGCTCGGCTACCTGCACGATCTGATAAAAAAACGTCCTGAACTCAAGTTGCTTATCACTTCGGCCACCATCGACACCGATGCCTTTTCCAGTCATTTCGGCAACTGCCCGGTACTCAACATCGAAGGCCGGAATTATCCGGTCGAGATTATCTATTATCCCGCCGATGAAGAGCAGGAGGAGCTTTCCTATCTCGAGCACCTGGTCGAGGTCACTGCAGAGATCTGCTCGACAAGGCCGCCGGCCGATATCCTGATATTTCTGCCTACAGAAAAGGACATCAGAACCTGCTGCGAGATCCTATCAGGCAGAATTCCAACCCACCTCATCCTGCCGCTGTTCGGTCGACTCCAGGCCCATGATCAGAAGAAGATATTCAGCCAACAGAACAGAGCCAAAATCGTCGTCGCCACCAACGTGGCGGAAACCTCTGTGACGGTTCCCGGTATACGCTACGTGGTCGATTCCGGCCTGGCCCGCATCGGCACTTATCACACCCGCTCGCGGACTATGCGGCTGCCCATTACCCGGGTATCCCAGGCCAGCTGCAATCAGCGTGCGGGCCGCAGCGGCCGTATCGGACCCGGTACCTGCTACCGTCTCTATAGTGAGGACGATTATAATGACCGGCCACCGTTTACGATCCCTGAAATTCAGCGTTCCAATCTCGCCGAGGTCATCCTGCAGATGGTTGCACTCAAGCTCGGCAGCCCCTATGAATTTAATTTTCTCGATCCACCCAAAAAATCGGCAATCAACGACGGCTTCAAGACGCTCCAGGAACTTGGCGCGATAACTTCTAAAAACAGTCTCACCGATTACGGTCGCACCATGTCGCGGTTGCCGATCGATCCGGTGATTGCCCGCATTATCATCGAAGCGGGTAAGAATGAATGTCTGAGCGAGATTGTCATTATTGCAGCGGCGCTGGCTATCCAGGATCCGCGGATACGGCCGGCGGACAAAGAGCAGGCTGCCGACCAGGCACACAGCAGGTTTGCTGCACCCAACTCTGATTTTCTGGCGCTGCTCAATATCTGGAACGGTTATCACGAAACCGCAGAGCGTTTTTCCTGGTCCTCCCTAAAAAAATATTGTTTAGCGCATTATCTTTCCTTTCAGCGGATGCGCGAGTGGCTCGATCTGCATGAACAACTGAGCCGGCTTCTGAAAAAGCACAAATCGTTTACCTTCAAACGCCAGGCTGCTTCCTACGAAGCAATCCACCGCTCATTGCTGGTCGGTCTTTTCAGACACAGTGCGCGGAAAAAGCAGGGCAGCCTCTACCAGGGACTCGGTAACCGGGAACTGCACATATTTCCAGGAAGTTATCAGCATCGTACCAAGGCGGCCTGGATCTTTGCCGGCTCGTTTATCGAGACCTCCCAGCTTTTCGCGCTCAGTGTGGCAGCCATCGAGCCTGATTGGCTTGAACAGTGCGCGCGTCCCTTCTGCACGTATTCATGGGCTAATGTTCGCTATCACAAGAAAAACGGGCAGGTTGTCGCTGATGAAACGGTATCCCTGCAAGGCCTGATTATCATTTCCGGCCGGAGGGTCAATTTCCCCAAACAGCATCAAAAAAACATTTCCATCGCCCGGGAGGTCTTTATTCAACAGGCCCTGGTCGAACAGCAGTTGAGCGGGCGCTTTGACTTTTTCCAGGACAATCTCAAACTGCTGGCCACCTGGCAGGCCAGTGAGGATAAACTGCGCCGCAAGGGCATCGTCATCGATGATGCGGGGCTGTTCACCTTTTACGATGACAGGCTTCCCCCGCAGGTCTGCGACCGCACCTCGCTGGTCAAATATCTCAAACAGTGTGGAGACAAGGCGCTGCGCATGAATCAGGAAGATATCGTGCTGCGCAGACCGGCGGACAAGGAACTCATAGATTTTCCGCCTTTTCTGCCTGAAACCTCCGAGCGTGTTCCGCTTCATTATAGTTTTACACCCGGTGCGCCGCACGACGGCGTCACCGCAGTGATTCCGGAGCATATGGTGGAAACGATTAACCCGGATCTTTTCGACTGGCTGGTTCCCGGACTGCTTGCTGAAAAAACCACCCTGCTCTTCAAAGGCCTGCCCAAGCGGCTGCGTAAAAGGATCATCCCCCTCAACGACAGCGTGGCCAGGGTGCTCGACTCAATTGAGCTCTACAGGGGAAACTACTATCTGCAGCTTTCATCTGCGCTTTTAAAACTGTTTAAAGTTCAGGTCCATCCAGGCGACTGGCCGCGGGAGCTTCCGCTCCATCTGCGCATGCATTTTCAAATTATCGATGCCTCAAACAAGATATTGATGGAAGGCGATGAATTTTCCCCATTGCTGAGCAGTCTGAGATCTGCAACGGTACAAGGGCAGCCACCAGCGCTTAAGCAAAAAGACCAGATTCTGATCGAACAATTGCAACAAAAAGTGTTTACCAAATGGGACTTTGACGATTATCCGAAACGGCTGCCGGTTTACCTTGAAAACGGCCGCCTTGGCGGATATCTCCATGGTGCGCTTGAGCCTGCCCCCGACCAGCAGGCAGTCAAACTCAGCTATTACAGGACAAAAGCTGAAGCGGAGACAATCGGATATACCGGACTCAGATACCTTATCCGGCTGCACTTCAAAGCAACGTTCAAAGAGCTTGCCAAGCACTGCCGCATCTCTCTGTCCGGCCCATCTGCGCTCTGGCTCCATGCGCTGCTGGGAAATAAGACCAAGGCCTGCGAATCAATTCTTGACTATATGCTTAGCTCCCTGGTCGAGGCAGGCTGCGGCGGCTCAGGCCCCACTGCTGTTCTGATCGATAGAGAACAGTTCGAAACATTGCTTGAGAAAATATCGGGGGAAAATCTCTATTGCCAAGGTACGGCCATTATCGATCGGATCCTCGAACTGCTGCGTTTGCGCAACGAAGTCTTCGAACTGATTCGTAAATATGAAGCACTTACGCGCCGGAGTCCTGGAGGCGACCGTGAGCTTTTCGAGGACCTCGACAACCACCTTGCCTGGTGCCTTCCTGCTGATTTTCTAAAAAGATTTTCGCCGGATGAGCTGGATGACCGTAAACGGTATCTGAAAAGTCTGGCTATTCGCTGCGAACGGGCCTACCATAACCCGGGTAAGGATCTCGACAAACGCAGCCGGCTCGCCGTTCATCTGAGCAATATCAGGCAGCGGGCGGCAAAAGCTGAAGCTATGAACGAGCAGTGCCGCGACTTGTTTCTGAGCTATTGCCGGCTGGTGGATGAACTGCGGGTCTCGCTGTTTTCCCCGGAAATAAAGACCGCCATTGCTGTTTCTGAGAAAAAAGCTGCTCAAGCCTGGAAAACCTTTATCCAGATCTGCTAGATGGCGACAGCCTGGCAGTATTGTTGCGCTGTTTATCGTTAATGGGCCGGGCGGCTGCGCGGGACAATAGCCAGCGCTATCGGTGGCAAGGGGCCACCTTTAAGGCCTCAGGTTTCTGGCCTTGTGCCGTCATCCAGCAGTCTGATGTCTTTGCCGAATACCGACTCTCTGAAGAAATCTATTAATTGTTCCCGCCGGGAGCGCATTTTTTTCTGTTCCGGAATCAGCCCGGTGGGCTGGACCCGAAGAATGGACATCTTATACTCGATATGCCCGGCGAACCGATTATCGAGGTACCAGGCGTAGAGCAGCCCCATTAAGAGGCCCGGCGGCGTGAATCCCTCCTGGCCGTTCACGGCCCGGGTGAAATGCACCGGACTCTGCTCGACCATTCTGGCCAGTATGAGAAAATCACGCAGTTCCCGATCGCTGAAATAACAGGACCGCGTGGCGCTGTCTTTCAGATAAAGATGATAGACACTGCCGATATTCACCCCACTACAATTCAGCGGCTTGATCACCTTCTGTGAAGCATAATCACCGAGCAACGCCTGACCGATCGCAATCAGTATTGCAACCTCGAGCATTTTCCTGCTGCCAAACCGGTCTTCTCTGATCTTGATCAGCCGATCGGCCGGATCATAGAATGAAAACACATTGTCCCAGCGCTGATCTCGGCGCCACTCCTGTTGGCTGATGCAGGTGATCCCATCAATCAGGTCGAGATGGGCAACCGGAATATCCTGGTGCGTCCAGAGTATGTCAATCAACTGATCGCGCAATTCGCTTGTCTTAAATGTATCAGAATCACAGAGATTAAAATCGAGTGTAATCTCATGAAGCCGTTTGGCGATAACGCGATATTTGACCGCCGGAATGGTGATCAGCCGGGCCCGCTTGCTGATACCTCCAGCCTCGCCCAGCACACTCCTGCTCGAGCGGCGGCCCAATCCCTGCGAGGTCATCGACCTGCTCAGGTAAAGGGTCTTCACGGTTCTGGCAACCACGCCCGGATCATGCTGAATAACACCACGCTCGAGCATCGCCGATTTTGAAAAGAAGCCGCACTCGATCGGCTCGAACCCCTGGCTGGTGATCAGTGTGCGGTCAACATAGATCGGCACCTTGCCTTCCACTGCGTAGTTCTGGATCACCGAGGCCGGAACGTTGTGCATCGCAATACAGAGGACCTGAGTAAACAATCCATCGACCCCTCCAGGCAGATTGCGCTGATACGCCCTGAGCATGTCTGAAACCAGGAATTTTCTATCAAGATCATTGATTGACTTGTCGGTCTCGCCTTCTTGCACCCAGAGATTGGAGATCAGCAGCTTCAGCGCCCCGGTGTTTGCCCGGACTGCTTCGGCTATGCCGGGCACCTGCATCACCGGGATGATCGAGCTGTAGAGACTGCCCGGTGCCATGATAATAATGTCGGCTTCCTCAATCGAGCGTTTGATCCGTTCCGAGAGGTAGGGAACACCACAAAAATCGACCTGTACCCGATCGACCGCGGTGCCCCGCTGCGCCTCACTTGATTTAGCCTCTCCGGTAACCTGCACGCCATCTGAGTAACGGAAGCGCAACTGAGCCGGAACCACGGTACATGGCATCACGCTGTCGGATGCGGCCCCAAACAGCTCGGCGCAGGCCGATAGCGAGTCGTAGATTGCTTCTGCCTGTTCAGCTGTTATTTCAGCGTTTTCGTTGTTTATATCGGCGTCGCCTGTTACCCTTCTGATGGCAAACAAGATCAGCAGATTGCCCAGACATTGGGGACGGCCAAGCGCCTTTCTGCACGGCTCATCGCTGAACAGAAAATCAATCGCTTTGCCGATATAATCTGCTATCGCGGGGGGCAGTTTGTGCAGATCGAGGCCGCAGTTGTCCAACAGTGCCTGAGCAGAACCCGGGGTTTGATTGAAACGGAAATTGAATAATCGGGACAAATCATGAACCAGCTTGAGCGACTGCGATGGACTCAGATCGTATTGTTGCTGCAGCAGTTTGATCTGTATAGATGAGAGCAGTACATGGCGGATATCGCCAAGCCCGAAAACCGGCAGGTCTTTGAGGAGCTCACCGGTGGAGCCGCCGTCGTCGGTCACGCAGACCACCGCTCTGGTCTGGGGAAACAGTCTTTTAAGCCCGTCGAACGGACGCATCGGCCAGCTCTTCTGACGGGAATCTCCACCAATGATATTGGACAGGCCGGTTCCTCCGCCGAACACCACCACCCGGATATCGTCTACCCGGCTCTCACGCAACTTGCGTCTGAGTTCAGTCAGCAGTCTTGACGAATCCTTATCAACCCCCGGAGGAACATCGTTGAGAACCAGGTCAACGAGCTTTTCCTGCATGGACTGATGGGGCAGCAGGTCGAATGCCGAGAGCCGCCGCTGTTGAAGGGCTGCAATTAGATCCCGCTGCGCTTCATCAAAGGACGAGTTGGTCATTTGTTCTCCATCCAATTACCTCGGTAAAAGAGCGGGCCATCTAATCGATCAATGGCACCATGCACCGATGCGTATCACCTACATCAGCTCGTTTTCGGCCGCCAGAAGCCTCTCCACCCTGTGCAGTTCTTCTTTCGTATCGACTTCGACTGAATCGTGAGGCGTCAGCACCACCTTGATCCGGTAACCATATTCCAGGGCCCTGAGCTGCTCGAGCTTTTCAAATTTTTCCCATTCGCCTTCAGGCAGGGCCACGAAACTGAGCAGAAAACCCTTGCGATAACCATAGAAGCCGAGGTGTTTATAGTAAGTCGGGGCTTTTTCATCAGGATTGCGCTGGAACGGTATTGCCGAGCGGGAAAAATAGAGCGCGTTGAAGTCTTTGTCGAACACCGTTTTGACATGGTTTGGATCGTGGATCTCTTCTTCTCTGACGATCTTGTAGATCAGGGTGGACATCGGCAGCGCCGGGTCATCCAGAAGCGGTCTGGTTACATCATAAATCACTTCTGCCGGAAACAGCGGCTGGTCCCCCTGAATATTGACCACGATGTCATGCTCCGAAATTCCCAGGGCTTCGGCTGCCTCGGCTAACCGATCGGTGCCGGATACATGATCCTGTCGGGTCATCACATACTCGCCGCCAAAGGAGTCGACACATGCGCTGATCCGCTCATCATCGGTGGCCACAACCACCCTGGAAAGCAGCTTGACGCGGTTGGCACGTTCAACCACGTGTTGTATCATAGGCTTTTCGTTGATCAAGGCAAGCGGTTTACCCGGAAATCGATTTGATTTATACCTCGCTGGGATAATCGCTATGACCTGCACATCGTTCTTATGCATGAATATCGCGTCTCCTGGGTCTGATACCAGATAATAGTTTGAATCAGTTTTACCGGTTCAACTGAACTACTTATATTATTTTGCGATGGATATCAAACAAGACGTCAGGATAAAACTGGAAACCGATGACCCCGCAGTCGTCGCCTATCTGGAAAACCTTGCCCTCAGCCTCGGTCTTGAGCCGCCTTCTGCCTCGATCGGTGATTGCCGGTTTTATCTTCGGCTGCACAATGATCGCCTTGAGCTGCATGTTTCTCCCATGCTCGCGCACCGCCAGGCACCGCTGGTGATCGATTTCTTGTCGGGCCCAACCTATTACCGCTATCTTCACGACCGACGCATCTCTCAGCCACTGGCCAAAGCGGTCGGTATCAAGCGCGGTTTCCGTCCAACAATTGCCGACGCCACCGCCGGCTTCGGCGAGGATGCTTTTGTGCTGGCCGCGCTGGGCTGCCGGGTGACCATGATCGAACGCTCACCACTGATTTGTGCCCTTCTGCAAAACGCCATCGCTCGCTGCTCCGCCAAACCGCAGCTTGCCTCGATATTTGAGCACAATGTGACGCTGCTGCTTGGCGACAGCATAAACGCACTGGACGAAGCCGATCAGCAGTTTGACACTATTTATCTGGATCCGATGTATCCGGTGATGCAAAAATCAGCTCTGAATAAACAGAAGATGCGCCTGCTCCGGGAACTGGTGGGGGACGACCCCGACGACGATGAACTGCTGCAGGTTGCGCTGAAGCGGGCGGCCAGACGGGTTGCGGTAAAGCGGCCTGCACAGGCTGCATTTCTGGCAGAGCTCGTGCCAAGTTATTCGCTTCGCTCAAAAAGCAGTCGCTTCGACATCTATCTGACCAATCATTTGTGATACCGGCTGCCAGCCTTGATGGTAAAGGCGCGGTAGAGCTGCTCCAGCAGCAGCAGACGAACCAGATCGTGGGTAAAGGTCATCGCGGAAAGAGACAAGATGGTATCGGCACGCTCGCGCTGGGCCGGGGCAAGCCCCAGCGGTCCACCAATGATAAAGCTTAGTGTTTTCACCGCCCGATCTTCGAGTGCGGAGAGAAAATCCGCAAACGCCTCGGAACTGTAGCTTCTCCCCCGTCCATCGAGCGCCACCCGATAACTGCCCGGCCGTATCCGCTGCTCGAGCAGTTCACTTTCATAATCCATAATCTGGGCATCGTTTTTGCCACCCTGCTTTCTGGTCTTGATCTCGATCAGTTCAATCGCATTATAGGCCGCGAGACGGTTGGCAAAATCGTCTATACCCTGCTGCAGATAGGCCTCTTTAGTCCGGCCCAGTAGAAGCAACTCGATTTTCATCGATCATTCTGCCGCCGCCGGGTCACTGTCGAGCAGGCGGGCGAGAATCTTTTTAAATTCCTCATAGGACAGTTCGCGCGAGATACCGGGGCAGGATTCACGGATGGTAATGAAATTATTCTCATCGTGCAGAATTGCTGGCACCAGCGGCCACTGGGCACAGCGCCAGGGCCGTCCTGGATAGACGGTGCAGCCTTCACGATAAAAAATACAGTGCCCTTCAATGGTCTTCATCTGCACCCGGGTGCCATTCACCCGCCAGTATCTTTCAGCCACTTGAGCGCGGGCTAGATTCAGGGCTGCAACCATATTTTTCTGGTCGGTTTCGTTCAGGGAAACGGTCGACTCGCCGTGGCAACAGAAACCACACTGCCGGCACTGAAAAAGTTTTTCAACATTGCTCATATGTTCGAAAAAAACGATAGTATGAAAAATTTATTACCCGCAAAAGACAAGGGCCGGCCTCATTGCTCTATCAGCCAGCACCGCCTGAGAAATATACTCGTTTACGCGGTAAATTGCCGCATAAGTCTGTCTGCAAAGATGCACAAATGGAAAGGCTAATAAAATAGAAACTGGGCTCAGGCGTAACCGGCCATGTCCCCTAAGGTGGAGATATCGATGCCGTAAAGAGAGGCGGCGGTGCGCCATTTTTCCTGATCACCGACATCGAAGATGATCGAATCATCTGCCGGCAGGCTCAGCCAGCCGTCGGCAAGCAGCTCTGCTTCAAGCTGCCCGGGGCCCCAGCCGGCGTAACCGAGCAGAAACAGATAGTGCTCAGGACCCTGGCCCCGGCTGATGTCTTCGAGTATTCTTGTTTCGCGCGACAGCGAAACGTTTGGGCTGACTTCGAGCTGGTGCGCCACCCGATAGCTGGAACGGTAGAGTACAAAAGCCGATTCGAGTTCCACCGGCCCGCCGATATGAACCGGAGGCAGCTTCTTCTCTGGAACCGGAAGCTGCGCGCTCTTGAGGATCTCTTCAAGGCAGAAGTAGGGACTTGGCTTGTTTACCGCAACACCCATGGCCCCCTCGTCACCGTGGGCGCAGATAAGAATGACCTGCTCCTCGAATCTCGGGTCCGGCATCTGCGGAGTGGAGATCAGAAAAGATCCAGTCAGGGTGTCGATCACCGGGGCGCTGATGGGGGTCATGGCCATCTTCCTTTGGTAAATGTTAAAACAAGTCTTACTCTACTTACAGACTATCAAACAGAAATCACTTGAGTCAAGACAATCCCTGGCCTCAACCGGCGGAAGCGATAAACTGGCAAACAGTATTTTTCTGCATTGGCAGAGGCCGTTTTTACCCATGACATTTTCTCACCAATACCCTACTATCTGAGAGTAGCCTCCCGCCAATCGTACAATGGTTGATACAGAACAATGACAAAAGATATTCAGCTCATAGAAGCCGTTCTTGGGTGCAACCATTATGACCCGTTTCAGCTTCTCGGTGTTCACCAGGATGACAATGACCCTGACTCTGTTGTCATCAGAACCCTGCAGCCCCATGCCAGACAGGTAGAATTGGTAACCGGCGGGCTTGAAATTAAAATGGAGAAGGGGCATCAGGACGGCTTGTTCGAGTGCAGGCTCCAACGTGCCGAGCTTGAGTTTCCTGAGCTCGAGCCCTATGATTACCGCTTCCGGATCACCTATTACTCGAGAGAAACCCGCCTGATCAACGATCCCTACCGTTTCCCGGTATTACTCGATGAAACGGACCGCTATCTGTTCAATTCAGGCACCAACTACAGTCTCTATAACCTGTTGGGCGCTCAACTCGGGCTGCATTTTCGCGTGCAGGGCACTTTGTTCAGGGTCTGGGCCCCGAACGCCAGGGCTGTTTCGATCATCGGTCATTTCAACGGCTGGGATGGCCGGGTTCACCAGATGCGTGTACTGGGCAGTTCTGGTATCTGGGAGCTTTTTATTCCAGGAATTGTCGAAAACGAGCTCTATCGATTCAAGCTCAAGACCTCTGAAGGCGTCACCCTGGAAAAATCAGACCCCTTTCAGTTTTTTGCCGAAACCCGACCTCAAACCGCTTCGGTGATTCGCGATCTGAACCGCTACCACTGGCAGGATCATGACTGGCTGCAGCGAAAACGGCAATCCCCCCCCTATCAGCAGCCACTGTCCATTTATGAGGTCCATCCGGGCTCTTGGCGCCGCGACCCGGACGATCCCGAGCGCTTTCTGACTTTTCGCGAACTGGCAGAACAACTGGTCCCGTATGTCAAAGAACTTGGTTTCACCCATATCGAACTGATGCCGGTTAGCGAGCATCCTCTCGATGAATCCTGGGGCTACCAGGTTACCGGCTCGTTCAGCGTTACCAGCAGATACGGGGTGCCGGATGATTTCATGTACTTTGTCGACACCTGCCACCAGAACGATATCGGCGTAATTCTGGACTGGGTGCCGGCGCATTTTCCCAAAGACCCCCACAGCCTGGTCAAGTTCGACGGAACCGCCCTCTATGAGCATGAAGATCCGCGCAAAGGCTATCACGCTGAGTGGGGCACCCTGATCTACAATTACGGACGCAAGGAAGTCAGCAATTTCCTCATTGCCAGCGCCATGTTCTGGCTGGAAAAATATCATATCGACGGCCTGCGCGTTGATGCGGTAGCCTCGATGCTCTACCTCGACTATGCACGCAAAGCAGGCGAATGGGTGCCCAACAGCTACGGTGGACGTGAAAACCTGGAAGCCATCGAATTTATCCGTCATATGAACGCGGTGGTATATGAACGTTATCCTGCGACCCTGATGATTGCCGAGGAGTCGACCAGTTTCTACGGTGTATCAAAACCCACCGACCAGGGCGGCCTCGGGTTCGGCTTCAAATGGAATATGGGCTGGATGAACGACATTCTCGGTTATTTTTCTAAAGACCCGATCTACCGGAAATATAATCACAACGCCCTCACTTTTTCGATGGTGTATGCCCTATCGGAGAATTTCATTCTGCCGCTTTCCCACGACGAAGTGGTCCACGGCAAACGTTCGCTGCTGGAAAAAATGACGGGCGACGACTGGCAGAAATTCGCCAATCTGCGCCTGCTGCTGCTCTATCTCTACCTGCACCCCGGAAAAAAACTGCTGTTCATGGGCGGAGAATTTGGCCAGCGCTCCGAGTGGTATTGTAAACAGAGCCTCGACTGGCATTTGCTGGAAGCAGGTGAGCGGCATCGGCAGACCCAGGGTTTCGTCAGAGAGCTCAACCATTTCTATCTCGAGAATCCAGCCCTCTGGCAACTCGACTACGATCAGCGCGGCTTCAGTTGGCTCGATCTCGATGATCAGGACAATTCGATCATTTCCTTTTACCGCTCGGCCGAGGAGCCGGCTGATCACCTGGTCTGTCTGTTGAATTTTACGCCTCAGACCCTCAGTAATTATAAAATCGGTCTACCCACACCAGAGCTATACGAGCTCGTCTTCTGCTCCGATGATGTGCGTTACGGCGGCAGTTCCCACCTGCCTGCCCAGCACTGCCAGGGAGTTGCCGAACGACACGGCAGAGCCTCCTATCACAGTGTTATTTCAGTGCCGCCTCTGGCCGGGGTCGTATACAAACCAGTCAAGAAAAACTAGAGGAACACCATGCCCGAACACGCATCCTCACCAATTGGTGGCGACAGAATGAAAAAGGCCGTGCAGCATTTCTGCGAACTGGTTGAGACCGCACCAGAAAAGACCAGACTGGAACTGCTGCACCAGGTTGAACTGAGATACGACCTGTCTCCGGCCGAGTGTGAATTTTTAAACAATTATCTGTCTAAAGAACATAGTGGGGATTAATAATATCCAACCCGCAGCCGGTCTGAAATTGCTCGGAATTTGAATTCATCAAAAACAAGGATATTCATCTATGGATGCCTATCAGCAGGTAATTGCCACCATTGCCCTGAGTATGGGTGCGGCCTGGGCCAGTGGGATCAACCTTTATGCGACCATCGCCGTGCTGGGAATCATGGGTGCTACCGGCAATGTAGTGCTGCCGGATCAATTGCTCGTGCTGCAGAGCCCCCTGGTGATCGGGGCCGCCTCTCTGATGTATCTGGTGGAATTCTTCGCCGATAAGACCCCTGGTGTCGATACCGGCTGGGACACGATTCACACCTTTATCAGAATTCCTGCCGGGGTGATCCTGGCAGCAGGCGTGGTCGGCGACGTATCGCCTGTCTTCGTCGTACTTGCGGGCATCCTCGGGGGCACGGTATCGGCAACCAGCCACATGGTTAAAGCCGGCTCCCGGGTCCTGATAAACACCTCACCGGAACCCTTTTCAAACTGGGTTGCTTCGCTTACCGAAGATGTGGTGGTTATCGGCGGCCTCTTCGCCGCGCTGCACTACCCGCTGTTTTTTCTGTGTTTCTTTATCCTGTTTACCGTAATAGCCATCTGGCTGATACCTAAACTCTGGCGGGCAATACGTTTTCTGTGGGCAAAAATCAGGGCGATTTTCTCATCAGAGGCCACACCTGTCTCAATCGAAAAACTGGATCATTCGCAAACCGGTTCTAATACATCGGGTAATTAGGCTAAATATTCAGCTCAGATGATTTCTCGCGGGAGCTTGACGAAAACCGTGGTTCCGTTTCCGGGTTCGCTGGAGATCTCTATCTGCCCGTGATGATCCTCGATGATCTGGGCCGACATGGCCAATCCCAGGCCGGTACCATCCTCTTTGGTGGTAAAATAGGGTTCGAATATTCTTTGTTTGTTCTGAGCTGAAATTCCTGAGCCGGTATCACTGATTTCAATGGTGACCCACCCATCCAGCAGGCTCGAGGACAGAGACAGGGTGCCACCGTCTTTCATCGCCTGAATCGAATTGAGACACAGATTGAGCACTACCTGGGTCAGTTTATCTTCATCACCATCGATGGTAGAGGCGCCGCATCGGTAATCCTCGATTACCTCGACATTTCCCGCCTCGGCATCGGAGCGAACCAGCATCAATGCCCGGCTGAGCAAATCGTCGATAATCAGCGGCCGGTGCTCAAGTTTTGCAGGCCTGGCGTAGTCGAGCAACTCGGAGATGGAGCGGTTCAAGCGTTCCACTTCGTCGACCAGGAGATCCGCGGTCTGCTGGGCTGACTCGTCATTGAGGCTGAATCTTGATTTCAGCAACAGCGCCAGGCCTTTGATCGAGCTCAGCGGATTTCTCAGTTCATGGGCGACGCCGGCTGCCATCTTGCCGACAGCTGCATCTCGCTCTGAGCGCTGCAGTTGATTCTCGAGCTCACGCACATTGCTCAAATCTTGGATCAGCAGCATGGACCCCAGATTCTGAAGCCGGTCGTCTTCGATTTCAAACCTGGAAATGTACAGAGACCTGTGGGCTTCGGCTCCAAGAGCAGAATCGAGCTCCCAGTGGACTGATCGGCCGCTTGGCAGCCGAGAAAGTGCTGTGCCTAAGCCTTGATCAAGAACCGCCGCCAGAGGCTTTCCGAGGCTCGCCCGTCTGTCGATGTTAAGCATTTGAGCAGCGCCAGGGTTGCAGTTTTTTATAATTGCATTTTCATCTGTCGCGATCAGTCCGACAGGCAGAGAGGAGACAAGCACATCGGTAAAGGTGCGCATCTCCCTGAGCCTGGTCTGGGAGCCTTTGAAGGTCTGCAGAACGATCAGCGACAACAACCCGCCAACGCCGACCAGCAGCATAACCAGCGAGAGGATGACGATCTGCAGGAACTGTTTGCGGACTGCACTCTGATAGCGCTCCAGGCTGAGTTCCGTCACCAGTACAAAGTCTCCAATCCCCAAACCATCAATGTCATCGAAGCGCGGCCCATCAGGTTCCGGTGGAGGACCAGGGGGGGCTGCCATCCTTCTGCCCAAGCGGCCATGCATATTAGGGTTCATGCCTTCCCGCATCCAGGCAGCCGGCTTAAAGATCGCCGCCATGCGATAGAAATCCTGCTGCGGTTCTTCTGCGTGAACCAGAACGCCAATTTCTCTTAAATCACTGTTCCTCAGCCTTGCCGCCTGTTCAAGCAGCCCGGCATCAGCCTGGCTGCCTACAACGGATGTATCGCTATGGGCGCGGATCATCCCTGATCGGTCCACCAGGTACAAAGCCAGCAGACCAGGGTGCTCGACGCTGTTTTCAATCGCCTGAACAACGGTCTGTATCCAGTTCTGCTGATCGATCTCTCCACGCATGAATCCACGCCGCTGGGCACCTCTGGCGCCTGCTGCAACCAGATTCAAAATGGTTACCGCCTCACGCTCGAGAGAACTGCTCATCAACTTTTTTTCACGTTGATAATTGCTCACCGCAAAGACCGAAATAATCACCGCCAGCAGCGCACAGGCGGCACCGAATATCAACGGTGAGGCATAGATGATCGAGCCTCTGTCGACGCGTTTATCAGGCTTCATCGGGGTTGCAGATTTTTTCGATAATGACTTTTGAAATCAAATAGGTGGGAGCCACCCCTTCGACACCCATCGGACCTGAGGCCAGGGTCTGGCCGCTGAGCAGCGGATTGTCCGAGGCATAGTAGGCGTAGCGGACCTTCATATTCTTGGGGATGTGCCCCTGAATGATCGCCGCGTTAATGGCCCGCTGATAATGTCCACCTTCCATTTCCAGACCGATCGCCTTCCACGGAGAGTTGTGAAACCGGTCCAGCACATCACGGTTCTGCAGCGAGGTTCCAAGAACGGTGACCATCGGCCCGCTGTAAACCTTTGCCTTGCCATCGAAATCATCAATTGAAAGGTCATTTTCAACAATATAATTATGCGGTGTTCCCTCCATCACATGGGCGGTGGCCAGCATAATGTCACCCTTCTCCCCTGGCAGGATTCCAGCCTTGCCCATGATCGAAATCGATTCAATCTGCAGCGACACCGTACCTTCTTTGAGCTTGGTTGGACTGAGAAACTCGTCCAGGATCTCATACGCCTGGGCGCCAAAAGCATAATCGAGCACGACAATGACTGGTGAACGTTTCGAGAGCAGTTCGAAATCGATGTGCACCCCGGGGTGTATGCAGTCCGGCGTAAGCTGTGCGGTATCGATAATCTGCACATCAACATTACAGCCGGATTCATCCTGGTGCGTATAAAATCCATAACTTTGGGCAAATTCGGCTACGTCGATATTTTCTTCTCGAATCAGATGCACCATCTCGTAGAGATCATCGGGAACTGCCTTGCCCAAAGCGAGCAGTGCCCCTTTGCCGAAGAGGGTATTTTTGATTGAATGCAGATTGGCGCTGATGATATGAATCGGGCGTTCATGCAGCTTCAACTTTACCATAGTGGCGCTGAGCGATTCGGCCCAGGCGGTTGCATAGCGATGTTGTCCCAGCACTTCCTGCAGAGACGGGGTAAAGTAAATGGTCAACCGTTCGGCCCGGTCCTGATGTTCATCGATTATGCGCTGGCCAAGGGCATGGATGATACGGAACAGGCCATTGTTGTAGTTGTGTTGCCGATTCTGTTCCAGGTATTCGTAAGTGGCGCGGGTTTCCTTATAGGTCCGCCCGACGATGATAGACAGATTCCAGAGGGCCCGGTCGAGATCGGCCCCGTGGGGATCCTCGCCTTTTTCGACCATGGCTGACAACTCCTGCCATTGCGAAAATGGTTCGCTGTGAGACAGACAGGCATGATTATAGATCTTCTGCGCCTCGATATTCATGAAGGTCAGATGGGTGAGCAGATCATAGATTTCGGTGGTTCCCCGGGTAACCACGATGCAGATCTCCCTGTCCGAAACCCGGTAGGACAGGCGTCTGCGTTTCAGGGGCAGAATTTCCTCAAACGAGGTATCCTCAAAATCTTCCTGGGCGGTCAGCACGATTTTGCTGCATTTCTCGATTCCCCTCGGCAAACGATCGACCACATACTCGAGCCCTTTAAGCTCGGCGATGCGGGGGTCACCCATCGAGCCATAGATCTCGGGGCTGAACTGGAGCAGCGCGTTTTCCAGCTTTGACCCGGTAGTCCCCGAGGGCTGGTAGGAACCACGCAGTATCAGCGCATCGGCAAGCGTCTTGAACGTGGCGATGGCGGTTCGGCCGCGCTGCGATTTTGACTGGTCTTCCTTCATCGACTTCCTCCACCATTAAAAGCCGAGTAAGGTCGGCTCAATGATTTGCTCATAGCATTGCACCGCTACAGTTATAGCATATAACTGCGCTTTTAAACCAGCGGTGTCGGTAGACGATCCCGCCTCTTATTCGACTACCTCGCAGGCGGGTAAGCGCCTGCTGCAGATCAGCTCTGAGCACACAGGCCGGCAGGCTCAAAGAACAATAAAAGGATAATTATGCGTGCTGTCGATTGAGAATTTTCATCGACGCACCGCCAAGGCCTGCAGCAGGAGCCCACCTACGATAAAAATCAACCCGACAATCGAAGAGACGAGAATCTCTTCTCCCACCAGGAAATGGATAAGAATCAGGGAGAGAAATGGAGAAACAAAGATCAAATTGGCGATTCTGGCGGTTGAACTGGTCAGTTTCAGAGCCAGCAGCCAGGTGATGAAAGCAATTCCCATTTCAAAACAGCCGATGTATGCCGCTCCAATAAGTCCCGGCAGTGCAACCGGCCTGAAGCCCTCAAAAACCAGCAGATAAATGGTTATGCAGGGCAGCGCGCAGAAAAAGTTCATAAATAAACCGAGCACTGGATCCCGTTTATCACGGGTGTTGACAAGCCAGTATACAGCCCAGATAACCGTCGAGCCGAGTGCCAGCATGACTCCAAGCGGGTTATCAAATTCCAGCGCCAGCAGGTTTCCTTTGGTGGAAATAACCAGGACCCCGAAATAACTCACGAAAACAGCACAGATTTCGAGCAGACGCAAACGATGGCCCAGAAACGGTACCGAAAGCAGAGACAAGGTGATAGCCCAGGTGTAGTTCAGCGGTTGGGCCTGCTGGGCGGGCAGCAGTTCGTATGCCTTGAACAAAATGAGATAGTAAATGAACGGGTTGAGCAGGCCAAAGAACAACGAAGTGACCCAGATCCTGCGATCAGCCTGCCTGAACAGATACAGCTTACTCTGGAATAGCAGGACCAGAAACAGAACGCAGCAGGAGAAACAGGCGCTGTAAAAGAGCAGTTCAACCGGCGACAGATAACGCAGACTGATCTTGAATGCACTGGCCACAGTTGACCAGAGCAGTACCGAGGTCATTGCATAGAGGTAGGCCCTGCTCTGTTGGTTCATCAGCGTGTCCCCAGTTCTGCGCCTCTGTTGCCTGTGATTACAAGCAATATCAACCCGCTGATAATCAGGCCAAGTCCAATCCAGCCCCAGGTTCCCAGGCGTTCTCCCAGCAGGGCGACACCAAGCAGAGCAGCGGTAAACGGCTCAGCCAGCGAAAGTGTGACTCCCGTTGAAACATTTACGCGCTCCAGACCGCGGCAGAAGAGATAGTAGGATAACGCGGTGGCAATAATACCGAGGTGTATCACCACCAACAGTCCCCTTCCTGTTGCCACCCAGGAAAGATCGGTATTAAAAAGAAACGGCAGCAGGGCCAGTGCACCGATGCAGAACACCGCCGCAGCAACGGACTCGGGTCTATGGCCGACCAGCAGCTTTTTCATCAGCAGCGAATAAAAGGCATAGGAGAACCCCGCGCCTGCAGCGAGCAGCAAGCCAGCGGGCTTGATGTTGAGTTGAGCGGTATACCCAAGAAGAATGATACATCCAAGAATTGCCAGGGCTGTTGAAATCAGCCATACAGCGGTGGGTGATCTTCTCAGCCAGATCAGTTCGAGCAGTCCCGCAAAAATCGGTGCCGAGCCAATCGCTACCATGGTGCCGACCGCCACGCCGGTCAGCGCAACTCCCCAGAAGAAAAAAAGTTGATAGCAGGCTACGAGTACCCCGGCAATAAATGTTTTGCCCATATCCAAGCCAAGCGGCAGCCGCCGTGTTGCAGCAAATGCAACAGTTGCCAGAGCTATACCGCCGATCAGCAACCTCAACGCGCCGATTGACTGCGGACTGCATTGCGGTGGAGCCAGGGCCTGGGAGGTGCCGGTTGTCCCCCACAACACGGCAGCCAGCAGAACAAACAGGGCTCCTTGAAGTTCCCGGGAACTGGTAGGACTGTGCATCTTCGCTCCTGATTCTGCTTAAGTCTGGTTATACACCCAGGTATCTGGCCTTGAGGTCTGCGTTGTCCTGCAGATCTCTGGTCGTTCCAGACCAGACCACCGCTCCCTTTTCCATAATGTAGTGGGTGCTGGCAATTTGAAACAGCGCCTCCAGGTTTTTGTCAATCACTAAAATGGCCAGACCTTTTTCCTTAAGTATCCTGAGTCCGCGCCAGATTTCCTTTCTCACCAAGGGCGCCAGCCCCTCGGTGGCCTCATCTAAAATCAGCAGAGCAGGATTTATCATCAGGGCCCGACCGATGGCCAGCATCTGCTGCTCTCCTCCGGAAAGCTGATTGCCGAAATGTTTGAGCCGCTCTTTGAGGCGGGGAAAAATAGTCAGGATATCCTCCAGCGTATACGGATCGGCAATGTGGCGATGATTCGCCTGGGTTGCGACAATATTTTCATATACACTCAGGTTCGGAAATATCTGCCTGCCTTCAGGAACCAGGCCGATCCCTTGCCTGGCGATCTCATAACTTGGCAGCCGGTGGATTGGTGCTGAGTTGAATGCAATACGGCCAGCCGCGGTCTTTTTCAAGCCCATGATAGACTTGACCGTGGTGGACTTGCCCATGCCGTTGCGACCGAGCAAGGTGACCACTTCGTCACTCTTGACCTGCAGTGAAACCGAAAAAAGCGCCTGGCTGGTTCCGTAGTAGGTCGATATATTTTCAACGCTGAGCATAATCTTCGCCAAGATACGCTTTCTGCACCGCTTCGTTCGCCCGTATCTGTTCGACCGTTCCGCTAGCGACACAAGTACCGTAAACCACGACGCTTATCCGGTCAGCAAGGGCAAAAACCACATCCATATCATGTTCCACTAGCAGAATGGTCGTTTTGGCTTTCAGTCCGGAGATCAGTTTGAGCAACTCGACGGTGCCACCGGCACCCTGACCGGCCATCGGTTCGTCGAGCATCAACAGTTCCGGCTCACCAGCCAGGGCCATGCCCACTTCCAGCTGCCTTTTTTCACCATGGGAAAGATGCGCAGCCAGATGATCTTTTTTTTCGCTCAAATCCACCCGCTCCAGGGCCTCGGTCATCTTCGCCTTGACCACCGGAGTGTACATCGCATTACGCCAGAATCGATAATTATGACCATCCCCAGCGATAATCGCCAGAGCCATATTCTCACCGACCGTCATCTTCTCGAAAATTGCGGTAATCTGAAAGGAGCGCCCCATGCCCGCTGCCGCACGTCTGGGGGCCTTCCACCGGCTGACATCTGCTGCGTTGAACAGGATTTTGCCTGAATCCTGCTTGAGCTCACCGCTGAGCTGATTGATGATCGTGGTCTTACCCGCACCATTGGGTCCGATCAGGGCATGAATGTGACCGCGTTCAACGTTGAAGGAGAGATCTTTGCAGGCCTGCACAGCGCCGAAAGACTTGCACAGTCGCTCGACTTGAAGGATATAATCACTCATCGGATTTCCAGGCCCCTGTCAGCAGTCCGAAAAGACCCTGCTTGGCAAAAATCACCACGAGAATCAAAATCGGCCCGAAATAAACCATCCAGTGCTCGGTGTACATAGCCAGGGTCTCTTCGAGCAGCAGGTATACTGTTGCCCCCAGAACCGGTCCAAAAAGCGAACCCAGTCCGCCAAGCAGAACCATGACCAGCAATTCACCTGACAGGGTCCAGTGCAGAAGCGCAGGGCTTACATATTCTGTCTGGTTGGCCAGCAATGCCCCGGCCAGTCCTGCGCCAGCCCCACCGATCACAAAGCAGACCAGCCTATAACGTTTGCTGTGGATGCCCAGGGCCTGTATCCTTCGAGGATTGCTTCCACATCCCCGTAAGATGAGGCCAAAGCGTGAGCGAGTCAGGCGATAGGCTAAAATCAGAAAAAGTGACAGCAGGAAAAAACAGACATAGTAGAAGCTGATGTCATTGCCCAGATCGAGGCCCCCGAGCACACTTCTGTCATAGAGAGAAATGCCGTCATCGCCGCCGTATTTTTCGAGGCTGACGCTGAAATAGTAGGCCATCTGGGCAAAGGCCAGGGTAATCATGATGAAGTGCATGCCGCTGGTTCTCAGACTCAGCGCGCCAATCAACAGCGCGGCGCCAGCGGCCGCCAGAACCGCAAGCGGCCAGACGATAAAGCCGTTTTCGCTGCCGCTGATAAATCCCAGCAACGGCTCGGCCTCAGCCCCGTGGTGAAACATGATTGCCACCACATAGGCCCCTATGCCAACAAAGGCGGCATGCCCGAGGCTGACCAGCCCACCGTAGCCGACCAGCAAATCGAGACTGGCCGCTGCCAGACCGTAAATAAGCACTCTGCTGAAAAGCGACAACAGATAGGGGTTGCCAATATAATCAGCCAGAAACGGCAGCAGCAGGAAAAAAAGCGCGCCGGAGGTAACCAGCGTCGAAGTTCTGTTGACAGCCGACATCGGTACGTTTCAGGAACCGGTCGGAAACAGACCGCGGGGCCTCCAGATCAGCACCGCGGCCATCACGATATAAATCGACATCGAGGCAAGTGAAGCGCCAACCCCATCGGCGTAAGAAGAAGAAAGAAACAACCTCAGTACCAGAGGCAGAAACGCGCGGCCCAGCGTATCAACCAGGCCGACCAGCAGTGCACCGATCACCGCTCCGCGCACCGAACCGATTCCTCCGATCACGATCACCACGAAGGTCAGGATCAGGATCGATTCTCCCATCCCCGACTCAACCGCGAAAATAGGGCCGGCCATGACTCCGGCCAGCCCGGCAAGCAGGGTGCCGAGACCAAACACCAGGGTATAGAGCAGCTTGATATTCACTCCCAGCGCAGCAACCATGTCCCGATTCGAGGCCCCTGCCCTGATCTGCATGCCGAGCCTGGTTTTTGCAAACAAAAACCAGAGCAGCAGGGCCACCAGCAGCCCAACCATAATAACCGCCAGGCGATAAACCGGATAAATAAGGCCAGGCAGAAGTTCAATATTGCCGCTCAGCCAAACAGGCACATCCATGAACAACGGCTGCTTGCCCCAGATCATGCGAGTCAGCTCATTGAAAAAGAAGATCAGACCGAAGGTAGCCAGCACCTGGTCCAGATGATCACGTTTGTACAGGTGTCTCAGAACAGCACTTTCCACCGCCATACCAGCCAGGGCCGAGGCTGTCAGCGCTGCAGCCACACCCAGAAGAAAAGAGGAGGAGGCAGCAGCCACCGTCGCACCGACATAGGCGCCGATCATATAAAACGATCCGTGGGCAAGGTTGATCACCTGCATAATGCCAAAAACCAGGGTCAACCCGGCCGACATCAGAAACAGAGTAATCCCCAGTTGCAGGCCGTTGAGAATCTGTTCTACTAGCAGTATCATCTGCGGCTCAGCAGCCGGACCCGGTTGCCATCAGCCGGTTCCGGCTGATCATCTACATCGAGCATTCAGGCGCATAGGCATCGACATGATTCTCGAATACCTTTTTAATCGTGCGATTGGTGTAAGTGCCGTCGTCGGTTTTTATCACTTCTCTGATATAGAGATCCTGGATGGGATGCTGATTGCTGCCAAAAGAAAAATTTCCCCGGACCGAATCGAACTCAGCCTTGCGCAGGCTTTCTTTGAAACGATCAAGTTGCGAGATATCTCCATCAACGGCGCTTAACGCACTGCCGATCAATCGGGCGGTATCGTATCCCTGGCTGGCATAGAGCGTCGGCGTACGACCGTACTTTTCGCGATAGGCCGCAACGAATTGCTTATTGGCCGCATTGTCAAGATCGTGGGTCCACTGGGAGCCGTTCTTCACCCCGAGCGCCACCGGTCCGACTGCGGCAAGCAAACGTTCGTCAAAAGAAAAGGCCGGACCGTAGAGAGGGATCGTCTCACCGAGACCTGCCTGGGCATATTGCTTGATAAAACTCACGCCCATTCCGCCGGGTAGAAAAAAGAATACCGCATCGGGCTTGGCTGCGCGAATCGCTGCAATTTCTGCAGCATAGTCGGTCTGACCAAGTTTCGTATAAACCTCACCGCTGATGTCTTTTTTATAATAACGCTTGAAGCCGGCCAGATGATCTTTTCCGGCTGGATAATTCGGTGCAATCAGATACACGCTTTTGTGCTCCGAATCGTTGACGTACTGGCCGACCACCTCGTCGATATTGTCGTTCTGATAGGAAACGCTGAAATAATTCTCATGGCAGCCTTTTCCGGCAAGTTGGGACGGTCCCGCATTGGCGCTGAGATACACGACCCCGTCGCGCACCACTTTAGGCACCACGGCAATCGCGACATTGGAAAAAACAATGCCGGTCATGATTTTCACGCCTTCCTGCTTGATGTAACGCTCAGCAATCTGCTTGGCCTTCTCGGGCTTTCGGCCGTCATCTTCGACCAGAACCTCGACTTCTACGCCACCCAGCTTTCCTCCTTCCTGGTCAACGGCCAGCAGAAAACCATCTCGAATGTCTTCGCCAAGATAGGCACCGGTTGTGGACAAGGTTGTGATCATGCCTATTTTCACCGGTTCAGCCGAAACCGCCTGGGCGGCGGCAACCAGAAACAGTGCCAGGCTCAGTATTGTAATTTTTTTCATGTGCTCTCCTCTGTTCATTGATATTGAACCTTTCAATCCGCCTGCGTCGGCAGTCCTCGGATTGGCAACAGTAAATCCTACGAAACGGGTGCAGGAACTTGGATTGATCAAGATCTCCGGAATACCTTGGGAATGCTCAACACTAGAAAATGGCGGGATAACTTGCAACAAAAAAGTAATTCCCTAAGAGGTTTACGTCCACCCCTTGGCTGCGTCTACTTCATTGCTTGAAGCTCTTGCATGAATGCGTATTATTGATTAGTAATGTCACCCTGACCGGTGCTGTATGCGCCTGTCTTGTAAAAATGATTTGCGTCAATAACGCCATCAGGACCCAGATAATGCCAGTCGAAAAACGCGGCACGATAGCTGATTCTTCCCCATCTCCCGCAGCTCTAGTCATTTCCGATATAACCGTTCCGCCGCACCCGGTCTGGCCTGAATTATCTCCCACGGAGGAAAAAGCGCTTAAATTGCGGATCAAGCAGATGCTCGACGAACAGGAAGGTGTTCTGGTGGCTCACTACTACACCGATGCCAAACTTCAGGATCTGGCTGAAGAGACCGGGGGATGTGTGGCCGACTCCCTGGAGATGGCCCGTTTTGGCACCGAACATCCCGGACGCACCCTGGTGGTGGCAGGGGTCAAGTTCATGGGCGAAACAGCCAAGATTCTGAACAATGAAAAACGGGTTCTGATGCCTGATCTCGGTGCCACCTGTTCCTTGGATGAAGGCTGCCCCGCCGACCAGTTCTCCCGTTTTTGCGATCGTTACCCTGATCATACCGTGGTGGTATACGCCAATACCAGTGCCGAGGTCAAAGCACGCTCTGACTGGGTGGTCACCTCGGGTATTGCCCTGCCGATCGTCAGAGATCTGGCCAGCCGCGGTGAAAAAGTCCTCTGGGCACCCGATAAACATCTGGGCAGTTACGTTCAGCGCGAGACCGGCGCAGAGATGATTTTCTGGCCCGGTTCGTGCGTAGTTCACGAGGAATTTAGAGCCGTTGCCCTGAGCCGGATGCACAATCTCTACCCCGACGCAGCTGTGCTGGTGCATCCCGAATCGCCTGCAGCTGTCATCGAACTGGCTGATGTGGTGGGCTCGACCACCGCCTTGATCCGGGCCGTCAAGGATCGTCCCGAAAAACGGTTCATCGTTGCCACCGACCGGGGAATCTTCAATAAGATGCGGCAGATGGCCCCAGAGAAACTGCTGATGGAGGCCCCGACGGAAGGTGAAGGAGCTACCTGTCAGAGCTGCGCGCGCTGTCCGTGGATGGGAATGAACAGTCTCCAGAACCTCGCGCAGGTGCTTGAAAGCGGGCGCAATGAGATCGAGGTCTCGGCCGAACTGGCCAGACGCGCCAGAATACCAATTCAACGCATGCTCGATTTTGCCCGCCAATACAAAACCGATTAAAACCCTGCACCTATTCTTTCTCGATCCAGTTTCAGCAGCGGGTTAAGTTCTTCAGTGACCTGTTCGGTTGCCTTATCTCCCACATAAATTTCCAAATCTGGCGCCCTGCGATAACCGGGCAGCCGCTTGTCGTAGAGTGCGCGGGCTTGTTCCAGATCTGCGAGCAGTGACCATTTTCTGCTTTTTCTCAACTCAGCCAGTGCTGGTACATCTTGGCCAAAGTTCGCCAGCTATATGATTCCGTCAGTTCGATCGATCGCCTTAGCGGGAGGGCGGTCCGATTTCTTATTATGGTCATTAAATGTTCGAACAGTCTGCCCTCTTCGTAGACAAATTCCGGGCCAAACAGTTCCGGATAAGCCAACCGGTTGGGCACCACCGGAAGACACCCGGCCCGAACCGCCTCGACGATTGAGATCCCAAAAAACTCGTGCCGCGCAGTTGACACCACAATATCTCCCTGAACCAGCATTTTGTAATAGTCGTCCCGGTTTTCAACATAACCGAAATGAGATATCTTGCTTTTCATCTCCTGTCGTGCCTCTTTAAAACAGGCTGGCTCCGTCTGAAACCGCTGCCCGAGGACACAGAGTCTGAAGTCGATGCCTGCTTCCTGCAGTTTGCCCAGCACCGTAAAGAATGCTTCAGGATTTTTATCATGTTCCCAGCGGTGGTTCCAGATAATCAAAGGAGGACCATTTTTCCTGATATCCTGCCAAACCTCTCTGGTTGCATCGATTCGAGAGAAATCAAGCCCCGGATAGAGCACCCTGCTCTTGTCCTCGATGAGATCAGATAGGTGCAGAAGATCCATGTCCTTTGCTTTTCCAAGATAGTTCCGGCAATGGCTGATAAAACTGCTTCGATTAAAATTCGAGTTGAAGGCTATCGAGTCGGCCGCCAGGGCAGTGGTGAAATTGATTGCAGTGAACTGGTGGCTGGTGTGGGGAGCCAGCATGTTTGGATAGGCGAACTGGTTTTCGTGGAAATAGACCAGGTATCGGCAATCCAGGTTCCAACCCGGAATTATTGAAGCCAATGCCTTGAAAACCGACACATCGATAAAACTAGAAAAAAGAACTGTATCGAATCTGCGCTCGCTTTCTTTCAGTGCGGATATCTGGTCGATAAACCAGGGCGCCGAGAGCTGCATGCGCATCTTCCACTTACGAGCAGGCAGGCTGAGCAGGGTATAGTCAGCTTTGACAAATCGCCTCAGGCCATCTAGAAAAAGTTTGTGGGAGCCACCGTAGTAGGGCTCAGCAACCAGTATCCGCGCCATCGCCAGGAGCTAGCTGCTGAATTCAGTGAATATCGCTGTGCAGTAATGGAGCTCACCGAGGAATTGCGAGCGCTCAACCAACCGTTTTCAAAAGCCGGTTGTTGACGATATAGTCCCAGATTTTGTCGGCCGTTGCCAGTTTGCTCATATGGGGCAGCCGAGTGGCCTGGTACTGATCGATCAGGGTAATCTGATTTGTATCGACTTCAAAACCGGCCTGATCAGACGAAATGTCGTTAACGGCGATCAGGTCGAGGTTCTTGTTGTGCAGTTTTTTGCGCCCTTCTTCCTCTATATCTGAACTCTCAGCCGCAAAACCGACCAGAAGTTGACGGCTGCGGTCGCAGACAGAGCCGAGCTCTTTCAAAATATCAGGATTCCTTTCAAGCTCCATTACCAGTGAGGCGTTGTCCTTCTTGATTTTTTCCTTGTGCTGCTGGGCACATCTGAAATCAGCAACGGCAGCCGCTTTAATGATTACACTGGCTGAAGCAGCGTGGTCCATTACGGCGTCATACATCTCAAGCGCGGTGGATACATCGACGCTGCGTACACCGGCCGGCTTATCCAGTGCGGTGGGACCGCTGATCAGGGTGACCTCGGCCCCGCGTCTGAAAGCGGTGCGGGCCAGCGCATAACCCATTCTGCCCGAAGACCGGTTTGATAGATAACGGGCAGGATCGTAGGGTTCCCTGGTTGGTCCCGCCGTTATCAGAACCGCTTGACCGGCCAGATCCTTCTTAGTTATTTCACGCAGCACGAACTCGACAACCATTTCCCATTCAGGCAGTCGGCCCATTCCTTTTTCACCGCAGGCCATCAAACCCGAGTCAGGTTCAATGACCCGGTATCCGTAGCGCCTGAGCGTATCCAGATTTGAGGCTGTAGCCGGATGCTCGTACATCTGCACATTCATCGCAGGGCAGACCAGTACCGGAACCCGGGCCGCCAGAATGGTGGTGCTCAGCAGATCATCCGCCAGGCCATGAGCCAGGCGGGCAATAGTGTGAGCCGTGGCAGGAGCCACCAGTATACAATCGGCCTCGCGACCAAGTCCGATATGGGAGATGGTGCCCTCCAATTCGGATGCGAACATATCGTCATATACCGGCCGTCCTGAAAGCGAGGTGAAGGTGAGCGGGGAGACAAACTGCTTCGCGGCAGCGCTCATCACCACATCGACCAGCGCTTCCTCTTTGGCAAGAGCACTGACCCAGCCTGCCACCTTGAAGGCGGCAATGGACCCGGTAACCCCGACGACGATTCTTTTTCCTGCCAGTGAACTGGACATCAGGAGCCCCTAGTCGATATGGCGGTGCGGTTCAGCAGATTAGAAGATGCTAATCCCTGCTGCCTCCGAAAACTCTGAGCAGCATCAGAAAGAGGTTAATAAAATCCAGATACAGCGCCAGAGCGCCCATGATCGAGCCCTTGGCAATGGCTTCCTGGCCCTGGGCCATGATCCCGTCCTCGCCCATTTTCTTGATCTTCTGAACATCGTAAGCCGTGAGGCCGGTAAAAATCAGTACACCGATCATTGAGGTGACCCAGTATACCGCCGGACTTTTCAGGAAGATGTTGACAATCGAGGCGATAATCAGGCCAATCAGCCCCATGAACAGAAACGAGCCCCAGCCGGACAGATCCCTTTTGGTCACCAGGCCGTAGAGGGCCATGGCGCCAAACATCGCCGCGGTTATCACGAAAGTACCTGCAATCGATGATCCGGTGTAACGTAGAAAAAGCGCGGAAAAGAACAGGCCATTGAGAACGGAGTAGAGAACGAACAGTGCCGAAGCAGTCGCAGCCTGGATTTTGTCGATCCGGGCCGAGAGAAAGAAAACCAGCCCGATGGTGCCGATGGCCAGTACGATGAACAGCGGCGAGTTAATGATATGCACCGCCAGTCCGGTTGCGGCAGTCGCGTAGGCCACCAGTCCGGTGAGACCGAGCCCGACGGCCATCCAGTTGAACACTTTGGCAAGAAAAACGGAGGCTGCATCCTGCCTGGCTTTGGTAATGGTTATCACTTGAGAGTTTTGCTGCATGGTATGCTCCAAATAGTTGATGTTGTTTATTTAATGTTTTTGATCAATGGGTTAACCCGCTAATATGCACCGTCTCTTTTGAACATGATATAGACGGTTCTCAAGATAATTTTGATATCGGTCCACAGGGAGTAGTTGAGAATATACCAGTCATCCAGATCAACCCGTTCCTGATAGTCATCGATGTCGGATCGTTTGCTCACCTGCCAGGGACCCGTAATGCCGGGTTTCATCGAGCAGTAGCGCCCTGCACTTTCCCGGTAATACTGTCTGAGTTCACCGCCGACAATCGGCCGCGCCCCGACCACACTCATATCGCCACGTAATACATTAATGAATTGTGGAAATTCATCAAGGCTGGTGCGGCGCAGAATTTTACCGATTCTGGTGATTCTCGGATCATTTTTCAGCTTGTAGGTATGTTCCCACTCTTCGCGCAGTGCGGAATTTTCCGCCAGCAGTTTCTTGAGTTCTGCGTCGGCACCTCTGCGCATGGTCCGAAACTTCAGGCAATCGAACTCTTTTCCGGCGGCGGTTATACGTTTATGCCGGTAGATAACCGGTCCGCCGTCTTCTAATTTGATCAGGAGGCTGATAATCAGCATCAGCGGAGAACAAAGACACAGCACCGTGAACGAGAACAGCACATCAAAACCGCGCTTCCACTCGGTGTGGGGATTAAAATTCAGGATCAATATCTTGCCGAGCGACTGGATTTCTGCATGATGCAGGCCGAACACATAAAGATCAGGCACCAGGTAAATCCGTGAACCCAGTGAACGACACTCCCGCAGAATGGAAAAAATTTTACGTTCGGCTCGCATCGGCAGTGCGATGTAGACGTAATCGATGTCGTTTTTTCCCAGGTAGTCGGGCAGCATAGCGATATCGCCAAGCACCGGTTTGCCCATCGCGGTCAATTTGGGGTCTTCAGACACTTTATCGTCGAAAAAGCCCATAACCTCGATTCCCGCCCAGGGAATCAATTCGAGTTCCCTGACCAGATTGAGACCCAGATCACCGGCTCCGGCGATCACCGCTCGACGGATATTCTTGCCCCGCCTGCGAAAATAGCGCAGTATCTTGCGGGCGGCCATATGGACCACAAACAGGATAATCGGCGTGGTAGTGGACCAGATCATAAAGACGACCCGTGAATAAGCCATCGAAATCTTAAATATAAAAAAGTAGAAAAGCAACAGCCCGACGATGGTCGCCCAGGCTTTGATGATAACATAAAACTCCATGTAGAACTTCCAGCCCCGCCAGGAACGGTAGAGCTGAAACGACTGAAAGACGACAAGACAGAGCACGAAGGTAATGATCACCAGTCGCGTATAGTAGTCGCTCCACGGAACCCGGTACCAGTAAACCAGGCTCGACATATAGCCAACCACCAGCAGGCAGTCGAACAGGTGCAGCACCCGGGCCATTATGGAGCTCTGCTCGCGCAGATTCGTTGAAAGCATTGCTATTCTATACCAGACGACTATGTCGTCACTGCTGGTTCAGCCGCTCAGCATCCTTGTGCCACCAGTTGCTGTTCATGCTCAGCCGGGAGGCCAGCGACCGGGGAATGATCTTGTGCAGACGCCCCAGTCGATAGCCGATGAATTTAACTCCGACTCTTACCATAAAATCGCCCAACATACTATATTTTCGGCGGTTGCAGAGATAGGTAATACCTGAACGGATATAGGCAAGACCGCGGCGCTCAGCTCCACCGAAAGTTTCGATGAGCCACCTCTGATCCTGATGGAACACCCCGATATCGAAGTATCTGCTGAAATCCTCTGTCCAGCTGTAGTTGTGCGAATGATAGACCTCGGCTTCGGCCACATAAGCCAGCTCAAAACCAGCCTCGAGCAGCCGACCGGCGGCCCAGCTGTCTTCACCGAAAATAAGGCCACCGGGAAAATAGCCGATGTCGCCCAAGGCCGATTTTCGATAGGCGGCGCATGAATTGGAGGCAAAGACCGTCTTCAGACCGAGGCTGTTTCGGTCACTGAAGCTTCTGGTTGCAGAAGTTTCCGGATAGTTGAAGAGTCTCAGATGTGCGGCGATTTCGCTCGCATCAAACGAGGGCAACTGTCTGCCGTAGGTTACACCGACTGCCGGCGAGGCAGCCAGAGGAGCGACAAGGTGCTCCAGAAGGCTGCGGTTTCGCGGTAGTACATCCTGAGTCAGGTAGACCACGATATCGTTTTCGGCCATCCGGGCGCCCGCGGTTCTCGTGGAGCCATGATCGAAACTTGACTGCTCGATGATTTTAACATGCGCGCCATATTCCCCCGCAACCGCCACGGTGCCATCTGTCGAGGATGAGTCGATAACGATGATTTCATCAGGCACAAGCGTCTGAAGCTTCAGTGCTGCCAGCAGTTCGCGGAGCTGCTGTTCACCGTTTCGAGTGGGTATGACAATGGATATACGCATCTAGTTCATCGCACCGTGCTGGATGACTTAATTAATCTGAATACGGATCAGATGCCTGTCACTTTGACAGCGAGATATTTGGCGACCGCCCAGACGACATAGATCGATCGATGTTTGAGCGTGAGCCTGATCTCATTTTTTGAGGCCAGCAGTTTGAGTTTCGGGTCTATTGAGCGCCGATCATTTGCCCAGCCCCGGGCGTGAAAAAGTTCAACCTCTGGGGTGTAGAGCAGTTTCCAGCATTTTTTTCTGAGGCGCAGACACAAATCGATATCTTCTTTGTACATGAAAAAAGACTCATCGAAAATCTCGGGTAGTTCTTCTGCTAAGGCCTGCATCCTGCAAAACATAAATGCACCACAGATCGCCGGTACCAGCTCTTCTCTGGCAAACCAAGCACCATCCGCCCTCCCCTGTCCCCGATCATACCAGCGGCCATACCAGGTTCTGAATACGCCGGTGGAGTCCAGCAGGCCGCTGGCTGTATTTGAGTCCAGATCAAAACCACGCAGTTTGCCGGTCAGGGCGCCTATATCTTTATGTCGTTCAAGAACAGCAAGGGCGGATTCGATAGTATTGGGCAACAGAAACGCGTCCGGATTCATGAACAGGACATACTCGGGGGAACCCTTTATTTGGGCAACTCCGAAGTTGTTGGCCGCGGCGAAGCCGATATTGTCCCGGCAATAAAGCGAGATCGAGTCGGCTTCGATTTGTTTCAAATAACCAGTCTTCGAAGATCCGCTGTCGACCAGGATAATCTGGGCCGGCTGGTTCGTCTGCTCTGTGATTGCTGCAAGGCAGGAGCCGAGCACCCGTTCAGAGTTGTGAGTGACGATGATGATGCACAGCGGACTGGTCATAACACACCACTCAGGCTCAGCAGAACAGTCTGCGATAGCAACTCAGAAGTCGACTGCTCTTGCCCTGTTCGGTTCTGCGTGAGATGATCGATTCGATAACCTGGGCTTCCGAATCAATGATCCGCTGTTTGAACGCCTGGACAGACAATTGATTCGGATTAGCTTGCTGCTTGGTTTTTCGAACCATTTTTAAAATATCAGGTAAAGCTTCGCCAATTCCTTTTATATAGCTGATAAAATGTCTTTTTTTTAGAATAAAGAGAAACCAGAAAAGCTGGTAGATCAGAAAGGCCGGTAAAAACTGTACAAACAGCAGAAGCGGAATATTTTTGCAAACCACCCAGATATTGTTGCGCGTAGTCAGCCTGACCGTAAGCGCGTTGATCTTCGAACCACTGGTTGCACTGCCGACATGATAGACCCGTGCCTGCGGAACAAAACAGCAGCAATGACCGGCCCTGACCGCGCGCAGATTGAAATCCACATCTTCGAGATAGGCGAAAAAATCAGCATCGAACAGTCCTATTTGCTCGAACAGCGATCGATGATACAGCGCAGCCCCGGCACAGGCTCCGAACACCTCACGCTTGAGGCTGTATTTAGCGCCGTCGGCCTCCATGGTGCCAAACCGGTAACCGACTCCGCCGCGCAGGACCCCGTCTCCCGCACCGTCCAGGACATCGCGCTGATGAAAGCTCAGCATCTTCAGCGCAAACATCCGGTAGCTGGGCTCGCCGGCGGTTGCTGCGGCCAGTTTTTCCAGGCAGTGCGGGTCCATCTCGATATCGTTGTTGAGCAGCAGTACCCATTCCCCGGTGCTCTGCTCAATACCATGATTGACCGCAGCGCTGAAGCCGAGGTTCTGATCGAGTTCGATCAGCTGCACCTCCGGGTATCGCTGGTGGATCAGCTCGACGGAACCATCGCTGGAACCGTTGTCCACGACGATTACCCCGAAGTTTTCATAACTCTGAGCTGCGAGAGAATCCAGGCAGATCTGGAGCATCTCCCGACCGTTGTAATTCGGGATGACAATATCAATTCCCGGTGACGTTTCATCATGCATCAGCTGCTGCACCGTCGGAAGTCTTCTGCAGACCGTAGATCTCTTTTATATAGTAGACCGGTTTCTGCTGGGTTTCATGATAGGTCCGCGCCTGCAGCTCGGCAATCAGGCCGATAGAGATAAACTGGATCCCGATAAAGATCAGCAGGATGGCAAGCAGCAGCAAAGGCCTGTCAGAAAGGGGCATGCCGAAGAACTGGCGCTGAATGGTCATAATCAGTGCCAGCATGAAACCGACACTGCCGGAAATAAAACCAAGCAGCCCGAAAATCTGAATCGGCCGGGTTGCATAACTGAGCAGAAACTTAACGGTGATCAGGTCAAGCACCACCCGGAGGGTTCTGGATATGCCATATTTCGAGGTGCCGTATTGCCTGGGCCGATGGTTAACCTTGATTTCCGTAAAAGAGATGCCCATGCCGCTGGCTATGGCGGGGATAAATCGGTGCATCTCACCATAGAGGCGAATATTTTTGATCACCTCGCGGCGAAAAGCCTTCAGCGTGCAGCCATAATCGTGCAGCGCCACCCCGGTGGTCCAGGAGATTATCTTATTGGCAATGATCGACGGCAGCCGCCGGTTGATAAACGCATCCTTGCGGTCATAGCGCCAGCCGGTAACCACGTCGTAGCCTTCCTCTATTTTTTCGATAAACCGGGGAATGTCGTGGGGATCATTCTGCAAATCACCGTCCATCGTAACGATGACGTCGCCGCTGGCAAAATCGAATCCGGCTGATATAGCCGCGGTCTGGCCGAAGTTTCGGCGAAATCTGATAACCCCGACCTCTGCATCTTTCTGCTGGATCGAGCGCAGCACCGCCAGCGTGTTATCGGAACTGCCGTCGTCCACAAAGATGATTTCATAGGGCTGCTGCAGCGCTGCCAGCACCTCGCTGAGTTCATCGTAGAGATAGTTGATGTTTTCTTCTTCGTTGTAAGCCGGTATTACGACAGATATCTTCACACATCCTCCCTGCTGTCCAGGCTGTTGTATCAGTCTGTACCTCTGCGATTGCAAGCAGATGACTCCTGACTGTCTTCATCGCCAACCATTGGAAATGCACTTATGGCTGCCTTATGTATTATTGCTGCTGGGCTTTGACCACAGTTTATACAAAAAAAACAGACCGCCGATCAAGGAATAACAGACCGCCGTCGCCATGAAGAACAACGCCAGCGTCCGGGTTTGCAGATCGCCCATGCCCACCTGGGTGAAAAAGAATACATAGCCATAGTCCCTGACGCCGATTCCGTAAATAGAAATCGGCAACGCCTCCATCAGGGTGATGATCGGTACAAAGGCGCTGAAATACAAAAACGGGATCGAAGTGCCGAGTGATCGGGCCATCAGATAGACAACGGTGATGACTGAAACTTGAAAGGCAAAGGAAAGAAACATTACCCGGAACAGCAATTGCCTGTCAGTGCCGTAACGGGAAAATGAGACAAACAGCTTGTCGACCACGCGGACCAGCGCTTCTATCCGGCTCAATCCAGTGACTTGAAGCAGCTTGTTGAACGGTTTCTGATTGGCCAGCAGCAGCAGAATCACCATAAACAGCAACAGCAACAGCGACGGGATTATCAAAAAATGCAGTGAGTCAAACCGCGCGGCTGCGTAAAAAGATGAAACAAAGCTCAGCATTACCAGCGCAACGAACCCGGACAAACGGTCGCCAAAGACCGAGGCGGCTGATCGGGCTGCCTGCCTGCTTTGCTTGGCAATATCGTATATCCGATAACTGTCTCCGCCAATATTCGACGGTAGAAACAGGTTGCAGAACGTGCCGCTCATATAGGATACAACCAGATCCCAGAGGGGGATCTCAACCTCATCAGCTTTCAGAAAAAGCTGCCACTTCGCAGCACTGACAAGCGTATTGGCAAACAGCAGGAGACCGATTGGAGCCAGATAGGCGATATTGATTTCAAGGGCAAGCTGCGCGATCTGGTTGAGCGGGGTGTTTCGGTAAATGAACAGAATCAGCGAAATACTGATCGTGCATTTTATGGCTATCAATACATTGCGGCGCATATCAGGATCGTTGCCTGACCACCCGGGCAGGAACTCCCATGCACACCGATTGAGGCGGAATCGTCCGACTGACCACCGCCCCCGCACCGGCAACGCTGCCAGCTCCGATACTCACACCGCCCAGTACGCTGACATTGGCACCAAGCCAGACGTTTGCAGAAATAGAAACGCCGCCGTCAGGGGCAATCGGTTGCGAGCGGATCAGGGCTTCAGGATCGCTGATATCGTAGTTCCCGCCGCCGATAATAAGACAACGCTGCCCGATAACACAATCGTCACCAATACTCACCGGATTGCCGTTGGTCGACTGAACGATGGTCTGGGAATTGATGCCGACCTGGCTGCCGATGGTGATCGAACCATCCTTACAGGAAAGCATGACGTTGTTGGAAAGAATGGACTGGTCGCCAACCCTGATCGTGTGCTGCTCCGAGCCGTGCCTGCCGTCCAGGACGCAGTATTCACTGATTACCACCGAACGGCCCAAGCTGATCCTTTTGGGCTGCCGGACCACGACCCCGGCCCCGAACACCGTACCCCTGCCGCAGCCCCCGAACATCTTCGGCCAGAAAATCTTTCTCAGGGCCATGCCGAGCGCCCCGGGGAAAAAGGTAAAGAGCTGGCAGAACTCGTAATAGAGCAGCGCACCCAGCGAAGAACTGCCGATCATCACCTGCCGGTACCGCGAAAAGGCCGAGCCTTTGCCAGTTACCGCTTCATGGGTTTTCTTCATAGTCGCTCACCTTGTTCGGGGCTCATCAGTTGAAAAACCGATTATGCCAGATGGCCACATTGATCAACGCCCAGAGTATATGATTGTGGTTCTGCTTCATCGAACAGTGCTCGTCGATCAAGGTGTCGATATAGCTGCTGTTCATTTGTTCCCGGATCAGCGAAGAATCGTGAAGCAATTCTACCATGTACTCGTTCAGATCTCCACGCAGCAGATGTTTGACCGGCAGACTGTAGCCCTGTTTACCGCGATGGATCACCTTGTCGGGCAGCATACCCTCCAGAGCCGCGCGGAAGATATACTTGGTGGTCAGCTTTTTCAGCTTCCAGTCGCCGGGCAGCCCGGCCATATATTCTACCAGCACGTGATCGAGCAGGGGAACCCGGATCTCCAGAGAACTGGCCATCGACATACGGTCGACCTTCATCAGCACCGAATCGGTCATCATAAAGCGCATATCGAGATAGATCTCACGGTTCAATACATCGTCACCGGCATCACAGCGCTCACTGTATTCACGGACCTGACGAAAGGGGTCGCGATCGGTGCTGTTCTTAAACCCGTCAGCAAAAAGACTTTCTTCCAGTTTTTTGCTAAGGAAATACTGCCAGCGCAGATGCTCGCCGGACGGATCAAGGTTTGATCCTTCGACAAAACGCTTGAGCATGTTAACCGCCCCTTTCTTCTGGGGCTGATCGGGCAGCATGGAAACCAGGTTGCCGATTAAATCGCGGCGCATGAACTCCGGCATGATATTGAACCAGCGATTCAACCTGCTCGCCTTGAAGCGATCGTAGCCGGCAAAACTCTCATCGGCTCCCTCTCCCGACAGACAGACGGTCACATGCTCTCTGGCCTGCTTGCAAAGCAGGTAGAGCGGCACCGTAGACAGATCAGTCATCGGCTCATCCAGATGGTACAGGGTCTGCTCCACATATTCGGGGCGCAGTCGGTCGAGCATCAGGACCTGATGGTCGGTGTCGCAGTGCTTGGCCACGATTTCGGCATAATCCAGTTCACTGAAGGTTTTGTCTTCATAGCCGATGGTAAAGGTTTTCAGCGGCCCGCTGATGTGTTTGCGCATCAGTGCCACGATACAGCTCGAATCAAGCCCGCCGGATAAAAAGACGCCCAACGGTACGTCACTGACCAGATGGGATTTGACCGCAAAATCGAGATGTTCGCGCATCTGTTCGACCGCCTGCTCAAAATCAAGCATCGGCTCAGCCGGCTTCAGCGACAGATCCCAGTACCGGCTGATGGTGACCTGGCCGTCTTCGAGCAGCAGGTAGTGGCCAGCCGGCAGTTTATGGATATTGTCGAACATGGTCTGAGGCGCCGGCACGAATTCAAAACCGAGATAATCATAGAGCGCCTGATAATTCACTTTGCGCTCAACCTGCGAATCTTCCAGGATCGCCTTGATCTCAGAGGCAAACAGAAAACGGCCGTTGCGGTGGTGATAGTAGAGCGGTTTAATGCCGATCCGGTCCCGAACCAGCAGGAGCCGTGCTTTGTTATGATCATACAGGGCGTAGCCGAACATGCCCCGCAGCCTCTCGATACTCTTGAGCCCCCACTCTTCATAGGCGTGGATGATCACTTCGGAATCGGACAGGCTGGAGAAGCGATGTCCTCTGGCCTGCAGCTCCTCGCGCAGTTCGACGAAGTTGTATATTTCCCCGTTGAATACGAGAACCACTGAGCGGTCCTCGTTAAACATCGGCTGCCGGCCATTTTCACTCAAATCGATGATGGACAGACGCCGGTGCCCCAGACTCACCTGGTCGCAGTTGTAAAAACCGTCCTGGTCGGGTCCCCGATGGGACAGCGTCTCGGCCATCGCTCTTACCAGCGGCTCGTCGTTAAAATTTAATCCACAAATTCCGCACATACCTGTATACCGTTATGGCTTAACTGCCTGATTACGATTTTACATTAAAAAAACCGGCCTGAAGCAGACCGGTTTTTAGATTTCTTCACAACCTGTTGGCCTTATTTATGAACCACGGAAAACCCTATTGTTTTTCTCCAGAGAATCAGTGTCGCAGCAGATAAAAAAAGCACTGCAAGAAGCGGCCCGTACCCGTGGATCATCAGGTAGGCAAAAGCGACCAGGGGCCACAGCATGACCCGCACCAGTGCTCGAAGATTATCGTGCTGGGCAATAACATCTGCAATCGGAGGTGAATACGTATAATAAAAGTCAACAAATATCTGCCCAGGCCTGTGCGTCAAAAGATATGAATCGCGAAATCTGCGCAGCATGGTCACATGGGGTTCCAGCAGTGATCCATAGGCGGCCGTCGCGATAAAACAGCCTCCCCCGCCACCGCTGTCGGTGGATCCGCCACCGCATGGCAGTACTTTTAAAAACTCCTGGGCCAGAATATTCTGCCCCAACTCGTTCATATGCAAACCATCGAAGGTGTATTCATCCCAGTTCGGGCCGGCCAGCACTGAGTAGTTATCGACATAAGGAATCGACCGGGCATTGGCCAGGGCCTGGATTTTAGGGTTAAAATCTTCAGGAATAAGCCTGTTTTCCACCCCACCCGCCTCGGTATTGGGGGTGATAGCTGAAATGATCGGCCTTGCCCCGGCATTGACGGACTTGTCCACCATCAACGCCAGGTTGCCAACGGCAGTTCCAGAGGAGATGCCGCTTCTTGCATCATTGGCGCCTTCCATGATCAGAATATAGTTTGGCCTATGCTTGGCCAGCACCTGATTGATTCTCTCAACTCCGCCCAAGGTGGTTTCAGCGTCTTTGCCCTCGTTGATCACAACAGCGTTGCAGCTGTTTGCATTCAAAGCCTGCTGAAGATAGACCGAGTAAGGTGTGGAGCCAAATCCCCGGGTTATCGAATCACCGAAGGTCACAATGCGTATCTTTTCAACTGGTTTATCAGCACCAACCGAAATCGTGCCCGTCAACAAGACGATAAGAGCGCTGAGTAATAATTTTCTTGCCATAATTAATCCTGTTAGTTGATGACAACCAGTTTGTATCATCCCGCATCATCATGCGGGGTGCAAGCCTTGTCAATAAGCCCGAATGAAAACAGAGCCACTGTTACTCATGAAGGACGGTAATTCAAGAACATTTTCCTCGGTCTCAACCTTGTCCTCAACCACTTCTTCGCCCAGCAGTTCAGCTTCCGACCATTCACTTCCAGTCCACCGACTGGTCACCGTTAGGTATTTTCCGTCCGCCAACGTTTGCCAGTTAATGACCGGATTGCCCTCCGGGTCAAGCTCCACCGTAGGCAGCACATCCGGGATGTCGTTTTCAGCATGCAACCGGACAGGCTCGGACCATGAACCATTCTGATAATAGGCAAACATTATATCATCAAAACCGCCGTCATTGGCGGACCAGACAACCCAGACCCGGTCCTGACTGTCGATAACAACCGACGGTGCAAGATTTTTCTTGAGTTCAGAGGCGAGGTCCTCGCTGCGTTCCCAACCATCTTCGGTGGAGATCGCATAACGAAGCTCCATTCTCCCGTTATCATAAGCTGACCAGAACACCCACCTCCGACCAAAACTGTCCCGATCAACGACAGGATACATGTTGTCGTAGTGATCATCAGTCACCTGCTCCGGCTCTGACCAGACCCCTTTGGACTTGCGGGAATAGTAAATTTCCATTTTGCGCCCGTCGGAGGTAGACCAGACCACATCAATCTCACGCTCCTCAGGAACAGGTTCGGTGAGCGTATTGTCTACCTTATCTGCTGCGAACAACGGCCAACTCAGAACCGTGACCAAGCAAAGAGCAAGTGCAAACCGGCGATAAACAGAGCGCGACTGCATTTTTTACCTAATACCAATAAATTGAACAACAAAATATCCGCTGCATCGAGAAGGACTGTAACCAGACTTCACTAAATGGCCACTACCTCAACACCAGCGGATTGTTAATGATTTCACTCAGGACGACAACTATACTACTAGGCAGATCTATTTTCAACCGAGCGGCATGTTTTTCAAAAACTCAGTAATTAGACAACTCCTGTACCACTGCTCGGCAAACTTTTTAAATCAATTTCAGATCTATTCAAGGAACCCCTATTTGTGCCATGGCTGCTTGGCGGTTCGTGCCTGGCTAGACAACCTGATAACACTGGTGCCTGGATACACATTCTGATATAGTTCCTGGGTTAATTGTTAAAGATCCGCTGACTGATTCCTGCAGAATCAGCTCAGAGCTCAGCTAATCTCAACCATAGCTCTACAGATCCTTTCGATGCTCAGATACCGGCTTGAATATGCGGCGCTCAGGGTAGTGGTGTTTATCGTCAACCTCCTGCCCCTGGCCGTCATCAACCTGCTGACTTCCCTGCTGGGACGACTCGTCTGGGTCGTGTTCCCGTTTCGGCTGCCGGTGGCCTACTACAACATCAGCACCGTCTTTCCGAACAAATCTCACCGTGACAAGCTGGGGCTGCTGCGCAAAGCATATCGTCAATTTTTCCACGCTGCCGGACTCATTCTCGTAATTCACCGGAAGCAATTGGCAAAGATGATTGACAATGCGCAGATTTCCGGCCTCGATCTGCTCGATCTGGCCCTGGCTGAAGGCAAAGGAGTGATACTAACCACCTACCACGGCTGCTGGTTCGAGGCCTACTTTGCCTGGTTCAGCAGCAATCCACGGCTGACCAGCCTGATCTATCAGCAGCAGAGCAATCCTCTCTGCGACGCATTTTTCGTCAGGCAGCGCCAGCGCTATGGCAATAATCTCGAACATATCCACAGCCTTGAAAAGCTCAGTGTTTATCAACAGGCCCTTGCCGACAACCGGCTGCTGATAATCAGTCTCGATCAGAACTACACCGACAACGGCACCCCGGTCGTCCTCTTTGGCAAGACCTTTGCCTGCGCCCGCGGCACCGCTCTGCTGTACCTGAAGACCGGGGCACCGGTCATGACCAGTGTCTATTACCTCAAAGATAATCAGCTGCATATCGATTTCGAGCGGGTCTCACTGCCACGTAACGATGCGATTAGCGATGCAAACATCGAACAGATCAGCAATCTCAGTATCCAGGGCTATGAAAAAACCATCTCAGCCTATCCAGACCAGTGGTTCAGCCTGTTTCACCGGCTCTGGAAAAAACACGGCTACCCGAAGAGAGTCCAGCGCTCCTGCAAAGACATCTTCGGTGCGCTCCGCTAGAATTCAATCAGAATTTCGCCTGTGCCGGAAGCTTCTCCCTTTCCATTATCGACGCGTATACAGCTAAGCTTGATGTGCTTCGGCCATGCTTCGATTTTAAAATCGCACAGACCGCGGTTCGACCTGCACAAAAGACAATTTTTCAAGGTTCCCTTTGTTATTTGACCAGCTCTGGTGTAGAAACAATCAGAACTGTATTATGCCAGACGTATTGAGAAATTCTGCAGATTCAAGAGATTAATCACCCGACGTATTTTTATGAACAATAAAGAAATTTTAGCACGGCTCTATAAGACACTTGAACCGTATCGCCCCAAACTGGTAATCGCGATGGTCGCGATGATCTTTGTCGCACTCTGCACCGGTGCCCAGACCTATATGGTAAAGGATCTGCTTGATAAAATATTTATCGAGAAAAATGAGTTTTATCTCTATTCCCTAACCATCGTAATCGTCTTCGTATTCGGCATTAAAGGGTTGTTTTACTATACCTATCATTACCTGCTCGAAAAGGTCGGTCTTTCTGTCATCAAGGATTACCGCTCCAAAATATTCAGACACATCCACATTCAACCACTTTCTTTCTTCCACGCCCATCCGACGGGAACGCTTATATCCCGGGTCGTATCCGACGTCACCCTGATGCAGCAGGCAGTCTCGAGTGCGCTGGTCGGTATTCTCAGAGATTTCTTCTCGGTGGTGGTGCTGCTTGGCGTGGTTTTCTATCTGAACTGGCGCCTGGCCCTCTTCTGTTTTGCTATTCTGCCCTTTGCGGCTTTACCGATCATCAAATTCGGCAAGGTCTTCAGACGTCTAAGCACCCGGGCCCAGGAGGAGACCGCCCAGGTTTCCAACATGCTGTATGAGACCATCACCGGCAACCGGATTGTCAAAGCCTTCAACATGGAGGAACATGAGAATAAACGCTATAATAAGCAGCTTGATTCCCTTTTGGACATAACCATCCAGGATGCCGGAGTACGCTGCTTGCAGCATCCGCTGATGGAGTTTATCGGCGGGGTGGCAATTGCGATGTTCATCTGGTTCGGCGGGAAACTGGTTATCGACGGCAGTGTAACACCTGGTGAATTTTTTGCGCTGATGACCTCACTGATCGTCGCTTATGACCCGATCAAAAGAATCGGCAAGGTTAACTCAACGGTGCAGCAGGGCCTTGCCGCAGCAACCAGGGTCTTTTCGATTCTCGATATCGAGCCAGCAATTTCCGACAAGCCCGGTGCGCCGGATTTACCTCCCTTTAAAAAATCAATCCGTTTTACCAATGTCAGTTTCAGTTATGAGGACAACGCCGAGGCGCTCAGCGCCATCAATCTTGAGGTTCCTGCAGGACAGACCCTGGCGATCGTCGGACACAGCGGTGGCGGCAAAACCACGCTGACTAACCTGATACCGAGATTTCTCGAGGTAAATACCGGTAGTATCGAAATCGATGGGAGCGACATCAGAGAGGTCTCCATCAAATCACTGCGGGATCAAATCGCCATGGTCACCCAACAGACCATCCTTTTCAACGACACCGTCAGAAACAATATCGCCTACGGCAGTTTCAGCCGCTCCGATGAAGATATCAAAAAGGCTGCCCGGGCTGCCCACGCTCTGGATTTCATCAATGATCTGCCCCACGGTTTCGACACAATCATCGGTGAAGGAGGCGCCCGTCTTTCCGGTGGAGAACGGCAACGCATCTCGATCGCCCGGGCCTTGTTGAAAAATGCTCCGCTTCTGATTCTTGACGAGGCTACCTCGGCTCTGGATACCGAGTCGGAACGCTTGGTTCAGAGCGCACTGGAAAACCTGATGAGGAACCGGACGACGATTGTTATCGCCCATCGGCTTTCCACGATCAAAAACGCCGACCGTATAATCGTGATAAAAAACGGCGCCATCGTCGAAGACGGCAGCCACGAAGAGCTGCTCGCCCGGCACGGGGAATATGAACAGCTCTACACGATGCAGTACCATTGACGAGGCAAGGCTCATTGCGCATCAGCTATAACCGATAAAGAAACAGACCATGTACTCAGGATCATCGCCCGGCTCCTCGATAAGTGGCAAGCTGAGGGCTTGCGGAGCAGTTTTTGCCTGTGCCGGCTGTTTCTTCACCCCGCTCTCCACCTCTCTGCTGGGGCTGTTTTCGATTCTGGCTGCACTCGCCTGGCTGCTTTCCGGGGGACTGTTCGATCTCCCACAGATCCTGCGCAATCATCGCTCAACCCTCTGCGCCCTTGCCCTGTTTTGCCTTATGGCTCTCGCCGTGAGTTATTCCGAAGCGGCACCAATCCAGGCACTTGAGACCCTGAAAAAATATAGAGAGCTGCTGCTTTTCCCGGTGATCATGGGCCTGTTCTCGCTGTCCCCGCGCTATAGGGCCTGGGCTGAGTATGCTTTTCTGGCAGGTTGCATCGTATTGATGCTTGTCTCTTACCTGATGTTTTTCAGCCTTGTACCAGAGGAGCGCTACGGCCATTCCCTGGTATATCATATAACCCACAGTTTTTTTATGGCGATTCTATCCTTCTGGGTGCTGCATAAAGCGCTGACAAATGCGCCTGGCCGCTCCCTCTGGCTGTTCATATTTCTGGCGGCTGTTGTCAACATTTTCTACATCGCCCCCGGCAGAACGGGTATGCTCGTTTTTTGCTGTCTGATGCTGCTTTTCTTCTATCAAAAATTCTCACTGGGAAAATGGTTCCTCTGCATGGCGCTATTTATTGCGGTTATGGGGGGGGTATATCAGAGCTCGGATAATTTTTCCGGGCGGGTCAAGGAGGTAATCAACGAAGTCAATCACTACCAGCCTGGCCAGTCCCGGACATCGATTGGCCAACGCTTCGACTGGTGGAACAGCTCTATCGCACTGATCAAACAAAAGCCCCTGCTTGGCCACGGCACCGGCTCCTTTCCACTGGTTCACCAGAAAATTATCGAAAATACCTCCGTTACAGCCACCGACAACCCGCATAACGAGTATCTTTTTATCTGTGTTCAATTCGGCTTGATCGGCCTTGCGCTGTTCTTCTGTCTGATAGTTTTCCAACTGATCGAAGGTGCCCGGCTTGACAAATCACCAAGACATCTTCTCCAGGGGGTAATTCTGGCTTTCCTGGCCGGCAGTCTGATGAATTCCCTGCTATTCGACTCGCAGCAGGGCCATTTTTATCTATTTATGAGCTGCGCACTGCTTGCTGCTGGTCCGCAGCATAGCAGAAAATAGCGATAGCTATGAAGTTGGTGAGAGGGATTTTTTCGGATACGGCTCAGGGCTGCGCCTGTCGGCAATAAGCTTGTAGTAGAAATCAGTAGTTTTCTGGCACATGGTGTTCATCGTGAATTTGCCATCGACGGTTTCTTTTCCGGCCATCCCATAACGTTTCATGGTCTCTGGTGAAGACAGCGCTTCATCTATGGCCCGGGCCAGATCCTCGGCCACACCGGGGGTCACCAGCCAGCCTGTCTTTCCGGGAGTAACAGTTTCGAGACTACCGCCGTGGGCAGTGGCAATAACCGGTTTGCCCATGGCCATCGCTTCGATGGTCGTCCGGCCAAAAGCCTCCGGTTCGTTGGAGGATGCGGACACCACCACATCGGCAACCATCAACGCAGCCGGCATATCGTCACAATGACCAACCATGAACACGTTGTCTTGCAGATCAAGCCTGTCGATCAACTCGGCAAGCTCTTTGGTAAAGCCCGGGTTGTCCTGCGTATCGCCCACCATGACCGCTTGAAAATTGCTATGCTGAACCATGGACAACGCTTGAATAAAAAGGTCCGGTCCCTTGAGCCTGGTCAAGCGCCCGGGGAGCATGATGATCGGTTTGTCGGCAGATAGCCCCCACAAGGATCGAAAGCGCTCGACTCGCTCCTGAGAAACAACCCCCGGATCGAATTTTTCCTTATCCACGCCGCGAAAAATCAGCTCGATACCGCGGTCGACACCATAAGCATTTTTAATATGCTGCTCGATACTCTTCGAGATCGCTATGATGCCCATGCCTTTGGTCATGATCGCGCTATAGCTGTTGACCGAATAGAAGCCGTGAAACGTGGTGACCAGCACCGGTCGTTTTTTTTTCGGCAGGGACTTCCAGACCAGGTAACCAAGCCAGGCGGGCATCCGCGAGCGCAAGTGGAGTACATCGATTTTCTCGTTAATCAGCAGTCTTCTGAGCGACAGCACATATTTCAGAACAACCGGACTCTTGGCACCGACCTTCCAGGTAATGTGCCGGCTTCCTTCCTCTTCGAGCTGCTTTACCAGCCGGCCACCTGCCGAAATCACGATCGAACGATGCCCCTGGTCAGCTAGATATTTACCGATCTCAAGCGTACCGCGCTCGACCCCGCCGCTATCGAGTTCCGGCAGCATCTGCACCACGGAGAGGATTTCACCAAACCGGATTTGACGCTTTTCATAGATAAGCTGCTGATACAGCTCGAGCGTCTTTTCGCACATGCGCTCTGCGGTGAACTGCTTCTCCACCCACTGCTTACCCTTCTCCCCGATCAAAGGTAACTGCTCCCGCGTCTCGATCGCCTCACCGATGGCTCGTGCCAGAGCGCCGGAATCTGAAGGCTCGACGAGCCAACCGGTCTCTCCGTCGATCACGGTCTCAAGACTGCCGCCGTGGCGGGTGGCAATCACCGGTTTCGCCATCGCCATCGCTTCGATTGCCACCTTGCCGAAAGCCTCCGGCTGGCTCGAGGAGGCAGACACAACCAGATCTGCAAGCGACAGTGCGGCCGGCATATCCTCACAATGACCCACGAGACGGATCTTATCCTGAAGGGAATATTCGTTGATGCGGTCCCGCAGGCTGCGGGTAAATGAAGCGTTATCTTCAGTGTCACCGACACAGAGCGCGAGATAATCCAGATCCTTGATCTTGATCAGCGCATCGATGAACACATCCTGGCCCTTCCAGGATGTCAGACGACCGGGCAACATGATGATGGTTTTGTCTGTATTCTCTATGTGCCATTGTTTTTTCAAGGACTCGATCCGCTCTTCGGCAACGGACTGCGGATCGAAGACTGCCGAATCGTAGCCGCCATGAATCAAGCGAATCCTGGTGCGATCGACATCGTAATTGCTGAGAATGTGGTCCTGTATCACCCCGGAAACGGCGATTACCCGCTCCCCTTTGGTCATGATGGTCGAATAGCTATTGACCGAATAAAAACCATGGAAGCTGGTAACCAGCGCAGGTCTGATTGCTTTATCGATGCTCTTCCAGGCAAGGTAGCCGATCCAGGCAGGAAGCCGCGAGCGCAGGTGCAGCACATCGACCTGCTCAGTGAGCAGAAACTTTCTCAGTTTCGGAATGAATTTAAGACAGCGGGGACTTTTTGAGCCTATGTGTTTCCAGTGCAGGTGCTCGACACCAAGCGACTCTAACTGGCTGACCAGCCGGCCGCCACCTGATATAACAATCGAACGAAAGCCTTCCCGCTTCAAAAAAGCAGCAAAATCGAGCGTTTCGCCTTCAACGCCACCCTCGTCCATTTCTGGAACAATCTGCACTATGGTAAGTTTTTCGGCCACCATCTCCTCAATATTTCCCTGGCACAGCGATCAGCTTCATTGAGCGGAGCATGCTCGCACCACTGGGCGCTCCCTTCTCGATACTGCGAGAGGGTAACGATACGTTGTTCAGCGATCAGGTAATCCAGGCTGCGGCTGAATTTGTTATCGCGTCGCTTCCAGGAAACCTCCAGAATGCCTACTCTACAGCCCGCGGACAGCGCTTCATAAACCATTGAGATTGAGTCGCCGGTGATCCAAACCTGTGCGTTGCTGCGATACTGCTCCTCCACCCAGCCCGGGCCGGTTTCTGAAAACGGGATAAACCTTACCCGTTCTTGGCCGATGGCCAGCTTTTTGAGCATTTCCTCGGTGGCCTCCGGCGTACGCGGTGAACTCGATATGGTCCAGTGAACCGCCATCGTATCTTGCATCAATTGTGCAATCTCTGCAACAATTCGCTTGCTGTCCCAGTGATGCGAACGCTCGTCTTCACCCCCAACCAGAATCAGTCCCCTGGATGGATCCGAAGAAGAAGACGGCATTGCAATATTTGGTGGGCCAATGGTCCTGAAAATGTTTTTCGCATCTCTGATTTGATCGTGGAATGGAACAAAACAGAGATCGAAGTCTTTGCGCAGCAGAACCATCGGGGTCATGCAGGTTACGGCCCGAGCGCTGCTTATTCGCTTGGAGCTGAGCATGGGCAGATGGGTGCGACTGCCGGTGCCGATCAGCAAATCCTTCCGGCCTTCAGAATTCGGTCGTCGGCCTGATTTGAAAATATACCCGAGGTGGTCGCTGATATCGCCCAGCAATGAACCTGGCGCAATCGTCTGACGATCGAGATCGACCGTACAATAGTTTTGCAGCGCTTCGAGAATCCCCAGAGACTGCTTCTCATGGCCGGGTCTTCCATCGCTGAACAGCGTGACTCGCAAAGGCTGCATCGTTTTAAGAGTTTTTCTGGCGCAGGCCGCACCGAAAGAAAACACCGGTAAAGAGTAAAAGCTTGGATGTATTTACCTGGGTGGCGGTTGACCAGGCTTTTTCACCCCACCGCCAGCCAACTTCACAGTAATCTGATTGATCTTCTGCAGCCGCGACGTCATGGCCGTGAAGAGCTGGTGAGAGATATCTGGGTATTTGTATATAATCTCTTCCAGTTTATCTCCAGGAAACCGCTTAACCGTAGAACGTCCCTTGGAAACGACCGAGGCTGAGCGGGGTTCTCCCGAGATAGCTGCCATCTCACCAAAATATTCGCCAGGTTCGGTCAGTTCGGCGATCTTTTTACCGCCCTTCACCACGGTAAGCGCGCCTCGAATCAACCTGAAAAAGTCGATATCCTTGTTGCCTTCCCTGATAATCAGATCACCGTCGTCGTATTCCTCCACATCGGGATTGATCAAATAGGCGGGCAGACTCTCTTCGTGGGCAACGGTACGGCGCAGCGCTTCGGCAATACTGGTGATGCCCTCCCGAACTTTTTCCAGGGCCGCTTCCCTGAGCGGTGTCATGCCCTCCTGGATGGCAATTTTACGGAGTTGATCCTCTGGCACCTCGGCACTGATTGCTTTGGCGACTTCATCGGTTACCTCCATCAGCTCGAAAAAGCCGACCCGACCCCGGTAGCCCAGGCCATTGCAATCCGGACAGCCGACCGGACCATAAATCTCCAGCTCGTCAAGTTCCTCTTCGAGAAATCCGGCCTGCAGCAACTCGGACTCGTCATACGTCATTACCTTCTTACAGCTCTGGCAGAGCCTTCGTCCCAGGCGCTGGGACAAGACCATGGTAAGCGAAGAAGCAATCAGATAAGGAGGCACGCCAATGTCGACCAGACGCCCGATGGTGGCCGCACTGTCGTTGGTATGCAGGGTCGAGAACACCAGATGTCCGGTCATCGCGGCCTTGATGCCGATTTCAGCCGTCTCATAATCACGAATCTCACCAACCATGATAATATCGGGATCCTGGCGCAGAAAGGCCTTCAGCGCGGCCGCAAAGGTCATGCCGACTTCCTGGTTGACGTTGACCTGGTTGACCCCCTTGAAGTTGAATTCGACCGGGTCTTCAGCTGTCAAGATTTTGATGTCCTCGCTGTTCAGCGAGTTCAGTGCCGAATAAAGCGTAACCGTCTTGCCCGATCCGGTGGGGCCGGTGACCAGCAGCATCCCCTGGGGTCTTGCCAGACAGCGCTTGAGCATTTCAAAGGTGTGCGGTTCAAAACCGAGCTTGGTCAAATCGACGTTGAGCGAACTCTTGTCCAGAATACGCAGTACCACCGACTCGCCAAACAGGGTCGGCAGTGACGAAACACGAAAATCCACCGAACGGTTCTTGCCCATCCGCATCATGATACGGCCGTCCTGGGGTACACGCCTTTCAGTGATATCGAGTCCGGCCAGAATTTTAACCCGGGCAATCATCGCATTCTTGATGGTCAGCGGCAGGTTCATCGATTTGAACAAGGATCCGTCTTTACGATAGCGCACCTGCATAGAGCGCTCGTACGGCTCGATATGGATATCGGAGACCCCGTCCTGAACGGCCTTAACCAGAATACCGTTGACCAGTTTGATAATCGGGGCATCGGAAGCAGCGAACTGATCGAAGCCATCATCGACATCGCCGCTTTCAATTTCAAAATCATCGGCGGCCTCGGCCACGATAGCGCCGAAGTCATCGACCTGAGTGATTGACATCTCTTCTTCGACCTCTTCGCCCCTGGCGAAGAACGACCGGGCCTCTTCTTCGTCGATGTCGTAATATTTTTTATAGGCCTCAATGATGTCGTTTTCGGTCGACACACAAACCGACAGCTCTTTGCTTAACTCGTCCTGCAGTTCCTCGATTGCCGCCGCATCAGAGGGTTCCGCCATGGTAATCTGCAGCGTGTTACCCGCCATCCTGAGCGGAAAGGCCAGATATTTCTTGGCCAACTCATAGGGCATGAGTTTGATTGCATCGGGGCTCGGCGGTTCATTTTTAATTACTGCCGGGATATAGTTGTGATGCCTGCTGAGGAAGTTGAAAACGGTATCATCATCGATATATTCGAGCTGACGCAGAACGGCGCTCATGCGGGCACCGTTCTTCTGTACTTCTCTTTTGGCGGCATCGAATTGTGTGGCGGTGATATACCCCGCCTTGCTCAACAACTCGCCGATTTTTATCTTGCCAGCGCCAGACTGGTCTTTAACGGTTTTCTTGATCGATGATCGTCTGGCAAGACGAGAATTTGGTGTGGCCATAGGTTCAATATCCGGGAAAGGTGTACTAGTTAGTAATCATCTAATCCTACTATAGTACACCTTTCCCATAAAAAAAACTAATGAAAGTGGCTAGAATACACCTTCAACCTTACCGGTCTCTACATCAACGTCAACACGCTTGAACGCAGGGTTAGAGCTAGTACCTGGCATCAGACTGATGGTTCCTGCAACCGGTACGATAAAGCCTGCACCACCATAGGTGAGAACCTCACGGATGGAGAGCCTCCAGCCTTTGGGTACACCTTTGAGGGCTGGATTATCGGACAGGGAGAGGTGGGTCTTAACCATACACATACCCATTTTAGAAAGCTCAGGATCAGCCTGGATTCTGTCGATAGCCCTGTTGGCATCTGCAGAGTAGTCAACACCGTCAGCACCGTATACTTCCTTGGCGATGAGTTCGATCCTCTCTTTGATCGGCATATCGAGTTCATAGAGAAGTTTGAATTCGGTCTTGTCTTCACACGCTTCGACAACGGTCTTGGCAAATTCGATAGCGCCGTCGCCACCGTGTTCCCAATGTCTGGAAAGTGCAACACGGGCGCCCTCAGCTTCACAAAGCTCCCGAACTTTGGCAATTTCCGCGTCAGTATCAGTGTAAAAAGCATTGATACATACCACAGGGGAGATTCCAGCTTTACGGACGGTCTTGATATGGTGGATAAGGTTATCACAACCTTTGCCAACCCACTCAACGTTTTCGGTCAAATACTCTTCCGGCATCGGCTTACCCGGAACAGGAACAGGAGCGCCACCGTGGCATTTGAGCGCACGGATAGTGGCAACAACAACTGCGCAGTCAGGCTTGAGGCCGGAGAAACGACACTTGAGGTTCCAGAATTTTTCAAAGCCTATATCAGCACCAAAACCTGATTCGGTTACATGGTAGTCGGCAAGCTTCAGACCAACGCGGTCAGCGATGATAGAACTCTGACCGATGGCGATATTGGCAAAAGGTCCTGCATGAACGATAACAGGCTGGCCTTCGAGGGTTTGCATCAGAGAAGGATTGAGAGCATCAACCATCCAGGCGGTCATTGCACCGGCAACCTGCAGATCTTCGGTGGTAACCGGTTTGCCTTTCTTGGTGTAGGCAACAACGATTTTACCCATTCTCTCACGCATATCCTTGAGATCTCTGGCTACAGAAAGAATGGCCATAACTTCTGAAGATACAGCGATACCGAACTTGGATTTCATCATGAAACCATCGGACTTACCGTTTACACCGTCGATACCGATAATGATGTTTCTAAGGGCCTGACAGCAGAAGTCCATGATCCAACCCATCTCAACGTTGGTCGGATCGATGTCGATTCTCTTCATACCAGAGAGTCTTTCGAGCTGCTCGTCGGTATAGTTTCTTTCATGCTGGAGACGGGAAGTCAGTGCAACCATCGCCAGGTTATGGGCGTTCATGATGGCGTTGATGTCGCCGGTAAAACCCAAAGAGAAAGGAGTAAGAGGAATACACTGGGCAAGACCACCACCGGCAGCAGAGCCCTTGATATTCATGGTCGGTCCACCAGAAGGCTGACGGATAGCGGCACAAACGCTTTTGCCGATTTTTCCAAGACCTTGAACCAGTCCCATGGAGGAGGTAGATTTACCTTCACCTAAAGGAGTTGGTGAAATGGCGGTTACATCAATGTACTTGCCATCAGGCTTGTCTTTTAAGCGATCGAGGACTTTGCGAAAATCAATTTTAGCAATGTAATGACCCTGGGGAAGCAGCTCCTCTTTGGTCAATCCAAGCTTTTCACCGATCTCATAGATCGTCAGCATCGTTTTTTCTGCATCCTGAGCAATTTCCCAATCTGCGTGTTTTGTCGGATCTAAAGCCATTGAATACCTCCCTTTGAAAAAGAGTTTGATAAGGTGGGTTGCCGCCAATAGAAACGTACTTGACCAGAGAACCTTATAACGGTTCAGGCTGTCATGTCAAGCAGTTATGTTGGCTGAAAGGTCGAAGTCATGCCCTTGAAATTGACCGGGGCTGATCAGGATTGATTTTCCACCCGCGGGATGTACCTGCGATTCAAGCGTGATGCATAACACCGGCCCACCAGAGTGGTATCATGCTTTACCGCCTGGAAGGCTCCGCCGCTGGAATGGCAATGAGGCTGAAAATGTGACGCCATCGAGCCAGAGTGCAAGAAAGAGTTCCCTAAAACCCCCAGCAGCAGGGTCATAAACTCCTTCAAGCAGATAGGAGTAGGCGGAGCCAAGACCAACCTTATCCTCGCTTTTCTACCGTACCCGGCCACAAACCAGGAGTCTCACCATCAGCGAAACACGATCCAGCTCAGCCTGAGTCCCAGAGGGCGGCTCAACGATGAGCACATTATTCTCCGGGCCAGAAGGGTGACATCTCCCTGAGCTGTGCAATAATCGCCGGCATTTTGTCGAGAATGAAGTCAACTTCCTCCTCGGTATTATAGACACTCAGCGAGAAACGGATAGAGCCGTGGGCGGCAGTGAAAGGCACGCCCATGGCCCGCAGCACATGCGAAGGCTCCAGCGAGCCGGAGGTACAGGCCGAACCTGAAGAGGCGCAGATATTATATCTGTTCATATGCAGCAGAATCGCCTCCCCTTCCACGTATTCAAAGCTGATATTGGCGGTATTGGGCAAACGCTTTTCTTTATGTCCGTTCAAGATCGAGCGCGGCACTGCACTGAGCAGCCCCTCCTCGAGTTTGTCGCGCAGCGCCTTGACCCGGGTGTTTTCTTCATCGAGTTTGGTCTGGGCCAGTTCGCAGGCCGCGCCCAGCGCAACAATGGACGCCACATTTTCGGTTCCCGCTCTTCTGCCGTGCTCCTGGTGACCACCGGCCAGAAACGGGGCAAAGGCGGTCCCCCGCTTCACATAAAGTACTCCAACACCTTTCGGTGCATGCAATTTGTGCCCCGAGATCGACAAGAAATCAATATCGAGATCGCGAAGGGTAATGGGAATTTTGCCCACCGCCTGCACCGCGTCGGTGTGAAACAAGATGCCCCGCTCCCTGGCTGCCTGGGCCATCTCTTCAACGGGCAGAATCACGCCGGTTTCGTTATTGGCCCACATGATCGAGGCGATTGCGGTATCATCCGTCAGAGCCTTCAGGTACTCGTCGAAATCGACCAATCCATCTTCAGCCACCTTCAACATGGTCACCCGGTATTTATTTCCGGTCATCGAGCTGATATTTTCACAGAGATTCTTAACCGCCGGATGTTCCACCCGGGTGGTAACGATATGGCGCTTTTCGGGACTGGCCCGCAAGGCCGACATGATCGCGGTGGAATCACTCTCCGTGCCGCAACTGGTGAAAATGATCTCTTCCGGGTCACAACCCAAGAGCACGGCGACCTGTGCACGCGCCCTGGTCAGAGCCGCACCGACCTGGCCGCCAAAGGTGTGCATGCTGGATGGGTTGCCATACAGTTCGCTGACATAAGGCAGCATAGCGGTGAGTACTTCCGGGGCGACCATGGTCGTCGCGTTGTTATCCATATAGACGACTTTTTGATTGCCCATTACTTGTCTTCCTCCACGATCAGCGTTTCAAGTACCTGTTCACGCAGCTTCTTCTCGACGAATTCCTTAATGGTTGTCTGGGACTTGAAGCAGCTCGTGCACTGACCTCGCAGTGAGACAATCACGTAATCTCCATCCACGTCGATCAACTCAATATCGCCGCCGTCCATGCGCAGGCCCGGGCGGATCTCCCGCTCCAGGATATCTTCGATTTTCTTTATTTTCTGCAGGGTGGTCATGCGCTTGTTTTTCTTTCTGGGGACAACGACCTTGAGACCATCTGAAAAGGTCTCGGCCAGCAGGGCTTCGAGTTTCTCTTCGCACTTGCCGCAGCCGCCGCCGGCCTTGGTGAAGTTGGTGATTTCCTCGACCGAATGCAGGTTCGACTCCTTGATGGCCCTGATCACCTCGAGATCAGTAACTCCGAAGCATTCACAGATTACCTCGCCCTCGGCCATCGGCAGACTGAGGCCCCGGTAATCGGCAATGGCGGCCTCCAGCGCTTCCCGTCCCATCACCGAGCAATGCATCTTCTCCTTGGGCAGGCCGCCCAGGAAATCGGCAATATCCTCGTTGGTGATTTTTTCCGCCTCGGCGATGGTCATGCCTTTGATCATTTCAGTCAAGGCGGATGATGAGGCTATCGCACTGGCACAGCCAAAGGTTTTGAATTTTGCATCGACGATACGATCGTCTTCGATTTTCAGCGTCAATTTAAGTGCATCACCGCAGGCCAACGATCCCACATCGCCGACTCCTGAGGCGTCCGGTATTTCCCCGACATTTCTGGGATTCTGAAAATGCTCGGTAACCGTATCGGTATATAACCACATGGCAAGCTCCTGCTCAGTGTTGAGTTATTTTATTTATCAGCTTCGTGATAATCGACAATAATACCTGACATCCGATTTGCAACCGCACCAAGCGCTGCAATCATCAATTGGGTCAGTCCGGCAGTCTTTTAATGATCCAGCAGACCTGCCTCGGCCAGCATGGCTTTCGCCGCCGCAACCAGATCTCCGGTGCCGGCCGGATCTCTTGATTCAACGTAGAACCTAACTTTCGGCTCAGTTCCCGAGGGCCGGATCATCAGCCACGAATTATCCTCAAAGATCATCTTGCGTCCGTCTATGGAGATGATCTTTTTGATGCGTTTCTCCTCGTTGCCGACGAGAACTGCGGAGCCGACCTGATAGTGTTCCAGTTTACTCAGCGCCTCAGTCAGCTCCGAGCCCTGCAGGCTGACTTCGACGCCGTCGCGGGCCGGGCAATAAACACCATAGATTTGCTCCATTTCCTGCTGCAGATCTCCCAGGTTCATATCCCTGCTGATGACCATATCAAGAGCCAGCAATAGGCCTATATAGGCATCCTTTTCAGGGGTGTGGCCAATGATCGAGATGCCGTCCGACTCCTCGAAACAGACCAGTGCACTGCCGATCACCGGTTTAAACTCCTTGAAGCCAACCTTGGTTTCGAATACCTCTTCGCCCAGCTTTTCAGCAACCGCGTTGGCCAGATTCGAGGTAGCCACCGTTTTGGCCACCAGACCGCGCAGCCCTTTGTGTTCATGCAGAAAATGGTAGGCCAGGGCGCCAAACTGGTTCATGCTGATCTCGGTAGTGCCGTCGGTGAACCGGATGCGGTCACCATCAGGATCGATGATGGCGCCGATTTTCAGTCGCGCCTTGGACGCTTTCAGATGCTCGGTGACCATGGCCAGATTCGCCGATGAGGGTTCCGGGGCGATGCCGCCAAAGGTCACATCCTGATCGCCGCGCAGAAGCTTCAGCCGATTGGCCGCCGGTCCCAGCAGCCGTTTGATATGCAGCCTGGATGCCCCGTGCACAGAATCGACCGCAATATCGATATCGGATCTTGCAGCAACCTCTTCAAGTAACCTCCGGTAGTCGATCCGATGTTTATCGCTATTGTTTTCAACATGGCGCACCCAGAGGCCAAACGAATCGATTTCTATCAACTCTCCTTTTGGCCCATCAGCCGTCGCCTCAGACAATATTCCACTATCAACATAGCGCCGTGAACCGGCGGTAATCAGCGAAGTCAACTCCTCAGCCGCTGGACCGCCGTCGGCGGCGTTATATTTATAGCCGCCATATTCAAGCGGATTGTGCGACGGAGTGAGATTTACCGAAAAAGCGGCCCCAAGCTGCAGCAACGCTGCCGATAGAACCCCAGTGGTCGATTCGCCGCAGAGATAAACTTTGAAACCATGCTGCACAAGCATCTGGGCAACCTGACGACCGATCAGTTCGCCGCCGAAACGATTGTCCCAGCCGACCAGACAGCCGCGCCCTGTTCCTTCCGCAAAAGAGGAAACGCCCAGATGCTTGAGCAGTTCCGGCTGAGCTTCGGCTTCGAGGTAAAGATCGATGATAGCCGAGGTCACGCAGCCTGCAGAATGAACGAACACATCCTTGCCCAGATGTCCGCGCCAGCCTGACGTACCAAAAGAAATCCGATGACGGGGCTGTCCCTGGTTGTGCTCAATTTCATCGGCCAGCAGCCCGTATATCTCGTCGAGGGCATCCTGAATCGGCTCAACACCACTTTTTTTCAGGACAAGCAGTTCACGAATCACTGAGAAGTAATCACTGGCCCCGTGATTACCGGGAACCAGATAACGGCGGTAGATATTGTTCATCTGATCCTGCACGTTCATACCGTTGTCTCCTGGGCTGAATATCGTTTTTCATTTAATATCTGCACTTTATTGCTCTCACAGTGTCTCCGCCCACCGTTGCTGGTACCGGAATAAATCCTGCCGCGACAAGGCTGGCTGTTCATATTTCAAGACTCTGGGGAGTCGGGTCCACCGAGCTTAACGGCTTTGTCGATCAGCATGACCGGGATGTCATCGATGATTTCATAGAGCAGCCGACATTTTTCACAGATCAATCCTGTACCTTGTTCATTGAGCTCAATAACTCCTTTACATTGCGGACAAGCAAGTATTTCCAGTAGTTCTTTGCTGATCATGTGATGCTCCATTGATTCAGATGGGTTTTTATGCGGGTATGGGTTTATACAATAATCCCAATGAGAAACTTTTCCATGTCATCTGGACCTCGTTTCCGGGACATGGTAGAATAGCAGAATTATGAACAAATGTCCTAAAAATCCTGCCCTGGAATAAGACAATGATTGAACAAATCGGCTTTATTGGCGGCGGTCAGATGGGCGAGGCAATGCTCAAAGGTCTGCTGCAGGCAAAAACCTATCCGCCCGAGCAGATTCTGGTCGCTGAACCGGTCGAAACAAGAAGAGACTACCTGAAAAAAACCTATCAGGTCCAGGTTGCCGCCCGACTTGAAGAATTTGTTGAAAACATCGACATTATTGTTCTTGCGGTCAAACCGCAGGTCATGCACCAAGTTCTGGATTCACTTCAGCCAGTTTATCGCGGGCAGCTTATCATAACCATCGCCGCAGGTCTGCCGCTGGCCTACTATGAGCAGCATCTTGGTCATAAGCCTAGTCCGATCATCAGAGCCATGCCCAATATGGGTGCCTTGATCCTCCAGGGTGCCTCGGCACTTTGCCGGAACAGCGCTGTCTCAGACAAAGACCTTGACCTGGCCCTCTCGCTGTTTGCCACCATCGGCAGCGCGGCTGTGGTGGAGGAAAGATTAATGGATGCGGTCACCGGCCTGAGCGGCTCCGGCCCCGCTTACGTCTTCTCGTTCATTGAGGCTCTGATCGAAGGCGGCGTCAAGACCGGGCTCAGCAGAGCCATTGCCCGCGACCTCGTGGTTCAGACAGTGCTGGGAGCCGCGCTCACGCTCAAGGAATCAGATACTCATCCCGCGGTGCTTCGTGATGCGGTGACCTCTCCCGGAGGTACCACCGCCAGTGGCCTGCACGTAATGGAATCGTTCGGCTTCAAAGGAATTATCATCGATGCGGTGGAAGCCGCCTGCAAACGCTCGGAAGAGCTTGGGGAGCGCTGATGGGGTCTGCCAACAGGCTTGTCCGACGAATAAACGATTTCAAAGTTCGCAAAGCCGGCATCATCGTCAAAAAAGATGACTCGGCTGCTAAGCATTACGCGGAAAAATTGAAGCGCTGGCTCGATGAGCGCAACATTACAACTAGCTTCGATCTGATCAGCCCGGAACTCGATATCGGCATCATCCTCGGAGGGGACGGAACCCTTTTGCATGTGGCCGAAACGGCCGCCCGCTTTTCAGTTCCGGTAATCGGCATCAATCTTGGCAATCTGGGTTTTCTGACCGAACTGACCGAGAAAGAGACGGAAACAGCTCTTACCCAGATCCTCGGCGGGTCTGTCACCATGGAGCAGCGGCTGATGCTCAAAGCCCGCCTGATCCGGCAAAACAGCAGCGAGAACTTCCGCTACGCACTTAACGACGTGGTGATCAATAAAAACGCCGCAGACCGGCTGCTGCATCTGGAAACCACCGTCGACCAAGAATATATCACCACCTATAAAGCCGACGGTCTAATTATCTCCACCCCGACAGGGTCAACGGCTTACTCCCTGTCCGCCGGCGGCCCGATCGTCCACCCAGGCCTGGAAACTATCCTGCTGACCCCGATCTGCCCGTTTATGCTGAGCAGCCGCCCGATCATCCTGCCTCCAGACCGGGTGGTCACCTCTCAACTCAGCAGCGAACAGGGCAAGGGAGGGGCTTCGATCATCATCGACGGGCAGCAGAGTTGGCAGATGGAAACCGGCGATATCCTGGAGGTCCAGACCGCCGAGCATCCGCTGCACCTGATCGTTTCCACCGAGAACGACTATTTTACGATCTTGAGAAATAAACTGAAATGGGCCAGCAACGACTAGCAGCTTCGCCTCAGCAGAGGCTGCTTGGAGCTGCCCTGTCTTATTTCTGCTTCTTGATCCCGTACTTTTTCATCTTGTACTGCAGCAGGCTTTTGGTAATGCCCAATTGTTCAGCAGCCCGGGCCTGCACATGGCCGGTTTTTTCCAGGGCACGGTTGAGCAGACGCTCCTCTATCGTGTAGAGTACATCGTTTAATTCTACCGTGTCGGGAATGAAATTCAACAGATCGATATCCTGACTCCACTGGGCATCCTTGTCCACCGAAACCGATTCCGGCTGCACGTCCTCGGCGTCTATCACATCATTGTTGCAGAGAATCGCAGCCCGCTCGATGGTGTTTTCCAGTTCTCTGACATTGCCCTCCCAGGGCAGGGTCATCAGCAGACGCATCGCCTCGGGTGAAATGTCGAGCTTCTCCCTGTTCAGATTCAGCGCGTATTTCTTCAGAAAATGCTCTACCAGCAGCACCATGTCATCCATCCGTTCGCGCAGCGGCGGCAGGGCCATATGGATTACGTTGAGCCGGTAGAACAGATCTTCCCTGAAGCGTCCCAGCTGGACCTCTTCTTTCAGATCACGATTGGTGGCGCTGATGATCCGCACATCGACACTCAGGGTACGCGTTCCCCCGACCCGCTCGAAGCTTTTTTCCTGAAGTACCCTCAGCAGCTTGGACTGCAATGACAAAGGAATTTCCCCAATTTCATCGAGAAATATCGTGCCTTGGTCGGCGATCTCAAAACGGCCTTTGCGCATTGCCGAAGCACCAGAAAAAGCCCCTTCTTCATGGCCGAACAACTCGCTTTCCAGAAGATTGTCTGATAGCGCCGCGCAATTTACCGTGATAAACGGGTGGCTTTCCCGGGGACTGTTGACGTGGATTGCCCTGGCCACGAGTTCCTTACCGGTACCGCTTTCCCCGGTTATCAACACCGAAGCCGGGGTCGGTGCGACCTTTTCGATCAGCTCGTAAACCTGGACCATGCGCGGGTTCTTACCGACCATCGCACTGAATCCGGCGCGTTGTCGCATCTCTTCGCGCAACCGCACATTTTCTCTGATCAGCGAATAATGACTCACCGCCTTGTTGATGGTTACAATGAGTTCATCGTTGGAAAACGGTTTGGCCAGGTAACTGAAGGCGCCGGCCTGCATGGCAGCCACCGCCTTGTCCACTTCCGCATAGGCGGTGATGATCACCACCGGCAGATTCTGATCGTATTCCTTGACCTCCTGCATCAGGGCGGCACCATCCTTGCCGGGCATCTGCATATCGGTGACCACCAGGTCAAGATCGGTCTGTTTGACGATGGCCAGAGCTTCATCGCCGTCCGGTGCGGTGAAGACCTCAAAACCCTCGTCCCGCAGCAATTCAGATAAAACGATCAGGTAATTGGGCTCGTCATCGACGACGAGTATGGTATGCATGGTCATGATCTAGGTATCTGGTTGTAGGTTTGGATAACGATCCATCTGATCGAGCAGTTCACCGGGTACGCGGTGGCCGTTCACCCCGGCCAATCCCGTCCCTGCTCTGATATCGCCGTGATAGTCACTGCCGCCTGTTTCGTAGAGTTCATGCAGCCGGGCTAGACCGCGCAATTTCCGTTGGAATTTACCGTTTTGGGTGGGATAAAAGGTTTCCAGCCCGTCCAGCCCTATTTTTTTGAGTTGAGTCAGTAAAACCTCGAGTTGATCGATCGACCTGCTGATCTGGCTCGGATGGGCAAGTACGGCGGTCCCGCCACTGTCGTGCAGCATCGCAATGGCCTCATCCACCCGGTAGATGAACCGGTCCACATAGCAGCAGGCCCCTTTTTTCAGATAGCGGGCAAAGGCCTGATCGATGGTTTTGACGACATTTTTCTGCACCAGCAAGCGGGCAATATGCGGTCTGCCGGTCTGACCGTCTCCTGATATTTCCTGCAACTCCTCTTCGCTCACCGCTATGCCCATCATTTGCAACTTTTCTATAATTTGGCTATTGCGCCTGCTTCGAGCTTCCTGAAGGCGGGACAGCCCGATGGCAAGACGCGGATCCTGCCAGTTGAAATTGTAACCCAGCAGATGAAAATAAATATCATTGAAAACGACGCTCAACTCAACCCCGGCTATCACACGCAGACCACATTTACGGCCGGCCTGCAGGGCCTCACCGGTGCCGGCAACCGTATCGTGGTCGGTAATCGAGATGGCCAGCAGGCCCCCCGCGCTGGCCATCTCGATCAGCTCTGTGGGGCTGCAGGTACCATCGGAATAGGTAGAATGCAGATGAAGATCGATCATTTTTCCGATTACATAGCCCCTGGGCCGCTCTCTAGGTTAACATCTAAAGCGGCTCAGTCCATTGTTGTACATCAATTTTTTGCTTTTGTTTCAAAAAGATAGTTCCAGCATACTCGCCAGACCCAATCTTATCAAGCGCTGAACAACACGGTTGTCATGCAATTTTCCATCGAGGATGGCTCGATACTATTTGACAACCGCATCCTGTAAATTTTTTCTAATATTGTTGCGAGATCTGGACAAAGCCACCCTGCCCTTGATACAGTAGACGCGTTTATGATCAGAATCAACCAGGCCTTGCTTGGCATATGAATTTTCTGATTTTGAAAATGTAGCACTGAATAGTATGCATCGATCACGAGACTCTAGAATATTGCTATGCTTCATCGTGCTGTTCTTTTTTCTGTTTAGTCCGCAGATTGTTCACCCAGCATCCGAGGCTCCAATGCCGATGAGCTATGTCTCAATCGGGGCCTACCACCGGTCCTATGACCGGCTTTCGGAGCGCCTCAAGAAGAAAAAACTTGCGCTGGGCAACCCGCTTTTCATCAGGATATTCAAAGTTTCCAAGGAGCTCGAAGTCTGGCTTCTCGGAGCAAACGGCCGGTTCGAGCTCTATAAAACCTACAGCATCTGTGATCATTCCGGAGAACTAGGGCCAAAACTGGAAACAGGCGACAAACAGAGCCCGGAAGGTTTCTATCGGGTCGGCGCTGATCAGATGAACCCATGGAGCAAATATCATCTCAGCTTCAACCTGGGCTACCCCAACGAGTTTGATCAGGCCCATGACCGGACCGGCACGGCATTGATGGTCCACGGCCGCTGTTCTTCAGAAGGCTGTTACGCAATGACCGATTATTATATGGACGAGATCTACACCCTTGCCGACGCGGCACTTTCGGGCGGTCAGGCTCAGTTCCAGGTGCATATCTTTCCGTTTCGGCTGACTGCAGAAAATATCCAATCCCGCCGCAATTCACGCTGGTTTGAGTTCTGGCTAAACCTCAAGCAGGGCTTCGATATCTTCGAAAAGAATCAGATTCCGCCACGAGTAGCGGTGGTCGACGGTGTCTATGTCTTCTCAGATGATCACCGAGATTCTATTGTCCAGCACAGTGCAGCGCCGACGGGCCGGTAGCGTTGGTTGCGGTCATTTATGCTGTAATCCCTCCCGGTCTACAATCGTGATTGACCGTCCTTCCACCCGGATCAGCCCTTCATCGCTCATTTTTGAGAAAATCCGCGACAGCGTTTCGGGTATCGTCCCCAGCAGGCTGGCAAGCTGTCCTTTTGAAACCGGCAGGACAACCTCATCGGTACCACCCTGTTCATCTGAGGTGTAGAGCAGATACCCGGCCAGGCGGGCTGGAACCTCTTTCAAAGAGAGACTTTCAATCTGGGAAGCGAACTGCCGCAAACGCATGGACAGTACCGCCAGCATATTCATCGCAATCGAGGCATTATCCTCGATCAGCGCCACGAATTCGCGTCGCGGGAAAAACAGCAATTCACTTGCGGCAAGCGTTTCAGCACTGGCCGGAAAAGGCTGGCCGTGAAACACCGGAACCTCGCCAATCGGTTCACCGGCGCCAAAGATGTGCAGGATGTGTTCCTTACCCAGGGGGTTCATTTTGAAAACCTTTACTTTACCGCTGCAGATTATATAGAAACCATTGGCCTCCTCACCTTCGAAAAAGATGATCTCTCCCCTTTCAAATGCTCGGGATATGGCCAGGGAACTAATTTTGACAATTTCATCCTGAGGCAATCCCTGAAAAAGTAAGGTGGCAGAAATGATCTCTTTTTTTGCGTTCATTTTGGGGTTTTCCCTGGTATCCATAGAGCGATCCCTGTCTGGTGGCGTGTATCTCTGCTGGTGCTGCTGTTATGCCCGCAGAGAAGATCCTCTGGCTCTCAGCGAGGCGTCTGAGTATCAGCCGGAATCCGTAAGCAAGGCACTGTCAGTAATGCAAGATATATCATCAGGTCTCTACCACTATATCGATACCAATTCCATACGATGACCACCAGAAAAATCATTCACATCGATATGGACGCCTTTTACGCCTCGGTTGAGCAACTCGATCAACCTGAACTCTCAGGGAAGCCGGTTATCGTTGGTGGAAGGCCCGATTCCCGCGGCGTGGTGGCAGCCTGCTCCTATGAAGCCCGCGCCTTCGGTATACGATCTGCGATGCCGTGCGCCCATGCCTACCGTCTGTGCCCTGAGGCGATTTTCATCAGACCCCGGATGAACCGCTACCGCGAAATCTCGGGACAGATCATGGAAATTTTCTCGCGATACACCGATCTCATCGAACCCCTTTCGCTCGATGAGGCATACCTCGATGTAAGTATCAACCATAAGAACCAGCCTTCCGCTACGGTGCTTGCCAGGGAAATCTGTCAGACCATCTATCGTGAAACCGGCCTGACCGCTTCTGCAGGGGTGTCCTGCAATAAATTTGTCGCGAAAATTGCCTCTGCTCTGAACAAGCCAAATGGCATCAGTGTCATAGAGCCTGATCAGGTGGAAGAATTCATCGCCGCTCTGCCGATTGGCAAATTCCACGGAGTCGGCAAAGTTACCGAAAAAAAGATGCTTGGTCTCAAGATCAAAACCGGTGCCGATCTCAGAAACTGTTCCCGCACCTGGTTGACCGAGCATTTCGGGAAACACGGCCTGTTTTATTACCAGATCGTTCGGGGCAATGATCCTCGTCCAGTGCAGCCGATGCGCATTCGCAAATCAGTCGGTGCCGAACGAACGCTAAAAGAAGATACCCGCGATATGGCGGAGATTAGCCAGTTACTGAACGCGCTTGCCGAAAGAGTCAGCCAGGCCCTCCTGGAGAGGGCACTTACCACCCAGACACTTACCCTCAAGGTCAGATACAGCGATTTCAGCACTATTAGCCGGTCAATCTCTTTTAAGAAACCGGTCGCTGATTTACACAATCTGCTGCACTATATTCCAGGTCTGCTCGACAAAACCGAAGCCGGCGCACGACCGATCCGGCTGCTGGGTATCGCCGCCTCGAATCTGATCTCAAAAAAACCATCCGGCCCTTATCAACTTCCAATCCCGTTTGACAATCAACGGGACTGAGTTCGCTGCAGTCACGAGCCAAACCGGCCTTTATCCATTTTCAGCCGAATTGTTTACAGTGCTGTTGATCGTTGCTATTGTCTGAGCCTGACTTCATTATGCATTTTTACAAAACCTCCACCCCACACACGGTCATGAGATTCTTGTTCAACGCCATCAAGGCGCTCTTCAAAGCGATATTTGCCTCACTTTCCTTTATTCGTTCATTGTTTTTCAATCTGCTCTTTATCGGCCTCATCGTTATTCTGGCGGTTTCGTTTTTCAAAACCGAAGAGCTGGTTATCCCTGACAATGCGATTCTCGAACTCAGCATCTCGGGCACCGTGGTCGAGCAGAAAAGCGAAACCGACCCTTTTAACAATTATCTTTCCGAGTTTTTCGGTTGGACGGAAAAACCGCGGGAAACGCTGCTCCAGGATGTACTCGACACAGTCCGGCAGGCCCAGGAGGACCCGAAAATCAATGGGCTTCTGCTCGACCTGAAATATCTGGAACTGATCGGTTTGAACCAGCTTGAGGCCATCGGGGCAGCGCTCAACGATTTCAAGCAGAGTGGTAAACCGGTAATCAGTGCTGAGGATTATTATTTTCAGGATCAATATTACCTGGCCGCTCACGGCAGCAGCGTTTTTCTGAATCCGATGGGCGGCGTCAACCTGCACGGTTATGGGGTCTATCGCTTCTACTTCAAGGAAGCGCTGGAAAAACTCAAAGTGGATTTTCATGTGTTCCAGGTTGGCTCATACAAATCAGCGCTCGAACCAATAACCAGAAATGCAATGTCCGCCGAGGACCGCAGTCAATCCAGGGCCTGGCTCACCGCTTTGTGGAATACTTATGTCAAGCAGGTTGCGGCCCAGCGCTCGCTTAAACCTGAAGACATCAGCGCCTACATCAACAGGATTCCTGAGAACCTGAAAGAGGCAGACGGCGATGTTGGCAGGCTCGCACTGGATGCCGGGCTAGTCGATGGCTTGAAAACGCGGCAGGAAATCCGATCGTACCTGGCCGAAATTGCCGGCGACGACGAAGAGCCAACTATCATTTCCTATCGCACCTACCTCGGCACGGTTGAAAAATCTTACCGATCGTCGGCAACAGAGCCGGATCATGTGGCCCTGATCGTCGCCCAGGGCACGATTGTCCCCGGAGATAGCAAACCAGGCACAATTGGAGCAGACACCACCGCACGGCTGCTGCGAAAAGCGCGCGAGGCAGATCATGTAAAAGCCGTCGTGCTGCGGGTCGACAGCGGGGGCGGTTCCGCCTTTGGTTCTGAAATCATCCGGCAGGAAATACTGGAGTTGAAAAAAAGCGGCAAACCACTGGTCGTCTCCATGGGTACCTATGCCGCCTCCGGAGGTTATTGGATTGCCGCCGATGCCGATGAAATCTGGGCCTCGTCGAGTACGTTGACCGGCTCGATCGGCATTTTCATGGCCATTCCCACCTTCGAGCAGCTGCTTGAACATGGTGGTATCCACCGGGATGGCGTCGGAACCACCAATCTGGCCTCCGGCCTCGATATCAGTCAACCTTTGTCTCGAGAGGTCAGCGAAGCACTCCAGTTAAGTCTGGAGCACGGCTATCGTCAATTCGTCTCAGTGGTTGCCGAAGGCAGAAATCTGCCACTGGAACGGGTCGAGCAGTTGGCTCAGGGACGTGTTTATGATGGCTCTGCTGCTGTTTCAGTTGGACTGGTCGACAAGATCGGCAGCCTGGACGAATCACTTGCCAGCGCGGCGACCCTGGCCGGCCTGGATGAATATCGCATAACCACCCTGCTGCCGCCGGTTTCGCTGGGCGAAAAACTTCTCCATCGCATCGGCGCAGAGACAAAAGCACTGGTTGGGGGTAACCGGCTCATTTCTTCGCTGCTCAAGGGCTTTTTACCAGAGGCAGTGAACCTCCAAAGTTTCTTGCTTTACAACGACCCAAACGGTATGTATGCCCACTGCATGATTGATTACCTGAGATAACAACTTCCGGAGCAGCCCATGAAAGCCCATCTTATTCCTGTCCTTGCCATCATCTTCTGGTTCAGCTCGGCTGCGGCCTCATTAGCCCAGCAGTCGTTCATTGTGTCAGGCAATCCGTATGCTCCTCCAGTGGTCTGGGAGGAGCAGCGCAAACTCACCGGGGTCGCGGCAGAACTGGTCGATACGATTTTCACTGAACTTTCCATTTCCTACACCACCAGGCTAGTTGAAAGCTGGCAGAAGGTGCAGACCGAGGCTAGGGCCGGGAATATCGACCTCATCGTATCTGCCTACCGCAACGACGAACGGGCCCAGTATCTCAATTTTTCCGTGCCTTACCTCGCCCAGCCAACCGTCGTCGTGGTCGAAAAAGGCAAAGAATTCAAACTGGTCGACTGGAACTCTCTGAAGGGTAAAAAAGGAGTGTCTAACATCGGTGAAAGCTATGGTCAGGAACTCGACCGTTTCATCAAAGATCATCTCGATGTAGGCTATTATCAGCTTGAACGGGCGATTCAGCAGCTCAATCTCGGACAAGCCGATTACCTGATTATCGACCTGTACACCGCCCTGGCCTACGCCCGTCTGCTAAGGGGTGAAGACAGCGTCACCATTCTGGAGCCGCCGCTCACCGTACAGGATTTCCATTTTGCGCTGCAGAAAGATTCGCCGCTCAACGCTCACCTCGATGATATCAATAAACTTCTACAGGAAAAGGTTGAGTCCGGTGAAGTGGCCCGTCTCTTCTTGAAACACTACGATCGCTGGAAACAGATGGCGGCCCGGCAGTCGAAGTACCTCAGTGCCAATGCTCAAGAACGCTCGGCCCAGCAGGAAGCCTATCTCCAAGAACAGGATGAGCTGGCCCGGCAGAGGATTCTCAAAACCATGACCGATCGTGAAGGCCTGCCTTCGGCCGCTGATTGATGTTTTTTTGTCAAGCGATGTTCAGTTGCCTCTACCAGGATAACCGTTTGAGCGTTCGCTGTCTCTAGTTCACTGCAAGAGTGAGCGCGGCCCTCTATGGAATTTTCAGTCAACGACCTCATCTATCTCTGGCAAAAGCTTATCTGGCCCCTGATCAGGCTGCTTGGCTTTATCTCAGCAGGTCTGATTATTGCCAATCTGCTGGAATGCCTGAACTGGACCAGGCGCATCAGTGCGATCTCCCAACCGTTGATCAGGTATGGCCACTTTTCCGAACAGGTGGGTGCGGCTTTCTCGACCGCCATTGTCTCGGGCGTGGCCGCCAACACCATGCTTTCTGAAGCATATGAAAAAAAGATCGTCAATAAACAGGAACTGATTCTCGCCAATCTGCTCAACAGTCTGCCCACCTACTTCCTGCATCTGCCCACGGTGATCGTTATCACGCTGCCCCTGATAAAAGGCGCCGCGCTTATTTACGTCGGCATCACCTTTGGTGCCGCTCTGCTGAGAACACTGAGCATCGTTATACTCAGCCGTTTTTTACTGGCTAAGCCCGAAACCGCCGTCGAACTGCAGAGTGATTCAGGCGCCCGACAAAGCTGGTCCCAGATCTGGGCCAAGACCTGGCGCCGATTCAAAAAACGGATGCAGAAAATCCTGATCTTTACCGTACCGATTTACATTGTGATCTTCATCATGAACCGGCTCCAGTTCTTCTCCCAGCTCGAGGCCTGGATGAGCGCGCATCTCGACTTTATTCCCTGGCTTTCTCCACAGGCCATGGGCATTATCGCCCTGCACCTGGCGGCTGAACTGACTGCCGGCCTTGCCGCTGCGGGGGCGCTGCTCCAGGACGGCATCCTCAACTACAACGAAATCATCTTCGCATTGCTGATCGGCAATGTCCTGTCCTCTCCGCTGCGCGCACTCAGACACCAGTTTCCCTACTATGCCGGAATTTTCAAACCAAAACTCGCCCTGGAATTGATCCTCTGCAATCAGTCCTTTCGCATTCTCAGCCTGATCATCTGCGCAGCACTCTATTTTTCGGCGGTCACCCTGCTGCAGGTACATTACCCCTGATTCGTACCAGCCTTTCGCAGCCAGCAGGGGCTCGATACCAATCTATTTTCAAAGCCCCCAGTACATTCAGTTCAGGCTGCACCCCCAGAGCGGGATAAATCTCCCATATTGACAAAGACCCCCGATGAAGGTAGAAACAGCACAAGACGGTATCAGGTACCTGCCGCAGTTTTTCGTGGTTTAAAAGGGAACTCCGTGCGATTCGGAGACGGGCCCGCCGCTGTAACCGGGACGAACGCTGCATGAAAGCCACTGGCCTTCTTGACAGTCTAGCAGACAGTCAAGGGCCGGGAAGGCGCAGCAAGTAGGGTGAACCGGAAGTCAGAAGACCTGCCTGATACGTGCCATGTCTTTCCGTGGACAAGGAAGACATCACAGAGACGAGGAAAACAGGGAATCCCCGGATCAGAGATGATCCGGGGATTTTTTTTTGAGGCGCAGAAAATCCTTGCCGGACCTACTGATCATGCGCAAAACACGCCGACTCCATTCTGGTTCGTCCAGGTGAGAAGCCCCGACAGCAAAGATCGTAACGGAGGTACAGCCTTGGCATCGCAGGGAAACGCCTCCATTGCGTTTTTCTATCTGGGGGGCCTTGCTGTCGTGCTCGTCGTTTCAATTATTTTAGCGGCTGGGCTTGGTTTCATCCCTATAGCCCCGCTGGACATTATTTCCATCATCGCTTCGCAATTCGGTGCAGCGCTGCCGTCATCCATTGAGCCCAGTCACCCGTTCGTGATCCTTGAAGTACGGCTGCCGCGCATCCTCAGCGCAGTCATGGTAGGCGGTGGCCTGGCCGTAGCCGGCTGCGTCTTCCAATCACTGCTGCAAAACCCCCTGGCCGATCCTTACACCCTGGGTATCTCTTCAGGTGCCGCCTTCGGCGCTTCTCTGGCCATACTTTTATTGATCATCGGAGTTGCTGCACCCGCTTCTCTGATCATTCCTATTTTCGCATTTTCCGGGGCCCTGGCTACCCTGGCCGCAGTTTTTTCATTGTCGCCACCCACAATGCGACTCTCCTCCAACAGCCTCATATTGTCCGGTATCATCATCTCGGCCATTCTCTCGGCAGGCATCAGCCTGATCAAATTTCTGGCGGATGAGCAGGTTAATGCGATTATCTTCTGGCTGATGGGCAGTTTTATCGGCAAAAGCTGGGCTGATGTTCTGCTGCTCTTGGCATTGGTTGTGCCGTGCACCATAATTCTGATTTCCTATTCCCGCGAACTCGACATCATGACTTTTGGCGACCGAACCTCCGAGTCGCTGGGTATTAACTCGAGCCGGGTAAGACGCTCTGTGCTGATCATCGCCTCGCTGGCGACCTCAGCCTGTGTCACGGTGTCCGGCATCATAGGCTTCGTCGGGTTGATCGTACCTCATTTTGTCCGCCTGATCCTCGGCCCGGCCAACCGCCTGCTGATCCCGTGCAGTTTTCTGTGCGGCTGCATTCTGCTGCTCGCAGCCGATACCATTACCAGGGTATTCCTGCCGGCCGAGCTGCCGATAGGGGTGCTCACCGCACTGATCGGCGGGCCGATATTCTGCTATATTTTCCGTAAATCTCAACTGCAGCAATGGCGATGACGGCGACCATCTCAAAGGGATTTCAACTTGACATGGTGTCATTTTCCTACACCACGTCACCGTGCCTGCAGGACATATCAATCACCCTGGAGCCTGGCTATCTGTATGGCCTGATCGGCCCTAACGGCAGCGGAAAATCCACTCTGCTCGACCTGCTTTCTGCTTATCTGCAGCCCCTGAAAGGAAGCATCTCCCTGGCTGGAAAGCCCCTTGCTTCTTACAAACGAACCCTGCTGGCCGCTTTACTCACGGCAGTTCCCCAATCTTTTACCTTCAATTTTGATTACCGGGTATACGACGCCGTTCTGATGGGCCGCCACCCCTATGTCGATAGATTTGCATCGCCCACTGAGCAGGATCACCGCCAGGTCGATGAGGCGCTTGAGCTGATGGATATAGCTCATCTGGCTCAGCGCTCCATAACGCGCCTTTCCGGCGGAGAAAAACAGCGGGTCATGATTGCCAGGGCACTGGCCCAGGATACCGAGTTTCTGCTGCTTGACGAGGTCACCGCAAACCTCGATATCAATCATGGTATTTCGATCATGCAAACCATGGCAGATCTTATAAAGCAGGGAAGAACCGTTATCGCGGCGCTGCATGACCTTAACATGGCGCTGGCCTTCTGCGACCGGATCATCGTGCTCAAAAACGGCCGGCTGCATCACTATGGAGACGCCGCCGACATTATAACCAGTCAAATGATAGCCGATATATATCAGGTGGATGCAGAGATCGTCAGGACTTCTGATGAACCCGGATACCTTCATTTCAGCTATCGCTCATAGAGATACCATGCCTGCCTTAGACCAAATATCTCAGCGACAACCGGCAAAGGGGCCCGGGCTGCTGGTTATTGTCTGCACGCTCATGTTTCTGCTGATCGCCGTATCGGGCCACGCCACGGTGATAACCGATAGCGACGGCGTCGAGCATCGCTTCGAGGCGCCGTTCAAGCGGATCATCTCGCTCTACCCGGCCCATACCGAAAACCTCGTCGAGATGGGTGGTGAAGATAACCTGATAGGTATTTCAACTACGGACACATATCCCGAGAGCGTACTGGACAAACCGCGTTTTTCCTATCACGACTCGTTGGAAAAATTCATCGCCGCTCGCCCCGACTGCATTCTGATCAGGCCGATGATCGCCCATGCCACCCCGAACCTGGTAAACAAGCTCAGGCACTACGGTATCACTGTTATTTCACTGCAGCCAACCTCGATTAAGGAGTTGTTCTCCTACTGGGAAAACCTGGGTTCAATCAGCGGCGCCAAGGCTGGCGCCCGTGACATGATCCTGGCCTTCCAGGCCGGCCTGGATAAAATGAACGAGCAGGTAAAACTGATTCCTGAAGCAAAGCGGCCCCGGGTCTACTTCGAGGCCATTCATGCCCGGATGAAGACCTTTTCTCCCGATTCGATCGCGATGTTCTGCCTGCGCAGCGCCGGGGGGATCAATGTGGCAACCGACGCGGATCCGCGGCGCAGCACCAATATTGCCGCCTACAGCAAGGAACGGATTCTGGCCAGGGCCGAAGAGATCGAGGTGTTTCTCGCCCAGTACGGCCGCATGAACCGTATCAGTGTCGAAGAGATCGTCAACGAACCCGGTTTTGGCGCCATCGCAGCCATCCGCAGCGGCCGGGTTCACCTGGTTGAGGAGCATCTGGTTTCACGCCCGACCACCCGGCTGCTCGAAGGCATAGAAACAATAAACCGCCTGCTTTATCGGGATAACCTTTCACTTACTAAAACACCATGAGCGCAACCCTGCATATTATCGGCACTGGTCCCGGAGATCCTGAACTTCTGACCCTCAAGGCGATCAATCTTATTCGCAGCGCGCCGGTCATCGTTGCCCCGCGAGGTACGAGAAATGGAACATCCACTGCTCTGGCGATTATCGGTGAGGTCGTTGCACTGTCTGACAAAACCCTGATAGAGCTCCATTTCCCCATGAAAAAGATCCCCATCGGCAGCGACCCCGATCCTGAGATCCTGGCTGCCTGGCGTCATGCCGCTCAAACGGTTCTCCACTATCTGGACCAGGGTCTCGAGGTCATCTTTCCAACCCTGGGTGATCCTGCAATTTATTCCACCGGCTACTACCTGTACGAAACAATTTGCGGCATACGAGAAGATGTCCGGGTGAAATTTGTTCCCGGTGTTTCGGCCATGAGCAGCTGTTCCGCCGCGCTTGCGACACCGATCTGCCTGGGCGACGAAATGGTCGCGGTCATTCCTGCCACCTTTTCCGATGAACGGCTGAGGGAAGTACTCGAACAGTTCGATACCATCGTCCTGATGAAGGTCCACCGGGTACTGGACCGCCTCGTCAAACTGCTCGACACCACCGATTTGCTCAACCGCGCCATCCTGGTGGAACGTGCCGGTACTGCAGGTGAACAGATCCTGGCGCTGCGTGACTCGCAGGGTCACCAACCGCACTATTACTCGACCATTATCATCAGAAAAAATCCCTGCAGCGTACGAACTTTGATCAACTGAGCAGTGCGATCGGCAGGACGCTGTCGCAAACCTTCCACCGAACCGCTGTTGAACTGAGCATGCCTCGATTCAGCGATTCAGGTCCCTTTTTTCAATGCTGACTGACTGAGTCGTTTGAGCTGATCACCCCGACGGCACGGCGCTCATCACGAATATACGTCTGTGCCATCCGATTGATCTCCTCTGCCGACACAGAAGAAAAGTCAGAGATCAGACTGAGCGGCCAGATCAATTGTTCTTCATGTCTTGCGGAAAGCGAAAGTACCGAATGGAGCCAGTATCCGTTGGTCCTGAAACTGTCTTTCAGCGAGGTAGTTATCGGTTCCCTGGATCGGGCAAGCTCGGTCTCGTCAACCGGATCATTGACCAGGGACTCGGCAATTTCCTCAATGACCTGCAGTACCTTCTCAAGCGCTGCCGCCTCCACGATTACCTCCGCGTAGACTGCTCCGTAGTCCGGGTAAATCCTGCTGGCCGTTGCATAGGCCGACGGCGAATAGCTGGTCCCAAGTTCTTCTCTTATGACCTGGCGCAGCCGATCCTCGAACACCGCTGCCAGCACATGCAGACGCCTGGTCCGGCTGATGTCCCAATAATCATCGGTCAGCCAGCCTACCCGGATAAGGCCCTTGTCCACCGGTGCATCAACGCTGATATCGAGCCGCTCGCCAACCGGAAACAGTGCCTGAACAGATCCTGTCCCGGCAGCGCTGCCGGTCATGCTGCGCTCAGGCAGGCCGGCGAAATAAATTGCTGCCAAGCGCTGCACCTGTTCCGGGTCGAAATCGCCGACTATCGACAACTCGAGCGGCGCCCCTCTAAAATATGGGATTAGCCAGTCGACAATCTGCTGCAGCTCGATGGTCTTTATCTGATCCCAGGATCCCATCCCGCTGCCTGGGATATCACCGGTGAAAAACGAATCGAGAAAAAGGTGCGCACTTCCCTCAACGCTGTGTTCGAGGTTGCCATACATGGACTCGAACTCCTTCATGGCCATACGGTAGGCATCTTCTCTGAACCCCGGATCCTGGATCAGGCTGTAAAACACCTGCAGCAGCAGCTCGATTTCGGCGCTGACGGTGCTGCCCTGCAGGGCGAACGATTCTTCACCCACCTCGAAACGGTAGTGCACAGAAGTGCCTGAAAGGGCCTCTGAAAGCTGAGATTTTCGAAGCGTACCGGTGCCTGAAGCGTTGATCACTGCAGCGCTCACCATATCGATACCTTTCTGCGGCTGTGATTTACGGCCCGAACCAAAATGCAGGGCCGCCATCACCTGATTGTTTTTGAAATCTGTTTTTTTCAGGTTCAGGATAAAGCCATTGGCATATTCAAAGCGCAGCGCAGAAATATCATCGAAACTGCGTTGGCTTATCGGGGCTATGGGTTGTTCAGCCCTTGACAGATAGGGAAAGGCGACCTGCTGTTCATCCACAAACGGTGCGGGGGGCGACTGAGCCAGTCCGAGATAATAGTTCTTCAGGGCCTGCTGCGGCTCAGCAGCGTCGACCACCGCATCGCCGACCAGTTGGATCAGCCTGGTCTCATTGGACCAGGCCTGCTTGATTACCCGGTTGATATCCTCTGCACCAGTTGCCGAAATGATAGGCTCAAAGAGTTCTGATTTCTGGACAGGAGATAGAAACACCCGATTTTCATTGAGGGTACTCACAATCTGAGAGGCCAGGCGCAGGGAGTCTCTTGTTTCAGCGCCAAGTACGCCTTGTTCGAGATCAGCGAGCAGTTCCTGCCTGACCCGGGCGACCTCCCGCTCACTTACCCCGAAAGCGATGATCTGCCCAAGCGATTGCTGCATCGCAGCCAGGGTCTCGCGCCACTGCTCTTGCGTGGTTCTGGCCCGTATGCCTGAGAGGCGATACCGATCCAGCATAATCGAATCGTAATAGCTGGCCGAGGAAAACACCGTATCACCATCTTCTTCGAGTCTGCTGAGCCGATGATTGACGATCATCGCGGCCAGGTAGCGGTGAATCTGTTCTGTCTGCACCTGCAGGGAGTCGTTTACCGGCTCTTTGTTGCTGATGGTTTCAATAAAAACCTCCGTCGATCCCAAGGCCGGTTCGTGATAATAAAACCCCTCGATACCCCGCGACACAACCCGGCCGTAATCCGGGCAGACGGCTCCCTCAGAATGTTTTAACATACCGAAATGTTTTACGATCAGCTCACGGGCAGCATCGATATCAAAATCTCCGACCACGCTCAGGATCATATTGTCTGGTCTGTACCAATGCTCATAAAACGCCTTCAGCTCGGCTCTACCCGCATTTTTCAGAACCTGTTCGGTACCGATCGGCTGTCTCTGTGGCAGAGCGGTCCCGTCCAGGACGAAGGCAGTGCGAGCCAGATGACTGCGATAATTTACCGAATCTCTAGCCGTTTTTTCAGCCAGAATGACGCCCCGCTCGCGCTCGATTTCCTCTTCGAGCAGCAGCGCGCCGCCGGCATAGTCGCTCATCACCAGCAAGCCCTGATCCAACTCTTCGGCTGAGCCTCCCGGCAGGATGATCTTGTACACCGTGTCGGTATAAGTGGTATAGGCGTTGGTATCGCCGCCAAAGCTCATACCGATCGACTGAAAATATTCAACCAACTCGCCTGGCTTGAAATGGGTTGAACCGTTGAAAACCATATGTTCAAGAAAATGTGCCAGTCCACGCTGGGAATCCTCTTCATGCAGGGAGCCGGCCTCCACGTTGAGCAGAACCGCAACCCGGTTCTGGGGCACGTGGTTCGTTTTAAGAACAAATCGAAAACCATTTGCCAGCCGCCCAAAATGTAGACTGGGATCGGGTTTCAGCTCACTTGCTTCATGGGGCCATTTGGTCGAGAAACAATCCGCTGCCTGATCGACTGCTTGGCATGACTGCGGTTCGGAGACTAAGAAGATGCTGATTAGAATTAAAACAAAAAATGATGATAAAAATTTCATAGCCGTGGGATATGCATATCGAAGCGTACTCGATGCCGCTTACTTTTATCCCTGATATGGTATGACCGCACCTCCAGAAAACAAGCCCGGGTGTTGTTCCAGCCCGCTTTTATACGACATATCTGCACCGCGCAGCTTTCGTCGCTGCGGTGTCGATTGTTTTTTCCCGGTGAATCGAGGTATAGTGTAAGCTCGATAATTGTCTGGAATATCTCCGGGAGTTGCCACACGATGGATACTCCGGCTCAAAACCGCCAGCGCAGACCAGTGGTGCTGTAATATTATGAACATCGACGAATACCAGGGCACGGCTTCGTTCTACAATCGCTATATCTCACCTTTTCTAAAGCAGATGCGTGAAGATATCCGCACCTTCATTTATCATCGGCGTTATACACGGATTATCGACATCTGCTGCGGTACCGGTGATCAGCTGCAAATGCTCGAAGGGCCGGACATGGAACTGGTCGGGGTGGACAACTCCATCTCGATGCTTGAGCAGGCCCGGCGCAACTGTTCCGCAGATGTTCAACTCCATCTGCTCGATGCCGAACAGCACCGCTTTTCCGCGGGTGAGTTCGATTGTGCAATTATCTCGTTCGGCCTGCATGAAAAGCATCCAGCCAGCCGCAAAACCATTTTCGACAACACCAGAAGACTCCTTCGGCAGGGCGGAGCCTATATCATTGCTGATTACAGCGGCGCTGCCTCAGGTCTGGGAGGCTCCTTGGTTGCCGGTTTCCTGGTCCCGGTCATTGAGCGCTGCGCGGGAAAAGTCCATTACCAGCATTATCTGAGCTGGAGCGAGCAGGGAGGCCTGGAAGGTTTTCTCGGACGCAGAAACGAGGCAGCCGATATTATCTCACGGCCGTTTGGTGGCGCGGTTACCTGCTGTGCAATCACCATCGATGACGAGGCCCGGACCTACAACAAACAGATTGCGCTGTTGAACAAGACGTTTGGAGTCGAAACTTTGGCGAGAAATTAATTACCATGGAGCTAGCCAACCAGGTGGTCCTGATTCCCGGAGCCAGCCGGCCCGTCGGTCGTGCCATCGCGCGCTATTTCGGCAGTCGGGGCGCAGCACTGATACTGCCCTGCTTCGACGACTGGCCCGAGTCCAATGAGGAGATGGCCGAGGAATTCGATAAGGCCGGTTATGACTGCCTGATCGGTTCCTGCGATCTGACCAGTCCGGAACAGACGGCGGATCTGCTTGAGCGTGCAGCACGAAGATTTGGTGTCCTGCATCACCTGGTCAACAATATCGAACGGGGCGGCATGCCCGTCGTGCATGGAGCATATGATCATCAGGTAAACCGCTGCCAATGGGAACTCGAGCTTAGCACGACCCTGAAAGCAAAATGGAACCTCTATGAACAATGCCGGGATCTGCTGCTTAAAAGCGGTTCCGGCAGTGTCACAAACATCTCCTCCATAGCCTCGCTGGTCGGCCGTGCAGGACCGGCAGCACCACTCTTCAGTGACGGCTACAGTGCAGCAAACAGCGGCATCGCAAATCTCACCAGGCAATGGGCCAGAGAAGCGGCCCCCGCTATCCGGGTCAATGAGGTCATGCTCGGCCTGATCGATGCCAGGCATGGGAAAGGCACCAGAGGCTGGTCTCTGCTGAGCGACGAGCAACGCCGCGCACTGCTCGAGCACACCCTCGCCGGCCGCACCGGCACGGTGGAAGAAGTTGCGGAACTGGTCTATTTTATTGCGGTAAGAGCCAGCTATATGACCGGCTCCACGATCGTCCTCGATGGCGGCTACCTGCTCGGAGCAGACCGCGTACCACCCATAAGCCCCGGTGTACTTGGGTAATCATGTCTGCTGCCTGATTCTGACTGCCAAACGTTTCCAGTCAGATCCGGGCAAGCGCTAAACCTGCCTCGGCGGCCACCTCACTGTCCTGGAAGACGCCCTGATCGTAGTATCTGAATGGCGCCTGATCAGCTGAAGCGAGGCTGAGCTGGGCTCGGAACCGGGCCAGGCGCAGGTTGCCGGCCAGGCGGCAGACCAGCCCTCTCACCTGGCTGTCGGGTGAATCAAAATAGATACTCAGATTATCGCCGATATTTTTTTCCAGAAGCAATTCGCGATAGCGGGGGGCAACCCGGCCCAATCCCCATAACACACCTTGCTGCAGCAATTCCAGTTCAAGAAAGTTTCCATCCTGAAACTGTTCGGGACCATCATCGACGGTGTAGGAAACGAGCATATGAATATATTCCTCAGCCAGCGTCTGGTGATGATACATCACCTCAGCCATCGCCTCGGGCACTCCCCAGCCGATGCCGCCTGATTCGTCATTGAGCATCCATAAGCAGCGGCGCATCACGGTGCGGGCCTTCTCCAGGTCGCGTTCTGCAATTTCCGCAACAACCAGCCCAAATCCGCTGACCGCATGCCAGCGCACTGGTTCGTCCGCATGGCAGAGGCAGGTGAACAAGGAATTGAGCAGGCCGGTCTCGGGAAATTGGAACAATTTCTGCTCGATTACAGCAAGGTTCTGTTCTTTAAGCAGTTTTATTATCGCCCGCTTTATCGCTGTCCTGGACATCTGTTGCCGATTTGCAGAGCGCTGGATAGATAATCAGAAAAAAAATACGGCTAAGCAAGGGTGCGCCTGCTCTTAGTGCCTCAGGTCGTCGAGCCGTTTCATGCCTTCCATCAGCATGCCCATGAAACCGCCGATGGGTTTGAGTTTTTTCTCGGCAGCGGAAAGACCCTGGACAAATTTAAACCGGCCCTGCTGCAGGGCGAGAAAATCGTAGAACCCTTCGATGCCCTTTTTGAGACCCAGGCTGACCTTGACCACATCTCCCTCGTTGAACAGAATTTTTCCGCTTATATATTCCGCCTCAACCTCGAGATAGCCGGTCTTCTGATTGCTGTTGATCATCTGGGAGATTTCCACCGGAGAAATGTCGGAAAGCTGTCCGACCATGCCTGAACTGAGCTCTTCGGCACGTTTTTCGTTAAGTTGGGTAATGCGATCAACAAAGACTTTGTATAAAAAGGACTGCAAAGCCGGATAACGGATCAGAACGTGTCTGAAATTCTTCTTGTTGAGCGTGGCAATCACGCACGGTTCAACCGCCTGTATAGTACTGGTCATTCGCTCTCCGGATAAGAGGCTGAGCTCACCAAAGACATCGCCGACCCCCATCTCGGCAAGGACCACGCCGTCATCATCGAGTACTTCCACCTTACCGGATACGATTACGTAGAGACGGTTGCCGACCTCTCCTCTATGAGAAATGAAGTATCCCCAGTCGTAGTGCTGGAATTCGAGCAAAGTACCCAGATCAAGCAGGTCGTCGTCAGATAGCGATGAAAAGAGATTGATGTCCCTGAGCACATCGATGTGCTGGATGACCTCTTTCAGTTTTTCTTTGCGCTCAGCGGCCGCCAGCATCTTCATCTGCTGGGTTGAATAATTTTTTGCTTTTTTGTATTCGAATTTAATGACACCGCCGCAGCCGCTGCATTGAAAATCGTTTTTTTCACCAAGGCCGTGGGTCTTCTTTTCAAGAATCGCCTCTTCCGAGATTAAACCGATAATGTCCTCCGCGAGAATCAGGCAGACCGGCTTGCCGGTGGGGATTTTCAGCGCGTTTTCATTGATCTCCAACTCTTCCTTGGTGTTGTATAGCGGACAATGATGTTCATCCGTGATGATGAATATGGCGTTTTTAAAAACCTTTGACATGGGTATATTTTTTCTCTGTGATATGGATATTTCTTCAGAAGCCCTATTGCAGGCTTACTCAACCCGAAGCAGGATATATTATTTCAGGTACGTTTGCAGTTCAATGAACCTGGAGCGTTTGCCTTCGCCAAGGCTCAATCGGAGCGCCCGAACAACAGGTAGATCACTATGCCGAGTATAGCAGCCCCGCCAAACAGCACCGGCAGAACTTTGTTCACCTGCAGTTTCTCGCCTACAACCAGGGTCTGCATGTATTCCGTCCCCGACACCCACCAGACGGCGATAAAAATGGCAACAAAAGCCATATCCCGCCATCTTTGCTTGTAAAGCAGATAAATGACGAACGGTACGAACGGGACCAGGAACCAGGGGTTGGTGAACAGGCCGATGAAGTCGACCTCGGTTACCTGCTCAGGCACTTTGGTGGATTCGACAAAGGCCCAGAATTTCGTCCAGTATTCCATCATGGCTCGCTCACTCCTTTACTGAATTACCGTATACGTTTCTGTGTAACACCTCGTTGAACTTCAACTGAGGCGTCGTGCAGCGTATCCGCTATGTTGGGAGCTTTTCCAGGTAGCGGGGTACGATTTCAATCAACAAACTGAAATTGCACGTTTTCTATCTACCACTCATATCATCTGGGCCAAAAAATCACAAGTAATCCTGTAAACATCCACCGTATTTGCCCTGGCTGCAACTATCTAAAGACATTCAATACCGGTTTACTTCCTGCACCGCTGTAGTATTGTTGCGTTTTGCACGATGATGCATTGCCCCAGGCATCATCTCATCCCGCTCTGCCCCTGACTCGGTTTTGCGGATTTGGCCGGTTTCAATATGCTGGCTTACGATAACAAATCGATGAAACAACCCCGACCACCCTATAGCCTGAACCCGATGTACGGCTATCTCCTGCTTCTGACCGTCTGCGCCACCGCGGGGCTGCATGTCTGGCGCACCCTGTTCGACAATTTCGCGGTGCATGTGGTTAACCTCAACGGTTCCCATATCGGTGTTTTGCAATCGGTGCGGGAAATCCCCGGTTTTCTGGCGCTACTGGTGGTGTATGCATTGCTGATCATCCAGGAGCATCGGCTGTCGGCGCTTTCCGTTCTGCTGCTGGGTATCGGCGTGGCATTGACCGGCATGCTGCCCAGTTTCTACGGGCTGATCTTTACCACGCTGATCATGAGTTTTGGTTTTCATTATTTCGAGACTACCAACCAGTCACTGACCCTTCAGTATTTCGATAAAATCACCGCTCCGCTGGTCTTCGGTAAACTGCGCAGCTACGCCGCCGGCACCAATGTGGCCTGCGGTCTCACTATCATCGCGCTGGCCCCGCATCTGGACTACCGCCAGCTCTATCTGCTGTTCGGCCTGCTGATCGTCGGGGCTGCTCTCTGGGCCTTCACCAGAAATCCGGTGGACACGACCCTGCCGCCCCAGCACAAGGAAATGATCATCAGAAAACGCTACTGGCTCTATTACAGCCTGACCTTCATGGCCGGAGCCCGGCGACAGATTTTCATCGCCTTCGCGGTGTTTCTGCTGGTGAAAAAATTTGATTTTTCAGTCCCGGAAATAGCCGCACTCTTTTTGCTGAACAATGTGATCAATTTCTTCCTGAGTCCCTATATCGGCAAATGGATTGTACGCTTTGGCGAACACAAAGTACTCACCGCAGAATACTTTTCACTGATCATCGTCTTCATCGCTTACGGACTCGTCGAATCGAAGTACGTAGCGATGTTTCTTTATATCGCCGATCACATTTTCTTTAATTTTGCGATCGGGATACGAACCTTTTTCCAGAAGATTTCCAATCCGATGGATATCGCGCCAAGCATGGCGGTCGGTTTCACTATCAACCACATTGCTGCTGTCTTTCTACCCGTACTCGGTGGCCTGCTCTGGCTGGTCGATTATCGACTGGTATTTTTTTCAGGGGCGGCGCTCAGTTTCATTTCTCTGCTTCTGGTGCAGATCATTCCTTCTCAACTCAGAAAAAGCCAGGTTCAAAGCTAATTCATAGCCGCTGCATCAAATTCAAAAATTACTGGATTGCCTCGCAATCCCGCCATACTGTCTTACTGTTTTTGTTTCTTGACATCAAATAAAGACAAAAACCAATTATGGTGGAAATGAAAAATCTGGTGCTGATCGGCATGCCGGGTTCAGGCAAAAGTACCGTCGGGGTGATTCTGGCCAAGGCCATGACCAGGCCCTATCTGGACAGCGACATCCTGATCCAGCTTAGCGAAAAACGATCGCTGCAGGACATTGTCGATGCCGATGGTTACATGGTTCTGCGCATGATCGAAGAACAGATTCTGCTCGGCATCCGCTGCGAGAACCATGTGATTGCCACCGGCGGCAGTGCCGCGTACAGCGAGAAAGCGATGCATCACCTGAAGAAAAACGGTATCATAATTTTTCTCGATGCCAGCCTGGATACGCTCAGAGCGAGGATTCACAACTACGAGACCAGGGGGCTGGCCAAACGGCCCGAACAGAGTTTTGACGACCTGTTTCAAGAGCGCTTTGAACTCTACACCAGATATGCCGATATCATCATCGACAGCAATGAGCGTACCCAGGATCAGGTGTGCGACGACATTTACCTGGAACTGCAGCCTTTACTGAAGAGCTGAGTTATTCACCGTGGTGAAAGCCTCACAGACACCCGCAATGGGTACCAAAAAGCATTCTGAGTCCACGCCTCTGCATCCCCGCCTGCAGCGTGAACTCGAAACGGTCATTGCCATGATTGCCATCTTCTGCCGCGCTCATCATGGAAAAGGCCGGCAGCTTTGCCTGGCCTGCCGTGAGCTGAACGAGTATGCAGCCAAACGTCTGAGAAACTGCATTTTTCAGCAGGATAAGCCGACCTGCGGCACCTGCAGCATTCACTGCTACAAACCCTCGATGAAGAAACGGATTATCGAGGTTATGCGCTACAGCGGCCCGCGGATGATTTTCACACATCCCCTTCTGGCCTGCGCCCACCTTCTGGATGAAAGACGTGCCAAAAAGGCCAGCAAAAATCAGCATAAATCCATATACAGGGGTACCAAGCCATGAATATTTTGTTGACCGGAGCATCAGGGCTGATCGGCAGCAGCCTCGCCGAGCATCTGTCTGGCGAGGGCCACCAACTGTTCAATCTGCAGCGGGGCCAGGATCCCAATCAGCGGTTCTGGGATTTCGACCGGCTGCCCGTCGGCTCAGCGGACAAACCTATCCATGCAGTGATCCATCTGGCCGGTGAAAATATCGCCTCCGGCCGCTGGACAGCCTCCAAGAAGAAAAAAATCATCGACAGCCGGGTGCAGGGAACCACACAGCTGGCCGGGTTCTGTGCCGGACTCGATCCGAAGCCCGAAGTCTTTATCTGCGCCTCGGCCATCGGCTATTACGGAAACAGCGGGGACAGGCTGGTGGACGAAACGAGTCCGGTCGGGTCCAACTTCGTCGCCGAGGTATGCCAGGCCTGGGAACGGGCGGCCCAGCCGGCCGCAGACGCCGGTATCCGACTGGTCTGCGGACGCATCGGCATGGTGCTGAGCAGCAGGGGCGGTACGCTGTCCACCATGCTGCCTTCATTCAAACTGGGGATTGCGGGCGTGGTCGGTTCCGGCAATCAATATCTAAGCTGGGTACACATCGAAGATCTGAGCGCAATGTTCGGTTTTCTGCTCACCCATCAATCAATCAGCGGGCCGGTCAACCTGGTCGCTCCCGCCCCGGTCACCAACCGAACCTTTACCAAGACGCTGGGCAAGGTGGTAAAACGTCCCACCGTGATGAATATGCCGGCCTTCGTGGCCAGAACCATCTTCGGTCAGATGGCCGATGAGTTGATCCTGTCCAGCACCGGTGTGATTCCTGATGTACTTAAGAAAAACGGTTACCAATACCGCTACCCGAACCTTGAGGCGGCTCTGGCCGACTGTATCGGCTAATTTCCCCTGGTTAAGCTTCTAAAAAAAAGGCGGCCGACGCACTACAGAAGTGGTCATCTGCTGCATCAGCCGCCTCTCTCTTGAATCAGATCAGCGTCTTCAATCAAGTGCTGGTAATTCTGGCAAGCGCCTCTTCGTAGCGTGATCTGGTTCGATCGATAATCTCCTGGGGCAGTTCCGGCGGAGGCGGCGTCTTGTCCCAGTCCAGCGTGGAGAGATAGTCGCGCAGGAACTGCTTGTCGAAACTCGGCTGTCCCCTGCCGGGGGCATACTCATCAAGCGGCCAGAACCTGGATGAGTCAGGAGTAAGCACCTCGTCGATTAGAATCAGCGCGCCGTCTTTTTCGCCGAGCTCGAATTTGGTATCTGCAATAATAATTCCTTTAGTCCGGGCATAATCAGCAGCCTTTTCATACAGCTCGGCGCTGACCCTGGAAATTTCATCGGCCCGCGCAGCCCCAACGATCTTTTTGAGCCGATCGATAGAAATATTTTCGTCGTGGTCACCGATTTCAGCTTTTGTTGAAGGGGTGAACAGCGTCTTGGGAAATCGATCTGATTCCTGCATCCCTTCCGGCAGCTTGAACCCGCAGACCTCTGTACTCTTTTTATAGGCGCTCCAGAATGAGCCGGAAATATAGCCCCGGACGATGCACTCCACCGGCAGCGGTTTCGTCTTGTGCACCAGCATCGAACGTCCTTTAAGCACATCGCGGTGGGGAGCGCAGAGCTCAGGGAACTGATCCACATCGGCAGTGATCAGGTGATTTTGGACGATATCGCCGAGCAGATCGAACCAGAACAGCGACAGGCTGGTCAGCACCTTGCCCTTACCGGGAATGGCGCTGCTCATCACCACGTCATAAGCTGAGATCCGGTCGCTGGCCACCATCAGCAACTTGTCGTCGTGTCCTGGAATTTCATACATATCGCGCACCTTTCCTCGGTGGACCAGATTCAACCCGGAAAAATTCGTTTCAATTACCGCATCACTCATGGCTCTCCTCCATTTTACTCTTGAACCCATCATTAATTTTTCGACACACTTTCAACCGGTTTGACCTTATCTCGATATTTTTTATGCACTGCCCCGTCATAGGCCGGACAGGCGGGGTTTATATAGCTGACCAGTTTTGCCGTGAGCGAACCGAGCATCAGCTTCGAGTTGACCCGCACCGGCACCCTGCATTCATCGTCACTGTACCAGATCACCGTATCACCGCGTTTGTCATAGAGCCCGCTGAATTTCATGATAGGTTCGACCACCAGCGTATCCACATCGCCAAAGATCGTCTTCTTGACCCGTTCACGGCCCCGCACCATCACCACCACCTCATTGCGCTTCTCATCGGCAAAGGTCGGCACCAGAAACGGTTCGCCAGGCACAAGCCCCATGATGCGGCTGGCAAAAAAGGAGGAAAACTCATTTTGTATCGGTGTTTTGACCTCGAAGACCTCGACCGGTTTGTCGTTGTGCTGATAGAAAATTTTCCCTTTCTGCTGCTCGTAACGGGTCACCCGGTGTGCTTCGTAGCTGTAGCCTTCCTTCTGCCAAACCTCGTAGTGAAACGGCAGCCTCTCCGGGCCGCGCACCTGGGTGACGTGTACATCTTCAATAGGATAAGCCTTTGAGAAAAAGCCGTTTTCAGTCGTCACCCGGGCATGGATCGTAAATTCGTCTTCGGTTTTATCAGACCGCTTAAGCTCCAGGTGCAGCTCACCCAGCTTGAGCCCGCCGGTATAGGAGACATCATAGCGAAACCTTTCACCGCCGCTGTAGGCGGTGGGGACCAAATCCTGATCGATGACTCCGTATTCAAAGTCTGCGGCCACCTTTGCAGTCTGTGGCTCGTCTGAGCCGAAAACCGATGGCGCATTCAGAATAAACATCAGTAGAAACGCCGTGCTAACAGCTCCTGAATATTTCATTAATTTCAGCTCCCTGTGGCCAGTGACAGCCAGGTAGCACAGAAAATGGTGAGGCTGATCAGTCCGTTCATTGAAAAAAACGACGCGTGGATCCGCGACAGATCGGTGGGGCTGACGATCATATGCTGGTAGAAAAGCGCTGCTGCGGTTACGGCCAGGCCGATAAAGTAAAAGTGGTTGAGCTGCATGGCAAAACCGGTGACAGTAAAGAGCCCGAAGGCGAGTACATGGAACAATCCCGCCAGCCTGAAGGCGTTTCTTCTACCCAGGCGCGAGGGCAGCGAATACAGACCGGCTCTGCGGTCGTAATCCACGTCGAGACAGCCGTAAATCGTGTCGAAACCGGCCACCCAGAATAAAACACCCAGCGACAAGGCAAACGGATACTCAGTCAGACTGCCGCTGACTGCCACCCAGCCGCCCAGCGGGGCAAAGGCCAGTGCCACGCCAAGCACCAGATGACAAAGTGAGGTGAAGCGCTTGGTAAGTGAATAAAAAAAGCTGAGCCCGAGAGCAAACGGGGCAAGCAGCAGGGTCAGTTCGTTGAGCTGGTAACAGCTGAAGAAAAACAGCGCTGCGGCAACAATCACCATGGCCCAGGCCTCGCCCATCCGGACCTCGCCGCTCGGAATCGCGCGTTTTTCGGTGCGGGGGTTGGCCGCATCGAATTTCCAGTCGATAATACGATTAAAGCCCATCGCGCTCGTCCGGGCACCGATCATGGCCAGTACAATCCAGGCGAAGACACGCAGTTCAGGAATTCCCCGGGCTGCCAGAAAGGCGCCGGTAAAGGCAAACGGCATCGCAAAAATGGTGAGCTTGAACTTGATCATCTCAAGCAGCACCGGGATTTTTGCAAGCATTCCCATCAGTCGCCCCACCGTCTGCGCTCTTCAACCTCGATGCCAAGCTGGTCCATGACCCGCCAGCCAAAAGACAGAGCGGCTTCATCGAGGTCGGCCGGTTTGAAATAAAAACTGGGCATCGGCGGACAGATCACCGCCCCCGCATCGTGGGCTTTGAGCATATTCTGCAGGTGCGTCCGGTTAAGCGGTGTCTCCCGCACCCCGAGAATCAGCTTTCTACGTTCCTTGAGCGTCACATCAGCACTGCGGTGGATCAGGTTTATCGAAAGCCCGCCGGCAATGGCCGCCAGGGTGCCCATCGAACAGGGCAGAATGACCATGGCTTGGTAATCGCTGGAACCCGAGGCCGGCGGGGCCGAGAAATCATCAATCCCGAACCAGCGCTGAACCCCGCTCAGATCTTCGGGCGCCAGGCCCAACTCCATCTTCAGAACGTCCCTGCCCGCCTCGGAACAGATGCCATGCACCACCAGATTGTCAACTTTTCCGGCCAGTTTCAGGAATGCACGCCCATAAAGCATGCCGGTTGCACCGGTCAGTGCAACGAGGATTTTTTGTTTATTTTTCATAGGCTTTAACCGTCAGTTTCTGCAAACCACTATTCGTCGATTTTTCTGATTTTCAAGGGCAGGGCCTCTTTTCTCGCCTCATTGAAATCGAGCAGGTAACCAAAAAAGCGTTCCAGTGCCTCCTGCTTAGCCGGATCCAGATTGTATTCGATGCCGCTGAGGTAGGTGAAACAGGTATCTTCCGCCATCGGTATTTTCGGTGCGGCCAGGCTGCATATTTCTCTGAGCCTTTTGATCCCTTCATCGCGGCAGTGGATCAGCTCCTGGTGAATGGCACGCACCAGTTTAGGGTGCTCGTCGCAGAATTGCCTGCGTACCGCGCAGACCGCAAAGACAAAGGGAAGATTAGTGTGAATGCGCCACACTTCTCCAAGGTCGAGGCGATACTGATAGCTGCCTTCAAGATCAAGGCGCAAGGCATCATCACCGATTGCCAGGACCGCATCGACATCTTTTTTTCTTGCCTCGCGCACCTCCGCCACCAGATAATCGGGGGCAACCTTGAAAAACCTCTCTAAAATGATCTTCACCAGACAAATAGATGTCTTGGACTGGGCACTGAGCAGCACCCTCAGCCCGGATAGCATTTCCGGCTTGACCCTGGAGAACAGAAATACCGACCCCACCGAACCCTGGGCACTGATGGAGAGATCTTCGAGAATCTCATAGCGCTCGGGTCGCATGCCGTATTCATGCGAGGAAACGAAACCAAGATCGATGTCGCCCCGGGCCAGCATTTCATTGAGCATGGCCGGATGCTCCTCAACCATCAGCCAGGATGGGTCATGCTGCCGTTCCTTCCATATTTCGTGAATCGGCGCGGTGTTGATAAAATTCACCATGCCAATTCTGGCCCTGACGCTGCTGCCGCTGCCTTGTCCCATAACCAGACCCTGGGTATTGCTCAACCGCTGTTTTCGGCTGGGTGGGCCGGCCGGTAATCCATCAGGCGCTGGCGCGGGGTGAAACCACCCTCTGCCAACAACCTCCGGATCTCCTGCTCGGGCAGCCTGAAACTGACGCCGGCTGCAGCCACGACATTTTCCTCGATCATCGTAGAGCCGAAATCGTTGGCCCCGAAAAAGAGTGAGAGCTGGGCAATTTTAGGCCCCTGGGTAACCCAGGAAGCCTGAATATTGTCGAAATTATCCAGATAAATACGCGACAGCGCGAGCATCCTCAAATATTGCCAGCCACTGGTCCTCATGTTCGTGCGATGATCGTGCAGTACCGTATTGTCGGGTTGAAAGGGCCAGGGAATAAAGGCGGTGAATCCCCCCGTCCGGTCCTGCAGCTCCCGCAGGCGGCGCAGATGCTCGAGTCGTTCCGGTGTCGTCTCGACATGGCCGAACATCATCGTGGCGGTGGTCCGCAGCCCCTGGCCATGGGCTTCTTCCATGATTGCAAGCCACTGGTCGGCCGAACATTTCCTGGGCGCCACCAGGTTCCGGACGCGATCGGTCAGGATCTCGGCTCCACCGCCCGGAATCGAATCCAGGCCGGCCTCGATCAACCGGCTGATAACCGTGCCGATACTCAAACCCGAAATCTGGCTGAAATGAAAAATCTCCGGAGGGGAAAAACCGTGTACGTTAATGCCGCACGATTTTATAAAAGCTACCAGGTCTTCGTAATACTCCAGCTGCAGATCAGGATGAAGTCCACCCTGCAGCAGGATCTGGGTTCCACCGAGGGCAAGTGTTGCATCGATTTTCTGCTTCAGCTCCGCTTTGGAGATCAGGTACCCGTCAGAAGATTCCGGGGTCTTGAAGAACGCACAGAATTTGCATGCCGAAATACAGATATCGGTATAGTTGATATTGCGATCGATCACATAGGTGACCACCCGCTCCGGGTGTTTCTTTCTTCTGATACTGTCTGCCAGAAAGCCAAGCTGATGCAGATCTGCGCCCGCTTCCAGGGCCAGAAAATCTTTATCGTCCAGCCGTTCGCCGGCCAGCACTCTGCTGCTGATCTCCTCGATCATCTCTGCCCCGGTTCGCTAATCAATTTGTATGCACCGCAATGACATCATAAAGCGTGGAGCGCTCGACCGGAACGCGCCCGGCCTCGGTAATCAGCCGGATCAGCGTATCGGAACCGATGGCCTGCTCGGTCTCCGCGCCGGCCATGTGGGTAATCACCTCTTCCTTGACCGTACCGTCCAGGTCGTCTGCCCCGAATGACAGCGCAATCTGGGCCATTTTGGGGCCGATCATCACCCAATAGGCCTTGATATGGGGGAAGTTGTCCAGATAAAGCCTGGCGACTGCGATGTTGCGCAGATCATCGATGCCCGAGGTGGATGAGATCGAGGCCATCTCGGTATTCTTCGGATGAAAGGCCAGCGGAATAAAGGCCAGAAACCCGCCCGTCTCATCCTGGGCCGCTCGCAGCGCCTCAAGGTGTTCGAGCCGCTCCTCGATGGTTTCGATATGGCCATAGAGCATGGTTGCATTGGTGTTGAACCCGCTACGATGCGCCGCTTTGGAGACCTTTAGCCAGTCTGCACCGGAAAGTTTTTCGGCGCAGGTACGCTCGCGTATCCGGCTGGAAAACACCTCGGCTCCACCACCTGGCAGCGATCCAAGCCCAGCTTCACGCAGCTCCTCCAGCGTTTCTTCGATGCTTTTCCCGCGCAAGCCAGCCAGGTGTGCTATCTCCACACAGGTAAAGGCCTGGATATGGACTTCGGGGCGCACCTCTTTGATCCCCTCGAGCAGCTCAATATAGTAGGAAAACGGCAGGTCAGGATGAATTCCGCCGACCATGTGAATCTCGACGATGGGCTCATCGAGCCGCTGACGCACCTTGTCCTTGACTTCCTCGACGCTCATCTCGTAGGCAAGCTCGTCTTCCTTCTTCCGGCCGAAGGCGCAGAACTTACAGAGGTTGGTGCAGATATTGGAATAGTTGATGTGCTGGTTGTAAATGAAATAGGCGTTGTGGCCGTTGATCCGTTCCCTTACCATATTGGCCAGATAGCCGACGGCCAGAATGTCCGGGCAGCGGTAGAGGTTCAGCCCGTCTTTGAATGAAAGCCGCTGAGCTGCTGCCACCTTGTCGTAAATCTCGCCGAGACCGGCGTCTTGAATGTATTTTTTCACGGCATAAAAAAAACCGGCCAGACAGCACCGGTTTTATCTCTGTGGGTTGAAGGGTTGGTGATCAGTCGATAAAATATTTAAGTTTTTCCCTTCTGCTGGAATGGCGCAGCCGGTTCAGCGCCTTCTTTTCGATCTGCCTGATCCGTTCGCGGGAGACGTTGAAACGTTTACCGATCTCTTCCAGAGTATATTCAGCTTTTTCGCCGATGCCGAAACGCAGTCGGATAATTTTTTCCTCGCGTTCGGACAGGGTGGATAGTATCTCCTTGACCCGCCCGGCCAGTTCTCTGGTCTGGACCGCTTCATAGGGTGACTGGCTTTCCTGATTTTCCAGAAAGTCGCCGAGCGTCGAATCGTCGTCGCCCACCGGTGTTTCCAATGAAATCGGCTCGCGTGAGGCCTCGAGGATTGATAAAATCTTGTCCATCGGCAGATTGGTCGCCTTGGATATCTCCAGTGGCGTCGGTTCCCTGCCCAGTTCCTTGTAAAGCGCATAAAACGCCTTGAAGAACTGGCTGCGCAACTCCAGAAAATGGACTGGCAGGCGGATGGTTCTGGTCTTGTCGAGGATGGCCCGGGTGATTGCCTGGCGAATCCACCAGCTGGCGTAGGTGGAGAACTTGTTGCCCTTGGTGTAGTCGAAACGGAACACCGCCCGCATCAGCCCCAGGTTGCCTTCCTGAATCAGATCGGCCAGCGTCAAACCCTGGTGCATATAGCGCTTGGCAATCGACACCACCAGGCGCAGGTTGGCCCGGATCATCGTATCCTTGGCCACTTCGATCGAGCGGCTGTAGGCCTCCATCTTGGCCTGCAGCTCGAAAAGTTCCCGTTTATCAGTGTAGCGTTTGGCACTGCTGGCCACGTTGTAGCGCATGAAATTGAGCTGCTGCTTCTTGGGCTTCAGGGTGGGATCGCGTTTTTCCCAGAGATCGATACGTTCGCGCAGCAGGTCGATTTCCTTGACGCCGGAGGTGTCCTCTCGAATCGCGGTGATAATCGCCTCGAAGCCCTGACGGATGGTCTTCGAGTATTTGGCTTCCTCTTCAGGGGTCAACAGATCGAAACGTCCCATCTCCCGAAGATAGGTGGTGGTTGTTTCTTCCGCATCATGTTCGTCATCTTCGGAGAACCCCAGGGCCGGCTCATCGTCGTCGATATCGTCCGAGTCGCCCTCTTTTTTCTCCCATACCTCGCCGGACAGGGTCCGTTTTTCACCCGATTTCTCTTCGGTGACAATCTCGATATTGTGATCGCCCAGGAAATTGAAAATCTTCTCAATGTCACGCGGGTCTTTAATTTCGTCGGGCAGCAGGTCGTTTAAATCATCAAAGCTGATACAACCTTCAGATTTTCCTGCTTTTAGTAAATTTTCTTTGAGTTCAGAAAGCACCGTGATTCTTCTCCATTACTCGGTTCGAAGAGCATGTCTTAAACAAATCGTAAAGCCTTACGAGGGGCTCACACCGATTTGCCTGGTGATGGTAAACAGAAAATGCACTCTTTTAGAGAATCGGGTAAATAAAAAACATGCATCCGGGACAGTCCCTGATGCATGCAAAGTATAATTATTCAAGGCAACATCTCAAAATACTATAATTCTGTTAATACTGCAAATATAATGATAAACCACCGCTTTTCAATCGGTCAGCGCCAGCCCCCCTCAGCCGTCTGCTGATCAGTCTGAGGCATAGCGTTCACAGCACAGAGTAATTATAGCATCGATATTGTTATAAACAAGTTATGCACTGCATTTTTTCTGATGCAACTCGCAGGTTTTAAGCAGATCCGGCAGATCAGCAAAAGTTCAACCATCAATATTCTGAACTTATCGGGTTCAGCAAATACGAGCGTCCTGTTATGGCTAGCTTTCTGAACAAAGAACGAAGTGCTGGAATACTTGCCCATATCACCTCTTTGCCTGGTCCTTTCGGCATCGGCGATATCGGCTCGTCCGCCTTTTCCTTTATCGACTTTCTCCACAACGCCGGCCAGAAATACTGGCAGATCCTGCCGACGGTGCCGACCAATCTTGTGTTCGATTCATCACCTTACATGAGCAGTTCAGCCTTTGCCGGTTCGCCCCTGCTGATCTCGCCCCAGTCTCTTTTCGAGGCGGGCTTGATCAACGCTGCCGCACTGGAGCAAGGCAAGCTGTTTTCGCCACATTTTACCGATTATCCAAAGGTGCAGCGCTTTAAAAAGGAGCTCCTCGAGTCTGCCTATGGATCATTTGCTGATAAACCTCAAAAACAGTTCGACGAATTTATCCGCCGCACCCCATGGCTTCAGGATTATGCGCTTTTCATGAGCCTCAAGAGGGTCTATGACGCGCAGCCCTGGTACGAATGGCCCGAAGAGCTGGCCCGGCGAGAGCCGAAAGCCCTGGCAGAGGCGGAGGATCGATACCGCGACCGGGTGAACTATTACCTGTTCGAGCAATACATCTTCTTTTCTCAGTGGCGCGCCCTCAAACGCTATGCCGCCGAGAAGAACATCAGACTCATCGGCGACATCCCGATCTATGTCGGCCTGGACAGCAGCGATGTCTGGACTCACCGCGACCTGTTCGAAATAAACGAAAAAACGCTCAAACCCACCCGTGTATCTGGGGTACCGCCGGACTATTTCAGCTCCACCGGACAGCGCTGGGGCAACCCGCTCTATCGCTGGAACAGCGAAAATAAGCAGACTGAAACCGGGCTGGTCGACTGGTGGGTGCAGCGGTTCAGAGCGGTATTTGGCCTGGTCGATGTGGCGCGGGTCGATCACTTTCGCGGTTTTGAGGCCTACTGGGCCATTGACGAGAAAGAAGAAACTGCCATAAACGGCACCTGGGATCCCGGTCCTGGAATATCATTTTTCACCAGGGTTTACACCCAGCTTGGTGAGCTCAATATCATTGCCGAAGACCTGGGTGAAATCACCCCGGAGGTCATAAAGCTCCGCCAAGATCTTGGTTTTCCCGGTATGAAAGTGCTGCAGTTTGCCTTCGACAACAATCCGAAAAACAGCTTTCTGCCCTATAACTTTGACAACGCCAATTGCGTCGTCTACACCGGCACCCACGACAACGATACCACCATGGGCTGGTTTCTTTCAGACTATCTCGATGAACAGGCACGTGCGGCCGTGAAACGTGCGGCCAACCGGACCATGCACGATGCCAGCCCAATCAACCAGGACCTGATCTACCTGGCTTACTCCTCGATTGCGGCCCTGGCGGTGATACCGCTGCAGGATTTACTGGGCTTTGGCAGTGACTGCCGGATGAACACCCCCGGTGTGGCCGAGGGCAACTGGCGCTGGCGCTGCTCGGAGCAATATCTCAGCGCTGAACTTGCCCTGGAGTTGAAGCAATTGGTCACCATTTTCGGGAGATAGCACACCATCGCCATGCCAAAAACCCTCCGTCTTATTCTCGGCGACCAGCTCAACCAATGCCACAGCTGGTTTAGAGACGTCAGCCCGAGCATCACCTATCTGATGATGGAAATGCGGCAGGAGACCGATTACGTCGTTCACCATGTTCAGAAGGTGGTTGCCTTCTTTGCCGCCATGCGTTGCTTTGCAGCCTGGCTGAGCGGCGCCGGGCACAAAGTACACTATCTCAGGCTTGACGACCCTGCCAACACCCAGGATTTGAGCGACAATATCAAAACTCTGATCGATAAGGAGGGCTTCGCCCGGTTCGAATACCTGCTGCCCGATGAATATCGGCTCGATCGGCAGTTGAACGCGCTGTGTTCAGCTCTGAGGATACCCTCGCAAAGCCATGATACTGAGCACTTTCTGAATGAACGCTACGAACTCGATGAGTTTTTCGGTTCCAAACCGTACCTGATGGAATACTACTACCGCCGCAACCGGCGGCTCAACAGCTGGCTTATGGATGGTGAAAAACCTGAGGGCGGCCGCTGGAACTACGACCGTGAAAACAGAAAAGCGCTTCCGCATGACGCAATAGTACCCTCTGCTCTTGTGTTTTCTCATGACATCAGCCAGTTCACCCGTCTGCTCGCTTCCTGCCGGGTCAAGACCATCGGCAGCATCGATCCGCAGCGTTTCCCCTGGCCTCTCAACCGCGAAGAAGCACTGCAGGTACTCGATTCATTTCTAAACGATTGCCTGGTCAACTTCGGCCGCTACCAGGATGCGATGCACACAGACCACCATTGGCTGTTTCACTCGCGGCTCTCCTTTTCCCTGAATACCAAAATGTTGAGCCCCCATGAAGTGGTAGAAAAAGTACTCGCAGCATACCGTGAAAATGACCACGTCGACCTGCCGGCCGCAGAGGGCTTCATCCGACAGATCGCCGGCTGGCGAGAATTCATGCGCGGTGTTTACTGGGCCCGGATGCCCGGTTACAGAACCATGAATGTGCTCGACCATCAGCGACCACTGCCGCATTTCTACTGGACCGGTGAAACAGAAATGAACTGCCTCAGGCATGCAATAGGCCAGTCGCTTGAAGAAGCTTATGCACATCACATTCAACGGCTGATGATCACCGGCAATTTCGCCCTATTGGCAGGGATACATCCCGATGCTGTGGATAGATGGTATCTCGGCATCTACATCGATGCCCTCGAATGGGTCGAAATTACCAACACCAGAGGCATGAGCCAATATGCCGACGGCGGTATCGTGGCCACCAAGCCCTACGTCTCCTCGGCCAACTATATCAACAAAATGAGTAATTACTGCCGATCCTGCAGATACGATCGCCAAAAAAGAACTTCGGAGGATTCCTGTCCATTTAACGCACTCTATTGGAATTTTCTGATAACCCACGCTGAACATTTCAAGGCCAATCACCGAATGCGAATGATCTATAGCCGGCTCAGTTTGATGAGTGAAGCTGACAGGACAGATATCATCGAGCGGGCTGGAACCTGCCTGGGAAGGCTCGATCGACTCTGAAATGCTTCACGCGCCCGATGCTTGATATTGTCAAAGACTTTTCAAAAACGAAAAACAGACCCCCACTACTGAGCCCAAAGCCGTGTCCGAGGTGCGGTGTTGAGCCTTATGCCCCAACTGTATCTGACTGAATTATCTGCATAAATTCGTCTTCGAAGACGACCTCCTTTTCAAGAAGCCGTTCGGCGACCGCAGTCAGTTTATCCCGGTTGCTGGTCAGCAGATCGGTAACATGCCGGCTGCGCTCCTCCAGAATTTTCTTGGTCTCGGCATCCACCTTAGCTGCGGTTTCGTCGCTGTAGTCCTTGCCTCCGGCCAAACCCTGCTCGCTCTGCAGAAAAACGGGGGTACGCTGGCGCGGATAGGTTGACAGACCAAGGGTCTCACCCATACCGTACTCGACAATCATGGCCCGGGCGATGTCGGTTGCCCGCATCAGGTCGTTGCCCGCCCCGGTGGTTACCGAGTCGAAAATGATCTGTTCGGCGATCCTGCCGCCGAGCAGCACATCTATTTTACCGAGCAGTTCCCCCGTGCTCATCAGATAGCGGTCCTCAGTCGGCCGCTGCTGGGTGTAGCCCAGCGCAGCGAGCCCCCGGGGAATGATCGATATCTTGTGAACCGGCTCGGAGCCGGGCGTCAGGGCGGCCACCAGAGCATGGCCGACCTCGTGATACGCCACAATCCTCTTTTCCTCGGCGTTGATCACCCGGTTTTTCTTTTCCAGCCCGCCAACGATACGATCCACCGCTTCGTCGAGATCGATTGTGCTCACTTTCTTGCGCCCCTTGCGCACCGCAAGCAGGGCTGCTTCGTTGACGACATTGGCGAGATCCGCACCGGAGAAGCCTGCTGTTTTTTGGGCTATCACCCGCAGGTCGATATCGGCTTCAAGTTTAACGTTTTTAGCATGTATCTGCAGAATTGCCTCACGGCCGTTGACGTCCGGTTTGTCTATCAATACCTGGCGGTCGAAACGCCCGGAGCGCAGCAGCGCCGGGTCGAGCACTTCCGGCCTGTTGGTTGCCGCCATGATGATAATCCCTTTCTGGGTATCGAAGCCGTCCATTTCGACGAGCAACTGGTTCAGGGTCTGCTCCCGTTCGTCATGCCCGCCGATCATGCCGCCGGCGCCCCTGGCTTTGCCGAGCGCATCGAGTTCGTCGATAAAAATGATGCACGGCGCCCTATCCCGGGCCTGTTCGAAAAGATCACGCACCCGCGCGGCGCCCATACCGACAAACATCTCGACGAAGTCAGAACCGCTCAATGAGAAAAACGGTACGCCCGCCTCGCCTGCCACCGCCCGGGCAATAAGGGTCTTACCACACCCGGGAGGTCCAACGAGCAATACACCTTTGGGCATCTGTCCCCCGACCTCCAGATAGATCTCAGGTTTTTCCAGGTAGTCGACGACCTCCTGCAATTCCTCCTTGGCCTCGTCAGCTCCGGCAACGTCAGTGAAACGGGTGTCGATGTCCTTTTCACCGACAATTTTTGCCTTGTTCTTACCGAAGCTCAACACACCTGACTGGGCACCCTGCATGCGTCGCATCAGGAAATACCAGATGCCGAAGAACAGGCCGATCGGCAAGAGCCATGAGAAGATTGCTTTGAGAAAGGTATTCTCGACCTGGCCGGAGAACTCAACATTGTGTTCGGTGAGTTTCTGAGATAGATCGTTATCGACCCGGACCGTGGTAAAGAGGAATTCATCATCGGCCGTATCCCCCCGCATTTTACCGCTTATCCTGTCCTGGCCGACGGCAATCTCGATCACCTTGTCAGATTCGACCGCGGCAATGAACTCGCTGTAAGGGATAACCTGGGGGCGAAACTGATCGAAGATCACGTTCTGCAAAATGAGAACACCCCATATTGCCGCCAGCACATACCAGATATTGAATTTGGTTTTCTGTTCCACCTATAAACCCCTCTTCAGTTTATGAGCAAATAGACTGCAGTTGATCTTATATTTTATCATTTGATTAAATATGTATGCATCAGTTCTCTGAAATCAATATCGCTGCATCGACGTAACAACATGTTGCCAGGAGTGACTAAAGGGTACCTTGCAAAATTAGGATTTTCGTCCAAAATCAAGGCGCGAGTGAAAATTTTACCGCAGGCATAAAAGTAATATTTCGAGGATAAAATTTTTGCGCACAACGCAGAGTTAGAGCGAAAAAACCATTTTTCAAGGTAGCCTGAAGAATGAGCACTTACCGGAACAGAAATTGAAATGACCAAGGATACGGGCAGCGCCCTTCTCGTTGACCATCAGGTGAGACTGCACACCGATGAAACTTGTCTGGTGGCTGACGCACGAGGATTCTGCCGCACTGCTGAATTGAAAGGAAAGCGTTCGGCGCTGGCGGCTCCAACAAAGGCTTGACTGGGCAAACCCGTTATTGTATAACGGTCAAACCGCTATGGCCCCATCGTCTAGTGGCCTAGGACACCGGCCTCTCACGCCGGGAACAGGGGTTCGAGTCCCCTTGGGGTCACCACGTGAATTCAAGCACCTGGCAAATCTTACCAGGTGCTTTTTTTATACCCATCTGAAGTACTCGAGATCTTTTAGCGAAATCTGGCCTGCGAGGTACTTCCAGCCATTTTCTCTACCTGTTCTTTTTTTCTTACACCAGTTCAGAGCAAAAGGTTCGTAAAGTGGGCACGCGGGCGGCTTAAAATCCCTCCAGTACGATCTTCCCGCAGGAGCTGCCGCTTTCCAGCAGCTGGTGGGCCCGTTTGAGGTTGCCGGCATTGATCGTGCCGAAATGATTGCCGAGCGTCGTGCGGACCGTGCCATCATCAACTAGAGCGGAGACTCTGTCGAGCAGCTGGTGCTGCTTGATCATGTCAGGGGTCTTGAACAGCGACCGGGTAAACATCAGCTCCCAGTGCAAGGAGACGCTCTTTCTCTTGAGCAGGCGGACATCGATCGGTTCCGGATCATCGATAAGGGCGAATTTACCCTGCGGGGCAATTGCTTCGACTATCTGTTCGAAGTGCTGGTCGGTGCTGTTGAGACTGACGATATAATCCACCGATGGTCTGCCCAGCTTTTTCAGCTCTTCGCTCAGCGGCCGGCTGTGGTCGATCACCTCGTGGGCTCCCAGGTCTGTAACCCAAGCCCTGGTTTGCGGCCTCGAGGCGGTGCCGATAACGATCAGGTTCGTCAGTTTTCTGGCCAGCTGCACCATAATCGAGCCGACCCCGCCGGCGGCCCCGATGATGAGCAGGCTGCGGCTGCCATTGTTGCCGCCTTGCTCCAACTCGAGACGGTCGAAGAGCAGTTCCCAGGCAGTGATGCTGGTCAGCGGCAGCGCCGCGGCCTGCTTGAAGTCAAGTACCTGCGGCATATGGCCGGCAATACGCTCATCAACCAGGTGCAGTTCGCTGTTGGTTCCGGGCCGGTCTATCGCACCTGCATACCAGACCCGGTCGCCGGGCTTGAATAGCTTCACCTCCGGACCGACGTCACGGACAACACCCGCTGCATCCCAGCCGAGAACCTGCCAGGAGCCAGGCGACGGTTCTGTGCGCATACGCATCTTGGCATCCACCGGATTGACAGAGACCGCCTTGATCTCGACGAGCAGATCGCGCCCGGAGGGGTGCGGATCTTCAAGGGTAATATCCTGCAGCGAGTCGGGATGATCGATAGACAACGATTTCTGATAGCCGATTGCTTTCATGGTGTGATAAAATCCTCATTGATGGGTATTAGTAAAAGCACGCTTAAAACTTCCTCTCTCAAGTAGACAGATAAGCGCTTCAGATTCAATTGCAATCATTGGTATTGCGATACAGAAAGGAGATAGACGATGCAGGTAAAAATCATCAGCAGGCGACTATTCAAGCTCAACCACAAAGAAGAATTAATTCCATTGCTGAAAAAGCTCAGGGAACTTGCCGAAAAACAGCAGGGCTTTATCTCGCGGGGCACCTATTCAAGCCTCAATGACCCCGGTGAATATATCGTAATCAGTGAATGGGAGACGGCCGACCAGTGGATCGAATGGATGAACCTCGAAGAAATCCGTGCAATCCAGGGAGACATTGACTCCCTGATCGGCGAAAAGACCTTCTTCGATGTCTACAAACCTGAACCGTTTTGAGTCTGTAGATCGACTTCTGCTGCAGACATGAAACCCCGGTCCAACTTACCGGGGTTTCACTTATAATTTGGTTGTAATCTTTTCGCTGTCCTTATTCACATACTTGTAGAACATTGGAAAAGCGACCAGGAATGCAACGCAGATCAGGTACTCCACCCCTTTTATCTGGCTGTAGAAGTCAACCAGAGTGTGAGACGGCTCAACGATGCCGGTAGCGACCAGATACTGCCTGAGCAGTTCAGCCGGCTGCCAGCCGGCCTGTTTCAAGCCGACGACAAATGCCGCCAGTGCCCAGCAGCCCACCGCCACCCCGGTGGTAAGGACTCCCGCCAGCAGCACTGCTTTAAATCCAGTTTTCATGGTAACCTCCTGCCTATACGATAACTGAAACCTTCGTCTAAAAACCGGTCACAGCGGTAATATACCCGCGCACCATCCCAACAAAACCGTGGCTGACGAGCCCACCGATCAGACAGGCTGCTGCCCAGACTCCGATAAGCAGTGCCGAGGCTGAGAAAACGTTAAAAAGAACGGTTGAGACATCATGCTCAACTTCCGTTTCAGTCCTTCTGGTGGTTCTTGTGATGCTTTTCATGGCGTCCTCCCTGTACTTGAGATTCACCTGCCCGGGCGCTGCCGCTCTGGCCGCACCCTTTGCTATATCTATTGCATCTGCAGTGCCAGGACCTTGGCCTGCACCAGAAAATAATTGAACGCTATAACACATTGTTATTATTATTTAATTTACAGATCTGGCGGGACTGTTCTAAGCTGCTACGGAAAGCTGAAGCACAATACTACAACCATGTTGCAGATCAGTGTTGCACAAAACATGTGGTATTCCACACAATTGTCGACTGTTATTCTGGATACAGGACCGGGCGCAGATTCGGCTCGGTCCCGATGATGGACAGGCGGATTGCCGGACTATTTATATTTCCAGCTGAACAGAACCGGCAGCCGATAGAGGATAAAACGATAAATGATGAAGTAGAAGCAGAGGATGGTTACCGCAACCCAGACTTCACGCCAGTGGGGAATTTCCTGGTGGATCTGCCAGTTATAGCAAACCATGACCGTATTGAGCCGGTTCCAGATAATACCCAGCACCGCAATGAGAGCACCCCAGCGCAGCAGCTCTACCCTGCGGTGCCTCACACCCCAGGCAAACATCACCAGAGGCAGTACGACGGCCAGGCCCACTTCGGCAAAATAGTAGAGTCCCCAGCCCGAAAACAGATAGAGCCACTCTTTGTCGTGGGCTACCGCCACCAGTTTGATCACCAGATAGGTAAGCATTGCCATGGCCGCCCCCCTGGCCAGCCCTATGGTAATACTGTCGAGGCTTTCAAGAAACCGCGCATCGCAGCGCCAGGCCATAAAGCGGGCAACCAGCGCGGCAACCAGGATCACCATGCAGAGCCCGGCAAAAATCGACGAGACAAAAAAGTGCAGCCATTGAAATTCAGGGGAAATCCAGAGCGGATGGATCTTCATCGGCGCATAACAGAACAGCGCCCCGAGAGCTCCCTGATGCAGCGTAGACAGGATAATGCCGGCAATGGTCAGCCCCAGGGTGATTTTTTTGATGAAGTGTTTCAACCAGGGCCAGTCAGCCCATTCTGACACGGCCGGAAGCATTTCGGCAAGCTGTACCGAGAGATAGGTGGCCACGTGCCAGGCAACCAGAAACAGGACCGCCGCCGGCCCGAATGAAACCAGCATCGGATAGGTGAGCCGCCACGGCATACCAAGATCCACCAGCAGGTAGACGACTGCAAAAAAATAGCCCAACAGGCCATTGAGCAAGGCCAGCCGCTCGATCGGCTTGAAGTCATCGCGCTGAAATATTTCCACGGTCGTACTGAGCAGAAATCCCGAAGCAGACAGCGGCACCATGCCGAAAAGTCCAAATCCGAGAAAAAGCCCCCAGGGATAATCCTGGCTACCGTGGGTTACCGTTTCGAGGCCATACAGATAGCGCAGGCCCAGAAGCGGTATACCCACCGACAAAATGATTGCCAGCAGCCAGTTGAGCCGGTTTTTCATCAGCAGGTGGACATAGTCGGTCGCACTCAGACCAAGCATGAGTTTGTCCCTGAAGCCGCCGGTCTGCCTCAGTTCAGTGACAGTTCGATCGAGCATCCGCAGTTCTGCTTTATCCGTCATGCTTTTCATGGTCCAGTTCCTCATTTGAGACAAGAGCGGGGTCGTGGGAGTCTTTGATTTTACGATGCCGGTTCAGCAGATACATCCCGGCAAACAGACCAGGCCAGATGGTCAGCACCATTGGAACTACTGCCAGGAAGTCCTTTACGAAATTGAGGATGGGTTGTTTCGGGACCTCCATATCAAAACCTGCCTCAGCAAACGGCACCGGTGAGAGATAAAGCCAGGAAGTTCCACCCGCTTCGGATTCGCCGTAGATATAGTTCTGATAGCGCTCAGGATGCTCCCGAATGCGTTTCCGGGCGCTTCTCAGCAGCGTTTTCCGATTGCCGAAGGTCAGGGCCTCCATCGGGCAGGCCTCGACGCAGGCCGGGGCCTGGTTTTTGCTGAGCCGGGTATCGTAGCAGAACACGCATTTCATAATGCGCGGCTCGAAAGCGCTTTCGTATCGAAAGGCTGGCATTGAGAAGGGACAGGCGATCATGCAGGTTCGGCAGCCGACGCAGACATCCGGGTTGTATATGACCGCGCCTTCAGGAGTCTTGGTATAGGCGTTGACGAAACAGGCGGTCAGACAGGCCGGTTCCAGGCAGTGGTTGCACTGCGTCTTTTTGAACAGCGGATGATCCCAACCGGGCGAATCGTAGCGGTTGACCACGGTATATCTGGTCTGATCCGTTCTCCGGCCATGGGGATTTTCTTGTGCTTCATACACACCCATGTCGGAAAAGGGCAACTGAGGCGGCGGCAGCCCCTGTTCCTTGTTACAGGCCGCCTCGCAGCTCCGGCAGCCGACACAGCGGCTGAGATCGACCAATACCCCGAGATTTGACTCATATCCGGTAAAATCGTGGGCTGCAGCACGTTTTCCTGGATGCAGCGTGAACAACGACAGGGCTGAGCCGAGCAGTCCCTTGAGTACCGTGCGCCGATTGAGCATGGGTTTCATATTCGTTCCTCTACTGGTTCGCCGGTAAATATCCGCTTACCGTGATTCGTGCCCGCGCATCTTTTCACCGGTGACAATCATGACAGCCGACAGGCCCGGTGCCGACTGTCAGATGACAATTGATACATCTGAGGTGATAGGCACCCTGCAGGCCAACCGTGTCGAAATGGTAGCGGTTCGTCCGGTTCTGATTTTCCAGATATTCTTTTGCAAAACGCTCTACCGCATGGCAATCCTTGCAGCCTACTGAATCGAGCACCACTGCCTTGCGGTGACAGGAGGCACAGAAAGGATTGGACGGCGGTGATCCGGTCACATGGTGATGGCATTCGACACAGGAGGCATACCCGTCATGCAGTTCATGATCGAAGGTTACGCTGATGCCTGCCCCCGGAAGGTTATCGATTTCAATTATCCCTGCCGGCGGTGCTGGCAACAGTGCAGTGCCAGCTGCCGATGCAGAAATCAGCACCAGGGCCGCGAGCGTTCCGAACAGTGCTGGGATTATTTTGTCAGGTTTAACCGAGCGCATTTTCGACTCCAGTTCAATTTTCTTTGGGTGAGGCCTGCTCAGTACGGCGGCGATCCAAATAGCACCGATAGATGATATCGACCTCCTCGCCGTCCAGGGTTTCATTGGCAAGCAGCGACTCGGCCAGCATATGCAGAAACTCGCTGTTATCGGTGATCAGTTTTTTTGCCTGATGATTGCAGTCTGAGATGAGGCCTCTGATTTCCATATCGATTTCGCGCATAGTCTGCTGGCTTTGCAACCAGCCAGTCGACGATTGCTGTGTATATTCACCGGGCGCCCCACCGCTGCAGGCCACCGGACCAAGCCGATCGCTCATGCCGAATTCGCATACCAGCCGGTGGGTGATACGTGTTGCACTGAGCAGATCATTGCTGGCTCCGGTGGTGAGTCGGCCAAAGATAGCCTCTTCAGCACATCTGCCGGCAAGCAGAATCATGATTCTGTTGAGCAGATACGACTTGGCATAGGTCAGGTGCTCATCAATCGGAAGCTGCTGGGTAAGGCCGAGCGACTGGCCCCTGGGAATGATGGTGATTTTGTGCAGCGGATCGGTTTCCGGCAGCAGTTTGGCAACCACGGCATGCCCCGCCTCATGATAGGCGGTCAGTCGTCTGGCCTCCTGGCTGATCACTGCATTTCTGCGCTCGAGACCCATAGTGATCTTATCCTGAGCATCTTCGAAATCCACCTGTTCAACCTTGACCTTGCCTCTGCGTGCTGCCAGCAGCGCCGCCTCATTGACAAGGTTGGCAATCTCGGCGCCGCTGAAGCCTGGTATACCGCGGGCAATCAGCGACAGATCAAGCCGGCTATCTATGATCGTTTTTGCCGCATGGACCCGAAGAATCTTCATGCGCTCTTTGATATCAGGCAGGGTCAGAGTGATCCGCCGATCAAATCTGCCCGGCCGCAGCAGGGCCGAATCGAGGATATCTGAACGATTTGTGGCGGCGATAACAATAATGGTTTCGCTGGTCTGAAAGCCGTCCATCTCCACCAGCAGTGCATTGAGCGTCTGTTCCCGCTCATCGCTCGAACCGCTGCGATAATCCACGGTACGCTTGCCGCCGATCGCATCGATTTCATCGATAAAGATGATGCAGGGCGCCTGCTTCTTGGCCTCGGCAAAGAGTTTTCGAACACGCGAGGCGCCAAGGCCGGCAAACATCTCAACGAAATCGGAGCCGCCAATTGAAAAAAACGGCACCGAAGCTTCGCCGGCGATCGCGCGGGCCAGCAGGGTTTTACCTGTACCGGGCGGTCCCTCGAGCAGCACCCCTTTGGGGATGCGGCCGCCAAGCCGGCTGAAACGCACCGGCTGCTTCAGAAAATCGATGATCTCCTTGAGTTCGTCGCGGGCTTCGGAAATGCCGGCCACATCTTCAAAGGTTACCCGCTCCTGGTTATTAGCTGAGTACTGGATCGATTTATTGGAAACGAATTTCTCGGAAGTGGAACCCGTTTTTGAGAAAATGAACCAGCCCCCGAGCAGCAGCAGGACGATCAGCATATCTTTAAACAATGTCGAGAGTTCCGAAGGCGCTCTGGTTTGGATCGTGATAGGCGTGTCCTGCAAACGCTCCAGCAACGCTCCTTCATCGGGGGCAAAGGTGGCATACCGGCCACCGCTGCTGTCGGTAACAGCAACCTCTCCGCCCCGGATAGTCACTTCCAGAACATTTCCGTCGGCAATATCTGTGAGAAATTGGCTGTAGGCGCGTTGGGGCAGCCTGCTGCTTGCCTGGAACAGGCTGACCCCGATGATCACGACCAGTCCAAAGCAGACCAGATAGATGGCATTCAGACGAGTCATCACTGCTCTCCCCACTGGCCTTCAGATGTTGCCGTCGGCAGATCGGACGTCGCAGGTCCATGCTGCAGCATGGCCATAAGCAGCCTGTCGAAGACCTGAGACTGGTCGATCGAGAGCTGTGCTTCGAGGTAGAAACAGAACTCATCGAGACATCCCTGCCGATATCTCTGATTCGTTGAGCGGAATTTTCTGTCTTTATACCAGCTCAGGTATGCGCCAATCAGATTCTGAATCGATTCATGATATGGCTGTCCGCTGGCCACGGTATAGAGGTGATCTCTGCATTTCAGGGTGTCAAAGAAGAACCTGTCAGGAGCGATGATGGTGCTGCCCGGCCGCACATATTGCTGAATGAATTCTGCAACATGCGCTGTATCGATCTGGTCGAGATAACGCATTCGCACCCGTCCCAGGGCCCGGCCCTCGGCAACCGATTCCACCGCGGCAACGATTGGGTGATCAGTGGCTGATATAGCGTTATCTGCCACTGTTTCCAGGGCCGCCTCTGTCGACTGTTCAGAAAGATCGATTTTCACGGTATGCCGACACCTGGTTTCCAGTACGCCCTGCATGGCCAGGCGAAGTTTGACCATCCATGTCCAGGCGGTCTGATAACTGTGCAGGCCGAGATGCTGCTGTATTTTTTTAGCACTGAGCTGCTCCGTGCCCTTGCTCAGCCGCCAGATGAGCTGCAGCCAGTCGGAAACCTTTTTTTTACTGCCGTGCAGAAGTGTTCCTGCGGTAAGCGACCCCTGCCGGCCGCAGAACCTGCAGACCGGGGTCTTTACGGGGATAATCAATTTGTGCTTAAAGCCGCAGGCGGGGCAGACAAATCCATCGGGCCAGCGCAGCCGGAAGAGGTAGCTGACACACCAGCCTTCATCTCTAAGTCTGATGGCTCTGTTGTCGAACCGATGATCCATTGCCAAGACCGTCATTGTTTCACCTGGATTGTCTAAAATGCGCTGAGGTGATAAGCCGTGTATCGGCTTTACAAATCTTATTGCATGTAAAATGCCTGATAGCCTTGCAACCACCGTTTTTCTACCCTGTTAATTAGCCTATGATGACCAGCCGGCGCCTCCCGGTTCTGGCCGGGATTTACAAAATTAAATCATATACTTTCAGGTACTTGTGGTTTGTTTACAGGTGGTGACATGTGCAGACGCGCAGGGCGGTTCACGACTGAACCAAGAAAAGAGCCGACGCAGATGGAAATAGGGCCTGAGGCACGGTGCTGAAGAGCAGATTTATGCCACACAAGTGTGTTCGTGCAGCACAAGTGTTGCAACAGAAGTGTCGCAACGCTGAACTGAGCACATCGACAGGAGGCGGGGTTTTGAGACGAGACAGCCCGGACTCACGGTGCTCTTTTATTCCAGGGCAATGACCGAGAGGTCTATATCGAGTTCTCTGATTTTTCGATACAGGGTGGATCGATCGATGCCGAGCAGTCGGGCGGCCTTTGCCTTATTGCCGCCACAGCGGCGCAGCGTGGCCAGGATAACGCCGATCTCCGCTTCGCCCCCCTGCCCGTTCGGACGTCCTGAAACGACAGTCTCTGCAGGCGGTTCAGGCAAGTACTCAGGTTTGTACCAGCCCACAGAAACAGGTGCGCTCTGCGTTCGATCTACCACCACTGCCTGGGGCGCCAGATCAGCTTCCTCGGCGAAATGGAACAAATCCTGGGGCAATTCTTTCGTGGTGATGGTGTCCCCCTGGCAGAGCACCACGGCCCGCTCGATCAGGTGCTCGAGCTCACGGACATTTCCCGGCCAGTAGTAGCGCTGCAGGGCAGCCAGCGCATTGTCGGAAAGCCCGCTCACCGATTTTTTGATCTTGTCGCCATATTTCCTGATAAAATGGCCGGCCAGCAGAGCGATGTCCTCTCGGCGGGCTCTCAGCGGCGGCAGGACGATGTCGATCACCTTGAGGCGAAAATAGAGGTCCTCACGAAACGAGCCTTCCTGAACCTTTTCCCTGAGATCGACATTGGTTGCAGTTATGATCCGGGTATCGACGACGATCGGCGTATCGCTGCCCACCGGGTAAAAGGTTCGCTCCTGGAGAAAGCGCAGCAGCCTCAGCTGCGTGGCGGGAGAGATTTCACCGATTTCATCGAGCAAGAGCGTTCCCCCGTCGGCCTGGAGCAGCAGCCCTTTGCGATCCTTGTCCGCCCCGGTAAAGGAGCCCTTTTTGTGTCCGAAAAGTTCGCTTTCCAGCAGGTTTTCGGGTATCGCGGTACAATCCACCTTGATCAAGGTATGATCGTTTCTGGGCGACTCCTGGTGCAGGGCCTCCGCGGCCAGTTCTTTGCCGGTTCCCGATTCGCCGGTGATCAACACGGTTATGTCGAAGCGGCCGACATTTTCGATCATCGTATACACTGTCTGCATCACCTTGCTGGAGCCGATAAAACGGTGAAATCCGCTGCGCTGGCTGGACTGGTAGCCTTCCGGCAGGGACATGTCCCGAATAACCAGCACCGCACCCTGAGCCGGATCAGCGTTTCCAAGCAGCGGCGAGGTACACAAACTCAAGACCCTGATCCGATCTTCGCCATCCTTCAGTTCAAGCCGATGTTCGCAGACTTCCTCACCGGTCTTCAGAACCGTGCTGAGATCTTCCTGCAGCACACCTATCTTGTCGGTGACGTTACCGCCATCGAGCCTCATCCCGACGTCGAGCCCCGGAATGTATGCTGCCAGCATCGATCTGGCTGCTTCATTGAGTTTGAGCACGGTTTGCTGCTCATCGACGACAATAATAGCATCGGTGGCGCTTTTAAAGACGGTATCGAGCAGAACCCGGTATCGTTCCCGTTCCTCTTCCGCTTCAAGGCGCTGCCGCACGAGATTTCGCTGATTCAGCGCCAGCCGAACCGCGCGCAGCAGGGTCTGCTTCTCCACCGGTTTGACAATATAGTCAAAGGCGCCGTAACGCAGCGACTCAGCCGCCGTCTCAACATCGGGATAGCCGGTAATCACGATGAACGGGCAGTCGATACCGTTTTTCCGCGCATATTTCAGCAGGGTGATACCCGAGGATTTTTCCAGCACGATATCACTGATGATCAGATCCACCTCCTGAGAAGCCATTATCGACATGGCTTCTTCCAGCGAAGTTGCGGTATGCACCGGCGCATAACCTTCGCGCGTGAGAAAGAAATGAAAGGTCTGCCTGAGGCTTGCTTCGTCATCGACGATGAGGATCGAACTCGATTGAGGCTTCTGCGTGTTCATCTCTTATTCTCCCTGTTCCTGGCTGATCCAATGAAATAATACAGGGCTGAAGGCAATGCTTGCTGAAGCTATCCTGGGTTATCAGACATATATGCTTCGGTCCCTGAACACCACGACTGCGCCGTGGATGGTCTCACTGTTATGGTTATCATTGTTGTCTTTGATCGGAGTGCTGACGTATTCCACCGGGAAACTGCTCCCCTCCCTGGTCCAGAATACGTCATCGGAGTTAAAATGTACGATTCCGTCCACATATGCCTGACGTATCTGGCACGCTTGGGGCGGATGCGGTGAACCGTCACTATAACTGTGATGCACCAGTTCATGGTGCGGCTGCCCCACCAGTTCATCAATCCGCCAGCCCGTCATCACCGAGGCCGCGGTGTTGGCAAAGGTGACGATACCGTTGGTATCGAGACCGAAGATCCCGTCCCCCGCCGAATTCAGAATCAACTCCATACGTTTCTGAAGCTGCCGGCTCTCATTTTCGGCCTGCATCCGCTCAGCAATCTCCCGATGCAGAGAGGCATTGATCACCCCGATCTCGAACAATTTTTTCTCCATATGCTGGCGGTGCTCCTGCTCAGCGCTGGAGATGTCTTCTTCGGTGCCTGCAAGCCGCTGTTCGAGTTGCGCGATACGGCTGCTGCTCTCATCAACCCGTCTGTCCAGCCGCAGGATCACATAGAGCACCGCACAAAAGAGCGTGGTGACCCCAAGCAGAGGCATCAACAGGCCGGTTGCCAGAGACGACTGGACCTCAGTTTCCGGACCTCGCAAGGGGGCATAAATGGACAACACGACCAGCACCGTATAGAGGCCCAACACCACTGAAATAAGGAGCGTTCTGCGTGAGATGTCAGCCATTTTCCTCCCCGTCCGCAGCAGGAATGTCGATGATCATCGTCGTGTAGCTGTTGTACAGGCTTTTGATCCGCATGTATCCGCCGTTGTCACGCACCAAACCGTAACTGATGCTCAGGCCGAGTCCGGTGCCTTCGCCGTTGGGCTTGGTGGAAAAAAATGGGTCGAAGACCCGCTCGAGCAGATGATGTTCTATCCCGCAGCCAAAATCGGTGATGGTAAAACGGATATAGCTGCTTCTACCGTGTTCGACCTGGGAACCGCTGATAAGTAGTTTTTTCTTCGGATGTTTTCCGCGATACTGTTTATTCAGCGCATACCTGCTGTTGGAAATCACATTGATCAGTACCTGTTGAAGCTGTGACGGGTTGCAGAACATGAGCGGCAGATTTTCCGGAAACGAGATTTCGAGAATGATATTGTCCGTGAGCAACTGGTGCTTTACCAGTTCCAGGCAGTCATCGAGAAGCCCTGCGCCGACAACCGGTTCCGGCTCTTCTACCCGGTGCCTGGAAAAATCGAGCAGGCTGCGCACAATGGTCGCGATTCGTTTGCCATCAGAGATGATCCGGCCCACCACCTCCTCGCCCTGGCTGTCGAGTGTCAGGTCGCTGAGCATCTGGGCATAGTTGAGGATACCGTTGACGGGGTTGTTGATCTCGTGCGCGACACCTGCGGCCAGTTCGCCGATGGAGGCGAGTTGGGCGGCACGCATGGCTTCTGCCTTATGACGCTCCTCCTCGGTCATGTCCCGGGCCACCAGAAGGGTCGCCTCGTCGGCTCCCGCCACGCTTTTCAGCGGGCTCACGGTGAGCAGGTAATCGCCGTGCAGGCCGCTTAATTCGGTATGCAGGATACGACTCTGCCCGGTTCTGAGCAGTTTCTCAAGTGGACAGATCGCCCCAGCGTTTCTGCCGCCGTGCAGGATAGTGCAAACGGAATTGCCCAGCACGTCAGCCCGTGATCTGCGTGAAGCGCTGAAGGTGGCATGGTTGGCATCGATGATGGTGCCGTCTCTTTTGACGATCAGGGCAGGGTCCTGGATGGCGGAGAAGATATTTTCCCACTTGGCCACCGTGGAGTCATATTTCTGGTCGGCGACCAGCCGTTCGGTGATATCCAGGCCGAAAAGCACCATACCGACGGTACCCTTGTCGATGTCTGATTTAATCGAACTATGCCAGTCTATGGTCCGCAAGTTTCCGTCCCGGGTGAGCAATGGTGCCCTGAAGCTGAGATTGCTGGTATTTTCCTTGAGCAATTGGGAGATCACATTCTGATAATGAACCCGGTTGTCAGGAGAGAGCAGGATGTCCACCCAATAACGTTCCAATACGTCCTTCTCCTGATAACCCGTGACCCGCTCAGCCTCCGGGTTGAATTGAATGATTTTCCCGCAGGGTGAAATCGAGACCATCAGGGCCTGGATCGTGTCGATGATTTCACGATTGAAGTCACGTTCAAACTGAAGCTGAACCGATACGTCATGGGCGTAGAGCGTCAGGGATAGATCGGCAACCGTGGTCTCGAGCAGTTCCTGCTCAAAGGTGGAGAAAGAAGTTTCACTATCGGATTCAAAACAGAGCAGCGCCACCACCCCGTAAACGAAGTCGTGATGCAGCAGCGGCCAGATCGAACAGGCCTGAATGCGCAGATCGCCCTGCGGCAAAGGCACATAAAGCGGCGTCTCAAACTCCCGGCAGATAAGCGGGCAACGCCGCTCGATCGCTTTTTCGATTTTCGCTACCAGAGCCGGCCCAGGCAGGATACGCTGGCGCTCGACCAGCCGCTGCTGTTGCGGGCCGGTGCGGATCTGCAGGAACGAAAGGGGGGTAACGGAGTCGGTGTCGGGGGCGTATCTGCCGACCCAGGCAGCGCTGAAAGTGCCGAACTCCAGAAGTATTTCACCGCATTTGAGCAGCAGCTCACTTCTGCTCTGGGCCGGCAGATCCAGGTGGCTCAGCCGGTTTATCTGCTGCAGGATAGCTGAGCGCCGAAGAAGGATGTCGTTGGACTGTTGGGGCTCTGAAAGCGCTGCACGAACCATGGTGCGACCTCCCTGCTGAGGAGTCCGTCGATGCCACATATGTGTGGCATCGCTTCCACATTTTTGAACCTTTCACCCGCATTATACCACACAAGTGTAGCACAAATATAGCTCGCCACCGTGGTAACCGGATTATCTGATCCTTAGTGAAAGCTATGCAACTTTCGCACCCGCTGCCGTCAATCAGCCCTTTTCCCGATTTTTTCGGCTGTTCAGCCAGCCGATCCGGATATGATATTGCTGGCCGCAGTCATCCCAGCGCTGACAGCAGTCCTCATGGGCTTTGGAGGGGTAGCTGCGCTGGTCGATGGTTCCCTTGTCGACCCGGCACAAGCCGTTTTTATCATCCACCGGACGAAAAAATCTGCAGTTCAAACAAGTCGGGATGGGACGGTGCTGTAGCATAAAAGACCTTTATCAGACGGTTATTTGTAAAAGGAGCCTTTTGCAAAACTAAGATTTTCGTGCAAAATCAAGGCATGCGAGAAATTTTACCACAGGCATATAATTGATATTCCGAGGATAAAATTTTGAGCATAACGCAGAGTTTGGGCGAAAAGATCGTTTTGCAAATGGCTCAAAGATAAATCTCAGGATCATGAGAAGAGCCCGGAAAAATCGACACAATAGGTTTTGGTGCAGGACACATCGGGAATATCGCAGATCGGACGCCTACAGCCCAGATTTTTAAGGGCTCTGCCAAAGAGCCTGCGCGAATCGTCGATAATCCGCGGGTCTATCGTGCGGCTGCCGTCGAGGTTATAGATCATACCCTGCAGGGTGACGCCCCGTCGCTCAAGCGTTTCCAGCGCAGCCAGAGTATGGTTGACCGAGCCGGCCCAGGGCCCGGTAACCAGGAGCACCGGCCAGTTTTGTGTTTGTATCAGATCGACCACAGAAAGATCCTCGGTCAAGGGAGTAAACAGGCCCCCGACTGCCTCAACCAGGACATGGCCATAGACACCGGCAAGTTCTTCGGCCGCATTGACAATAACCTGAGGATCGATCGTTCGGCCGTCGAGTTGGGCGGCCAGGTGCGGGGCACAGGAAACGCTGAAGACATACGGACAGGTTACCCCCATCGCGTCTTCTTCGGCCATTTCAGTCGAGGCCAGCCTGCGGTGGGCAACGACATCCTCACTGAGTCCAGAGCCCCCGGTCTGAACCATTTTCATGGTTATGGCCGGATTATCGGTATCCTTGAACCAGCGTGCCAGCAGACCGGTGACCATGGTCTTGCCGACGCCGCTGTCAATACCCGCAACAACGCAGATGGCAGGGCTCTGGTTCACGCTGCCAGGTTTGGTTGTACCGCCGGATTCAGGCATGCGTTTCTGGTGCCCCTCGGATTTCATTATGCGTCGTATGGAGCGCACTTCCGCCCCGGGCCCCGGTCTTGCCCTTTATTCACGGCAGACCGGTTCACCCTGGCACACGCCCCGAACCACGAGCACTGAACATGGGCCCGTATCGAATTATGCAGCTCCAATTTTTTCCAGACAACTCTGCAGTGTATCGGGCGTATCGAACTGCAGGGAATTGACCTGGATCCCTTTGGGCACGATTTTTCTCATCATCCCCTTGAGCACCGTTTTAGGGCCAACCTCGATAAAGGTATCCACCCCGTCACCGAGCATGGCGGTGATGATCTCATACCAGCGTACCCGCGAAGCTATCTGCCGAGCCATCATCTCTTTGATCAAGGCGGGCTCGGTTTGGGGCTGTGCGGTGACGTTGAAATAGACCGGGCACTGCGGCGCTTTGAATTCGATATCTTCCATAAACGCAGCAAAATCGGGTACCGCCTCGCTGACCAGAGGCGAATGGTTGGCCACGCTGACGTTAAGCGCAATCACCTTGCCGCCCTGAGCTTCAAGATCTGCCGAAACCGCATCGAGGGCATCCACACTGCCGGAAATAACGATCTGCTGTGGGGTATTGTAGTTGGCAACCGTGGCAACACCCGGCCCGCTATGGGAAGCTACCGCCTTTTCAACCGCGTCGATATCAAGGCCGAGAATTGCCCGCATGGCACCGGGATTCTTTTTGCCTTCACGTTCCATGAAAAATCCACGGCGTTCGACCAGCCGGATCGTATCCTCGACCGCCAGGACACCGGCCCCGCATAGGGCTGAGCATTCACCGAGACTGTGCCCCGCATAACAGCTTATTTCAATATCTTCGGGCAGAGCCGACTGCAGTGCCGTCAGGCAGATCAGGTTGGTTACGGTGATGGCCGGCTGGAGCACTGCAGCCCGGGTCAGCTCTTCCATTGGACCTTCGGCAATGATTTTGCCAAGCTCAAAATCGCAGACCGATTCGGCCGTTTCCATAACCGAGCGGCACTGCGGCAGGGTATGAATAAATTCGCTTCCCATGCCGATGGCCTGTGAGCCCTGGCCCGGAAAAAGCACTGCTATTTTCATGTATTTCTCCTTTATTTGGCTTTTTTCATATCGATGATATTGAGCAGGAACAGGATGGCAACCCCGACACAGATTGCCGAGTCGGCCACATTGAAAGCCGGCCAGTGATAGCTGCCCAGATAAAAATCAAGAAAATCGATGACGGCGCCATAGCGCAGCCGGTCGATCAGGTTGCCCAGCGCACCGGCGGCGATGAGCGCAAACGATACCCGGTAAAATGGATGATGTTGTCTCATTCTCAGTGCTGCGATGGTAAGACCGATTACCGCAGCAGCGTTGACCAGCACGAAAAAATAGTGCCGCAGTGGCGAATCGATCGAGGCAAACAGCGAAAAAGCGGCGCCCTTGTTGGTCACGTGCACCAGGTTGAAAAACCCGGGTATGACCTCGTGCACCTGGTAGAGCTCCATGCTTGAAACGACCAGGTATTTACTGAGTTGATCGATCCCCAGGACAGCCAGCAGAATCAGAAAGTAGCGGACCACGGTCCCGCTCAACCCTGCAGATCAAGTGTCTGAACCACCTCGACACAGCGCCGGCAGATGCTCGGATGAGCCTCGGCCGCACCGACCGTGGCCGACCGGGTCCAGCAGCGCTCGCACTTTTCACCGGAGGCCGCTTTAACGCCGATGAAAAGCCCCTCGATTTCTGCACTCTGCAGCGGCATCAGGTCACCGAACTGGTCATGGTCAATTACTTCGAGCTCAGAGACAATTGAGATCTCCTTGAGCATCTGCTGGTTGGCCTCTATGAAATCGGCCAGTTCACCGGTGGGAGCAAGCAGAAGATGCGCCTCCAGCGGATGTCCGATGATTTTTTCAGCGCGCGCCTTCTCCAGCGCCCTGGTTATCTCGGAACGTACACGTACCAGTTTTTTCCAGCGCTGTTCCGCCTCGTCATCGAGCAGATTGGCAGCGTCAGGTTCCGGAAAATCGCTGAAAAATATAGAACCATCCAGCGGTGCATTCTGGTCCCTTGCGTGCAGCGCATCCCAGGCCTCGGATGCGGTAAAGCTCAGGATTGGCGACATCAGCTTCAGCAGCCCTTCGGCTATCTCGAACAGTGCGCTCTGGGCTGATCTGCGTAATTTTGAGTCGGTGCCGGAGACGTAGAGCCGGTCTTTAAGGATGTCGAGATAAAAGGCGCTCATGGTCATCCCGCAGAAATAGTTCAACCCGTGATAAATCGAGTGAAACTCATATTTCTCATAGGAAGCCCAGATCCTGCGCTTGAGTTCCTCGAAGCGGGCCAGGGCCCAGCGGTCGAGTTCCTCTAGTTCATCCACCGGCAGGCCATGATTCTGGGGCTCAAAATCGCTCAGATTGCCCAGAAAATAGCGGATCGTGTTGCGGATTTTTCGATATGAATCGGTTACCTGGGCCAGAATCTCGTCGGAGACCTTGATATCGTCCCGATAGTCTTCGCTGGCCACCCAGAGCCGCAGGATCTCGGCCCCGTATTTCTCGATCACCTCCTGCGGAGCGACCACGTTGCCAACCGATTTTGACATTTTCTTGCCCTGCCCGTCCACCACGTAACCGTGGGTCAAAACGCCCTTGTAAGGCGCCCTGCCCCTGGTGCCGACCGAGGTCAGCAGCGCACTGTGGAACCAGCCCCGGTGCTGGTCGCTGCCCTCGAGATACAGATCGGCCGGTGAATCGAGCTCGGGCCGGCGTTCACAGACCGCCGCGTGACTGACGCCCGAGTCGAACCAGACATCGAGAATATCGGTTTCTTTTCTGAACTCTGCCGAGCCGCAGGACGCGCAGGCCAGCCCGTCGGGTAGAAAATCCTCGATCTGGTGGCTGAACCAGGCGTCGGCACCTTCGCTGCTGAACAGCCGGTCGATATTCTCAACAACCGCTTCGTTCTTCACAACTTCGCCGCACGATCTGCAGCTCAACACGGTGATCGGCACGCCCCAGGCCCGCTGCCTGGACAGACACCAGTCCGGCCGGTTCTCGATCATCGCATAGATGCGCTGCATTCCCCAGCCCGGGGTCCAGGTCACTTCTTTGATGCTGCTCAGTGACTTGGCGCGCAGCTCATTTATCTCCATGGAAATAAACCACTGCGGGGTTGCCCGGTAGATAACCGGCTGCTTGCAGCGCCAGCAGTGGGGATAGCTGTGATTGATGGCGCTCTGGTGGAGCAGCCGACCCGAAGCGGCCAGATCGGCGCAGATGTCGCTGTTGACCGCAGGTATGCGGCGCCCCTCATAGGGGGCGGCCTCGGCGCTATAGACCCCGTCGTCATCGACGGGCGAAAGAATATCGAGGCCGTAGCGCAGGCCGGTCAGGTAGTCGTCGGTGCCGTGACCCGGCGCGGTATGGACGCAGCCGGTGCCGGCCTCCAGCGTCACATAATCGGCCAGTACCATTAATGAGTCACGCTCGATAAATGGATGCCGGCAGGTTCTGTTCTCCAGCTTCGCTGCGCTGAACGCGCATATAATTTTATAATCTTCACCGCCCAGTTCCGCCATAACCAGGGGTACCAGTTCCTTGGCCATGATCAGTTTCTCACCCCCCGCGGCCACCAGCGCATATTCGAATTCGGGATGAAAGGCCACCGCCAGGTTGGCGGGCAGGGTCCACGGCGTCGTGGTCCAGATGACCACCTGCAGGTCGTCGCCTGCCAGGGCTGGATCGATATCTGAGAGATCCGAGTTGACCGCAAACTTCACATAGATCGAGGGTGAGTGGTGATCGTGGTACTCCACTTCGGCCTCGGCCAGTGCGGTCACGCAGGTGGAACACCAGTAGACCGGCTTCTTGCTCTTGACCACGGCCCCGGAAAGCAGAAATTTATTGAATTCTCTTGCAATCGTGGCTTCGTAGTCATAGGTCATGGTCAGATACGGATTGTCCCAGTCGCCCAGTACACCGAGTCGTTTAAACTCCGTTTTCTGGGTTTTGATCCATTTCTCCGCATATTTTCTGCAGGCCCGCCGCTTGGACAGGGTTGGGATCTGCTTTTTCTTCTCACCCAGCTCCTTGTCGACATTGTGCTCGATGGGCAGACCGTGACAGTCCCAGCCCGGGATATAGGGCGCGTTGAAGCCCGCCATTCGCCGGGAGCGCAGGATGATATCCTTGAGGATCTTGTTGAAGGCTGTACCGAGATGGATGTTGCCGTTGGCATACGGAGGACCGTCATGCAGCACGAACAGCGGCCTGTCGGCGCTGCATTGCTGGATCATCCGGTAAAGATCTTCCTGGTCCCAGCGCTTGAGCAGCATCGGCTCGTTCTGGGTCAGATTCGCCTTCATTTTAAATGAAGTTATGGGCAGGTTCAGCGTCGCCCTGTAATCCATGATATTCTCCTTCTTTGCTCCGAAACCGTGGAGTCGTCAGTTCGCGTTTGACCGTGTATCTCACGGGTATTGAAAAAAATCGTAACAGAGAAGAATAACAATAAGGAATCAAGTTGCAAGCCTATTCTTGCTGCAGTAATTCATACCGGGTGACGGGTGCAGCTGAGGTATCGATTCCGCCGCTTACTCTGATATGCATACGATGGCTAGATGTCGGCCGCGGATGCTTTCAAATTGACACAAGTTATCAGCTTTATTACTATTGGCAGGCCTTGAACAAGCACATCTCTTTTGACCCGGGTTTTGATCCGGTCATATCACTGTGAAAAACCACGCCACGGGCCTATTGAGCAGTCACTTATGAATGAAAATGCACGCGAGACGATGATCGAGCTGATCAAGGTCAGCAAAACCTATCATCCCAACATTCGAGCCTTATCTGATATTTCCATCTCGATAGACAGCGGCGAGATGGTTTTTCTGACCGGCATGAGCGGGGCCGGCAAGACCACGTTTCTCAAACTCTTATGCAAAATGGAATCACCGTCCAATGGGCTGGTAGAGGTCAACGGCTACGACATCAGCAAGCTCAGGGGCAAAAACCTGGCCCGGCTGCGCCAGAGGATCGGAGTGGCCTACCAGGATTTCAAACTGCTCAACGATCGGACGGTCGCAGAAAATATCGCGATTTCGATGGAAGTCTCCTACAACAAACGGCACATCATCCGCAAGCGGGTCAGAGCCCTGCTCGAAGAACTGGCCCTGACCGACAAGCACAACACGATAACGGCTGAACTCTCGCGGGGAGAACAACAACGGGTCGCTCTGGCGCGCGCGGTGGCCAATTCACCGACGCTGGTCCTGGTCGATGAACCCACCGGCAACCTCGATGCCACCACCACCGGCCGGGTCATGGAGCTGCTCACCAGGATGAACGAGGCGGGGGCCACGGTGGTCATAGCCACCCACGACCACAATATTTACCGGGATGTCGACCATAGGCTGCTGGAACTGCGGCATGGGCAGATGCATCACCTGCGCGGCGGGGAGGCTACCCAATGAGATTTGTCATCGCGGTCCTGCGCCAGGTATTCAGGAATTTCCGCCAGACCTGGGTATCCCAGTACATGACCATGCTGACGGTCAGTCTCTCGGTTTTCATCTTCGCGTTCTTCTTCCTGGTCTACAACAACATGCTCACCATCGGTGACAAGCTCGGCTACGACCTGCGCCTGATCGTCTATCTCGAGGATGAACCGATCCCGGAACTCCAGGAGCAGCTCAGACGCAAGATTCTCGCCTTCGATGAAGTTGAAGATATCCGCTTTGTTTCAAAGGCCGAAGCTTATCAGCGCTTCGCCGAACAGCTCGGCGAGGACCGCGATGTCCTTGAAGATATGCCGAAGGACTTTCTTCCTCCCTCTATCGAAGTGGTGCCGCTGAAAAACCTCAGGAGCCTGAACCAGGTAAAACTTTTCTCGGAATATTTAAGCAAACTGCCCGGTACCATCAAGGTCCAGTATGGTCAGGACTGGATCGAGCGCTTCTACTACTTTACCAGACTGTTGTCGATCATCGTTATTCTCAGTGCCGGTCTGTTGATTCTGACCTCGGTCTTCATGGTATCGTACAAGATCCGGCTGACCATTATCGGCCGCAGGGAAGAACTCCAGCTGCTCAAACTGGTCGGCGGCACCAACAGCTACATCAGGACGCCGTTTCTGGTCGAGGGATTTCTGCACGGTTTGCTGGGCGCGACGCTGGGACTGCTGGCGCTTTATGGATTGTTTTACTGGATCAAGCTCAAATTCTCAGGCCCGGGGCTTCTCAACATGTTTGAATTTTCCTTTTTCGACCCGCAGACCATCGGGCTGATCGGCGTGGTATCCATTATTCTCTGCACGATGGGATCCCACCTGTCGATGCGCCGATACCTCAGGAGTTGATTGTGCAGCAGCCAGGGCACCGATTGTTGAGAGCAATTGCTCGTTTTCTAAACCGGTCTGTCGGTTTTAACGCGTTTCTCTTTCTATCCCGCGGCTTCGTCGTCCTGTTGATGTGCACCCTTCTAGCAATTGTCTTTTCAGCCAGCGCCGTAAACGCAGCAGACCAAGATCCGTATCAGGAAGAAAAACAAGAAGTCAGCAAGAATATCAGAAAATTCCGGATCAATATCGGCCGACTGCAGGAAGGCATCCAGGAGCAGCAGGAGCAGGTCAGACAGACCAGGAAAGTCGAGCTTACCCTGCTCACTGAACTGCAGGACATCGACACCCGGCTGGTTGAGCAGAACCACAAAATCACCACCCTGGCAGCCAGAACCAGAAGGCAGCAGGAACTGGTCGCAGAAAAAACCAGTGAAAAGCAGCAGGCTGTCAGCCTGATGCAGAAACTGCAGGTGCATGTCAAAAAACGAATGCAGGCCTTTTACAAACTGGGCAACCTCGGCCTGATCAACATCACCTTCTCCAACCGGACGCTGCCCGAACTGCTGCGCTTTCAGGATTCATTTCTGGCCCTGATCAAATACGACCAGCGAGTCATCGACACCTATCGCTCCACTATAGCTGAACTTGATCAGGCGGTTGAATCGCTGAAACTGCAGGAGACCATTTTCGAGGAACTCATCTTAGAGAACCGGGAAGAGCTGAAAAAACTCGACGCGATAAAACTTGAAAAAGAACAACTGCTGGCCCGGATCCGTACCCAGGCCAAACTGCACGAGCAGGCGGCTGCAGAAATGGAGACGGCCAGCCAGAACCTGACCTCATCGCTGCAGAATCTGGAAAAAAAAGAGCAACAGCTCGAACAGAGTTTTCTCTACAGCAAGGGCAGCCACCCACCCCCCGTGAGCGGAACGGTGATTACCCGATTCAACCAGCAGACCACGAACCTTCTGGGCATCTCCTATGTGTCCAAAGGGATTGCCATCGATGCCCCGTCGGGCTCCCCGGTCAGGGCGATTCACAAGGGCGAAGTCGAATACTCCGGCTATCTTCGCGGCTATGGCAATACGGTTATTGTTAATCACGGGCATCGTTATTATTCTATTACTTCGCGGCTTGAGCGGTTGCTGGTCAAGAAAGGACAGCAGGTCGACGAGCACACCGATATCGGCATCACCGGAGACACGGCCACCCTGATGACACCGGGGCTTTACTTCGAGTTGCGCCAGGATACCACCAATCTCGATCCGTTGGCCTGGCTCGACACTTCCCGGCTGAGACTGTAAGACCTGGTCTGAACAGCCGGGTTTGGGCTCAAAGTATCCCGGCCCGGACATTATATTGATGAGAAGATCTGAAAAATTATATGAATAATACATCTGAAAAATCGTTATTTGCACCCTTGATGCACCAGGCAGCACATGGTGCTGGAAAACCAGTCGCTGTAGCAATTGTTTTTCTGGTATTGCTTTGCACCTTTGTTATGCAGCCGGCTCGACTCAGCGCCGAGATTGGCCAGAAGCAGGAGGAAATCACCTATCGCTATCTGGAAACTTTTGCCAATGTGCTGAGCATTCTGCAGGAAAACTACGTCGAGGAAATCGAGTCGCAAGAGGCCATCGAAGGGGCGATCAACGGCCTGCTGCTGTCGCTCGATCCTCATTCGGTCTACCTCAAACCGGAAAACTACCGTGAGTTTCGCAATGAGACCAACGGCTCGTTCACCGGCATCGGCATAAAAATCACGCTTCAAGACGGCCAGATCACCGTAATTTCGCCGATTGCCGATACGCCTGCCGATAAAGCAGGGATTCGGGCCAATGACCGAATTATGAAAATCGACGGGATTTCGACGAAAGGCAAGACGACGTACGACGCCGTCAAGATTCTTCGCGGTCCACAGGGTTCGGAAGTGACCATCTCTATTTTTCGCGATGGTTGGGAGGCTCCCCGGGATTTTACTCTGATCAGAAGCGAAATCCCACTCATCTCGGTAAAATCGTATCTGCTCAAACCGGGGTTCGGTTACCTGAAAATATCGAGCTTTCAGAGAAATACCACCAAAGAATTCAAAAAACATCTGGAGAATCTGCAGCAGGAACGTGCGCTGCAGGGGCTGATTCTGGATCTGAGAAACAACCCTGGTGGCCTGCTCGACCAGGCGGTCAACATCTCTGATCTGTTCCTGGACAGTGGTCTGATCGTCTATACCCGGGGGCGGAAAAAAAGCCAGGATCTCACCTATGAAGCGCACGACAACAATATCCTGGCCCGTTATCCGCTCGTGGTCCTGGTCAACGAGGGAACCGCCAGCGCTTCTGAGATTGTGGCCGGCGCGGTCCAGGACCATCGCCGTGGCGTCATTGTCGGAACCAGGACCTTTGGCAAAGGCTCGGTGCAGAGCGTGATACCGCTCAACGACGGCGCCGGTCTGAAAATGACCACCGCCCGCTACTATACACCGTCCGGCCGCTCGATCCAGGTTACCGGCATTGCACCCGATGTCGTGGTCCAGTTCGTTGAAGCAGATGAACAGGGCGACAGCGACACATCACGCGCCGTTGAATCCAGCCGGGTCAGGGAAGTAGACCTGAACAACCACATCTCTTCTCAAATGGATGAGAATCAACAGCCTGTTGACCAGCAGTCGCTTTCGGACGACATGCAGCAGCGCTTGAAAAGCGACAACCAGCTTCAGGCCGCCTTCGATATTCTGAAAAGCCTGGTACTCTATGCCTCCTACAAGGACAACGGGGTCCATACGATCAACAACTGAACCTGCTTTCAGCGAGAACAACGCACGGTGATCAACGCACTGACACAGATCGCGGAACGGCGCATCGCCCAGGCAATTGAAGACGGTACGCTGAAAACCGATGGCTGGAAAAACCGGCCGCTGCCGCTCGAGGATGATTCTTTCGTGCCGGATGATCTGAAAATGGCCTACAAGATTTTAAAAAACAGCGGCTATCTGCCACCCGAGATCGAGACCAGAAAGGAAGTGCAGAAGCTCGAAGACCTGATCGCCAGAACCGAGGACAGTCATCAGCGCCTCAAACAGATGAGAAAACTCAGCGTGCTGATGATGAAGATCGATGCCCAGCGCAATCGCCCGTCCTCGATCGAGCAGGACGACGCCTATTACCGCAAGCTGGTCGAACGGATCAGGACCGGCGGCTCAAAAGACAGCCCCGACTCCCCCCCGCAGACAGGCTAGAACCCCATCTCCTGCAGAAAGGCATCATCGCGCGACCAGTGCTTCTTTATCTTGACCCATAGATGCAGCACCACTTTGTGCTCGAGCATCTCCTCGATCTCTTTTCTTGCCGCGGTGCCGATCTGCTTGATCTTGCTGCCGCCCTTGCCGATGAGGATCGGCTTCTGCGATTTACGCTCCAGATAGATGGTCGCATGGATTTCCACCTTGCCCGGAATCACATCCTCCTTGAACGATTCGATCAGCACTGCCGAGGAATAGGGAATCTCCTGGCCGGTGAGCAGAAACACCTTTTCCCTGATAATCTCCGAGGCCAGAAAGCGCTGGCTGGCATCGGTCGGCACATCCTCTGGAAAATAGGCAAACCCTTTGGGCAGCACCTTGAGAAGTTCGTCCACCACCAGCTCCAGGCCGTCGCCCGTAACGGCTGAAACGGGAATCACCCCGCCAAACGGATGCAGTGCTGAAAATGATTCGATCAGCGGCAGCAGTTCACTGCGTTTTACCAGATCGATCTTGTTGAGCAGCAGAAATATCGGTGCCGAGATCGACTGCAGCAAACCCTTGAGTTCGTCCTGATACCTGGAGCGCTCCTCAGAATTAACCATCCGGGATGCGTCGACCAAGAAGACAACCGCTTCCACATCCTTAAGGCTGTTCAGGGCAACCTGATTCATCTCACGGTTGAGCGGAATCGAGGATCGATGCAGGCCCGGGGTATCGAGAAAGACAATCTGGTACCCATCGCCGTTCAACACCCCGGCAATCCGGTTGCGGGTGGTCTGGGGTTTTGGGGTGACAATCGAGATTTTCTGTCCCAGCAGCCGGTTCATCAGGGTCGATTTACCCGCATTGGGCGGACCGGCCAGCGCCACCATACCGGTGATGATTACTTGGGGAGGCCCACTATCCATCGATCAGTTCTCTTTGCTTTAATTTCAGGTAATTGGTGTGGTTTTCGAGATAAGTATGGAGAAAAGTAAAAAATACACTATATTTAACGGATTGAGTGTAAAAAACGGATCTGTTCCCTCAGCAAAGCATTTACGGAGGCAATAGAACACCTTTTCGAGAATTTTCACCGGGCCTGCGGGCCATCGGTCACCTACATGTCTTTTGTCAGCGTTACTTCCGGAAAACTCATCGAGTATCTGGACAACGGGAAATTTATCTGCGGCTATGTGACGGACAGCCAGCCTAAACGGGTACGGCTGCTCAATCAGAATGGCCGCGAACTAAATCTGCCGGTCTCCCGGATCGTTCACTGCTCCTCATCTTACTACAGCAACGAAGCAGACCGGGAAAGCCTTGTCAGACTGCTGCGTTCAACCACCGAAAAGCGCCACTCGCTGATGGAGCGCATCGACCTGGAGATACTCTGGGAGTTGACCTGCGATGAGGCTACCGACACCTTCGACCCCCATTTTCTGGCCGAGCTGACTTTTGGCCGCGATGCCGATGATGATATCGTCTCGGCCTTTCTGCGCTGCGTTTTTCAGGATAAACTGTTCTTCAAATACCGAGAGGGAAAGATCAAGGCCCACTCGCCTGAGAAAGTCGAGCAGCTCAGAATCCAGCAGGAAAAAGAAGCCCAGAAGGAAGAGCTGGTCAAAGCAGGTTCCGCACTGCTCAGACGCATCGCCGAATCAGATCAGGTCGGCACCACTTTCACCGAACAGGAAGAAGAGCTCATTACCCTGCTGCAGAACTATTACCTGCATGGCAGCGAGGCCCCGGATAGTGACCTGGCCCGGAGGATCATAAAGGAATCAGGCTGTACCAGACCCCACGATATCTACCATATTTCCATCAAGGCAGGCTTCTGGAAGAATAACGAAAACCTGCCGCTGCTGCGTGCCAATCTGCCGGTCATGTTCTCCACCGAGGCGCGGCAGCAGGCCGAGGCCATTTTACAATGCGGCAATGCCTCGCTGTTCGACGACCCGGCCCGCCAGGACTTGACGCATCTGTCTCCACTGACCATTGACGGAGCCACGACGCTTGATTTTGACGATGCTCTGACGGTCCAGGAACAGGATGGCAACTATCTGGTCGGCATCCATATTTCCGACGTGGCCCACTATGTCCGCCCCGGCGACCCGCTCTTTCAGGAAGCAATGAACCGCGCAACCTCGCTCTATTTTCCCGAGGGCCAGGTGCCGATGCTGCCGCGCCATATCTCCCAGGGCGTCTGCAGCCTGATCCAGGGCGAGATTCGGGCAGCCTACAGCCACCTGATCCTGCTCTCGCCGGAAGGCGAGGTGCTCAAGGTCAGGATCGTGCCCTCGATCATCAAAGTTGCCCGGCGGCTGACCTATGAAGATGCCGACCGGATGTTGAAAGACGATCCGGAACTAGTGATACTGGAGCGGCTGCGCAAGAAGCTGCGTGACAGGCGACTCGCCGCCGGAGCCCTGCTGCTGCCCTTTCCCGACGTTAACATCCATGTGGACAACAACGGAAAAGTAAACGTCTCCCTTGGTCAGACCGATACCCCGGCCCGCACCATTATCTCGGAGATGATGATCCTGGCCAACACCGAGGCGGCCCGCTTCGTGGCCGACCGCATGGCACCCGGCCTGTTCCGCAGCCAGGGAAAAATTACCCGGCGGATCGTCCAGGGAGATGACGACGATCTCTACCTTAATACTTTGCAGCGCAAGCATCTGCCGCGCAGCGAACTGTCCACCGAGGCGAAAAACCACAGCGGCCTCGGCGTCAGTTTCTACACCACGGTCACTTCGCCGATCAGGCGGCTGCTCGACCTGGTCATGCAGCACCAGATCAACAACCTGGTCAGGCGCAAGAGTCTGTGCTTCACGCTGGAGATGTGCAAAGATTTCACCTCGGTGATCACCAGAACACTGGCCACCGCCAACAACGTCAAACAGCAGCGCCACCGCTACTGGCTGCTGAAGTACCTCGAGGAGCGCAAGAACAGCTATATGGAGGCGCTCGTCGTCGAGAGCGGCCCCAAGCGGGTCAACATGCTGCTCACCGACATCCTGATGGACATCGACCTGCCCGCCAGCCGGGTGCCGCCGCCGGAACCGGGGTCCCTGCTTCAGGTGCGTCCGGTCAAGATCGAACCGCTGGACAACAGCATGCGCTTCGACTGGTGAGCGCGGCCGCAGTTCAGCATCCTTCCACCTGGCTGCTTACCCGTATCGACTTGATCTTGACCTGGTCCCCTTTCTGATACGATTCGCTGCCCCGTTCGCACTGCAGGATCAGTCGATTATCTTCCACCTCGACAACCGTGCATTTTGCGGTCGCTCCATATGCTGCAGCCGACATTGCCATTAGGAGCAGAGCAGGCAGAATGGCTGTAGTCATCATTTTCATGTTTTTCATGATTTCCTCCGTTTTCCATGATTTCACCCGAACGTGCAGGCTCATTTTCAGCATAGTTCATTCACTGCATGGCTTGGAGACGACATCACCCCACATCGCCTAAAAAAAGCCCGACATCAGGCTGCCGGAGCAGACTTGATAAGCATTGCGAGGCCCCTTCTTGATGGCAGAATGGACATCTTCCTGGTAATATCCTGCTCCTATGAGTGAGCAGATTTATCCAGGTGCACCCGTCATGGTAAAAATCGACGGGTCGAAAGTTCGCACCATCCGCGAAACAAAGGGGTTGACCCAACTCTATGTGGCCACCGCGGTGGAAGTGACCACCGATACGGTCTCCCGCTGGGAGAACAGAAAGTATCCGGCCATCAAGAAGGAAAACGCACTGAAGCTGGCCCAGGCGCTGGAAGTCGAACTGGAAGATATCCTGGATGCAGTCGATAGTGCCCCAACAGAAGATGTTTCTGAGCCCACCATCTCAGCCCAACCCCTTGCCAGCCGCGACCCGGCTCATGTACCTCCACTGCAGACGCCAGGTAAGCGCAGCCTGGTCAGGCCCGCCATTGCCCTGTCTGGTGCTGCCCTGATCATTCTGGCGGCACTCACCTTATTTCTGTTCCACCGGCAGGTTGACCAAGAACCCGAGCCGACTGCAATGGCACTGCAGCGGATCGTTGCCCCGCATTTCATCGCCGGACAGCCTCTGCCAATATTTCTGGTAGCCGAGAATCAGGCAGAGCGTGCCATTTCGCTGATCATCAGGGAAAAACTGCCGCCCGGCTGTCGGCTGCTGGCCGCCTCGCCGCCCTTATCCGGCAAAGATTCAGATGATAATACATTGAAATGGCTTACGAAGATTTCAGGGAACGGACTGATTACCTTCAGTGTCGTTACCGAACCCAATTTTCAGGGCAGCCTGAGCTTCAGCGGTATATTGAAAGAAGCTAATTCCGCCCAGTCCGCAATTGCCATCGGCGGGGACACCAAATCGGTTTCGGGGCTGCATCATTGGGCGGACACCGATGGCGACAACCGTATCAGCGACGAAGAGATTCTGGCCGTCTATGACCTGGTGTCCGGGGATGGCCAGGCGATGGTAGACCTGGATCTGCTCGAGGAGATCTGGCTCGGTGACGGTTATACCTGGCAGCCCGAACTTCAGAAAATCGCTATAATCCAGTGACTGCCCGCGGAGATTCGATCATGGTCAAAAAGCCGATACCACCTTTTTTCATCATCGTTATTTTCGCTGCCTGCGCTTGTTGCCTGAGTCTGCTGGAACCAGCCGCCTGTCAGGCCGCGCCGGTTTCTGCCACCGTTTATCTGCAAAACGGCAGCAAAGCGGTACTTGAAATCAACCTGGCCAATCCGGTTCCGGCCTCGCTGATTGCCCAGATCGCTCTGCCTCCGACTGCCCGGATAGCAACCACCTCGCCCGGTGGCGCAAAAATTGAACGCGGCTCCAATTCGGTCAAATGGCTGCTGAAAAATCCGTCGGCAGGCACCATTTACTTGTCCGTCACAAGCGCAGACGGTTTTGATCAGAAGTCTCTGAGCGGGGTCGTGCTGTTTCGACGCCAACCGGACGGCAGTCTGGTGAAAGTCAATGCAAAAAAGCGCTGATAATCCTGAGCTGATCAACCGATAAAGCCGCGTATTCCATCTGCAATAAATTGAATCGAAAGCGCCGCGAGGATAACCCCGAGAAGGCGTTTCATGATCGAGTTCCCGGTTTCGCCGAGAACCTCGGCTACTGCTTTTGCACCGAGCAGGCAACCCAGAACGATTAAAAAAACCAACGTGATCGCCAGTAGAATCTGCAGATATCCGGCGATGCCTCCACTTTGCGCAGTAAAGAGCAGCACCGTAAGCGTCAGGCAGCCGGGTCCGGCAAGCAATGGAATGGACAACGGGTAGACTGAAATATCATCTGCTGCCTGCAACTCATCGCTTGACGCAGGCTGATCGGTGGCGACCACCATCCTGAAAGCCGTATAAAAGAGCAGCAGGCCGCCGGCGATCTTGAACGATTCCAGTGAAATGGACAGGCTTTTCAAGAGCCACTCACCGAAAAATCCGAAGAAAATAATCAGCAGAAAGGAGATCAACACCGCGCGCAGGGCCATCTTTTTCCGATAATCGTCCCCCTGGTTCCGGCTCAAGGCATGAAATATCAGGGCAACCCCGGCGGGGTCGACGATGACCATATAGGAAATCAGGGCCTGAAAAAAAATATCCATGAGCGTTTTATCACCTCGGTTGAACTCTGAAAGACCATCAGCCTCTCCGCCAAAAAGATCAGATATTCAGCCTCTCACTTCCAGGGCAACCATCAGATTCACAAAATAAAAAATACGCAATAACAATAAATTGACGGACGATATCGATCGACATGGGGCCGACATCGCCTGATGTCCTCTTCTCAATACCCTTGCTGGTGCATACAAAGAAGGTAACGAAGCACATCATTACCACAACTCGAAGGAGGACAGCCATGAAGAAATCGATTATTGCAGCAGCCATCAGCCTGACAGTTTTCATCGGAGCCGCCTCAGCCCAGGCAGATCAGTACCTCAGAATCAACAAAGGCATCAGTGGTCTTCTACTGGGCGCCGGGGGTGGCGCCCTGGCCGGCCAGGTGATTGGTCGCAACACCGAATCGACGCTGATCGGCACCGCGGTGGGAACCATGGTCGGCTATATCGTCGGCAACGAGATGGACAAGTACCCGCAGCAGAGCGCTCCGGTCGCTTACCACTACCAGCAGCAGCCAGGCAGCTATCCGGCCTACCAGGTTCAACCGGGCTACCAGGTTCAACCCGGCTATCAGGTTCAACCCGGCTATCAGCCAGCACCGCTGAGTTACAATTATGAACCAATCGGCTCATGCCGGCAGGTTGAACTGCTTGGCACCGTGCAAGGCGATGCGCAGAACCTCTATGCGACCGCCTGCAAAACCGAACGAGGCTGGGAACTGATCAATGACAGCCGGACCGGTGTCGCCCCCGTCCGCCCCCAGAACAGCGGGCAGCGCAGCCAGTATCCCCGGTATCAGCCCACCACGGTCTGGCAGCCGCAATGGGTGCAATACTAGTCATGTCAAGTCTCGGATGTCGTAAAATGGCGCCGCAATTTTGACTTCCTGCGAAGCACGACTGAGGGCGCATAGCAGCGCTATGTAACCGAAGGAGTAACGAAGCCAGGAAGCCAAAAGGGCAAGCCAGATACGACAGATGAGGCTTGACAGGGCACTAGTACTGAGCATCATCGAGGGCGGTTGCCTCAGGCTTACAGAGCACCTGCACCCCAGCCTGTTGCTTACTAGCGCTTGGGTGCAGGCGCTCAATCATCAGGCAATGACACGCTTATCGCTTAGCCTGTAAGCATCTCAGCACAGCGCCGGCCAATGGCGCAAAGCTCTCATTTTTAGGGCCAAATGCATTTGCTGCCTGAACCATATATCCATTGCATCAACTGACTCGCCAATTTGCCTTGCCCGGCAGGTATGGAAAAACTATACTGTCAGCCATGTCCAGTCTCAAACGCGACAATAGTTTCGCCAGTCAGGTGGTCAGCGAGATTCTAAGCGGCCTCAGGGACGGGCTGACCAAGTTCTCGGGACCGAGCCGGGTTGCGGTGATCTACCGGCTTGGCATTGCAGATGACTTTTACGTCTGCGATCCCGAAAACCTGCTGCGGGGCCATGAAACAATAATTCGCAGAAAATTTTTCAGCGACGATGAGCAACCGGTCAGCACCCCGCATGGACTATGCGACGCACCCTACAGCCACATCGACCGGGTGGCTAATCTCGAACTTGACGGGATTATCTCCTATGGTGGCCAGTCGGGACCGGTTCCCTACCAGATGTGGCTCACCGATCATCACCCTGAAATCGTCTCCATCGGCCCCACCAAGCGCTGGCTCGAACATGCAGCCCTGCGTTTTTCCCACGACGTGGCCAATAAACAGGAACTCTATTCGGGTATCTCCGGCAGGTTTTTGAGTGAATACGCAACCCATGCGGTGCACGATCATGTCATGCACGAGCTCAAAAATAGCGCCAGCCACGCGAACCGGTTTGCAATCTATCCTATTTTGCACGGGATTCTTGGCATCTCCAAGACCCGGGAGGAGCGAAAGTCGCCGCATGGGGAACTGGTTTTCATCGATCCTGCCGATATCGATACCATCGATTTCATGGCCCGCTTCGATCAATCGGAACTACCTGAGCTCGATAACCACAAACATGTCAGGAAACTGCTCCAGGCGGTACAGAAATTTCGTAACCGTCTGGTTTCCAATGGAACGCAGATCCTTGGCATTGCCCGGGGGCGAATCGATGCGTTTCACCTGAGTGCTGATTTTCGTGGACTTTTCGGTTTCTTCCGGGTCAACGATCAGACCGTCTGCAGTTTTGCCGACGGCGCCTATTCTTCGGCGACTCACCAGGCCAAGTTGTTTCAGGTGGAGGAAGCACTGCTGGACTACGATCTGGACAGCTCTGTCAGAAGCAGCCTGTTTCACATCATCTCCTCGATCGTGCATTATGCCGAGACCGAGTATTTCGGCTGTGCCGTCGTGCTCGACCTGAACCGGCCAATCTCGCTGATCGCCGGACAGAATCTTGCTCAACCGCTCGATCTGGAACGTTCCAACATCCTCGATCTGGCCTGCGATCTCGCCCGGGTGGACGGGGCTCTGCAGGTCGGCACCGATCGCCGACTGCACCGCTTTGCCTGCCTGCTGGACGGACCCACCATCCCAACCGAAGACCGGGCCCGCGGAGCCCGCTACAATTCCGCATTGCGCTTCACCAACCGCAATCCCGACACAATCATCGTGGTCATATCCTCAGACCGCCCGGTGTCGGTGATTCGAAATGGCCGTGAATACATGAGCAATGCCAACCGGCGGCTCTTCAACGGCCCCGAGGTGCACCCTCAGATTCTACAGAACTGGCTTTTGCACAGTTGAGTCACTACTTCACAGCAGTTCGCACCGCCGCCGATCAGGTCGTTCATCCTGGCGGCGATGACTTTGCATTACAACGCAACTTCAGAGAAGGTACTATAAATAAGGGACGGTATATCGAGGCTGGAGTATAATTTCAGCAGGGATGATGGATTGCGGACGGCAGCAGACGAGCCAGCCCAAAAAGGATAGGATCTAATTGATCAGAGGCGTCGATCAAATCTCCAGAGCCCAGGTTGGAATCCGGTTCAGGATGTAGTTTTGCACGGCTTCCTTGCGCTCGCCTGCCTCGACTTCACCGACATCTTTCATCACTTCTTCGAAATCGAACCAGCACAGTTCCCGGTCATCATAGCTATAGACGGTCAGAACGCGTTTGTTTTCCTGGTGGATATCCTCTTCTTCCTGAATGGCGGCAACAATCTTGAGCGCTTCTTCATAGGAAAGAAATTCAATTTCCTGCTCTTCTTTCTTATCAGACATGGCGTACGTTACATTAGCTTTCTAAAATAACAGTGGCGAGAAGGGGCTCCCCTTCCCGCCACACAAGTCATAAATATCTCGGCGTCTAAGCCGGCTTTACCACTGCCCCGGAGCGGATGCATCTGGTGCAGACGCGGGTCCGGCGCACGCCACCGGTCGGAGTCACCATTCTGACTCGCTTCAGGTTCGGGAGCCAGCGCCTTCTTGTCTTGTTATGGGCATGGGACACGTTGTTTCCGGTAACCGGTCCTTTGCCGCAAATCTCACATACTTTGGCCATTTTATTTCTCCTGATATGTCGCTATCGGGCCGTGTAGACTCTTTCAGTATGCCGGCGCGATAGATTAGCAATCTTTTTTACAATACCATTCCAGAACGATGTTTATTACTCTTTTTATATACATATTTCAAGAACAATATTGAAAACAGATACCACATCTCCGGTCGTTTTACTTGACTGCCGGGCACTATGCATGACTACCAGTCGCCGTAACCGATGTCGTCTTCCACCGGCAGCAGGGTCACCAGGATGTCATCGCCGTCGAGTCTGACGCCATAGCGGCGCAGGGGCGGCGAGTCATGGTTGAGGCATTGGCCGGTTTCAAGATCGTACTGCCATTGGTGCCGGGGACAGGTGGCGACCCGGCCGCCGCGGTAGTCGCTGAGCAGGTCCGCCCCCTGGTGTTTGCACGAGGCTTCCACCGCAAAAAAACTGCCGTCCTCACGTTTGATGAGGCCGACCAGCCTGCCCACCAGTCTGACAACCTTGTGCGTCGCATTTGAAAATTCACCCTGTGTTGCCACTTTTACATAATCCATGACTGGACCGCCTCCCGGTTATCGGAACCCTGGCTGTGTATTTTGCCCGCGTATCGGTTCACAATCATCCGGTGTTTTTCGGACATTGCCCCACTGCTTCCGGCAATCGATATCGGTAGTCATTGTGATGAGTAAGGGCAAACTATTTAAGATATTTCTTTCAAATATTGCCAAATCTGGTAAAATCCTATATTCGTCCATTCGACAAATATCAACTATTTCTGAGCTGCCCCGCAGTACATCTATGACCAACCTGTTTCAGCCCACTACACGCCCAGCTCTCTTTCTATAATCGTCGGTTCGCTTCACGTATCTTATGCAGAAAAATAACAGTATCTGGCAGTTCTTCGCCTCGGTAAAACTGGCGCTTGTCATCCTTTTTCTGATTGCGGTGACTTCCATCATCGGCACCATAATTCCGCAGAAAGAATCCGCCGAGTTTTATATCAACAACTTCGGACCCCAGATGGCCCAGCTTTTCGCCGTTCTGGATATTGTTGACATGTACAATTCCTGGTGGTTCATCGGACTGCTCTTCCTGCTGGCCTTCAACCTGATTATCTGCTCTTTCGACCGTTTTCCCGGCGTCTGGAAGCAGGTCACCGCCGACGGTCTGAGTATGCCTGTGGAGCGCTTGCAGAAGATGGCTAACCGGCGCAGCTGGCAGGTATCCACCGACAGTTCACGGACGGCCATTGAGCTCAAACAGCAGCTGGCGAAAAAAGGCTTCAAGACTGCCAGTTCTGAAGCCCAAGGCCAGACTCTGATGTTCAGCCAGAAAGGGCACTGGACCAGAACCGGGGTTTACCTCGTTCACGCATCGATTCTGATTATCTTCATCGGGGCAATCATCGGTTCGCTGGGCGGCTTCAAGGGCAGCGTGGTGATACCTGAGACGATGGAGCGCAACAAAGTTTTTCTCTACGGCAACAAAGGCACCGCTGAGCTGGATTTTGCCATACGCTGCAACACGTTCGCGATCGATTTCTACCCAAACGGTATGCCCAAGGAGTACACCTCAAGTCTTACCGTGCTCGAAAACGGCCAGGAAGTGCTGACCAGAACCATCGAGGTCAACGATCCGCTCACCTATAAAGGCATCACCTTTTACCAGTCCAGCTACGAAGCCTACCAGGACTTTGTGATTGTCATAACCAATACCTCGACCGGTCAGAGCCAGCGCTTTATCAGTGGTTTCCAGAAGCAGACCGAGTGGCCTGAAGAGAACATCACCTTCGGAGTAATCAACGCCAAAGCCATCGGCCAGTCCATCGTCACCTCGAAACTCTGGTTCTCCGACAACAAGCAGGAACCGAGCACCCACTGGATCGAGGCTGGCGAGACAGCAACCATCGAAAGTGGCGCTGCAGCCTATGAGGTCACACTCAAGCAGATGTATGCAACCGGTCTGCAGGTGGCCAAAGACCCCGGGGTCTGGTGGGTATACCTGGGCTGCGGGTTGATGCTGTTCGGCCTTTACGTGGCCTTTTTCATGTCGCATAAGCGAATCTGGGTCCTGGTCACCCCGACCCGCAAGGGCTCAGAAGTGCTGCTCTGCGGCTCCGCCAATAAAAACCGGGCCGGCTTTGAAAACAGCTTCGAAGAACTGGCCACGCTGCTGCAGAACGGCACGAGCGAAAAAAAAGACGAGCGGCCGGCTCTCTGAGCGGTCTGCGATATGGCCGCTAATATTTGCTGATACCTGAGCCTTTTGCAAAACTAAGATTTTCGTTCAAAATCAAGGCATGCGAGAAATTTTACCACAGGCATATGAGTAATATTCCGAGGATAAAATTTTGAGCATAACGCAGAGTTTGGGCGAAAAGATCGTTTTGCAAATAGCTCACCTGATATAGACAGTCTCTGATACGGAGTTAATTGCATGGATAGTTCACAGCTTCTCGGCATCACCACATTCACCTATTTGTTTGCCTCGTTTCTTTATATGGCGACGCTGGTCTTCCGCTCTAAAACGGTGGGTCTTGCAGCAACTGTCTTCACCGTGATCGCCCTGCTGATTCAGACTGCCGGTCTCGGCCTGCGCTGGGTCGAATCCTACCAGATGGGCATTGGCCATGCCCCGTTGACCAATATGTATGAATCGGTGGTCTTCTTTTCCTGGACCATCATCATCCTGTACCTGGGAATCGAATACAAATTCAAAACCAAGACCATCGGCGCCTTTGCCGTACCGCTTGCCTTTCTGGCCATGGCCTATGGGTCGTTCGCCCCGCTCAACAAAGGCATAAGTCCACTGGTCCCGGCCCTGCAGTCCAATTGGCTGCTGGCCCATGTGATCACCTGTTTCGTCGGCTATGCGGCCTTTGCTATCGCCGCTGCGCTGGGCATCATGTATCTGGTTAAATCATATACTGCCAGACCCGAACGGGCCGGCACGACTGAAGTGCTGCCGTCTCTGAAAATGCTCGATGACATGATCCATAAATCGATGATCTTCGGCTTTATCTGGCTCAGTGCCGGCATCATCACGGGGGCGGTCTGGGCCAATTCGGCCTGGGGAACCTACTGGAGTTGGGACCCTAAAGAAACCTGGTCATTGATCACCTGGTTCGTCTACGCCATCACCCTGCATGCCCGCTACACCCGCGGCATCAGCGGCAGAACCATCGCCTGGCTATCGCTGATCGGCCTGATTGCGGTGATTTTCACCTACTACGGGGTAAATTTCCTGCTCTCCGGGTTGCACAGCTATGGGTCTGCGTGATTTACTCGCTAATACAGCTAGTTAAAGTTCTATTTTTGATTTTTCACCGCCTTGACATATACCCATAAACCCGGTATACATGGATTAAATGAATTGCAGTTCAGTTGTTTCAAGAGGAGATCAATTTAAACAAGGAGTGCATGTCATGATCAAGAACCTACTGATTTGTCTGTTTGTCGCCGGTTGTCTCTGTCTTGCCGGGATCACTCTGGCCGACAACGGTCCGGCCGAGATGACCCTGCAGGCGGAAAAAGACAAGGCCAAGAAACCCAAGCCCGCCGTCTTCCCGCATGCAAAGCACCAGGAAGCTGCCCAGTGCGCTGACTGTCACCATGGTGCAGCGGATGGCAAGCAGGTAGCCTACAGTGAAGGAATGGAAATTCAGAAGTGCGAGACCTGCCACTATAATGGCTCCGAGATGCCCAAAGGTCTCGACTCGTTCAAAGGAGCAGCCCATAAGAACTGTAAGGACTGCCATGCAAAAGTGGTTGAAGAAAAGCCGGAACTGGCAGAGAAGTTTTCCAAGTGTATGCCCTGCCATCCCAAGAGCTGACGGACTCGTTTAGCTGAAGTTGCATAAAAAAAGGCTGCTCGAATGAGCAGCCTTTTTTTATGCTTTTTTTCCGGACCTTCCTGAAGTCCTGGACAGAAATGTTCAGGCGCTGTGCATCCGCGAGATATCCCCCACCTGCAGGATGAGCTGGTTTATCGAGCTCAGCAGGTTCAGCCTGTTTTGCCGGACCGCTTCATCTTCGGCCATGACCATCACATCGTCGAAAAAGCGATCGACTGGCTCCTTGAGCTGCAGCATCTCTTCGAGAAAGCCGAGATAATCCCCCTCGCTCAGCCTGTCCGCACCGCTTTTGGCAAGTCCCTGGTAGACCAGGTAAAGCTCGTTTTCGGCCGTCTGCTCGAAGAGTTCGGGGTTGACCTCTACACCGGTGTTGTCCTTGATAATGTTTCGAATCCGTTTGAATGAACCGGCCAGCATGTCAAACGACTGGGCTTCTCTGATCTCCGAGAAGGCCGCAATGCGCTTGAGGCAGTCGATCACATCGTTGAAGCGGATCGAGGTCACGGCCTCGACGGCACGCGGATCCATCCCCTCGCGCACGCAGTCGTTGACGAACCGTTTTCTGACAAAGGTAATTATCTGTTCCACGGTCTTAGCCGAACCGTTCACCCGGTTGCCATACAGCGCCAGCGCCTTGCTGAACACGGACGGCAGATCCAGCACGTAGCCGCGATCATCGATGATGTGCAGCAGGGCCAGTGACAGACGGCGCAAGCCGAACGGGTCGGCGGTACCGGTGGGTATCTGGCCAATACCGAAGCAGCCGGCAATCGTATCGATGCGATCCGCCATTCCGACCAGCGCGCCAACCGCCGAGCCCGGCAGAGCGGCATCGGAGCGCAGCGGCATATAGTGTTCTCTGATACCGACGGCAACCTCCTCCGCTTCCCCGTCATGCGTAGCGTAGGCGCTTCCCATGACGCCCTGCAGCGAAGGAAATTCACCGACCATATCCGTGCTCAGATCCGCCTTGCACAGACGAGCTGCACGGCAGGCAGATTCAGCGAATTCAGGCTCCAGACTCTCGGCCAGCAGCCTGGCAAGCTTGACGGTGCGCTCGCATTTATCGAGCATCGAGCCCAGTTTGGCCTGGAAAATAATGCCTCCGAGATCGGCTACCCGGTCCTCGAGTCGTTTCTTTTTGTCGGATTCGAAAAAGAAGAAGGCATCCTCGAGCCGTGCCCGCAGCACGCGCTCATGACCTTGCCGGGTCAATTCGGGTTTGATCACCCTGGTGTTGTTGACCGCCACAAATCCGGGCAGCAGCGAGTCGTCTTCAGCAACCACCGGAAAATACTTCTGGTGCTCGCGCATCGAGGTGATCAACACTTCATCGGGCACCTGCAGAAATTTTTCGTCGAATCGTCCACAGACGCCGAACGGATATTCAACCAGGTTGGTGACCGTATCGAGCAGTGCCTCGTCCACCGAGACCCGGGCAGCTACCCCAAAGTCGGTCTGGCTCACCGCGGCCTGAATTTCGCCCAGGACATGCTGGCGCCGATTCTTGAAATTACCGATCACCTGGAGCCGCTCAAGGGTCTGTTCATAGGCATCCACCGTGGGAACTTCAACGAAGCCCGGCGCCATGAAACGGTGGCCGCAGGTTTTATTGTCCGACACGATTCCTTCCAGCTCAAAGACCACCGGCTGGTCACCGAAAAGGGCGGTGAGCCATTGTATCGGCCGGGCGAAGGTGTGCGCATTGGCACCCCATTTCATCGATTTGGCAAAGGTGAGCTCGAGCACGATATCTCTGAGCATGGCAGGCAGAATCTCAGCGGTATCCCTGCCTTTTACAATTCTGGTCAACTGCAGATATTCGCCCTTTTCAGTCTGCACCAGGCTCAGATCTTCAACGCTGACACCCTTTGATCTGGCAAAACCAAGCGCCGCCCTGGTCGGCTTTCCAGCGCTATCATAGGCCGCCTTTCTGGAGGGTCCAAGCAGAACTTCGGTGATGTCGTCCTGACGGTCCGCCAGGCCGGTCACGGTTATACCAAGCCTTCTCGGGGTTCCGAACCGTTTGATGGTGTCGCTGGGCAGTCCGCACTTTTCCGATTTTTCCTTGAAAAGCGCCGCCAGCTGGTTGGAAGCCGGAAGGATGAATCCAGCCGGCAGTTCTTCGGTACCAATTTCAAATAGTAGATCACTCATCTGAGTCATTTCCTGAAAAAATTATCCTGACAGTGCTTCATCAACCTGCAGCTGACGCCTGCAAATCATTGCTGCTCGTCCGGGCAAAAAGCGAATAGCCCTGCGATTCATTCTCCACCGTTATCTCATACCAGCCCAGCTCGCTGAGTTTTGAAAAACGCTGATCAAGATTGGCCAGCAGCGACTCCACCGGTTTGGCGGAGGCTCGGCTATCGCTGATAGCGGTCTCGGAACGAATTGCCGATTCGACAATATCGATCAGATCCTCAAGCCACATAAAACTGGTAAACCTTACACTGACGAGCACTTTGCCCCACAGCCCGATGGCTGGAAAGGCGGACTCCTGGTCATTGCTGAAAAACGGATGTGCTACCGGTACCGTGATATCAAGACGCAGATCGTTCTCCTCGGCCAGAAAACAGTGCATTGCACAATCGTAGCGGCAGACCTGCAGCCGCTCATCCGAGTCGCTGCGCTGCAGGAAGAACGGAAAGAGCATTTCCAGGTGGGCTGCTTCCGCATCGAGCCTGCTTTTCATTTCTTCCAGAATCAGGTGAAACTGCCGGATATCGATCTTGCCGTGAAAGCGGTTCAAAATCTCGATAAAGCGGCTCATATGCGTGCCCTTGAAATGATGCGGCAGGTTCACGTACATGTTGATAGTCGCAATCGTCTTCTGCCTCGACTGTGCCTTGTCGAGAACCGTGACCGGATAGGTGACCGTCTTGACGCCGACCTTTTTGATATCGATCCGCCGGTAATCGCTCTGATTCTGGATATCTTTCATCGTATCGATCGCGTTCCTGGAAATTTCAGAGCGGTTCAGCCTATCGTCGCAGCCTTCATCCCTGACCGGCATCTGTTTATCTCGGTGGTGTCTCTGCCGAATCAGCCTTTGCTTTCTGAGCCGAGCAACCGGGCGACAGCTGCCTTCAATTCGCGGGTATCAGAGGATTTCACCACATATTCATCAGATGCCCAGGCCCCGAGATCCTGTTTGTACTCATGGTAGGCGCTGCATAAAATAACGGGTACGGCCGGGTTCAGCATCTTGATCTGGCGCAGCACTTCGATGCCGTTGAGGCCCGGCATCTGGATATCGAGTACCACCAGATCGGGCGACTCCTGTTTGAATACATCGAGCGCCACATCGCCGCGCAAGGCCGATACGACCTGGTAGCCTTCGTCTTTGAACTCTTCCTGGTAAAGCAGTTGAATGGATTCGTCGTCATCGACGAGCAGGATTTTCTTCATTGCAACCCCCTTCACTTCTCAAGAGATTCGCGCAGATACTCGGTGGCTTCCTCCGGCGGCATCGGGTTGATGTAAAAGCCGGAGCCCCATTCAAAACCGGCAATCGAGGTCAGCTTCGGCACTATCTCGAAATGCCAGTGGAAATGCTCCAGTTCACCGGAGCGCAGCGGTTGGGTATGCAGTACATAGTTGTACGGCACGCCCGGTATGCAGGACTCCAGCCTTTTCAGGGTGTTGGAAAAAATGTCGGCCAGGCTCAAAAGCATCTCGTCGCTCTGGGTGCAGAACCCTGAGGCATGCTCTTTGGGCAGCACCCACATCTCAAACGGCGTACGCGGGGCAAACGGTGAGATGGTCACGAAATGCTCGTTGCTGCAGACCACCCTGATGTCCTGCTGCACCTCTTGTCTGATTATATCACAGAACAGGCAACGATCCTTATAACGATAGTAGGAGGAGGCGCCGTCGAGCTCGGAGACGATCATACGCGGCAGTACCGGCAAGGCGATAAGCTGCGAGTGGGAGTGCTCCAGTGAGGCACCGGCGGCCTTGCCGAAATTTTTAAAGACCATCACATACTGGAAGCGCTCATCTTTCTGCAGGTCCTTGACCCGTTCGCGATAGACCCTGAAAACCAGCGCGATGTGATCGACCGGCAGATCCCAGAAAAGCGCATCGTGATCCGGACACTCAACCACCACCTCATGGGCGCCGATGCCGTTCATCCGGTCATAGAGCCCCTCGGCTTCCTTGCTGAGGTTTCCTTCGATGATCAGAGCGGGGTATTTGTTGGGCACCACCCTGACCTGCCAGTCCGGCTGGTTGCTTAAAGACGAGGCGTAATTACGATAGGCCAGAACTTCAGGGGGGGTGAAGCTTTCATTGCCGGGACAGAGCGGGCAGAAGCCGCCGAGGCTCTGGGTTGGTTCAACGACAAAATCCGTCGGCCGCTTGCGCCGTTCCCGGGCAATTATGATCCATCTGCCCAGAATAGGGTCTTTGCGTAATTCGGGCATGAATTATTGGCCCTGCGATTTTTCCTTCTGTTCCTGCAAGGTCTTGCAATCGATACAAAGCGTAGTAACCGGTCGGGCTTCAAGCCGTTTGACGTTGATATCGCAGCCGCATTCTTCGCAGATGCCATATTCACCCTCTTCTATCCGGGTGATGGCTTCTTCGATTTTTGAAAGCAGCTTGCGTTCTCGGTCCCTGATCCGCAATTCAAAGCTGCGGTCGGACTCAATGGTCGCCCGATCATTGGGATCGGGTACATTTGAATTCTGATCGGTCATCTCGGCCAGCGTCTTATCCGCTTCACTGAGAATTTCCTGACGCTTTTCAATCAGCTTAATTCTGAATTTTTCCAACAACGCCTTTTCCATCCAAACTGTCTCCTTGGGATTCTACTCGATCAGGGGGCCGGCTCCTATGTCATTCAACACGACTGAAGTCGCCGCTCTTGCCTCCCGTTTTGCTTATCAAACGAATATTATTGATCTGCATGGTTTTATCAACAGCTTTACACATATCATAAATGGTCAGGGCCGCAATCGAGACGGCGGTCAGGGCCTCCATCTCGACCCCGGTCTTGCCGGTTATTGCCACAACCGCCCTGATTTCAATCGTCTGCCGCTCATCATCGAAGTCAAAATCGACTTCCGCCTTATTGATCATCAGCGGATGGGTCAGGGGTATCAGGCTGTCCACCTTCTTGGCCGCCATGATACCGGCAATCCGGGCCACACCAAGCACATCGCCCTTGGCCATCGTACCGCTCTTGACCAGCTCATAGGCCCGCTGGTTCATGCTCACGCTTCCAGCCGCCTCGGCAACCCGGCTGGTTTGAGATTTTGCCCCCACATCGACCATGATGGCTTTGCCGTCACCATCGAAATGGGTCAAGGTGGCTTTATCGTCCTGGCTCATAATCTATTGGTTTGCTCAACCGGTCTTGCCCATCACTTCATTGACCAGTTTCGAGAAGAATCCTTCATTTTCCTTTTTCTGGCCATGTTTTTCGCACAGGGTATCGAATTCACGCAGGACCTTTTTCTGTTCTTCGCACAGATTGGTCGGGGTCTGCACCTGCAACTCGACAAACATATCGCCTCGACCCCGGCCGCGCAGGCTCTTCACCCCCTCGCCGCGCAGGGTTAACACCTGGCCGGACTGGCTGCCTTCGGGAATAGTCAGTTTCTTGGTTCCGTGGATAGTAACCACCTCGGTTTTTACACCAAGCGCCGCATCGACCATCGAAATAGGCAGACGGCAGAAAATGTTGTCTCCCTCCCGAGCGAAAAATTCATGGGGTTCGACATCGATGATCACATAAAGATCTCCGGACGAACCACCCTGCCTGCCGCCTTCACCCTCGCCCTTGAGCCGCATCCTGGCGCCGCTGTCGACGCCGGCGGGAATCTTGATGGATACCTTTTTGGCCTTGTTCACCAGACCGCTGCCCCGGCAATCGTCGCAGGGGTCGGTAATGATCGAACCCTGGCCGTGACACTGGGGACAGGTTGAGCTTACCTGGAAAAAGCCCTGCGAGCGGATCACCTGCCCCCGGCCGTGGCAGGACGGACAGGTCTGCTGCTGATGTCCCGGGCGGCAGCCTGAGCCCTCGCAGGTCCAGCAGGTTTCGCGTTTGCTGAGCTCAACTTCCTTGGCCGTGCCGTGTACCGCCTCCATGAAGGAAATGCGGATATCGTAGCGCAGGTCGTTGCCGGCAACCGGCCCGTTTCTGCGGGCCTGGGAGCGGGCCGAACCGAAGCCAAACAGGTCGCCGAAGATATCGCCGAAGCTCGAGAAAACATCCTCGAAATTGCCAGGTCCGCGATAGCCGCTGTTCTTCAGCCCTTCATGGCCATAGGTGTCGTAGATCTGCCGTTTCTGGTCGTCGCTGAGCACCTCGTATGCTTCGGTGCACTCCTTGAAAGCATTTTCAGCTTCGACATCGCCCGGATTGCGGTCCGGGTGGTATTTCATGGCAAGTTTCCGGTAGGCCTTCTTGATTGTGTCGCCCCCGGAGTTTCTCTCAACACCGAGTATTTCGTAATAATCGCGTGGCATAATACAGTACTTAGGCTTCGTCTCCTTGCTCAGGGTCCCCCGGCACTGCCAGTTCATCGCTCTCGCCTGCTTCAGGAAGATCATCGATATTTTCGAACGTCACCTCGCCTGCGGCGATTTCTCGCAGGGTCATGACTACTTCCTTATTCTTGGCTTCGACCAGATACGGCTCACCCTGGCGATGCTGTTTGATCCGCTGAACTGCCAGATGGATAAGGTTGAACCTGTTGTCGTCACCAACTTCCTGAAGACAGTCTTCAACTGTAATTCGTGCCATCATTACCTCGTTTATCTCTTTATTTTACTGGTATATTTAACTGATTAGTAGCTCAAAGCTTATGGGTACCTTGCAAAGTTCTCTGCAGCTGCGTGAAATTTCAATGCTCAAACGGATTTTTCAGCAGCAGCGTCTCATCCCGGTCGGGACCGACTGAGACGATAACAGCCTCGACACCGGTGAAATCCTCAATCCGCTTGATATAATCCCTGGCTTCGCCCGGCAGATCGTCATAGTTTTTAACTTCGTTGATCTCGGAGTGCCAGCCGGCCATTTCCTGGTAGATGGGTTGTACGGCCTGGGCCGCCTCGATATTGGCCGGCATGACCTCGAGCTGAGCCTCACCGAGACGATAGCCGGTGGCCATCTTGATGGTCGATTGCCCGCTGAGTACATCGAGTTTGGTGATAGCCAGCCCGGTCAGGCCATTGAGCCTGACTGCATCGCTGGCAACCACGCCGTCGAGCCAGCCGCAGCGTCTTTTCCTGCCGGTCGTGGCCCCGAATTCCCCGCCTTTCTTCTGCAGGAAATCACCGGTCGCATCGTGCAGCTCGGTGGGAAAGGGTCCCTCACCAACCCGGGTGGTATAGGCCTTCAGTATGCCGATAACCGAATCGATATGGGTCGGCCCGAACCCGGTTCCGTTACAGGCATTACCGGCCACGGTGTTGGAGGAAGTGACGAACGGATAGGTGCCGTGATCGATATCGAGCTGGGTGCCCTGGGCTCCTTCGAACAATATATGTTTCCCCGCCCGGCGGGCCGTATCGAGCTCGACCGAGACGTTTGTAAGATAGGGGGTGAGCTGCTCGCCATAGTCCATCATCTGGGCCATAATATCGTCGAACACCAGCGGCTCAGCACCGAATCTTCTGGTCAGTAGAAAGTTTTTTTCCTCGAGCACTGCCTTGAGCTTATCCCGGAGCAGCCGTTCATCGAAAAGATCGCCTGCCTTGATGCCGACCCGGCCCACCTTGTCCACATAGCAGGGGCCGATACCGCGTCCGGTGGTGCCGATCTTTTTGCCTTCGGAAAGGGCCGATTCCTGGGCCAGGTCCAGCTGCTTATGATACTCCATGATCAGGTGCGCATTTTCACTCACCTTCAGGCGTTGAGGCGTCACCGCCAGATCCTTTTCGGCCAGGCTGCTGATTTCACTGAGCAGCACAGCCGGGTCGATGATCACCCCGTTGCCGATCATACAGATTTTGTCCTCGTAGAGAATGCCGGAGGGAATGATGTGAAAGATATATTGCTTGCCGTCGACCACCAGGGTGTGCCCGGCATTGTTGCCGCCCTGGAATCTGACCACATAATCGGCAGAGCGGGTGAGCAGGTCGACGACCTTTCCCTTACCCTCATCACCCCACTGGGTCCCGACGATAACCACACTGGACATCTAGATCTCCTGAATATCTGCTTCAAAAAAATTGTGGTTTTGCACCGGTGGCGCAAAACCCGCATTGTAATTCTGAGGTAGAACCGGGTAACTATAGTCAAATTAGCCAATAAAGTCAACCATAAGAAATTTATAGAAATTCGTGTAATTCTGGTTCTTTGTAAGACTCAACAGAGCCGGGCTTAAGTGGGTGGTGCGCGCCCTGGAAATAGCCATGGATTTCTACAGGCCGTTCTGGTAGATTTCGACTCCGCTGGAGATGCGGTTTTTCTGCCTCCCCGGCTGCAACAAGATTATTTTCTGTACGAGGTATGTATGTTTGGCATCGGCTTGCCCGAAATGATTCTTATCCTGGCCCTGGCCCTGATCGTGGTCGGTCCCGACAAACTGCCGGAACTGGCCAGGTCGGTTGCCAAGGGTGTGCTGGAATTGAAAAAAACCGTGTCTGCCCTGAAAGAGGATCTGGCCGAGGATAACCCCTTCGATTCGGTAAGGCCCGAACTCGAAGAAGCTGCCGATTCCATCAAAAAACAGCTTGGCGAGGCGACACCCGACGGGTTTACCGGGGTGGTCAGAGACCTCGAATCGGAACTCCAGGAGGTCATCGACACCGACGCTACGGTGATCCCGGTCGAACAGGGCGAAACTCCTGAACCTGAGGGCGCCGGGACCGGACCGGTAGCTGCTGAACCAGTTCCCCTCGAGGAGGAGGATGCACAGCAGGAAGAAGCAGCAGCGGCGGATAAAACCGATCAGCCTGAGCAGTTGACAGACAGCGAAGCAGGTCCCAAAGACTCCCCATCCCAGGCCTCTTCCTGAGCGCCCCCATGTCCACGCTTGAACGCAGCCTGGCTTTTTTCCGCCCCCATCACGACGAACTTCGCAGGCGTCTGGTCAGATCCTTCATCGCCATTGCCCTGTGCTCGGTGGGGGCCTACTTCTTTGCCGAACAGATCGCCCAGTTCATCATCAAGCCGCTGTTCGACGCCAGCCCGATGGTCTACCGGATGGTCTACACCAATTTGCCGGAGGCCTTTCTGGCCTACATCAAGCTTGCGCTGCTGGTCGGCGTTATGATCAGTTTTCCATTCGTGCTGTATCAGGCCTGGAGCTTTGTCGCCCCGGGTCTGCACAAGCATGAACGCAAACTTGCCGTCACCGTGGTCTTCTGGTCTTCGCTGCTGTTTCTGTCCGGCGGGGCCTTTGCCTTATTCTCGGTACTGCCGAGGATGCTGGTCTATTTCATGAGCTATGCCCATCCCGGTCTGGAGCCGCTGCCCAAACTCGGCAAATATCTGACCTTCGTGGCCCGGCTGGTGATAGCGTTCGGCCTGTCCTTTCAGATTCCGTTCCTGATGGTCATGGCCGGCAAGGCCGGCCTGGTCCAGGCCGGTTATTTCAGGTTAAAACGGCTCTATTTCTATGGAGCCATCGTGGTGCTCGCCTTCCTGCTCAGCGCCGGTGATTTCATGGCCACCGGCCTGCTCTGTTTTCCGCTCTTCGGCCTCTATGAAGCGGGCATTTTCCTGACTTCGATTTTTGGCAAAAAGAAAAAACTGGAAGACACCAAAGATACTCCCGACGCGGATAAAACCGAAGAAGACATGAGTGGTCCAGCAGATGATCCCGACTGATCTAACTAGCCTGACGTTAGCGAGTTGAGACGGCCTGCTAGCCGAGGAGACTTGGGGAAAGCTATATATTTAATATGCCTTCCCCAAAAGCGACGCGGGATAGTAGGCGGTATCGACTCGCTAAGGGTGAGGAAAGCTAGATCCCGTCGAAGCGCTGCTTGAGCAGACAGCAGGACACCCGGTGCAGCGGCTTTCCCTCGCGGTCGTAGGCGATGGTATCGGGCTGCAGCAGTTTGTTGATCACGCAGCCTTCGGCGATATCGAGTTTGAAGAGCCTGTCCTCAAGCAAGCCATTGCGATGCACCAGCCGGTCATCCTCGATCATATAGGAATGAACCGGGTAGTCCTCGCAGAGGGGACACTGGTAAACCCGGCCGTTGGGAAAGATGAAAAAGTTTTCCGCGACATTGCCGGCACAGTGAAAGTCCTCACCCGGCTCCAGGTACACCTTGGGAAAAATCACATCGATCCCCTTCCCGGCCGCCGCGGCGGCGACCTGGGGAACCACGCTCAGCCACTGCTCTGGATCGACCTGAAGCCGGTCTGATCCGCCTTTGTCAGCAGCACCCGATTGGGCCGATTTTCCGCGCAGACCGATCACCTGGATAAAAAAACGATCCACGCCAAGATCGGCGAGCAGCGGCACCATCCGGTGAAGCGCCTCGATATTTCTGCTGCTGACCGTATAGATCAGCGAGGTGTGAAATCCCCGGGCCACCGCCCGGCGCAGATTTGCGGTGCAGACCCCAAATACCCCTTCGCCCCTGATCGGGTCATTGGTCGCCGGATCCGGCCCATCGAGGCTGAAGCTCAGGTAATCGAGGATATCGGGCCTTACCTTATCCAGAAAATCGTGGAACAGATAGCCGTTGGTATCGACCGTGACTGAGTAGCCGAGTGTTTTGGCTTTCTCTATGCCAAAGGGCAGCTCCGGGTGCATGGTCGGCTCACCGCCGAGGAACACGATGTTGGACTGTTTCGACGGGTCGTGAAACAACTCGATCCAGGCGCCCATCCGGGCTCTGCTCAGCAGCGCAGTGCCGTGTTGGGCGGGGTTGATGTAGCAATGACTGCAGGACAGATTACAGCCCGTCAGGATATGCAAAAAGACATTGCGCTCGCCGGGCGTAAAACCGACGGTGCGGGGCTCGTTCATGGTAATCCGCCCAAATTGAACAGAATTGCTGAATCGTTCTCAGCTCAAATTCGTCAGCGTTTATCTTCGTTGTGCTGCTCGAGCGTGTACTGGGACAGGAGCGAGTCGCGCCAGTAATCGTTTTTCTCGTCTTTGAAAAAACGCTGAAACAATTCCAGGCACGCACCCCTGCTGACTCCTGGTATCACCTGCACCTGCATCGAGGTATATAGCGCGGGCAGTCTGGCCAGTTCGAGTCCGCTGCCGCCGCCCATCACATCTTCATAGCCGAAGACGATGGTTCTGAAACCGTTGAGTATCAGCGTGGTGTAGCACATCAGACAGGGCTCGAGTGTCGAATAGACGACCACACGGCTGAAATCGAGATCGGGAGCGGTGTCGATCAAGCTGCGCAGGGCCACGATTTCGGCATGGTCGAATTCATTGCCGCCGAGGCCGCTGTTGATTCGGCCTCCGGCCGCGACAATGTCGCCGTCGTGGATCAGCACGCATCCGACTGGAAATTCACCGGCTGCCAGCGCCTTTTCTGCCTCCTGAAGCGCATAGCCCATATATTTCTCATGATTTTCTTGCATGCAGTCCACACTGAAATCTTCGCCCGGTTCTTTGAACCCGGCAGTGTTACGCAGGTAAAACGTTCGCGACTATAATACGATTTGCCTACCAGAACCACTTATAAGTCCGAAACGCCCGTTTGTGAACGGAAAATTCTGAAGCGCTCCTGAATATTTACCAATAACCATGAGCCTTTTGCAAAATGAGGGTTTTCGTCCAAAATCAAGGCATGAGAAAAATTTTAACGCAGGCATATACTTAATATTCCGAGGATAAAATTTTGAGCATAACGCAGAGTTTGGGCGAAAAGATCGTTTTGCAAATGGCTCCCATAACTTTGAACCGCAATATCTGACGCGCAGATCATGTCCGAGCGCGTTTCAATGGTGCCCGAGCTTCGAGCCCCCGGATTTCAGAGACTTCAGGCAGTCAGAGTTTTCTGCCGAACCGGACCGCGGAAGAGGTGACGGACACGCCGGAATGGAGTTGGACATAATCGTGGCCGGTATCCTCGAACGGCAGGAAACACAAACCTGCCTGAAGCTGTGTGAGCTTCAACCGGGGAAGACGGGGCATGATCTCTTTTCTGCTGATCACGGTGGCGGCAAACACCGGCTTGATCGCCTGCACTGCCTCCTTCAGCGGCAGGGTGACGGGCAGCAGCCTGCGGCTCAGTTTCGACGCGCCCCGGGGGTATTTCAACTGGGAGAGCGTCGCGCTCTTGGCCAGCGTCAAAAAGACCCGCGGCCGGATCTTCAGCGCCGGAATCCAGAATTGAAGAGGCTGGTCCCGGTGTTTCCGGCTAAGAACCACGGGCTGATTGGTCGTGCGCAGGAGATCTGCAAAGGTTTTCATCTCCAGCCCGGTGGAAGTCGCGCGAATCCTCCAGAACGGCAGATAGACCGTATTTGCCCGGCGAGCCTCCACCAGCCTGAAATCGACGGGGCTAAAACGCCCCCGCTCCTCGGACCAGCAGGTATCGCAATTATAGCAGTGCACCACCAGGGAGTCGGAGTGCCCCTGCATGGAATCGCCGCAGTGCGGGCAGATCATGGCCAGGTAGCGAGGTCGCCACTGTTTTTTGAAACCGAGCAGATTGTCACTATCACCCAGCCAGGCAGGGACACTGCCCAGCGGCCGCTGCAGGATGCCGTCGCAGAGTTTGTCGTTTTCGATATAAAGCGGCAGATAGAGGCAGCTTAGCGTCTCACCGATAAAAGCACGGTGATAGAGCTTCACCTCGTTTATATCGGAAAAGGCCCGGGCCAGTTTTTCGGCGCGTTCCAGCACCGCCGCCGGGCGCTCGGTCTGCCTGATGAATCTGCCGCCATCGCTGTCATCTGCCAAGCGAATCTTCATGGCCTGGGGGCGAAGCCCGAGCGACGGCGGCAGCATGTCGGCCTCTACGCCCTGATGGGTGGTGTCGAGCACCTTGCAGCCGACCTTCTGGCCGCCGCAGGTATAGATGTTTCCTTTGAAGCGAAGATAGGGAAAGTAGATGATTTCGCTTTGGTCGATATGCCCGGGCAGGCTGTCCGGCAGCATGAAGCGCAGCATGGGGCCGGACACCATGTAGTTTTTTACATCGCAGAACGGGCAATCGGTGAGCCGGTCGGCCTCTTTCATTTCGACCGGCCCGCCGCAGGACGGACAGGAGTGGCTGATTCTGAGATCCATCGCTTAAATTTATCTCAGCGCAAGATCGAGTTACTCCTGCAGCCGGCTGCCGCACTGGTTGCAGAAGGTTGCCCCCGGCATATTCTCTTTGCTGCACTCGGCGCAGATCATTGCCTTGGCCTTTTCCTGCGTAGCACTGCCGCAGCGGGAGCAGAACCTGGCCTCGGCCGAGAGATTCTTGCCGCACTCCCGGCACTGGCTCAGGACCACGAGCTGATGGCCGCACAACGGGCAAAAACGAGCGTCGCGACCAATTTCGTTGTGACAGTCGGGGCAGCTGGTAAACTCCGCCTGCGCTGCCGCTGCCTGCTGCTGGGCGCCTCCCGCCGCCGCAAAACCGCCGCCCATGCCGCCGAACATGGCCGGCATCATCAGCCCCATACCCATACCCATGCCGGCCCCCGCCTCGCCCTGATTTTCGGCCGCTTTTTCCATGGCCATGGCCGCTTTCATTCTGACAAACTTTTCCATATCCTTGATGGCGTTCATTCTGGATTGATCATCGATCGCCTTCTGCACCTCCTCGGGCGGGGTGATGGAAGTAATATAGAGATGGCTGAGACGCAGGCCGAAATAGGCAAAATCAAGGGTCAGCTTTTTCTGCAGTTCGACGGAGAATTCATCGAACTTGCCCGGCAGATCGATAATGGTGTCGAGCTTCTCGCCCAGGAAATCGTTGAGCCGGGAGACGATTACCCGCTTCAGATAGGTCGATATATCCTCGGTGGTGATCTTGTGCATGGTGCCGACCAGCGAATTGATAAACAGCACCGGCTGCACCACCTGGATATTGAAAATCCCATGAGCCCGCAGCCTGATCAGGCCAAGCTCTGAATCCCTGAAGGCCACCGGATTTCTGGTCCCCCACTTGAGATTGGTAAAGTACTTGAGATTCACCATGTACACTTCGGCCCGCAGCGGACTGTCGCCGCGCCATGGGAAGGACAGAATCTTGGTCAGGATCGGCAGGTTGGCCGTCTTCAGGGTGAATCTGCCGGGGCCGAAGGCATCGCGGGCCTTGCCCTGATAAAACAGTACCGCCGCCTGGCTTTCGCGAACTGTCAGCTGGGCGCCGAATTTTATTTCGCCGGAACCCGATTCCGGCAAGCGGTGCACCAGTTCCTGGCCCGACTCATCGAACCACTCGATATTTTCAAGAAAGATACCACCGTCAAACCTGTTCATCACCCCTTCCCTTTGATCTGCAATCGTCTGTGAATCTTAAGCTCCCCAATGATTTAGCGCATGCCAGCGTGCATCATTTTACCGATATTGCCAACATCTGATTCTTTATTATAGTGTAGCAGAAATTTTTATAAACCGCGTGGAGTGAAAATTTTGTTATTCCACGATAAAAATGATAGGAAACAGCGATGGACTTTAAAGAACACTGGGACCTTGACACCGCAATGAAGGTCGTGCAGAATAAAACTGTCGATTCGAAACTCTGGGCAGAGGCAGTGGAATGGCTGCTGCTCTATGGCCCCCCGGAAATCGTCTCGATCCTGCTGCAGGCGTCCGGACACGCCACCGACCATTGCTTTCCCGAACTGCAGCCGTCCAGTTACACCCAGGACGGCACCCCGGTCTACGACATCAGCGAATTGGCAAAATCGCTTGGTATGAAAGAAAAAGAGGTTCAGAAAATCCTCAAGGACAAAGAAAAGTCACACAAGATGGTACACTTCTTCAGCAACGGCAGCTCTGAAACGATCCATTAATCGATCCGTATTTTTATACAATCAGAGGAGACAATCGCTTATGAAATCAGGATGGCTGTTCTTTTTGCTGCTTTGTCTCGTACCGTTGCCTGTTTTCGCCAGAGATTACCAGGAAGTCGTTTCTAAGATCGACAATGATTTTTTCAAAATCGATACGAAAAGTATTCTCATTCGCACCGAAAACTGCTTCGAGGAAGCCCAGTCTGAACAGGTATTATTGTCCATGAATGGCAGGTCGGGGGAAATGAAGTTCAGCTCGACCGAGATTGTTTGCCCGGTTGCTGCCGTTTACCGATCGAGTGGTTATCGGGTGGGTAATTACCAGGTGGAAATTACCCGCGATCAGGAAAACTGGTATAAGATTTCAGATCAGGATATTTACATTTTGACCGATTCATGCCTGATTTACGCAACAGAGCAGGAAGCACTGCTTTCCGTGAGCACCGTGGGCAAAGCGGGAGGAGGGTCACTGCACTTGGACAGGGAAGGATGCAAAGTAATCGGACTTTATTCCCCTCTGGAGCTCTAGGACTCGCGCAACTTGATCCTGACAGGACTTAGGGCTTCTATTTAGTCGTCATTCTCCGGGTGCAGATCGTAGAGGGTTTCGTCGTGAATTGGTTTGGGGCGTGAGGAAAGGGCCTTTTTCTTCATCGCCTCGAAAGAAAAGTCGTCGCCATCGAGCAGGTCGCCCATCTCCTTTTCAATCTGGTCCGGGTCTTCACCCTTTTCCATCCGGCTGATCGCCTCTTCCATATTGTCGCCGAGATTGATGCCGGTGCGCTCGGTGAATTTGCGCATCAGGGTGGCCATCTGCTTGGGGTCGTCTTCGTTGATGCCCTCCGACTCGCGCATCAGCGAGTCCAGCGCCTGCTCCATCTTCGATTCGTCGATACCGGCCAGTTGATCGTCGTCTTCGCTGGCCTTGCCGATGGTGGCGAACATCGAGACCTGCCGTTCGAGTTCGGCCCGGCCGCATTTCGGGCAGTCCGGCCGCGTTTCGGTATCTATTCTTTTTGAGTAAAAATTGAAAATGATGTTGCAGTCGCTGCAGAAGTATTCATAAATCGGCATCTGTCTGTCCCGTTGCGTTCTTTCTGATCTGTGAGCCTTTTGCAAAATGAGGTTTTCGTCCAAAATCAAGGCATGAGAAAAATTTTAACGCAGGCATATACTTAATATTCCGAGGATAAAATTTTGAGCATAACGCAGAGTTTGGGCGAAAAGGACGTTTTGCAAGTGGCTCCTGTTATTCTCGTATTAATAACGTCTTATTTCACTGGTGTAAATCAGCCCAGAACCGTGTCAATCTCCTGCTCGCTGACATCATCGGTGATGATCACACTGCCGATGTTTTTCAGCAGGATATAGGAGGTTCTGGAGCCAACCCGTTTTTTGTCGGTCAGAAGGTAAGATTTTATCCGCCTGCGGTCAAGATCGCCGGGTATCTCGGTGGGCAGGCTGTATTGTTTGAGCAGCGCGGTAATGGTCTCGACCTTGTCCGCTGCCAGCAAGCCTTTCATCTGCGAGAGTCCGTGCCGCGGCCACCATGCCGATGGCCACCGCAAATCCGTGGGCGATACCAAACTCGGAGGCGGCCTCGACCGCATGGCCGATAGTGTGGCCGAAGTTGAGAATGCGCCGGATGTCTGATTCCTTCTCGTCTTCACCAACCACCTTCGCTTTTATCCGGCAGCTGATATAGATCATTTCCTGCAGGGTACGGGGGTCGAGTTCCATCACCTGACGCCGTTTATCCGCCAGCAACTGAAAGTACCCGCCGTCCCGAATAATACCGTGCTTGATCACCTCGGCCATGCCGTTGATGTATTGCTTTTGCGGCAGGGTGCGCAGGACTTCAGGGTCGATATAGACGGCCAGTGGCTGGCAGAAGGCGCCGACCAGGTTTTTGCCTTCCGGCAGGTCCACCCCGGTTTTGCCGCCGACGGAGGAGTCCACCTGGGCCAGCAGGCTGGTCGGTATCTGGATAAAGGGGACGCCGCGCATGTAGGTCGCCGCCACGAAACCGGCTACATCGCCACTGACGCCGCCGCCCAGCGCGATGAACATCGATTTACGATCCACCCTGCGTCGGGCAGCCTCGCTCAGCAGCTGAGAGACCGTCGCGAGGTTTTTGTGTTCCTCGCCATGGGCAAAACTGAGCAGATCTGCCTTCAGGCCCTCTTTTTCAAGAGAAGCCAAAAGTTCGCCGCCGTAGAGTCCTGCCACCGTATCATCGGCGATGATGCAGTAGCGGCTGGCCGGGTAATTTCTGGCCAACTCACCGGCAACCCGTTTCAGACAATCTGCCTCTATGGATATCGGGTAACTTCTCTCGCCAAGTCCGACCTGCAGTTCGTTCATTAATTCACCGTTATACCATCAAAGATTTACATAAAAACGAGTGGGGACACATTAAACCTTGCGCTCAATTCCTTGATCTGCCGGATATTGAGCTTTCTCTTGCCCTGCAATATTTCTGAAACGACCCCTTGACTGCCAAGTTCCTGAAGATCCGCCTGCTTTAACCCGTGTTCCTGCATCAGATAGCGTAATGCCTCGACCGGATTTCCGCTGGGAAGCTCAAAGTTTTTGGCCTCGTAAGATTCAACCAGACTCCCTATCGTCTCTATCAGTGAGGCTAAGGGATGATTCTCATCTTCGCCGACCTCATCCAACAGGTTATCCAGCAATAAGACCTGATTTTCGTATTCTTCTTCAGTGTGCGGAACCGCGAGGGTTGATTTGATAGACGGCCATACATTGGCAATATATTCATAAGAAGTATTCATTTATCACCCCTCCTTCCACCTGTTCTTATTATATTCTGCATGCGTTAGGATTTTACGAATATACACCTTCTGCGTGTTGTAGTGAATTGCCGTGATGAGTCGTGCTTTATTACCACCAATATTGAACACCGTAAATTTCCCAACCAGGTCGGCACTGGGAAAAATTCTTCTGAGTTCGGCGAAATTTCCAATATTTGTATGCTTTACAATTCGATACCATGACTCCAGTGATACCGCACAAGCAGGATTTTCTTTACTGAAATCCAAGATGCGCTTTCTGGTTATTATGTGCATGAACAAAAAATATCTCTATTTGAGATATTTGTCAAGCACGTACTCCCAAGAGCTGGTAAAATCCAAAAAAAAAGGAGACAGGGCGCCACGCCCTGCCTCCTTTAGAATGCTCTCGAGATCGATTAATTACATTTTCGAGCCTTCAGCATGGGTCTGCATCTTGATCTCAACCTTCTCGGTCAGACCTTCGTAGTATTCACGGAGGTGAACGAGAACTTCGTCGCGACCGAAGTGGTCAACGATCTCGGCGCCTTCGGACAGCGCCTTGCGCAGCTTGGTGCCGGACAGGATCACGCGGGAGTCTTTGCCGTGCGGGCAGGTGCGCAGGGAAGCCATGCCGTCGCACTCGTGGCAGTAGAAGGTCCAGTCGATCTTCATCGGCTTGCAGAGCAGGTCTTTGGCGTCATCGCCGGTTACCGGGATGCGGTCAAAGATTGTCTGGGCCTCGAACAGGCCGTAGAAGTCACCGACGCCGGCGTGGTCGCGGCCGATCAGCATATAGTTTACCCCGTAGTTCTGGCGGAAAGTGGCGTGCAGCAGTCCTTCACGCGGACCGGCATAACGCATATCCAGCGGATAACCGGCGGAGTAGACGTTCTCTTTGACGAAATACTTGTCGATCAGAATGTCGATGGCCTTGATGCGAACCTTGGCCGGGATGTCGCCGGGCTTCAGGTTACCGATCAGCGAGTGAATCAGAACGCCGTCGCAAACCTCTACCGCAATCTTGGCCAGGAACTCATGGGAGCGGTGCATCGGGTTACGCAGCTGCAGGGCGGCAACGTTGGCCCAGCCGCGTTCGTCGAACAGGGCACGGGTCTCGGCAGGCTTCAGGTAGACGCCAGGATACTCGGCCGGATACTCGCCTTCGGACAGCACCTTAACCGGACCGGCCAGGTTGAACTCTTTTTGAGCCATGACCATGATGACGCCCGGATGATCTTCAGGGCCGATCTTCCAGAAATTGCCGCCCACAGACTCTTCGCCTTCGCCCATGAAAACTTTTTCACATTCCCATTTCTTGTCGGCTTCGGTCATCTCGTATTTTTCTTCAACCTTCATGGTCGCAAAGGTCACACCGTTTCTGACCAGCGCGATCTCGTCGCCTTCTGAGATGTCGGCGGCGTCGGCTGCGGATACGTCGAGGGTGATCGGAACCGGCCAGAAGGTGCCGTCGGCCATCTGGAAATTTTCGCAAACGCCTTTCCAGTCAGCTTTGGTCATGAAGCCGGTCAGGGGGCTGAACCCGCCGATGCCCATCATGATCAGGTCGCCTTTGGCGCGGGCGGAGATTTCAATCTGCTTGAGTCCTGCGGCTTTTTTCAGTTCCGCTTCTTTCTCGGCGCCTTCGAGCAGGGCGCAGACCAGACCTTTTCCACCATGAGGTGCTACAAGTTTCGACATAGGATTCCTCTTTTTTTGATGTATTGGAATAAATGCGCCGTTTCAAAATTGAAACGGCAACTTACATAACAAATTGCTGAAAATGACAGACAAAAGACCTGAATGGCTGTTCATTTACGAAGGCTTATATATAGTGAAGCAGTAGGAAATGTCAAGACAAAAGCGACGAAACCATGCGCAGATCACCCATTAAAAAATCGCAGGCGCAGGGCGTTGCTGACCACCGAAACCGAGCTCAGCGCCATGGCTGCCCCGGCCAGCATCGGGTTCAGCGTCGGCCCGCCGAAGATATACAGCAGCCCGGCCGCCACCGGGATGCCGATCACGTTGTAGCCAAAGGCCCAGAACAGGTTCTGGCGGATGTTTTTCATCACCGCCCGCGACAGTTTCAGGGCGGTCACCACCCCTTCGAGATTGCCCTTCATCAGCACGATATCGCCCGACTCCATGGCGATGTCGGTGCCCGAACCCATGGCAATGCCGACATCGGCCTGGGCCAGGGCCGGTGCGTCGTTTATACCGTCGCCCACCATCGCAACGACGGTGCCGCCGTTTTGCAGATCTTCGATTTTGCTGCGCTTCTGATCGGGGAGCACCCGGGCAATTACTTCGCTTATTCCAGCCTGCTGTGCGATTGCTGCGGCAGTGTCAGGATGATCACCGGTCAGCATCACCAGCTTGAGCCCCATGGACTTGAGCAGCGCGATCTGCTCCCCCACCTCATCTTTTAATTGATCGCCGATCACGATCAGCGCAGAAAATATGCCGTTAACCGCCGCATAGAGCACCGTCATACCGCTCTGGGCAAAACTGTGGTCCCTGGTGACACTTTCGGGCACATCTACCCCATGCGTCGAGCAGATCCGCTCGTTGCCGATCAGCAGCTCATAGCCTTCGACCACCCCTTTGATCCCGGCGCCTTCGAGCAGTTCGAAAGACTCGGGCTGCTGCAGGCTTACGCCCCGCTGCCGGGCATAATTGACCAGGGCCGCGGCCAGCGGGTGTTCGGACGACTGTTCGAGCGAAGCCGCCAGGCGCAGCACCTGCTCTTCGTTCAAGCTGGTCATCGTGGCAGATAAATTCACTCACCTCGGGCCTGCCCCGGGTCAATGTCCCGGTTTTGTCAAACACCACGGTCTGCACCTTCTCGGCGGTCTGCAGCGCGGCCGCGTTCTTGACCAGCACGCCAAGCTGCGCTCCCCGGCCGGTGCCGACCATGATCGAGGTCGGCGTGGCCAGACCCATCGCGCAGGGACAGGCAATTACCAGCACCGCGATAAAAAACCGCAGCGCCATGGAGAACTCGACCCCGCCGATGAAATACCAGCCCAGGCCGGTGATGAGCGCGATGCTCATCACGATCGGCACGAAGTAGAGGCTGATCCGATCGGCCAGCGAGCCGATCGGCGCCTTGCTGCCCTGGGCCTCGCCGACCATTCGGATGATCCGAGCCAGCACCGTATTGCTGCCGGTCTGTCTGGCTTCGACGCGCAGCACCCCGGTCTGATTGAGCGTGCCGCCGAAGACGCTGTCTTCTATATTTTTCTCCACCGGCAGGCTCTCGCCGGTGAGCATCGACTCATCCAGCGTCGAACTGCCCCGCACGATCGTGCCGTCGACCGGGATGCGCTCGCCGGGCCTGATCAGCAGGATATCGCCCGCCTCGATTTCATCGGTGGCAACGGATCTCTGGGAATCGCCCTCGATCAGGGTGGCGGTGTCCGGGGTGAGCTGCATCAGCTGGGCGATCGCATCGGAGGTGTGAAACTTCGAGCGCGCTTCGAGATATTTACCCAGGTAGACCAGCGCGATCAGCACCCCCGCCGACTCGAAGTAGAGATCCATGACCCGCATCTGCACATCGATGCCCAGGCCGATCTCGATCAGTCCCCAGGTCGAGTAGATAAAGGCCGCGCCGGTGCCCACCGCGATCAATGAATCCATGTTCGGGGATTTTCTCAGCAGCGCCGGAATGCCGACCAGGTAGAACGAGCGGCCCAGCAGGATGATCGGCACAACCAGGCAGAACTGGGCCAGTGCAAAGGCAAGTGGATGACGGCCTGGATCAAGCAGCGGGGGCAGGGGCAGGCCGATCATCTCACCCATGGAGATATAAAACAAAACCGTGGCCAGCGACAGCAGCACCGCGAGCCGGCGCTTCATCGCCTTCAGGGTAGCTTCTGACTCCAGACCGTTTTCTGGTGAAATCATCGACGCCGTCACTGGAGCGTTCGGCTGTAAAACCGAGTTCCACAATCGCCTCGCGCATCTGCCGGACATTGATCAGGTCCGGATCATAGGCCACGCGTGCCTGCTCACTGGCAAGATTGACCGCGGCCGAGACGATCCCCTCTTTGCCGTTCAGGACTTTTTCTATGCGCGAGGAGCAGGAGGCGCAGTGCATGCCCCCAATCGCCAGCGTCACCGTTTTCTCCGCGCTTCGATCCGGCGAGAGGCTGAAGCCAAGCTCGGCAACCCGGTCGATCAACGCCTTTTCCGGCAAGAGCTCCGGGTCGTAGGTACTGACCATTTTCTCGGTGGCCAGGTTGACCGAGGCCGCTTCGACCCCGTCCAGGCCCGAGACCACCCGTTCGATCCTGCTCGAGCAGGCGGCGCAGTGCATGCCGCCTACCGCATATGTCTTTGTAACCAGTGCCATGTTTCACGTTCCTGATCCTTGACCGGGCCGGATCGAATCATTACCAGTTTGAGAGTGTATATCACGATGTGGCACGATCCAGCCTGGACTTAAAACAGTAAGAAATAACGGGGTGAAAACAATGGCAAGCGTGAAAATTAAGGGCATGAGCTGCCAGCATTGCGTGGCCTCGACCACCAAGGCGCTGGAAGCGATTGATGGGATAACCAACGTGCGGGTCGACCTCGACCAGGGACAAGCACACTATGACGGTGAGGTCGATAAAACGGTGATCGAAGAGGCGATCAGCAAAATCGGCTTTGAAGTAGTGTAAATTGAGGTTTTACTTGGAGCAATGCCAGGACATTTCTCGAGTTGAGACGGCCTGCTAGCCGAGGAGACTTGGGGAAGGCTATATATCAAATATGCCTTTCCCAAAAGCGACGCGGGATAGGAGGTCGTATCGACTTGTGAAATTCCCTGGCTAGCCCCTGGTCGGCCCCTCCAGCCTGATCCGGCCCACCGCATTGACCACCACCGCCATCTGCCTGTCCCCTGCCCCGCTGATCGTAAAGCGGCCAGGCCTGATGCGCCCGCTGCTGCGCAGACGCAGATGATCGCCGGGAAAATTCGAAACCAGGCTCAGCGACTGGTCGATCTCCCGTCGCGCCAGCCTCACTTCATCCCCCTGGAGCAGCCAGTCTCCCGGCGCCGCCTCGCCGGCCCCGTCGTCGACAAAGAGTTCATAATAGCCGTCGCTGATCTGCAGCACCACGTAGCTCTTCTGCCGGGCTGCGATGATTTTACCCCGGTTCAGATCAGCCTTGATGGTATTGGCAAATCCGGCAAGCTTCATCCGCTGTTTCATGCCGAGCAGCGAAACGGTGCCGAAGGTCGCGATGATCGAGACGATGGCCAGCACGATCATGAGCTCGCAGAGGGTAACCCCCCGGTTGTTTTTCAGACTGAATTTCAAAACAACTCCCGCCAGAAGTAGAGGCCAAGATTCTTGCCACGGGTCACCATCTTTTCCACCTCAGGAGCCAACCAGATCGAGCTGATAAGGATATCAGAGGATTCAGCCGCTGCCGGGGCGACATGCCCGGGCAGGTAGACCAGATCCCGCCCCAGCGCTGCGATAATGGTCGGCGAGGCCTGCATGTTGCGCTGCACGAGGCCTGAAACCGGCGTCAACCCGCCAAGATCGTACAATGCGACCGAGTCCCGGCTGCTTAAGGCATTGTCGCGGTTGATGTCAAAAACGATGGCCTCCGCCCGCCCGCCGGAACAGGACTGCTGGGCCATCACCACGGCGTCCCCGGCGCTGCAGGATTCAGTAGATGGCAGCTGGGTGCCATAGTAAAGCATGCCGTCGTAAACAGCCGGATCGGTGGCCAGATGTTCGCCTCCCAGCGGCAGATCGAAGAACCAGCCGACATGCGTGGATTCTTGTAAAACGTCGCTTCGATCCTCCGGATTAAACCAGTTGATCGGCTGATCAGATATCGTTCTGACCACACCATCATAGCCATCGATCTGGAGCGGGTCCTCATCGCTTGCCTTGATATCGCCTGGCCGGACCTGCCCGCCTGCCGCCATCGCCTCCTCCTCGGAGTAATAATCCAGCCCGACCAGGGAAAGCTGCGTCTGTTCCAGCAGCGAGATCGAAGCGGCCTGTTCGGAGGACATGATCTGGGCCAGGTTGCTCAGCGTCCGGGTCGTGCTGCAGCCGAGATAGGAGTCCCAGTATGAGGCGCACAGCCCGCTGTCGGCCGCATAATCGGTTTCACACCGGCTCTGCTGTTCGAGGTCCTCGGCATCAGCAAGGCATTGCTCATATACTGCTGTGGTTTCAGACTGGCAGGTTATCGTGTCAAAGCCGGTTTGCGCTGCCATAAAGCATTGCTCCGTGCAGCCGGACACGCACAGATCGCTTTCTGCCGCGCAGGCTGAAATGCATTCCTGGCGCTCAGGCTCGTCGGCAGGACTCTCAGCACAGATGTTCTCGCAGTCGGTCGACCCGGCAGCACAGCCGATTTCACAGGATCGTTCGCAGTCGCTGCGGGCCGCGCTGGAGCATACGGCAACCGAAGCGGAACCGCCTCCCGTTGCGGCTATCTCACCATAGTAAGAGGCGGCCGGGTCGATGCCGAAATCGAAATTGTTTTTCCAGACCTCCTGCCAGTCCCAGATACCGTAAATCGACTGGGTGTTGCCCTCATTTGCCTGCTCAGCATCGGTCCAGCCGGTGCCGAACAGCACCATAAGGCCCGTTCCTGCAGTGGTGCAGGGTCTGGTCACCGTGGGTCTGGTCATGATCGGCTGCGGGTTGCCCAGCTTGTCCCGCACCGAGATCAGCGGCCGGGGAGCAGGTGTGCCGTTCAGATCAGCGTCGCTCTGATCATAAAAAGCCGCCATCCAGCCGTCGAAGCCGAATATTTCGCCGCCCGTGAAATCGAATTTCCACAGATTGCCCAGCAGGTCGCCCCCGTAGGCGCAATCGATGATGCCGTCCTCGTCCACGTCGACCAGCACCGGCGTTGACAGGCCGTTGCAGCCCAGCTCCGCATTGCAGTTTCCAGCCATATCCGGCTGCGCAGGACTCCTCCGGCTTGGTCGTAAAAATCCGTTTGAGCACGCGGCCGTCAAGAGCATCGAGAATATAGAGGACCGGCGTCTGGTTGTAGCTGCCGTAGCCGTTGCCGAACACCACCGCCCACTTGTAGCCGGGCATCTCGGGATACGGCAGCTTGACCACCTGGGGGCTGCCGTATACCTTGCCCAGGTAGGGGTCATGCGAGAGTGCGGTGACCGAGTCGCTATAGGTGTCCGCCGATTCGTCGATGCTGTACATCGATCGGCGCCAGGCGCCCATCAACCTCCTGCAGCCCGTCGCGAATTGGATCGGGATACTCCCACATGACGATCTGTTCGGCCTCGGCCTCGATATCGGCCATCTCCCTGAGGCCGAACAAATTCGAGCGCGTAGATGCCCCTGCCGCCCCGGCCCAGAGAACCGACCGCCAGCGTGGTGGCGTTGTCTTCCAGGTAGCGTACCGAAATGTTGCCATCGACAAAGTAGCGGTGCTTGGTCTGGTAATCGTCATCGCTGAAAAGCGCCAGATTCTCCCGCCAGCTGCCGGTGGTTTCGCTGTCTGTCGCCCAGGTTTTAAGAACCAGCTCAGGCAGGTAGGAAAAATACTCGTGGCCGGTCTGCTCGTCGAACACATGCAGCATGCCGTCGTTGGCGCCGGCGAGCAGAATCGAGCTGTAGCTGACCGGGATGGAATTGATAAAATCGCCGTAATAGGAAGAACGCGGTCTGAATCGTTCCGGTTCGAGGCTGCGGTCCCCCCGGATATAGCGAACCAGGTCCGGGTCGTAACGCAGCCAGGCGCGCTGCCCGTTATCGAGATTTTCGTAGGTAAAGGCAACACCTGAGCGGGCAGCGCTGCTGTAAGTCAGCACGCGGCGGCGGTTCCACCAGCCGTCCGCCGGGTCGCTGCCGATGAACGCATCCACCGCCGCTGCCAGATGATCCGCCGACCACCTGATTTCAGGGCTTTCCGGGACCAGCGGATCGGAGCAGACAACAGCAGCACCTGAAATATCCTTGCACAAGCAGGTCGTTTTCTCGCCACGGCCGTCTACGCAGGCGGCGACCAGATCTCCGGCCCAATTCTCTTCCCGGTAGACACTCTGGTACATGATCCCGCCCGTCGGGATCTGCTGGCTGTCAAAAACGATCGAGGCCGAGGTCCTGAGCCTGGACGCACAGTCCAGGCCGTCGCCTTCATCAACCAGGGCGAAGGTCTGCTCTGCGGTTAAACAGATCAGCAAAGCTGCCACTGGAACAATAGCCAACCTGGAGAGCATCGCGTGCGCACTTGTCCGCCATAGAAATCCCCGGTTATTGGAATCTGTTCGTCTTGTTGTATTTTCTTATCATTTATTCATCACCTACCATCCTCTTCCAAATGATTTAGAGAATCTCCATTGGCACCAATTCCATGCGGTAGCCCAGCTCGACCGCGGATGTGCCCGGGTAACCCGTTTTACCGCCGACATGATAGAGACCGTAAATCTTGTAATTGCGCACCACCGGATCATCCGAGCCGATCGAATAGGCGCCGACCCGGCCATAGTCCTGCACCGCAAAACGGATCAGGTCATCACCGCCGTCCTCCATGTCCAGGTATCCAGGCGGCTCCAGGCCGCCCGAGGGCCCGGATCGCAGATGCTTCAGGCAGCCTGGAGACCCGCTGATTGCTGCCGATCCAGTTTTCGGGAAATCCGCGAATACGCGGCACTACCGAGTCATTTTCAGCTGCCGCTGAATCGAGCACCGTGAGATCGAAGACCGGCCTCGACGTATCATCCAAATAGGCGGCGTCGAGCCAGTCAAGGTCCGAGTCCTCCACTTCATAAAGCGCTTTCACAAGGCACTGGGACGGCTCGGAATCGCGGCAATCATCACCGCCGACGTTCTGGTTCTCGAGGCTGCTAACACCTGCGGCAGCGACGCCCTCGAGAAAATAAAAAGAGGCGAGGGAGGCTTCCGTGTTTCCCGCTGTCATCAATTCGGTGTTGGCGATCTGCAGCGACAAGCGTTCCCAGCAGGGTCAGGATCATCATCACCATCAGGGCCAGCACCAGCACAAAGCCTCCCTCGTCCCGTTTCTTCAGCCTGATACCGCCTCTGCGGCACGTCTTCACATTCAATTCCATTGGCACCCCCTCACAAGCCCAGGTTCCTGCACCTGATTCTGGTGCGGTAGGTTTTTCTGATCATCCCCTTTCGTCCCGCCGGCGTCTCCGCAGTAATTGTTACGCCAACGCTTCTGATGTCGGACAAGAGCATCCGTCTCCCGCTCCTGCTCATCGAAATAGGCAAAACTGAGCTCAGCAACCTGCATCCAGTCGCCGGCCCCGCCGAGCAGCGACTGGGACGATTCAGATGCGCTGTCTTCTGCGGTGATGCGCCGAAGACTCTTATCTTCACCATTCAGGGTGTAGGTGATGGAATCACTCTCGAAAAAGATCGACGGGTCATCGCTGTGGCTCGGAGTAACGAAACCGTCGTCGTCCCAATCCACGGTGAACGCAACCAGGTCCTCCTCGGCGCGGCTGATGCCGAACCCTTCGACATTATGGGAAGTAAAGCCGGCCATGCGAATCTCCCGGGTCATCAGGTCGAGAACCGCCCTGACTGACTGCTGCAGGTCGGCATGGCTGGTCTGGGTGGTGTAGCCAAACGACATCCGGGTAAACATCTGCGTAATCGAGGCCGTTACAATCCCGATAATTGTCAGGGCAACGAGCAGTTCCACCAGGGTGAATCCATCTCTGTTCTTTGCTCATTTCACAAAACATCTTCACCCCCTCCCATGAGTCAGGCTTGTGAGCTGTACCTGCCCCTTGCCGCCACGCCCTCCACCCCCGCGCCGCCAACTCACGGTGACCACAGCCATACAACTGCCGCTGCCGTCCCAGGCACCGGTTTCGCAATTTGCCTGCGCAGGCGCATCCATTTCCTGGCTGAGCGGATCGTGGAATGTGTAGGAGATGCGAAACGGACCGTGCGCGGACTTTGCTGAATCGAATGCATCCCCAAGGTCGATCAGGGAACCGTGATTTTTGATTTTTTCAAGCTCAGTCTGGGCCAGCAATACGGCCGAGGTGACGATATTGCCGGAGGTGATATTGCGCTGGGCGAGCAGACCCATCTGCATGGTCGCCAGGATGCCGATGGCGAATATGCTCATGGCGACCACCACTTCGATCAAGGAGAAGCCGTGCTGTTCACGACAAGGAAATGTTAGATCAGGAAGAGTAAAGCGAGCCTTTGTTTTTGGTTTGGCCATGTCGAAATCGTCTCATGATCTCCCCGTCCCCCATGACCGGCAAATCCGCTTTCGATGACTGAACTGTATCAGCAGCTCCTGACCAATTTCTTACATCAGCCTGAATAGTTCAGGGTTC
>CAWGPM010000016.1:0-100226 GCA_963824415.1 uncultured delta proteobacterium
GGCGGGAAAGCAACGGGAGGACAGCTCAACAGGTGGAGATGAAAATCGACTACTTGCCGCCTGCTGCTGGAGCCTCGAGGTTGTTGATCATCTCGATGGTGCTGTAATACTGTTGAGAGTCATCCTGGTAATCTCCGATAAAATTACCGAGATTCAAGCACAACCAGCCACCGAAGATGAAGAGTGCAAGCATGAGAACAAGTCTTGCCATAATCACTACCTCCGTGTCTGGATTTAAGACAACTGCTCAATGAAACGGCAGGTACCAGGTTTATCCATACGTTAGGCTGTTGGCATCTTATATCGTTGAGGGAGGACAAAGTCAAGGTTTTATCAAAGAAAATATACAATATGTCGTATTGTTTTTTATGTTATACTACTACAAGTAGTAGTTCACTCCGTTCTGCTGTATCAGATTCCAGCCAGAGAATCATCGGTCTATCCTGTTTCTCAATTCCCCAATACGATTGACCACACCTTAAAATTACGGTAACTACAGGGGCACATAATGATGAGCTGATGGCAAAACCAGTGGACCATTGCTGGCGCTTTCAGTCTAACAGGGCCTGGATCGGGGAGTAAGACAGAAGCAGAGCTCCTCGACACTATTTGCAAACACCACTGCAGGGAAAGGGCATATGAAAAGAAAAAGGGATTACGGAGTTGATCCGTAATCCCCTGGCACTGGAGGCGGCGAGCGGATTCGAACCGCTGAATAATGGTTTTGCAGACCACTGCCTTAGCCACTTGGCTACGCCGCCGATGGTTCGTATTCAAGACCGTTCTTTATACCATAGATGGACCGTTTGACAAGGGGAAATGTATTTGATGGAGTCGTTCATGGACAGTCTGGCAGGGCGTCACAAGGAGATGCTGGCCGAATTCGAGAGCCTGATTGGCTATCGTTTTACCGACCTGAGACTGCTGCAGGCCGCGATGGTCCACTCCTCCTATGCCTTTGAGCAGGGCCAGGGAGGTAATGACAATCAGGTTCTCGAATTTATCGGCGATGCGGTACTCGATCTGGTGATCGGTCACGCGCTGAGTCTGCGCTATCCCAAGATGAGAGAAGGAGAATTGACCAGGTTCCGGGCCTCGCTGGTTAACGAGACCCACCTGGCAGACATGGCCCGATCTATTGAGCTGGGCAGCTATCTTTTTCTTGGCAAGGGAGAGGACAGCTCCAACGGCCGCAACAAGTCCTCGATTCTATCCTGTGCTTTTGAGGCGGTTATCGGAGCGATTTTCAAAGACAGCGACTACCAGACGGTCGATAGCCTGGTTCAGCGGCTCTTCGAGGATGCAATCGAGCAAAAAAAACAGGATCTGCTGCTGGTGGATGCGAAAAGCCGGCTGCAGGAGCATCTGCAGGAGCGCTTCAACGAGGCGCCTGTCTACCGGCTCGACGGCGAGGATGGTCCGGCCCATCGCAGGCAGTTCAGTATATCTGTCATATTCAGAGAAAAAGTACTGGGCAGCGGTGCCGGCGGATCTAAAAAGGAAGCGGAACAGCGGGCCGCCCAGGCGGCCCTGGAGCCCTTGCTGAAAGGAGAGGACACCGGGTTCTGATGGGGCTGATCATACCGTTTTTCATTCAGCATCAGGGGTGTCCACACCGCTGCCTGTTCTGCAACCAGCATTCGATCGCCGGCACTGCTCAAATCGGTGCCAATGATGCCGATCCGACCCATGAACTCGGAGATACCATCGAGCAGTGGCTGAGCAGAGCGAGGTCGCGCACAAGCGTTCAGGTCGCTTTCTTCGGCGGCTCATTCACCTGTCTCGATGAACCCCTGCAGTACAAGCTGCTCCAGGGGGTCGCCCCGTTTATCAGCCGTGGCCGGGTCGATTCGATACGGCTGTCCACCAGGCCCGACTGTCTAAGCGATGAGATCTGCGGCTTTCTCATCGCAAACGGGGTTACCACCGTGGAGATCGGTGCCCAGTCGATGAATGATCACGTGCTCGACCGGGCCAAACGGGGGCATACGGTCGCCGATACTGCTCGGGCGCTGAGCCTGCTCAGGGGACATGGCCTGGAGATCGGACTCCAGTTGATGGTAGGTCTGCCCGGCGAGACCACCAGATCGTTTCTGGATGGCGTGGACGCGGTCGCCGCGCTGGCGCCTGATTTTGTCAGGCTCTATCCTGCGCTGGTGCTGGAGAATACCGAACTGGCAAAGCTTTATCGCAACTCGCCCTGGCGTCCGCTGAGTCTGGCCCGGGCCGTGGTGCTCACCGGCCGCGCGCGCGAGCGGCTCCTGGGGCAGGGCATCGATGTGATCCGGATGGGGTTGCAGGATTCCACCGAACTGGCCAGGCAAGTGCTCGCTGGCCCCTATCACCCGGCCTTCGGAGAGCTCGTTCTGACAAGAAGCTGGCACCTGCGTATCGGTCGTCTGCTGAAGCTTGCCGGCTCCGGCAAAACGCTGAATCTGGGCGTCTCGGAGCGCGATTATTCCGCCCTTGCCGGGGTCAACAAAACCAACCTGAAACGGCTGAAGAACCTGAGCCGTGGAGCCGCGCTCGAGGTGCAGACAGAGCGCTTCCTGAAACGAAATACCTTCTATTATGCTGTCCATTAATCATCTCGATATCCGTTACGGCGAGAAACATCTGTTCAAGGATCTTTCGGCCGTCGTCCATCCCAGTGACCGCATTGGCCTGGTCGGGGTGAACGGGACCGGAAAATCCACGCTGATGAAAATCATGGCGGCCCAGATCGCCGTCGATGACGGGGTACTGAACAAATCCAAACATTTTTCTGTTGCCTATCTGCCCCAGGAACCTGCCCTGATGAACTCGGTGAGGTCCCTCTACGATGAGGCCGAGCAGTCCTTTGGCGATCTGCTTGCACTGCAGAAAGAGGCTGGCCGGCTCAATGACCTGCTGGCCAGAACGCCAGCCGCCAGCGCTGATTTTGACGATCTCCTGAGGCGCCAGGGAGAGGTTCAGCAGCGCCTGGAGACCAGTGATATCTACACGATCCGGGCACGGGTCGAAAAAGTCCTGTTCGGCCTCGGCTTCAGTGAGGAGGACCTGCAGGCCGAGGTCTCCACGTTTTCCGGTGGCTGGGTTATGCGTCTGCTGCTGGCCAAGATGCTGCTGGCGGCCCCTTCGCTGCTGCTGCTCGATGAGCCGACCAATCACCTTGATCTCGACTCTTTAACCTGGCTGGAGTCGTTTCTGCAGAGTTATGACGGTGCGATGGTGATTATCTCGCATGATCGCACCTTCCTCGACCGCACCACTTCCCAGACCTGGGAACTCAGCCTGGGCCGCTTGACTTCCTATAAGGGCAACTATTCCCAGTATAAAAAGGATAAGGAAGAACGGCGCCGGATAGAGAAGGCTTCGTACGACAACCAGCAGGCCCAGATCCGCCAGACCATGCGCTTCGTTGAGCGATTTCGGGCCAAATCGACCAAGGCGCGTCAGGTTCAGAGCAAACTCAAACAGATGGACAAGATGGACCTCGTTGAGCTTGCCGAAGATGAGCACAGCATCAGATTCTCCTTTCCGCCGGCGCCCCACTCCGGCCGTGACGTGCTGATGGTTGAAAATCTCAGCAAAGCCTACCAGCGCAAACAGGTATTCAGTTCCATCGACCTGGACCTGCAGCGGGGCGACAAGGTTGCCGTGGTCGGCGTGAACGGGGCCGGAAAATCGACGCTGCTCAAGATCCTGGCGGCGCAGCTCGAGCCTGACAGCGGTTCGTGCCGGCTTGGCAGCGGGGTTCAGATGACCTATTTCGGTCAGCATCAGGCCCAGGAACTGGCACCCGAGTACACTGTTCTGGAAAGCCTCTCGCATGCAGCAAAAGATATGACCATCACCCGGATGAGATCTCTGCTCGGCGCCTTTTTGTTCCGGGGCGAAGACGTGGACAAAAAGGTCTCGGTACTCTCGGGCGGGGAGAAGAGCAGACTGGCTCTGGCGCGAATGATCGCCACACCGGCCAACTTAATGCTGCTCGATGAACCAACCAACCACCTCGACATGCACTCCCAGGAGGTGTTGCAGGAGGCCATGCGCCAGTACGACGGCACCATCGTCGTGGTCTCGCACAACCGCTATTTTCTGGATTGTTTCGTCACCAAGGTGCTGCAGATCAAAGATGGCCAGGCGCTATTGTTTGAGGGGACCGTGTCCGAATATGTCGAGCGTCAGCAGGACTCGGGCGAGGCAAGCGTCAGTGAGCAAGGTGTCGGCAATGGCGATCGGTCAAATTCAGCCACTTCGCAGGACAGCAAAAAAGATAAGCGCCGCCGGGAGGCGCAGAGGCGGCAGAAACGTCAGCAGATTGCCGGACCCTGGCTGAAGAAGCTGGCCGAAGCGGAACGCAAAGTCGAAGAACTGGAATCGGCCAAGGACGAACTCGAGGCTGAACTGGCCGACCCGCAGCTCTACCAGAACCAGGCAGCCTGGGGTAAGGTCAGCCGGAATTATAATGATTGCAAGCGCCGGCTCGATCGCTGGCTGGGGTGCTGGGAGGAGGCCCAGGCCAGGATCGATCAGATCGACCAGGAAGAGGATTACTGAAATCTGTCAGGTGCATTGCCGTTAAATCATACGATAATTGACATATACACGTCAGTGGTTTACAACAAAATAAAAAATTTTCTGGGAGCGAGCGCATGAAAAAATGGGAATGTACCATATGTGGCTATATTCATGAGGGAGATCAACCCCCTGAGGTCTGTCCGGTCTGTGGCGCCGGTCCCGAATATTTCAAGGAGATTATCGAAAAGGCGGAGGAAACGGTAACTGAAGCCGCTCTGCAGCCTGAAGGTGAGGCGCAGGACAAGGCTCAACCGGAAGCTGCCGCCTCACCAGGTGCTGCAGCCGGACCGGCGCCTGAAACAGCAGCAGTAGGCAGCCAGCCGGCCGCAGCACAGCCGAGTGGTATAACCGCCCTGATAATGAACCTGCACCTGCATCCGATAACGGTGCATACGCCTAACGGGGTGATACCGCTGGCCATCGTTTTCCTGGCTCTGGCGCTGGTGCTTGGGTTCAGCGACCTTGAAAAGGCTGCTTTCTACAGCCTGGTATTTGTGCTGCTGACCATGCCGGCGGTTATTTACACCGGCTATGTCGAGTGGCAGAACCGCTACAGGGGCGCAAAAACGAAAATATTCGGCGTTAAGATCGGCGCTTCGATCGTAGTCCTTGTTACGCTTATAGCCATGGTGGTCTGGCGTCTGATCGATCCGGAAGTGGCCATGTCGGCGGGTCGCTGGACCTATCTGGGGATCGGCTTGGTCTCGGTGGCCGCCGCCGGACTGGCCGGGCATATGGGCGGCAAACTCGTTTTCGGCAGCCGGGGGCACTGACAGGCCGCTCTATCATTTTTTTTCTCAATGCAACGGTCGGGTTTCCAGGGCGGGGAGTCGGCCGTTTCTTTTTCCGGCTGGCTGAACAAACCTGAATATTTTCTGTTTTTCCATGAAATATTCAGCCAATCATTGCAACGAACATATCTCAATGGAAAAGAGAAACATCGAAATTAACCGTCGGGGGCGGCTGATAGCGCCAGGGGTTGGCGGCCAGGGCCCGGTGATCTACTGGATGTCGCGGGACCAGCGGGTCGACGACAACTGGGCACTGCTCTGGGCTCAACAGGAGGCCTTGGTGCATGGCAGAGCTCTTATGGTGGTTTTTTGTCTGGTTCCTGACTATCCGGGCGCCAACCTGCGGCACTATGGGTTTATGCTCAGGCCGCTCAAGCAGCTGCAGGAGCGTTTACATGCGCATCGAATAGCTTTCTTGATGCTCGAAGGTGATCCGGTCGAGCGGCTTGCCGCCTTTGTCAAAGAGCAGGATGCACGCAGTCTGGTCTACGATTTCGACCCACTCAAAATAAAGCGGCGGTGGCAGCGGCAGCTGGTTGAGAAAATCAACATTCCGCTTTACGAGGTTGATGCCCACAACATTATTCCCGTCTGGGTCACATCAGAAAAGAAAGAATATGCGGCCTATACCATCCGTCCAAAGATAACCCGGCTGCTCGAGGAGTATCTGAGCGACTTTCCAGCGCTGCAAAAGCATCCGTATCCTTGCCCAAGCATACCTGCCGAGATCGATTGCAAACACTTGCTCGAGACGGTTTCAGATAAATCGGTCAGTGAGGTATCCTGGCTCAGTCCCGGCGAGGAGGCGGCCCAGGAAGCGGCCGCTGCGTTTATAGAGCGGCGCCTGGGGAGCTATGATGAGCAGCGCAATAACCCCTGTCTTGACGGACAGTCCGGGCTCTCCCCGTATCTGCATTTCGGCCAGCTCTCAGCCCAGCGGGTGGCGCTGATGGCACGCGGCTCGAACTGGGCGGCTGAACAGCAGGCGGCCTTTATCGAAGAGCTGGTTGTCAGGCGGGAGCTGGCGGATAACTTCTGCTACTATGAAAAAGACTACGATCGCTTCAACGGCTTTCCAGCCTGGGCGCAGAAGAGCCTCAATGAACACCGGGCAGATAAACGCACGTATTGTTATACGCTGGCTGAGCTGGAAGCGGGTGCCACCCATGAACCGCTCTGGAATGCGTGTCAGCAAGACCTGGTGCAATCCGGCAAGCTGCATGGCTACCTGCGCATGTATTGGGCCAAGAAGATACTGGAGTGGACCAGTGAACCGGAGCAGGCACTTGACTATGCTGTCCTGCTCAACGACCGTTATTCACTCGACGGTCGAGACCCAAACGGCTATACCGGCATCGCCTGGTCCATTGGCGGGGTGCATGACCGGGCCTGGCCGGAGCGGGCGATTTTTGGCAAGATCCGTTACATGAATGCCAACGGCTGCCGCAGGAAGTTCGATGTGAACCGCTATATCAGTGAGGTGAATGATAAGCGGGATTGATCCGGATACGGGCCAGGCCGTGAACCTGGGCCAGGATATTTCCGGACCGCCGTTAGATTGAGTTCAGGCATCTAAAAGCAGTGAGTGATGTGTGAAAATAAAAAAAGGGCTGCCGGATTTGATTCCGGCAGCCCTTTTAACGTGCTAGAAAAACGTGCTGCAAATAATTACAGCTCAACGACGTTGGCTGCAGCCGGTCCTTTGGGGCCGTCTACCACATCGAATTTGACTCTGCCGCCTTCCTGCAGGGTTTTGAAACCGTCTGCCTGAATTGCTGAGTGATGTACAAATACATCCTGAGCGCCATCCTGGGCGATGAAACCAAAACCTTTCGCGTCGTTAAACCACTTTACTGTTCCTTCTGACATGAGTACTTCTCCTTCTAATCTGGTTCTCTACGAACCACTTGTAATTTGGATTCCCCTCAAGGGGTACCCATTAAGGTCCCGCAACTTCTGCGTTTGGACCATGCTTCATCAACCCCCCAAACAGGGAGTCAAAATCAATATTTTTTAGCGCACCACCGACTACCTTCTGCGTTTGCCTTTCTTTTTGGGTTTGGCCTCGTTGCAGACCAGCTCTCTGCTTTTATAGGTCATTTTGTTCAGCGACTCCATGGCCTGCTGTCCGCCTGAACGGGACGACATCTCAACAAAAGCAAAGCCTTTGGATTGACCCGTGTAGGTGTCTTTTATCAGGTTTGTATTGACGACTTCGCCGTATCCGGCAAACAATTCCATGAGTTCCGACTCTGATATATTATAGGGCAGATTGCCGATAAAGAGCTTCATCCCGCTTCTCCCGAAGGCTATGACCAGCAAGAATCTCTATGGGCAACTGAAATGAATGATTTCTACAAGACAGGAGGTGAGCGACGCTGTGCGTGATCTAATTTACGATAATATTCTATTGTTAGGCATAAGCAGACAAGATCATAAACCCTTTTCAGGGAAATACAAGGAATTATTTTCAAATACGACTGAAATAATCTGTCGTCTCTTATTTATCTGCAGATATCGGATGCAATACCAGTAATCGGCATGGCAACGATTGCCGGCCGCTTACGCAGGCTGGACCGTATACTGCAGCAACACATAGACAAAATAAATGGACAGCAGCCAGATGCCCTGCCCCCTGCTGAAATAGCCCGATTTGTTGGTTGAAATGAAGAGCCTGAAAGAGAACAGGATCAGCAGCATGGCCGGAAAATGGAAAAAATAGAAATTTTTTGGAATCTGCAGCGGGACTGCCGCCGCGGCTGCGCCGATGACGAACAGGCAGTTGAGTACGTCGGCTCCGACGATATTGCCCACGGTGATCTCCGGATGACCCTTGCGAATGGCGGAAATTGCGGTGATCAATTCCGGCAGTGAGGTTCCGAAGGCGACCATGGTGGCGGCGATCACGTCGTCCGGCACGCCGATCCGTACGGCGATTTCCGAGGCCCCTGGTACCAGCAGCCGGGCCCCGATAATGACCAGCACCAGCCCACCGATCAGCATAACCCAGGAAATCGCCAGACCCCGCCGCTCCGGAACTTCGATATCGGCCAATGGGGACGCCCCTCCGCGCTGTTCCCTGGCCCAGTAATAGGTGAGATATAGATATCCCACAAGCAGCGTCAGAAAGAAAAAGCCGACCCAGCGCTGCAGTACCGGCTCCTCGCCAGGGGCGCGGGTGAGAAGAGCCAGCAGGGCCAGCCCCACCAGCAGTACCGCCGCGCCGACCTGAATCCAGCCGGTCCGGTTGAGAATGTAGCGGTTTACCGGCATTGCCGCCAGGATGCAGGACAGCCCGAAGATGAGCCCGGTATCGGCTATGATCGAGCCCACGCCGTTGCCCAGCGCCAGTCCGGGATTTCCCATAAAAGCGGCCATCACCGAAACGAAGGCTTCGGGAAGGGTGGTGCCCAGAGATATCACCGTGGCGCCGATCACGATCTTCGGCAGGCCGGTCCGGGTGGCAAGCGCAACTGCGCCGTCGACCAGCCAGTCGGCACCTTTGGAGAGGATTGCAATGGAAACAACAACGATGGCCAGCAACACCCACATGTTACTCTGGGCCATATAGCCGTGCAGCACCGCTTCGTCGCCGATTATCTGCAGCAGATTATGTTCCATAAAAAACTGAAATAATATTAAAAATAATGTGAGATTGGGTTGCTATCGGCCCAGTGGCTCGGCTTCGGATGGTCAGAGCCGTTCACCTGAAGGCGCCCGGCTAAGCGTCGTGCAAATGTATTGGATCGTTGGTGGTAATGCAATGACTTTAGGCACTCGTTGCAATAACGCCAGAAGATTAACAGATGGCAGACGCGATCTTTTCAGCGATCGTGCCGGTGGAACTCTTTCTTTCTCAGCAGTGCGGTCTTGCTGAAAAGCACCCGGGGGCCTGATTCCCTGCTCAGGCCGGCTTGTCGGGCGGTGTCCAGGGTGTGCTCGAAGGCGCTGCTGGAAACATGAAATGGGGGCTCAACCACCAGGATGCTGCCGCCCGGTTTGAGGATCGATCCAAGCTCTTCGAAGAGGCCGGTTTTATCAGGTATTTCATGTACCATATAGAAGGCCAGGATGAAATCAACCGGTTCCGTTACCCCGATCTTATCCGCTTCGCAGCGGTGCAGGCGGATTCTTTTTTGCAGTTCGGTTCCGTGGATTTTGCTCTGCAGTTTTTTGAGCATACCCTCCTGCAGGTCGCAGGCGATCACCTGGCCGGATTCACCGACCATCAAGGCCATATCCAGAGTGCAAAAACCGGGACCGCAGCCGAGATCCATTACAGTCATGCCAGGCGCGATAAAGGGCCGCAGGATTTTGCCGGGGTTCTGGAGCAGTCTGCGCAGTCGATTGTCCAGACTTCCAGCCCGTTCAACCGGGCAGACGCGATTGTTCTGCATGGCTTTATCTCCTCGGCAGTGCTCTGTGAAAAAGCCTGCCGCGTGTTGAGGGTCTGTACAAATTCCGGAAGAAAAGATCATGCTGTCATACCTGCATTATATCGGCAAACAGCCTCGGCGGCAAAGTATCTGTCGGGCTCTGCTGCGACTTGTTATTAGAGCAATTTTATGGCCATACACCCTTGTCAGGAAGCTGATAATAGGTGTATTGTCTGGATCGTGAACACAGATCGCCACCACTGGCTGCGCTGATACCGCAGAAGTGCAAAAATCTTGAACAAGCGGGGAACAGCTATGGAGCAGCACGACAACCGAAAGATCAACTGCCCGAAATGCGGCGAGGAAATCGATGTCCAGGACATCCTTTATCACCAGGTCGATGAGGAGCTGAAAAAGCGCTATCGCGAAGAGCTGAGCAAACATGAGGAAAAATTCAAAACCCAGGCGCAGGAACTCGAGCAGCAGCGGCTGAAACTGGAGGATCAGAAAGATAAACAGGACCAGGAGATTGCCGATAAAATCCGCCACGGCCTCAAATTAAAAGAGCAGGAGCTGGCCCAAAAAATCAAGGCGGCAGCCGAGGAAGAGCAGTCTGCTGCGCTCAAGATGCTGCGTGATGAGTTGGAGGAGAAATCTGGCAAGCTCAAAGAGCTGCACAAAACCGCTGCAGAACTGGAACGGCTCAAGCGGGAAAAAGATGAGCTGGAGACCGCCATCCGGGCTGAGTCGGCCCGGGATTACAATCAAAGGCTGGCGGCGGAGCGGGAGAAGATCCAGAAGGAAGAGGGCGACAAGCAGGAACTCAAACTCAGGGAACTGGAAAAGCAGCTGGCCGATCAGAAAAAACTCACCGAGGAGATGAAGCGCAAGCAGGAGCAGGGCTCTATGCAGACCCAGGGGGAGGTCCTGGAACTGGCCATCGAGCAGTGGCTGGCCGAAAAGTTTCCACTCGATGTTATCGAAGAGATCAAAAAGGGGGAGCGTGGCGCGGATTGTCTGCAGATCGTCAATACGCGCAGCCGCAGCAATTGCGGTTCGATCTATTATGAGAGCAAGAGAACCAAGCATTTTCAGCCTAACTGGATCGAGAAATTCAAAGCCGATATCAGGGAAAAAAATGCCGATATCGGGGTTCTGGTTACCGAGGTGATGCCGCCGGGCATGGACCGGCTCGGCCTCAAGGAAGGCATCTGGATATGTACCTATGAGGAATTCAAAGGGCTCTGCACGGTTCTGCGCGAGTCGATCATTCGGCTCAGCAGTGCGATCATTATCCAGGAGAACAAGGGCGACAAAATGGGCATGCTCTACGATTACCTGACCAGCAATGAGTTCAGGCTGCAGATCGAGGCCATCGTCGAGGGCTTCATCCAGATGCGGGCCGATCTGCTCTCTGAACAGCGATCCATGAGGAGCATCTGGAAAAAACGGGAGAAGCAGATTGACAAGGTGCTGCTTAACACCACTGATATGTACGGTTCGATCAAGGGGATCGCCGGCAATGCAATCCAGGCTGTCTCTTTGCTGGAGTTGCCTGTCGGCGAGGAAGATGATGAAGGTGATAAAGATGATGAATAATGGTGGATCGGTTCTCTGAAACGCGGGACTGAATCCTCAAGCCGATTTCCGTTAATTGAAGGGAGAAAAAGCTATGAAACGATATATTCTTGCCATCGATCAGGGCACCACCTCGAGCCGGGCGATTGTCTTTGATGAGAAGCTTGAGGCGATGGCTGTCGCCCAGCAGGAATTCAACCAGATATTTCCGCAGTCGGGCTGGGTCGAGCATAATCCGGACGAGATCTGGACCTCGACGCTTGATACCTGCCGGGCTGCAGTCGAGAAGGCCGGTATCAAGTCCGGTGAAATAGCTGGAATCGGCATCACCAACCAGCGGGAGACCACTATTGTCTGGGACAGGAAGACGGGCCGTGCCGTGCATAACGCAATTGTCTGGCAGGACCGCAGAACCTCGGACTATTGCGAGCAACTGCGGGCTCAGGGGCACAACGATACGGTTACCGCCAAAACCGGCTTGCTGATCGACCCCTATTTTTCCGCCACCAAAATTCGCTGGATTCTCGAACATCAGAAGGGGCTGAGGCAGCGGGCCGAAGCAGGGGAGCTTGCTTTTGGCACGGTCGACAGCTTTTTATTGTGGAAACTGACCGGCGGAGCAGTGCATGCAACCGATGCAACCAACGCGGCGCGGACCATGCTTTTCAATATCCATGAGCACCGTTGGGACAATGAACTTCTTGATCTGCTCGATATTCCGGCAGCGCTGCTGCCCGAGGTGCATGACTGTTCAGCGCTGTTTGGCACCACTGACCCGGAGATCCTCGGAGAGCCGATCGAAATCTGCGGTGTTGCCGGCGATCAGCAGGCGGCGTTGGTCGGGCAGGGCTGCTTCGAACCGGGTATGCTCAAATCGACCTACGGCACCGGCTGCTTTGCGGTTCTAAATACCGGGGATCAGGCGGTCCGCTCGAAAAACCGTCTGCTGACGACAATCGGGTACCGGCTTGACGGCGTAACCACCTACGCCCTGGAGGGCTCGATCTTTGTGGCCGGTGCAGCGGTACAGTGGATGCGCGATGCTATGGGCTTGATCGATCAGGCCTCTGCCTCCGGCGAGCTGGCCCGCTCGGCGGACCCGAATCAGGATGTCTATCTGGTGCCTGCCTTCACCGGGCTTGGCGCGCCGCACTGGGATGCCGAGGCGCGGGGCGCTATTTTCGGGATCACCCGGGGCACCGGCCCGGCCGAGCTGTCCAGGGCGGCGCTGGAATCGGTCTGCTATCAGACCCGGGACCTGCTCGAAGCCATGCGGGACGACTGGAAGCAGGACAATCCGCCGGTTCTCAGGGTGGACGGCGGCATGGTCGCCTCAGATTTCACCATGCAGTTCCTGGCCGATATCCTCGATGCCCCCGTAGACCGTCCGGTGACGCTGGAGACCACGGCCGTCGGGGCGGCCTATCTGGCAGGTCTGCAACAGAACATCTACCCGCCGCCGCAGGAGTTCGCCGCGTTGTGGAAGCGCGACCGGCGCTTTCTGCCAAACCTCGATGAGGAGGTTCGCCAGCGTAAATACCTGGGTTGGAAAAACGCAGTGCGAAGAACCCTGTCGACCTGCTGCTGATCCAGGTTCAAATAAAGCTCAGGATATGTCATCAACGGCCAAGTTTTTGACGTATCCTGACAAACAATCCCTTGCGGGATCAGGTATAATTATTTCAAAGGATTATTTAAATCACTTGCAAGGGGAGTACGCTGAGACATGGTGAAAAGCATCGAAGGAATCTTCAAGGTCGACAAAAAAGAAAGAGATGACTGGCGGGAACAATATCAGAAAACCGAACGTCGGGGCTGGATCAAGAGAAAAACGAGAAAGCACAGCGGCGCAGCAGCCGATTCGCGGGCGACGCGCTGAGCCTGTTTCTTGATCCCTTTCTTATTCAGGAAGTAATAAATCCCACGGCGTCGATCAGATCCTGGTCGCCTCATTTACCACCTCGAACTGGCCCATCATGCCGTCATCTTCATGTTCGAGCATATGGCAGTGATACATGTAGACGCCGGTGTAGTCTGCAAAACGTGAAATGATCCGGACCCGGTCGTTGGGCCAGAGCAGCACCGTATCCTTTCTGCCGGCCTCGATCTCGCTCGGCGGCTGCCCGTTGCGCTCCAGAATATTGAACTGCACATCATGCAGATGCATTGAGTGTGGGAGTTGCATCATCGTGGTGGAGCGGTTTTCGATTTCCCAGATTTCGGTGGAGCCCAGAGCGATCTTTTCATCGATACGGTTCATATCCATTTTTTTGCCGTTGATCGCCAGCCGGTTGCCGCCCATCATACCCATGCCGCGGCCCCGGCCGGACATGGTCTCCATGGCAAAATAGCGGGTATTGTCGGCTTCTTTTTCGGCAATGGGTGGCTGCTCTCGAAGAAATTCCGGCACACGCTGTTGCCTGGCGCTTTTGCCACTCACTTCGAGCTGCATCGCTTCGTAAGTGTTGCCGCCACTCTGGTCGACCATCAGGCGCAGTCGGTCTCCCTCGCTGAGCCCACTGCAGTCAAGCAGAAATTCAGCCCGCTCACCCGCTGCCAGAATAATCTCTTTGACCGCCACGGGCCTGCTGAGCAGCCCACCGTCCGAGCCGATCACCTGGACGGGACGCTCGTCTGAGAATCGCACCCGGTAGATCGATGAGTTAGACCCGTTCAGCAGCCGAAACCTGGAAACGCCCCGCCCCACCTTCAGTGCCGGCTGGAGCATACCGTTGACCATAAGGTAGTTGCCCAGTACGCCATTCATCACATCGTGCATCGAACGCACATAGGCAAACTGACTATTCTCAAAGAATCTTCGATCCTGGATGATCAGCGGGATATCGTCCACGCCGTAGTCGGCTGGTAGCGCCAGTGCATCGGCGACCTCATCGTCGATGATGAAGAGGCCGGCAAGCCCGCGATAGACATGTTCTCCGGTCAGCCCCATGGCGTGGGGATGGTACCAGAGCGTGGCGGCCTGCTGTTTGATCTGAAACTGCGGTCGCCAGACCGCCCCGGGCTCGATTACCTGATGCGGACCGCCGTCCCAGAGGGCAGGGACATGCAGGCCGTGCCAGTGCACCGTGGTAACCTGGTCCAGTTTGTTGCTCACTGCAAAGCGTAAATTCTCTCCGTCGCGCACTCGAATCGTCGGGCCGAGAAAAGAACCATTGTAGCCGATGGTGTCGGTCGGGGTACCGGGAAAAAATTCATGCTGGGCCTTGCGTGCGGCAAAAACCAGTGCTGAATCTCCCTGGTCGTCTTGCGTCTGATCCAGGATCGGGGGAATGAAGAGCTGTTGAGAAAAAGGTGCAGGCCCTGTTTCGGCCCATGCCTTTCCGGGCGAGAGCAGGGTGTACCTGCCCAGCGCCGCATAGCTTATCGCGGCCAGGCCCTGTCTGATAAAGGTACGTCGTTTCATATTCTCCTCGCTGAAGTGGCTGTTGTTTATGCCACACAGTAGTATATGCATGGTCCGGGCCCAGGTCGAGCCGGGTGGCTGTGAAATTGCAAAAATCGCCGGGACCATGGTAACCTTTTCAACGATGCTGCGTTATCTACTATAATTGGGCAGCGATGCTGGACAGACAGTCAAGCCGGAAGGGGTCATGACCGATTCGTATCAACAGTTCTACAGTGCATACAAGGACAGGCTCTACAGCTACCTGCTCTATAAAAGCGAGGACGCGGCAATTGCTGAAGACATCATGCAGGAGAGTTTTACGCGTCACTTCAAACATTATGGCGGACAGGCCGCTGCGTCGCCGGCCCTTCTTTTTACTATCGCCCGCAACGCGCTGGCCGATCACCACAGATCTGAAACGAGACGCCACCAGGCGATGCTGCCCGGGCAGAAGAGCGTGGTGGGGCAGGAAGAAAGCTATATTGCCCGGGAGGCGTCCGCTGGAATCATTGATGCCGTGAACCGGCTGCCTGAGCAGGATCGGGAGATTCTGGCGCTGGCGGTGGGCGGCATGCCCTATAAGGAGATAGCCCGGTTTTTGGACCTGAGCCTGGCCACCGTCAAGGTCAGAATTCATAGATCACGGAAAAAGCTGCAGCAGATGCTCGAAGGGGAGGGATAGCCATGGACCACTATATCAGCCTGTACATAGATGATGAATTGACACTGGAGGAAAAACTCCTGTTCATAGAGCAGGTGCATCGCAGCAGGCACTATACGGACGAAGCGGTTGCGCTGCTCCACCAGGAGAAGGAACTTGTTCAACTGTTCAACCGGCAGGCGCCTGGGGCCGAACCCTCCTTCGCTGTCGCGACTAAAAAAAGTGGAAGCATCAGGCTCTTTGGCCTGGCCGCCGCCGTTTCTCTCCTGCTGAGTCTTCTGTTTTTGTTTCAGATTGGCGTGTTTACCGATAAACCAGCCGGGGATTGGGCCGCAACGCAACCGGCAGCGACGGTTCCCTACCGGTTCGTGATCTTCCAGCAGGATAGCGAAACGGTGGAAATAGCGGGCAGCTTTACCGGCTGGCAGAAAGTCGGATTGGTGCCGACCGGAGCGGACGGTTATTGGGAAATCGTCCTGCATCTGCCGCCGGGCGAACATCAGTATGCTTTTGTGGTGGACGGTACCAGAAATCTACCGGACCCGACCGTTTCGTTGACGGAATCGGACGATTTTGGCATGGTCAATTCCATTATTTCGATAGAAGGCTGACATGGTTCGATGCAGATCCTGGCTACTGCCCGTTGTATCTCTGGTACTGATTTTTCTGGCAGCCTGCCAGCCCCGCCATTTTGCGCAGATCGAAGATGAGGCGATTTCTCTCTATTTAACCAAGCCTGACGCCCACCAGGTTCAGCTGGGCTCGAGCATTGACCGTTTTACCCTGCATTCCGCGGTCAACAGAGACGGGGTCTGGGAAGTTACTCTGCCTTATCGTGGCGAGTTTGAGTATTTTTATCTGGTCGATGGTCAGTTGTTTCTGCCGGAATGCCGGGTGCGGGTCAGTGATGATTTTGGCTCGAAGAACTGTCTTTTTGTCCCGAACATGTAACCTGTCGGCATATTTTCCGTTACCTAGAGAAACAACCTTTCACCTGACCATTGCTCTTACTATTGCGAGGCACAGCCATGAAAAAGACATCAATTCTGATTGGTTTTATCCTGCTTGTACACACATCCCTGCAGGCGGCTGACACCACTGCACAGCGGCCGGCAGAGCTCCCGGCTGCAGCTGGCGAAGCAGTCAGTGCCGAACTATCGTCGGCTCAAGCTCAGATGCAGTTGAGCGAAGCGATGCGCCAAAACCGTTTCAGTCAGGCGAATAGGGAGCGCATCCGGGAATTACTCGAGGATATGGAGCAAGACGGTCTGCCGACTGAACCGGTGACCGACAAGGTCTACGAGGGAATAGCCAAAGGTGTGGAGCCCGAGATTATTGTTCAGGCCGCAGAGCGGGTACGCAACAGATACCGGATCGCAGAGCGGCAGGCGGGCGAGCTGATCCCAGCCAGTCAGCAGAGAACTCGGCTGCGCGAGATGATCGTTGGAGCCTACGCTGCCGGGATGACCGAACCCGAATGCAGCAACCTCGTCTCCCAGCTGCAGAGCAGGACCAGAAGTATGGATGCAGCGGAGGTTCAGGAACTGACCCTGCAGACCATGGCCACGGCACGCGCCATTTTACGGCGGGGGGCCAGCGCCGAAAATACCTCCCAGCTCCTCGAACAGGCCTTGCAACAGTCGTATCAGGCCGGTGATATGGAGCAGATGAGGCATCAATTCGAGTATCGGGCCAGATATGGCTCCCCGGATCATGTGGCTGCCCAGTTTAATGATGAGATAGGCAGCGGTGCAAAAGCTGAAGAGCTTGGCAGGAGCAGAAACAGAGGCAGGGAAAGCAATTCTGGTAACTCCGGGGGGGCTGGGAACGGATCGGCTGGGGCAGACGGTTCTGGAAATTCGGGCAGCTCGGGCGGCAGCGGAGCCGGTTCGTCCGGGAACTCCGGCGGCGGTTCAGAATCGGGCGGAGGATCAGGCACCTCCGGCGGCGGCAATCAGGGCGGTTCGAGTAATTCCGGCGGCTCGAAGGGCAGCGGGGGCGGCGGTTCGGGCGGTGGCTCCGGCGGTGGCTCCGGCGGTGGAAGAAGGGGGTAGCGGTGGGGCGGCAGCCGTAAGGTTTTCCTCTTCATACCGGTATTTTGATTGTTTGATCAGAGGTTATTTCTACCCCACCAGGTCCCGGCCATTGGCGTTCCGCCGACGAAAGCATCTTTGCCCAGGCTGTCCTGAATCCGCAGACACTCATTCCATTTGGCCATGCGTTCGGAGCGATTGAACGAGCCGACCTTGAGCTGACCGCTGCCCAGGCCGACCGCCAGATGGCTGATCGAAACATCTTCGGTCTCCCCCGAGCGGGCTGAGACTACACCCCGCCAGCCGGCCTGCTCCGCAGTTATCAGCGCTTCGATCGCTTCGCTGACCGTGCCGACCTGGTTGACTTTGATCAATACCGCATTGCAGGCCCCGGCCCGGACGGCTTCGCTTACCAGTTTCGGGTTGGTTACCAGATAATCATCGCCGATGATCTGTACGCGCTCGCCATAGCGGCGGGTAAATTCGATCATGCCCTCAGGATCATCCTCGCCGACGGGGTCTTCGATGGAAATGATGGGATAAGAATCGAGCCAGCCACCGAGCATGTCGAGCAGTGTTCCCGTGTCCATTTCACGGTCTTCCAGGGCTAGGCGATAGCGGCCGCGCTGGCCGAACTCTGAAGCAGCGACATCAAGCGAGATTACCACCCGCTCGCCCGGCTTTTCGCCTGCTTTTTCAATGGCTCGCACCAGGGTTTCCAGAGCCTCTTCGTTGCTGTCGAAGATGGGCCACCAGCCCCCTTCATCGGCGATGCCGGCCAGTCGCCCTTTTTGGGCCATGATGGCCCCGGCGGCAAAGTATACCTCGCTGGTGATCTCCATCATCTCATCGAAACTCCCGGCTCCCGGCACCATTATCATGAAGTCCTGGATATCGACCCGGCGCTCTGCATGGGCGCCGCCGCCGAAGATTTGGATTTCGGGCAGCGGAATCGAGGCGCTTCTCTGATAGTGGTCCGCGATATGTTGCCACAGGGGCTTGTCTGCGGCTGCAGCGGCGGCATGCAGCGCAGCAAGAGACACGGCAACGGTGGCATTGCCGCCCAGCCGCTCTTTTAATGGGGACGGGTCTAGATCCAGTATGGCGTTGTCGATGGTTTCCTGATCGTTGATTGGCATGCCGATCAGGGCGGGAGCGATAATTTCGTTGACATTGGTCAGCGCCCCCATAACATCCATGCCGCGCAGCCGGGCGCCGCCGTCGCGCCGGTCGATGGCCTCCCGGGTGCCCCGGGAGGCGCCCGCGGGGGCAATGGCGCTTCCGAAAGCACCGTTATCCAGGGTAATATCGACTTCTATGGTCGGGTTACCCCGCGAGTCCCAGACTCTTCGGGGCATAATTGATTGGATCAGGGCCATGATTTCAATGCTCCAGGCTGCGGGATAAGCGATTGACCAGGTCTTCGAGGGAGTCCTCTGGTTTTTCGATAAGTGAAATGGCAAGCGAGCGCACCTGCGTTTGCTCGTTTGCATCGAGGTATTCAACCGGGGATTTTCCGTCCACCCGGGCAAGCATCAGGGCCGGCAGCAGGGCGCAGACCCGCTTTTCCAGTGCAGCAGTTTCTTCCCAGGTAATCTGCGTACGATAAGCTGCCCAGAACTTCTTGATTGAAGTCAGCAGATTGTTTCGGGAACTCCGGATATGAACCGCTTTGAGTATCAGGTGATTGAGGCAGAACGAAATATCGAAGCTGGGATCGCCGATGGTGGCACATTCGGCATCGAGAAAGATCGGTTCCCCCTGCCTGAACATGATGTTTTTGGGACTGACGTCGCCATGGATCAGTACCAGTTGATGGTTGTTGAGCATATCCACCAGCGCATGTATCTTCGGGGCAAGCTGCGGGTGTCTGGTTGCGGTGAACACCAGGTAAGGCTCCAGTCGCAGATCGTAAAAATCTTTCTGGTTCTGAAAACCTTTGCTGAGCGGCTTGGAAGCGTCTGAGGCCCGGTGAATGAGGCCCAGAACGGTGCCGACTTTTTCGGCTTCACCACGCTCAGGCTGCCCCTCCAGCAATGCTGCCTTCCAGAGGTACACCCCGTGGCCTTCAACATATTCCATGGCAAAGCCGTTCAATTCAACAGAGTTGCCATAGAGGCCCGGTGTTGACGGTGGCGCAATCGACGAGACAAATTGCAGCCACAGATATTCCGCCTGGTTGCGGTCGACATTGGCATGCCACTCTTCTAAGACCTTGAGCTGGTCGAGGGCGAATTTCACGCACACTTTCCGGGTTCCCAGATCCACCAGGGCGATATCGGACGATACCCCGCCGGTCAGCGGCGTGATCGACACCACATCATTGTCGGTGCCGAGTTCAAGGGCGGCTACTAATTTCCTGCAGCGCTCTTCTAATGTTGTTGACATAGTCCGAACCTCTCAGTATTGTTCACGTGAACATTACTAGCACCGGGTATAGTGTTCTGTCAAGACAGATCTTCTATTGCAGCGCATTGAAGCACGAAATATCAGGAGCCTGAGTTGACCAAGCGGGTCACCATCAAGTCCATCGCCCACGATCTGGGCATCTCCCATATGACTGTCTCGCGCGCCTTGTCAAACAGTTCCAAGGTGCGCGAGCAAACCAGAAGGAAGGTTTTACAGCGGGCCCAGGAAATTGGCTACGTGAAAAGTTTTGCCGCGGCGACCATGCGCGGTGAGCAGACCGCACTCATCGGCCTCCTGCTGCCCAACCTGGTTAATGAATTTTACGCCCGTTTTGCCGACAGCCTGGCCCAGCATCTGGAGGTGGAGGGACAGCAGCTTATCATTCACCTGAGTGGCGACGATATAGACAAAGAACGGCAGGCTCTGCTCAAACTTCGCGAGATTCAGGCCAACCGGGTGGTGATGGTTCCCGCCCCCGGTGTTTACGAGAATCAGAAGCGCTATTTACAGGACCTGCAGATTATCCAGTTGATCAGGCAGCGTGAAATGAACGTTGCGGCTGGTGCCGTTCTGGTAGACGACTCCGGGGCGATCGTCCAGGCGGTGGCCCACCTGGCAGATCAGGGGCACCGTCGAATCGCATACATAGGGGGCGACTCCTTGCTTTCCTCGGGTCGCAGTCGTCTTGCCGCCTTTTTAAGCGGTATGCGGCTGGCCGGGTTGGAGCCTGGGGCTGATCAGATGATCACCGAGAGGCCGTCATTTGCAATGGGCTACCACTCTGCCCGGGGGCTCGTCGATCAGGGCAGGGTCACGGCGATCGTCTGCGGCGGCTTTGAAATCTCCAACGGGGCCCTGCATGCTTGTCTTGCTCGGGGTATTTCCCTGTCCGGGGATATCTCGTTCATCGGTTTTGGAGACCCCTCCTGGTATCGCTGGATAGGCGGCGGAATCTCCACGATAAAAATTCCGGTTACGAGTCTGGCGGCAAAGACCGCAGAAATGCTTGTAAAAAAAGACAGCGCAGAAAAAAACTATGATTTTCGGCACCAGCTTACGGCAGAATTTATCAGGCGCCGGTCATCATAACCCGACAAACGATAGTGAGAATGGTTCTGTCCAGAGCGGCCCCTTCTTGTTTGAGGCCAGCTATATATTTAAAGCTACCTTGAGAAATTGTCTTGTTGCCCAAATGCTGCGTTGCGTGTAAAAATTTTATCCTCGGCATATCAATTATATGCCTGCGGCAAAATTTTCACATGTGCCTTGATTTTGAACCAAAATCCTGATTTTGCAAGGTACCCTTAAAAGCTAGCGTGAAAAGTACTCGTCATATTTAGCCTGCGCCTCATCGCCAAAAAGGTATTCGCAGGCCTCATAGATCCCTTTGAGCTTTTTGAGATCCTCATAACGGAGAAGATATTCCAGTTTCGAACGTCTCTTAAGGTAGTCCTCAAGGGTAACCACCATCTCATTTTCTCTGATATAGTCCAGCTCACAACGACGAATACCGGTACCTTCTATCAACGGCTCGGTCATCTCGGGATTTTTCTCAATTTTATCTAGCATCTGTATGGCATGCTCGCTGTAGCGTCGCCATAACCTGTCGCTCAACATTTCCCCGGTATCACTGGCGATACTGTGGTCCAGACCAAGCTCATAGGCCTTTTTATAATAGGCGCTCTTCACCTGATTGCCGGGCTCACCATACCATTTGCCGTCCACCGGGCTCAACTGCACACCCATCTTGCTGATTTCCTCACAGACTTCCTCACCGACATTAAGGCAATCGGTCAATTTGCCGCCAAAAATACTGATGTGATTCTTTTCATGAGACGTTTCGACCACATGTTTGCGTGACATCTGCAAAAAGTCATCCTTTGATTTCTGCCCTTTTTTCAGGACCAGGGGCCGCACTCCGCAGCGCTCCGAGATGATATCGCTAGACCCAAGAGGCTTGTTCAAGTCGAGGCGGGCATTGATATTGGACAATACGAATTCACGGTCTTCTTCGGTTACCTCGGTCTCAGGGTTTTCCACCGGGGTATCGGTGGTGCCGATACAGGTGCGGTTGGCCATGGGGATGGCAAAAAACAACCGCCCGTCATCGGCGAAAAACGCCAGTACCCTTTTCTGCCGGGCAAGGCGCGGAACGATAAGATGGATACCCTTGGAAAAGACATGTCGATACTCGGTTTCGACCCCCGCCAGGCCATTGAGCCTGTCCACGAAAGCCCCAGCGGCGTTTATTACTGTGTGGGCGCGTATCTCGAACTGCTCACCACTGATTTTGTCTTTAGCGGCCGCGAGCCAATTGTTTTGCGAATCATATTCACCCTTGATGTACTCCACATAGTTCGCCGCCACACATCCCTTATCCATCGCGCTGCGGATAAAATTGAAGACGAAACGGGCGTCGTTGTCCTGCAGATAGGCATCGGAGTATTCAACCCCACCCCGGCTGTCATTGACGTTGACGAGCGGCTCAGCATTTTTTATCCGAGAAGTGGAAAATAGAGATGGTGCTCGTGTCTGCCCCCGACCGAAAAGCCAATAGATCCAGGTGCCGATCAGCATCAGCCAGGGCGGAATGCGAGTTTTTTTCGACAGCGTGCTCAGAAAGCGAATCTCCGTGACCGTGGAGGGGAAACTGCGCAGCAACTCATTTCTGGATTTACACAAATTGTTTACCAGGCCGAATTCATAGCTTTCCATGTATTTAATCCCGCCCCAGATCAGGTTTGAGCTGTACTGGCTGGTGAATCCGGCGAAATCACGCGAATCGATGAGCGCCACTCTGGCCCCGCGGGCAGCAAGCGCAGCCGCGCACACGGCTCCGTTCATGCCGCCGCCAATAATCAACACATCGAAGGAATCAGTTTCGAGTTTCTGAATGTTTTGGTTTCTCAATTTCATAGTATTTGTTCCGACGTATCATCTAGGCCAGTCTCGCTAACCGGGAGAGGTTGCCTAAGATCTACCCATTTTGGGGTTGCCGGCAGGCAGGTCGAGCAACCGGATTGATTCGGCTATGGCTAAACATATTTGAAGACAAACACGAACCAGACGATGGAGATGATGAGCCCACCCCAAAGTGGGGGGCCGTAAAACGCGAGCCAGCCCATATTGATGAATCCGGTTCCCAGCCAGGAGATAAATAGTCGATCTCCTCGTGTCGTATCCAGACCCAAAATACCCCGCTTCGGGTTGCCGCCAGGACTGTAGCGCTCCCAGACACCCATGGTGACAATCGATAATACAATGACAATGAAAAACGAGGCTGTCGGCCACGTCCATGCCATCCAGGATAAACCCATAATCTATCCTCCTCGACTAAACTCGTCCGAGGGCAAAGCCCTTGGCGATGTAGTTGCGTACAAAATAAATCACGATCGCACCAGGTATGATGGTGAGCGACCCGGCGGCGGCCAGCAGGCCCAGCTCGTATCCCGAGCTGCTTGCCGTTCGGGTCATCGTTGCGGCAATCGGTTTGGCCGCCACTGAAGTCAGTGTTTTCGCCAGCAGAAGCTCCACCCACGAATACATGAAACAGAAGAACATCGTCACCCCGATGCCGGCGGCGATGGTCGGAATAAAAATACGGATGAAAAATCTCCAGAACGAGTACCCGTCCAGAAATGCAGTTTCATCGAGTTCCTTCGGCACACCTGACATGAAGCCCTCGAGAATCCAGACGGCAAGGGGAATATTGAACAGACAGTGAGCCAGGGCCACAGCAATGTGCGTATCGAACAGGTTGATGGCGGAGTATAACTGGAAGAACGGCAGCGCAAATACCGCCGGAGGGGCCATGCGGTTGGTGAGCAGCCAGAAGAACAGGTGCTTGTCACCCAGGAAGCGGTAGCGTGAGAACGCATACGCGGCCGGCAAGGCGACCGTAACCGAGATAATGGTATTGATCACCACATAAATGATCGAATTGATGTAGCCGTTGTACCAGGTCGGATCGGTGAAGATGACCTTGTAATTCGCCAGGGTGAAATCCTGGGGAAAGAATGAAAAACCGCCCAGGATCTCATTGGTCGTCTTAAAGGACATGGAAAGCAGACCATAGATCGGCAGCATCAAAAACAGAATGTAGAGGGTCGGCACCAGCCAATTCTTGGAACGGATCATCTCACTGCTCCTCATTTCGCATCATAATGGTGTAGAACGCCCAGCAGATCAGCAATACCATGAGAAAATAGATCAGCGACATGGCCGCCGCCGGTCCCAGATCGAATTGACCGAGGGCAATCTTGACCAGGTCGATGGACAGAAAGGTCGTGGTATTTCCGGGTCCGCCGCCGGTTAACACGAACGGTTCGGTATAGATCATAAAACTGTCCATGAAGCGCAGTAGGATGGCGATGGTCAGCACCCGCTTCATCTTCGGCAGCTGGATATAGCGAAATATTGCCCAGCGGCTGGCCCCATCTATGTGCGCTGCCTGATAGTAGTCGTCGGATATCGAGCTCAGGCCGGCATAACAGAGCAGTACGATCAGTGAGGTCCAGTGCCACACATCCATGACCACTGTGGTCATCCAGGCGGATATCGGCTGATTGGTAAAATTGTAGTCGATGCCGATCGAGTTCAGGGTGTAGCCCAGCAGGCCGATCTCCGGCAGCGCGAAGATATTCCACATCGCGCCGACCACGTTCCAGGGAATGAGAAGAGGCAGCGCCATCAGCACCAGACAGACGGAGACCCAGGGACCTTTGCGCGGCATGGTCAGCGCAACGCCGATACCCAGCGGCACCTCGATGACCAGGATCATGCCGGTGAAAACCAGCTGCCGAACCAGGGATGCATGAAAACGGGGCGAACGCAGCACCTGTTCGAACCAGGTCGTGCCTTCCCAGAAAAACACGTTGTCGCCGAAGGTTTCCTGAAAGGCGTAATTGACGACCGTCATCAATGGGATAAAGGCATTGAAGGCCACCAGGATCAGGACCGGCACCACCAGCCACCAGGCCTTATTGTTCTGAGTTTTATTCATTGACCGCCTCCTCGACCACCCAGTCGTCGCAATAGACTTTGGTGTGGTGTGGGTCGAATTGAATCCTGGGATTCTCGGACGGAATCGTTTGGTCTTCCGTCATCACCATTTTGATTATCTCTGATTCATGCGTCAGGGTGAGTACTTGATAGCGCCCCAGATCCTCAACCTTTTCAATACTCACCGGGATACCGTCATCTGCAAACTCAACGAATTCAGGGCGGATACCGACCTCGAGCTTGCCCTGCAAGTCACCCTTGATCCGCTTCGGAATTGTCAGGGGGCTCCTGCAGAAAACCGGCTGACCGGCATCAATGGTGCAGGGCAGAATATTCATTCCGGGAGAACCGATGAAATAGCCCACAAAGGTATGTCGAGGGTGGTTGAACAGTTCTACCGGTGTACCCACCTGGACCACGGTGCCTTCGTACATGACCACCACCTTTTCTGCAAAGGTCAGCGCCTCAATCTGGTCGTGGGTGACATAGATCATGGTCATCCCCACCTGCTGATGCAGTTCCTTCAGTTTTGATCGGAGCTGCCATTTCAGATGGGGATCAATCACCGTTAAAGGTTCATCAAACAGGATCGCATTCACATTAGAACGGACCAGGCCTCGACCAAGAGAGATCTTCTGCTTACCATCGGCTGTGAGTCCTGATGCCCGCTTCTTGAGGTTGGTGGAGAGATCAAGCATTTCCGCGATCTGTTCGACGCGTTCTGTTACCAGTTTCTCATCCATTCCCCGGTTGCGCAGCGGGAAGGCCAGATTATCAAATACGGTCATGGTGTCATAGACCACCGGGAACTGGAATACCTGGGCTATCTGCCTTTCTGAGGTAGGAAGATGGGTCACCTCTTTGCCGTCAAAAAGTATTTCGCCCTCTGATGGCGTTAACAAACCGGAAATGATATTAAGCAGGGTTGTCTTGCCGCAACCCGAGGGGCCCAGCAGGGCATAAGCGCCGCCGTCTTCCCACACCAGGTTTATTTCATTGAGCGCATAAACCGGTTCCTGCCCCTTCGGCTGAGGATAGGCATGTCTGACATCTCTGAATCTGATTTGTGCCATGGTGCAACCTGTCTGGATTATAGATCAATCAATTGGTCATCGGTTCCGAAATACATGCAGTGGCTGGCATCAAAATAAATGCGGACTTTTTCACCATATTCGAAGGCATGAATCCCCTGGGTCTGACTGACCCAGACGTTACCATTTACCCTGATGCGGATAATCGATTCGGAGCCGCTGATCTCGGCGATCTGAACCGTGCCGTTTACTTCGACTCCCTGCCCCGACAACAGCAGATGATGGGGTCGCAGTCCAATCTTGTATTCGCCATCGGGCAGGGCGGCAAATTGTTCGGGAACCCTCCAGGAAGCAACCTTTCCCAAAACAGCCTGATCCCCTCTCTTGCTGATGGCTGCCGAATTGATCGGCGGGTCCGAGAACACCTCTGCACTTTCCATGGTGGCCGGCTTGCGATAGATGGCTGAAGTCTTGCCAAACTGAACCACCCGACCTTCTTTTAAGGTTGCGGTATTGCCTCCCAGCATCAGAGCCTCGAGCGGTTCTGTGGTTGCGTAAACTACTGTGGCACCGGTATCGGCAAACAATTTCGGCAATTCGTCTCGGAGTTCTTCGCGCAGCTTATAGTCAAGATTGGCCAGAGGCTCATCCAGCAATACGAGCTCGGCACCTTTTACCAGAGCCCGCGCCAGCGCTGTTCGCTGTTGTTGGCCGCCGGAAAGTTCTCTGGGCAATCGGTGGAGCATCGGGGTCAATTTGAGGAGATCTGCAAAACGGTGAACTTTTTCGTCGATTTCCTGCTTGTTTAATCCCGCCACTTTGAGAGGTGAGGCAATATTATCGTAAACGCTGAAACTGGGATAATTGATAAAGGACTGATAGACCATCGCCACGCTGCGTTGCTGCACGGGGAGACGGGTAACGTTTTTACCACTGGCCCAGATCTCCCCAGTGGTGGGTTTCTCAAGCCCTGCCATCAAGCGCATCAGGGTAGTTTTCCCGCTGAGCGTTGTGCCGAGCAGAATGTTGAATCCACCGGGCTCCAGAGTGAGCGAGGTTTCATAGATATGCGGCTCTGCGCCAACCCGGAATGTTATATTTCTCAGTTCGATAGACATGGTGTTGTTCTAGCCTTTCTCTAAGTCGCAGATTTTGCGATCCTCACATCAACATTATTCTGTCGGCATAATTCAACAAACTCGACTGAAATACCTTCGTCGGTGACCAGAATGTCGATATCGGCGAGCGTCCCGACCTTAATCGGGGCAGTGCGCTCGAGCTTCATTGAATCGGTGACCAGAATGACAGAGCGGGCTTGCCTGATGATGGCCTGGGTGATGCGCACCTCGCGCAGGTCATAGTCCAGTATCTCACCTGAATCGTCGATGGCTGAGCAACCGATAATTGCATAATCCGGTTTAAATCTGTAAATAAACTCTTCGGTGCTGGTGCCAACGATGCCGCCATCCGAGGAGCGTATCAGGCCTCCAGCTATCATGACCTCTATGTGGGGGCGCGGCCATAGTGTGCTTGCCACATTGATATTGTTGGTGATCACCAGGATGGAATTGTGACTCGTAAGAAACTCGGCCACTCGCTCTGTGGTGGTTCCGAGGTTTATGTACATCGACGAGTTATCTGGGATGATTTCGGAAGTGCACCTGGCAATCGCGGTTTTTTCATCAGCCATCAGAATTTTTCTTGCACCGTAGCCCAGATTCTCAACGGTATTCTTCATGACTGCTCCGCCTCGGACGCGCTGGACGAGCTCAGAGTCATAGAGCTGGTTCAGGTCGCGTCGTATGGTCTGCGGAGTGACTTGTAAATGTTGGGCCAGTTGATCAACCTGTACAGAACCATACTCATGGATATAATCCATGATCAGGCGCTGCCGCATGCTTATATCAGATTTCATGCTTGGACACTGGCTGGAAAATGATGTTGGGACTGAAAAGTTGATGATGAACTAACTCAAACTCAGGGCCCACCGCAAGGCAGGCCCCGAGCCCACTGGTCAGGTCAGGTACTCACCGGATAGTTATTTCATCCAGCGTTTAACCAGTTCATCGTAATTCACCGTTTCTCCTTGAGGTTTCTCGTTGGCCAGCTTGGCTTTCGGAGAGCCGGGTTTGTCCAGCCACATGGCAGGATCAGACTTCTCGTTCAGTCTCGGGCCGCAGCCGCCGTAAGTGTTGGCTTTCTCGTCAGCAACCTGCATACGGGCCATGACCAGATCCATTTCCTCGGCAAGACGGTCCATGGCCTGTTGCGGGGTAAAAGCACCGGAGTTTACGTCACCAATCTGCTGCCACCAGATCTGCGCCAGTTTCGGGTAGTCAGGTACGTTTACGCCAGTCGGCGACCACATGACACGGTCGGGCGAACGGTAAAACTCAACCAGACCGCCGAGCTTCGGAGCACGCTCGGTAAAAGATTTGTCATTGACCGTACTCTCGCGGATGAAGGTCAGCCCGACATGGCTCTTTTTGGTATCCACAGTCTTTGAAACCACGAACTGCGAATAGAGCCAGGCTGCCTTGCGGCGATCAACTGGGGTTGATTTGAACAAGGTCCACGATCCGGCATCCTGATATCCCAGTTTCTGGCCTTCTTCCCAATAGGGGCCATGGGGTGAGGGAGCCATACGCCACAGCGGTATGCCATTGTCATCAACCGTGTTGTTGCCTTCCGACTTGGGCGCCACCATGGAGGCGGTGAAGGCGGTGTACCAGAAGATCTGCTGGGCGACATTTCCTTGAGAAAGCGCAGGCAGGGACTGGTAGAAGTCATAGCTTGCCGCACCTGGAGGAGCATATTTGCGCAGCCACTCGTCCCATTTGCGAATTGCATATACCGCAGCAGGGCTGTTGGCAGCACCACCGCGAGATACCGACGCACCCACGGGATTACAGGTGCCTTCCTCCATGCGAATTCCCCACTCATCAACAGGGATACCGTTAGGCAGCCCTTTGCTGCCGGCGCCCGCCATGGAGAGCCAGGCATCGGTCATCCGCCAGCCAAGGTCTGGTGCCCGCTTGCCATAATCCATATGACCATAAATTTGCACTCCATCGATTTCCTTGACATCATCTGTAAAAAATTCAGCGATATCCTCATAGGCGGACCAGTTTACCGGTACACCCAGTTCATAGCCGTATTTGGCTTTGAATTTTTCTTTCAGATCAGGACGATCAAACCAGTCTTTGCGGAACCAGTAGAGATTGGCAAACTGCTGATCGGGAAGTTGGTACAGCTTGCCGTCAGGTCCGGTGGTAAAAGATTTACCGATGAAATCGTCAATATCCAGATACGGATTGGTAACGTCTTTGCCTTCGCCTGCCATCCAGTCCGACAGATTGACTGCAAGCTGCAGGCGCGAATGGGTACCAATCAGGTCTGAATCATTGATATAGGCGTCATAGAGATTGCGATTGGTCTGCATCTGGGTCTGTACCGCCTGGACAACCTCACCTTCACCAAGCAACTGGTGGTTGACCTTGATACCGGTGATATCCTCAAATGCTTTAGTCAGGGTTTTTGACTCATACTCATGGGTAGGAATGGTTTCGGACAAGACGTTGATTTCCATTCCGGCAAAAGGCTTGGCGGCGTTGATGAACCATTCCATTTCCTTCAGCTGCTCACTTTTTGATAAAACCGAAGGTTGGAATTCCTCATCGATCCATTTCTTTGCTTCATCAACACCAGCAGATACGTTTGAAACACTAAATGCGGCTACAGCTGTGAATAATGCAATCTTTTTTAACATGAAGATGACCTCCCTAAGCTGTTGGTATAGCGGATTTGTACGGCCTGCATGCATTAACTAAATCTTCAGATGACCTCCTTAAGCTGTTGATTTAACGGTTTTGTACCGACTCCTTTTCATTAACTACATTTTTTTCGAAAGCTCAACGAAATATTTTTCGTTTTATTCGAAAATGTTTTCGAAATATTCGCTTTCTGCATAAATGTATGTCGGCGGCGGTAATTTTTCTCCGGCTGGCCTAGCTCCTTTTTGGTGTTAATTACCAGAAGAAGGCCAACTGGTCTAATACCTGGAAACGATAATCCTCAATGGAAAATCAGCCATTATTTTTTTCGAGGTCCGCAGATGCAAGCTCAGTTAGCTCGGGCCGCACAATATCTGCAAATATGTAAGGGTACCTTGCAAAATGAGGATTTTAGTTCAAAATCAAGGCGCGTGTGAAAATTTTGCCGCAGGCATATAATTGATATTGAGAGGATAAAATTTTTACACGCAACGCAGCGTTTGGGCAAAAAGACAATTTTGCAAGGTAGCCGTAAATGTTACAGGCCAGCCGAAAAGCAGCCTTGAGTTGGAAGCAAAAGAGCCAGTCATTTCTGGCCTGATAAATATAACCCAATGGTAATCGATTGTGGTTGGACAGCATGACGTACATGCTGATTATAGTTGATAGGGTTATCTGCCATCCTGCATGCCCCAGATCTGCTCCCGGTTCGGGTTACTCCTCGCCAAACCGCGTTACCTTGAAAAAGGTGGGTGAGAAGAATTTGGTTTAAACGACCTTTTTGGGCTGATGGTCCAGAATAGAGCGAATTCAAGAGCCGGGACTGGTCCTCATCTGCGCGCTCGCTTTCTTTTTGCCTATCATCTGCGGCAGGTATCTGTTGAAGGCGTAGATAAACGGGATGCATAACAACAGGCTGACCACTGTTGTTGTCAATCCGGAAAGAGTAACCGTCGCGGCTGATCCTCCGAGGTTGTCCAAAACCCATTGAGCCAGTGGCGGATTGATATAGTGGTAGAATATCCCGTTTAAGCACATGAGAACCAGGGTATTCTGGCCCATATATACAATGAGTTTTGGCGGGCGATTCATGGCTGCCAGAAAAAGCACCAACAGACATCCGGCCATTGCTGTCAGCGGAAAGAGCAGCATATGTCCGTGGGAGGCAAAAATAATTACCACCGCATCATAGACAGGAAAATTGAAAGGGCCTTTATTGAGTTGATAGGTAAGAAGGACAACGGCAAAGAGGATGATCGCGCCTGGGACTGCAATTTTAAGAGACACACGTTCGGCAAAGTAAGTCTTGCGCCTCAGGTAGATTCCGATCAGGTAAAATCCATATAAGGTTATGGCCTCATGAATAAAAAAATAGTTCCAGCCGACGGTCCGGCCCTTGAGCGGATTGAAGATATCGAGCTTCAGGTTGATCAGATAGCCAATTGTATAGAAGAGAACTGCACCAATCAATATCTTCCTGTTTGAATCCCGCAGAAAACGGAAAAACGTGTAATGAACCAGTTCGACACCAATAATAAGCAAGAGGAACCAGGAGGGAACACAGAAGAGCGGAAGCCCGAAAATCGTGCCAATCAATCCTTTCGCATAGCCCTGCATACTCGGCAGATCCAGATCGAAAAATTTTCCTTCAAAGAAAAACGTAGGAATTATCATCAGGAAAGTAAAAAAGATATAGGGCAGCAGCCGGCTGGAAAATCTGTTTCTGGCAAACGCTGCTAGCGTTCAACTCAAAGGTCCTCGGCTTGGCGACATATCCCGCCAGGAGAATGAACAGGACCATATGGAACGAATAGATAAACTTGTACTGGCTGGCGGCAACCGGATTTTTCAGAAGCATCAACTCTTCGATGAAATGACCATAGAAAACCAGGCCAATTCCATAGCATCTTGCGACATCTATAACGGTAAATCGTGTCTTGCCCATTGTGTTTTCCATGTAATGACTTCCCTTTTTGATTTGCCGTACCGGTGGTTTGCAGGTTCGTTTAATCGGAGGAAAACTATTAACCAGCGCATATCTTAAACTACTTTCTGAAACTTTTCAGTGCGTTCGGTCCGAAGGCAGCTTTTTACCAGTTTAAAATATTGTCTTTAAGTTCAAGCCCTGCGCAGCGCGCGAACATTTTATCCTGGCATGAGCAGCCGCATGCTTGCGGAAAAATGCAGACCCGCCTTCAGCATCCAGCCCAAGATCAACAAACATTTCAAGGTAGCCTTTAACCGTATGAAAGAACAAACGATTCAGAGAAGGCCATTTCTTGCACGTTTAAAACAAATGTTTTATATTTATGTTTAAAATGATCATTTAATTCGGAGACGATAATGTCTGAGCAGACCCTGGAAACAAAAGAGCGAATCCTCAAAGCTGCCGGGGATATCTTCGGGCAGAGAGGATTCAAGGACACCACGATCCGGGCCATCGCCGAGCAGGCGAAGGTCAATATCGCGGCGGTCAACTACCATTTCAGGGATAAGGAGGGGCTCTATGGGATGGTGCTTGAGGATGTGTTTCGAACCGGTTTTACCCGCTTTCCCGTGTGGCTGGATAAGGAGATTGCAGCAAAGCCCGAAGAACAATTGCACGCCTTTATCCGAGCCATGTTCTATCGCCTGCAGAGTAAGGAAGGGTGGGGCGGTTTCTCGGGAAAAGGCAAGTTGATCGCCCGCGAACTGCTCGACCCCAGCCCCGCGCTCGATCCTGTTCTGGAAAAATACATCAAGCCGCACAAAGATCTGCTCGTCTCAATTATCGCAGACATCATGCAGGTGGAGCACGATCCGCAAAAGCTGATGCCCTGTGCCATATCGATTATCGGCCAGTGCATATACTACGCCCTGGCCTCCAGAATCATCAGGAAAATCAGTGCAGGTGATGCGCTTGACCTCGACGACCTTGACCGGCTGGCAGACTTTGTCTATCACTTTTCGCTGGGAGGCATTGCCCGGGTCAGAGAAGAATCAATTATGAACACCAGTGAAGAGTCATGAAAAAACGAATTCTGATTATTGTCGCACTGTTGCTTGTCGGTATCGCAGGATTTTTCGCCTACCGGCATTTCACCGGGCTCGACGATGAGTCGGGCCTGAGGTTTTCCGGCAATATCGAGGTTACCGAGGCGCAGATGAGTTTCCGCATTGGTGGTCGGATGCAGCAGCGCCTGGTGGATGAAGGAGATATGGTTACGGCCGGCCAGCTGCTGGCCAGGCTGGATAAGAGTGATCAGCGGATTGGTGTCGACCAGGCTGAAGCCAATCTGGCCCACGCCCGTGCGGTTCTGGCCGAGCTGGAAGCCGGCAGTCGTGTCGAAGATATCGACCGGGCCGAAGCCAGGGTGCTACAGGCCCGTTTCAGCCTGAGCGAGCTGGAAAACGGCAGCCGCGTCGAGGATATCGCGGCCGCCCAGGCCGAACTGGACCGGGCCGTTGCGGCCGAAAAGTCAGCCGTGGTGCAGCTGAATCGGGCCCACAGTGAGTATGAGCGGTACAGCCGGTTGTTCAAGACCAACGGTGTCAGCAAGGACGTCTTCGAAGATTTCAAGGCCCGCTACGATACCGCGGTGAATCAGGTAACCGAAGCTGAGGGAAGAACCAGAAGCGCCAGCCAGCAGCTCAGTCTGCTCAAGGCGGGACCGCGCATCGAGCAGATTCGGCGGGCGGAGGCTGCCCTGAAACAGGCTGAGGCGGAATACGCCCTGATCAAAGCCGGTCCCCGGGAGGAGGTTATCGAACAGGCGCGGGCACAGGTTAAGGTAGCAGCAGCGGGGCTCGAGCAGGCCCAACAGCAGCTCGCCTATACCGAGCTGCTGTCGCCGATGAATGGGGTGGTGCTCAGCGTTGTCGCAGAACCGGGCGAGTATCTCAATCCGGCTTCGCCGGTGCTCACCCTGGGCCGGTTGGACAAGCCCTGGCTGCGGGCCTATATCAACGAGAGGGACCTGGGCAGGATAAGACTTGACCAGGCGGTCGAGGTGAGCACCGACTCCTTCCCAGACAAGATCTACCAGGGCCGGGTCAGCTACATAAGCGCTCAGGCCGAGTTCACGCCGAAAACGGTGCAGACGTTTGAGGAACGGGTCAAGTTGATGTATCGCATAAAGGTTTCGCTCGACAATGACAATAACGAACTCAAGCCGGGCATGCCGGCCGACGGCTTCATCAGTTTCACAAAATGAGTTGAGTCTTCCCCTTTTTGCAATTTCAGCCAATGTCATCACAACAGGCATCAGAACCCAGCCAGCCGGTCATTAAAGCAGATGGACTGACCAAAAATTTCGGGCAGCTCACCGCAGTCGATCAGCTCGACCTGGAGATTTTTCCCGGAGAAATTTTCGGTCTTGTCGGACCTGACGGTGCCGGCAAGTCGACCAGCCTGCGCATGCTGGCAACCATCATGGATCCCGATGCGGGATCAGCATATATTGCCGGTTTCAATGCGGCCACGGAAGGAGAAGAGGTCAAGGATCAGCTCGCCTATATGAGCCAGAAATTCGGTCTTTATGTGGATCTCAGCGTCGGGGAGAACATAGATTTTTATGCCGATCTGTATGGGATGAGCCGCAAGGGCAGGAAGCAGCGTATCGAAGAGCTCCTTGATTTCAGCAATATGCGTCCTTTTATCAAGCGTCGTGCCGGTGATCTTTCCGGCGGCATGAAGCAAAAGCTGCAGTTGGTCTGCGCGCTGATCCACACTCCGAGGGTCCTGCTGCTCGACGAACCGACCAACGGGGTAGACCCGGTCAGTAGGCGGGATTTCTGGCGCATCCTCAACCGATTGCGTGAACAGGCGGTTGGCGTTCTGGTGACCACCGCCTATCTCGACGAAGCAGAGCGCTGCGACCGGGTGGGACTTATCGACCAGGGACGCCTGCTGGCCTGCGGCACACCGGACGAGATAAGAGAGCTGATGGAGGGCCGCATTCTGGCAATCAGAAGCGCTCAGGCCCGCCGGATCGTCGGCCTGCTCCTGGAGCAGCCGTATAGCAGAAGCGTCAACCTGTTTGGAGACTCCGTCCATCTGGTCTGCGATGATGTCGCTGAGACTGAGATCCAGGTGAAGCAGCTGCTCAAGGAAAGGGGGTTCGACTTTCAACAGATCCGCGAGATACAGCCTTCGCTCGAGGACGTCTTTGTCAGTCTGCTCGGCCGCAAGGATGTTCAGACTGAGGCAGCGTTGTCTGCGCCGCTTTTCGCGCCTGCCGCTGCCGAAGACGACGCACTGGCAGTGCAGGTGGAGCATTTGAGCAGGCGATTCGGTTCGTTCATCGCGGTCGACGATGTCGGTTTCAAGGTCAGAAAAGGTGAAATTTTCGGATTCCTGGGCCCCAACGGGGCCGGCAAGAGCACTACCATACGCATGCTCTGCGGGCTTCTCAGCCCCAGCTCAGGCAGCGGTACGGTGGGTGGCTTCGACATCAATCAGCAAGCCGAGCAGATCAAGCTCAATATCGGCTATATGAGCCAGAAATTCTCCCTGTATGAAGATCTCACCGTGGAAGAAAATATCGACTTTTACGGCGGTATCTATGGGCTGCGCGGCGACCGACTGGAAGAGCGCAAGCGCTGGGCGCTTGATATGGCTGATCTGGCTGAGCATCGTAAAAGCCTCACCGCGACGCTCAGCGGCGGCTGGAAACAGCGGCTGGCTCTGGCCTGCGCGATTCTGCATGAGCCGCCGATTATCTTTCTGGATGAACCGACCAGCGGCGTGGACCCGCTGAGCCGTCGGCGCTTCTGGAACCTGATCGATTCGATGGCGGAGCAGGGCATCACCGTATTCGTCACCACCCATTATATGGAAGAAGCCGAATATTGCGACCGGATCGTGATGATCTACCAGGGCAGATTGATTGCCTCAGGTTCGCCCATGGAGCTGAAGACCAGGTTCATGCATGATGAGATCATCGATCTACGCTGTAAGGATCCGCAGGCCCTGCTCGAGCCGATCAGGGCATTGCCCGGGGTCCGTGATGCCGCGCTGTTCGGTTCAGGCCTGCATATCGTCACCCCGGATAGTGCTGCCACCGTTGCGGCGGTCAACCGCTATCTGGCCTCGCACCCCGCTCCTGAGGTGCGCATGGAGACTATCCTGCCGAGCATGGAAGACGTCTTTATCTCACTGATTGAAGAAGTTGACAGAAATCACGGTACCGAGCAGGCCGGCGGGGTGGCAAGGCCATGAACCTCAGACGCCTGACCGCCGTAGCCCGCAAAGAGACCCTGCACCTGTTGCGCGATTGGCGCAGCCTGACCCTGGCGCTGGCTATTCCCCTGCTGCTGATTCTACTGTACGGCTATGCACTCACCCTCGACCTGCGCCAGGTTCCCACGGTTATCTGGGATCAGTCACGCAGTGTGGAGAGCCGCGAGCTCCTCAGTATGTTCAATAACTCTCCCTACTTCAATGTTAAAGGCTACCGCGAGGGGTACGACGGCCTGCAGCAGGCTCTGGACCGCGGTGTGGCGATGGTGGCCCTGGTGGTTCCCAGTGATTTCGCCGCCAAGGTAAAAGCCGGTAAACCAGTGCAAATCCAGATCATCGGCGATGGCAGTGATGCCAACACCTCGCGGCTGGCGCTGAACTATGCGGCCACGATCGGGGCGATCTATGCCAGGGAGGTCGGCTCGGCCCAGATGGAGTTCCAAGGTCGTGGCGCCCTGAAGCAGCCGGTCGAGATGAAACATCGCTCCTGGTACAACCCCGGTCTGCGCAGCCAGAATGTCTTGATTCCGGGCATCATCGCACTGGTCATGATCGTCGTTGCCGCACTGCTCACCAGCACGACAATTGCCAAAGAGTGGGAGATGGGGACCATGGAACAGCTCATCAGCACGCCGCTGCGGGGCCCGGAACTCATTTTTGGCAAGGTCACGCCATACTTCTGTATCGGCCTGATCGATGTGAGCCTGGCTGTTTTGATGGGTAAATGGGTTTTCGATGTACCGATTGTCGGCAACGCCGGGCTGCTGTTTCTGATGTCTTCGGTTTTTCTGACCGGGGCGCTGTTTTTCGGCCTGACCCTGAGCATCAAGCTCAAATCCCAGGTCCTGGCCAATCAGCTGGCCATCATCGCCGGTTTTCTCCCCACCCTGATTCTAAGCGGCTTTGTCTTTGCCATCGAAAATATGCCGCTGCCCCTGCAGTTTCTGACCTACATTGTCCCGGCGCGCTACTTTATCGCGATTCTGCGCGGTATTTACCTCAAGGGTATAGGACTCGAGATCCTCTGGCTGGATGCGCTGTTTCTGGCGATGTATGCTCTGATCATGATGGTTGCGGCCCATCGTAATTTCGTTTTCAAACTGGAGTAGGCGATGCTGCAGCGACTTTTCCGTATGCTCATCAAGGAGTTTCTTCAGATGCTGCGCGATCCGCGGATGCGGATTGTCATTTTCGGAATGCCGGTGATCCAGATGACCATCATGGCCTTTGCGTTGACCACCGACGTCACCGACATTCGCCTGGCGGTGCTCGACATGGACAAAACCCCTGCTTCCAGGCAGTTGATCAGTGCCTTTACCTCAAGCCGTTATTTCAAGACTTCTCATTCACTCTCCTCGCAGAATGAGATTTTACCACTGCTGGATCGCAGCGAGGTTCGGGCGGTCCTGCAGATTCCGGCCGGCTTCAGCGGGGAGATACTGGCCGAAAGAAGTGCTGAAATCCAGCTTCTCACCGACGGCACGGACAGTAACAGCACCGCCATCGTTCTCGGTTATGCCGGAATCATCATTAATGATTTTAACGATATGAAGCTCAAAGAGCGCCTGGCCAGGAAAGGCATAACCACGCCGCCCGTGCAGATAACCACCCAGGCCCGGGCCTGGTATAATCCCAACCAGGAGAGCCGTTTCTACTATGTGCCCTCGTTAATTGCCGTCATGCTCTTTGTCTTCAGCCTATTGCTGACCAGCATCGGCATCGTCAGGGAAAAGGAAATCGGCACCATCGAACAGGTCATGGTGACGCCGATCCGCGGTACCGAGTTCATTCTCGGTAAGACCATTCCCTATATGATCACCGGCTATATCTCGATGTCGGTCATGCTCGTGGTTGCCTATTTTCTCTTTGGTGTTCAGGTCAAGGGCAGTCTTGTGCTGCTCTATGGGCTCACTGGAATTTTTCTGGCGGGAAATATGGGAATTGCCTTGATCGTCAGCGGCAGCGCTTCGACCCAGCAGCAGGCCCTGCTCACCACCTTTCTTATACTGATGCCCTGCGTCATGCTGAGCGGCTTTATGTTCCCGGTCAGCAACATGCCCGATCCGGTCCGCTACGCCACCGTATTGAACCCGATACGCTGGTACCTCGAGATCCTGCGGGGCATCGTGATGAAGGACGCCGGGGTCAGCGCGCTCTGGTATGCCATCGCAGCTCAGAGTGCATTGTCGTTGAGCTTTCTGACGATTGCCATCTCCCGGTTCAAAAAGACCCTTGCGTAATTTGTGCGGAAGTATTTTGACTGATTCGCCCATTTCAGCCTAAATAGTTCACGAGGTGAGACGGCCTGCTAGCCAAGGAGACTTGGGCAAGGCCATATAGCTGATATGCCTTCCCCAAAAGCGATGCGGAATAGCAGGGCCGTATCGACTCGCCCGCAGGGTGGAAATGCTGGTCTTTGCAGCACTGCTTCTAAAGGGTACAAACGGTGTTGTTTGCATAATTGTGTACCTTTAGAACAAACTTATGATGTTGTTCAGATAATAATAGTTTTCGTTGTTTTTCCATGAAATATTCAGGTTGGGGGGATGTTTGAAATTCCTTTAGCTGCTACTATGATTAATAGTCTGCCAGTGAATCGTTTAAAAACGCCGACAAAACGGGTGAAACGGTTACTCCCTGATAAGCCGCATCATTTACCAGAGCCGCGAGGAACAAAGCAATGACAGAGCACCAGACAGAAAACATTACTATCTGCGAAACAACAGGCCACCTTGAAAAATTGTCTTTTTGCCCAAACGCTGCGTTGCGTGCAAAAAAGTTATCCTCGGAATATCAACTATATGCTTGCCGTAAAAATTTAATACGCGCCTTGATTTTGAACCAAATTCCTAATTTTGCAAGGTACCCAACACAATTAAGCTGTCTAATTTTGGGTATTTTATTGCTTTTCCTGCCAACCCTGAGTCAGGCGGCGTTTGAAAAACCGGCAACCCATTCTGCCCAGTCGCTGCTCAAGCCAGAGTTGCTCAAAGGAAAGCACTTTTCTGTGGCTGATGAGGTGCAGAGCGACGGGTTTTTCTATCGCTTTTCGGTCTCCTCCCCGTTTGGGGACTTCACGGCGGAATCGATGACCGAGCTGCAGCGTCTGGTCAATGAAATTGAGGCTATTGCCGCGATGAAAACGGTTAAAACCGACGATACCGCCATTGCCTCGGCTAAACAGGCCGGACAGAACACGGTAACCGGATTAAAGAATCTGTTCACCAACCCCGAAGAAACGCTCGAAGGCGCCGCGGCAGGAGTCAGCAGCCTGTTCAACCGGACCAGGGAGACGATCGGCAAAAGGAAAGTCACCGATGCCGAGGACAGCCAGGTGGAACAGGTGATAGGGCTGTCCAAGGCCAAGGGAAAGATCGCCACGCAATACGGCGTTAATGTCTATTCCCGCAATCAGCCATTGCAGGAAGAGCTCGAACGGCTGGCCTGGGCGGACTATCTCGGCGGTTTAGGCGTTGGCGCTGCAACGAGCTTCATACCGGGTGTAGGTGGAGTTGTCCTGACAGTGTCTGGAACGTCCAGACTGCTCAATGAAGCCATTAATACAACCCCGCCCTCAGAACTCTGGCTGCAGAACAAGAACAAATTGCTGGGGCTGGGGATGGATCAGGACACGGTGCAGTTGTTTCTGAACAACCATGTTTTTACTCCTGCATTGACCACGGTCATAACTGTTGCACTGCAATCGATGAAAGGGGTCGAAAATCTGGAACTCTTCCTGAAGATCTCGCTGCAGGCCAATACGCCGGCAATGGCCCGTGCGATATCAGAAATTGCCGTGTTGACTGCCGCCTATCACAAGAGAGTAGCACCGCTGGCCTCCATCAGGCTGTTTGGCAGGATAGTCAGAGCAGAAGGGGCGGACGGATCGGCTGTCGTCATCCTGCCGGTCGACCGGCTTATCTGGAGTGAAAATGTCGCTGGTCTGGTCGAATCGCTGAGCCATGAAGCGGGTGCAGATATAAGCAAGCAGATCTGGATGCTCGGGGTACCGAGCGAGATGGCCAGTGCCGAGCTCAAAAAAGCAGGATACCAGATCCACACCGACGTGCGTACCGATCTGGTTCCGGCTGACAAGTGAAGCGTGGCTGAAAAGCCATAATTGGATCAAATCTGAATTAAAAGATCTTTAGCGTTGCACATAGTGGGTTAGCCAATGACAGTATTTTTATTAGGACTCCTCATTTTTCTGGGTGTGCACTCCATTTCGATTGTCAATGAACCATGGCGAGATCGCATGGTTAAAGCTATCGGAAAATGGCCCTGGAAAGGATTGTATTCACTGGCTGCAGCATTTGGGTTTGTACTAATCATTTGGGGATATGGCCTCTCCAGTTCTGACTCATTTGATCTGTATGTCTCGCCTCTGTGGCTGCACCGTTTAGCATTATTAGTGCTGCTGCCTGTCTTTGTTCTTCTCTTAGCGGCGTATTTTCCCGGCCGCATAAAAAAGGTGACCAGACACCCCATGCTGCTGGCCATCTGCCTCTGGGCTGGCGGGCATCTGCTCGCCAACGGGTCATTGGTTAACGTTATTCTGTTCGGTTCCTTTCTGGCGTGGGCACTTGCGGATAGAATTTCTGTTGAAAATCGACAACCTCGACAGATTCCCGAGGCGCCATCCTCGAGGCTCAATGATCTCATTGTGCTGGTTCTTGGTCTGGGCCTTTACATCATGTTCTTATTCTGGCTGCACCATTTCCTCATCGGTGTCTCACCGTTTTGAGGCAAACTCGGAGCGCGTATCTGCGGCCGAATGCTCTGCTGACAGAATACCCGGTTTTTTGCCTGCAGTGTTTTAAGGTGCCTTGATTCCGGCTTTTGCAAAACGCCTGGCAGGCGGAATCCGCAGAGAATGAAGCCTCAGGCTATTGTTCTGGAAAGGGTAAATCCGGCAATGGTATAAATTCTTTCTCATCACCTGGAACGACCTCAAATTTCCTGTTTTTCCATTCCTCTGCAGCGCTTTTAATCCTATCAACAGAGGATGAAACAAAATTCCACCAGAGATAGCGGGGGCCATCCATTGCAGCCCCGCCAAGCAGCAGCAGGTGCGCCTTTTCAGTGGCTTTGAAGACAATTTCGGTGCCGGGACGCAGCACCAACATCTGTCGGTTATCATACATCGCTGTGCCGATCTCAATTCTCCCGCTTATCAGATAGAGAGCCCGCTCTTCGGTCGTCTCGGTAACTTTAAGGCTGGCTCCCTTGTTCAGGCTCAAGTCCAGGTAGAGCGTTTCCCATTGTGACTTGACCGGAGAACTATAACCCTGGAATTCGCCCAGAATCAGTCGTCCGGAGAGCTCTTGTGTTTCAAATGCGGGGATTTGATCTGCCGGGACATGGGTGAATTCGGGCTCACTGTGTTCCAGTAATTTCGGCTGCGCCAGCCAGCTCTGAATGCCAAACAGCCTGGAGGGATTCCGGCGCACATCCTGCCCGGTGCGCTCCGAATGAACAATGCCTTTGCCACCACTCATAAGGTTTACATCTCCCGGCACGATGCGCATATCATTGCCCAGAGAATCCTTGTGATCAAGACTCCCATCAAAAAGATAGGTAACGGTTGACAGGCCGATGTGAGGGTGAGGTCTTACATCAACGCCGTGTCCCCTGGCAAACTCCCCGGGCCCCATCTGATCCCAGAAAATAAATGGCCCGACCATGCGCTTTTCGCTGGACGGCAACGCACGGTGGACCTTAAACCCTCCGATATCCACTGTCCGTGGGACAATGATCAGTTCCATCTCAGCCTCACATTTTAGACAATCTTCTGGTACCGCCCCAAACAGCAAACTCATATTGCACCAAATATGTTGATAAAAACTGGAGGTGACATCCCTGGCAGCGCATCCGTTATTCTTACCCGCTAAAGATCTTAGCCTGAATAGTTCACGAGTTGAGACGGCCTGCTAGCCGGGGAGACTTGGGAAAGGCAATATGCGTAATATGCCTTCCCCAAAAGCAACGCGGGATAGCAGGCCGTATTGACTCGCCCGAAGGGTGGAAATGCTGTCTTTTCATCATTGATTCTAAAGGGTACAAACTGTGTTGTTTGCATAATTGTGCAACTTTAGAACAAATTTTTGATATTGTTTAGATAATAATAGTCTTCGTTGTTTTTCCATGAAATATTCAGGTTAACTCTTTTTCAACGCGAGGGTGATGGCCATTGGCAATCTTCGGGTTACGGGGTCCATCCACAACTCAAACTTAGTTCATGATTACCCTTTGGGGATAGAAAACACAGATTGACAAACCTTGCAGGCGGGAAGAATAGACGCATAATAATTCTTCAAAAGAGTATGTGTTAATCTTAATTCTCGCCAGGAAAGATATACAAACAAAAGGAGGTTGAAGATGCATGTAGTCAGCATGAAGGATGTTCCAAAGAATCCCCGTATAAGCCCACTCTTCACCGGAAAAGAAGTATCTGATCAACCGCTGATACCAGCCGGGGGAGACTACAACATGAGTATTGTCAACTTCGGAAGAGGTGTCAGAAATAAATTCCATATCCATGAAAGTGATCAAATTTTGATTGTTACGGCTGGAACCGGGATTGTTGCAACGGAGCATGAACAAAGAACGGTCACCGTTGGTGATGTAATCCTTTTTCCAAAGGGAGAAAAGCATTGGCATGGCGCCACTGAAGATTCTGAATTTTCCCATATTTTCATCACTAAGGCTGGCGGCAAGAAATACATTCAACTTGAAGACTGATCCAAACGGAAAGAAATCAAACATTGTCAACCGAAGTCTCAAGATTCAAACATTAAGGGTGCCTTGAAAAATTAGGATTTTCGTTCAAAATTGCCTGATGAAAGCATCTGATAAAATGGAATACCTACAACCTGGCCTTCCTGATTGCCTTCAGGCGTGTATTTGGGAGGTGCTTTTTGTCAGGCAGTCCATAGGCTTGAAGTCCTCAGAGCCTATCGCGGGGTTTAAGTGGGGAAGCCAGGCAGTATATACACCACTATTTTTCCCCCACTGCCTTAAAAAACGTGTAGATAAATGTACCGTCAGGCTCGGTCGTCCGATAAAGATCTCTTATTCCCCGGTCGAAGACAGCCGGATCAACGATTGCTGCGTCGATTGCTGATTGACGCACCCCCTCGATCATCGCGGTGAATGTCTTTTTCGTAAATCCATCAACAAGTTCCGGTTTGCTGGAGTCCACGTACACCATTTTAGGGAATACGCGAACTGAGCTAAAGCCCGTGCCCGCCAACAGCGGGTATAATTGTCTTCCGATCAGAGCGTTTCCGCCCGCGCGGGACTGCAGCTCGACTTGACAGTTGATTGCAGTGCGGGCATCGCCACTGTCCGGATAAAAATAGGTAGAACCATGGTCTCCCTCGATCACGGTTATGGTTCCGCCCGGTCGCAGACATCTCTTGAGTTTCCACAGAGCCGCTTCGGGCTCTCTGAGATGCTCGAGGACAAAGCAGACAAAGATATGATCGAAGGAGTTATCCTCAAAGGGCAAGTCAAAGATATCCTCCTGCTGGAGATGGACGTTTTCCAATCCTGCCGCCTGCACTTTTCGCTTGGCCTCGGCAACAGACTTATCGGAAATATCAATGCTCGTGATTAAGGCTTCCGGGCTATTGCGTGCCAGGGGTACCGTTTGTGCGCCGACACCGCAACCGGCTTCCAGAACGCGGCTTCCAGGCGGATACACAGTGTCGGAGTGAAGCAACTCCACCAGGGTGGAGGCCTGGTCACATAAACGATCGTTCTCTCGGGGATCGTAGCCGTGAACGTAGGTTCTGGTCATGTTATCCCTATTGCCGGTATCGTCGCTGCAATTTGCACGATAAATAAGTATCCGTCACGAGCACCTAGATGTTCAGGAACCCTTTTACGGTCGTCCATAACACAGTGAGTAGTGCTATCCAGAGAAAGAGCCAGACCCAGAATAGAAGATCCCTTTTTTGCTCAAGATCCGGAAAAATGTTTTCTGCAAAAGTCTGGGTAAGGGTAGCCATGATCATGGAACCGAAAAAAATGGCGGCGACTATGAGCGCGCTCCCTATTCCTGTGACTAACTTTTCCATTGAGCCCATGGGTTGGTATCCCCCGTTAAGAATACAGGGTGCTTTGAAAAATCCGATTTGGCAAGGCTACCTGAGGTGTTGAGCGTTCCCGATAGCAAGTGGTGAAAAACCACAAGGCCTTAGGCGCGGGGATATGCATAAGTATCCATTCTCTTTGTCCTGTGGATTTAAAGCAGGTCCAATTGATTATCTCATCTGCCTAGATGTTCAAATTGTCTCTTACTCTTGATATCCCTTATTCGGCGTTAGTACAAGGCTACCTTGAAAAATTGTCTTTTTATCCAAACTCTGCGTTGCGCGCGATAATTTTATCCTCTAAATATTACTTATATGCCTGCGGTAAAATTTTCACACGCGCTTTGATTTTGAACTGAAATCCTAATTTTGCAAGATACCCACAAGTCTGGGCGCAACGCTAATCTCGCAAGAGTTCAATAAGCCAGAGTGGACAGATTTTTTAAAGTGATTTCAACTCAAAGTGTTCCTGGCTCTGCCTTTCAGACCGGATGGTTCTCTGAATTGCTGTTCTGGCATTGAAATGATAGTATATAAGCCTGTAGCTGGCAGAATTACCAAGAAGCTCTCATTCTTTGGTTGATCTGCAAGGCACTCTTTGTTCATGAAAGCTTAATTATCTGCCCTCCACTCCTTAAAATGATGAGAAGAACTCTATGAGAACTGCAATTCAATACATTTTTGCTATCATTTCGCTAACCTTTTATGGAGGGCAGGTCTGACCGTTCATGGCGACGCTGTCCCCCGTGTCGCTGGGGACAATAATTTCGGCTGGATTTCTGATTCTACTGATCGTTCGTCAACTATCGCTGAAACGATTCGTTGAAGGTGCAGCTCTGCTCAAACAGCCTCAGCGAGCATTTCAACTCGAGTTTGCCATTTGTATCTGTGCCGCTATCCTCATCATTGCCTACCAGAACCGGATTTTGCATTTTCCAATAGAAAATTCCGGTTCAATGCTGATCGGGTGCATCGTTGCCGGGTTTTTCATAGGACTTGATTCCTCACTTGTTAAGGAAAGACAGGTCATTTTGAAAGCAGTTGAAATGAACAGGTACGAGGTTCAGCCTATAAAGTATTCTCCAATAACGCGTAAGTTTACCCTGATTGCAGTTACCACTTTTGTCTTTATCTGCCTGATCTTGATTCTGGTTTTTACCCGCGACATCGAATGGCTGGCCAACACCGCCCAGGATGCCGAATCCATCATGAGCGCCCAGTTGTCTGTTGTCTACGAGATTCTTTTTATCATGGGCATCCTCATGGTGCTTGTTATCAATCTCATTATTTCATACTCAAGAAACCTTAAACTCCTTTTCAACAATGAAACAGTCATTCTCGAAAAAGTCAGAAAGGGTGATTTAACCAGCAAGGTTCCTGTGGCCACGCAGGATGAATTCGGGGTAATCGCAGAGCACACAAACCACATGATCGATGGCCTCAGGCACCGTTTTGAGCTGATCCACTCCCTCAGACTTGCAGAAGAAGTTCAACAAAATCTTCTGCCGACGAAGAGCCCCTATCTGCAGGGCTACGATGTCAGTGGAACTTCGTTGTATTGTGATCAGACGGGTGGGGATTATTATGACTATTTTCTTTTACCGAATGGCAAACTTGGTATCGTTGTAGCCGATGCATGCGGACATGGGGTTGGTGCCGCAATGCTAATGACCACGGTTCGGGCATTTTTGATTTCCGCCGTTGAAGACTATACCGACCCCGCGCGCCTGATGAATCATATCAACAAACTGATCGCCAGAGACTGCGCCTCGAGCGGCAGTTTTACAACGATGTTCTTTCTGGAAATTGACCCGGAGGAGGGGGCTTTGAGGTGGATCAGGGCTGGACATGAACCGCCATTGCTCTATCAGAAGCATTTGGGACAGGTCACAAAGCTCTATGGTGATGGCATCGTGCTTGGTATCGATGAGTCGTACATTTTTGAAACTGAAGTTTCAGATAATATCCAACCAGGGGATATCATTTTAATAGGTACCGACGGCATCTATGAAACTCGAAATAAGGACAATAGCGGATTTGGCCAGGATAGCGTCAGCAGAATAATCGCACAACACTGCGACCAGCCGGCGGCGGCGATACAGGATGCACTGATGTCTGAGGTAAGAAATTTCCGCGGCTCCGAAAATCAGGAGGACGATATTACCCTCGTGGTAATCAAAGTGAAATAGCACCCAGATTCCTGCCGGGTTTAATTATATATTTCGGTATTTTTCCGTTTTTTCCGGTCAGTCGTCGGCCCCCGCCTGCAGCAGGCGGCTTGAGCCAGTTTGGGGCCTGTCTGCTCAATGCCCGATAAAATTTCTTTCTCTATGTCTACCTCAGTTGATGAGTTGAAATTGTTAAGTCTCACTCTATTTTACCGATGATTTATCTATTATTGATCAGTTAGACACGCTAAATAATTCCAAATGAATTGTCTGAAGATCACAGGGGCGAAAGCTCGATGGTTGAGCCTGATGGTTCTGCTGAGCTGCTGTTTGGCAGCTCTCTTTCTGTTGTCCAGTTGTGCGTCCCTGCCGCCCCGGCCCGATTTGGGTTTTGAAGCGGCGCTGCCGCCTGCTGAACGTGGTGCGCTGGCTGATCTGGGAGGTCGATTCAAAGACGAGAATGGTCCCGAGGTATCAGGTTTTCGTCTGCTGATCAATTCAAGAGAGGCCTTCCAGGCCCGTCTGGCTCTAATCGACCTGGCGACCCGTTCGATCGATCTGCAGTATTTTATCTGGAAGGGGGATGAAGCGGGAACGCTGCTCTTTGACCGCCTGCTTAAGGCCGCCGACCGCGGGGTCCGGGTCCGGATAATCGTCGATGATTTCGGACTTGCCACTTCAACCAGACGATTGTCGGCTTATAACTCCCATCCAAATCTGGAACTCAGAATTTTCAACCCGAACCCGTCCCGGGACTACCTGATCGCCGGGTTTATGCACTTTCTGGCCGGTTTCCAGGAACTCAACCGACGCATGCACAACAAGCTGATGATCGTCGACAGCCAGGCCCTGGTTGCCGGTGGAAGAAACATCGGCAACGAATATTTCGGCCTGGGTGAAAAGTTTAATTTTATCGACGTCGATGTGTTGAGCATCGGTGCTGTGATCAAAGAGAGTTCGAATGCTTTTGATCACTACTGGAATGACAACGCGGTGTATCCGGTCAGCGGATGGGGGCTGAAAGTGCCGGAGAACAGACTTGCGGACCTGCGGCGCGAACTTCAGGAAGCTCTCGATGAGGCCGAGGCCGAGTTGAACGCGACGCTGCTGGGCAATTTAGATAACCGGAGCTGGCTCGAAGATCTGGAGCAATCGCTGAGTAAAGGATCCGCACACTTTCTGCAGGATGACCCTGTGCAGATAGAGGGCAGAGACTATCGTCTGGTTGATATGATTTCTTATTTTTCAGCCCCAATTGAGACTGAGTTTCTTATGTCATCTCCGTATCTGATACCGGTCGGAGACTCTTTGCAGAACATACGGCAGGAGGTTAAAAAGGGCGTTGAGGTGAGGATCCTGACCAATTCACTTTCCTCAACCAACCACACGCTGGTCAACAGTCACTATCAAAAGTATCGAGGCCCCATACTCAATACCGGTGCCGAGTTGCATGAGTTCAGGAATCAACCGTCGGCTGCAGTGCGCAATTACGCGGATACAGCCCCCCACGCAGCGCCGTTCATTTCGCTGCATGCCAAGGTGCTGGTTGCCGACCGGCGCAGGTGCTTTATCGGTTCACTCAATTTTGACCCGAGAGCAATCGTGATAAACTCGGAAAACGGACTGCTCATCGAGTCGGTTGAACTGGCCACGAAAATGACCGAGTTCCTATCCGAGATAATGAATCCGGAAAATGCCTGGCGGCTCAGCTACGGCCCAAAAGGCACGATTCAATGGATGTCCAGCGAAAAAACGCTGACCAGTCAACCGGCCCGCGGCGTTTTCCAGAGCTTCAGCGATTTTTTCGGCAGGTTCCTGCCGGTGGAAAGCCAGCTCTAGATATTTTATCCCGGGGCTCATGGCGTGCAGCAGGCCTCAGGTTCGGCCAGCCAGCAGTTGTCAGCAGCCACCCCTGCCCAAGTCAGGTGCAAGATCCAGGCAGAGGCGGCGGTTGTATTATTTAGTGCTCAACACCTCTAGGCTGACAAAGATTTCAACATCCTTGCCCACCACCCCCATATCATAAAACTTGCCGGTGCCGACACCATGGGCCAGCCGGTCGATGGTAACCGTGCCGTTAAAACCGGCAACCTCGGTTCCCTTTTTGGCCGGATGTTCCTTGATGCCGACGAGCTGCAGCGGCAGGGTAAGATCATAGCTCTTGTCCTTGATAATCAGCGTACCGGCCACGTTGTAGATGCCGCCGCCGGCGTCGCTGATGGCTTTAGATTCAAAGCGCATCTTGGGGAACGTGCCGGCATCGAAGAAATCGGCCGAGATCAGGTGTTTGTCGCGTTTGGAAATATTGGTGTCGATCGAATCGACCGTAATGTCGAAGATGAAACTGCTGCCGGCCAGATCAGCCGGATCGAAGTTGATCTGTGCCTCGAATTCGTTGAAATGGCCGCGCACTTTGGAAAAAATGTGGTCGATGCTGAAGTAGATGGCGGCATGTGCCTTGTCTATCTCCCAGGCTCTCGCAGCGCCGAAGGCGGCGGAAGCTGCCGTGAGCAGCATGACGATTGTCAGTACAATATTTCTTATGGTTTTCATAGGATGTCTCCCTGTGGTTGGTCTTGCTTGATGGTTTGAACGCGGTATCCCGGCCATTTATTGACCAGGACCCAGATTATCAGCCCCGCCGTCAGTCCAAGCACCAGCACCCGCAACAGCAGGTGCTCGAAGGACTCGCTGACGAACAGGACGTGGATCACAGCCAGAAGCAGGATCAGGTAGCCCAGCGCTCTGTGAAACATGCGCCATATTCGGTAGTTCAGCCTTAGCGCATTGCGGAAAACAGAAACAATTGCGGTCACAACGATTAACAGCAGCAGCGCCGCACCAACCATCTCCGGCCAGTGTTTTTTACCGATGGGCAGGTTGGCTATTCCTTCCGGGACCAGGATCAGCAGGGCATGACTGCAGGCCAGAACCGTGATAAACATGCCATTGACCTGATGATATCTCAGCAGATTTACAGCTCCAAAAACCCCTTCCAGGTATGATCCCCGCACAGACAGCACGATTTGCAGAAAGATCAGCATGAGGGCGGCCAGGCCGATGAACTGCCCGCTTTTAAGCAGGATTTTGTCGAGCCCGAATTTATACCAGAGGGTCGTGGTCTCGTAATAGAATGGAATCGAGAATACGCCCAGCAGCAGCAGAACGAAGCCGGCACTGAGCAGGACCCGGTGGGCCGCTGCGCTCATTTCCGAAAATTGTTTTTTTGCAGCAGGTGATCGTTTCATCGCCCGGCATCCACCTCAACTTTTCACCATTGTTCATGCCACAGTGTAGTAGTTTACTTCTGGCTCAGACTATTTTAACGGCGCTTACAATAGTCAAATAAAAAGCGGGCAAGCCGCAGGATGAAGTGAGCCTGCAGAAGAGAGAGAACAGGGTTGCAGCGATCGCCCTCAGCTACGCTTCAGGGTTGCCGCCGGCCCAGGCGTTATCGATTTCTTCCATATCTCCAGCCATGTCCAGCGTGATCAGTTCTTCGAGTTCTTCATTGTGCTTCCGGTACATGGTGGCGTAATTCTCACGGTCTTCGCGGTTGATCCGGTAGAGTTCAGGTAAGGTTTCCTCATCCTTTTTCCTGAACAGGCGCATGAGTCGATAGGCTTCATAAGGCGGGAATCCAAGAAGCTGAAGGGCATCACAGCCGAGCGACAGGGCGCTGCCGAATGTTTCACGGCGCAGGGTGGCAACATCGAGGTCCATCAGGTCATAAGCTGCAGCCCGGTCGGCAGCGTTTGCAGCTATTTTCAGGTGCGGATAGTGCTTGCGGGCGAGCTTAACCAGCTGCCGTGCTTTGTCCACGTCCCCGATGGTGATGATCAACAATTCGGCTTCTGCCGCTCCGGCGGCTTCCAGCAGGTCAAGACGGGTGATGTCGCCGTAGTAGACTTCAAACCCGAACCTTCTGAGGACCTCAACATTACCTGCATCGTGATCCAGAATGACCGGTTTGATGCCGGCGGAAATGAGCAGCCTGCCGAGATCCGTTCCGAGCCTGCCGAAGCCGGCCAGAATGACTCTATGACCTTGCGTTTCGATGGCATCGGTATCTCTTGCCTCGCTTTCCTCCGGATGTTTTCGGCCGATCATTTTTTCATGCAGCAGGAAAAAGAGCGGGGTCAGAAACATCGATATCGCCACCGCCGAGATAAGCGGGGCAATCACCTGATCAGGCAGCACGCCGCTGCTTTTGGAGAACTGGAAGAGCACAAAGGCAAATTCACCGCCCTGGGCCAAGGCAAGAGAGAACAGGGGCCGTTCCCGTTTTGTCATCCTGAAAATGAAAGCGGTGATCATCAACACCGCCCATTTGCAGCCGATCAGAAGGATAACCAGCCCTATGATCAGAAGTATCTCGCTGCCGATAAGGGTGAAATTGAGACTTGCTCCGACCGAGATAAAGAAAATACCGAGCAGAAGTCCCTTGAACGGTTCAATATCGCTTTCCAACTCATGCCGGTACTCACTGTCGGCCAGGACTACGCCGGCCAGAAAGGTGCCCAGCGCCGGTGACAGGCCAACAACCGTCATCAGCAGGGAAATACCGACCACCAGACCGAGAGCTGCGGCTACGAAGATCTCACGCACACGGGTTGCGGCGATGGCTCGAAAGATAGGTCGGGCGGCAAATTTGCCGACAAAAAATACCAGCAGGATGGCCAGCAGCGTCATCAGGATGCGCAGATACCCGGGCAGTGCGGCAAAATCGAAGAGCGCCGAGGGATGATGGCCGCCGTCAGCCAGGGGCAGAGTGGCCAGCAGCGGCAGGACGGCAAGTATCGGTATGACGGCCAGGTCCTGGAAGAGCAGGACCGAAAAAATCGACCGGCCCGGCGCCGTGTTCATCAAGCCTTTTTCGCGCAGGGTCTGAAGCACGATTGCCGTTGAGGAAAGCGACAGCGTCAGACCGATGGCCACTGCCTGCTCCCAGGGCAGAAACAGCCCTGCTAGGGCTGCTGCAAAGGCGCCGGTCAGCAGGACCTGGAATCCACCCATACCGAGAATCGGTACCCGCATCTGCCAGAGCAGCGAAGGCTGCAACTCGAGACCCACCAGAAAAAGCATCATCACCACGCCGAACTCGGTGAAATGCATCACTTCCTCGATATCTCCGATCAGCGACAGGCCGAAGGGGCCGATAACAATGCCCGCAATAAGATAGCCCAGCACGGAGCCCAGGCCGAATTTTTTGGCCAGGGGCACCGCAATGGATGCTGCGGCCAGAAAGACGAATAGTTGAAGCAGAAAGTGTTCCATGATCAGGGGCTCTCGATGGCGCTGTTCAGGTCGCTGTTCAGATAGTGGTCCTTGCGGACTTTTGCCAGATTGAGGGTTTCATCGCGCAGGGCGATGACCGCCCGCCGGTAGTCCTCGGCAAAGCTGTTGATCCGGTTTTCCGGCAATCCCCGGTGAATGCCGAGAACCGCGAACGGTGGCAGCCACTGCATACGGCACAGGTTGGCGGTTGCCCGAAAGGGTGAGGTCAGCTCATGGATCGTGAAATGATTAGTACCCCGTTTTCGGTAGCTCGCATCGTCACCACCGGCTGTCAGGGCCTGCAGCAGGTACTTGCCTTCAAGCGCCCGTCCTTCAGAGCCATAGGCCCAGCCATGCTGCAATACCAGGTCCAGCCATTCCTTGATGATAGAGGGCGTGGAATACCAATAGAAGGGGTGCTGAAAGATGATAATGTCGTGTTCTTCGCAGCGATTCTGCTCTTGTTCGACATCGATAAGAAAATCAGGATAATGTGCGTACAAGTCATGAAACGTAACATTGTCCAGGTGCTCGACACCGCGTCGCAGAGCCGTATTGATGACCGAACGTGATATCTTCGGGTGGGCAAAGAGGATAAGTACTTTTTTCATAGAAATCTTTTGACGCCAAAGCCTTGAGATAGACTCAGATAAAGCGCTGCATGATGGTCTGGATGACCTCATCCATGTTGTCCGGGGTTATTCCGTGCGCTTTGCAGACCGTCAGCACCGAGTCGCGCAGCCGTGGGTCATTGAGGTCCGCCAGGTGCGACATGCGGTTGCTCCTCCTGCCGATGCAGAAAATCATCTGCTTTTCCGGGTCGAGGGCCAGGAACTCATCGAGGCTGTCGAGCATCTTCTGCCGGTCGCCGGGCAGTTGGCCGTCGATCTCATGAAACAGGTTCAGGATGTGATCGCTGCGTATCGCGCTGGTGATGCCCGTGAGTGATCCGAGGAAATGGCGCAGTTCACGGGCCGTGTCGACTTCACCCAGTTTATTGAATTCACCCGCTTCATACTGGGCGGTGAGCGGCGCTGAGCCGGGCAGGGCCAAACTGCGCAGCCTGATGAAATCGGGATTGATCTGGTTCAGTGCATCTGCCGTTTCAGCGGCATGCTCGCCTGAGAGCTTTTTCCCGCCGAGCCCGGGCATGAAATATTCGGACAATTCCATACCGGCACGCTTCACTTTCTGGCCGGCCAGAATCTGGGTCTTTTTATCCACCCCTTTTTTAACCATTTTCAGTACCGTATCTGATCCGGACTCCATACCGATATGGATACGGTTCAGGCCCGCCTCGGCCATCTGCTGCAGGTGTTCGTCGCTGATCCGGGCGATGGTGCGGGAGCGACCATAGGAGGTGATTCGCTCCACCATCGGAAAACTGGTGCTGAGATGCTTGAGGATGTTAATGAGATCGAGCGGTTTGATTATCAGGGAGTTGCCGTCCTGCAGGAAGATCGACTTCATGCCGCCGGCCACGAAATGATAGGCCGCCTGAAAGGCCGCTTCGTCGCTCAGAGCCGCCCGGTTGAAATCTCCATAGCGGGCAGGCCCTGTCCGCCTGGCCAGAAGGATCTGCTCGACACACTCCTTCACGGTGTCGATGTCTCTGAGCACATGGGCAACCGGCCGCAGGCTGAAGGTTTCTCTTTTGTAGACTGGGCAGAACGTACAGCGGTTCCAGGGACAGTTTCTGGTTATCCTGATTAACAGACTGGCCGCTTCGCTAGGCGGACGGATAGGGCCCTGCTCAAAACCCTGGTATGGTTCGGGCTGTTTCATATGCTCAAGTTAAGCACCGCGATTTATTTTCAGAGACATCTCGAAACTAAGTACGTCTGCTTTGATTAAATAACTATTTTACCGCACATTGCAACGCACCAGCAGATCTGCTCGGCCTGGAGGCCTGATGTTCATCCTGCTTGACAACCACATTGTGGTATGTATTATATTGAACTAGACACCAGGCACCCTATGCCACCCCCAAATACAGACCTGTCCGAGGCGATCACTTACTGCAATCGCAAAGTCAAAGGCACTAGCCTTGTCCGTATCTTTCGGCACACGCTGTCTGGCGGTTATCATCGTGAGATGCTTAAGCAGCAGGAATCGATTCCATAATCGTTTTTCCGCTATATTTCGTCTCACCGTTAACCGTCTTTGAAGCGATATATAATTATTTGCGAGGCAAGCAATGAAAAGTAACATTTCTCAACCCGAATACGGTCCGTCCCACTGGGATATCGATCTGTCTTTCGATCTCGATCTCAGTTTCTCAGAATACCTGCTTATCGGAGCCTATCTGCTCTTCTGCGCACCGGCTTTGCTGCTGGTAGATTGTGTGAATTATTGTTACTGCGGGCTTAAAAACCTTTTCAATCAGGAGAAACAGCCCGAGACGTCAGGTGGAGCCCGGGTGGGAATACTGGCGAGTATTACAAAACTGTTTTGAAGGATTGAAAACGCGGAACAAACGCTCCGTTCAAATCAGAGAAAGTCAACCAGCAGTTCCCTGAACCGCTCCCGCGCCTCGATGTGGACCAGGTGGCCGGTCTCTGGCACCGTTACAAGCCGGGCCTGGGGAAAGAGATCATTGATCGATTCGAGGTCCTGATCTTCGATATAATTCGACATTTCACCGCGGATAAACAGGGCTTCCACCTGATTGGCCGGACCGGAAATCTCGGCGCCGATATATTCCCTTGCATCAAGGAGGGTCTGCAGGTTGGGCTTCCACGCCAAGGTGCTGTCGGCGGAGTTGGTCAGGTTGCTGAGCAGAAACTGGCGGTAAATCGTCGAAGGTATCTGTTCGATGAGCAGTGTATCGGCCTGCTTTCTTGAGCTCAGGGTGGCGAGGTCGATGGCCAGCATGGCTTCGAGATATTTCAGCCAGTGGGGATCGACATATCGTTTCGGTGCGATATCCACTACAACCAGCTTTTCGACCCGCTCGGGAAAAGACAGCGCATACTGCATCGCGCATTTGCCCCCCATCGAATGCCCGACGATGGCGGCCTGATCGATACCGTGATCGTCCATAAAGCCGCCGAGATCCGCCGCCATGGTCTGGTAGGTCATGGTCCGGTGGTGAAAGGACTCGCCATGATTGCGCAGATCCAGAGCCAGCACCCGGTGATTTTCGCCTAGGGCCTTACCGATTCCGGCCATGTTGGTCTTCGAACCGAGCAGGCCGTGCAGCAGGATCACCGGTGGTCCCGAACGCTTTTCACCGAATTCGAGATAGGCAAGCATCAGGCTGTGACACTGCTCAACTGAAGCATTTTATAACCTCGGAAAGATACAGCACCCCGTTGAAGTCCAGATTCTCCGGAGCTTTGCTGAGCACACCTTGGGGGCCGTCTTCGTCACCGAGGCAGCTCACGATAATGAAAGCCGATGAAAGATCTTCATCTTCGGTGTAGCCGTTGGTTGTGGCGATCACCTGCAAACCTGCCGCGGTGGCGGCTGCAACTCCAATGGCCGAGTCTTCGACCACGATACAGGCCTCAGGCGCAAGACCTGTTTTCTGAAGAGCCATATTGTATATTTCCGGGTCAGGTTTTTTCCTGGTCACCATATCGCCGGCCAGAATATGGGCAAAACTGATCTCATGCAGCATGGTATCGGTGATTTTAGCGGCGTTCTGCTCAGCTGCGGTGGTGCACAAACAGATCTGGATATCCGCGTCCATCGCTTCGAGCATAAAGCGCTTGATGCCCGGTCGCAAAGGCAGGGCTCCGGTCTCGATCATCTGTAGAAAAATCTCGGTTTTCTTCAGGTGAACAGTCAGCAGGTGCTCAGCCATCTCTTCTTCTGAGAGCTCCTGGAACAATCCTTCTTCGGCAAAATAGGCCCGCATGCGCTCCTTGCCGCCGGCCACCTGGAGGAGTTGATGGTAGCGCTCTTCATCCCAGTTGAAATCGTAACCGAAGAACTTGAAAGCCTGGTTGAACGCCACCCGGTGACCGTCCCGCTCGGTGTCGATAATGACTCCATCCATATCGAAAAAAAGTGCCTTGATGTCTGCCATGGTGTTTCTCCCTTGAACTAAAATCCTCATTTTGCAAGGTGCCCTAAAGTCTGGGTTCAGGCCTTGCCACTACTGCCCAGCAGATCCATCCATTTTTCTATGCAGCCGATGATTGACTCGGTCACGGCCAGATCGACCTTGCCGGGGTTGTACTGGTCCCGGTTGGCTGAAATATAATCAAAGGTGGTGTCCAGCAGCACATGTTTGAGTTCTGTTGAAACATTGAATTTTGATCCCCCCAGTGCTACCAGTTTGCGGACGACGCCGGGGGCCAGACCGGTACCGCCGTGAATGACGATGGGTGTCGTCGGTTCGACCCCGTTGATCATGTCCGCTATGGTTGCCAGCCGGTCGAAATCGAGTTTCGGATTGCTCGTTTTATAGACGCCGTGGGCGGTGCCGATGGCTGGGGCGAGCAGGTCGATGCCGGTCCGTTCGACGAATTCAATGGCCATCTCCGGGTCGCACAACTGGGCTGCGTCCTCGGCCACGATGACCTGATCTTCGATGCCCGAGACCGTGCCCAGTTCTCCTTCAACCGATAGATCCCGGGCATGGCAGTAGTCGCTTACCTCTCTGGTCTGCCGGATATTTTCTTCGAAATCGTGGTGCGACGCATCGATCATGATGTTGGTATAGCCCACGTCTGCGCAGGTTTTGCAATAGTCTACATCGTTGCAGTGATCGAGATGCAGGCAGATCGGAATCGGTGCCTGTTCGGCGATGGTCCTATATACCGCTCCCAAGACCTCGGGTTGAAGAAACTTGGAGGGCGACACGGAGGTCTGGATAATCAGCGGGGATTTTTTCCTGACTGCCGCTTCCACCACGGCCTTCATCTGGATGATATTGGTGATATTAAAGGCCCCCACGGCATACTTTTCAGCAGTGGCCTTAAGCAGCATCTGTTTGGCATTTTCTATGGCCATCTTGTTCCCTCTTGCGTCTTGTGTTGAATCTTTTGAAATGAGAAAGATTTGTGCAGCGGAATTACGGTAACGTTTACGCGCGAGCTTTGCAAGTTTGTATGCATGATCAAGCGATAAGATAAGATAAATTATGAACAGGAAAAAAGCTGATTTCAAAAATATATTTCTATATTTCTAGAAATATGGTTTATAGAGTGGGTGAATAGCGGTAAATTGACGTGTATTGAACAACAACACTTATGAACCGATATATTTCGGAGGCAATCGGATGGAACTTGAGCAAGCGGCACAGCGCTGTGCTGAGCTGGGCAACACCACACGCCTGTCCATTTTCCGCCTGCTGGTCAGGGCCGGGAAAAACGGTCTGCCGGTTGGTGCCATCGGCAGACACCTGGACATTCCCGGCTCGACCCTGAACCATCATATTCAGCGGCTGGTTCAGGTTGGGTTGATCAACCAGCGCAAACAGAGCCGGACCATCCACTGCGAGCCCCAGATGGGTGCGGTCAGGGCGCTGGCCGAGTACCTGCTGTCGGAATGTTGTTCGCTGCAGACCGAGGCGGCGGTTGTGGATGCTCGATAGGTGAATGGCCGAGCTGAATATTGTGATAACAGATTTTTATCAATAAAAGCAGGTGTATGACCATGGAAAGCAGTGGCGTGATGATTAAGGAAACCCTGGTATTTTTCATTTACACGATGACCGAGCTGACCCTGCTCTTTATCGGAATCAGTTTTCTGGTCGGCGTGATCAATGAGTTTATTCCCCAGGATAAGGTGAGGCGCTGGCTTTCAGGAAAAAACGGCAGCGGCTATCTGATCGGCTCGGTTCTCGGTGGGCTCACTCCGTTTTGCAGCTGCTCGACTATTCCGGTCACCATCGGGTTGCTGCGGGCCGGGGCCGGCTTCGGGCCGACCATGGCCTTTTTGTTCACTTCGCCGCTGGTCAACCCGATAATCATTCCACTCTTCCTGACCATGCTGGGTCCCAAGGTGACCTTAGTCTATGCGCTGGTCGCCATCGGTATGACGATTGTGATCAGCTTTCTGCTCGAGCAGGCCGGGTTTCTGCGCTTCGTGATGTTCGACGTGATTAACGGCAGTCAGGCTGCGGCAGCCACCAATAACGGCGATGCGGTGCAGCTCTCCACCCCCTGCTGCGCAGGCCAGCCGGGTCCGCTGCCTATTGTCCAGTTCCAGCAGGCAGCGGGCTGCTGTGACTCGAGCCCTGCAATTTCTGCAAAGCCACTGGGTGACGCAGGGTTTTCGATACCGATATACACCGAGCAGCCAAACCGCTGGAGAAGAATTTTCAACGAAGCACTCCGCCAGTTCAAGAGCCTGCTGCCCTTTGTTATCCTGGGAGTGGCGATCGGCTCAGTGATCCACGGTTTTCTGCCGGCGGATCTGGTGGCCCGTCTGGCCGGTGCAGACAATCCGCTGGCTGTGCCGGTCTCTGCGCTTGTAGGGATACCCCTGTATCTGCGGGTCAGCACCATGGTGCCGATTGCCGCCAGCCTGATCGCCAAGGGCATGAGCGTTGGTGCAGTGGTGGCGCTGATCATTGGCGGCGCCGGGGCCAGTCTGCCGGAGATGGCCATGCTCAAAGGCATGTTTCGCTGGCCGCTGCTGGCCGCTTTTATCGCCTCGGTGATGGTGATGGCTGTTTCGGCAGGTTTTCTGGTAAATATCATTGTTTTATGATACCGTGGTGCGCACTGTGTTAACCTTGCTCTCATTCGGGATCAGTCATGCAGCAGCCTGAACCAAATACCGCACTGGAGCGCTCGGCGCTGATCGTCGCGACCCTGACTTCCTTTATGGGGCCGTTCATGATCTCTTCGATTAATGTGGCCCTGCCCAATATCCAGGCGGACCTGGATCTGGATGCGGTGCAGCTCAGCTGGATCGCCACCTCCTATCTGCTGGCGGTGGCGGTTGGACTGGTGCCTGCCGGCAAGATCGCCGATATTCATGGGCGCAAGAAAATTTTCGCCACCGGCCTGGCGGTCTATACGGTGGGGTCGTTTCTGGCTGCATTCGTCGGCTCGGCGGCCGCCCTGATTGCCCTGCGCCTGGTTCAGGGGCTGGGTGCGGCGATGTTCGTGACCACCGGCATGGCCATACTGACCTCCATATTCCCGCCCCAGCGACGGGGCAGGGCAATCGGCCTCTATGTGGCGGCGGTCTACATCGGCCTCTCCGTCGGTCCGTTCGTCGGCGGCATGATGACCCATTACCTGGGCTGGCGGTCGATATTCGTTGTCATGCTGCCGCTGGGCCTGTTTTCTCTGCTCCTGACCTTCTACTACCTGAAAGGGGAGTGGCGGGGGGAACCGGATCAGAAGCTCGACATCGTGGGCTGCGTGCTCTATGGCTCGTCCATTCTGGCGCTGGTCTACGGCGCCACCAGGCTGCCCTCGCTGCCCGGTGTCATCTTGCTGGCGGCCGGCGCCCTGCTGTTTATCGTCTTTTTCCGATACCAGCTCTCGGCCCGCTTCCCGGTGTTCGATGTCAGGCTGTTTGCGGCCAACCGTCCATTTACCTATTCCAGCCTGGCGGCCCTGCTCAATTATTCGGCGACCTTTGCGGTTACCTTTCTGATGAGTCTTTACCTGCAGTACATCAAGGGCATGTCGCCGCAGACTGCAGGCAGTATCCTGATGGCTCAGCCGGTGATGATGGCCTTTCTGTCACCAATCACCGGCAGGCTGTCTGATCGCATCGAGCCCCGTCTGCTGGCCACAGCGGGCATGTCGATCACGGTGCTTGGCGTTTTGATTTTCTCCCGGATCGGCCCGGACACTGCCCTGGTGCTGATCGTCGCCAACCTGATCCTGCTCGGCACCGGATTTGCGCTGTTCAGTTCGCCGAACATGAGCGCCATCATGGGCACCGTGGAAAGACGCTACTATGGTCTGGCTTCAGGCACCGTGGCCACCATGCGGCTGCTCGGTCAGATGTTCAGTATGGCGATGGCCACTGTGGTGCTGGCCCTGATCGTCGGGCACAATGTCATTACGCCTGACAACTACCATCTGTTTCTACGCAGCATGCACACGGTCTTTACCATTTCGGCTCTGCTCTGCCTGACGGGTGTCTACTTTTCCTGGTTCCGCGGCTCGGTCCTCGAGCAGAATCGGACGCCATAGGAAATTGGTTATAGAGTGTTTCGGGGCCTGCCGTTGCGCGAGCGGATAGGACTGACTTATGATCCGTCCGCGGCTGTTTGCCTATCTCCCACAATTCCAGATTTTAATCATGCAGTGCTGCATATCTCCAGTTGTTTTTCCGTTTAATTGTGCCGAGTCGAGGCAACTTCGGATTGCATTTGATATTATTTTTTTACGGCGCTAGAATTATACAAGTCTGGCCCACTAAACTGACACTATTTCAATATTTTGGTGTCACTTGCCTGATAGTCTGAACGAGACTGCTCAAGCCTGCATTTACCCAACTCACTAATGGGTGGAGATGAGTGTCCAGCCTTTTATCGGAGGTCAAGGCAATGGGGACGAAAGCGGCTCTACGATTTCTGCTGATCCTGTTTTTCTGTCTGATCAATGGTTCTGTGCGCTTGGCCATTGCAGAGGTGCTGATTGGTATTGCGGCCCCTTTCACCGGTCAGACCTTCTACACCGGGGAACAGGTGCTTTATGGTGTCGAGGAGGCCGTGGCTGAGCTCAATGAAGCCGGCGGAGTCGCAGGCCACCGGATATCGATTACCACCGCGGATGACGCCTGCGATGCCGAGCAGGCGTTGGCAGCGGCTGAGAAGCTGGTCAGCGAAGGTGTTGTCCTGGTGATCGGTCATGTGTGCTCGGGTGCCTCGATTCCTGCGGCCCAGATTTACTCCAGGGCACGTATCCCGATGATATCACCTGCGTCCACCAGCGCCCAGCTCACCGAGAGCGGCAGTCCCTATGTTTTCAGAGTTGTCGGTCGTGACGATAATCAGGGTGTGGCCGCTGGAAATTTTCTGGCCGACCATTTTGGCACTCGGGCCATCGCCGTTTTGCACGACAACCAGACCTACGGCAGGGGATTGGCCGAGGAGACGTTGAAACAGTTGCACAGAAGAAATATCAGCGAGGTCCTCTACGAAGGGTTCACTAACGGAGAACATGATTACGGCCGATTAGTGGATAACCTGAGCAAGGCGAAAACCGAGGTGGTCTATATCGGCAGCTATGTCACCGAAGCGGCGCTGATTATCCGCCAGGCCCGGGAACAGGGGCTCGATCTTCAACTGGTTGCCGGAGATGGATTATCAAGCGATGAGTTCTGGCTGATAGCCGGACCCGCCGGCAACGGCGCCTTGTTTACCTTTCCTGCAGACCCGAGAAAATTGGCGGCAGCCCGGGCAGTGGTCGAGCGTTTCAGAGCCCAGGGCTTCGAGCCGGAGGGCTATACCCTGCACGCCTTCGCCGCAGTTCAGGCCTGGGCTCAGGCTACCCAGACCGCCGGTTCGTTCGAGTCGGACCGCGTTGCTAAGGCACTGCATGCAGATGTATTTACCACCGTGCTGGGAGAAATCTCTTTCAATGAGAAAGGGGATATCAACGAAGCCGGTTTCAGCTGGCATCGCTGGCAGGACGGAGAATATGCTCCGCTCGATGAGCCCAGATAGCGGGATGCGCGATGCGCTCGGCGCGTATTCTCAAGTCGGCGGTGTTGCCACTTCAGCCTGCACAGTCGGCAGGTTGCCAAGCTTTGAGAAGAAGCGATGAAACAGCGAATCGGGGTTGGCGGGCGGTTATTGTTCGCCTTTATCTCTATAAGTGGTTTTGCGGTGCTGGCCGCTGCTGCGGCGCTCTATTCATTTGCCCAGCTGGGCAGCGTGCTGGCCCGGATCACTGAAAAAGACGTGCCTTCGGCCCTGGCCTTTCTCGATCTTTCCCTGCAGTCGCAGCGCCTCGTTACCGCTGCGCCACCGCTGCTGGCCGTCACCGACCAAAGGCAATACGAAGTGGTCTCCAGCGAGGTTCAAAAAGAGGGCAGTCGGCTCGCTGGAATGCTGGCTGATCTGGATAATTTCGCCTCAGGAGCCGATGAGCTGGACCAGATCGAGGCACTTGTGGCAGAATTGCTGGACAACCTCGAAGAGCTCAATGAACTGGTTGCCGATCAGCTTCGTCTAGGAGATGAAAAAGAACTCTTATTACGGCAGCTTTCCAGAACCAATATAGGGGTTCAACGCATGCTGGCGCCCGGCATCCTGGTGATGGATGCTAAAATTTCCCAGTGGCAGCGTATGTTCGAGGCAGAGGACACGGCGCTCGTCACGCAGAAACAGGCCCGGGATATGGCCCGGACCATTGCCCCTTACATTCCGATTAGAAAGGCCCAGGAGCAGGCCGCAATTATCAACAACACTTTACTGCAGGCCGCCGCCTCGAGAACTGAGCCCGAGCTGCGCCTGCTGATGCTGCCCTTGAACCGGGCTTTTGGCAGGCTGGAGGAACTGAGTGCCGATTTCGCGGCTGAACTGCAGCCCCGTTCCCGGGATGTCCTGGCTCAACTTGAGCAGTTGATCGAAGGTCCTACGAGTATTTCGGCAATCCGCAAGCTCGAGATACAGGGTATCGAGCGGGGAGAAGCCCTGCTGCAGCAGAATGGTGTACTGTCTGCCCGGCTTACCACCTCGGTCGATCACCTGGTCAACCGGGCCGGCCTGAATATAAAAAATGCCAACGCCCAGGCCCTGGCAGTACAACAGATTTCCACTCTGATATTATTGTTGGTGGTTCTCCTGAGCCTGTTCAGCTCGCTGGCCATTGTCTGGTTCTATGTGCGCCGAAATCTGGTGGCCCGGCTGCTTGCCTTAAACGATTCGATGCTGGCCATTGCCGGCGGCGAGCTCAACCGTCCTATACCCCCCACTGGGGGCGGCGATGAAATCTCTGCGATGGCCGAAGCTCTGCATGTCTTCCGTGACACCGCCGTGGAGGTTCGGCAGTCCAATCTGCGGGAGATCACTGAAGCCCGCAGGCGTTTGAGCGAAGCCATCGAGTCAATTTCAGAGGGCTTTTCCCTCTATGATACCGACGACCGGCTTATTGCCAGCAACAGCAGGTATCAGGAGGTACTTTATCCCGATATCGCCGACATCGTGCGGCCCGGTGTCTTGTTCGAGGAGGTGGTCCGGACTGCGGTTCAACGCCAATTGATTGGTGATGCGCAGGACGATCCCGAAGCCTGGGTCAGACGACGGATGGAGCTGCATCGAAATCCCACGGGGCCTCATCTGCAGAGGCAGAGCGACGGCCGCTGGATTCAGATAGACGAGCGCAAGCTCTACGACGGCGGCACGGTTGCCATCTATACCGATATCACCGAACTCAAGGAGCGGGAAAAAGAGTTGGCTGACAAATCTAATGCGCTGGAGCAGCTCTCCAACCAGCTTGCCAAATATCTCTCTCCCCAGGTTTATGAATCGATTTTCAGCGGACGCCAGGAGGTCAAGGTATCCAGCCGCCGGAAAAAACTGAGCATCTTTTTTTCTGATATCACTGATTTTACCCAGGCGGCCGACCGGCTTGAATCTGAAGAACTGAGTTCGCTGCTCAATCACTATCTGACCGAAATGTCCCGCATCGCCCTGAGTTTCGGGGCAACGGTGGATAAATATGTCGGTGATGCGATGCTGATTTTTTTCGGCGATCCGGAGACCAGAGGCGTTAAGCAGGATGCACTGGCTTGCGTACAGATGGCGCTGGCCATGCGCAATAGAATGCACGATCTGGCCCATATCTGGCGAGCCTCAGGCATCGACAGGCCGCTCAGGGTCAGGATGGGGGTCAATACCGGGTATTGTACAGTCGGCAATTTCGGTAGTGAGGACCGTATGGACTACACCATCATCGGCGGCGCGGTAAATATCGCTTCGCGCTTGCAGGCGGCGGCAACACCGGGGGAAATCCTGATTTCCTATGAGACATTTGCCCACGTCAGGGATCAGATCAAGTGTATCGAGATGGGTGAGATAAGTGTCAAAGGCGTCGCCTACCCGGTTGCCACCTTTCAGGTAGTCGATGCGTATCAGAGCCTGAAGAGTGAAAAAAAACACTTTATTCAGCGTCAACCCAATTTGAACATCGATCTCAATATCCAGGCGATGACCGAAGATGAGCGGGGTGAGGCCGCCGCGCTGCTGCGCCGGGGCCTGCGGCTCATAGAAGAAAAGGACGAGTAGCCTTGCAGAGTAATGGTCTGGTACCTTTCCAATGGTCTCTATACACGCCGGTCTTTTCGGCGTGTATAGATATTTCTCGGGGTTTCGGCTTTTTTTTCTAAAAATAACAATTACATTAACTGAGTGTTGGAGCGCTCTGCTCCCCATTAGAAGATATATCATTTGCACATGGGCCAGCTAATGGCTGATGATCCGCAAGGAGAGAAGCGATGAAAATAGGTGTACCCAGGGAAATCCACGAAGGCGAACGGCGGGTTGCAACCACGCCGGATGCGGCACGTCTTATTCAGAAGCTTGGCTTTCAGGTGGCCGTCGAATCCGGAGCTGGAGCGGCCGCAAAATTCACCGATGAGGCCTATCGTGAGGCGGGCGTTGAGGTTATCGAAGATGCGGCCGGCCTGTATGAACAATCGGATGTCATCCTCAAGGTCAGAGCCCCGCGGATCGGTGCGGACTCAGATAACGAGCTTGAGCTTCTGCGACCGGGCCAGGTGCTGATCAGTTTTATTCAGCCGGCCCAGAATGAGGAGCTGATGAAGCAGATGTCCGAGAAAAAGCTCTCGGTACTGGCCATGGATTCCATTCCGCGGATCTCGCGGGCCCAGAAGATGGATGCGCTGAGCTCGATGGCAAATATCGCCGGCTACCGCGCCGTGGTCGAAGCGGCCCAGCATTTCGGCAGATTTTTCACCGGGCAGATCACTGCCGCCGGCAAAATACCCCCGGCCAAGGTTCTGGTTATCGGTGCCGGTGTTGCCGGCCTTTCGGCGATCGGTGCCGCCAAGAGCATGGGGGCGATTGTCCGCGCCTTCGACACGCGACCTGAGGTGAAGGAACAGGTCGAGAGCATGGACGGCGAATTTCTGATGCTCGACTTCCCCGGCGAGGACGGCAGCGGCACCGGCGGATACGCTAAAGTCATGAGCGATGAGTTCATCCAGGCCGAGATGGCCCTGTTTGCCGAACAGGCCCGGGAGGTGGATATCATCATCACCACCGCCTTGATTCCCGGCAGGCCGGCGCCCGAACTGATCACCGAGGAGATGGTGGCCTCGATGCAGGAGGGCAGCGTGATTGTCGATCTGGCGGCTGAGATGGGCGGTAACTGCAAGCTCAGCGAAGCAGACCGGGTGGTGGTCAAGCACGGGGTCACGATCATCGGCTATACCGATCTGCCCTCGAGGCTGGCCACCCAGTCGAGCCAGCTCTATGCCAACAACCTGCGTCACCTGCTCAATGATCTGACGCCTGAAAAAGACGGCTCCATCGTGATCGACATGGACGATGAGATCATTCGCGGCGCCACCGTGATCAAGGATGGTGAGATAACCTGGCCGCCGCCGGCTCCTAAACTGTCGGCTGCCCCAAAAAAAGAACTGGCCCCAAAGCCTGTGGAGGCGCCTGAACAAAAGAAAAAAGGTCGGGGCACCCTGCTGACCATCGTCATCGGTGCGCTTGTGATGCTCTGGCTCGGCAGTGTTGCACCACCATCGTTTATGTCGCACTTCACCGTCTTCGTGCTGGCCTGCTTCGTCGGCTATATGGTCATCTGGAACGTAACACCATCGCTGCATACGCCGCTGATGAGCGTCACCAATGCGATCAGCTCGATTATCATCATCGGCGCGCTGCTGCAGATATCGTCGAGCAGCTGGCTCATTGCTTTGCTGGCCGGTTTCTCGATTCTGATAACCAGCATCAATATTTTCGGCGGATTTGCGGTTACTCAGCGCATGCTGTCGATGTTCAGGAAATAGGGGGAGTACATGTCACAGGGAATTGTCAGCGTCGCATATATTGGCGCGACCATCTTTTTCATTCTTGCCCTGGGCGGGCTCAGTACCCAGGAGACCTCGCGCAGGGGAAACCTGTTCGGCATGCTGGGCATGGGGCTGGCCCTGATCGCAACACTGACCGGGATCGTCACCGGACACTATGTCATCGTCTTCGGCGGTCTGTTGATCGGCGGTACTATCGGCCTGATCCTGGCCAAGAAAGTTGCGATGACCCAGATGCCCGAGCTGGTCGCTATTCTGCACAGTCTCGTCGGGCTGGCTGCGGTTCTGGTCGGCTTTGCCAACTTCATGGACCACAGCACTGCGCTGAGCGGGGCGGAGCGGACCATTCATGATGTGGAGACCTATCTCGGTGTGCTGATTGGAGCGCTTACCTTTTCCGGTTCGGTGGTTGCCTTTCTCAAACTGAGCGCCAGGATCAGCGGCAAACCACTGCTGCTGCCCATGCGTCACTGGCTCAACCTGATCCTGCTCCTGCTGGCCATCTGGCTCTGCATGATCTTTGTCAGCCAGTCCGCCGCCGGAGGCGGTACCCTGGCGCTGCTGGTCATGACCATTATCGCATTGCTTTTCGGAGTGCATATGGTGATGGCCATCGGCGGGGCCGACATGCCGGTGGTGATTTCGATGCTGAACAGCTATTCAGGCTGGGCGGCAGCGGCCACCGGCTTCATGCTCAGCAACGACCTGCTGATCGTAGTCGGCGCCCTGGTCGGCAGCAGCGGCGCGATTCTGAGCTATATCATGTGTCGGGCCATGAACCGCAATTTTATCTCGGTCATTGCCGGCGGCTTCGGCACTGCAGGCGGGGAAACGCTTGCGGGAGACGAGGCTGAAGCGGGCGAGGTCATCGCGGTCGAGGCTGCGGAGGTGGCTGAGCTGCTGCTCGATGCCAGGGAGGTGATGATCATTCCCGGCTATGGCATGGCCGTGGCCCAGGCCCAGCACGTGGTCAACGATATAACCAGAAAGCTGCGCGACAAGAAAATCAACGTGCGTTTCGGCATCCATCCGGTGGCCGGCCGGATGCCCGGCCATATGAACGTGCTGCTGGCCGAGGCCAAGGTGCCTTATGACATCGTCTTCGAACTCGATGAAATAAACGATGACTTTCCCCATGTTGATGTATCGGTGGTCATTGGCGCCAACGATATCGTCAACCCGGCAGCCCAGGAGGTGCCGGACAGCCCGATCGCCGGGATGCCCGTGCTGGAGTGCTGGAAGGGCAGAACCACTGTCGTCTTGAAGCGCTCCATGGCCACCGGTTATGCCGGCGTGTCAAATCCGCTGTTTTACAAAGAGAACACCCGAATGCTTTTCGGCGATGCCCGGGAAAGCCTGACCGAAGTGCTTAAACAGCTCGACTGAGCACTTCGCTGATAAAGGAGATGGTAGAGAAGCCCGCTATTGCGGAATAAGGATTTTAATAAACAGACTGTTCGTTGGCCTGAGCATGCGAGGGGGAAGGTGAGCTACGATCAACCGTTTCAAATCATCGAGCTGGACCAGCAAGGCGGCGGCAGGCTCATCGGTCTCGAAGATCTGGAGGCCGTCCCCGATGCCGGGCCAGGCCTCACCTGGGTTCATCTTGATTACAGCCGGGAGGAGGCGGAAACCTGGCTCAAAAAAACCACGCTGGTCGATGAGGTTATCAAGGATAATCTCCTGGATGACAACGCCCGACCGCGAAGCATGACCCACAAGGACGGCCTGTTTATTTCTCTACGGGGTGTCAACCTCAATCCCGGATCCGACCCTGAGGATATGGTTGCGGTCAGGCTGTGGACGGACGGACGCTGGATCATCACCTCGAACCGGCGCCGGCTGCTATCCCTGGAAGACTTGAGGCAGTCTCTGTTAGGCCGCAGCGGAGCAGTGTCTGCCCAGATGTTTGTCTGCCTGTTGATCGAGCGGCTAGCCGTTCATACCGAAAATGTTATCGAAGCGCTCGATGTGGCCTGTGAGCAGCTCGAAGATCATCCCGCCGATCCAGACGACACCATGCGCCGTCAACAGCTTGGCGACGTTCGCCATCAGGCGATACGGCTCAAACGCTATCTTTCCCCGCAGCGGGATGCGCTTATTCACCTGCTCAACGACGCGCCGTCCTGGATCACGAAAACCGATAAAGTGCATATCCGCGAAAACCTGAACCAGTTCAGCCGCTTTCTCGAAGAGCTCGAATCGATCCGGGACCGGGCCGTCGTCATTCAGGAGGAGATGCTCGGCAGGTTGTCTGAGCAGCTCAACAAGCGCATGTACGCTCTCACGCTGGTGGCCACCCTGTTTATGCCACTGGGCTTTCTTACCGGGCTGCTCGGCATCAATGTCGGCGGCATCCCCGGGGCCGAGAGCCGTTACGGATTCGCCGTGATCTGCGCGCTCATGGTGCTTCTGTGCGGGGCACTGCTGAGCTACCTCAGGTTCAAGAAGTGGTTTTAGATAAAAGAACCAGTCCCTGCTTCGCAGACATCTTTAAGGCTACCTTGAAAAATTGTCTTTTCGTCCTAACTCTGCGTTGCGCGCAAAAATTTTATCCTCTGAATATTACTTATATGCCTGCGGTAAAATTTTCACTCGCGCCTTGATTTTGAACGAAAATCCTAATTTTGCAAGGTACCCTTAAGCTTTCAGATTGATGTAATAGCTGAGCAAACTGGAAAGTGGTGCTGGCCTGGGTAGTTTAGGCCAAGGCTGGAATGAAAGAAAACAAAAGAGCTTTGCAGGAACCATGTGCAATGCAGCCTCAAAGACAAGGCATGGTAAAACCCACGCTGTGGAGATAGGGCAGGTGGTCTCGAGAATATACCGGCAAACCTGCTGTATTGGGGTCCCATGCCGATTTATTCGACGATACCATAAATAATCGAGGAGTCATTTTTCGCTTTGAACGAGTGACGTTTCGGCTGTCTCACCCCGGAGTTCTCTAACATGTCAAATATTTCCTTCTGGGAATACGCACGGCCGCCATTGTCAGCCAGCAGCATATTCAGTGAAAACAGGGCGGGAAACTCAGGCCCATCCTTGTTGTCATTGAGTATGAAGTCATGAATGAAGATCAGGCCTCCTTTCTGCATCACTGAAACACATTTTCTGATAATTTTATAGCACTGCTCCAGTGAATTGCTGTGTAGAATATGAGAAAGCCAGGCAACATCATATGAGCCATCAGCAATGGGATCGGAATTGAAATCACCTGCCTCGAAATCGATACGCTCACTGAAACCAAACTGCGCCACTGTCTGGCGGGCAAATGACTCGGTCGTTGGCCTGTCATAAATAACAGCTTGTAACGCGGGGTTTGCTTTGCAGAAATGAATGGCATAGGTCCCGGGTCCTCCTCCCAAATCGAGAAGGCGCGATTTACCGCTCAGGTCGATCTGGTCAGCTATTTGAGGCGCAATCTGCATAGCCAGATTGAACATACCCATGATAAAGCTCTGTCGCTCCGCAGCTTGCCCAAATGATCTTCTCTGCACCGGCTTCCCAGTCTGGATCACCTGATCAAGTTGCGCCCAGCCGTCCAGCAAATGGTGATGGTGAAGAATGATGTGGCCCAAATAATCCGGGGAAGATTCCACCAGAAATTTCTGAGACTCAGGGCTGTTCTGGTATTTTTCACTTTTTTTAAGCAGCAGTCCCATAGCTGACAGGGCGTCCAGTAAAAGGATGGTGGCCGCAACATCGCTGCCCAGCCGTGTGGCAAGTTCTTTCCCCGAAGTGGGTGTCTGATCAAGATTTGAAAAAACCTTCAGCCTTACTGCAGACTGCAATGTACAGCCACGCCAATAGGCACTGGAAGTACTCAGCAATTGACCCGGATGCCAGTTAGTAGTCATAGTTGCCTTCCTCACATTGAAGAGATATCAAGTTATTGCTAAAAAAATATACCAGTATTAACGGAGCCTTTTGCAAAATGAGGGTTTTCGTCCAAAATCAAGGCATGAGAAAAATTTTAACGCAGGCATATACTTAATATTCCGAGGATAAAATTTTGAGCATAACGCTGAGTTTGGGCGAAAAGGACGTTTTGCAAGTGGCTCAACGGACAATAGTTTATCGGGATATCTATAGGTAGTTCTGAGCCAGCTCTCTTAGCCTAACCACTTGTTTGCTTCGCAGTGTTTGATGATTAATTTTATCCTATCAGTCCGCTTAACCTCAAATCTTTAATTTACGGTTTAAAAATATGATGTGCCCCTGGTTATCCACCTTATGAGCAGGAGGAAACAACATGAAGCCATTCAAGCCACTGGTTTACCTATTTGTGTGGATTGTGTTCTTTCTGGTGCCGCAGCACATTATGGCGAGCGACGCACTAGAGCGCTGGACCATTGGTCCCTGGCAGCCTGAGGAAATGGTTGCCTGGGGAAGTGATCGGCTTGTCGTTGATTTTGGACCTAACGGTCTATGGATCTACGACGGTTCGTGGAATAAACTCTCTTACCTTGACCCCGAGGGGATCATTGCCTGGGGTGAATCTAAACTGGTCGTGAATTTTGGTTCTCGCGGACTTTGGCAATATGCTGAACGTTCGTGGGAGCAGATTGCCCAGGGAGTGGTTCAGGCCGAGAAGGTCAATTAATAGCGCTTTTATTGAAATCTCCAGAAATCTGGATGAAACATTGCCAGAAAGGGGATGATCTCAAGCCTGCCGACGACCATGTTAACGATAAATATCAGTTTTGTCGGAAGGGAGAGTGCCCCGAAACTCCCCATTGGTCCGATCTCACCGAACCCTGGTCCGATATTGCCAAGCGTGGCGGCGGTGCCGACCAGACCGATTATCCCATTGCCTTCTATTGCCGTGACGGCAAGAGCTGAAATGATCATGATGAGGAGATAGAAAAGCAAAAATCCTATGATCTGCTGCTGGATGTCAGAGTGAACCGTCTTGAGATCGAGTTTGATTGGCTTGACGATCTGTGGGTGAATGATTTGGATGATTTCCCGGCGCAGATACTTTGCCCAGAAAAGGATGCGGACAACCTTGATCCCCCCTCCCGCAGAGCCGGCACACCCGCCGACGAGCATCATGCTGAAGAGTATCACCTGACCGGCCACCGCCCATAAGGCAAAATCGCTTGAGGCAAAGCCGGTGGTCGTAATGATGGAAATTATCTGAAACATACTCTCGCGAAGAGCGTCAAGCGGCGCTGCAGTGTCACTGAAATAAATAACTCCGGCAAGGCCTGACCCAGCCACGAGTATGATCAGGATATAGCCGCGAAACTCTTCGCTGGACAGAAACAATTGAGGTTTGCGGCGCACCAGAACCCAGTACTGCAGGACGAAACTCGAACCCGCCAGCAGCATGAAGACCATGACTATCCAGGTAATCGTATTGTTTCCATAGCCCATGATGGACTGCGGATGCGGGGAGAAGCCTCCCGCAGCCATGGTGGAAAGCGAGTTGCAGACCGCGTCGAACGGATTCATGCCGGCAACCGTCAGAGCTATGATCTCTGCAGCGGTCAACAGGATATAGACGACCCAGAGGGCCTTGGCTGTCTGGGTGATCCTGGGTGTCACCTTTTCTTCGGTGGGGCCGGGGGCTTCGGCAAAGAACATCTGTCGTCCGGCCACCTTGAACTGAGGTAGAATCGCGACAAACAGCACGATGATCCCCATTCCGCCAAGCCACTGGGTGAGACTGCGCCAGAAAAAGAAGCACTTTGGATAGCGGGAAAAATCGGTCAATACCGTCGCTCCGGTGGTGGTGATTCCCGACATCGACTCAAAATAGGCATCGACCGGGGAAAGGCCGAAGAAAAGGTAGGGGATTGCCCCCATCGCGGCAGCCATCACCCAGGCCAGGCAGACGATCAACATACCCTCGTTGCGCTTGAAGGCATCGAAGTTTTTTAGGTAGCCGCCGGCTCTGCGAAACACCAGGCCGAGTACTATTGAGCAGACCGCAGCGCTCAGGAAAGGCAGAATGGCCTGATATTCCTTTTCCAGGAGCGCAACCGCGATCGGCAGCAGCAGTATGGTGCCGAAGGCCACCAGGATCAGGCCGAGGGCCGAAAGAATGTGTGTAATTTTCATTTGGCAAAGGTTGCCTGTATCGCCTCGACATCAGCGGTCAAGGTAAATAATTTCAACAGATCACCTCCGTGGATGATGGTGTCGCCGTTCGGAATGACGATCTGCCTTCCTCGTTGGACGACGGCGATTACCGCCCGGGCCTTGAAGGTGATATCGGCAACCTTGGTTTCCTGATACCCTTCCGGCACGTTGATCCGAACCACTTCTCCCTGCCCATCCTCTATCAAGGCAAGTATGTCAATATCTTGGGATTGAACATGGTTGAGAAGGTCTTTCAAGGCGGCGTTGTGGGTGGAAACCACCACATCGACACCGGCCCGTTCGAATAACATCGCCGTTTGCGAGTTGCTGACCCTGGTAATGATCCGGCCGGTGCTCATATGCTTGATAAGCAGTGAGCAGAGCAGATTTTTTTCATCATTGTCCGTCACGCAGATGGTCACGTCTGCCGCACCGACCGCCTCGTCCTCCAGCAGGTTCAGATCGGTGCCGTCACCGCAGAGAACGAGGCTTTTTTTGAGATTGTCCGCCAGGTAGGTGCAACGCTGCTCATCACGCTCGATTATGGTAACCTGTATTCCAGCGCTTTCAAGCTGCTCCGAGAGCAGGAAACCGACACTCCCCCCGCCGATAACCACCGCTTTTCTGATGCTGATGTTTTTCCGGAAGATACGGGCTGCGAGCAGATCAAGGGCATGATCGGTGCCCATAATGACGACCTTGTCGTTGAGTTCTATGACCGTTGATCCCTGTGGTATAAACAACTCGTTTTCACGCGTAATTCCAACGATCAGAACATTCTTCGGAAATTCGCAGTCCATCACCCGCTTATCCAGGATGATCGAATCCTCCTTGATGCGATATTCGAACAGTTTAACCTGGCCCTTGGCAAAATATTCCACATCCAGGGCTTCCGGTACGGACACCACCCTGAATATATCCTGAGTCAGCAGTCGCTCGGGCCAGACAATGGTATCGATATCATAGGCAGTTCTGAAACGGCTCTGCCCAAAGTACTCAAGATTACGATACAATTCTATTTTTCGAACAAAGCATATTGTTTCGATATCGGCGATTCTCTTGATTGTCCAGCAGGCCACGATGTTTGCCTCATCGATTTCAGAGCAGGCGATAAACAGATCGACCCGCTCTGCTTTGGTCTGCTGTAAGAGGACGATGTCCGTGCCGCTGCCGCTGATAAAGCCGATATCAAGGCCGCCGAAGCGTTCCGGCAGCTGGTCCTTTTCAGCTAGTACCGTGACATCGTGCGTCGGGCTAAGGTGTAGAGCGGCCATGTACCCGGCCTCGGTCGTTCCATATATCAGGATTTTCATATTACCGTCCTAAAAGTATCAGGGGCATTATCTTCTCCGGATCACTGGGGTTGATTGCTGTTAAAAATAAGCCCAGCGGGGTGTCTCCGGCCTTCAAAATGAAGGTCGTCATGAGGGTTTGTCGTCAGACTCTATGGTTGCGCACTCGAGAAAAATACGTGCTTTACAGCTTTTGCAGATCCGGGCATCGAGACGGGGAAAAATCTCGGCTATGGCTTCCTTTTTCGAAACAAAAATATTGTCGAGGCCGATATCGAGCATGTAGTCAAGAAACTTGAAATGGCTGCAGATGTCCTCCTTCATATCGTAAAAATAAAGGTCTCCTCCTGCTGCTCGCCTTTCTTTGGCAAGATGTGAGAGTAGTTCGGCGCCAGCCATGTCGATGAAGTTGATGCCGCTGCCGACAATAAGCAGGTTCTTCTGGCCGGGAGTTTCCTCCAAAAGCTGGTGAAGAGTGCTCTGAACATGGTTGACCGCACCAAAATAGAGTGATCCGTCTATACGGACGATCTTGAGTTGCGGGCATTCCACTAGCCTGGAATCGGTCACGAAGGAGCGCGACTTGACGCGCGGGTCGGGAACCCTCGTCATGAGGTGGGGGTGAGAAGTTCGATTGAGATAGATTGCCAGTGAGATCATAATACCCAGCAAAATGGCGAATTGCAGCTCGAGAAAGAGGGTGGCGAGAAAGGTGGAACCCATGATGACCGACTCGGTCGGGCTGGTTCTGATAATTTTCAGGATGTGCTTTGGATCGATCAGACGCCAGGCCACCAGAAAAAGAATCGCTGCCAATGCCGCTTTGGGCAGATGGGCGGCGAGTGGTGCAAAAAACAGCACCACCGGTATAAGAAGCAGACCGGCAAATGCCGCCGCCAGCGGGGTTTTAGCCCCGGCTTCGTAGTTCATCCCGCTCCGGTTAAATGATCCTGTTGCCACATAACCACTGAAAAAACTGCCGATGATGTTGGACAGGCCCTGTCCGATGAACTCCTGATTACCGTCAAACTCCTGCTGGGTCTTATCCGCCAGGGACCTGGCTATCGATATTGCCTCGGTCAGGGCAAACAAAGCCATGGCCAGGGCGGTGGGAGCCAGAAGTTTTATGTTTGTCAGGTTCAGCTCCGGTAAAGACAAGGGCGGCAGCGTGGCGGGTATGGCTCCGACCACGGCAATCTGGGCAATATCGCGGCCAGCGATTTGTGTTATAGCCTCTGCGGCAAGACTGCCGACGACCATGGAGATGATCAAGTAGGGTAGGGATGGCCGCCAGAGTTTGACGATGATGCCGGCAGCGAGCGTGATGCAACCGACTGCAACGGTAAAGATATTGATTTCGTCTATATGCAGAAACAGACTTTGAAAGGTATCCAGGAAATGACTCGAAGCCGTGGAATAGCTCAGTCCCAGAAAATGTTTGATCTGGCTGGCAATGATAAGAATGGCGGCACCGGCTGTGAAACCGACAACCACGGAGTGTGAGATGAAATTTACCAGGGAGCCGAATCGCACCAGTCCCATGCTGAGTTGAATGAGACCGACCATCAGGGTGACGGCCAGGGCGAGCTGCACGTATTCGGCTGTTCCCGGAACAGCGTGTAGGCTCAACGAGGAAAACAGCACAAGCGAAGCGGCGGTAGTCGGCCCTGAAACAAGCAGCCACGAGGAACCGAAGAAAGCGGCAATGACAGCAGGGACCATACCGGTATAAAGCCCGTATTGCGGTGGCATGCCGGCGATTGTGGCAAAGGCGACCCCTTGCGGCAGGGCGACGACCGCTCCGATCAGCCCGGCGAACAGGTCTGCTTTGAGCGTCTTACGGCTGACAAACGGCCACCAGAGCAGAAATGGCATAAACCTGCTGAGGCTCGGGTGTTGTGCAGGTGAAAAAAGATTTCGCGGTGTTTTCCGGTTCACAATAATTTCAACACAAAAATGTTAAATTGCGGAGAAACCAGCACGACTTGAAGGGACGCAAACGACAGTACCCTCGCATCTTTTTCCATCTTACCTAATCGATAATGCAGTAAGCGAGGTTTTTCTGGGGCGGTTTAACGGGAAGACCAGTTAATCTGAAACCTGTTAATCTCATCTCAATGGCAATTTTTTACATTTATTACAATAACTTGAAAAATTTTTAAGAATTTACTGTTTGGCGTGGACTCAATTAAACAATCTGCAGGCAATCCAGGAATACTGAGTTGATGACAATCTACTGCGGCTGAGCTTGCAAGAGTTAGTCTCTTACCTCTGAAAAGTGTAGAAGGGGCTTTTGGTGGTTGAATGCTTACGGGATCGTTACCGATATGATATCGGCAACGATCCCGTATAAGTGCCACTAATGCCAGTTGCTCACCCCTGGCGATCTGTCTTAATCCGATGTGCCGATATGCTCCGCAGGACTTGCCATTATAAAATTCAGCGCGGCAAAACAGATATCTTCCAGATTTGGGATGCTATGGCCTGATAACCAGGCGCCGCCGCTGTTCCTCCTGCGCCCGGCGTCGGTCTTCTCTGGTTTTTTCCTGCCGATTATCCTGATATTCAGATACCTTGTTGTCCCTCGGTTCACCCAGCAGGCGCTCCGGCGAGAAAAAGCAGTACCAGCTTTTGCGCACTGTTTTCGAGAGCTTGTTGCGTTTCTTTGACCTGATTCCTTCGGTCAGGATATCTATGAAATGGACGGTAATGATTGTTCCGCAGAACAAGGCAAATATTGTCGTTAGCTGCATGGTCAGTTTCCTCCAGAACTAGAGTCTTGAACAGCTGAGATCGAATACGGGGACCCGAACACTTTTCTGCTCTGCATTCAATTGCTCCTCGGCCGGCTTGGTGAGCACATACCGAATGCACTTATCTCTTTCACTCAGGGCCTTGATGGTTTCTTCCTGATTCCCGACCCTGATCACGTGGCGACAGACTACTCCCATAGCCTCCGCCTTGAGTTTGAGATTTTCAGCATTGATCTTTGCCCGCTCATAAAAACGGTTTATCTCGCGTTTTTTGCGCTCTCCAGCATACTGAAGCGGTTCGTCGGAGACATCCAGTGCAACAATCTCACAATCCAGCCGGTGCGCCATTTTCAATACATAATCAACCAGGACGCTTGAGCTTGTACCATCCTGCACTGCAAGTATTTTGGTAGCCATGTTCTGTGCTTCCATGACCTGAGCAATGCTCTCGGTTGCAGCTCTCATATTACCTGCAGCCATCTCGCCAAATTCTGCTGTTTTCCGTTTGTTGACCTTTTCAACCTGAACTTCTTTTGGATTCTTTTTTCTACCCCAGAATGGGTTTCGCCATAATTTCATGTCTGCCTCCTGTAAATAGGGGTTAAGTTTTCTCTTGACCTTTTTCTAGCATAATTCATGCCAATATTTATTTTATTATTAATATCATATACTTAAATACAATTAATTATATAGTTTAGCAGAGATGCGAATAATCATGTAAAGCAGCCGCAAAATCGGAGAAATTTGATTGCAGGATGCAACAATCGCTTTGTTTTTGTCCTATCCAGCGCCACATATAAAAATTTGACAGGTAAAAAAAACAAGTAAAATCGGAATATTTAAAAGAAAACGTATCGATATGCAACGGGCCAGATCAGGGGCGTTGCACTATGAAACGGACGTTGCTGGTACCCCGTCAGGGGTTACTCTGATGGCTGCTGGTCTTCAGGAGTGCAGATAATGTGGTTGATGGCTTCGTCCAGAAAATTGATGGGAACAACGGAAAACATGTTGCGTGTATCGCTGGGAAGATTTTCGACATCTTCGAGGTTTTTTGCTGGAACGAGGACCTTGGTAACCCCTGCTCGAGCGGCAGCCAGGAGTTTTTCACGTATCCCTCCGACGGGTAAAATCTGTCCGGTCAGGGACAATTCGCCGGTTATCCCCACAGTCCTTCGAACCTGGCGCTTGGTCAGCAGGGATATAAGCGCAAGGCAGATAGCGGCTCCAGCCGAGGGACCGTCCTTGGCTACCGCCCCGGCTGGCAGGTGAATATGCAGATCTGATTTCTCAAAAAAATTACTGTCGACCTGCAGGGTGTCAGCATTGCTGCGGATATAACTGAGTGCCGTCTGAGCGGATTCCCGGAGAACCTCTCCCAGGGAACCGGTGAGGATCAGTTGAGAGGTCCCGGACATGCGTTGCGTTTCAATAAACATTATGTCACCACCATAGCTGGTCCAGACCAGGGCAGTGACCACTCCCACCGCATTTGGTCCTTCTGCGGCTTCACGCCGAAAGCGAACCGGTCCAAGGAATCGTGTAATGTCCGCCTCGGCCAGGGTGATAGGCTCGGGCCTGAATCCCCTGAAACGGCGCTCGAGGACAATTCTGGCCATTTTCCGACAGACCTTGCCAATCTCCCGGTTCAGACCTCGAATACCCGCCTCCAGGGTATAATCGGTGATGACTTTCTCGAGTGCTTTGTCAGGGAATATCAGGTCATCGACACCCAGGCCATTCTCGCTGAGTTGCTCAGGAATCAGATGATTGACGGCAATAGTTTTTTTCTCATCAACAGAATAACCAGAAAACTCAATCATTTCCATCCGGTCGAGCAATGGCTGCGGCAAACGCTCAGGCTCGTTTGCCGTTGTTATGAACATGATTTTGGAGAGATCGATCGGTATCTCGAGGTAGTGGTCAATAAATGCCGAATTTTGTTCAGGATCGAGAACCTCAAGAAGGACCGAGGCCGGATCCCCGCGAAAATCCTGTCCCACCTTGTCGATTTCATCGAGCATAATACAGGGGTTGATGAAGCCGCAGCGCTTTATTTCAGTGACAATCCGGCCAGGCATGGCCCCGACGTAGGTTCGCCTGTGCCCGCGAATCTCGGCTTCATCCTTAAGGCCGCCCATCGGGATTCGGATAAATTCACGGCCGATCACTCTGGCAATGGTCTTGCCGATGGAGGTTTTACCGGTCCCGGGGGGACCGGTAAAACAGAGCACTGGTCCCTTGGCCATATCTATCCGTTTCTGCTGTTTGAGCACGTCATCAACCGTGGCTTTCAATTCTTCCAGATCAACAGGCTTGGATAGATAATGCATCGCACCCCGCTGCAGCGCATCGACCGCACTCGGGATTGTGGCATATCCGGTGATCATTATAACGCTGGTGTCCGGGGCTACTGTATTGAGGCGGTCAAGCAATTCCAGCCCGTCCATCTTCTCCATTTTTAAATCAGTCAGAACGATGTCGAACTTCGCCCCATTTTGCACCTTTTCGAGTGCTTCCTGCCCATTTATGGCAGTTTGAACTTCGAATCCATGCCGTCTGAAATAGTGGTCCATATTGGAAAGCGCCACTGATTCGTCGTCGACGATCAGCATCTGCGGTGTAGCCTGTCCCCGCAAGGTTTTGGCCGCAAGGAAATCAAGGACCCGGTTCTTGACATCCTCCAACCCATAATGGCACTGGTCAAAAACCGATTCAGCTCGGTCGATATTTAAATTGTCTACGGTGAGCGAGAACCAGGGTAGCGCGAGGAGCATCTCAATATAGGTCAGGCCGATGGAATACTCGGCGGAAATGGAGTCGATCTTTTCAAGTTTGGCCAGCTCTGTCTCTGCCTGAGCAGAAACATATTCGGGCAAGTCGGTTTTTCTGACCTGATGCCTGAGCAGGTCCAGCCGGCCGAGCTGTTTTGCTTCCGGCGACTCGATCCTGTCAATCTTGGGTGGCTTTCTCTTGAAGAACATGAAATACCTCTCTTATCAGATCGACATTTTAAAATCCGGTAATTATGTCTGGCTGGCTTGAAAAACCAGGTATTCTTTCAAGATCGAGGTGCATTAGAGACTTGCATAGAAACAAATATCTACTGCCTGAGCCTTACATTATCTGTAGTAACCCTGAGACTGTAAAAAAGACAAGATTTAAGAAACTCCCTTTTTATTTAACCAGTCAAGCGATACTCTGGCACGTACCTGATTTACAGCTCATGCGCAGCATGGTCTTGAGTTCTTCGACAATAGTGACTGCTCCTGTAACGCACCATAGTGTTAAGCCGAAATACCATAAAACAGGTAAATGGAAGCCATCATCACGACCAGGTAAAGCACCGTCATACCAGAGCCGGCCTTGAAATAATCGGCCGTCCGGTATCCCCCGGGACGCATGACCAGGGCATTGACCTGATGGGTCGGCAGAACAAAGGTGTTCGAGCAGGCGACGGCAACCACCAGGGCCGCCATCCTCGGGTCAGCGCCGGCCGATGAGGCCATATTCATGGCCAGAGGAACCATGAGAACCGTGGCACCGACATTGGACACAACCAGGGTAAAAAACGAGGTCAACATGCCGATGACCGTCAACAGTATCAGCGGGCTGACAGTTCCGATTCCGGCCATAATCGTTTCTGCGATGAGTTTCGCCGTGCCTGTTTTTTCGAAGGCAATGCCTAACGGAATCAGCCCGCCCAGCAGAAAAACCGTCATCCAGTCCACCGACTGGTACGCTTCATCAATTGACAGCACTTTGGTAAGCACCATTGCCAAAGCTCCGGTTAGCAGAGCGATGGACAATTGAACATGAAACCCCATGATGAGCGTAAGCGAGAGCAGCAGACAGCCTACCGCGATCTTGATTTTGTCGGTTCTCAAGATCTCGCCCTGTACGTCCTCGGTGAACACCAGATCACGATTCTCTTTGAGAAAATGAAATTTTTCCCATCTTCCCTGGAGCAGAAGAGCATCACCGGTTTCCAGGATCATGGCAGAAATGCCGGCCACATAGGTTTTGTTGCCCTGGAAAACGGCCAGGGGGTTCACCCCATATTTTCTTCTAAACTCTGAACCTCTTAAACTGCTTTTCATCAGGTCGGATCGGGGTGAGATGATTACTTCCATTATGCCCGCATTGTTCGGGGACAATGACTCAGCAAACACTTCAAGATCTTCTTTGACAATCCATTTGAATGTCTGAGCCATTTTGGCGACCATATTCGGTGTCCCGTTGACTGCCAGAACGTCACCAGGGCCAATCTCATCGGATGCTATAGGTGTATAATTGGTCGTTCCCTGCTCCTTGGCGATACCGATCACGGTGACGAAGAAGTGCGGCCTGATGTCAAGATCTTCGAGGCGCACCGGTCCATCAAAAGTCCTCGGCACCTGTATTTCGAAGATCGTACCAATATCCTGATAGGTTCGTTTCAGGCTCTTCGAGATCTGCCCGCTGCCCCCCTCCTCACCCTGGCCCGCCGGCAGAATAAACCGGCCAAAGATCAAAAAGTAGCCCAGGGCTGCGAAAACCAGCATCAGGCCAACGGGTGTCACCGAGAACAGCCCGAATGGCTCGATATCAGGGTTGGAAATTTTCATGACATCATTGAGCAGGATCAGAGGACTTGAACCAATCAACGTCACACAGCCGCCAATAATGGCAAGAAATCCCATTGGCATAAGGATTCGAGAAACCGGGATATTGGTCTGTCGGCAGATTCTTTTGGCAGCCGGCATGAAAAGCGCCGCTGCACCAATATTCTGCATAAAGCTTGAAATAAACGCAACGGTTCCGGAAATAAGCAGCATGATCCGGCTCTCACTCTTGCCGGCAAAGCGAAGCAGGATTCTGGCCAGCACATTCATCGCCCCGGTCTTGTCCAGACCGGCACCGATAATGATGACCGCGATTATCGACACAACAGCGTTGGACGACAGCCCGCTGATGGCCTCCTTTGGAGTTACCAGACCCAGTAAAGGCAGAACAACCATCATAATGATACCGACCACGTCTACCCTGACCCACTCAAAAATAAACATCAGAATGGCCATTAACAGCACGATCAGGACCAGAATCACAGATACGTCCATGTCACCCCCATGTTAGAACTGGAATAAAAATTTTCATTTTAGCCTCTGAGGACAGAAAACCAGCTTCTTTCAACCCTATCTAGATATCACCTAGAGCCAACTTATTTTACCATCCTCGTCGCCGCTTACATATGATCCAGATACTGTCTGCAACCGTTATGCCACCTTTCGTATTTCTGGTTATGCCCCGGCAGAACCTGTTCTGACCTGGAGCTCAACGAACTATTGTTCTGTCCAGCGCCACCGGCAACCGGCACCATTGCATCCTGCAACAATTCGCCTATCGCCGTCATTGGTCGATGTTCGTCACGAGAATATTGATTCTTATTATCATCTATTAATATCAGTATATTAATGCTTGCCTCGAGGCATGACGTTGCGATATGTAATGTTGCATTGTGCAATACATGTTACAAATAGAAACACCATGGTTTATTGCTTTTTGCCTGTGACAAGCCTTTCAATATATTGATGAGGTGCACAAGGGTGGAAAAGGAACGTGAAATTGGCAGATGATAGGCCCTGCTCCTTGACGTATAATTAGGTAATTGAAGGTGCTAAACGGATTCATTCGCATACCAGCCCAGCCTCTTCCGGTCTGGAAATTGCTAGTAACACAAGAAGCCGACCCTTTTGACAATAAAGTGCGGCCAGTTATAACTACTAAATGTTTCGACTAAATACAATCTGGACATTCTGCTATGCTCAATTATCTGGCGGTGCGGCTTAACCTGCGCAACAAACTCATAATCGGTTTCGTTGGTTTCCTGCTGATCTCTTCTGCAATCAACTATATTTTTCTCAAAGACTTCAGAGCCTTCGAAAGAAATCTCAAAATGCTTATTTACTCTCATAAAATCAACAATATATCTCTTGAAATAAGGCGTCATGAGAAAAATTTCTTTATCAGGGAACTCGCTGAAGAATTCCAGACCACAACCCAGTACATCACTGATTTATCGACATTTTTAGAGAGTATTGAAAATGATGTGGATGCCGCTTACGAAGATGTCCTGGAACAACTACGAATTGAAATCGAAAATTACCAGTCCCGCTTTTCTCTGCTTAAACAAGAGTGCATCAATAAGAACATTCTCACCGAATGTGAGGGTGTCGAAGAAATCCAGCATATCGGGGCACAACTCGTCAGCCTGTCTGAAGGAATGGCCAAGCTCTCTGAACAGAAGATCAGCCAGTTCATCAAAGCAACGAAGATTCAGCTTTCCTTATATTACGCGTTCCTTGTCGCTTTTAGTGTTATCGGACTCCTTGTCTATCATGTTACTATTGCCAGGCGCTTGAAATCACTGGAGCAATCTGCAGACGCAGTGGCCCGCGGCCAATATGAGAATCTCCCGGTAAGTAAGACCAATGATGAGGTTCACGCCGTTTTTAAAGCATTCCAGAGAATGCTGGCTGAGTTGGAGGAACGTCAGGAGCAGTTGTTTCAGGCCGAAAAACTGTCCTCTATCGGTACTCTCGCCTCCGGTATGGCGCATCAGCTCAACAACCCGCTCAACAACATTTCAACCAGCTGTCAACTGGCCCTGGAAGAAGCCAAAGAGTGCAAAGACGGTGTTGAGAACCCGTTTCTGCTCAAGATGCTTTCCAACATTGCTGAGGAAAACAAAAGGGCTGCAGAGATCGTTCGGGGACTTCTCGAATTTTCCCGCAGCGAACTGTTCGCCTGTAAACTGACCTCGGTCAAAGAGCTTGTCAGCCAGTCGGTTGAACTTGTTACCAGCGACCTTCCTGCTGGTGTCTCTATCGTTCAAGATATACCTCCAGACCTGGTTGTCTGCGTGGATAAACAGAAAATCAAAGAGGTGTTTCTCAATCTGCTGATCAACAGTATTCAGTCAATTGATGAACCGACTGGCTTAATAACTATTGCGGCAGAAGTGGAGGATGATACCCAGGAGATTATTTTAACCTTTTCCGATACCGGTGTCGGTATCAGCGACAATGACAAACAGAAGATCTTTGATCCCTTTTACACCACAAAGGAAGTGGGTGAGGGGACCGGTCTGGGCCTGGCCGTGGCTTACGGCATTTTGAAAAAGCACAAAGGTTCTATTTCAGTTCAAAACAACAAACAAAAAGGAACGACCTTCATCATAACTCTGCCACTCTCATAAAGTGAGGTTTGGGCCGTTAATAATCTGTTGGTGATATACCTTGGGAGAAACAAACTTCAATATACTTGTGGTCGATGATGAAATCATTAATCTGGAAAATATCCGCCACTATCTGATCAAGCTGGGATATTCGGTCCAGGTTGCTGCAAATGGTCACATTGCCATTGACCTCATAGAGAAGCATCACTTCGATCTTGTGATTACCGACCTGAAGATGGATGGTGTCGACGGCGCCCAGGTCATGGCCTATAGCAAGGAAATACTGCCCAATGCCGAAGTGATCATTATGACCGGCTATGCAACCGTTAACTCGGCTGTTGAAGCCATGTCCCAGGGAGCATATTACTATTTACCCAAACCGATCAAACTGAATGAACTCAAGGCCCTGATCACCAAGGCGCTGGAAAAAACCATACTGCAGCGTGAAATTTCACAACTCAAGCAGCAGATTCTTGCCAAAAAGGGCGTAACCCAGTTTATCGGCCACAATAAGAAAATACTCAAACTCAAGGATGATATTGCTCTGTTTGCCCAACTGGAATGCAATGTAATGATTATCGGCGAGACCGGCACCGGTAAGGAACTGGTGGCCCGCACCATTCATGAATTGAGCCCGAGGGCTGGCAAGCGCTTCATGCCAATCAATTGCGCAGCACTCAGTGAAGATCTGGTCCTCAACGAACTCTTTGGACATGAAAAGGATGCCTATACGGGAGCCTCCAAGGCACAACCCGGACTCTTCGAGACAGCGGATGGCGGCGTGGTGCTGCTTGATGAGATTGGGGAAATGCCGCCGGCAATACAGGCTAAGATGCTCAGGGTATTTCAGGATAAGAAACTGTATCGGGTTGGCGGCACCCGTGAAATTGAGGTAAATATCAGAGTGCTTGCGGCAACCAACCGGGATCTGGCAAAAGAGGTTGAACGGGGAACGTTTCGCCAGGATCTTTTCTTCCGGCTCAATGTTGCCACGCTCACGATTCCGCCGCTGCGCCAGAGAAAAGACGATATCCCGTTACTGGTGCATCATTTTCTCGTGAAGTATCCCGGCGCCAACAATCAGGTTAAAATTATTTCCCCCGAAGCTTTGCAGGTGCTGGTGCAATACGATTTTCCGGGGAATGTGCGTGAACTGGAAAATATTATTGAGCGGGCCATGGCTATTTGCGACGGGCCTGCCATAGAGCGTCACCACCTGCCCCAGGGGCTTGAACAACAAAAAGAAGGCAGCAACCCGCTCATCTCTGAAACTGAAAGTTCAAAGGTGCTGAAAAGTTTAGAGGAATATGAGCGGGACTACATCATTCATGTTCTGAAAAGTGTCGGGGGGAACAAGACAAAAGCGGCAAAACTGATGGGTATCGATCGCGTGTCCCTCTGGCGCAAGCTTAATAAATACAAGGAAAGCGGTATTGATATCGATCGACTCTTTACCCAATAGTCATTTATCTTTGATCAGGGGCTGAATATCGGGATGATTGCTGAGCAGTTTCAACAACAGCTCCGTTCGGGCGTCCAGACGTCTTTTCAACATATGCATCAACCGTTGCATGAGCCTGTAGCCCATACTGTGATCTTCTTCAAGCATTGCAAGCAAGGTTTTGGCCCGAATGCTCAAAACCTCACATGGCTCACCGCAGACGGTATCGAGTGTGAATTTCTCATCCCCAAGCATTGATGACCAGCCGAATGAATATCCCGGCTTGACCGATCCCATCGAGATGGTGACCTTCTCTGAAATCCTTTGTTCCAGCAATATCTTGCCCCATTTGAGCGAATAGAAAGATATTGGCCGCTTCACCTCTGCGAAAAATGATCTCCCCATTTTGAAACCGAAGAAGCTCTATTTCCGGCAGTAGCTTCTGGATCATATCTTCTGTCAAATAACTGAAGATGACAATATTCTTAACATCACTTGGCGATACCATCTATCTCTCTCCATGCAGTAAGTGTACGTGTCAGATCGTCACTCAATTTCGTGGTGCTGAATTACCGTCCGGACCTGATAAACATCAGGGTTCTGCTTGCCCAGCAAACTGCGATAACATTTCGTCTTAATGGAAAAAATACAATCCCGACAAAAGGATTGCCGCTCCCGCCACACTGATGCCAATCGGGACCGCGCCATCGCGCAAGCAGCGTGTCGATGCGCTCGCTCAACTGAGTCTGTCTGTCTTTCGACAATTTCATTGCCTTCCACACTGGCAGCATCAGAAGTACCAACGAACGTGCAGTTCCATTTTTCGTCCATATGGCCAGATTATCGGTAACTTCTGTGTAAAAATTGTTTCGCACGCCTGATTAATTTTATTCAGAAAGTAATCGGAGAAACGGTAAAGCCGAAGTGAAAGTTTCCGGTAGAACCAGTCCGTATCGAGATTGATTGCCCGCATTTCCGCCGGATAATATCCGGAAAGAATCAGCAGACAAAAGGCCAGTGCCCCGAACATCAGAAGCTGGAGCTGACCCACGACATGGGCTCCGGTATAGGGTATATATTCCACCGGATATGGCAGAATATCGTAGAGTGGGTAGGGTATACTCCCAAGAATATGCAAAGACCTGCAGCAATCCCCATCGCGATCAGCATATTCAGCGGCGGCTCTTTGGCACGTATTCCCGAATCATGATCGAAAAACATGAAATAGGGAACCTTGATCCCGGCATGGTGCAACAACGCCTGCCGAAGCAAATTGCAGCATCAGCCAGACAATGATGAGCTTGTCGTGACCAGCCGCACTGATGATCATCGATTTTGAGACAAAACCGCTGAAAAGAGGAAATGCCGATATGGAGGCCGAACCGACGAGGCAGAACATGCAGGTCAGGGGCATCGTTTTGTATAAGCCGCCCAGGTCCGTACAGCGTATCTTTCCGGTAACATGCAGGACAGAGCCTGCCGCCATGAATAACAGGGCCTTGTAAAGGATATGACAAAAGGCATGGGACACCGTCCCGTTGATTGCCAGGGCGGTGCCGATGCCGATACCGCAGATCATGAACCCCACCTGATTTATCAGGCTGTAGGACAGAACCCGGCGGATATCGTTTTCCAGCACCGCATAAAAAATCGGGAACACCGTCATGGTGGCCCCGAGCCAGATAAGCAGTTCAGTTCCGGGAAAGATTCTCGCCATGACATATACCGCGCTCTTGGTGGTAAAGGCGCTCAAGAAGACGGCCCCGGCAACGGTTGCCTCCGGATAGGCGTCACTCAGCCAGGGGTGCAGAGGCGGGATGGCGGCATTTACCGCAATGCCCAGAAAAATCAGATAGGAATCGATCCCGGAAAGCTGCATCAGGCCGAATTCCGTGGTTCCGGTTCGCTGCACGTATAGTATTATTCCGGCAAGGAGGCATAGTCCGCCAAAGATATGCACTAGTATGTAGCGTATCGCGGCAGATTGGGCGGCCTTGCTCCGCCTGGCCAGAATCAGAAAAGTCGAGGCAACGGCCATAATCTCCCAGAAGACGTAGAGGGAAAAAACATCCCCGGCTAAGGTTACTCCGAGCGCACCTCCGGCATAGACGAAGGCAGCACAATATTGGAGGTCATCATCGACGTTGAGGGCGAAAATCAGGCCAATAAAAGTAACCAGGCAGAAGATATAACTAAAAACGCGGCTTAAGGAGTCGAGCCTGCCGAGAATCAGATCGTGGCCAAGTGCGCTCAGAATCCAGTAGTTGCCGTCCGGCATGGACCAGAGTAAGAGAAAGGCCCCAACAGGCAGTGCCAGCATGAAGCCCGCTTTGATTTTTCCTCTGAACAGGGGTATCAAAAGGGCTCCGAGGATAAATAGGAAAGCCGGAGGAATCTGGTTATCGCTAGGGCTGTTTCCATGCCACTTCCAGTGAGAGATTCATTTTGACAGGTACGGTTGCAATTATTCCACCAACGAGTCAGCTAGTCGTAATAGTTTTCATCCCGTTTGATTAATTTACGTAAAAGTTTTGAGATAAATATCAGCAGGACATAGGAAATAAAGCCATAGGCGGCAAAAAAACCCGGTACTGCCTCCCATTCGAATTCCGCGTGCTTATCCAGGAAAAGATCAACACAGAGAAGAGCTGCCAGGGAGACAAAGAACAGGAAAAGTAACCGTTTCACATTCTCTGGTTTGTCAAATAAGGTCAGTTCTTTTTTCATTTCAGCACCTGTCTTTCAAGCAATTCAGATAAATTCATAAAAGAGCTTTGCCAAACACGATAACAAGGTAGACGACCCCGACGGCCACGGCGATATAGAAAGCCGCCCGGAAACCGGGAACCGGTTCATGAGTCAGGATCATTTTTTCCTGTTCTTTTTCCATTATCGCTTACCCTCCGGTAATGGTCTGGACCGCAAGACGAGCCAGCCTCAGAAATGGCTGGGGATAAAAAAAGAGTACGATCGACAGGCCTGCAGTCATCAACGGGGGAAGCAGACACCATTTCGGTGCCTCATCCATTGGACCGTTGAAGATGGCTTCTTCCGGGCTGCAGAAAAAAGCGCGATAGACAACAGGCAGAAAGTAGGCTGCATTGAGCAGTGAACTGCCCAACAGGACCACCAGCATGGCGAACTGACCGGCCTCAACCGTTCCTATCACCAGGTGCCATTTACTGATAAAACCTCCGCAGGGTGGCAGGCCGATCACACTCAAAGCGCCGATGAAAAAGGCGGACATGGTAAGCGGCATCCGTTTGCCTATCCCCGCCATCTGGCTGATATTTCTGGTGCCTGTGGCGACGAAGATGGCGCCGGCGCAAAAGAACAGGGTGATTTTGCCGAAGGCGTGCATGGCGATATGCAGCAAACCGCCCACCATGGAGCTTTTCGAGAGCAGGGCGATTCCCAGGACAATATATGAGAGCTGGCCGATGGTGGAAAAGGCCAGCCTTCGTTTCAAGTCGTCCTGGGACAACGCGATCAAAGAAGACGCAAGTATGGTGAAAGCGGCGATGATGCAGACGATGGTCGACAACCCCAGAGTGGCCAGGAGCTCAGTCCCGAAAATGCCGGTTATCATCCTGGCAATACAGAATACGCCCACTTTTACCACGGCTACCGCGTGCAGCAGGGCGCTTACCGGAGTCGGCGCCACCATAGCCGCCGGCAGCCAGGCATGAAAGGGCATGATCGCGGCCTTGGCGAACCCGAAGACGAGAAGAAGCAGAAGTATCAGCACTGCAAGCGGATCGAATTTTCCCGCCATTATACCCTGGGAAGCAAACTCCAGGGTTCCGGATTTTTGGGCGATAAAAATCATCGCTGGCAGCACCATGCCAATGGATGTACCCAGAATATAAATGAGATACTTGCGGCCGGAGCTGCGGGCTTCTTTGTCCTGATGATGGGTAACCAGCGGATATGTGGCAAGAGAAAGCATTTCATAAAAGAGGTACAGCGTCAGCAGGTTGGCTGAAAACGCCACGCCGATGGTGGCGGACAGGGACAGGGCAAAAAAGCAGAAGTAACGCGTCTGGGAATGCTCCTGCAGCCCGCGCATATAGCCGATGGAATAAGCCGAGGTGATTATCCAGAGAAACGAGGATACCAGCGCAAACAGCATGCCCATCGCATCGACGCGCAAGCGGATGGCAAAGTCGGGCAATACCTCAGCAATGGTGTATTCCACCTGCACGCCTGTAAGCACCAGCGGCAGCATCGAGGCAACTATGGCAAACTTCAGACCGGCGGCTGTAAAGGTCCAGGCTTCGCGCATGTTTGGCGAACGGCCCGACAGGATGATGAACGGGACGGCGAGAAGCGAAGCCAGAATGGCCATCAATGGTTTTATGGAAACAATCGTATCCATTGCCTGGGCCATGAAATCTGTGCTCTTAATCCTGGGAATACGGTCATAAACACCTCAAAACGACAATCATGGAGGTTTGCATAGAAGATTCGCGAGCTCCTAACCAATCACTGCCGGAATTGCAAACTGGATAACCCGTGCCACAATTTCTCCTGAATAGATTCCCAGTACAATGAGAAGCACTGCTGTTGCCACCAGAGGAACAAGCAGATCCAGCGGTGCTTCTGCTATTGAATCTGAATGCTTGATGTGGTCAGTATGGTTATGCTGTTGATGGGCCCTGCCCGACGAGAACGGCTCAAAATAGCCGATCTCGAAAAGACGAAAAAACAAAACGGTGTTGACCAGGCTGCTGAAAATCAAAGCAGCAACAAACCCGTATTGCCCGGCAGCCATCCCGCCTGAAATCAGATACCATTTGCTGAAAAATCCGCAGGTGGGCGGGACGCCGATAAGCGATAGTCCCCCCACAACCATGGCCGCCATGGATACCGGCATTGTGCGAAACACACCTTTGAGACTTGAGAGCCGATCATCCTCTGTTTTATAGACGATTGCCCCGGCTGCCATAAAGACGCACAGGGTCATTGCGGCATCGTTTATTATGTGTAAAACGGCGCCGTTCATGCCGTCCCGGTTGCCCAGCCAGAAGCCGCCGACCATATAACCGACCTCCGCCACAACGATAAAGGCCAGCATCTTCTTCAGCCGCTTTTGGGCCAGTGCCATAATCGATCCCATCACGATCGCCGCGATGGCAAGCCACAGGATCGGCAGGCGAACTGCCACGCTGTTGAGGGAAAAGTCGATGGAGAAGATCGTCAACATCACCCGAAACATCGCATAGATCATGACTTTGGTGGTGAGGGGGGCGACGAGGCTGCTCACCACAGAAGGAGAATAGGTGTAGGCATTGGGCAGCCAACCATGCAGCGGGAAAAGGGCCATTTTGACAAAAAGCCCGCTCAGACAGAGGATGAATGCCAGGATGACGACGTTTGACGGGAGAATGGAGGGAAGAATCTGGGAGATGTCCGCCATATTCAGCGTACCGGTCATCACGTAGAGGCAGCCAATGCCAAGCAGATACAGACTGGCGCCAATGGTCCCCATAAACAGATAGTTCAGGCCGGACAACGGCGCCCGTCTCCGGCCCAGACCTATCAGGGCATAGCCGGTCAGAGAAGCGATTTCCAGCAGAACATAAAGATTGAAGGCGTCCCCGGTAATGAGAATGCCGAGAAGCCCCGCGGTGAATAAAAGATAGAGCGCGTAGAAGGCCCCCACCTTATCCTGAAACTCTTTTTCCGCGAGGGTTCTGCTGCCTGCCAGATTGAGCAGGGAGACCAGAGACACCACAACAAGTATAAGACCATTAAGCTGATCCACCCGGTAAACGATGCCAAATGGCGGGGCCCAGCCGCCCAACCGGTATTCAACGATCCCGTCCGATAAAATCTGCAGCAGCAGGCCGATGGAAGCTGTCAGAGAAATTACCCCGGCAATGATGGAGATCGGAAAACAGAGCCTTTTGTCAAACCACCACAGCGCAGTTATGAAAAGGGCCGCAAGAAGAGGGACCGTGACAATGATTATAGGAAATTGCTCTTGCATATCCTCTCTGGGCAGGTATCCCCGGCTTCATCATACGAACTCGGTCACGCTTAAAACGAACCCGGGTCGGTAATCAGACCTGAGCCTAAACAGGTTCTGATTCCATTATCTTTTCCCTGATTTCGTCTTCCTCCAACGTTCCGTATCGAGCGTATATTTTCATAGCCAGAGCCAACGCGACGCCAAGGGTTGCGACCGAAACCACGATGGCCGTGAGCATCAGCACATGGGGGAGGGGATTAATATATTCAGCGGCATGCACTGCATGGGATGATTCACCATGACCGTGCGCGATGATCGGTATTGTTGCTCCTCTCTTTGAGCCAATGGAGACATAAAATAAGATGATCGCCGTCTGAAAAATGTTCATGCCGATGATCTTCTTGACCAGATTCCTCTTGGTAATCATGGCATAGAGCCCTATTACAAGCAGAGCAATGACCGCCCAGTAGTTATATTTTGCTATAATCAGGCTGCCGAGTGCTTCCATGCTATAAACCCTCGTCCTGTTTTCCGGCTGAAGAAAGATTGTAATAAATCCAAACCATCACCGCCGTTACGGCAATTCCGACGCCAATTTCGACGATCAGGATGCCATGAGATCTTGCGGTCACCGGGTTGACGCCCATCAGTGATGCCAAAGCACTGTAATTGAGAAAGCCTGCCCCCATAACCATGCAGAGAATCCCGGTTCCTGCATAGATGAGGACTCCCAGTGAACTGAGCAGCCCGCTTGTCCTTTCACTCATTCGCTTGAGCGTTCTCCTCAGGTTATTGGAGATGGCAAAGAGAATGATTGCCGCACCGAAAATAACGCCCCCCTGAAAACCTCCGCCGGGACTATGGTGTCCGTGAGCAATAACATAGAGTGCGAAGAGCTGAATAAATGGCACAACCAGGCGGCAGGTCATGCTGATGATTACATCATAGGGAACCCATACGCTGTCGATCCTCTCAAACTCCTGCGTATCCTCGGGAAGGCGTCCGCCTTTTTCAATCCGAAAGGTAATCCCGGTGGCCAGGTGACGGTAGAACCGGGCGTGCGGCGCCTGGTGTTCGGAAATCCGCAATAGAAAAAAACAGGCCAGACCGGCAGAGAAAATAACTGCGGTTTCAAACAGGGTGTCATATCCTCGATAATCTGCCAGGATTGCGGTGACGATGTTGGGCACCGAGGTATCTTCCATAGTGTGTTCGATATAATAGGGAGATACGTGCTGGCTGGCGGGAGATGTAACCTCTCCCAGGTCGGGAAAATCGAAGGAAATGTAGAATAGAATTGCTCCAAAACAAAACGCTGCAGCAAGCCCCAGTGGTTTCAATCTTTTGTCCTCCGAGTTGTCCGAAAAACCGCTGCTACAAAAAACACCGTACTCACTCCCGCGCCGACCGAGGCCTCGGTAAAGGCAACATCAACAGCTCCCATCACGGACCAGAGCAGGCACATCATAAAGCTGTAGGCTCCGAACATAATTGCAGCGCCTAACAGGTCTTTGATGGAGATGGCAGCGATACCGCAAACGATAACAATCGTCAGAATGATAATATCCAGCTGCCAGATCATCTGGTTTCCTTTTCCTTTGATGCTGTCCATGGGCTGAGGCCCGCTCGAACCCCGGCGTCGAGGATCGCATGCGTGGCGGTAGGGCTCGTGATGAAAACAAACACGACGATCAGCATGATTTTTAAAGCGGTGAGTATGGCGGGCAGAGAAAAGTCCTGAGCCGTATAGAGCGCCATACCGGCCATGGTCATGAGAAGTCCCATGCTGTCAAGCTTGCCGGCGGGGTGCAGCCTGGAAAAAAAATCAGGAAACCGCAGGATGCCGATAGAGCCGCCGGTGAAGAAGAAAAGCCCCAGTACAATAAAAACAACGGCCGTTATTGTCATTTCCTCAAGCCCGGCAAAGATTCTGTCAAGTATTTATTATATCTAGTGATTTTCATCATATAACCCTTTTCTTTTCTGGAAAAAGCGAGAAGCTGCAAGAACTGCGATAAAATTCAAACAGGCATAGGCCAGGGCTATGTCGACAAACATCTCTACCCGCTGATAAATGATGCCGATCATGATCAGAAGAGCTGTCGTCTTGCTGCCAATAGCATTGACCCCGATCATGCGGTCCAGAACGGTAGGGCCGAAAACCGCCCGATAGAGCGACAGCAGCATGATCAAGCACAGATATATGGCTGCGTATAAGAAGAATGTTTCCATTATTCTCCCATAAACCGGGCGACACGCTCTTCCATGTCACCCGGCAGCGACTTGCCGGACTTCTCATCGATTACGTGCACCGCATATTCACCGGTTATTGAAACAAATACCGTTATCGTGCCGGGAGTAAGCGTGATAGAGTTGGCAAATATAAAAAGGGACATGGGCCTCTTTAATCTGCTCCTGAAGCGGATAATTCTGGGATCGATCAGCTCGATCATGCGAGGGTGAAATACCAGGTACATGACGTGCAGATTGGCTAACAAGACCTGGTAGAGGAGCCAGGGTACATAGAGAATAAATCCGAGCCACTGACCAGGCAGTTTCTCAAGTCCCCGTCTCGAGATAAGGATCGTGCCGGACAGAGAAGCCACGATTGAGCAGGCGATCACCCCCAAACCGAGATGAAAGAAATCAAAGCGTCCCGACAGGACTATCCAGGTGGCGAAACAGATCAAAAAAGTAATGACTAGAGAGACAACCTTTTTTGTTTTGCGAACCAAGGCGGGAGAGCGCCTATATTTGACATTGGAATAATCAACGGATGACAGGTTATCATTGCTCACGCTCTACGGCCTCCAGTTTGGGAGTCTTTCTGACCGCTTTTTTTGTCCGCTGCTAGCAGACCAGCATGTAGACTTGAAATTCAAGACGTATAAATAACGCTGAATTAATAATTCAATATAATATATACTATGTAGTAATTGCCAGTGCTATGTCTTTATCATCTATATTCGAGGTCGCTAGACATCCTAAACCTGTTCGCCAAGAAGGAACGCTTGCTATGGAGGTATTGCTATGCTAGGCTTGACTTGACGGAAGAGGTTTTGCTGGCGGGATAACGAGGAACGGTAATACGTCTGCCATGTTCATAATGGAGGTATATCATGTCGGTAATAACAATTGCCAGACAGTTCGGCGCCGGCGGAAAGACATTGGGATCGGAGGTTGCTCAAAAGCTCGGCTACACTTTGATTGACGAACAGATCGTTGAAATGGTTGCTCTCGAGGCAGATGTCTCTCCCGAATGGGTGGATTCCATCGCGCAGCAGGCGGGCACTGAGGGAATAGTGGCACGGCTTCGCGTACGCCGAGGACGGGGAGGCGGTCCTTCGCGGGGTCTCTCTGGAGGACCGGCCGGGCACGGTGACCGCCCTGGTGGCCCTCGGGAGCGGGCAAGTCGACCATGATCGGCCTGGTCTGCGCCTTCCACGCCCAGTCGGGTCGTGGTCCTGATCAACGGGGTGGAGCCTCTCGACCGTGCGCCTGGACTCGTACCGACGTCACCTCGGGGTGGTGCTCCAGGAGACCTTTCTCTTCGACGGAACCATCCGCGAGAACGTGGCCCTCGCCCGTCCCCCAGGCGCCGCAGGCGGACGTGGAGGAGGCCTGTCGTCTGGCCCACGTGAGCAGGACTTCGCCACGGGCTTCCCCGACGGCTACGACACCGTGGTGGGCGAGCGGGAGTGCGGCTGTAGGGCGGGCAGCGCCAGCGGGTGGCCATCGCCCGGGCGATCCTCGCCGAGACCGCGCATCCTGATCCTCGACGAGGCCACGTCCAGCCTGAGCTCCGAGTCCGAGGCGCTGATCCGGAGGGGCTGGCCTGGCTCATGAAGGGCCGCACCACCTTCGTGATCGCGCACCGCCTCTGCGCGATCCGCAAGGCGAGCCAGATCCTGGTGGTGGAGAAGGGTGAGATCGTCGAGCGGGGCGCCCACGAGCAGCTCCTGAGGCGGGCCGCTACCACGCCATGTACACCCGTCACGCGGCTGGTCACCAACCTGTTCCTCGCCCCGCAGGGGGAGGAGGAGGCGGTACGTACCCGGAACCGGGTGGACGAGGACGAGCCGCCGAGGAGAAGGCGAAGGACGTCCTGGGGATGCTCAGGGAATGAGCGAGTCGCCCTTCCAGGACGTCCTGGTCCTCGCCCCTCTCACCGTGGGCGGCAACCTCCCGTTCCGGCGGCTGTGCACGGAGTTCGGCGCCGAGGTCACCGTGGGGGAGATGGCGGTGGCGCGGAGAGCATCCTCTCCGGCAGCCCAGCGAGTCGCCCTCCTCCGAAGCCACCCCGACGAGAGGTTCTTCGGGGTGCAGCTGGCGGACCGGAACCCGGAGACCCTGGCCGAGGCCACCCGGCTGGCCGCGGACCGGGGCGCCCGTCGACCTCAACTGCGGCTGTCCCATCCACGAGATCACCCGGCGGGACCTGGGGTCCAGCCTCCTGCGCAAGCCCGCGAAGCTGGGTCGCCTGGTGGAGGCGATGAAGAAGGCGGTGTCCCGTGCCCGGTCACGGTGAAGCTGCGCAGTGGCTGGAAGGAGGGCAGGGAGAACGTCTCCGAGGTGGCCCGGGTCTGCGAGGAGAGCGGTGCCGACGCGATCACGCTGCACGGGCGCACGCGCGAGCAGCGCTACAACCGCGCCGCCGACTGGGACATGATCGGGCGGGTGACGGCGGAGCGGGCGATCCCGGTCGTCGGCAACGGCGACATCCTGACGTGGTACGAGGCGCGCGAGCGGGGGGCCCGTCGGGGGTGCGCTCGCTCATGCTCGGCCGCGGCGCGCTCATCAAGCCGTGGATCTTTCGCGAGCTGAGGACGCAGCAGCTCGCAGCCCACCGGCGGACGAGCGCGTCGGCGTCCTGGGCGGTTCGTGGCGCTTCTCCGCGACCACTTCCGCGTCGACGAGCGCCATAAGCGCGCGATGCTATTCCTGCCGTGGCACATGGGCTTCTTCTGCCGCTATCGGCCGCTCCCGGAGACGCGGTCGCCGAGCGTCCCGGCGCACCCGCTGCTGCAGTCCCGTCTCGACGCAGGTCCCTTCGCCTCGCCCCTGGAGCACCTCCTGACGGACGCCCGCGCCCGAGGTCCACCGCGAGCTCGCGACCCTGCTCCTGGCAGCGACGGATCGGCAGGAGGCGCACTGGAAGGCGCGAAACGGCTCACCGACGCCACCCGGGTGAGCCGGCGGCTGCCGGAGCTCTCGATGAAGGACGTCGCCGGCTAGCCCGCGCCCACGCGGACGTCGGGGTCCGGTCGTGTTGCGTTGCGTCGCGCGCACCCCTGGACTCCGCGATGGGATGAAGGACATGGTGCCGGTCGCGTTGCGTTGCGTCGCGCGCACCTTGGTCTCCGCGATGCAATGCAACGTGACCTGACCCCTTTCGTTGTTCCTCGCCACGCAGCCTCGCCACCGCCCCGACCCCAGGGCCGATCACACGGAGCCGACCAACGGTTGAACCCGGCCGGTCCGCCGGTGGGCTCGTCCCCACCAAACCCCGGAACCCAAGGAGAGTACCGCCCATGAAGCGCCCCCCGCGCCCGCCGAGAGCATTCTCGAGGCGGTCGGATCCACCCCCCTCATCCGCCTCCAGCGGATCACCCCCGGGGAATCCGCACCCCGGTGTTCGGCAAGGCCGAGTCATGAACCCGGGCGGGTCGGTGAAGGACCGGATCGGCCTCGCCATGATCGAGGGGGCGGAGAAGCGGGGCGAGCCTCAAGCCCGGCGGATGGTGGTCGAGGCCACCACCGGCAACACCGGCATCGGGCTGGCCGTCGCCGCGGCCATCAAGGGGTACCGCTGCATCTTCACGATGCCGGACAAGATCGAGCAGGAGAAGGTGAGTCTGCAGCGCGCCTTCGGCGCCGAGGTGATGATGATGCCGACGGCGGTTCCGCCGGATCACCCGGAGTACTACGTCAAGAAGGCGCTCATCACCGTTGAGGCCACCCCGGGGGCCATCTTCGCCAACCAGCTCTACAACCCGGCGACCCCGAGGCCCACTACGGCACGACGGGCCCGGAGCACGACAGAGCGACGGGCGGGTCACCCACTTCGTCTGCTCTGCACCGGCGGGACGATCACCGGCATGGCGCGGTTCCTCGAGAAGAACCCCGACGTGCAGGTCGTCGGCGGAGATCCGGTGGGCTCCATCATCGCCCGAGTACGGGCGAAGAAGGGGCAGGGAAGCCCTACAAGGTGGAGGGCTTCGGCAGGGACAGATCCCCGGCTCGCTGGACTTCGCCGTGGTGGACGAGTAGGTGATGGCCACCGACGCCGACGCGTTCCAGACGGCCCGCCGGCTGACTAGGGAGGAGGGCATCTTCGTCGGCGGCTCCGGGGGGCTCAACGTCTGGTGCGCGCTGGAGGTGGCCCGCCGGGTCGACCATCCCGAGGCCCTGGTGGTGACGATCCTCTGCGACACCGGGGAGCGGTACCTGTCGAAGCTCTACGACGACGCCTGGATGCACGACAACGAGATGCTCGACGCGGAGCGCCGCGACCGCCGCTTCGAGCGGCGCCCCGAGGGCGTGCCGCCCATCGTCTCGGTGGGCCCGGCGGCGAGCCTGCGCCAGGCCCTGAACCTCCTCAGCACCTGGGGGGTCTCCCAGCTGCCGGTGCTGGACGGCGACGACTGCGTCGGCTCGGTGGGGGACGCCCTCATGGCCCGGGTCCTCGAGGACTCCGCGCTGCTGGACCGGCCGGTGTCGGAGGTCATGGCCGGGCCTGCCGGTGGTGGACACCAGGATGCCCATGTACCGGCTGGTGACCATGCTCTCCAAGGAGACTCCCGCGGCCCTCATCCGGGAGGGCGGACGACTCGTCGGCATCGTGAACCGCTACGACGTCCTGCGGCAGGTGGCCGGGATCGGCTGAGCCCTCAGCTCGAATCGGACGCGGGCCACGGCCGCACGCCAGCCGGCGAGAGCTGTCGATCCTCGTCCTTCATGGCCGGGTTGAAGAGGCCATAGCGGGCCGGTGCGCGAAGGGCATGGCATGGGCCGCCGGCCACGGCCAGGCCGGCGAGGAGGGCCGCCCGCGGCGGTGGTGTCGAGGAGGGCGGGGCGGTCCACTTCCACTCCAAGGACGTCGGCCTGAAACTGCATGAGGAAATCGTTCGCCGCCGCACCGCCGTCCGCCCGCAGCAGCGTGAGGGGTTCCCCCGTGTCTGCAGTCATTGCCTCTATGACGTCGCGGGTCTCGAACGCGATCGCTTCCAGTGTGGCACGCACGATGTGCGCCCTGCTCACACCGCGGGTGATCCCGAGTATTGCTCCACGCGCATCGGCGTCCCAAAACGGTGCGCCGAGACCGACGAATGCAGGCACGACGTGGACACCGAGCGTGGATGGCACGGAGCGAGCCAGACGTTCCGTCTCCCGAGCATTCCGGATGAGCCCCAGACCGTCCCGGAGCCACTGCACGGCTGCCCCAGCCACGAATATGGAGCCCTCCAGCGCGTAGGCGCTCTCATCCCCCGCACTGGCCGCCGCCGTCGCCACCAGCCGCTTGGATCACCACTTGATCCGATTCGGTGGGCTCCAACACGAAGCAGCCTGTACCGTAGGTGTTCTTGGCCATGCCGCGCTTGAAGCACGCCTGCCCGAACAGCGCCGCCTGCTGGTCCCCGGCGATACCGGCGATCGGGACACCGTCGGGGACCCCACGACTCCGGCGGTCTCACCGACGCCCCGCAGCTCGGCTTCACCTCGGGCAGGACCGACGCAGGCACTCTCGAGGATCGAGGAGCTAGTCATCCCGAACGCCTGGCGGTGGATTGAAGAAAAGGGTGCGGATGGTTCGTGGGCTGCGGATCCGTTACCTTGCCACCCCCGGTAGCAGCGTTCACCAGCCAGGTGTCGATGGTGCCAAAGGCGAGGCCACCGCACTCGGCCTTGAACTGGAGGTGCGTCTCTCGGATCGTGGCTCCACCGGACCTTCGTGCCGGAAGTCGGGTCGGACGAGTCCGGTGCGGTCGTGGAGAGGGACTCGTGTCCGTCGCCTTCCGCCGCTCGCAGATGTGCGCGGTATGGCGATTCTGCCACACCACCGCCCGCGGTCAACGGGCTGCCGGTGCGTCGGTTCCAGACGACGGCGGTTTCCCGTTGGTTGGTGATACCAATCCCTTGCAACCCGGGCGGGGCGACGCCGGCTTTCCAGCCTCGGCCATGACCGTCCAGATTTCCACCGCGTCGTGCTCGACCGAGCCCGGCGCGGGTAGTACTGGGTGAACTCCGAGCTGGCCCGGGCCAGGACCTCCGGCAGGCCCGAAGAGGATGGCGGTGGTGGCGGTGGTGCCCTGATCGAGGGCGAGGATGGCAGCGTCGGCTGGTGCGGTCATGGGCCGAGATTCTAAAGACCCCGGCTCCGGGGCGCCGGCCGAAGCCGAAATAGAACGCCAGATCAGGGGTGCTCTGCTGGTCCATGAGGTTGTTCGGTGAGACCCACGTCCACGCAGGCGTGGGGCCGAAGTAGAAGCGCCCCTCGACGTTGACGAGCCAGTGCAGACTCGGGTACGAGCGTATGTTGTCCGCCAGGGCCGGGTCGCCGACGTTGGTCTCGACGACGAGGCTGACCGCCGCGGGCCGCGCTCGAAGGCGGCGAAGGCGTTACCGCGGGTGCGGGCGTCTCGACGGAGCGCACCGGACCTGGTCCTGGAGGGTGAGGCCCAGGCCGGCGTACAGGTCCGTCGTGGTACCAGGGGAACGGCGGTGACCACCTGGGCCCCGAGGCCGAGTCCTCCGCCCTCGAAAGCCCCGGCGGCCGTGGGGAGAGACAGGCGGCCCACGAGGGCGACCGAAGACCGAGCGGGGCCGCAGTAGAGGGCGCGCCAGCGGGTGTCAGCTCGACGTCCCGAGCCCCGGTGCCCGGCGCCGGTCCAGTCGAAGGTCGATCCGGCGGTCGTCTGCCCCTCGATGCGGAACGCGTCCTTCAGGAACAGGGGACGGGCCGCGTCCTCGAGATTGAAGAGGTGGTGCCAGGCGTCGATGAAGCCGTCGACCCGCCCGGTGCTGGAGGGGAATCCGGACACCCACGTCCAGGGTGGGGGTGGAACACGCGGCGGATGTCGGCGGCCAGCGTCACCGTCTCCGTCGAGGAGGAAGCGCCGCTCCTCGGGCTCCTCGCCAGGGACATCCTGCGTCCACGAGAAGGAGTTGGACCACAGAACGGACGCGTCGAGGGCCCACGACGCGCGCGACGGTGAACGGTGGGAGGGCGGGGAGTGTCAGACGATCCTGTGCGAGGAGCTGGGCTGGCCGTCCCGGATCTCGAATCAAGACAGGGGCCCCGGGACAGGCCGCGGGGGCGAGGCGTGCCCGGCCGCCGGGGCACCGGAGTCCCCGGCCGCCAGCAGGACCAGGCACCAGGCCGCTTGTCGCAAAGGGGGCTTCCAACCTGTCGACACCAGCTGTGAAGGGCCCTTGCTCACCGGGCGCCGGGATCCATCAACCATCCTACTCCCTATCAGGGCTACGCTTCGTCAGGCTCCCGGGAAAGGCAAGAGATGGGATGATCTTCTGGAGGGACTCGATCGGCCAGGACAATCTCGACGTGCTGGCGGCCTTCGTGGCGGTGGCCGAGGAGCGCAGCTTCACCAAGGCGGCGGTGCGGCTCGGCGTGTCGACGTCGGCTCTCAGCCACGCCATGCGGGGTCTCGAGGAGCGTCTCGGTGTTCACCTCCCTGGCCCGGACCACGCGAAGCGTGCCTGCCACCGAGGCTGGAGACCAGCTCCTCGCGCAGGTGGGCCCTGCCTCGGCGACATTCGCACGGCGCTGCACGGCGCTCGGCCGCCTGCGAGAGAGGCCGGCGGGGCGGGTGCGCGTGGTCATGCCCAGGCTGGCCGCGTCGATGGTCCTCGTGCGGAAGCTGGCCCGGTTCAGCCGCGACTACCCGGACGTGGTCCTCGACATCACCACGGAGAGCCGCCCCGTGGACATCGTGGCCGAGCGCTTCGACGCCGGGATCGAGCTCGGGGAGTTCATCCAGCGCGACATGATCGCGGTCCGGGTGTTGGCTGACCAGCGCGCGGCGATCGTCGTGGGCCAAAAGGTCTACCTCAAGAAGCACCCGAAACCCCGAAACCCCCAGGATCTCCTGAAGCACCGCTGCATCGGCTGCCGCCACGGAGACGCC
>CAWGPM010000017.1:0-58439 GCA_963824415.1 uncultured delta proteobacterium
GTATTGGATAATCCCTGCAGGCCTGCAGCAGTTGTTCCAGCGGATAGCGCCGGTTGATCGGCATCAGGAGATTTCTCGTCTCATTGTCTACCGCATGCAGTGAGATGGCCAGGTTAACGCTGGTGCGCTCGCCGAGCAGCCTCATTTTATCGACGATGCCGCAGGTTGATACCGTGATGCGGCGGCTGGCCATGTCGAGCCCCTGCTGGTCCGTCAGAATCGAAATTGCGGTCAGCAGATTGTCCATGTTGTTCAGCGGTTCACCCATGCCCATGAAAACCAGATTGGTGATACCGATCATTGTGTCTGCCTGCGACTGCTGCCGCAAGGCCAGATAATCCCGAACCGCAACGACCTGATTAACCATTTCGGCCGGGGTGAGGTTCCTGGTAAAACCCATAGTTCCGGTCCGGCAGAAGGTGCAGGCCATGGCACAGCCGACCTGCGACGATATGCACAGCGTGCTGCGATCTTCTTCAGGGATGATGACCGACTCAATCAGGTGCCCGTCTTCCAGGGTAAAACCGAACTTTATGCTGCCGTCCGCTGAGATTTCGGTAACTGGTTCGGTGAAAGCGGATATGCGAGCATGATTCGGGAGCAGGGCCCTGAATGATTTGGCCAGATCGGTCATCTGAGAGAAATCTTTGATCTCAGGCCGGTACAGCCAGGCCATGATCTGTCTGCCGCGAAAGGGCGGCTGGTCAAGCGACTCGGCAAAAGCTTCCAGACCTGCCCGGTCGAGGTTTTTACAGTCTATCATGGTCAAGTCAGATTACAGGGCCCTTTGGTATTGCGAGAAAAAACTGGATACCGCGATCAGGCAGGGTTATCTGCTTCAAATGTTTCCATGAATTGAACCAGTTTTTTTACTCCTTCCAACTCAAACGCATTGTAGATTGATGCCCGGCACCCCCCGATGGATCGATGTCCTTTCAAACCGCTGAGTCCGATTGCCGCAGCCTCGGCGATAAACTGTGCTTCAAGTTCGGGGGTGGGCAGGTTAAACGATACATTCATATGAGAGCGGGAACCTTTTTCTGCATGCCCGCGATAAAAATCTCCTGCATCGATCACCTGGTAAAGCAGGGCGGATTTTTTCCGGTTGCGTTCTTCGATTGCTGCAACACCGCCTTGCTTCTTGAGCCATTCCAAAACTTGGCAGACCACATAAATCGCGAAACAGGGCGGTGTGTTGAACATCGATCCTTTGTCGGCGTGGGTACGATATTTAAGCATGGTCGGAATTTGCTCGGGTGTTCTGTCGAGCAGGTCCTCGCGAATGATAACCACGGTTACGCCTGCCGGACCGAGGTTTTTCTGGGCTCCGGCAAAGATCAGCCCGAACTTCGACACATCGATCTGCCTGGATAAAATATCCGAGGACATATCGCTGATCAGCATGACTTCGGATTCGGGCATTTCCTGGAACTGGGTGCCGAAGATGGTGTTGTTGGAAACGAAATAGAGATATTGGCTTTTGCTGTCGACCTGGTATTCGCCGGGCGCAGGAATGCGTTTGAATTTTTCGTTTTCACCTGAATATGCCACCTCGATGTCTCCGAAAAGTCGGGCCTCTGCAATCGCTTTTTTGGCCCAGGTGCCGGTATTCAGATAGGTTGCTTTGCTCTCCGGGGTCAGGAGATTCATCGGCACCATAAAGAACTGGCTGGAGGCGCCGCCCTGCAGAAACAGGACCTTGTAATTGTCGGGAATCTGCATCAACTCCCGGAGCAGCGCTTCGGTTTTCTCCATGACGGCCATGAACGCAGCGGAGCGATGGCTCATCTCCATCAATCCCATGCCTGCACCATTGAAATCGACCACATCCTGCGCGGTTTTGGTCAGCACCTCGAAGGGAAGGGTGGCGGGCCCCGCATTGAAATTTAAAACCCTCTGGCTCATTTCCGGTTCTCCTGTCGCGACAGCACTTTTCTGCCGCCATTCGTATTCTTTCGATTAATTGTCTTGTTTAAAAAAAATATATGCATTTAAAATATGCACTTACATTGCTAAATTTTGCTGACGCAGAGCCTCATATAAAACGATTCCTGCGGTCATTGCAAGGTTGAGGCTTCTGATGTTCGGGTTGCACATCGGCAGGGTGAAACACAATTCTTCATAATCAGTGCGGGTCTGTTCAGGCAATCCTTTGGTTTCCTTACCAAATACCAGAAAATCGCCGGGCTGATACCTTGCGTCGGTGTATGGCCTGGTTGTTTTGGTGGTGAAAAATTTCAGGTGCTGCTCATCCTGTGCCTGCAGGAAGCACTCGAGATTGTCCCAATATATTATTTTTACCTGCTTCCAGTAGTCGAGTCCGGCACGCTTCAGATTCCTGTCACTGGTTGAAAAACCCAACGGATGAACCAGGTGCAGAATCGAATCGGTCGCTCCGCAAAGCCGTGCAATCGAGCCGGTATTGGGCGGGATTTCGGGCTCGACCAGAACAATATTAAAAGGTTGTTTATGCCGCATGTTTTTTTTGGCTGAAGGCACCGGATACGCATAAAATTAAACACGCTTTATACTCTTTCACCAGACCTGCAACAAGCTCTATTGCACCGGGAAAGATTGGCAGCTCGAAGATCTTGTTGTATTATCTGACCAATTCCTGATTATAACCAAATTTTAATGATTCTTGCCCGCTTGCTGCATTCTAGATGAGTTTACTGTCTCAAACCTCAGTTTCCGGCACCACCCGCGATATCCGGGTACTTATTATGGTGCTTATTCCCATACTCTGGCTGGTCTGGCTGAGTGTCGACCACGGGGCGAATTTCCCGCCTTCAGCAATAAAAAGGTTCATTATCCAACGGGCCACCACTCAAAGCGAAAACAATGATTTGTCCTGGAACATTTCAGCACTCAAACCGGGTGCGCCGGGACGGGCTGTTGATTCAGCCAGGCAGGAAGTACTTGCTTCAATTTTTCAAAGGCAAAGGATCCCGGTGAATCTGGTCGATTTCGAGCTGCTGCAAACGGTTCCCGGTATTGGCAAGCAGCTTGCAGCGCGCATTGTGGAGGAGCGACGGGCTCATGGCCCATATAAGTCCGCTGAAGATTTGATGCGGGTTACGGGCATCGGTATCGGCCGGTCCCGGCAGTTTGAGCAAGTTCTGCGCTTTGACTGATCAGGATCGCGATATCATCGCCGGGCCTGTTGTTGCCTTGATCGGACCGACCGCCGTTGGCAAGACCTCGCTGTCGCTTACAATCTGTCATGAGTGCAACGCTGAGATTGTCAGTGTCGATTCCATGCAGGTCTACCGCTATATGGACATCGGCACGGCCAAGGCGACCCCAGCAGAGCGCGCCCAGGTTCCCCATCATCTAATCGATATTGTCGATCCTGATCAGGATTACCACGCAGCCAGTTTTGTTCAGGACTGTCTGGCGGCCATTGCAGATATCCATCAGCGGGGGGCGGTTGCCCTGTTGACCGGCGGCACTGGGCTCTATCTGCAGGCCCTGAAATATGGCCTCTTCGAGGCTCCGGCCGTAGACGGCGAGATTCGCACCGGCTTAAAACAGCGTCTAAAAGAAGAAGGCAGCACCACACTGCACCAGGAGCTGCACCATTGCGATCCAGCCACCGCTGAGCGGCTGCATCCCCATGACGGGGTGCGGATCATTCGTGCTCTAGAAGTGTTCGAGACAACAGGCCGCCCTATGTCCGAGCACATCCGCGAGCAGGCCAGACGCTGCGGCGATCGATTTCTCAACTTTATCACAATCGGCCTTACCTGTCCCCGCAATCAGCTCTATAAAAGAATAAACAAACGCTCCAGGCACATGGTAGAGTCGGGGCTCGAAGAAGAGGTGAGGGGACTGCTGGCGATGGGGTACAAGGCTGAGCTCAAATCGATGCAGTCTATAGGGTATCGACATATGATGAACTACATTAATGGAGCCTGGTCCCAGGCTGAAATGCTGGAGCTGCTGGCTCGCGATACCAGGCGCTATGCCAAGCGGCAGTACACCTGGTTTAATCGGGATCAGAGTATACGCTGGTTCGAGCCCGGCCAGAGGGAAATGATAATGAGTTCAATTCGTAGTTTTCTCAATCGTGCATGAACAGCGCCGCCGTGGAAAAAAACCTCCCGATTCACCCCGCCATTGCGGAACATCTCGGCTATCTCGGCATCAGCAGCGGTGCTGATACGCAGCGCTTCATGTTTCCGTCGCTGCAGGATCTGCCCTCACCAGCCTTTCTCAAATATATTGACACCGCGGTCGAACTGGTTATCGAGGCGATTGAGAACAGTCATGATATCTTGATCTGGGGAGATTACGACGTGGACGGGATAACCGCAGCATCTCTTCTGGTCCTGTTTTTTAAAGATCTTGGTGTTGAAGCAATCTGTCATATCCCGGATCGTCTGACCGAAGGATATGGGCTCAACGCCGATCGGTTGCGGGAATTTTCCATCAAGTTGTCTGAGAAAAAAATACTCATCACTGTGGACTGCGGTATCGGCAACGGAGACGAAATCAAACTGGCCCGTCGTTACGGGTTCAAGACCATTGTCACCGATCATCACCTGGTACCCGAGGTCGGCCCGTATGCAGACGCGGTCATTAATCCAAAGCAGGAAGGCTGTACATTTCCATTCAAGCATCTGGCCGGCGTTGGCGTTGCCTTTTATCTGGCTGCTGCGATTCGATCTAAGATGATTGAAAAAAACCTTATTTCAATAGATAATAAAATTAATCTAAAGTGGTTTCTAGGTCTTGTTGCGATTGGGACCATTGCCGATATAATGCCCTTGAACGGGGTGAACAGGCTCCTAGTAAAAGCAGGTTTCGAAAGTATTGCCGAGCACAGGCAGAAGGGCATCCAGGAACTTTTTACCGAGCTCGATATCAGTTCCACCATGATATCAAGTGAATCAATTTCCTTTCGTGTAGCTCCGGCGATTAATGCGGCTGGCAGACTGGGGAATCCGTCAGTCCCGCTGGAGTTGTTCACTTCTGCCTCGGAAGTCACCGCCAAAAAACGTGCAGCAGAACTGGTGCGGCTCAATAATAAACGAAAAAGCATCTGCGAAGAAGAATACGAAAAAGCTTTAACAAAAATAAGCAAGAGCTTGATCTATGTTAATAAAAGCATTGTTGTTCTCGATGATTTTCATGAAGGTGTACTGGGAATAATTGCCTCAAGACTGGTCGAAACATTTGCAGTACCGGCCCTGGTCTGTTGCTACCATCCACTGGACAAATCAGTCGTTAAAGGTTCGGCACGAGCCCCCGACGGGTTCGATCTCTACGGTGCAATCAGCAAGTCGGCGCACTATTTGAACAGTTTTGGCGGGCATGAAGCAGCGGCAGGGTTTTCTTTGCGGGCAGAGAACTATCTAGGGTTCAAGCAATCTTTTGAAACTTTAAATTCTGCTGATAATTATATTATTGTCAATAATGACAGTAATTTAAAAAATATATTGATTGAATTATCCGTTTCTGAAGCGCTCAATCAGCAACTTCTGGATAATCTTATTCGACTGGAGCCAACTGGAGAAGGAAATCCCAAGCCGATTTTTGTGGATCGGTCGGCCAATTTTGTGTCTCATTCATTTATCGGACAGAATCGTTCCCACCTTAAGGGAACCATTCGCGGAAAATATGGGAACATTTCGGTTATTGGTTTTAATCTTGCGAAAAATGCAAAAGAAATTGATTTTGGCAGACCATGTACAATCAGTTATATACACAGCCTTGATTATTACAACGGACGATCACAATGGAAGATCCATCTGCGTGATATCAGGCAGAACGGGTGAGGCATGGACAATTCAAGAGCAATAGGCCGAAAAAGCCATCTTTTTTTGAGCGGAACGCCCACGTGTCTTTTTTCACACGCATTGATTTTACATAATATACATTATGCGACATTTGATATTTAAGGCAGGCGGCCATAAAGTTTATGTTTATAATGTCCGCTGCCGTTTAGAGCACCCTTGGCGGGTAAAAACTAATAATCTTTAAAGTACCTGAATTCAGTACGATAGGATACGTATCGTAATATCGTGGAGAATCTTATGAATTATAATGTCTATTCCGAGCCGCTGGTGAGTCGATATACAAGCTCTGAGATGCAGTATCTTTTCTCGGAGCAGATGAAATTCACTACCTGGCGGAGATGTTGGGTTGCGCTGGCCGAAGCACAATTCGAATTAGGCCTTACCGATCTTATCAATCAGACCATGATTGATGAGATGAAAGCAAATATCGAAAATATCGATATCGAACTTGCGCTAAAAAAAGAAAAGGAGATTCGTCACGATGTGATGGCCCACGTTTACGAGTTCGGCATTAAGTGCCCTACTGCTGAGCCAATTATCCATCTTGGAGCCACCTCCCAATTTGTGGTCTGTAATACCGATCTGATTATTCAAAAAGAAGCGTTTAAACTTGTCAGAAATGGCTTATTCAATGTGATAACCCAGTTGGCAGCCTTCTGTGAAAACTACAAAGCGCTCCCGACGCTTGGTTTTACCCATTATCAACCTGCCCAGCCGACTACTGTAGGAAAGAGAAATACGATATATATTAATGACTTACTCGTTGATTTGCAATATCTTGACTGCTATGTTTCCAGCATGGCGGCGCGCGGTGCCAAAGGTACCGTCGGAACCCAGGCTACGTTTCTCGAATTGTTCAAGGGAGACCACCAGAAAGTACGAAAACTCGATCAATTAGTAGCAAAAAAACTCGGCTTTGACAAATCCATAGCGGTTACCGGACAGACCTACAGCAGAAAGCTCGATATGAAAATGGTGGAAGTTCTTGCAGGTATCGGGGCGTCCGCCCATAAGTTTGCCACCGACCTCAGGCTGCTCTCCAACCTTAAAACCCAGGAAGAGCCTTTTGCCAAGAACCAGACCGGCTCATCTGCGATGGCCTACAAGAGAAATCCGATGCGCTCGGAACGTATGACCGGTCTTTCTCGCAAACTCATGGGGCTGGTGCCTAACTTTTCAGCAACCTATGCCAACCAGTGGTTCGAACGCACCCTCGATGATTCAGCCATTCGGCGCATGGACATTCCCCAGGCTTTTCTGCTCACCGATGCAATATTGAAGCTATTTATCAATATTACGGCAGATATGGTCGTTTATCCTGAGCAAATAAAGAAACAAATTGATGCAGAATTGCCGTTTATGGCCACTGAAAAAATCATGATGGAAGCGGTTAAAAAAGGTATGAGCCGCCAGGAAATGCATGAACTTATCAAGATACATTCGGTTGAAGCCGGTAAAGCGGTCAAGAACCAGGCACTCGACAACGACCTTCTCGACCGCTTGGCTGCGGATGAGCGTATTCCCTTTTCTGCCGATGAATTGCACGAAATGACCAGTGACCTGCTCCAGTTTACCGGTCGAGCCGTGCAGCAGACTGAAGAATTTCTTCAGGAGATCGTCTATCCTCTGCTGGAGCAGAACAGGGGCGCCTATACTCCGCTCAAGGCAACGCTCAATGTCTGAAACCAATTGTGTGACTGCCCAAAAAAATCGGCTTATCGATACGTTCTACCGGATTTCTCCAGATTCGTTTCACTATCTGAAGTTTATCCTCGAAGGCTATGACAACCTGGCGATGCTGTCAGCGGTTTCAAATACCACTGGTGTTGTCCGAATCAGATGCAGCCGTGAAACGCTGCCGGAACTGCTCGAGCTTCTTGGATCAATAGCCCCGCGGATTGCTCGCCCCTGTCTCTAAAGCCTCTTCAAATACTGACTCATGCAGGAAAAATTATATCATATCAAGACCTTTGGCTGTCAGATGAATATCCGTGACAGCGAAATCATGGCCCAGAAGCTGGGCGAACAAGGCTACCTTGAATGCGCGGATATCAATGAAGCCGGGTTAATCATCCTCAATACCTGCTCTGTTCGGGGCAAGGCTGAACAGAAAGTGTTCAGCCTGTTAGGCTCGTTGAGAAAAAACAAACAGCATAATCCTGATCTCAAGATCTGTGTGGCCGGCTGTGTGGCGCAGCAGGAGGGACGAAAGATCATCGAGCGCATGGAGCATGTCGATCTGGTCATCGGCACGCAGCATATCTACCATATCGCACAACTTCTTGAAAAATCAGTCCGAGACAATACCGCCATTAATCTGGCCGATGACTATGAGATACCGCAATATGTTCCCAAAACAGTCCATCCCGGTCCTGATACCGGAATAGATATTTCCTCAGGTCAGTTCAAGTTTTCCCGATTTGTCACCATCATGCAGGGCTGCAACAACTTCTGTACCTATTGCGTTGTGCCCTATACGCGGGGGCGTGAGGTTTCAAGAAAGGCCGCCGACATTATCGCCGAAGTTACTCTGCTGGTCAATTCGGGAGTCAGTGAAATCACCCTGCTGGGTCAGAATGTCAACTCCTACGGCACCACGAACAGGGTTACCGACAGCGCCCTCCCCTATTCATTTGCCGATCTGCTGCACGAGGTAGCAACTATTGCCGGCCTGCGCAGACTGCGCTTCACCACTTCCAACCCCAAAGATCTCAGCGCTGATTTGATAGACTGCTTTGGTGACATCGACATCTTATGCCCGCAATTCCACCTGCCTGTCCAGTCCGGCTCGGACGCGGTACTCAAACGGATGAATCGTAATTACACGATCAGCACCTATCTTGATCGGGTCGAACAGCTTATCGCGGTGCGGCCAGATATTGCACTTACCACCGATATTATTGTCGGTTTTCCTGGAGAGACCGAAGCGGATTTCGGGCAGACCATGGAACTGCTCGAAACAATCAAATATCACGGGTCGTTTTCGTTTAAGTACTCAGACCGACCTGGCACCAGGGCAGCAAATCTTGACAAAAAAATCGATGAGAAGGAAAAATCCAGGCGATTGCAGATCTTTCAGAAACGCCAGGACGAGATCAGCCTGGAGAGAAACCAGGCCTACGTAGGCTCGACAAGAACCATCCTGGTGGAAAAGCATGATTCAGCAAAGCTGATGGGGCGAACCTCAACCAATCACATCGTGCATGTGGAAACGGCTGCTGGTGACTCGAGCCCGAGGCCCGGGGAATATGCAGAGGTGAAGATCACCTTCGGCGGCCAGCACTCACTCAAAGGCCATCTGCTAAACGGTAGCACTGGCCGCTGATTAAATACTTACCGCAAGCGCCCTGCCCCGCTTACGCGTCCCGTTCACCCGGCTCTTTTTCGGACTTTGCTTCCGGCTGTGCGTTTTCCTGCTTTTCTGCCAGATTCTCAGGATCAGTCCGCCCGTCTGCAGATGATGCAGGCTTAGCTTCCGGAACCAGGTTATCCCCAGCCAAGCCGGGTAGAACAGTATTGGCCCGCTCCTTGATTACCCGTTCGGTTGATTCGACCACGCGTCTTGCCACCCGGGGAGAAACGCGTTTGCCCTTGGCCGATGGATTTTTTACCAGATACTGGTCGAAATCGATCTCAACCACATTGCTTCTGGCCCGCCGGGATGGCACCAGGCTGACCCGGGCGTGTTTGTTTTCACCGGTCAACAGCAGTAGAATGCGGGAACGCTTGTGCGTTGCGAAGAGCTGGTATTCTTTATCCAGAATGAATTTCGGCGAGGCGAACCGTTTGACGTAGGCCAGGTTTTCAACGCCGTCGCGATAGACAATATTGAAGACCAGATCTTTTCTTACCACAGCAGCATACTGGATATCTTCACCGACAAAGAGCTTGTCCGGAACCGGTACGACCTTATACATGCCGTCTCCAGATATCAGCAACAGACGATCGTATTCGGAACAGGAAAACGAAATATCCGCATCTTTATCCTCGGCCTTGATGGTGTGCCCGAGAAAACCGCTCTTTCGGTTATAGCCGACGGTCAGGTTGGAAAGCGCCACCTTGCGGGCTTGCACTTCTGAAAACCGGGTGATTTCAGAACGTCTTGGATGGTCTTTACCGTAAGTTTCCAGCAGCTTTTCGATGTAGGAAATAGTGAATCCTACTGTATCCTTGAGGTGCTCCTTGACCGCGTTGATATCTTTTCTGATCGTGCGGATGTCCTTGGACTGCCGCTCGATATCGTAGCGGGAAATACGCTTGATTCTGATTTCCAGCAACCGCTCGATGTCTTCTTTGCTGACTGCCCGCTCCAACTGATCAAGATAGGGAGTGAGCGAGGCTTTAACCGTGGTGAAGACTTTTTCGAAGGTGGTTACTTCCTCAATTTCTTTATAGAGTCGTTCCTCGATAAAAATCTGCTCGAGCAACCGGGTATGCAGCTTCTGGGACAACCGTTCCAGTTCGATTTCAAGTTCGTGGGTGAGATCCTGAACCAGTTTTTCGGTATTGAACCGGATAACCTCGGATACCGTGCTGGTCTCCGGGAAATTGCCCCTGATCAGGGTCAGGTTGGTGCTCAGCGGTACCTCGCAGTCACTGAAGGCATAGAGCGCTTTAATGGTATCCTTGGCATAGATGTTGCGCGGCAGCTTGATCTCTATTTCCACCTCTTCGGCGGTGTAGTCGTTAATGGAAAGAATTTTTATCTTGCCAGATTTTGCGGCTTTTTCGATGGAATCGATCAGGGACGAAGTGGTGGTGGAATATGGTATCTCAGTGATGGTAATGGTCTTTTCGTTCTTTTCACTGATACGTGCACGGCACCTGATCTTACCATTTCCGTTATCGTAGTCAGAGACATCGATCAGGCCTTTCTGTGGAAAATCTGGATAGAGCTCGAAGTCTTCGCCTTTTAAAATGGCTATCTGGGCCTCAAGCAATTCCCTGAAGTTGTGGGGCAGAATCCGGGTCGCCATGCCGACCGCGATGCCGTCTGCTCCCTGGAGCAGCAGCAGTGGTATTTTGGCGGGCAGATTGACCGGTTCGGTGGTTCGGCCGTCGTAGGACTCGACAAATTCGGTCAGGTCCTTGTTGAACATGACCTCAAGGGCCAGCGGGGTCAGGCGGCATTCGATATAGCGCGCTGCTGAGGCCTGGTCGCCGGTGTAGATATTGCCGAAATTGCCCTGGCGATCTATCAGAAAACCTTTGTTGGCCAGGTTTACCAGGGCCGAAAAGATCGAGGCATCGCCATGCGGATGCAGCTTCATCGTCTCGCCGACCACATTGGCCACCTTGTGGAACCGGCCGTCATCCATGTTGTAGAGCGTCTGCAGAATGCGCCGCTGCACCGGTTTCAGCCCATCTTCAATCGACGGGATAGCCCGCTCCTTGATGACGTAGGAGGTGTACTCGAGAAAATTAGTGTCGAAAAGACGGTGTAGCCTGCCGGTCTGGGTGCTCATCTATAGATTTCGCGCTCCGCTCGCGCTTATACCAGGTGTTCCATGATATACTGTTTGCGTTCCGGGGTGTTCTTGCCCATATAGAAGGAAAGTACCTTCGACACCTCGCTGACGCTGTCAATGCTGACGTTTCTAAGCTTTATGTCGTCGGCAATAAACTGTTTGAACTCCTTCGGGCTGATCTCGCCGAGTCCCTTGAAGCGTGTTGTTTCAACATTTTTTTTCTGCTTGCCCTTGCCCTGCAGCTTTCTGGTGGCCGCATCTTTCTGCTTTTCCGAATAGCAGTAAATGGTTTCTTTTCTATTGCGTACCCGGTAAATCGGGGTTTCCAGGATGTAGATATAACCAAGTTTTACCAGCGGTTCGAAATAGTGCAGGAAAAAAGTCAACAGCAGGTTTCTGATATGCAGCCCGTCCACATCGGCGTCGGTGGCCAGAATGACTTTGTCATAACGCAGATCGGAGATCGACTCTTCGATGTTGAGCGCCTGCATCAGTGAATACATCTCCTCGTTTTTATAAAGCAGATTGAGCTTCTGGCCGAGCACATTCATCGGCTTGCCTTTCAGCGAGAAGACCGCCTGGGTCATGGGGTCCCTCGAGGAGACGATAGACCCGGCCGCAGATTGGCCTTCGGTAATAAAAATCATGTTCTGCCGGCCTTCTCTGGAAGGATTGTTACGGGCCGGATGGTATTTGCAGTCCTTGAGCTGGGGAATCTTAATGGCCACTTTTTTGGCTTTGGCCCGGGCTTCTCTTCTGACTGACTGCAGTTCTTTACGAACCTTTTCGTTGCGCAGAATCTTTTCTATCAGACGCTCGGCGGTTTCGCTGTTTTTGTAGAGCTCGCTGGAAACCGCGTCCTTGACCTTATTGACAATCCAGGAGCGTAATTCGGTATTGCCAAGTTTATTCTTGGTCTGGGATTCGAAAACCGGATCCTTGATTTTGATGGCCAGCGTGCCGACGATCCCGTCCCGTACGTCCTTGTTGATGAATTTCTTCGAGGAAAACTCGTTGATGCCTTTCAAAATACCTTCGCGAAAGGCTGAGAGATGGGTGCCGCCTTCACTGGTGTAGGTACCGTTAACAAAAGAGTAATAGGAATCGCCGTAGGAGTCTATGTGGGCAAAGGCAAATTCCAGTGTCTGATCCTTGTAATAGAGCGGTTCATAGATGCTGCTGCTGTTGAGTTCATTGCTCAGCAGATCGAACAGGCCGTTGCTCGAATAATACAGGTTTTTGTCGTAATAGATTTTCAGGCCGGCATTGAGATAGACATAACGCCAGAGCCGTTTGTCGATGACGGATTCGTCATAGCGGTAGTCGCCAAACAATTCCTGGTCAGGCAAAAACTCGATCAGGGTGCCGTTTTTCTCTTCGGTTTCCCCATCCTTGCTGCCGATCAGTTCGCCCCTGACAAATTCTGCGCTGGCGTATCGGCCGTCGCGAAAAGCAGTCACCCGGAAGAACTCGGACAGCGCATTGACCGCTTTGGTGCCGACCCCGTTGAGACCGACTGAAAACTGAAATACATCGGTGTTGTACTTCGCCCCGGTATTGATCACCGAAACACACTCGATGAGTTTGCCAAGCGGTATGCCCCGCCCGAAATCGCGCACAGAAGTCCTGCCGTCTTCGTTGATTTCTACATTGATCCGTTTACCGGCGCCCATGATGAATTCATCGACCGCGTTGTCGATTACTTCCTTAAGCAGAATATAGATGCCGTCGTCATGATGAGAGCCGTCGCCAAGCCGGCCGATATACATACCGGGCCGCTTGCGGATATGCTCCAGAGAGCTCAGCGTTTTTATCTTGCTTTCATCGTAAACTTCTGCAGATTGGACCATAATTTCAAGTAGCGCTGGAGGGTTGAAAGATAGTTCAGGTTGGCGGCATAATATTGTATTTCACCACAATACGCAATATGTGCAATCGCAGATCGGGACACCTGCGCCGGGACAGTACCCGGTTCATATGCGCATCACGCGTTCGCAGTCAGGGCAGATCCAGGTGGGGCCATTGCTGAGGCCCCATTTATTTTCTTCGAAACACCGGGGGCATATCTGGAACCCGCACGGGCAGTTCCAGCAGAACGGTTGAGGCTGTTTGCAGCAGCTGCAGATGTATTCACCCAGACGGCGCCGACGATAGCCGCCCTTGCTTTTATTTCCCATGGTTCAGTTCTGCTTCAAGCCACTGTTTATAGGGCGTGTCGATTGCGGTGATGTCGACCGCAACGATTTCCGGAACCTCATAAGGGTGAACAGCCCGTATGGTATCACTGAGTTGTTCAAAAAGGCCCCGCTCGCTTTTCATGACCACCAGAAATTCGGCAGTGCTGGTGATTTTATCCTCCCACCAGTATGAACTGAGTACCGGCCCGGAGATCTGAACGCAGGCAGAAAGTCGTTTTTCAAGCACGCTTCTGGCGATCAGTTCGCCGTCTTCTCTGCTCTCACAGGTGGTGGTGACGATTATCGGCTGCATCGCGCAATCCTTTATCTTTTTCTAGAGTATGATCGGTTCGCTCTGGTTCCACAATATCTTTGTTTTTTACTGCAGCGACAATTTTTTCTCAACGCAGATTGAAATCGCTGTGGTAGAATCTTTGCCCGATCCAACAGAGTAACGTTTCAACCCGGAGAGACCGCATGCTTTTTGTGATAGATATCGGCAATACCCACACCGTTGCAGGCATCATCGACCAGGACAACCAGATCAGGCACCAGTGGCGGATACAGACTGATTCGGCCATGACCGCCGACGAATTGAGCATCCAGTACCACAACCTGTTCAACCTGGCAGGCGTCGACAATACCAGCGTCTGTGGGGTGGCCATCTCAAGCGTTGTACCGCAGCTGGAATCGGCCTATTACCAGTGCTGTGCATCATTGTTCAATTCAGACCGGCAAGTGGAACTGATCAACGTCTGCAGCGAGTCGGTGGCCGAGCTGATCACGGTCACCCTGAAAAACCCAACCGAGATCGGAGCAGACCGGCTTGTCAACGGGATCAGCGCCTATCAGCTCTGCCAAGGTTCAGCGATTGTCATCGATTTCGGCACCGCCATCACCTTTGACTGTATCTCCGATTCGTGTGAATACCTCGGCGGTCTGATCCTGCCCGGGCTGCACATATCGCTGGGAGCACTTTCCCAGAAAGCTGCTAAACTTCCCCAGATTGATCTGCGTATCGCGCCGGAGAAGGTAATCGGCACCAGTACCGTATCGGCTATGAAGAGTGGCGTGCTGTTCGGTTACGGAGCGATGATCGAAGGCCTGATAACCCTTGTCAAAGAAGAAATGAACCAGGCCGGACAGCGTGATATCAGCATCATCGCCACCGGAGGAATGGCTCCGGTGATTCTTGATTATGCGCCATCCATCGAACGCATTGAACCAAACCTGACCCTGGCCGGACTGGGATTGATCTATAGAAAATTGACAGCTGACAAGAGTTGAGCCGATGGCGCTGATCCCTCCCCCCCTTGAACCAGGTGATTGTATCGGTATTATTGCCCCGGCGGGATATCTGAGCGAACCTGAGTTCTATCAACAGGGTTGTGAGATTCTCAGGGACATGGGCTTTACCATCCATGAGCCAGAGAAGAGCTGGCCTGGCTGGGGATATCTTGCCGATCGCGACGAAGCGCGGCTTGCCGAGTTGCACCGAATGTTTGCAGCCCCTGAGGTCAAGGCAATTTTTGCGCTGCGCGGCGGTTTTGGTTCGCTGCGTCTGCTGGGAAAAATCGATCTGGCACTGATTCACAATAATCCGAAACTTTTTTTCGGTTTTTCCGATATCACCATTTTACACAACCACCTTTTTGACCGGACCGGCCTGATCTGCATGCACGGCCCCGGCCTTGCCTCCCTCTGCCGCTGTGAAGAGGACAGCCTGGATCGGCTTTACCAGTGTCTGCGGGGAAACTGGCAGAAAACGCTTTCCGAGCCTGTCGAACAGGTGCGGTCCTGCGAATCGGTTGGAGATATTACAGAAGGACCGCTGCTCGGAGGCAATCTGGCCAGCCTGGCCACCCTGCTCGGCACACCATGGTTTCCCAATCTCACAGGAGCCGTGCTGCTGCTCGAGGATGTGAACGAACCGCTCTACCGCCTCGATCGATTGCTCAGCCAGTTGTGGTTCAGCGGTGCAACTGCGGATATTTCAGCAATCATACTTGGCCAGTTCGGCGACGAAGACACCGGGGAACTGGAGCAAATCAGACGCCATGAGTTCGTCTGGAACCGGGTACGAGAGCTAACTGCGGCCAGAGAGGTGCCAATCTGGGGTAACTTCCCGGTTGGCCACACCAGAAAAAATCTTACCCTGCCTATTGGAGCCTGGTGCAGGATGGACCATGACAAGGGGCGCCTTCACTTTTCAGTAAAAAAATAACAGGATTGACGAACCTGGTTGATCTTTGTATAAATATTGCTTGATCGAATCATCCATATCAATCTTCATCTATAGGTTATCACTGTATGTTTACGACACTCAGGAGACTCCTCACTGTTATTGCAGCCATTGGCACAGCCGTTGTGTTTCTTACTTCAACGCAGGGGTTTGGTGCCGACTATGTCAGCGTCAAAGGTGACAACGTCAACGTCAGGAGCGGCCCCGGCACAGACTACCAGGTTTCGATGGAACTGTTTGAGGGATATCCGCTGAAGGTCGCCTCTACCCAAGGCGACTGGCTGAAAATCGTAGACTTTGAAAATGATTCGGGCTGGATTCACAATTCTCTTGTTGTCCCGGGCAATACCGTGATCGTCAATGGCAACAAGAATGTCAATATGCGGGCCGAGGCAAACACCAACAGTGCGGTTATCGCCAGCGTCGACCGCGGGGTTGTCATGACCGTGCTTGAGACCCAGGGCCAATGGGTCAAGCTCAAGCACTCGAGCGGACTTATCGGCTGGATCTATAAACCGCTGCTCTGGCCCTGAGCGTCTCGTACCAGAGATATAATTTCACCGATCCGCACATCCAAATCCAGCGGCAGACGCACCGTCTTGCCCGCTTTGTTGCGAAATAGAACCGATGCGTTGTCAAGCGCATGGAGGAACAGGTTTCTGGTAAGTTCCACGTCTTTGCGGCAATAATCGGCAATTTCGCGTAGCTTCCCCTCTTTATACCATCTGAGCGCCTGCAGACCGTCACTGCTTTTGCTGCACCCGAGGGTGTGCTCGATCAACCGGTTCAGGCTCAGACGGTAGCCCAGTCTGGCCTTGATTTCCTCGAGCATATCCAGACTCGGCAAGGAGAAAAGGTCGAGATCGGTGTAGGCCGAGAGTACCTGGTAGTCGAAACGTTTGGAGTTGAAGCCGATCACCAGGTCAGCCTCGAACAGGTGCTGCACCAGCTTGTCCGCTTCATCCTCGAAATAGGTTGCAAAACCGTCCAGTACTGAATCATAGATTACCCCGACCGACATGCCCATGCGCTCAGCCCGCTGCCAGCCCCCGACTTCGTCGGCCGAACGCTGGGTTTCCAGATCAAAGACCAGATAGTGTGCGGGCAGTGCCTCGAGACCACGGGGTACAGGAGCTGCGGGTGGCGTTATTTGTCTGGCGCCGCCAGCGCTGTTGTTTGAAAGCTCATTAGAAATTGGTGGCTTCTGCAACTATCGGAGCCTCGCTATCGTTAATGATTGCCTGCAAAAGGCTCAAACTTGCCGATTTGTCGATCGGGCGGTTGCCGGAACCGCACTTGGGCGAATGCACGCAGGACGGGCAGCCCAATGCGCAGCCGCATCGCCTGATGGTATTTTCTGTCTGCCTGAGCAACGCGTCGATCAGCCGATAGGCCTCCTCGGTGAGACCGGCGCCGCCGGCATAGCCGTCGTAGATAAAGATCGAAGCCCGATCCGTCTGCTCATGATGGGGACAGGAGATGCCGCCGATATCATTGCGATCGCAGAGAATCAGCAGCGGAAACATGGCGATCATGGCATGCTCGACCGCATGGATGGCGCCCATGAAATGCATCTTCTGATCCTCGAGCAGGCTGCGGTGACGCTCCTGCAGATCCAGCCACAGGCCTTCGGTCTCGATCACCTGCTCCGGCAGTTCCAGCGGTTCGGTGGAAATGATTTTCTGGGTGAAATTGTTGACCTTGCGATACCCCGTTACCTGCTCGGTGACCTTGAGCCGGCCCCAGGAGACCCGGCACCCGAAAATAGAGCGGCTTTTGCAGCACTCGATAATTTCAGTCTGTTTGTCGACCGTTGGCCTGGTGTGATAATTGAGTTTTACTCCGCTGACAATTACTTCCCGGGCGTCGATATCGAGCCGGTGCACCATCAGAACCCGTGAATGGTGCAGGTAAACCGCACCGGGGTGCGCCTCTTGCAGGGCCCGAGCGGCATCGATCTCCCCGATAATTTCGCCGCTGTCTTTCTCGATGATTGACAGCTGCACCCCGCCTCCACGCAATTCGACCCGGTTCTGGGGCCTTTTTCTGCTTGCGTACCAGAGACTGCCCCCGGCGTCCTGATGCAGAACCGCCTCCCTGCTCAGCTGCTCGATAAGCGCAGGTATCGTTTCTGAATCTGACACTAACGGTTCATTTATGGAGAGCGGCAACTCGGCCGCAGCACAGTGCAGATGCTGGGAACTGATGCGGCTGTTGTCTGGATTGAGCGGGGCATGTTCCGGTGAGCGTTGAAAAAAGTCTTCGGGGTCCCTCATGAAATGCTGGTCGAGCGCATCTTCTGCTCCGATCATTATCACCGCCGACTCCGAGCCGCTCCGCCCTACCCTGCCGCTGCGCTGCCAGGTGGCCATGACCGAACCCGGGTAGCCCACCAGAATGCACAGATCCAGATCGCCGATGTCGATCCCAAGCTCGAGCGCCGAAGTGGAAATCACTCCGAGTAAACGGCCGGTGGACAGGTCCCGTTCTATGGTGCGGCGCTCTTCTGCCAGAAACCCGGCCCTGTATGAACTCAACGCATTCCCAAGTTCACCGAGACGCGGTTTCGTCCACATGGTTATGAGCTCGGTCATTTTCCGCGATTTGGTGTACACGATGGTGCGCAGCCCGCGCTTCAAAGACGCTTCCAGGAGTTGTGCACAGGTATGAGCCGCACTGTCCCAGGGGTTCAGGAAAACCATATGCTTGGCACTGCTTGGCGCCCCGGTTTCCGAGACGACGCTGACCGCACCTCCAATCAGCCTGGAGCCAAGTTCTGCAGGATTACCCACCGTGGCGGAAAGCATGATGCACTGCGGCCGTGAACCATAGTGGGCGGCGATGCGCATCAGTCGTTTCAACACCCAGGAAACATGGGAGCCGAACAGCCCGCGATAGGTGTGTATCTCGTCTATGACGATGAATCTCAAATTTCGAAAAAGATCGCTCCAACTCTGATGGTAGGGCAGCAGCGAGAGGTGCACCATGTCCGGATTGGTAATCAAAACCGGGGGAACCTTCTGCCTGAGCTTAGCGCGTTGAGATGGCTTTGTATCGCCGTCATAAATTGCAGAAAATGGCGCTCCTTCCTGGGGGTGCTGCCCGTCAACCGCTGCTTTGAAGCCGGCAAGTACTCCCAGCTGGTCCTGGGCCAGCGCTTTAAGGGGAAAAAGATAGAGGGCATGAGAAGATGGGTCCTGCAGGTAGTTTTCCAGTACGCAAAGGTTGTAGATCAGGCTCTTACCCGACGCCGTTGGCGTGCAGACCACGATATCGTGGCCGTCGCGGATCAAATCGATGCTGCGGGCCTGATGGGCATAGAGTGACACTATGCCAAGCTTGGCAAGAGCGTTGCCGATCACGTCGCCGACTGCTGCCCGCGGTGTTTTGCAAATCGCTTTCGTGGCATCAATGGTGCGATGACAGACGATCTGCTGGCTGAATTTGCGCGACGACTTCAGGGCCTTGAGGTATTCTCGTATATCCGGCTTCTGGCTCACTTATGTGCTCAACTCTATGGTGCTGCCTTATTGTCTTGTTCTCAACTATTGCCTAATTGTCGCCAACGATATATTGTCTTGAGCGATTGTCGCATCGAACCCTGCTGTTGACGCCGCCTGCACCGAGTGACGATGTTCCGGTAGTCTCACAAAACACAGAACAGAAGATATGCCCACTATTTCCACACTTGGTCCCAGCGGATCCGATGCCAGCCAGGCCGCACTCCAGTATCAGCCCGCCGCGAAGCTGTTGCTGTTCAATCATGTTGCCGACGTGCTGGATTGTGTCACCGGTGCACGGGCGGATCTGGCGTTGATTCCGGTCTATAATACCCGCGAGGGTGAAATTAAAGAATATTTCCGCCTCATGGCAGGTCTGGACCAGAATTTCTGGGTCGACAATATCGTGCTGCCGATTCATCTGTCCCTGGGATCGGCCAGCAAAGACCTTCAGCCCTCGGAAATTGAGGTCATCATCGGCCGCAGTTCGGTGCTGCGGCAATGTGAAGACTATATTACCAGACATGCCCCCCAGGCAACCCTGATTTCGGTGCGTGATATCGATGCAGCGATCGCCAAACTGCGATCCGAGAATAAAGCTGGCCACGCCCTGATAGAAACCGAAACGATTATCAATAGCAATCAGCTCTTTCTTATCGAACGGGAACTGGCCCCATACAACCGGACGCGTTTTGCAGTCATCGGCGCCACCCCCCACGAGGCGACCGGCTACGACGCCACTTCGGTCATTACCCAGCCGCTGCCGGATCGGGTCGGACTGCTGGTCGATACCTTAAATGAGTTTACCCGCAGGGGAATAAATATCCTCGATCTACGCTCGGAAAACGATATAAAAACCCAGAAACTGCAGATGTATCTTGAAGTTGAGGGGCACCGAAACGATGTCCTTCTCTCCGAGGCTCTGGCCCATATCGAAAATCGAGTGATTCAGGAGCCGCGCTGCCTGAAGATTCTCGGCTCCTTTCCCCGGGTCGACATGCGCATCAAAAAAATCAAGACATTTGGTTTTATCGGTTCGGGAGAGATGAGCCGCTGGTTTTCCGATAAACTGCAGAGCGAAGGCTATCAGACCATCATTACCGGAAGGTCTTCAGAACTGCGCCCCGAGCAGATGATTGACCAGGTGGAGGTGGTAATTGTCTGTGTACCCATCTCGGCAACCTCAGAGACGATCAGGCACTACGGGCCCCTGCTCAAAGGCGGGCAGGCCTTGATCGTACTGGCTGGTGAATCGGAAAATCCGCTTGAAACTGCTCTTTCGGTTACCCTGGAGAGTGTTGAGATAATGCTGGTCCACAATCTCTGGGGCCCCCAGGCTGTGACCATGAAAGATAAAAACGTCTCGGTGGTGAAGACCAGCAGAAGCGGCAGCCTGTGCAGTGAATTCGAGTCTTTTCTTTACAAATATGGTGCGGAGATCTATCTGGATTCTGCCGACAAACACGACCTGATGATGGGTGTCAGCCAGAAACTGCCCACCACCATTTCGGTGGCCCTGGCCATGACACTGTCTCAGCATGACATCGCCTATGCTGATATCGACACCCACTCTACCCTGACTTCACTTTACTCCATTCTGGCCATGGCCCGCATCCATAGCCAGAATCCGCGGACCTACGCCGAGATCATGGCCACCGGCGGGGACGGCAAAAAAATCATCGCCAGCTTTATTGAAAACCTCAACACTCTTTTTGCTCTCGCCGATCAGCGTAAACTTGATGAATTATCGGCCCTGATTGAGAAAAACCGAGATGCGATGCCCGCATCTTTCTTACGAACCAAGATGAACCAGGCCCAGGCGGTTGATGCAGTGCTGAGCGACATCGGCTTTAAAGGCCAGTAGGTTTTTGCTGCTCTGCCTGAATCTGCCTGAACCCAAGAAAACACCAGGAGTATCATGAGTATCGACTATAGACGTTATTTTGAAAACATACCAACCTGCCCTCACTGCCGCATAGAGATGTCCTGCTGTGAGGCCCCCCCTATTCATGTCGGCGACGGGCTCGGCTGGGGATCGGAGGTCCTCTATATATGTCTCAATGACGACTGTCCGGTCTTCGTAAACGGCTGGAAACAGATTGAGATCCAGTATGGACACAGTTCATCGTACCGGTATATGCGGCTTCCCGGCAGTTCAGAGTCGAATGTGATGATGGTCGGCTCGGCGGACGCCTTCAAGGGCAGTATCATTGACCTTGCGGTGGTGGGGGCTCAGAACGTGCGTTATCAGAAGGAAAAAGAGGCGCTCGAAGCATTGAAAACCTGCGTCGCCGAGAAAAACCTGAGCCCCGTAATGCATCTTATCCTCGATGAGGCGGCCGGAATTGACGGCAGAAAAAAGGCTGCCGGCCTGCTTGTGGAGCTCAACGACCTGTCCTGCATCGACCCGATTCGCAATCATAGTTTCAGAGACACGTCGCTGGAAACTGAATGCAGGATGGCCATCGCTCAATTGCTCAAGGCTAATTATAAAAAAGAGTGCCCCTTCTGTCTTGAACTGATAAAGGCCAAAGCCACGGTCTGTATGCATTGCAAAAAAGATCTTTAAGCTGATTATTTCATGAAAAAGCAATGAAAATATTATTGATATTATAATAATATCAGTAAATTATTTGCGGTTTTTGCAAAGGCATAATTTCCACCCTTGGGGCGAGTCGATACGACCTCCTATCCCGCGTCGCTTTTGGGGAAGGCCTTACTTAAAGAGCCTTCCCCAAGTCTCCTTGGCTAGCAGGCCGTCTCAACTCGTGATATATTCAGGCTAAACAAAAGTTTTATCCTTGAAAAACGGGAGTTGAACTATTATAAGATGCGGTTTCATCGTAGATGATTTCCCGCCCTGTTTAACGGCGGGCAGCGATACATCAATGGTGGGTGTAGCTCAGTTGGTTAGAGCGTCTGGTTGTGGCCCAGAAGGTCGGGGGTTCAAGTCCCCTCACTCACCCCACGGCTTTATCGAGCTCTCCGGCACTGCACTTCTGCCTGGGAGCTTTTTTTATTTTCGGCAGCATAGTTTCAATCTCAAATCATTATTTCTGCAGGATTAGGTATGACCCAGCAAAACATTTCAAAACTTGATCGCCCTGAAATCCTCGCGGCAATTTTTCACCCGAGAAAAGAACGCGGCACCTGTGCAGTGCCGGACAGCCAGGACCTTGACATCGAGGTTGGAGATCCGGGTCTTGTACTGGGCTGCAGATTCTATGGCAGCAACCCTGATGGGGCAAATATTCTTTATTTTCACGGCAACGGTGAAACCGTTGGAGATTATGATTATGTCGCCCCGCTCTACCTAGCTGAAGGTCTTAATCTCATGGTTGCCTCCTACCGGGGGTATGGCTGGAGCAGTGGCGAACCCAGCGTGTCAGCGCTGCTTGATGACTGCAGTGTGGTCTTCGATCGGTTCAACTACTTTTGTGAAGAACATAACCTGAGTGGAGACAGATTCGTGATGGGGCGCTCACTTGGCTCAGTCAGTTCAATCGAACTAGCCCACCGATTTCCTGATATGGTAAAAGGCCTGATAATCGACAGCGGCTTTGCTTACACCCTTCCGCTGGCTGCCCGCCTCGGTTACGATGTTTCCGCCGGCGGGCTCACCGAGGAGGAGTGCTTCAACAACCTTGGCAAGATCATGGAGATCGAATTGCCAACTCTGATCCTGCACGGAGCGGAAGATCAACTCATTCCGCTGCATGAGGCGGTAAAACTGCAGGCTGAAAGCGCGGCCAAAACCAAACAGCTTTTCATCGTTCCCGGAGCCGATCACAACTCCCTGATCAGTCTGGGCGGGGACTATTATTTTGAGACGATCAGAAAATTCACCGACACGGTAAGCGGAAAGAACACCTGGAGACAGCGACGGAAGAATTTCAAAAGAACAGAGAGGGGGCTATGACCAGACGAATCGAACCCGGGCTGTTGTTTTTTGCCTTCCTGCTGGTATTTCTCCTTGCCGGCTGTAAACAGAGCATGACTTCCGGAAGCGGAGCAGCGAGTGCGTCCGGCCAGGCTGGCAGAGCCGTGTTGAATGTCGGCGTCACCGCCAATGCTCCACCGTTTGTGTTCAAGCAGGACCGGAAACTGACCGGGCTTGAGGTGAGCTTTGCAATGCAGCTCGGCCGCTACCTCAACAAGGAAATCAACTTTGTGGAAGTCCCCTGGGAAAAACATTTCGACTATCTCAAGGATGGGAGAACCGACATTATCATGTCGGGGATGACCATCACCGAGCAGCGCAGCTATGTGGTGGATTTTACCAAGCCTTACATGCGTTCCGGCCAGATCATGCTGGTTCGGATGGAGGACCGTAGCCGTTTTGCCGGCGGGATCAACTCGGTACTCAATACCAATTACCGGCTGGGAACGGTGGCCAATACGGTTTCAGACTATTTCGTTACCAGCGTAATCAACGGAGCAAATGAAGTCGTTTTCCAGGCTCCCGAAGATGCCCTTTCCGCTCTGACAAAAAATGAGATCGACGCCTTCATTTATGATGCCCCGGTGCTTTGTTATTTTGCTGCCCAAAATCAGCAGGACAAACTCACCCCGATTCTCGAAATGGGTACTGAAGAGTATCTTGGCTGGGCAGTCAGAAAAGGAGATGTAGAACTTCTTGCTGGAGCCAATTCGTTTATGGACTCGCTTCAGGCCGACGGTCGCCTGCAGGAGGAAATCAAACGCTGGATCCCCTACCTCTACCGTTGAGGCGCTTATGGAAAAACTAACCAAACGCTCCGATTATCTGAGCTGGGATGAATATTTCATGGCAGTCGCCCTGCTCTCGGCAGAACGCAGCAAAGACCCCAATACCCAGGTCGGCGCCTGCATCGCCAGCGCCCAGAACAAAATTGTCGGGGTCGGTTACAACGGCTTTCCTATCGGCTGTTCAGATGATGAGCTGCCTTGGGCCCGCCAGGGTGATTTTCTCTCCACCAAGTACCCATACGTCTGCCATGCCGAACTCAATGCAGTACTCAACGCTATTTCCACCGATCTGAGCGGGTGTAGGATCTATGTCGGCTTGTTTCCGTGCAATGAGTGCACCAAGGTCATTATTCAATCCGGCATCAGCGAAATCATCTATCTTTCAGACAAATACCACGACTCGGATCAGGTCCGGGCCGCCAAGCGCATGCTGGACATGGCGCCCGCCATCTCATACCGGCAGTTCAGGCCAAGCCGCGCCACGATACATCTCGCCTTCAGCGTTGATATTGAGGGAAATTAAAAAAACTGTTTGTGCCTGCTGCGCTGTTTGCTGATCAGGTTATCTTCAGGATTGTTCAGCCCCGCTGCGATGCTCAAAGCCCTGGAAGCTGATGTCTGTGTCACCCTGCGCGGTGTTTAGAAAGACCCCCGGTTTTTCTGTGATCCTGCCGATCCGAAATATCTTCTCCTGCCCCGATTTTTCAAGCAGTTCTGCGAGCGCTTCATCCATACCGCTACGTACTGTGAAGAGCAGGTGATAGTCTTCTCCGGAACCTGTTATCATCTTCAGTGGGTCAAGGGCGAGCCGACCTGCAACAAGATCGAGCCCATCAAGGGCGGGCAGAAGTGCAGCCTCCACCTCTGCTCCGACCCCGCTCTGCTTGCAGATGTGGGCCAGGTCGGTGGCCAGGCCATCTGAGATATCCTGCATGGCGCCGATCATCCGGCTTCTGCCCAGCAGACGGCCCAGGGCAACTGCCGGAGCGGGATTGAGGTGATGATCAATAAACGGTTGCAGTATCTGCTGATCAAGACCTGCAAAGGCAGCGGGATCACTGCAGATGGCCAGACCTGCTCCGGCGGAGCCCAGCCTGCCGCTGACATAGATATTCTCACCTACCCGGGCCCCTGCCCTCAATAGCGCACCACCGGGCTCGACGCTGCCGAGAATCGTCACGTTGATAACCAGCAGCGGCCCCCGAACCGTATCGCCGCCAATCAGTCGACAGTCGTGTTCGCGCAGCATCTGAAGCATCCCGGTAGACCACGAATTGATCCAGTCCAGTTCAAGATAATCGGGTAAACCAATGGACAGCAACGCAAAGCGCGGCTCGCCGCCCATTGCCGCAATATCGCTGAGATTTACTGCAATCGACTTGCGGCCTAAGAGCTCAGGGGGATGCCAGGACAGATTAAAATGGATGTTTTCCACCAGCATATCGGTGGTGGTCAACCAATGGTGGTCCCGATCTGTGGCAAAGATCGCGCAATCATCACCAATGGAGTGGATCAGATCCGCAGTCTTACTCGTTCCATCAAGTTTCGCGAGATGCTCGATAATACCGAGCTCAGACCAGTTTTGCCTGCTCATTGCAGAATCCTTTATTTAATGCGCTTCAGGCCTTTCTTGATGGATTGTTTTGAGGGTTCTTTGGATTTGCCCATCGGTTTCAGAGCGTTTTTTGCACCGATTCCCACCGCCTTGAAAAACCGCTTTTCACCGCCCATCGTGAATATCTCCTGGCCGGTCATCTGGGCGGTACGCAAGGTCCAGACCACGTTCTGCAGCGGCACAGTCAGAAAACTCAGACCGATATGCCACCATTCATCCTTCTTGCCCGGGTCGCGTTCGATCGAGGTGATGAGCCCATAAAGAAGCATCTGTGGCTGTTCGGAGGCGACAAGGACGATATCGCCCACCTCGGTGGTCTCCTTGAACGGTATTACCGCCTTCAATTCTTCGACCAGCATTTCCAGGTTATTGTTTTCCATGTTCAAGCAAGGTGGTTGATTCAAAAACAATGGTGTCTCCGGCAATATATTTTCTGGTGCCGATAACCGAATACGTGGCCAGGCCGTCCAGCAGCGGGTAGACCAACTGCTCGCTCAGTGCTTTCGAGCGGCGTGCCGTCTCGCGATCCTTGATGGCAAGCATGGTAGAGCCCCAGCTCACCATTTCTTTGACATTGGTTATCGTTTCACCAAAATCAAGATAGGTGATAAAATTACTTGGCTGGATCAAATCCTCTTCGAGCTGCATGAAAAAGTTGTTATGAGCCAGTCCCCCGGTGCCTTCTTTCAAGCTTAGATATTCGTTTATCTGGGTCCTGTTGCTGGAGATGATCAGCGAGTCTCCAACAAAACTCAGCGACGGCTGAACGGTGCCCATGCCGACTATGCCACCCCAGGTAATGATCTCGGCTTCGCCAATGGTTTTTTCACGTGTCGGAATCTGGAAATGACTGATCAGCTTCTCGACTGCCGGCTGCAGGGTTTCCATATCGCTGCTTTTTAAAACGAGCAGGAAAAGTGGTATCGGCACGAGCTGTTTTTTGCCTATGCCTTTGACGCCAATGGTGACTTCAGAATCGATCAGTTCAATCAGACGCTCGGGAGTAACCCCGGTTATCTGTGCAAGTCCTTCAAGATTCGCTTCGATTTGTGCCCCACTGCTTTCGGTGCCTGCAAACATTGCCAGGGTACGCTTCAGGTCGAAATTGTTGGTCCAGTAGTAAAAAATGGTATCGCCGCTGACCCGGTTGAAAGAATCAGGCAGCGCCGGCTCCACGAGCGTGAGGTGATGCGGCTTAGTCTGCAACAGGTCGGGATCGAAACTGATAACAGCCCGGTCGACAATGGTGTCGTTTTCCTTCCAGGCCCCGAAATATCCTGCCCGGTAACCGCTCAAGGAGTCCATCCCATCCAGGCTCAGGCCGTGGTCGAGAAAGCCTGGCAGGATAGCCGAGGCTGTGGTCTGCTGTAATTGTTTGTCTATATCGATAAAATTGAGATAACAGAACAGCGAAGCACCTGCAAAAGACTTTTTCAGTTTGCTGTACTCCGGGCTGTCCAGCAAGGTCTGCTGCCGCGAGTCGTAGATATCAAGGCTGTGCCTGAGAAGTTGTTCGTTAAAGCTGAAAACCAGCAGATCTTTGACACGCACTGCCGATATGCGACGGCCCGGCTCAAGATCAAAGCGTTTGATTGCATGTCCGCCGTATCGGCTCTCGCCCACCTGGTCTTCACCAAGGCCGAACCAGCCGGCAAAATCCATCAGCCGGGCACTGTGCTGCGGTCGGGAGATAAAGAGCAAATTCTCGAATATCTGGGCCTCGAGCGGTAACTCTTCAGTCAGAGTAAAATCAAACAACGCAACACTTGCTTCAGAGCCAAACAGCACCCGCAGTAGAGGATCATCAGAAGTGCGCGCGGCTTCTTGCTTGAGCTGAATCACTCGGGCGGCCTGTTCCTGACTAAAACCCAGTTCCCTACCGATTGCATCAATATCAAGGCCGCCTAAGGCCTGGCCAAACGGGGATTGGACAAACTCATCAAGCCTTTGTTCCAGATCATACTGGGTGATAAAGAAGCGAACATCTTCATCGACAAAGACCTCGTGGGAAATTTTGCCGGGAAATACTGGGGTGAAGAGGTAGAGAATGGCCAGTAGTACAAAAAAAAGCGGTACAATGATGAAAAGATTTCGCATTTGTTTATCCGTCGGGTTTGGAGAGCGGGCTTATCCCTGGAACTCGCCTCTGCGGTATTGTACCGCTTCGGCAACATGATTGATCTGAATCGCATCTGACCCCCCCAGATCGGCGATAGTACGAGCGAGTTTTAAAATCCGGTGATAGGCGCGGGCCGAGAGACCGAGCTTGTCGACGCTTTTTTCGAGCAGCTCCCTGGAGGATGCATCAATCGGGCAGAATCGTTCGATTTGCTTGACATCCATCCTGCCGTTGACCTGTATCCCCTCGGTCGAACTGAACCTTTCACGCTGAATCCACTGTGCCTGGTGCACCCGGGCCCTGATCCTATCTGAGGTTTCCTGCTCTGCCTCACCCTGCAGTCTATTGAAATCGAGGGCTGCCACCTCGAGATGCATATCGATCCGATCCAGCAGTGGACCGGAAATTCTGTTGCGATAGCGCTGAATCTGCATTTCGGTGCAGTGGCATGAATTCTTATTATCACCTAAAAACCCGCACGGGCAAGGATTCATTGCAGCGACGAGCATAAAACGTGCTGGAAAGCTCAGGCTCATCTGGGCCCTGGAAATGGTTACCATACCATCCTCCAGCGGCTGGCGCAGTACCTCAAGTACATGCTTCTTGAACTCAGGCAGTTCATCGAGAAACAGTACGCCGTTGTGAGCAAGGGACACCTCACCGGGCTGAGGCACGGTACCGCCTCCGATCAGGCCTGCATCGGAGATTGTGTGGTGGGGAGCGCGAAACGGCCGCCGGTGCATCAGCGCAGTTGTTTTGGCCTTGCTGCTTACTGAATAGAGCCGGGTGGTCTCAAGACGCTCCTGAGGGCTCCAGTCCGGCATGATTGATGGAAGACTGCGGGCAATCAGCGTCTTACCGGATCCGGGCGGCCCCTGCATCAGAACATTATGCATACCGGCTGCGCCAATTTCGAGTGCCCGCTTGACATGATTCTGTCCGCGGATATCTTCAAAACCAACTGGATAGATCTGCGGTTCGCTGGAGTCCACCATTGTTTCCACGTGGTTGGCTTCTCTGAGGCCATTGAGAATTTCAACGATTTCAGGAAGGCTGTGCACCGCCAGGATCTCGACATCTCCGGCAAGCTGAGCCTCGGCGCCGTTGTCCGCCGGTACGATAAACCCACGATTGAGGCCCCTTTCCTGCTGGCGAGCGGCAGTCAGGGCGATGGGCAATACCCCCGAGACCGGCCGTAGCGCACCGTCCAGCGACAGTTCACCGACCGCCAGGTAGCCTTTGAGCTCGACTGGGTCAATAATGCCGGTGGTTGCCAGCAGGCCAAGCGCGATGGGCAGATCAAAAGACGGTCCTTCTTTTTTGAGGTCGGCAGGGGCCAGGTTTACGGTAATTTTCCTGCCCGGAAATTCATAGCCGCAATTTTTTATCGCTGCCTTTACCCGGTCTTTGCTTTCCCGCACCGAACTGTCCGGCAAACCGACCGTGGTGAAGGATGGCAGCCCATTGGCCACATCTACTTCAACAGACACAACAATAGCGTCGATACCAATAAGTGCAGCACTGTCGATAGTGGCAAGCATGGGCGGGGCTTAAGTTCTCGTCAACAGGCGAAGAAGAGGTTCGCTTTTGAATGAAACAGGAATTTGAGGTTATACCTCAAACATCGATTGTATATAATCGCAATAGTGGCCATTTTTATGTTGATAAATATACCAAGGGGCGGCTACGGTGACGCCCTTGCCGCCGTTTTTAAGTCCCTCAACCAGGGCAAGCTGAGCGGGCCGCTGTGAGTCCGGGTAGGAGTATATAAATTGCATGTTCTTCACCTCGATACGATGCTGAGACATGCTCTGAATGAGTTGTGGCGTGCGTTCGGCCGGATAAATCATCACTACCCTGCCACGGTTCTTGACACTGTATGATGCCGCTTCTATAAACGCGTCAAGCCCGGTCGCGTCTAGCTGCCTGGCCCCCTTGGCCTGCCCGTCGAGGCTGGTTCTCCCTGCACCTGGTTCATAAAACGGCGGATTGGCGACTACCAGCGAAAATGATTCCGGCTGCAGGTAGCATCGGCAGTCGGCAACATCTGCAGCGTAAAGTTTAAACTGGTCTTGATAGCCGTTGATTTTTATATTTTCGCGGGCGAGCGCTGCCAGCTCCGTCTGCCGCTCGATGCCGGTTATTTGGATATCGAGTTCGCAGTGGCGGTAAAGCATAATGAGGCCGATGACGCCGCAGCCGGTGCCCAGATCGAGGACTTTTTCACCAGCGGACACTTTTGCAAAATGAGCCAGCAAAACAGAATCGATGGAGAAGCGATAACCGGGGGTGCACTGGTAGAGGCTCAGTTTTCCCTCAAAGAGACTGTCCAGCCGTCGGGTTCTGTTTATTATACTCATTGCGATAGCTCAAAGGCGGCCCGATATCGATGATGATTTTCTGCAGTATACCCAGCCTGGTTGACAAGAAACTGACGGAACCGCTCGCCAGCCGCTGCAACTGAGTCTGTGTCTTTGCCTGGCTCTCTGGTGTTGCTGAAGTGCACGATATCGTAATGATTTATATTGGAAAAAGTTTCTGCGCTCTGGGTGCCTGTATTATCGCAAAAAAGGTGTGGTGCGTTTTCCTGTTTACCTGCCGCCGTGCTTTTAACGCGCGCGCTTGTGAAGGCATCGCTCGCAGCCATATTCAGTTCTTGTAAGTTATAGAAATGGTTATTATTGTAGCGTCAGCCTCGGTGGACGGCGTTCTAAACCCCTCCGAGAGGACGATAACGGTATCCAGGCTGCGGCCTGTCAAGGTGCAATACACCCTGCAGCGTATCACGCCTTTACGGTTTGCCTGCGATCCGGCAGCATGATCGGATCGGCCGACGCAATTTACCATGAAACCCAATGGGGCACTACCATGTATGATATATTTATAAAAACACATTTTTCCAGCGGGCATCACCTGCGGGACTATCCCGGAAGCTGTGAACTGCCGCATGGACACAACTGGAAGGTTACCGTCACTGTCAGGGCCTTCGAGGTGGATAATATCGGCATGGGGATCGATTTCAAGGTCCTGAAAAAGTATGTCAACCAGGTAATCGACGAACTCGATCACCGCAATCTCAACGAAATGGAGGCCTTTGCCGAGATAAACCCCTCCTCCGAGCACATCGCCAAATTCATCTTCGACAATCTCAAAGATCCGCTTCAGCATGAGCGCTACCAACTTCACGCGGTAAGCGTGTTCGAGACGGACACCTCGGGGCTGACTTACTACGGCGATCAGGCCGGGGATTGAGACCAGATGAATCAACCACCTGACAGCACTGAAGAGATAAGAATCGGCATACTTGGGTTGGGCTACGTCGGCCTGCCCCTGGGCGTGGAGTTCGGCAAGAAATACCCGACCATCGGTTTCGATCTCAGCCACGCCCGAATCGCAGAACTCAAGCAGTATCGAGATTCGACCCGGGAGGTGGAGGCCGATGAACTCAGGGCTGCCCATCTGCTGGAGTGCACCGACGACCCCGCTCTGCTGGCACCGTGCAATTATTACATCATTACGGTACCGACCCCGATTGACTCGTCAAAACGGCCCAATCTGATCCCTCTGCAGTCAGCCTCTGAAACGGTTGCCAGTTACCTGAAGCAGGGCGATATCGTCGTCTATGAATCAACCGTCTATCCCGGGGCCACCGAAGAAGTCTGTGTGCCCATTCTTGAACGCGGTTCGGGGCTGCGTTTCAATGTCGATTTTTTCTGCGGCTACAGTCCCGAGCGGATCAACCCGGGTGATCGAGACCATCGGCTGGTCAACATCGTAAAAATAACCTCCGGCTCAACCCAGGAAACCGCTGAGAAAGTCGATCGACTGTACCGCTCGATTATTGAGGCTGGCACCTTTACTGCCAGTTCTATCAAAGTGGCCGAAGCGGCAAAAGTAATTGAAAATACCCAGCGTGACGTCAATATCGCCCTGGTAAATGAGTTGGCCCTGATTTTCAACAAACTCGGGCTCAATACCAGAGAAGTGCTCGAGGCGGCGGCGACCAAATGGAATTTCCTGCCTTTTACTCCCGGTCTGGTCGGCGGCCACTGCATCGGGGTAGACCCCTATTACCTGACCCATAAGGCCCAGGAAGTCGGCTATCATCCGGCCATGATACTGGCAGGCAGGCGGCTCAATGATGAGATGGGCAGGTACATCGCCAGCCGCGTTATCAAATTGATGCTGAAAAAAAAGATCGAGGTCTCCGGTGCGAAAATTCTGGTCATGGGGCTGAGCTTCAAGGAGAACTGCCCGGATTTGAGAAACACTAAAGTAACGGATATTATTGATGAATTTGTTGATTACGGCCTCGAGGTGGAGGTCTATGACCCCTGGGTGAATCCGGATGAGGCCGACTCGCAATACGGGATCAGGCCGATTTCCTCTCCGCATGGAAACACCTACGACGGCATTGTCCTGGCAGTCGGCCACCGTGAATTCATTGATATGGATGTTGGGCAGATCAAGAACTTGATGAAGCCCGAATCAGTGCTGTTCGATGTTAAAAATCTGCTCCCAGTGGGCCTCGCCGACGGAGCCCTTTAAGCGATAAGTTGCCCCTCTATTTCTTATCCGTCGATTTTTTCAGCCGGACGATGGTCGCCCCCCAATTGGCCCGCTCCGGGTCGGCCATCTGAAACGAAACGACATTGGGCAGCCTGCTCAGCAGCGCTTCAACTGTACGCTTCAATATTCCTCTGCCCTTGCCATGAACGATCCGGACTTCAAGAATATCATTTTTCAAACACTCTTCCAGGTAATCCGGCACCAGTGTTTTTATTTCTTTTGGTGAAAAGTGATGCAGATCGAGAACGCCGTCGATTTCTATCCTGACTGCTTCCGGATAATCATCTTCAGTATGCATGCCTAATCGCTCAATTCAGATGAAGGAGGCTCATGGCAAGATCTGCTGCCCGTTTTGAAGCTCCCGGTTCACCGAGCTTAGCCCGGACAGTCTCAAAACCCTGAGCAATCGCTTTTCTTGCCTTCTCGTCAAAAACCAGGCGGTAAAGCTCTTCCGCCACCCGCTCGCTGTTTGCCTCATCCTGCAGGAGTTCCGGCAGGACTTCCCGGTCTGCAATCAGGTTCACTAAAGAAAAATACGAGATATTGTGTATCAGCAGTTTGCCGACCAGGTATGTCATTCGGGTAAACTTATAGGCCACCACCATGGGGGTGTCCAACAGCATAACCTCCAGGGTAACGGTGCCGGATGTCACCACGGCCGCGTCACAGGCGGCCATCAGGCTATAATGGTCCTGGGAGATAATTCTGATATCCAGCCGGGATTTGTATTGGCTGATGCCATGCTCCAGAAGATCACTCTCGTCAATGGTCGAGGCGCGGGGCACCAGAAAAATCGGAGGTTCTTCACAGCGCTGCTGAAAACGTTCGGCTCCGGCGAGAAATACCGGCAGCATGTTTCTGATCTCTTTAATTCTGCTGCCCGGGATAATGGCGATCAGTTTTTTGTCTGCATCGACCCGGTACATTTCACAGAATTGATCGCGAGAAAGCTCTCTGTGAACCGAATCGAGCAGTGGGTGGCCAACGTAGTGAGCTGTGACCCCTCGCCTGCGATAAAAGGACTCTTCAAAGGGTAGGATGACGCCAATAATATCGACCAGTCGCCGGATCGTCTTTACCCTCCCCGAGCGCCAGGCCCAGACCTGGGGGCTGATATAATAGAAAATAGGGATGCCGAGCTCTTTTGCCTTGCGGGCCAGCAGCAGGTTGAAATCGGGAAAATCGATAAGAATGAGCAGATCCGGTCTTTTCTCGACCAGTCGCCTGCGCAGTGCTTTCTGAGCGTTGAAGATATCGATGAGGTGCGTGATTACTTCGAAAAAGCCAACCACTGCAATTTTTGACGCATCGAAGAGCAGCTCAACCCCGCAGGCACGAAGTTCCCTGCCTCCGACGCCGCAAAAGCGCAGATCCGGATTGCTGGTCTGCATGGCCTGCACGAGATGCGATCCATGAAGATCACCGGAGGCTTCTCCGGCGACGATCATTACTTCGTTGCTCATCTGGATTGCTGCAGCTTTTCAGACTGGATCTGGCGATAGAGCGCCAGTTTCTGATGCTCTTTGATCTGCTCCATGACCTCGAGCACCACTTCGAGCGCGTTTCTGCCTTCGACACCGGACACATCGGGTCTTTCGCGGCTGCGCACATGATCGATGAAATGGGAAATTTCATTGAACAGCGCGTCCTGATCCGCAAAAGAATTGACTGTAGTGGCATGTTTCGGCATGCCGCTTTCCATCAACCCCTCGCGCAGTTCGATGGTCATGATCTTCTTATTGGCAAAATCCACATTAATATAGGAGCCCGGCTGGAAGATACGCATCTTTCTGACATTGGTCAGCGATACCCTGGAAACCGTGACGTTGGCGGTGGCGCCATTTTCGAAGATCAACCGGGCATTGGCGATATCGGTGGTGTCGGTTACCACCGGTGCACCGACGGTGTGAATGGTCTTGAGCGGTGAATCAATGATGGTCAGGATGATGTCGATATCGTGGATCATCAGATCGAGCACCACGTCCACATCGACCCCGCGCTGCTTGAACGTCGAGATACGGTTGCTCTCAATAAAAACCGGCGTAGTCAGGTGAGGCTTCATGGCCAGAACCGCCGGGTTAAAACGCTCCAGATGACCGACTTGGAGGATGATGTCTTTGGCTTTAGCGGCCGCAATCAGCTCATCTGCTTCTTCCAGGGTCACCGTCATCGGTTTTTCCAGAAGGATATCGACGCCGGCTTCGATGCAGTCCAGCGCCACGCGATGATGCAGGCTGGTCGGTACAACGATCGATACCGCATCAACCTGGCTAAGCAGTTCCTGGTAGTCGTCAAACGCACGGCAACCGCATTCGCCGGCGATCTCGGCGGCCCGCTCGCGGTCGATATCGGCCACACCTGTCAGTTCGACGCCGTCAATGGCCGCATATTTCTGGGCATGGAACCTGCCCAGATATCCGACACCGATTACGCCCGCTCTGATTGTTTTCATCGGTGAACCACGTTTTGAAAAGCGTCTCTTACAGACCCAGGTAAGCTTTCTGGACTTCCTGGTTGGCCAGCAGACTCTTGGCCGAACCGGAAATGGTGATCTTGCCGTTTTCGATCACATAGCCCCTGTTGGCGATCTGCAGCGCCTGGTTGGCGTTCTGTTCCACCAGAAAAATGGTGGTATTGCTCTCTTGATTTATTTTGTGGATGATCTCGAATATCTGCTTGATGATCAACGGCGCCAGACCCATGGATGGTTCATCAAGCAGCAGCAGCTGCGGGCGGGCCATCAGGGCACGGGACATGGCCAGCATCTGCTGTTCGCCTCCGCTGAGCGTGCCGCCGTCCTGATTGCGCCGCTCGCCAAGAATCGGAAACAGGGAGAAAACATAGTCGAGATCTTCTTTGATCTGCTTTTTGTCGGTACGCAGAAAAGCCCCCATATCGAGGTTCTCCTGGACGCTGAGCAGCGGAAAGATATGCCTGCCTTCAGGCACCTGGACCACACCTTTCTTGACGATAGTATCGGTATCAAGGGCCTGAATTTCTTCCCCATGAAGTGTAATCCTGCCTGAGCGGCAACTGACAATACCTGAAATGGTCAGCAGGGTAGTACTCTTACCCGCCCCATTGGCACCAATCAAGGTGATGATCTCTCCCTCGTTGACCTCGAGACTGATTCCCTTGACCGCCAGAATGTTTCCATATCCGGACTGCACATTTTCGAGTTTAAGCATCTACTTCTTCCCCAAGATATGCTTTGATGACTTCGGGGTTATTGCGTATCTCTTCAGGTGTTCCCTCGGCGATTTTTTTACCGTAATCCATCACGAAAATGCGTTCCGAAAGACTCATTACCAGCTTCATATCATGCTCGATAAGCAGGATCGACTGGCCCTCTGCGGCGATCTCCTGGATCAGGTTGACCAGCTCGATGGTTTCCTGCGGATTCATGCCTGCTGCCGGTTCATCCAGCAGCAGCAGAACCGGTTCGGTGGCCAGGGCGCGGGCAATTTCCAGCCTGCGCTGGGCGCCGTAGGGCAGATTCTTGGCAAACTCGTTCTGGTAGCTCGAGAGCCCTATTTTTTCCAGGATGTCATAGCTCTTCCGGATAATATCCTCTTCTTCGGCAAGCGTTTTTTTGTCGCGCAGCAGAGCCCCGAGGATAAAGGCGCTGCTCCGGCAGTGCCGGCCTATCATCACGTTTTCAAGCACCGTCATTTGGGAGAATAAACGGATATTCTGAAATGTCCGGGCCAGTCCCTGTTCAGTCACCTGATTGGGTTTCATGCCGACCAGACTGATCTGCTTGTTTTTTTTCTTGTTGTAGAGCGAGACAGTGCCCTTGGTGGGACGATAGATTCCGGTGACACAGTTGAAAAATGTTGTTTTACCAGCACCGTTGGGACCGATCAGCGCGACGATCTCGCCCTCCTTGACATCGAGATCGAGATTGTTCAGCGCCCTGATGCCGCCGAAATCCATGGTAAGGCCATTGACCTGTAAAATCGATGGTTGTTCCATATCAGGCAGCCCCATCGCTGGGGTTTGAAGATTTTTTGTAGATATAGCTCCGCCTTATCGAACCGATTATGCCCTGCGGTCTGAAAATCATCATCGACACAAGAATAGCGCCGAAGGCCAGCATGCGGAATTCGGAAAGGGCCCGCAGATATTCGGGCAGCAGGATCAGGATAAGGGCCCCGATGATAACGCCGATAATCGACCCCATTCCGCCAAGCACCACGATTGATAAAATAATGGCCGATTCGAGGAAGGTGAAACTGGCGGGGTTGATAAAGGTCGTTTTGGCAGCGAACACCACGCCAATGATGCCGGCCCAGAAAGCGCCGAGGGAAAAGGCAACCAGCTTGGTCTTCATCTTGTCGATGCCCATTGCCTGGCAGGCAATCTCGTCTTCGCGCAGCGCAATCCAGGCGCGTCCGATCCGAGAATCCTGCAGCCGGTTGACGAAAAAAACGGTGAAGATGACGAACAGGATCATCAGATAGTAAAGATAAGTGATTGCCTGTTCCAGTGGGAGCTCAATCCCGAACAGGCCGGGCCGGGCAATGTTTGAAATTCCACTGGGCCCCTGGGAAAACTCCCCCCAGTTCTCCAGCACCAGCCGGATAATTTCCCCAAACCCAAGGGTTACGATGGCCAGATAGTCGCCGCGCAGCCGCAGTACTGGGATACCGAGCAGGATACCAAAAATAGCTGCCAGCCCGCCGCCAATGGGCAGTACGGTCCAGAAACCAAGGCCGAAATGATGATGCAGCAATGCATAGGTATAGGCACCGACCGCGTAAAAAGCTACGTAGCCGAGATCGAGCAGGCCTGCAAGGCCGACCACGATATTGAGTCCCAGGCCAAGTACCACGTACATCAGCGCGGTGGTCATGATATTGACCTGGTAGGTGGAAAATATAAAAGGATAGACAATGGAGATGGCAAGCAGGCCTCCATAAATCATATTCCGGTAACGCGGCACCAGCAGAAGATTATGGATAAAGGATTGGTCGGTATCTTCCTTGCCCGCCTCCTTCTCGCTGGCCTGGATCTCTTTTTTCTTGAGCGCATAGCGGAACACAAAGGACATCAGAAAGCTGCCGATCAGCACATAAACAACATTCATCCAGCGCCATTGCACCGTTTTTTCGATGGAATCGACCCGAATAACCATGATCGGAAAGGTCAGAAAAACGAACCAGAGCGAAACCAGAAAAGAGCGTTTTATTTCTTCGAATTTAAACATAGATACCCACCTTACACTTTCTGGGTTTCTACTTTACCCAGCAGTCCCGACGGTCTGAAAATGAGGATCAGGACCAGAAGCGAAAAGGCAAAAACGTCTTCATAATCACTAGAAACATAGCCGGTGGCAAAACTCTCGGTCAAACCGAGCACGACGCTGCCCAGCACCGCCCCGGGGATCGAGCCGATGCCGCCCAGAACCGCGGCTGTAAAGGCCTTGATGCCGGCCAGAAAACCGATATAAAAATTTATCTGGCCGATATGCGAGGCAATCAGGAGTCCCCCGATCGCGGCCAGTGACGAACCGATGATAAAGGTTACCGAAATGATCCGGTTCACATTGATGCCGACCAGCATGGCCATGGTGCGATCCTGGGAGGTTGCCCGCATGGCCTTGCCGATTTTGGTATATTTGATCAGTATGGTCAGCAGAACCATGACGACAGCAGTGGTTATCAGGATAATTAGATCAGTTGAACCGACAATATGAGCGACCGGCTCCATAAAGAGAAAATCGGGAATAAGCTGCGGGAACGGCAGAAAATCGGAGGTCTGGGCCAGCAGCACATAATTCTGCAGAAAAATCGACATGCCGATGGCACTGATCAGCGCCGAGAGTCGGGGGGCCTTTCTGAGCGGCTTATAGGCAACCCTCTCGATGGTGTAACCGTAGGAGGCGGACCAGATAACCGCTGCCAGGCCGGCCAGCACGATAATGGCCAGAGCCGGAAAACCGAGAATCGAGAGTATGGTGGCAACGATAAACGACGTAAAAGCACCGATCATGTAGATTTCGCCATGGGCAAAGTTGATCAGGCCGATAATGCCGTAGACCATCGTATAGCCAAGCGCAATCAGGGCATAAATAGCGCCTCTGGTGAGTCCGCTGAAAAAGAGATCAATAAAATAATCCATATGGTTTCTAAAAAATAACCTGGAGCAGACCGTTCAACAGCCCACTCCAGGTTTTATACTATTCAAGTTCAGGGAGCTGCTACTTGATTTCTACAAACTCACCGTCCTTAACCTGGTAGACGGAGAAGCCAACGCCAATGGCATCGCCCTTCTCGTCAAAGGAGATCGAGCCGATTGGAGTATCGACTTTCTCTGACTGCAGAACTTTTTTCAAGGCTTCGAGATCGGTTGAGCCGGCTTTGGCCACGGCATTGGTCATGGCCAGCATTGCCGAATAGGCGTTCTCGTAAAAGGCGCCCGGATCTGCATTGAAGGTTCCCTTATGAGCTGCCACAGCGGCCTTGGATAACGGGTTGGTCGAGGTATCCATCGGACCTGAGGCATAGGCGCCCTCAGCAGCTTCGCCGGCAACCTTGATGAAGGTCTGGTCCTTGACGCCGTCATCGGAAATAAAGGTGGTATCGAGGCGTTTTTTCTTCATCATTGTGATGATTTTTGATGCTTCCGGATGGTACCCGCCGAACATAACCGCTTCGGCACCGGATTGTTTGATTTTCTGAACGATTGCAGAGTAGTCGACTGCGCCCGGGGTTACCCCTTCAAACAACGCCACTTCGGCTTTGCCGGAGGCTTCGATAAATGATTTGGCGAATTCGGCAAATCCCTTGCCGTAGTCACCTTTGTCATGTACTACCGCGATTTTGGTGTAACCAAGCTTGTCGATTGCAAAATCGACATCGACCTGGGCCTGCGCATCGTCTGGCGCGATGGTCCTGAAGAAGTTCGGATAGTCACCGCTCTGGGTCAGCGGAGGATTGGTGGCGGACGGAGACATAACCAGGATGCCGGCATCGAGATAAATGGGCAGGGCCGCCTTGGTGGCTCCTGAACAGATGCCGCCGAGTACCATCTGGGCACCGTCGGAAACAAGTTTGGTAGCTGTATTGGTGGCAACTTCCGGCTTACAGACGGTATCTTCAATCAGCAGTTCAACCATCTTGCCGTTGATGCCGCCGGCCGCATTGATCTGTTCTGCAACGATCTTGGCTGCGTTGACGGTTGGCAGGCCATAAGAAGCAAGGTCGCCGCTGTGGGGGCCAGCCACACCGATTTTAATTGTGTCGGCTGCAAGGCCTGCAACCGGAACGGCCACGGCCATCATCAGAGCGGCCGCTGCTGCAATCATTTTTTTGTTCAAGCTCAGGTTCATGAATTCCTCCAAATGTGGTATTTGTTGATTGGTTCTTCCTCGTCTCAGTCAAACCGTTTATTGTCGAGGCTGCGCTGCGTGGTGATTGAACTTACTCGATCTTTTACGTGTAAATCATAGATACTGTATCTATCTCATTGGTGTTTCATGACTAATTGTTCACAAAACCGAGATCGAATGAAATCAACTTTGCACGAGAAAGCCGAAACAAGCTAGTTTTACCCGGCATCGGACGATATTAGTCGTTTCCTGCAATTTTTGCAAAATAAGAAAGTTCTTATTAGCCAAAGTGCGACAACCTGGCAAGTACCACGATCTTGAAAAATATGGATTTTCTGAATAAAAGCACCGTTAATGAATTTGATTTCCACAAATTATCGACACAGCAACATAATTGGCCTGCATGAACAATCGGTAACGCAATGCACGAAACTACTCAGAAAGCGCTGTTTTTTCTAGGCCGGCCCCTGGGCCCGCTCTATGCAATGGCCATGAAGCTGCGGGTTTCTCTCTATGATAAGCATTTGCTGAAGCAATATAAACTCGATATTCCGGTTATTTCAATCGGAAACCTCACCTTTGGTGGTACCGGTAAGACGCCGCTGGTAATCTACCTGGCAGAACTTCTCAGAGACCATGGATTCAAGCCGGCTGTGGTCAGCCGAGGGTATCGCGGCACTTCCAGAAACAAGGCAAATATTGTCTCGGACGGCTCTTCACGGCTGATGGATGTGAGCTCTGCTGGAGACGAGCCGGTTCTGGTGAGCGAGTCCCTTGACGGGGTTATCGTGGCGACAGGTAAAAAACGCATTCATCCCTGCCTCGAGGTGATCGGCAAGTATGACTGCGACGTCATCATACTCGATGATGGGTTCCAGCATCTCAGCCTGGCCCGGACCCTGGATCTGGTTCTATTCGACGTGGAGCAATTCGCCGGCAACAGCAGGGTTTTTCCCGGCGGCGAACTTCGTGAGCCGGTAAATGCACTGTCCCGCTGTGATGGCTTTGTGCTGACCGGCGTCAGCGATGACAATCTCGAACGCGCAGACAAATGCCGCGCCCTGCTCACCTCTCGATTTGGTGGCAAACCGGTATTTTTAAACAAGAACAAATATAGCCAGGCCGTAAAGTACCAGATATCTGCTGAGCAAATCACCAAGACCAGAATTGAGATATCAGAAATTCCTGAACAGCTTTTCTGTTTCTGCGGCCTTGGTCATCCCGAACGCTTTTTTCGCATGGTCCAGAAACAGGGCCTCACTTTGAGCGGTGTTAAAGCATACCCGGATCATCATCGCTACAGCCCGGCAGATATCAACCAGCTCACAGCTCTTGCAGAACAGGCCGGGGCACCTGGATTTCTGACGACAGAGAAGGATATGGTGAAAATGAACCCGTCCCATCACTGCCCCCTTCCCTTTTTCACGCCAGTGCTTACTATGGATGCCGATCCGAACCTGGTTGATATGGTTCTCGGCAAAATAAAAAATCTAAAATAAACCTGTGGTTATTTATCTTATGGTATGTCAATTACGCACGTATTTCCCCCTTTGTGTGCTTTTTCACACAACCCTACTGGTCTCAACCTGTCTGCAAGAATAGCTTTGCAATTAACTGATTTATTGTGCTTATTCAAAAACAGATTGGCCTCGCTCTGCCACGCACTAACAGTTGGCCTGCTTTTTGCAAGCAATATTGCCAACACTGCAAGTAAAGTAAGATGAACAGGAACCAACTTGCAGAATATAACTGAGTTTAAATACAAAGATCTAATAGATATGAGATATCACATTAAGCCACACCAACACACGGTAAGGAACGCTATCAGCTGTTGCGGGGTTGGGCTTCACTCGGGCAGGACCGCCAATCTGACGATTAAACCGGCCCCCGCTGACAGTGGTATCCGTTTTTTCAGGACCGATATGGGCAAAAACATCGTTGTAAAAGCCCATATGGATAAAGTAGTCGATACCCGACTGGCTACCACTATTGGCCAGAACGGTGTGACCGTCTCTACCACCGAGCACCTGCTTGCTGCTTTGCGCAGCAGCGGGATCGACAATGTCGACATCGAGGTCGATTCGGCCGAAGTGCCGATCATGGACGGCAGTGCAGAACCATTTTTCAAGCTGATAAAAAAAGCGGGCAAGCTTAAGCAGGACCGCTTTCGAAAAATACTTCGCATCACCAAACCGATTCATTACCGCAATGGCGAGAGCAGAATTTCGGTCACCCCATATAAAGGTTATAAGGTAACCGGCGAAATTCGCTTCGACGACACCCTGATCCAGACCCAGAGATACAGCATCGAAATCAACTCTGAACGCTTCTATCGTGAGATCGCCCGGGCCCGGACGTTTGGTTACGTTGAGCAGGTAGAGGAATTATGGGCCAATGGGCTGGCCCTGGGCAGCACCCTCGAGAATGTAATCGCCATTCACTGGAACCGGAAATCGATTCTCAACGAAGACGGCCTGCGCTATCAGGATGAATTCATCCGCCACAAGGTCATGGACCTGGTTGGCGACCTCACCCTGCTCGGCTGCCCGATCCTGGGCCACGTTTCGGCTTACAAGGCCGGACACACCCAGCATCTTGGTTTTATGGAAGCGATCGCCGATGCCCCACAGAACTGGGAAATCATTGAGTTGAAGAATAACGGCTCCCACTCTGTCATCGACCAGGTGATGGCGGGCACTCGTAACGCCGGTGAGATGCTCATGCCGTTTATCCGGCCTACTGCTGGAGAGCCTGCTGTCTGTTAACACACGGGGTCTTTTTTTGCTGCCAACCAAAGCCCCGGGAAGTATCAATTCCCTGGGGCTTTTTTATTCCCCGATGATTTTGACCAGCACCCGCTTTTTCCTGCGGCCGTCAAACTCCCCATAGAAGATCTGTTCCCAGGTGCCGAAATCCAGCTTTCCCTCAGTGATTGCAACCAACACTTCCCGGCCCATTATCTGCCGTTTCAGGTGCGCATCGGCATTATCTTCATAACCATTGTGTCGATACTGGCTAACCGGCTCATGCGGCGCAAGTTTCTCCAACCACACCTCATAGTCGTGATGCAACCCAGATTCATCATCGTTTATAAATACAGAAGCGGTAATGTGCATCGCGTTTATTAGTGCGAGCCCTTCTACAATTCGACTTTCTTCGAGGCATTTCTGCACTTGAGGAGTGATGTTTACAAAACCTCTCCTGCTCGGGATCTCGAACCATAATTCTTGTCGATAACTCTTCATTTTTTTCTTAATCCTATTTGTTAATTTTAATTCTTATCTTACCACATTTATGATCTATGTAGGTTCAATATTGACACATATTAGAAAACTCACCCTCTCTGTAAAATTTTTTCAAAACTCAAATATCTTATACTCCGGTACTCCAAAAACAAACACCCTGACGATGAGAAAGACTGCCAGCAAGAAAGCTCCAATCGCTCCAAACCTCAAACCGAGTGACATTTTTAAATGCGGATTACACGCGGCAATCACTGATGTGATAACAAACACGAAAATTAGAAGAAGAATCGCTCGGCCTCTTGAGAATCATACATAGATATGTACCGGCTATTTGGCAATCATTGCGAGACAGTGATTTTTTAAAACGCTTCTGACATAGAATATGGACGTACCAATCTATGGTAGAAAATTAAGGTCAAAGCATTCTCCGTGTTTCTCGCTGGTATTTCAGTTTGCCCTGCCTGAAAGGCTTTTTTCCATTGGGCAAAATTTGCTGCTGCGCAAATTTTCTATTACGGCCTTTCAACCCCATACCAGCTCGACATAATCTATGAATAAGGCAAGGATGTGCTTTCAGCTAGTTGAGACGATTCAACCTTTTTATATCGATATCACCTGTAAGATTAACCACGATATATCTAACAGCCCATTCATCTCATTTTTCACCCCTCTGACAGAGGACACTCGTGTAAACAAAAAATGCAAAAAAATCTAAGCCAAGAAAAATCTCTGTCTTGGAGATAGTAAACAGCTAAGAATAGAAGAAATGAGATTACAGCTAATTTGAGACATGTTAGATTTCCGCCTAACGTAAAGGTCCCCCACACTCTAGAAAGAATTAATAAATGCGACTTTTCAGGTTTTTCAAAAAGGATATGGCCCGGGAGGTAAGTGATTGGGTCCACGAAGGTTTAATTGAACCTGCCCAAGGAGAGGCAATTCTGGCGCAATATGGTGCCAAGATGGAAGATGCTAAAGATTCTTCCCTTGGATACTTCATGCTAACGGCCCTTGCGGTATTGTTTGTCGGCTTGGCCCTGATACTGATTGTTTCCCACAACTGGGACGAAATTCCTCGATTGACCAGAATGCTGGGCCTTTTATTCATTACCCTAGCGGTAAACCTTCAGGGAATGCGTCTACTGCTCACAGGAAGTGACAAGGCAGGCATATTTTGGCTCTTCTTTGGCTCTATCTGCTATGGGACGACCATTATGCTAATCGCCCAGATCTACCATATTGGCGAACATTTCCCAGACGGCATATTCTATTGGACTCTTGGCGTTTTTCCTTTAATTTTTATCACTCGGAGCCGACTAATCGGGCTACTCTGCCTGTTTCTGGCAACCGTATGGGCTTTGGTTGAAATACAAAGCGAATTCTTTCCTGCAAGTTACCCTTGTTTCATGATTGCATTAATCTGGCTCGCCTGTGTTCGCCGAGACTCAGTTTTATTATTTCTTGGCGGACTCGTGGGGCTGACTTTCTGGGTTAATATACTACTCGCCTGGATAGGTGGTGAGTGGTACACATTCGAAGCAGTCATAGACCAACTTCCTGGTACGATTGCCATTGGTCTTCTACTAACAGGGTGCTCCTGGCTGCTGATGCGGCATGCTGACAGTCAGCTCAAAAGATATGGCCAGATACTCCATCTGTGGTTGCTGCGTGGCGGTCTACTGCTCCTCTTCGTATTTAGCTTCAGTGATGTCTGGCAAGAATTATCCAAAGAAGATTATTGGTTCGGTCTCTTCACTCCGTTGGTAATAGTAGTAAGTGGAGTAGCAGCCTTTTTTCTTTCAAAACCATCAGGCATCAATGCTTATGGCCCTGTCCTTCTCAACACCCTATTTTTCTTCTTGAGCTTTCTCTGGATTCACTTAGGCAATGTCAATGAAATGTGGCTTGCCATTTTCACCAACCTTATGTTGCTGTTTACTGGATTATGGCTAATTCATCGAGGCATTGAAGACTCCACCACCCAATTTTTTTACACTGGGGTCGGTGTCTTACTGATAACCGCTCTTCTGCGATATTTTGATCTGATAGGAGACTATATTGGAGGCGCTATCCTTTTTATTGTGGCTGCCCTAATTTTGTTTGGAGCTGCACGGTACTGGCAATCCCAGAAATTGAAAAAGGAGGGAGCCAATGCGTGAAATCTTTAAAACATGGACTCCAGCCAACAAACGCTTCCTCGCTATCGGGCTTGCCATTACTATAAGTGCACAAATGATTGTTCTCGTAACAGAATATCTGAATTCTGTATGGCCACTCTGGTTTGGTAACCCAATAACACTAGAAACCAAACCGGTAGATCCACGTAGTCTTTTCCGGGGTAATTATGTGCTACTCAATTATTCAATATCCGACATCAGCAAAAATTTAACTCATGAGGACTTCAAACCAGGGGAAGTGGGTTATGTAACGCTGAAAGAAGAGGACGGACTATTCGTTGCTAACGCACTGCAACATGAAAAGCCCGAAACTGGCATTTATATCAGAGGCCGCGTGAAAAAGGTGAAGCCCGACTATCGGCTTAAATATGGTATCGAGGCATACTTCATGCCAAAAGAAAAAGCTTTACAGACAGAAAAATCGGTCCGTGGAGGAGCGCAGGCAGAGATATATCTTTTAAGTAACGGAAAAGCCGCTCTCTCAAAATTGATATGTCCAAAAGGTGATTGCTAAAGTTCCATCCCAGCCTTGTCATCAAATCTGCCACATGCCCCGAACCTGTCGCCCTAAATCCTCTTCGAGAACATCTGCATAGATTTGGCTGGTTTGAATTGAAGAGTGGCCAAGCTGTTTCTGTACTGCCCTGAGATCGCGTTCACGTCGATACAGTTGAACAGCGTATGAATGGCGAAGCGCATGAACAGACTTCCCATCTTCATACAGGTCAAGCATTTTGAGATATTTTTTGACTAGCTGTTGAACGGCCTGTCTGGTCCAAGGTCCACGCTGTCCGCAAAATAGATAGTCATCTTCCCCTACCCGTTCTCCCCTCTCTCTCTTCCATACAAGAAACTGTTTCAAGTGTTTCTTCAGCGATTCAGGAATGATCACAGTTCTAGGCTTATGTCCTTTTCCGTCGCGAATATAGATTGAAGGAGTGCTGCCATAACCAGTGGAAAGATCGCCACATCGTAGATTCGCTAGCTCACTAACTCGTAACCCGGTGCTTGTGAGTACATCGATTGCGAGCCATTCTTTTACCGCCGTACAATTGCCTTTGCTTACGGCCAACGCTGCAGCATCTTTAACCGTACGGCGCAATAGTTGAATCTGCTGCTTATTATAATATTTGATCGCATCAGGACATTTTTTCAGATTTCCAGTTCGACCTTAGGGGTCTGATTTTTTTCGGGTTTGAACTGTATTATTTTTGCTGTGTTTTCCATAATTCCTCCTCGTTAAAGTTTTATATTGAGTTTTCAGCATGAATTGAAACCGTTTCATGCGGGATAGCAGCTGACAATATCGTCAAACTCAAAACAAAATGCACATTTTGTATTGAGTTCAGCGGCTGTTATTGCTGTGGCTTCGTTTACTATTCCTTTCAATGTATCCAATGTGTTTCATTGCAAATCATCCTCGGCTAAAAGGTTTCAAGCAACTGTAATTACGATATAATTTTACGATCTTCTACGACTAAAAACAACCCTATTGTCAACTTAAGAGACTGAAATAACAATAATTTTAGATAGAAATCTCGGGTATCTATGCGTCGTTGATAGATCAGGTACAAGTTGTGATAAAGTTACATTAGTGAGATTTTAAAAAAATCACTCACAGGCGCGGAGCTATAGAAACGTCCACTCACAATTAACAAGAAATGATTACCGACTTCGACTTCAGGCTTCTGCTTGACCACTACCATCGATCTTGGCAAGGCTATAGAAAAGTCCGAAAAAACCCGATGAAGAGGATTAGCAAACATATGGAGTCACTGGGCTGTAGCTCGATTGAAGAATACCTTGATGTCCTTGATGAGAAACAGGCTGAACAAGAGAAGCTGCTATCTTTTCTGCGGATCACCATTTCACGCTTTTTTAGGGACAGAAAGCTCTGGACCAGCCTGACCGATTCTGTTTTCCCCTTGTTGCTTGAGCGAAATGATGCATTGAAAATCTGGTGTGCAGGCTGTAGCTGTGGAGAAGAAGTCTACAGTCTCAATATTCTGCATCAGATGCACTGGGCAACTTGTTCCTCGATAGAGATTCTTGCTACGGATGCAAAAAATGCATGTCTTGAGCGAGCACAAAAAGGAATCTACCAGAAGAGCAGCCTGCGAGAGTTGGAGCCGACCATGCTTTCAAGCTGCTTTAACCCGTCAGCCCATCGAAACGAATTTGCTATCAACCAGACGTTCAAAAAAGATATTACCTGGAAGCATCATGACTTTTTCAGTGCCTTGCCGGACAGAGGCTTTCATGCTGTTTTCCTGCGTAATAACCTGCTCACCTATTACTCCCCAAATGTTCAATCGATTGTCATGGAAAGGATTCTTCAGGCACTGCTTCCTGGAGGTTTTCTCATTATCGGCTCCCAAGAAATTCCTCCTCCACAGGCATTCAACCTTGTACCAACAGCTTGTAATATGATTTATCAACTACAGGAAAAACAGGATTAGTTTTCTGATACAGGGTCAGCGCAGGATTTCAAACTGCCAATTGAAACCTCTCGTTAATTCTACTTCCTCGATTTCTCACCTGATCAGGAACACCTCAGGCGGAGGGGAGAGCCAGAAATACTTACCTTTGATTTGGCAATGTTAAATTCACGGATGAGTTGACGAAATTACCAGAACAGAAAAAATCTTTGCCCGGCCGCAATTCCTGCTGGCTTATATGATTAGCAGGATGAAGTTTAATACTCTGCATCTGAAAACACTTCCATTAAAGGCACACCCGCTGATCCGGATGGAGGTTTGATACCCAAATATGCTGCCAAAGTCGCTGCTATATCAACGGTTTGTACCCTTCGCACAACATGTTGGGCAGGAATATTCATGCCGCTAAAAGCGATGGGTACATATGTATCGTAACTCCACGGCGAGCCATGGGTGGAAGCAACTTCAAGGCCATCAAAATCTCTGATGAACCAATGAGGTTCAAATACGATATAGATGTCCCCTGAACGGTTTGGATTAAAGTTGTTGAGGATCGACTGATTAAGAGGAGTGTCAGGCAGATTGCCCTCTCTGAGAGCACTGCTGGAAATTGCCTGGGCGATTCCCTCGAACTGAATCAGCTGTGCGGCAACCGCCTTCTCTACCTGGGCCTGATCGAGTTTGTTTTGTTCTATCGTGTCCCGGTTGAGATAGACATAGGGGTGATCGTAACCGACAATCAACTCTTTATCTATGCCAAACTCCTTTTTCAATGCTGACAAGGCTGGTTGCTTATCCCAGCTTTTCGGCTCTACATAGCCGGCCTCAATACCAAGCTCATTGAGATAACCTGGCACCTCCGGGCTGCCATGATCAGCCGAGAGAACGATGAGGGTATGCTCAAGACCGACATGCTCATCGATAAAAGAAAACAGATCCGCCAATGTCTGGTCGAGGTGGAGGATATTGTCCTCACTCTCAAGGCTCGACGGTCCGAAGATATGGCCAACATAATCAGTTGAAGAAAAACTCACCCCGAGATAATCGGGGACATCGTCTTTTCCCAACTGTTCATTGGCTATCAGCGTCTTGGCAAAAGATAGGGTCAATTGATCTCCTGCCGGGCTGAGCGTTAACAGCGTGGTAAAGTATTTCCCGTCAGCAGCGCCAAACGGATGGGGAAACGTGCGGCCGAAACCTGCAAGATCTGTTTCCCAGGGGCGGTCGTCTGCATCGCCGAACAGATAATTCTCCTGCTTGTCCAGCAGAGTCCAGGATGCCCCGGAGTAGACTGCAGTTGGTTGTGTGGCGTTCCATGCACTGACCCATTCCGGATAGCTCTGGTAGTAGTAATTGCTGGTAACAAACTCACCACTGGCTTTTGAAAACCAGAAGGCTTTCCCCGCATGACCAGCCATCGATACAGCTCCTCGATCCTTGATCGATACACCGAAAATCTTGGCCTTTCCCGCTGTGTGGATAGCAAGCTCATCACTCAGTGTCGTCACCATGATGGCAGACGGTGATCGGCCGTCACTTTTGGCCGCCTTCTGGGTAGAGTCAATTTCGGCATCCTGGTCAACGCCGGCACCGGCAGTGAGCAGCGTGTAACGATCATCTTCAATGTTATAGACTGTGCGGCCAAGCGTCCTGTCGAACCAGATATTTCCAATCATGCCATGAACGGAAGGATGCGCACCTGTTGCCAGAGTAGCATGGCCAACAATGGTCTCGGTATTTGCATGACCATGATGGGCATTGACAAAAACCGTCCCTCTGTCCCAGAGATAACGGAATCCCTTCTCGCCCAGTCGGTCATAATAGCGTGTTGGTAAGTCGCCTCGCAACGCATCAATGGTGATTTGAAGTACCAGTCTGGGCGCCTTGGTATTGGTCATGCCGACAGTGTGCATACCTGCTGCAAATGTTGAGGATATTATAATTGCCGAAGCCGACCCAGCAAGCATGGCAAAAATAATAATTCTCTTCATAGTCTTGAAACTATTCACGCATATTTGATTTTTCACGAGAGTGTACTCCCCGTTTATCTATTATTCACTCAACCAATCGACCGAAATCAGGTGAGAATAGTGTCCCTGCTCCTAGATGAACAGCCGAATTAATGGGCCCATCTCCAGGTTGCTGAATTTTGGAACGATTTGTTGACCTCGTTCTTTTTTCTTGGGAAAAAGTATAAGACAGCTAGAAAACAATGCCATTGCAGATTGCTCGGCCCCATCGAGTATCACTTCATCTTCAAGATAGTTCCAATGACAAGCACAGTATTGGTGAATTATTAGAATTGAGATTTTTCCTGATGCACAACAAGGCCAGTAGTCGATTAATCGCAATTTTTATTACCGGTTCCTAACCTTCTGATCTGGTTTTAATTGATTAACTCAGATTCTAATACTATTTTATCTGGAGATTTTCCTTCATTTGCAGATTCATCGTTTGTCAATTTTAACAATTTATGTGTGGCCGATACTCCAAACCGGGAAAGATACTTTCTACGTGCTTTGGATGTAAAGGATCGAGTGAAAGAATAGCAGATCAATCGATTAATCAGGCTAAAGGAGGAGAAATAAATAAATCAGCACTCTGGTCCAGTGATCAGATGCCCTGAATATTTGAAGCAGCATGGGAGGTCCTTCAAGAAGTATCAGAATACTAACAATCAGCTCGCCAAAGGAAATATGAGACGGCAACAAAGCCATGCCACTGACAGGGTAATGCTTCTACTTTTTATCCTGCTCTCGTTCAGTCTGCCGGCAAATAGTGACGCCGCTTTGCCGTCAATTTTATCGGCAGTACAAAGCGATACGACCGTGATAGCCGAGGATGGCAGATCGGAGGATGTAACTGTTGCTGCAACAGGTCCTTTAGAATTTGAAGAGGATTCTCGTGCCGCTGGCTTTTTCTCCAAAAACACTCTGGCCGAACTCCAGCTATTTATCGAAGATTTTTCGCTGCTTTCTTACTGGCGATTTGAGATTCTTCGCATGAATGCAGGCCGATTGTTTTACGACCTTGGCCAGGCACATGATCGCCTCGCCGGCCTAGGCGGATATAAAAGTTTTGCCAGCCTGCTGTTTTCTTTGGGCCAAGTGTTTATTGCAGCATTGTTGATTGAACTACTTGTTCGTTTTACTTTTCTGCGCCGCTACTTGAAACGGCCGGCCGCCTGCCCTCTGCAATGGAGCCATCGTTTGTGGCTTGCACTAGCTCATGCAGTCCCCAGGGTCCTTTCTCTAATTGTCTTTGCCGTATCCGCCTACGCTGCCTATATCCTGATTTATACCTCTTACTTTTCAATCATCTGTCCGACCTTTCTGATGACTCTAGTTACGGTCATCATCATTCGTTTTGTTGCAATTATTGCTGACCTGCTTTTGTCACCTGGCAATGCGCCGATCCGTCTACTTAACTGCGGTGATGATAGCGCGAAGGTCGGTTATCGCAGTATCGTAACTTTTATCGCGATTCTTACCCTCGGAGTGATGTCTGTCAACCTCCTCAAGTACGGCGGCCTCAAAGGAGACAGCCTGCTGTTGGTGAAATTGTTCTATGGTACGCTATTTCTGGCAGCTACCGGTCTTGTGCTGATCTTGAACCGGACAACAGTTTCAGGCTGGATATCAGATGTGCCCCAGCGTTTTAGTGAAGAGCCACAGCTCGCATCACAAAATTCGTATGTCTGGATTATTCTGGCTGGCATTTACCTGGTAACACTCTGGCTGATCTGGAGCAGTAAACTCATTTTGTCCGAATCCCAGATGACGTTGGCCTTTGTGATGAGCTTACTACTCATCCCAATATTTCTTCTTATCGACAGTCTGATCGGCTGGCTATTCAACTTCGCTCGGAAGACATTTTCCAGCGAGGATAAGGTCCTTGCTGGTGGAGCTGACGAACGCAAGGACATCAGCTCGCCCGGCGTTATTTCCACCTACCTGCGGACTTTAAGCCGAGTGGCGCTTATCGCTTTGCTGCTGCTCTGGGGCCTGCATTTATGGGACATCCGCTTCGCTTACACTCCGGCCCTGATTTCAGGCATCGAACGGGTAATATTGATTGTCATTATCTTTTTTGTTATCTGGCAAATTATTGACAAATCGATTGGTACTTATCTCTCCCGTAAGGAAGAAGCGGCAGAAGACGACGATGAAGGTGAAGAAAGCGAGTGGGGAGACGGCCAATTGCTCGACCGGAGCCAAACGCTGCTACCCATTGTCCGAAAATTCGTAGGAATCGTGATGCTTGTGCTGCTGGTTCTGTTTACGTTGTCCGCCCTTGGGGTCAATATTGGCCCACTATTAGCCGGAGCCGGAGTGATGGGTATTGCGATCGGTTTCGGAGCTCAGAAACTGGTAAGCGACCTGCTGTCCGGATTTTTCTATCTGGTCGATGATGCGTTTCGTGTGGGGGAATATATCGAGGCTGGTTCGGTCAAGGGAACCGTTGAAAAAATTACGCTGCGCAACCTGATGCTCCGCCATCATCGTGGGATGCTGCAGATAGTCCCTTACAGCGATCTGGGTTCAATCACGAACTATATGAGGGGCGGCATCGTCGTCAAGTTCAACCTGCAATTTCCTTACGACACGGATATCGACATTGTCCGCAAGGTGATCAAGCGAGTTGGTATCGAGATGTTGAATGATCCTGAACTTGGCAAGAGCTTTATAAAACAGCTCAAGTCTCAGGGGATTCGCGAGGTCGGAGATTCAGTTCTCACCATTAGGGCAAAGTTCACAGCTAAGCCCGGAAGCCACTTTCTCATTCGCCGAGAAGCGTACCGCCGGATTACCGAAGCATTAAACGAGAAAGGTATCCATTATGCGCACCGCAAGGTAATCGTTGACTTTCCCGAATCACCACCCACCGAGACGGTGGATGAAACAGCGAAGAAAAAACTGGTCCAGGCCGGAGCAGCGTCAGCACTCGCTTTAGATAGCGCTAATCGGCAGGAGTCGGCAGAAAAAGATTCACGTGCTTAAGCTCTTTCCTCCCGTTGAACGAAACGAAATTACCTCATCACATTGATTTTTCGTTCTAGTGTTAATTTTTAATTAAGATGGGAGTCATTGAATCAGGGCCCCCTATAATAGGCGTATTCGTCGCCTTTTTGGCAGGTTCGCTAGCTCTCGGACTTCTGATGTTCATAATGGAGACACGAACGGAGGTGTTAAAGATTAAGAAATAATCACTTGTCCTTTTCTGCTGGGCGGGAATTATTTTTATTGGGAATCTTTTTCGCTTTTATGCAATGAGCTTCACCCATGCCAGAGCCGCGGTGCCGCTGATCTCTACGATGCCGATCTTCAAGATGCTGTTCTCCTACCTTTTTAATCGGAGTTCGGCGCTTTTTAATCCCCGGTTATACTTGGAATAGTTTCGGTGGTAATTGGGCATCCTGGAAACGAGGTGCAATAAATATCTGATGACATGGGTAACCTAAACTTGTCTCGTTTATTTTGAGTGATTATCGTGGGCGGGTAGTTTGACAATGAGCACAGGGCAGTCTCAAATTTCTAATTCCTTCTTCACTCAACTTTACAATAATCTACATTTCAGTATTTCAAATCGAAAATCGTCAGAGAGAAAATCTCGCAGATTGGTAATAGCGCGATTGAGGCACTGAAGGCCGCCGGTTGTCAATATCACCTAATGGAGATCACCACATGTCGTTCAAAGAAAGATTCACCGAGCAAGAGCAGCAATTACTGGCGGTGACGCCTACCTTGATTGGTTCGGCCATGGCATTTGCAGAAAGTAGCGGGCTGGGTACCGTCAAAGAATTGTTGGCCAGCGCAAAAACTTATATTGGTGGCCTCAAGGCTTACCCGCAAAACGCGATTATCCAGGGGATATTGCCCAACCTGGAAGATCGCAAGGAAGCTACGGCCCAGGCCAAAGAGCTTCGGCAGAAAACACTCGACCGTTTAAAGGCAAAAGGTATTGATTCACCCGAAAAGATACGGTCACTGCTGCTTGAAGATACTCAGGCGATCAAAAGCTTGCTGGCCCAGAAAGCGACTCCCGAAGAAGCGGCGGAGTATAAGGACTGGGCCATGGCGATGGCAGAGAACGTTGCGAAGGCCGCCAAAGAGGGCGGTTTTCTCGGATTTGGCGGGGATCGTGTGAGTGCGAATGAAAAGACACTGTTCAACGAACTTGCCGCAACGCTCGATACCGACGCCCGGCTTTCCTGATGGTTTCCAGAACCAATACCTGTTTATAGCCAATCCGTATTGCTGACGGTGGGGATGCCCTATGCCTTGTCTGCCGCTATTTTACGAATAATCTGCCATGCAAAATCCGCCTGAATTGAATACATCAACCGCCCCCTCTTCGAGCAAGAGTTTCTGGAAAACTGTACTTCTGGTTGTTGGCGTTGCAATGGCTACGTCGATCTTGACTGTGTGGTTGACGACCCGCTATCTATTTCCCAGGGAGTTTGCCCCGGTAACGCTCGATGCGAGTGAAAAGAGTGTGCTGGACGCCAAAATTGCCCAATTTAATTCCTCACGATCTTCTGGGCCGTCTGTAACGGGTCGGCGGCTGCCAGCGGGGCGAAATCGGCTGATGCTCTCGATCCAGAACCCTACAGCGAGACGGATATCAGCCGGGAGGTAACGTTTTCTGAGCGGGAACTGAATGCCTTGCTCGCCAACAACTCTGATCTGGCCCGCAAATTCGCTATCGACCTGTCCGAAAATCTGGCCAGCGCCAAACTACTCATTCCGCTTGATCCAGACATACCGCTATTCGGCGGTAAAACCCTCAAGGTTGCAGCCGGGCTTAATTTGAGTTTTGCCAACGCTCGGCCGGTGGTAGCCCTGCAGGGCATCAGTCTCTGGGGTGTACCCATCCCAAACGCCTGGCTTGGTGGGATTAAAAATCTCGACCTCGTAAAAGAGTTCGGCAGTAAAGAGGGTTTTTGGCAAGTATTCGCTGAAGGTGTAGAAGACATCCGTGTTGAGCAAGAGCGGTTGACTATACGTTTACGGAAGTGACAATCTTCCGCTTATCTATTTGCCGAGCAGAAAAAATTTGACCAGGATTAACCCCGCGATAAAACCTCCGATATGGGCTCCGTAAGCCACCCCACCCTCACCACCGCTGAACATGCTCACTGAGCTGATCAACTGGAATACGAACCACAAGCCGATGGCGATCAAAGCCGGAACTTCGCTGACGAAATAAAAGATCATCACGCGCACTCGTCGTCTGGGAAAGAGCAGGAAATAACCGCCCAGAACTCCGGAAATCGCGCCAGATGCCCCCAGACTGGGAATGAGCAGATTGGCGCCCAGGGCAGCACTGGTAAAGACATGTGCCAGTGAGGCGATAATGCCGCAGGTTAGATAGAAGATGAGATAGCGCAAGTGCCCCATCAAGTTTTCCAGGTTATCACCAAAAATGTGGAGATAGAGCATGTTGCCCAGCAAATGCATAAGACCGCCGTGCATGAACATGGAGATCAGCAGGGTCAGGTAGACCGAGATCGGCGTTACCCCTAGTCCAGGAACCAGGAAACGTTCGCCGGAACCCTGATCGGTGACCACGCTTTCCGGGGTGACAATGTCCACACCCGTGAGTATTTCCTGAGGAACTGTAGAGAGCGAATAGGTGAACGACAGGTCTGTTCCCATCCCCTGCAGGAAGAAAAATACGAACAGGTTGAGGCCGATAAAGGCATAATTGACGATTGGCCGGATCTTCCGGTCGGAATTATCGTCACCAAGCGGAATAAACATGATTCAACCCCCAAAGGTGTTCGGATAGATAGTGTCTTTAGAGGTTTACCATGCCAGACCTAAGGTTTGAATTTATAGATCACTCTGGGTTTACCTTACTGCTGTGAACTGCTTCATGGAAAAAACCTGATGTTGACCTCAGTTCCTCTGAACCTAACGTTTGGACAAGGACGAGCACTGGCTTACCGGAAATCTTACCTTCACATGAACCACCTACGGCGGCATCGAAGACAACGTTGATTATGTTCGTTATTGCAATGTTAAATTAACTGATGAGTTGTTTAAATAACCTGAACAGGAGGCATCTTCACCCAGATATCAGCTCTGGGCTCTACATGCCCGGTGGGTAAATCAAATTGATAAAGGTGTCATCTTCCTAAAGGTTTGCTCTGGCAAACGCAGGTTATTAGAATGGGGATTAAATAGTTGGATAAGAAGACGATCTGCAAGAGATACATAGCGGATCGTCTTCTTATTGTAAGTAAAATTTTACTGCCTGCTCGCTCCAGCTGTCATCTTTCTCAAAACAGCATCGACGCTCAGGGAGTCACCCGCTGTTGGCGGAAATTCCTTGAAAGTCTCCAGGAAATTTGCAACGAAAGCCTGGGCAGGGACAAACATCCACATCTGATCTGCATAGAAATTACGAACATAGAGTGCCGCATCCGGCCCCACCTCGTATGGATCCATTCTCAGATTGATGATCAAGGGCCAACTCGGTGATTTGCGATAGGCTTCATTGATCGCACCTTCCATGATGGTGAAATGGACTTTCCAGTCCAGGTAACGTATCGCGTTCAGGTTGCTACCTGCATCAAAGTAGAAGATCTCCTTTCTTTGACCTGGACCTTTGCCCGAGAGCAGATCCATCTGGTTATAACCGTCCAGATGTGCCTTGAAGGTCTTGCCGTTGGCCTCGTGACCTGTTAAAAGCTTTTCCTTGATATCCGGCTCACCCGCTGCTGCCAGCAGGGTCGGCATCCAGTCTTCATGGGAGAAAATGTCATTGATGACCGTACCCGGCTTCACGACTCCCGGCCATTTAACCATCATCGGCACCCTGAAACCACCTTCCCAGGTAGTACCTTTCTCACCGCGAAACGGCGTTGTACCGCCGTCAGGCCAGGTGAACTTCTCTGCACCGTTGTCGGTACTGAAAATCACGATGGTGTTATCGGCGATACCCAACTCATCAAGTTTGTCGAGCAGTACGCCAACGCCATCATCAAGTTCCATCATGCCATCTGCATACATTCCGTAACCAGACTTACCCTTATATTTATCGCTCAGGTGGGTCCAGACATGCATACGAGTGGAATTGTGCCAGACAAAGAAAGGTTTGCCTGCCGCATGAGCCCGTTCAATAAAATCGAGACTGGCGGTGAGAAACTCGTTGTCTGCTGTTTCCATACGTTTACGGGTCAAGGGGCCAGTATCTTCGATTTTGCCGTCGGCATAGGTGTGGAGCACTCCACGAGGACCAAACTTCTTGTGAAATTCAGGATCCTTTGGATAAAATTCACTTTCCGGCTCCTCTTCGGCATTCAGGTGATAGAGATTACCGAAAAACTCGTCGAAACCATGGGCAGTCGGTAGATGCTCATCACGATCACCCAGGTGGTTCTTGCCAAACTGTCCGGAAACATAGCCATGGTTCTTTAGCAGCTCCGCGATAGTTGGATCCTTATCTTGAATACCCTGCTTCGCACCAGGCATACCAATGGTCAACAGGCCTGTGCGGAAAGGATGCTGGCCGAGTATAAACGACGCACGTCCAGCGGTACAGCTCTGTTGGGCATAGGAATCGGTAAACAGTGCCCCTTCGTTGGCGATGCGGTCGATGTTCGGAGTCGTTCCGCCCATCATGCCCCTGTGGTAAGCGCTGATATTCTGCTGGCCTACGTCATCTCCCCAGATAACTAAAATGTTTGGCTTGTCGGCTGCATATGCCGAGACACCAAGCACCAGGCTCACAAATGCACACAGCACAGCGAAACCTTTCAATGATCTATTCATTTGGTTCTCCTTATCGATATGGTTGAGTGGACACAATGGTAGAAATACCATTGTCAAAGGTTAACTTTAATGTGACTTTGTGATAAAACAATTGCAATTATCGAAGGTCTGTATAACCTTTTTTGCAATATGATAAAAAGTCAGCAACTGATGCACGCCTTGGCGGCCCTCGAACACGGCAGTTTTAAAAAAGCCGCCAAGGCTCACCACCTTTCTGAGCCGGCATTTTCCAGAAGTATTACCAATCTGGAGCAGTCGCTGGGGATAAAGCTTTTTTCCAGAAGCCCGCACGGAGTCACCCCAACCGTCTATGGGGAGCTTTTATATAACTATGGCGGGAAAGTTATAGACGCCATTTCAGAACTTGAACGCGAGATACGGTTGCGCAAGGGACTTGATATCGGTGAATTATCTCTAGCCCTCGGCCCATACCCGTCAGAAATCTCCTGTCACACGGCGCTTGCTCACTTGATTGAACACTATCCGGATATCAGGTGCAGCATAACGGTCGCTGATTGGCAAAGCGTTGAAAAACTGGTTGAAAACCACGATGTTGATCTTGGAATAGCTGAAATAAGTATTGCCTCCACGAATAAACATCTTGAAGTAGAAGCTTTAAATAAGCACAAGTTTTTCTTCTACTGCCGATCAGAACACCCGCTCTTGAAAAAAAGAATCATCAAGAAGCAGGACCTTGCGGACTATCCATCTGTCTTTATAAGGCTGCCAGCCCGTTTGAGCCCAATTGTTCCGTGCAGGTTATTTCCGGTTGAACATACAGATCATGCGGTTCCTTCAATAGAACTCCAAGACATAGTCCTGGCAAAAGAACTGGTATTGAAAAGCAACGCTATCAGTGGAGCAACTCCTTATCAGATCAGGTATGAGTTGGAGGCAGGCCTGCTATCGGTGATCCCCATCTTTGAACCGTGGATGACACTCAATTACGGTTTCATGTACATGAAGGACAGGACCCTATCCCCTGTTGCAGAAGCATATATATCTTTCGTCAAAGATGTAGAAAAGGAAGTAACAGAGCGTAACGAAGAATTAATTAGTAAATACTCGAGATGAGGCTTTATAAACCGGGGGAATAATTGGGATAAGATTTTCTTTATTTATCTACGAATCATATGTCACATGCTTAGTTGTAAATTTATATAGTTCTTGCGATTGAGTATTGAACTCAACATTGCCAAAACGAACATTATCAATTTTGTCTTCAACGTTGCCGTAGGTGTTCCTGAT
>CAWGPM010000018.1:0-53383 GCA_963824415.1 uncultured delta proteobacterium
CCGGGCCAGAATCTCAGTCACGGTGCCCCCCAGGCCGCCCAGTCCAACTATTGCAACACGGGTCTGCAGGAGCTTGATCTGGTCTGCGTTCGACAGACGTTTCTGATTTCTGGCATAGCACTCGGGGACGATGCCCTGCTCCAGGGCAAGCAGTTGAATCCGGCGCTGGCTCAGTTCGCCACTTTGGGCCAGTTCGGCCTGCTGGGCATAGGAAAGTGATCGATAGATACTGCCATCGGGCCTCGTTTTTTCGGTGGAAACCTCCTGGATTTTCATTCTGATATCAATCGCCATAATTCACCGCCATACCAGTGTCGGATAAAAGAGCGTTATTTCTTTTTCCAGCTTTTTTCCTGCCCGCGAATGAGCCGGGCGATGTTTTCCTGGTGCTTGATCCAGATCAGCAGCGCGATAACCGCACCGGTCGCAATCGATGCTGCGGGTTGTCCCAGCAGCCAGAGCCAGAGAGGAAACAACCCCGAGGCCAATAGAGATCCGACGGAGACGAAGCCCGACAGCCCCACGGCTGCGACAAAGACCAGCAGGCTGATGCCGATTGCCGCCGGCGAGAGAAAGAGAAACACACCAAGGCCGGTCGCCACCCCCTTGCCGCCCTTGAAACCGAGATAGAGCGGAAACATGTGGCCAACCACCGCCATGATTCCGCAGAGCAGCAGGACAATCTCCCGATACGGGCTTTCCGGCAGCAGCCTGGAGGCCAGATATATTGGCAGAAAGCCTTTCAGGCAGTCGAGTACGAGGGTGACAACCCCGAACTTTTTACCGAGCAGACGCGCCACATTGGTGGCCCCGATATTGCCGCTGCCCGACAACCGCACGTCAATGCCGGCGAGCCTGCCGACCATGAGTCCGAAAGGGATAGCGCCAATCAGGTAACTTGCAATCGGAAAAAGGATGTTCATAATATAGCTGTGTTTGCGGGGCCCTTTGGCGCGGGCTGCCCGTAATGATGGCATGTTTACCCGTTCAACGAAAAAAGAGCAGGCTTTTATACTGCGCCGGCAGCCTGTTCATCGTTGGCCCAGCGGTTTTACTGTGGTATCATCGCCTTATACTGCTACGCGCAATTCTAACCAGATCACCGGAAATTGCGAGAATTACCCGTGTTGCGAGAAAAATCATGGCATTGAGAAAAATCATAGAATATCCCGAACCACTTCTGAGGCGCAGGGCAACCGAGGTTGAGACTTTCGACGAGAAGTTGCTCGAACTGATCGAAGACATGGCCGAAACCATGTACGACGCACCCGGTATCGGCCTGGCCGCACCCCAGGTGGCCCAATCGGTGCGGCTGATCGTGGTTGACACGACCGTCCCCGGGGAAGAGCATCAGTACCTGGCCCTGGTCAACCCCGAGATCGTCGCCCATGAAGGCAATCAGCTCGACGAGGAGGGCTGTCTGAGCGTACCCGAACTGACCGCCCAGGTCGAGCGCTTCAAAAAAGTCACCGTCCGCTTTCGCGACCCGCAAGGAAATGAACGAGAGATAGCGGCCGAAGATCGTTTTGCGGTGGTTCTCCAACACGAGATCGATCACCTCGACGGCGTCCTCTTCATCGACCATCTCAGTCCACTGAAACGCAATCTCTACAAGAAAAAACGAAAAAAGATGCTGGCTCTGGAGCAGAGCGCCGCATGAGCAGGGATCTCTTTCGTATCATTTTCATGGGAACCCCCGAGTTCGCGGTCCCTTCGCTTGAAGCGCTGATTCAGGGCCCCGATGAACTGGTCGCGGTTGTCACCCAGCCCGACCGGCCCAAAGGCAGGAGCCGCCAGCTGATCCCTCCCCCGGTGAAAATCCTGGCCCAACAGCATCAGATCGACTGCCATCAGCCTGCTGCAATTCGCTCGGAGGAGTTCATCTCCGTGCTCAACGATTACCGGCCCGATATCATCGTTGTTGCCGCCTATGGCAAGATCCTGCCCGAAGCCATTCTTACCCTGCCCAGGCACGGCTGCATCAATGTGCACGGTTCGCTTCTGCCCCGGCACCGCGGGGCGGCCCCGATCCAGTGGTCGATCATCAAGGGTGACCCCGAAGTCGGGGTCACCATCATGCAGATGGACAAGGGCATGGACACCGGTGATATCCTGATGAAATCGGCCATCGCTCCGGCTGCGGACGAGACCGCCGGTACGCTGTTTGAGAAGATTGCCAGGCTCGGCAGCCAAACCTTGATGGATACCATCGACATGATCGGCCAGGGCGGCCTGGCGATGATGCAGCAGGACGACGCGCTGGCCACCAGCGCCCCGATGCTCAGAAAAGAAGACGGCCTGATCGACTGGCACAAATCGGCTGCAGAGATCGACTGCCTGATCAGGGGGCTGGATCCCTGGCCCACCGCATATTGTTATCTTGAAGGCAGGAAACTCCAGCTCTTCAAGCCCGAAGTCGTCTACCAGAGTACCAGCCGGCGGCCGGGCACCCTGCTGCGGGCAGACCGGGAAGGTTTGCTCATCGCCACCGGGGGATCCTGCCTGCTGATCCGGGAAATCAAGGCGGAAGGCAAGCGGCGCATGAGTGTTGCCGACTTTCTCAACGGCTGGCCGCTCGATGCGGGCTGCAACCTCGGCCTTGAGCAGCAACGACCATGACGCTCACCGCCAATAGTGGCTATCTCGACTGCTTTTCCGGCATCAGCGGCGACATGCTGCTCGGCGCCCTGGTCGACAGCGGTCTGGATGAAGCAGCACTGCGCGGCGTGCTGGCTGGGCTGGATCTTGATCCATTCGATCTGAACATCTCCCGACAAAATTCTCAGGCCATTTCAGCCGTCTCGATCAGGATCAGCTCCCAAACCGAACAACGTTTCAGAAATCTAGCCGATATCACTGAGCTACTCGAGAAAAGCAGCCTCGACCAATCCATCATCGAGAAATCACTGGCGGTCTTCACCAGGCTGGCCCGGGCCGAGGCAAAGGTTCACGACCGGGCAATTGAGCACATTCATTTTCATGAAGTCGGGGCGCTGGATACGATCATCGACGTGGTCGGCAGCGTGGCGGGGCTGCACCTGCTCGGCCTGAAGACCCTTACCTGCTCGCCGCTGCCCCTGGGCCGCGGCTTTGTGCGCTGCGCCCACGGCAATCTGCCGTTGCCGGCCCCGGCGGTCTGTGAACTGCTGGAGGGTATTGCTGTGGTTGGCATCGAAGCGGACCATGAACTGGTGACGCCGACCGGTGCGGCCCTGGTGGCTGAGCTGGTCGATGATTTCGGTCCGCTGCCGCCGATGACAATTACCCGGACCGGCTACGGCGCCGGGGACACCCCCTCCACCGAGGCTCGACCGAATCTGCTCAGGCTGATATGCGGCCGTGCCGAGGCCGCCGCAGAGGCCCAGCAGGTGGAAGTGATCGAAACGCACCTGGACGACTGGAACCCGGAAGGGTTTGAGTATCTCTGCACCCGCTTGTTCGATAGTGGGGCTCTCGATGTCAGCCTGACCTCGATTCAGATGAAAAAAGGCAGACCCGGTTTTCGTCTGACGGTGATCTGCCGGCCGCACCAGGGCCAGCCGCTCAAGGAGCTGATCCTTTCTGAAACCTCGGCCATCGGCCTGCGCTTTCACTCAGAGCAGCGCCTGACCCTGCCCCGCCAAATGATCAGCGTCGAGACCACCTGGGGGCCAATCCAGGCCAAGCAGGTTGAAACCCCCGCAGGGACAAGAGTGTATCCGGAATATGAAGCGTGCCGGGAGATGGCGCTGCGTCAGAACGTGCCGCTAGAAATGGTCTATCGCGAAGTGTTGAAAAAATCAGGAGAAAGCTGAACATGGACCGGCTTATCAAGGCCGTCGCCACCGGCCTCTACAGCGGTACAATGCCGGCGGCACCGGGTACCTGGGGTTCAGCTTTTGCGCTGCTGCCCTGGTATTTCTGCCGGGGCCTCAGTCTGGGAAATTATCTGATCGTACTGGCGGGAATCTTCGTTGTCGGTTTTTTGACAGCCGGCTCCACCGAAAAACTATTGGACACCCCCGACGCCGGCTGCATCGTCATTGACGAGATCATGGGCATGTTCGTCACCCTCACCCTGGCACCGAACCATCCACTTGCCTGGATTCTCGGCTTTTTGCTGTTCAGGCTGTTCGATATTACCAAACCCTTCCCGGTATCCTGGTTCGACAGCCACATGCACGGCGGCCTCGGTATCATGATGGATGACGTGATGGCCGGCATCTATGCCCTGATCTGCCTGCAGCTGATCTGGCTGGTAGTCGGCAGACTGCTCTGAGCGCTCAACCGAGCCGGGACGAGATCAGCCCAGCTCGAAGCTGGGCAGCTTCTGATGCACCGCCTCGATGGCCGCCTCATTCTGCAGCAGCTCATCCAGCGTATTCCAGGTACCGCCAAGCAGCGCCGTGCGGGCGGAGGGGTTCATCTCGACTGCAATGGTTCGGTCTGCAAATGAGATCTGCTTCGCTTCGAGATCGAGCAGAAATTTGAGCTGCGGGTCTTCTTCGACCAGTTTCCGCAGCTCGCCAAGGCTCGATTCTTCGGCAGTGCACACCGGGATACCCAGGCTTGTGCAGTTGCCGGCGAATATCTCACCAAACGACTCACCGACAATGGCCTTGATACCAAAGCGCATGATTGCCTGGGGCGCATGCTCGCGGCTCGACCCGCAGCCGAAATTGCGGCCCACGATCAGGATCGTCGCCCCCTGATAGCGCTCCTCGTTGAATGGGTGTGGCTTGGCTGAGCCATCGTCGTTGAAACGCTCGTCCTTGAAGACTTCTTCCCCGAGTCCTTCAAAGGTCACGCTGCGCAGATATCTGGCCGGAATAATACGATCGGTGTCTATGTCATTGCCGCGAACTGGAATTGCCCGTCCCTGGATCTGTTTTATGACTGCTGGATTAACGCTCATCTCGTGGTTCCCTCTAGATAAATTTTCTGACGTCGGCAACCGCGCCCTCAACGGCGGCAGCGGCGACCATGGCCGGGCTCATCAGCAGGGTGCGTCCCTGGGACGAGCCCTGTCTGCCGATGAAATTGCGGTTCGACGAGCTGGCGCTGAGCTGTCGGCCTGACAATTTATCCGGGTTCATCGCCAGGCACATGGAACAACCGGCTTCACGCCATTCGAATCCGGCCTCGGTGAAAATCCGGTCGAGCCCTTCCTCCTCGGCCTGCTGCTTGACCTTGCGCGAACCGGGAACGGCCAGGGCCCTGACGTGAGCTGCAACCTTTCTGCCTCTGACCACCTCCGCAGCCGCCCTGAAATCGGAAAGCCGGCCGTTGGTACAGGAACCAATAAAGGCCACATCGATCTTTTCGCCTTCTATCTTCTGCCCCTCTTTAAAACCCATATGCTGATAAGCTTTTTCGGCAATTTCGACCTCTTTGTCATCCAGATCTTCAAGGCGCGGCAAGTGCTGATCCACCTCGATTCCCTGACCGGGCGTGATGCCCCAGGTTACCATCGGGCTGAGACCGGTTACATCCAGCTTGAAGACATCGTCGTAGGCAGCATCCGGGTCCGAAGCCAGGGATTTCCAGCGGCTTACGGCTTCGGCGAACTGCGCACCTGAAGGCGTAAAGGGCCGCCCCTCGAGATAGTCGAAAGTGATCTGGTCGGGGTTGACGTAGCCCGCCCGGGCGCCGCCTTCGATACTCATATTGCAGATGGTCATGCGCTCTTCCATGGACAATCCGTGGATCACCGGGCCGCCATATTCATAGGCATAGCCGATACCGCCCATGACGCCCAGTTCGGCGATGATTTTCAAGATGATATCCTTGGCGAACACCCCCGCGCCCAGCGTCCCGTTCACCTCGATTTTGCGCACCTTCAGGCGCTCGAAGGCAAGGGTCTGGGTGGCCAGCACGTCGCGTACCTGGGAGGTGCCTACGCCAAACGCAATAGCGCCAAAAGCGCCGTGGGTTGAGGTATGGGAATCCCCGCAGGCGATGGTGATGCCCGGCTGGGTCAGGCCGTGCTCCGGCCCGATGATATGGACGATGCCCTGGGAATCGGAGTCCAGACCGAAGAAGCGAATGTTGAATTCCTTGGTGTTCTTCTCGATGGCCTGCAGCATCTGTTCGGCGAGATCATCACGGTAGGGTCTGATGAGCTGATGCTGGGTCGGCACGATATGATCCACCGTGGCCACCGTACGGTCCCGGTATTTGACCGGCAAACCGCGTTCCCGCAGAGCCTGGAAGGCCTGGGGAGAGGTCACTTCATGCACCAGGTGAAGCCCGATAAAGAGTTGGTCCCGGGTCTCGGACAACGACGCCACCTTATGTAAATCCCATACCTTGTTAAACAGATTTTGTCCCATCTTGTACTCCTTGTCTGCCTGATCGGTTCAGGCACCCCTGTGTTGTATGAATTCTGCTTGGATACATCAGCACTGTCTATTGAAACCACCTATTTACTGCAACAACATTTAAATGTAACCACAAAAAAGCAAACGGGAAGACCGTCTCAGGTCTTCCCGCTGCCTTACTTGCTTATGCGGTCTGGACGGCGCTACATTTTCCCCGCCTTGTCCAGTACCCGTAGTGAAACTTTATATGAGACATAGATCAGTGCAATCCATGAAACTAACAGAAAAGCAACCATGTGCGATCCTCCTGCCGATTTTGCGAGCTGCGGTTAATATGCTTTTGAATCATTGATATCTTCAGCGCCGATCTTCCTGTTGTCCATCAGGTACCAGACGTAGGCGATATATCCCAGAACAAAGGGGATTACCAGCGCCACATAGGTCATCGCCGTCAGCGTATAATGGCTCGATGAGGCGTTGTAGATACTCAGGCTCGACTGCAGGTCCGTTTTGGACGGATAGAATGGCGTATTGTTGAATCCTGCGGTAAAAAACACCGCCAGGCCGACCAGCACCGTGCCCAGACCGCCGAACCAGATGCCTCTGGTGCCGCTGAGGATACCGGTCAGAATAACGCCCCATACCACCAGTATCAGCCCGGCCAGCAGCAGTACCAGCACCGCCGGCATGGCCAGCAGGTTGCCCAGGTATTTGCCGGCAACCATCGATACCGTGCCGTTTTCGTCAAAGCCGAAGCCCTGCATCAGCAGGAGGGCGCCCAGTACGTAGAGCAGAAACGGCAGCGCGCAGACCAGATTGACCAGACAGGCCCGGCGCAGCCGCTGCTCGAGATCCGGAGCCACCGAGAAGTCGATGGAGTTGACCAGATACATCGCCCCGAGCACCCGGGCGTTGAACACCAGAAACAGCCCCAGCGACAGATTGAACAGCGAAAAAGCCGCCTCAAGGCCGCGCAGCGGATTGGTCCAGGTTACCTGGTTGAACTGGTTCAGCACGAAATTGGAGCCGGTGAAAAAGGTGCCGACCGCGGCGCCGATCAACAGGATGCCGACCGAACCGTTGATGAACAGAAACAGCTCATAGACCCGGGCGCCCAGCAGGTTGTTCGGTTTCTTTCGGAACTCGTAACTCACCGCCTGCACGATAAAGGTGAACAGAATCAGAATCCACACCCAGTAGGCGCCGCCGAAACTGGTCGCATAAAATTTCGGAAACGCGGCGAAGAGCGCCCCGCCGAACAGCACCAGGGTGGTGAAAGTTAGTTCCCACTTGCGTCCCAGCGAGTTGATTACCAGGGATTTTTCAGTATCCGTTTTGGCAACCTGCCAGAGCAGGGTCTGCCCTCCCTGGACAAAGGTCAGGAAGAGAAACAGCGAACCGACGACGGCCACAAGTATCCACCAGATCTGCTGCAGAAGTGCAGTATCCAAGCTGCCAATCATTTATACACCCTCCGGTCCTTTTTTGATCTGGTTGAGCATGATCTTTATTTCCGCCAGCAGCAGCAGGGTAAAGAGTATGGCAAACATCCAGAAAGTTGTCATCACATTGCCCTTGGCCAGGTTGCTGGTGGCCGCGCCGACGGGCAGCATATCCTGAATGGCCCAGGGCTGGCGGCCGAGTTCGGCAACTATCCAGCCGGCCTGGCTGGCGATCATGGCCAGGAAAAATGACAGTACACCCAGCGGCAGCAGCCAGCGCTTCTGCTCGATGGTATCCTTGATGCCGTATACCAGAAAGGCAATGCAGATAAAACCGAAGTAAAGCGCCAGAAATACCATGATATGAAAGGAGTAGAAGGTGATTGGCACCGACGGAACCGCATCCTCTGCCTCGTTCAGGTAGGCGTAACCGAGATAATCCTGATTTTCCTTGAACCTGGCCAGCGACATTTCAGCCCCACCGCTGTCTCCCTGCTTCTTGGCATCCTTGTAGGCGCTCAGATCGGCCAGCGCAATGTTGCCGCGCTCGATCTTCTTGTCGATGCCGACAATGCCCCGGGCCTCATTGCCGAAGGTCAGGTCGTTGATGCCCGGCACGAACTCAAGGGAGCGGTTGGCTAAAAGTGAAAGCATGTAGGGAATCTTAATTTTGAAGAGAAAAGCGTCGTTATCGTCGCCCGGCCTTTTCTCCGGATTCAAAATGCCAAAGGCAACCAGGGCTGCGCCTTCCTCCCCTTCGAACAGCCCCTCATAGGCGGCCAGTTTCATGGGCTGGGTCGAGGCATTGGTAAAGGCGGACTCATCGCCGGTCAGGCCAACATAAAAAAAGGAGATCAGACCGAAAACCGAAGCCACCAGAATCGAGCGTTTGGCCATTTCAACATGCCGCCGCTTGAGCAGATAATAAGACGAAATCGCAATCACGAACATTACCGCAACCAGAAAGCTGGAGCTGGTGGTGTGGGTGAACTTGGCAATCGCCACCGGGGAGAACAGCACCTCCCAGAAATTCTGCATCTCGAAACGCACCGTCTCCGGATTGAAAGCCATGCCTACCGGGTTCTGCATCCAGCCGTTGGCCACCAGAATCCACAGCGCCGAGAGGTTCGAGCCGACGGCCACCATCCAGGTGGAAAAAAGATGAAAGCCTTTGGAAACCCGATCCCAGCCAAAGAACATCACCGCGAAAAAGGTCGCCTCCAGGAAGAAAGCCACGATGCCTTCAACCGCCAGCGGCGCCCCGAAGATATCACCGACCATCCAGGAGTAGTTGGACCAGTTGGTGCCGAACTCGAACTCGAGGATGATGCCGGTGGCCACGCCGATTGCAAAGTTGATGCCGAACAGCGTCATCCAGAATTTGGTCAGGTTTTTCCATTCTTCGTTGCCGGTTTTTACATAGATCGACTCGTAGAATGCACATAAAAACGACAAACCCAGGGTCAATGGCACAAACAGCCAGTGATACATCGCGGTCAACGCAAACTGAGCCCGCGACCAGTTGACCAGGCCCAGATCTATCTCGCCCATAACTCCTCCTTTAATTGCTCTTTTGAGCGGGCCTGGTGATCTGCTCCATCACGTAGTCTGCCCGCTGCTCATCTGTTGAAAAATTTGTCTTGAGAAAATCGGGAAAGAAAAACAGCTTGAGTACACCGAACATGATAATCAGCTTGATGATTATCACCTTCCACAGCGTTCTGCCCAGGGTCATCGACCTGAACCCTTCCCGGTAGAACCGATATATCCTGGTCGGATATGATGCCATCTGTTTCGTCATCCGTTCTTGTAGTTCATTACCCCGACAGGACAGCCGCCTGACATAACATTGAAGAGAATATACAGCAATCGGATAAAGGCGGCAACGCCCCGATTCAGCTTCATAAAACGGCCGAATTATAGCGAGGTGGCCCGGGCCTGTCAATAATAATTACTATTACTACTACAGGTATCCTGGACGCTGAGCGCGGTCCGGCGGAGCAACATTTTGCTTGAATTTTACCAGGCAACCCTCTATGTACCAGGCGTCGACCTCTTCACCTTTGCCAGGAAAAACACATCGTGCCCATTCTCTTCAGCCTTACCTCTGTGCCATTTACCGGTGAACTGCTGGCCCTGGTTACGGTATTGTGCTGGAGCATCAGCGTACAATTCTTCGAAGCGGCCTCACGGCGGATCGGCTCGGCAGCAGTCAATATCATCAGAATCGGTGCCGCCCTGCTGCTCTTCAGCCTGCTGCTGATGTACCGTGGCGGAGCCGCGGTGCCCACTGATTTCGGACTGCATGCCTGGCTTTATCTGAGTCTGTCGGGAATTATCGGTTTTTTTATCGGTGACATTTTCTTGTTTAAAGCCCTGGTGGAAATCGGGCCCCGGCTGGCGATGCTGATCTACAGCCTGGCCGCTCCGAGCGCCGCGGTGATCGGCTGGCTGGTGCTGGGCGAGCAGTATCAGATGAGCCAATGGCTGGGAATTTTTATCACGCTCAGCGGCGTCTGCCTGGTGATCCTGGAAAAAGCCCCGGCCGGGAAGTCCTCACGCGGTCTGCAGTTTCGCAAGGCATCATTGAAGGGTGTGGTCTTCTCCATTCTGGCAATGCTCGGGCAGGCGGTCGGTTATCTGCTGAGCAAGGTCGGCATGCAGACCGAAGCGGGCTATCTCGAACCGTTCGCTTCCACCCAGATCCGGGTCATTGCCGCCTTTATCTGCTTGTGCCTCTACTTCACCGCAACCGGTAAATGGACTCATCTGAGACGGGCGTTCACGGATCACCGGGCGGTCGGCCAGACCCTGGCTGGCGCCGTGGTCGGCCCCTTCCTGGGGGTATCCCTGTCCTTGTTGATCCTGCACTACCTGACGGTGGGTGTGGCTGCCACTTTTTTGTCTCTGGTGCCGATTTTCATCCTGCCCTTTGCCCGCTTTATCCACAAGGAACAAGTTTCCCCAAGGGCGATTGCCGGCGCGTTTGTCGCTGTATTTGGCATCTATCTGCTGATGGTCTGAGACAGCTCGGCCAGATTGGCCATCTTCTGGGTGGGTATGAAATCGTAGAGCGGGTATTCATAAATCGGCTGCCGCGACTCGGTGACACCGATGGAGTAGCCGAACAATCCCCGGTAGTGCTGCGGGTCTTCGCCCAGAGCCGACAACTGGGCCAGATACTCGCTTACCGACTTAGATTCTATCACGATGATTTTGCCCGTCTTTTCAATAAACGGGCTGTGGACTCTGGTCTGGTCATGGTCGAACTGCAGAATCCGCCGGCCGTAGCGGGTAATACCGATCACCCGGAAGCTCAGGCTTTTGCCGATTCCGGGCAGATTCTGCACGGAACGGTCGGTGGCCAGAAACGGCAGGTGCTCTTCATTTTGAATCGTCTCGATACAGGCCTCGACATCCCCACCGCTCTCCACACAGCGGCGTAAAGTATGCCCGGCCTCTTTGGACATAGCACCGAAGCACTTTTCCTCCATCTGCTCCTGGACCAGGCGGCCATTGGTTGCGAAATTATGGCTGTTCTCCATATAGCCTTTGACGCTGAAAGTGTAATAAGGCAGCACGCCGATCTGCCCGAGATCCCTGCGCAGTTTGGCGTTATGTCCCCGCCTTGAGGCAGCGGTGGTGAATACGTGCTGGTTAGTGACAAACCAGCCCGCCTCGAGCAGACCCTTTATTGCCCGCTTCGCCTCAGGCGTAATTTCCATCGGCGATTCAAAGTGGGTCTGGATAATGAACTGCCGAACCCCGGCTGTTTCGGCCTGTCTGCGGATTCGTTTCAACAGATCCAGCAGGCGGTCGTTTATGCGCTGGGGCAGATAGATCGGCAGCCTGGTGCCGAGGCGGATCCGGATAATTTCGGCGTATTTTTCATGCGCTCCGCGATGTTTGTTGGCCGCTCTTTTACGCTCGGCCATCCGCACCACCCCGTCGAGGACTTGTTCCAGGGACGTATCGGTGCTCATCAGCGCATCTCCGCCGGTAATCAGGATATCGCGCAACTGGGTGTCGTTTTCGAAGTAGTCAAGCAGCTCCCGCAGCCGCGCCGACCAACACGTATCGGGTTTTAGTTTTTCCAGGTTGAAATTGAGCTGGCCTTTCTGGAACGAGTACATGCGCTGACACGAGGCGCACAGCCCGCCGCAGGCCCGACCGGCGGTATCGGGTATGAGGATGGCGACCTCCGGGTAGCGGCGATGGATGTTGTGATCATTGGGCAGCAGCCAGCCGGCGGCGTTTGGTTTACCCGGTTCAACCAGGTCCTCCTTTTCCCAGGCTACAATATGGCCGAATTCCTCGACCAGCTGCCTGCTGTAGATCACGTAATGCCTGATGGCCAGGTCGGCGCCAATGGCAAAATAGGGTACCCTGACATGCAGCAGTGACAAATAATATGGATTCACGAAAATCGGTATGCCGGCCCGTTCAGCCTGGAAGAGAATCTCCATGGTGTCCGGGTCCAGTGAGTTATCAAGCATTTGGTTGAGCAGCTCGGCTGAGCGTACCGCGAATCTGAGATGAAACCGATAATCGTCCCACCATTCAAGGACCTGCAGGTATTTCTGCTCCTCTGACATGTCGGGCTTGAACCGGTATCGTGGCGAAACAATGCGCCCGCTGTCAATTTGCTCGATAATCAGCCGTATGATCCGATCCCGGTTCTCCTCGCGCAACTTGACGATGCGCGGATCGAGCCCCGACGGAAACCGGGCCATCCACCGCTCAAGCTGCTCGCGCGCCACCGGCTCGGGCCGCTGCTTGGCCCTGAACTGGCGGAACAGGTGGATCATATCCTCGAAAAACATCTCTTTCGCGCCCCCGGTGCCGTGGTTGACCGCCAGCCAGATCATCTTGATTGGGTTATTGATTGCCGCTTTGCCGCGCAGGTTCTGATCCTGGTAAGTCATCCCTGCATGGTCGATGTAGTCGAGCAGTCGAATCGCCCCCAGGTCCTGCCAGCGCAGAACATGATGCGGATTTTCACCCCCGATCTCTGCCCGGTAAAAGGCCGCTGCCCGCTCGTTTTTTTCAAGTGCTTCCAATACCCAGGTGCGGACTCCAAGCAGCGCCTCGATCTCGGTCTTGGCATACTGCATGATTCGCTCAAGTTCCGGGTTTTCCGAAAGTAGCTGATGCAGTAGATGGTGCGATTTTACACTGATGGCCACCCGGTCCAGGTCATCGAGATTTGGGCAGGATTCAAAGTTCATATGATGGTCAGGATGTGCGTTATTCATCGATCCTCCTGGTCCCTGCTGAAGATGGACAGTTAGAACTGCGATGATGCGGCGCTTACCGCACGTTCCTGTCTTAATTATAGGTCGATCCGGGTCTCAAATAAAGGGGAAACAGGCCAATTGAGGGGGTTAGGCAGCCTGTATTGCACCGCTCAAATGTGAAGTGGTGAGGAGCTCTGCGCAGATCTCAACCACCGTATGCGCCGAAACCGTTTGCAGGGTTTGTCGGCAAGCGGTTGTCCGGATGCCTGTGCTCACCGTCGCTGGTCACGAAAATAGCGCTGCGGCCGGGCAATGGACATTTAGTCTCACAGATGCCGCAGCCGATGCAGAGTTCATCGACGATAAAGGGCTGCCGGATGATTTTGCTGACCCCCTGCTCGTCTTTTACTTCTACGCTTTTGAACCGAATCGCTTTTTCCGGGGTCGGACAGTGCTCCTCACAAACGATGCAGGCAATCGATTTGGCGTAGGGCAGGCAGAAATTCTTGTCGAACCAGGCGTGGCCGATCTTGAGCTGCTGCTTGTACTCGAGGCTGAGGGACTGGATTGCTCCAGTCGGGCAGAGCTGACCGCAGAGGGTGCAGTTGAATTCGCAATAGCCGGTGCGGGCAACCAGCACAGGTGAAAACAGTGCCTCGATGCCGCCTAAGAATAGATCCGGCTGCAGCGCGTTGGTAATGCAGACCTGCATGCACTGGCCGCAGCGCACACAGCGGCGCAGAAATTCGGTTTCTGCAAGCGCGCCCGGCGGCCTGATCAGGGCGGGGTCAGCTCTTTTGGCCAGCGTACGGGTGCCAAGCACCGACGGCAATACCAGGCCGGACAGTGCCGCACCGATAAAGCGTCTGCGTGACAGGGATACTCCCAGCCCGCGCGAGGCCGGAAGCGCGCCTCCAAACGAGATAACTTGCCGGGGGCAGTCCTGAAAGCAATCCATACAGAGTATGCACCGTTCAGATTCGATGATTCGATCTGGTGCGATTGCACCGGTTCGACAGATGGAAATACACCGGCGACAGCGGCCGCAGGCATCCGTGCCGCCGTCTATCCTGAGCAGACCCAGGCGGGAAATCCAGCCCAGCAGCGCGCCGAGGGGGCAGATCGAGCGGCAGAAAAATCGGCGGCGATAGAATTCGGCCAGAAATACCAGGCCCAGGATCAGCAGGCTCACCAGCCCAAACTGATAGTATTTCTGGTCAGCCGGAAGAATCGTCTGCTGCATTACTTCATAAAGCGGCTCGGTTATCGCGTTGACTCCGGCCGGGGCCTGCTGGTAGGTCCAGGTAAAAAAAGACACCGATACATAATGCATTCCCGGATAGAGAGCCTGGGACAGGCCGCGCACCAGAATCGAGAACGGATCGATATAACCGGTCAGCGCAACCCCGAACAGAGCCGAGACCAGCAGCACGATCAGCACAACTTTGGCAGGATCGGCGGAACCCCGTTCACGGCTTACCCTGCGGGGCCTGATCAGAAAATGAAAAAAATCGAGCAGGCTGCCCAGCGGACAGAACCAGCCGCAGAAGGCCCGGCCGACCACCAGGCTGGCGGCTGCCACCAGCAGTGCCGGCAGCATCAGAGCGATCAATGTCTTGACGGCCAGCATCGTGGTCACGGCCAGCAGCGGATCGAGGCGAAACAGGATATTGACCGCATACTGGAGCGAATCTGAGCCGGTATAGTCGGTCTTGACAAAGAGAAAGAAGAAGGACAGCAGAAAACAGAACTGAACGAGAATCCGGGCCAGTCTCAGCACCCGATAACGGTATTTTACCGCAGTTCCGGGCGACCGGCTCACAAGGCACCCTCCAGCAGGCGCATTCGGGCCGGATCCATCTGACCGAGCCCCATTTCGTGGGCCGCCACGGTGGATGCGATGTCGCCAGGCTGCAGTCCGAACAGCGTCGTCGCCAGTGCATCGGCAGCCACTGGGTCCGTCGAGGCCAGCAGGGTATCGAGTATTTTGACATCTTCAAGGGAACCGCCCTGCGGCCCGTTATCGAGCAGGATGCGGGTGGCATCGACCACGGTCAGCGACGGCTTGATCACGGTGGCCAGGTCGGCCAGGTTCTGCCCCAGATTGTGATGCAGCCGGCCGCGGTTGCCGCCGATCACACCCATCGAATTTTTCAGGCCCAGAGTCAGGCGGCTCAGGCCATGATGCTTGGCCACCGGCACGTTGATGTAGCAGTCGGCCTGCAGGGCGTCCTGGTAAATCTGCCATTCTTTCAGGGCTTTTCCCCGGGCAATCTTGACCGGGACAAATTTTCTGTTGTCGATATGGGACAGCTTTACCCGGCTCTCATCCAGCGAGGCGATCGCCTCGGTCATGCCGCTGCTGTTGTAGCAGCGCCGCTTTTCATTGCAGGTGTAATCGAACACCGCCACTTCGGCGGCACCGGCTTCAAGCGCCAGTTCGATCAAGGTTACGACCACCAGCGGGTGGGTGGTGGCAGCCTGTTCAGGCCTGCGGTCCCAGCCAATATTGGGCTTGATCACCACGCGGTCGCCGGAATTGACAAAAGCGGTCATCCCGCCAAGAAGATCGATGGTCTTCCTCACCAAGGCCGGGTAATCCGATCCCGTAACCCGTGCCACATCGGCCATGGGGATTGGCGCAGAGACCACCTCCTCGATGCGAAACAGCGGCACCGACGCACTCAGCCCCGCACTGTACAACATTACCTGCTTCAGAAACCGACGCCTGTTCATTACCCACCTCGTGAACTTGAATTTCGGCCTGCCCCAAACCCGGGCAGCGCCTTTCACGTTAGCATATAAAGCCTGCCTGGTTCAAGGATTGGAACAACCACTTCAATCAAAACGCAGTGCTTTGCATGCTCACGAGGCGGTGCGCCCAAATCTGCCGCGCACCGCTCATATTGATCGGGTCCACCTGTAACACTTTGTAGTAGTAGAGTTTTTTTATTCGGTCCTAGCAAAATAAAGTGCCAAAATTACTAATCTTTTTAGTACCACAATGAGGAATATTCTTGACAAAGCAAAAAAATACGGCACAAAGTAGGACTGACATTTGTAGTACAAGGCATCTTTGCTGCCGTTAATTATTCAGTCGACTGGCAATGCCCCTGATCAGCCGGTCCTGAACTGCAACCATTGATTCTGGAGAACCAACCACAGGCGGGTATAGACAATGAATGAAGCCCTGATTCTTGAGAAGCTGGACAAACTCTCTGCTGAAATGCAGTCCCTCAAAGCGGATGTCGTGCAGGAACTAAAACAGGACCTCGAGCCGGTCGTGAAACTGACCCGGCCTGGTCTGGTCGACTTTCTGTCGGATTTCGAAGACGATTACGCCAAGGAAAAGGCGGTTCATCTGGCCAAGAATGTGCTGACCAGCCTGGACGAGCTCAACGATCTGGTGGATACCTTCAAAGCCGGGATGGAGCTGAAAAGCGACATGATGCCGGTGGTCAAACAGGTTTATCCTTCCACCATCAACTTTTTCAACGATCTCGAGGGTGAGTTTCACGTCGATGAACTGACCATCCTGCTCAGAAAAGTCGTCACCAACCTGGACAGTCTGGGGGAAGCGATGGACATGCTCAAGGCAGGGGTGGAACTCAGAGACGATATGGAGCCGATCGTCAAGCTCATGTACCCGCGCATCATCCGTTTTATGAAGTCGCTGCATGAGGGCGAGTTCCAGGCCGAAAAAATCGGCGATCTGCTGCATGTCGTCCTGATCAATATCCATACGCTGAGCGACCTGCTCAACATGGTCCAGCCGATGACCGAGTTCGTCAAGGAATTTACCACGGTAATGAAGGGTTCGGATGTGATCAACTCGGTTAATCTCTGGCTTGACAGTCTCCAGCAGAGCAGCGGACTGGTCAAGGTTGCCGGAACCTCCTGGGCGCAGCTCAAGCGACTGGATTACAACGAAAAACAGGTCGAGGAAATCTGTAATGCGATCGCTAACCTGGACTTCACCAAGGCCAAACCGGTCGGACCGTTCGCGATGATGAAACAGCTCAGGGACCCCAAAGTGCAGTCGGCGCTGGGCTTCATGTTCATGCTGCTGCAGACCATGGGCTCGGTAGTAATGGTTTACCAGGAAGATAAAAGAGAAGAAGCGCGGAACAATGCGTAATACATGAGCCACTTGCAAAACGTCCTTTTCGCCCAAACTCTGCGTTATGCTCAAAATTTTATCCTCGGAATATTAAGTATATGCCTGCGTTAAAATTTTTCTCATGCCTTGATTTTGGACGAAAACCCTCATTTTGCAAAAGGCTCACATGATACAAAAAAACGGTTTATCACGGTAACCGTACCTGTCAATCTGAGCGCAAAGGAGGCAACAGAAACCATGAAAAAACTAGTCATACTAGGTGCCGGCTCCGGTGGCACCATGATGGCGAACAAGATGAGAAAGGACCTGGACGACGACTGGTCGATCACCCTGATAGACAAGGACAATGTCCATTACTATCAGCCCGGTTATCTCTTTGTTCCGTTCGACATCAACAAGCCGAAGGAAATCAGGCGTAGCAGGCGGGAATTTATCAACCCGGGAATTGAATTCGTGATCAGTGAACTGACTAACGTTGACTGGGACAAACAGGAAGTCACGACGGCGACCGAAGGCAAGTTTGCCTACGATATTCTGATCATGGCCACCGGCTGCGATATCAGACCCGATGAAATCGAAGGGCTCGAGGAAGGCTGGGGCAATGACATCTATGGCTATTACCGTTTCGGCGACTGTCAGGAACTGGGCAAGGCGCTGAAGCGCTTCAAGGGCGGCAAACTGGTGGTCAACATTGCCGAAATGCCGATCAAATGTCCGGTTGCACCCCTGGAATTCGCCTTTCTGGCCGACTGGTATTTCCACCAGCGCGGCATCCGCGACGATGTGGAAATCGAGTTCGTCACCCCGTTGTCCGGCGCCTTCACCAAGCCGGTTGCCACCAAAGTGCTGACCGATGCCTGTGAGGATAAAAATATCAAAATCATCCCCAACTTTGCCCTCGGTTCGGTGGATCATACTGAAAAAGTGATTCAGGCTTACGACGGCAGCGAAGTCAATTATGACATGCTGGTATCCATTCCGCCCAACTTCGGGGCCCAGGTCATGATCGATTCGGGGATCAGTGATCCGATGGGCTACATCCCGGTCGACAAGCACACGCTGCAGCCCGAGGGACGCGAAAATGTCTGGGTGCTGGGTGACGGTACCGATGTACCGACCTCGAAAGCGGGCGCCGTAGCCCACTTCCAGGGAGACGTGCTGCATGAGAACATCATGGCTTACATTACCGGGGGTGAACAGCACGCCCGGTCGGACGGGCACGCGGTCTGATTCATTGAATCAGGCTTCGGGAAAGCCTACATCATCGACTTTAACTACGACCAGGAACCACTGACCGGGAAATATCCATTCCCCGCCATAGGACCGATGAGTCTTCTCAAAGAGACGGAAATCAACCATATGGCCAAACTGATGTTCAAATGGGCTTATTTCAACCTGCTCCTCAAAGGGGCCTGGCTTGGACCGCCGGACCTTATGATGGAAGGCAAAGAACGCCAGTAGCTATAACGAAAGATAACAACCCAACAATTCCACTTCTGCGAGATTGATCTCCACTCTATTCGCAGACGGCCGGGGTCGCAAGACCCCGGCCTTTTTCGTTTTTGCCTTACCCACCTGCTTGGCACGGTGCAAGAAAAGCGTTTGAAAAGGCCCCGGCTTCCTATATAAATGGAAGTTATGAAGAAACCGTGGACCTACGCCGAGATCTTCGATCTTGAATATTTCCTGGCCCGGGACCGGGACATGGATCAGACCGTGCTGCATGAACGCGACCGGCAGATCTATCTGGCCGTCTCAAATGATATGCAGCCGGCGCCGGCCCCTACGCAGCCAGCTGAACTGATCCGGCTCTGGCTGGATCATATGGGAAAGACGAAGACTTCCGACCCGCCAGACAGGTCTGTTGGCCGCAGCATCGTCGAGTCGCTGCGCACGCTGAGTTATCTGTTGCTGCTCGTCGGCCTGATTTTTGGTCTGGTGGCAGCCCTGAGCTTTTTGTCCTACGGGGGAACCACCCCGGTCAATGTACTGCATTTTCTTTTTCTCTTTGTCTTCAGCCAACTCGCCCTGCTGGCAATCGTCATGCTGGCAGCCCTGCTGCGTTTGACCGGTCTGGGCGCGCTCCCCAATCCGATCATATCGCTTTATGCACACGTATCAGATTGGTTCATCGCCAGAACCACCGCGCTGGGCAGGCGACTGCCGGCTCAGCAGCGCAGCGTCGGAACCTCTCACCTGGGCATCCTGAAAAGATTGCGCAGTGTTCATGGCTCGCTTGTCTACTGGCCGGTTTTTCGCCTGACCCAGACCACCATGGTCGGATTCAATTTCGGACTGCTTGCTGCAACGCTCTATAAAATCGCCATCAGCGATGTTGCCTTTGGCTGGCAGTCGACCATTCAGATCAGTGAAGCGTTCATCTACAAAGCGGTTCAACTCCTGTCCCTGCCCTGGGCCTGGCTGGTGCCGGCTGACTACGCCCATCCATCGCTGTCTGAAATAGCGGGCAGCCGCATCGTCTTAAAAGAAGGAATCTATCATCTGGCTACCACCGATTTAGTCTCCTGGTGGCCGTTTCTGCTCTTCTGCCTGCTGTTTTACGGATTTCTTCTGCGCCTGGCTCTGATCGTAATAGCTGCAATCTTCGAGCGTCGCACCCTGCAGCAGGCTGCAGCGCAGCAACTCACCACCCGACCCGAAATGATCCACCTCATCCAGCGCCTGCAGCGTCCACTGGTGAGCAGCCAGGCGGGTGATAGTGAAACCAGGGGCAGCAAGCTGGCAATAGATGATAACGGCTCTGAGCAGATGGACTTACGTCCTGACTTTCCGCTGGTTTTGCTGCTTGCTTCGGAAACAGCTCAAGATATCAGTCTGGACGACCTGAACACCGAGTTGAAGCGGCTCGGCTTCAGCATCTCGGAGCGGCTGGAACTCGGCGGCGGACATGACGAAGAAACACAGACCGAACAAAAACTGCGCAGCAGCAGCTGGGACAAGTCGGGCCTGCTGCTGATCATGGAGTCCTGGATGGTGCCAATCCAGGACAATCTTGATATGATTAGACAACTCCGCCAGGCGGTCGGTAGCCGGACACCGATCTTTATCGGGCTGATCGGGAGGCCTGCCGAAGACGGGCATGCTACCAGACCGGATCCTTTAGAGCGTCGAATCTGGCAGCAGAAACTCGACACACTGGCGGATCCGGCACTGTCTATTTTCGAGCTGTCGGTGGCGCCAAGCAATCAGAACGAGACCCAGATCCATGATACCTGAAATCGCCATCGTCGGGCATCCCAATGAAGGGAAATCCTCGGTGCTCTCCACCCTGGCCGAAGACGACTCGGTGCGCATCAGTCCCTATCCGGGCGAGACCACCCGCTGTCGAACATTTCCAGTCATCATCGACCACAGGGAAATTCTCAGATTTACTGATACACCTGGTTTTCAGAGTCCGGCAAAACTACTGGCCAAACTGCAAACCTGTTCGGGCAGCAGCGCCGAACGACTCGCTGAGCTGCGGGCTTTCACCGGTTCAATCCCCGAGCTCAAAGAGGACCACGAGCTGCTTGAGCCGATCTCCCGGGGGGCCGGAATCATCTATGTGGTAGACGGCTCGCGGCCTATCCGACAGGTGGACCGCGACGAAATGGAAATCCTGCGGCTGATCGGCAGACCGCGGATGGCCGTCATCAACGCTAAACAGGATGCAGCGCGCTATCTCGGCCTCTGGAAAGAAGAGCTGGCCAGGCACTTTAACGGGTGCCGCGTATTCAACGCCCACCGGGCCACTTACGCCGAACGGATTGCACTTCTGGAGGCTCTGAAGTCAGTAGACCAGGACTGGCAAGCACCGCTGGCCGACGCAATCGCGGCCATCAGCACAGACTGGCAGGCCCGGGCCCGCTTGACTGCCCAGATTATCAGCGATCTGCTCAGCCGAAGCCTTACCCTGCAACTGAGCGCTCCGTTGAAGACAGGAGCAGATGAACAGGAAATCAAACAGGGGTTGGTGCGCAGCTACACCGATTCAATCGCCGATCTGGAAAAGGCGGCCCATGCAAAGATCAGAAAGCTATTCAAACACAACATATTCAATTACCAGCTACCGCCCCATTCGATCCTGCATGAAGACCTCTTCAGCGAGCGGTCCTGGAAGTTTCTCGGTCTCTCCAAAAAGCAGTTTATCCTGCTTGGCGGTATTGGTGGAGGCGTTGTCGGGGCGGGTGTGGAGATGGCGGCGCTCGGCCACGGCCTTGGCCTTTTCACCGCCCTGGGCGCCATGGGCGGAGTGCTCGGAGCGCTGGGCTCCAGGCAGCATCTGGATCGTGAGGCCTCACTTCTAGGAATAAAAATCGGCGGCCCGCAAGTCACCATCGGGCCGGCCCAGGCAATTTCACTGCTCTTCATTCTGATCAATCGTTCCCTGCTGTTTTATCAGCATGTGATCAACTGGGCCCACGGCCGTCGCGACTATCGGAGTGCAGAACAAGAGGCTCACACCGAGCAGCACTCCTACACCAGACAGTGGTCATCGCTGCAATTGAAACAATGTCACGATTTCTTCAAATCAGCACAGCAGCCCGATTCTGAAAAGCATCAATCCGCCACCGCTGAGATCGAGAACCTGCTGTATCAGGCTCTGATGCAGATCTCACATTCCTGAGCGAACCAGCGCGGATCAAGCCGTATCGGTCGCGGGGTGAACCGCCCGAGAAAGCGCTGCCCCGGCTGCATTGCGGTACTGCGCTGCAAACGGCTCAAAGAGCTTATCCGGCGGCGGGCTGATAATCTGCAGCACAGTCTTGCGGGTCGGGTGGAGCAGCTCGAGGCAGGTTTGCAGACCGCAATCAGGAGATTGTCCTCCTAGAGGAAATCAGCAATAAACCTCTGATCAGTCATATTTCATCTTTTGAACCACGGGTAATAACTGGTATTACATAGAAATCGGGAGAGTTCAATGCTCGGAGCGAGGCTGAGAACAGATTTGATTCCGCGGTCCCTAAACCAGATAATTGATTTCAATACAAATCTTCCAGGCCCGACACTATAAAAGAAGGTTGAACGGGGAATGGAGCATGAGACCATGGGCCCCATCAACCTTGACCATATTTCTCAGTATAAGCTCTAAAGAGCCCCTGGACCCGTCCGGTAACAGGACCCGGCGCTAATTTGAAGGGCTGGTCATCTACTTGACAGACCGGCATTACCTCCTTGTTTGACGAGGCCAGAAATATTTCTTCGGCCTGCAGCAACTCGGCTCGGGGCAGGTTCCGCAGTTCCACCTGGAAGTCTTCTTGGACCAGCTCGAGAATCACATCCCTGGTTATTCCCGGCAGAATGTCCTCGGCAGGGGTGACCAGCCGGCCGCCGATGACCGCAAACAGATTCGAGGTTGTCCCTTCCAGTACATGGTCGTCGATATCCACATAGACCGACTCCACCGCACCGACGGCCCTGGCATCGTTAAGGGTCACGATGGCACGGATGTAGTCTATGCTCTTGGCCCCCGGGATATAGCGGTTCAGGCGGGCGGTGATGATTTTGACGCCATCGCGGTACCACTGTTCGGGAAAACGCTTGACCGGTCCAACCGTGACCACCAGTCGCGGCTGCTGCCCCGGGGAAATCGAGTCTTCACTGTCTCCGCCAGTGATCAACAGGCGAATGTTGGCTTCGGGATAGTCATTGCGCGCAATTGTCTGCAGCGTGATGTCTATGATCTCGGAACTGCTCCAGGGGCAGGCCAGCCCGATCAAACGTGCCGAATTCTGCAGCCGTTTGATATGGTTTTCCAGGTGAAACGGCCTGCCGCCGTAGGTGCGCAAAAAATCGAACACGCCATAGCCGCGTAGAATAATCAGATCGCTGAGAGGCAGTTTCGCATCCTGCTCCTCAACAAAGTCGCCATCGACATAATAGATTGCCATATTATTCATCTCCACTCGTGTACATTTCCGACTACGTTCCACCACCCTCCGGGTGGTTTACCCCGCAGCAGCGCACGCTGTTTTCAAGGGCCGTCTGCAGCAGCTCAGTCATCGTGGCGTTCACTGTTCCGGGTGCAGACTAGCACAGGCGCCTGAACCATTACCATCTTTTTCATGGATCTGCACAACCGATCAGAAACGCTCCAGCCAACCGGTCAAGCCCTGTAGAGACTTCTTTGAAAGATGTTTAAATTCATGAAATAAAAGAATAAAAATACAGAAGAAAAGCATTGTAATCGAGCATAAAATCTGTTGACAAGATTTATTGACTGGTTAATATTTGCTGCGTTAACTATACCGGGAAAAACGATGGGCAGATGTTCAGAAAAGGTGATCGGCCGCAGGATCTTTATGGCTTCCCAGGCCCTGCGCAACCACATTCAGCGAATACTCAAGCCTTTTGACCTGACCAGCGAGCAACTGCACATCCTGAAGAGTATCGATCAGCAGCTTGGCAGAACCCAGCGTGAGCTGTGCGGCCTGGCCGGAAAAAGTCCCGCCAATGTGACTCGGATTCTCGACCGGCTCGAAAAAAAACAACTCATCGTCAGATGTGTCAACCCCAATGACCGGCGCTCGTCACTGGTTTTTTTGACCGAGCCTGGCGCCGAGCTCAGCTCCGTGGTATCCCACCTGTTTCAGAGGCTTTCCGCCTGCATAGAGGAAAATATTGATACAAACGATATGGCCGTGGTCAACCGGGTGCTTGACCAGATCGAAGCCAATCTACAGAAACTGCCTGAAGATCTTGGAGAATAAGATGCGCACTACAATCGTTGTTGGACCGGTTCTGCTTTTGCTTCTACTATTGTTTGGCAGCCAGCTCGGTGCTGCCGAAGGGCCGCCGCCGGCCAAGGTGCGCGTTGCTAAAGTGGTGCAGGAAGAAGTCGCCCAGACCAGAAATGTCATCGGTATTCTCTACTATGATAGGGTCAGTGAAATCTCCACCGAACTGGCCGGTCTGGTTGACCGTATCGAGGTGAAGCAGGGAGACCAGGTCCAAAAAGATGATCCGCTGGTGATACTCAATACGGAAATCCTCGACCAGGAGATTGCCATCCAGAAATCGCGCATTGACCAGGCCGAGCTGCGCATCGCCAATGCCAAGAAGAACTACGCCCGCCTCGATCGGCTTTTCGGCAAATCAGGAGTCAGTGAGAAGGAGTACGATGACGCACTGTTTATCTACGAAGAAGCCCAGAATGAAAAACAGACAGCGGAATCTACCCTGAAAAAAATGCTGCTGCAGAAACAGCGAAGTGTCATCTCAGCACCTTTTCACGGAATTATCCTGACCAAGGATGTGGATGAAGGCAGCTGGGTGCAGCCCGGCAGGCAGCTGGTTTCCATCGGCTCCAGCGAAGACCTGATCGTCCGTGCCCCAATTGCTGAATCCACCCTGCAGTTCATTGAGGTCGGCCAGCAGGTGCCGGTGACCATCAACGCCTACGGCAAGGAAATTATCGGAACCGTCGCCGATATCGATCCGGTGGCTGATCTGAAAACGAAAAATGTCTTTCTGAAGATTTCCATTCCCGAACTGCCGCTGGTCGCCCAGAATCTCTCCGCGACGGTCTCGGTGCCGGTCAGCGTCCGCCAGAATCTGAGCATCATCAGCAGGGCGGCTTTGATCAAATTTCAGGGTAAAGATTTTGTCTACACCATCAAGGACGGCAAGGCGGCTATCCTGCCGGTCAACATCGTTACCTTCCTGGGCGACCGGGTAGGTGTTGACAATCCCTATATCCAGCCTGGCATGGAGCTGGTCGTGGAAGGCAATGAGCGGCTCCGGCCGGATCAACCGGTGGTCGTGGCAGGAGAATAGAGATGGACATAGTCAGATATGCGCTGAACAAGCCGGTAACCATCATCGTAGCAGTCATTCTGGTGGTGACGTTTGGCCTGATCGGCCTGAACAAGCTGCCCGTCCAACTGACGCCGGACGTGGAGACCCCTCAGATAACCGTACGCACCACCTGGGCCGGGGCCACCCCGTACGAGGTTGAAAAAGAGATAATCGAAAAACAGGAAGAGACGCTCAAAGGGCTCCGAGGACTCACCAAAATGGAGAGCGCCAGTTACAACAACCTCGGAGAAATGACCCTTTCTTTTGAACTGGGCACCGACCTCGATGACGCTCTTTTAAGGGTTTCGAACCAGCTCAACGAAGTGTCAGATTACCCGGACAACGTCAACCGTCCAGCCATCGAGGCGGCCGGCGCCGACAGTTCTCCGGTTATCTGGATGATGCTCAAGACCAAGCCGGAGAACCAGAATCATATCAATATTTACCGGACCTATTTTGAAGACTACGTACGCCAGCACCTCGAGCGCGTCGAGGGGGTCGGCTCACTGTTCGTCTTCGGGGGGACCGAGAGCGAACTGCATATCGAGCTCGACGTGCAGAAAATGGCCCAGTACGATGTCTCGATCAACCAGATTGCCGGGGCAGTGACCCAGGCCAACTCCACTATCTCCGCAGGCGTTCTCGGCATGGGCCGGAAAAATTACCGGGTTCGCACCATCGGTCAGTTCCAGTCTCCCGAGGAGGCACTTGACGTCGTCGTCTACGATGATGGGCTCCAACGGGTGTATCTCGGTGATATTGTCAATGTATCCAAAGACTACAAAAAAGAAACTGGTTCCGTACTCCACAACGGCGAACAGATTATCGTGATCGGCATCCGCAAGGAACCGGGCACCAACGTGCTGACCATGACCGATCGGGTCGAACGCGAGGTCGAACGTTTGAATAAGTCGATGCTCAGCACCAATGGCCTGTACATCGATATGATCTACGACCAGCGTCCCTACATCAACCGGGCGATCAATCTGGTGAAACAAAACGTGGCGGTTGGCGGGCTCCTGGCCATAGCTGTTCTGCTGGTTTTTCTGCGTTCTGTTCGATCCACCATGGTTACCGCCCTGGCTATCCCGATCTCGGTGATCGGAACCTTTATTTTTCTCTGGCTTTCCAGCCGCAGCCTGAACGTGGTCAGCCTGGCCGGAATTTCATTCGCCGTCGGCATGCTGGTCGACAACTCGATCGTCGTGCTGGAAAATATCGACCGGCACCGCAAGATGGGCAAAATCGCCTATGCAGCCGCACTCGACGGGGCCAAAGAGGTCTGGGGCGCGGTCTTTGCGTCGACGGCAACCACCGTGGCGGTGTTTTTGCCGGTCATCTTCATGCAGGAGGAGGCCGGGCAGCTCTTTCGGGACATTGCCATCGCCATCACCTTCTCTATCATGCTCAGTTTTCTGGCCTCCATTACGGTCATCCCAACCCTGATCAATATATTTTACAAACGCGATGATCATAAAAAGAGGAAGACCAATCCGCTGCAGCGTTCACTCGTCGGGCCGCTCTTGGCCTCGGTGCTGCTCAAAAGTTCCGAACTTTGCCTGAAAAATGCGTTCACCCGGATCATTACGGTCGTGCTGTTTACCTCGCTGTCGATTGGCATCATTTACTGGCTCAAGCCAAGCGCAGAATACCTGCCCCAGGGCAACCGCAACCTGATCCTCAACATCCTGGTCCCGCCGCCGGGATACTCGGTGGAAAAGTACAAGGAGATCGGGGCCTACATTTTCGATTCAGTCGACCCCTATTTCAAGGAAGACGGCAAAGACGGCGTGCCGCAGATCAAGGATATGTTTTTTGTCGGTACCGATCGCTTCACCCTGTTCGGCGGGCTCTCAGTCCATGAAACCCGGGCTCGGGAGATGATGCCGTTGTTCAGCCGGGTGATGAACTCCATCCCGGGCATCTTCGGAGTCTCTCTGCAAGCCGGTATTTTCGAGCGAGGCATCGGCCAGGGCCGCACGGTAGAGGTAAACATATCCGGCCAGGACATCGACAGCATCGTTGGCGCCGGCCGTATGCTCTACGGGGCCATATCCCAGCAGATTCCGGGAGCCCAGGTCCGCCCGGTGCCGTCGCTTGAAACCAGTTACCCGGAGATCCGGGTCACCCCCAACAAGGAACGGCTGGCTGCCAATGGCCTGAACGAACGTGATCTCGGCATCTACGTCGATATTCTTATGGACGGCAGGAAAATCGACGAATACCGCCCGGAGGGCATCAAGCAGATCGATATGATTCTCAAGGGCAATGATGCACGCTTCGATTCGCCGGAAAATATACTCGACGCGACCATTGTCAACAGCTATAGCGATCTGATCAAAATTGGTGATGTCGCCGAACTGGTCTACAGCGAGGGCATGCCGCAGATCAATCACCTGGAGCGGCAGCGCACGATCAGCCTGCAGGTTACGCCGCCGGCCAGCCTGGCCCTGCAGGATGCAATGGAGACCATTGAAGGTGGCATTATCGCCGGTATGCGTCAGGCCGGCTCTCTTGACAATCTGGAAATCACCATCGGCGGCAATGCCGACAAACTGACGGAGACCTTCAATGCCCTGCAGTGGAACCTGCTGCTGGCGATCTTGATCACCTACCTGCTGATGTCCGCACTGTTCGAGAACTTTCTCTACCCCTTTATCATCCTGTTCACTGTGCCGCTGGCTGCAGCCGGCGGTTTTATCGGGCTACGGCTGGTGAACAGCTTTATCGCCCCGCAGGGCTTCGATATTCTCGCCATGCTCGGCTTTATCATCCTGATCGGCACGGTGGTGAATAACGCGATTTTGATCGTGCACCAGTCGCTCAACAATGTTCGCTATAACGGTTTCGTCGGTGTCCCCGCAGTCACAGATGCAGTCCGCACCAGGATTCGACCGATCTTTATGAGTGCAACGACTTCAATTCTTGCCTTGACTCCCCTGGTTCTGTCCACCGGGTCAGGGTCCGAACTTTACCGTGGACTGGGCAGCATCCTTCTTGGCGGCCTCGCTTTATCAACAATGTTTACCCTGTTTGTCATACCGGCATTACTGGCCTTTGTCATCGGATTCGAAAGGAGTAGAGAAAATGAAAATCTGTAGATTTTTACTGGCAATACTTCTGCTTCCGCAGGTGGTATCCGCAATCAGCCTTGAGGAAATGCAGCAGGCGGCCCTGGAGGGCCGGGCTCTGGTCAAACGTTCTTTGACTGAAATTGAAAAAAGCGTGGAGAATATCAGAATCGCCCGCAGCGGTTATTACCCGGAACTGGACGTGGGCTACCGGGCCTATGCCCTCGATGAGGCCACGACCAGCGAGAATACGGAAAACTCCATTATCACCGGTGAGGTGAGCTGGAACATTTTCTCGGGTTTCAAGGACAAATACTCGATTAAGTCCGCCGAAACCCTCCAGGGGGTGGAAAATTTAAAACTGAAAACTGTCGAGCAGAATATCCAGCTCGAGGTTGCCCTGAAATATCTGGCCGTATTCAACCAGCAGGCCCGGCTCAAAGTTGCCCAGGATCGAAACGAGACCCTTCGAGGGCTCTATCTGGACAGCAAGAACCGTTTCGAGGTCGGCTTGATTGACCAGAACTCGGTGCTTAAGTTCAAGGTTGACTACAACAATGCCGATCTCACGGTAAAAAGTGAGCAGGCAAACCTTGAAAAAGCGGTTTTCGAGCTGAGCCGCCAGGTCGGCCGGGAGATCGGCTTCGATCAGCTCGATTTCGCCGAATTCCAGACGCCCCCGAAACTTGATCATCAGGGTGAACTCGAACAGGCCATGCTCTCCCGGCGCAGCGAGCTCAAGGTACTCGAGGGACTGGCCGAAGCGGCCGAATATCAAGTCAGTGTGCAGTATGGTGATTATTATCCCGAATTCGACCTGGTGGGACGATATGCCCGGGCGGATGACAGCTTGCTGAACAGCCAGGGCGAATTCAACGATGAAGAGTTACGGGCTGAATTCATCATGTCTTATAATTTGTTCAGGGGGTTCAGTGACGAGGCGGAGATTGCCAGGGCGAAAGCCGATGTCCGCTCATTGAGATACGATCTCAACGAATTGCAGAACGACCTCACCACCGAGCTGAACAAGCTGATCGTCGACTACGAAATCGCCCTGGACAATGTCGATGTCGCCCGGGAAGATATCGCCGCCGCCGAAGAAAATGTCAGGATAACCGAACTTAAATACAAGGAGGGACTGCAGCGTGAGCTTGATCTTATCGACGCGGTTTCCAATTTGACCCGGGCCCAGTCAAACTATGTCGCGGTGGTCCGGTCGACCTTTGAGAACTACTTCAGGATAATCAGAATGATCGAGGACTTCAAATTCTCTTCGTCATCTGACTGAACAGTGCCCTATTTGAACACCGGCAGAATTCACAGACACCTGCTGGAAAACCTCTTTTAAGGAAGCGCCATGACAGAGAAAAAAGCACCGGGTAAACACTACCACTATCTGAAATCGAATTTTTCCGAGGTAATGGAGGCGGTCGAAAACCTTGGTTCGACCGTACGTGAGGCGGGGCCGCTGGACAAGAAGACCACCGAATTGATTCAGCTTGCAGTGGCGGCTTCATCCCAGTCGGTCGGGGCAGTTCATTCGCACACCAGAAGAGCCCTGGCCGCAGGAGCCAGCCGCAGAGAAGTCGAGCATGCACTGCTGGTGCTGATCTCCACCATTGGCTTTCCGAAGGTAGCGGCGGCCCTGGCCTGGATCCAGGACGTGGCCGACTGAGCCTCGGGCCAGGCCTTTAGCTGGCCTTTTACTCGCCCAGATAGGCCTTGCGGATCTCCTCGTTGTGCAGCAGCACCGAGGCCTCATCTTCCATCGTCACGCTGCCGGTCTCCAGCACATAGGCGCGTTTGCTCGCCTGAAGCGCCAGATTGGCGTTCTGCTCCACCAGCAGGATGGTCATTTTTTCGGCTTCGTTGACCTCCTTGATGATGTCGAAAATCTTCTGAACGATCATCGGTGCCAGGCCAAGCGACGGTTCATCGAGCAGCAGCAGCTTGGGTCGGCTCATCAGCGCCCGGCCGATGGCCAGCATCTGCTGCTCGCCGCCTGACAGGGTGCCGCCCTGTTGGGCGAAGCGCTCCTTTAAGACCGGAAAGAATGAAAAGACCCGCTCGATATCTTCTTCGATCACTTCCTTATCCTTGCGATAAAAGGCACCGAGAATCAGATTTTCCCTTACGCTGAGGCGCGGAAATATCCGCCTGCCCTCGGGTACCTGGCAGAGCCCCATAACCGGCAGTTTCTCGGCAGCGGTATTGAGGATGGACGCTCCGTTGTAGATAATATCACCGCTCTGTACCGGAACGATGCCGCAGATGCTCATCAGGGTCGTCGATTTACCGGCCCCGTTGGCCCCGATAATGCACACCACCTCTCCGGCAAAGACTTTCAGTGAGATGCCCTTAAGGGCATTTATTTTGCCGTAACTGGCCTGAACGTTTGCCAGCTCGAGCAGCGGTTGGGCGGCCATCTAATCCTCCTCCTCGGATCGACGACCCATCCGTTTAGCCGGAATCAGCCCGGCCGGTCTGAACAGCATCATCACCACCATGGCCCCGCCGAAGACGAACATTCGATAAGTTTCGAACTCCCGGAACCATTCCTGCATCACCACCAGCACGGTGGCGCCGAGGATAATCCCCGGGATCGAGGCCATCCCGCCAAGCACCACCATACACAGAACCATGGCCGACTCGAGAAAGGTAAAGCTCTCGGGGCTGACGAATTTCATCCGGGCCGAAAAGAAGGCCCCTGCCATTCCGGCAAACACCGCTCCCATTGCATAGGCCAGCAGTTTCAACAAAAAAGTGTTGACCCCCATCAACTCAGCCGCGGTCTCATCCTCGCGGATGGCTTCCCAGGCCCGACCGATTCGTGAGTAGTTCAGCCGATAGACACAGATCATCGTAAAGACCGCCAGCAGCAAAGCCACGTAGTAGAGCAGGTAGAGCTTTTTCAGGTAGATGTATTCGAGACTGAAACCGCCCTCGAAGCTGGGTACAAAGATACCTGGTGGCTTAATCCCGAGAATACCGTTGGGACCGTTGGTGAGCTGCATCCAGTTATTGAGAATCAAGCGTACGATCTCCCCGAAGGCGAGCGTGACAATGGCCAGATAATCACCGCGCATGCGCAGGGTTGGATAGCCGATGATGCAGCCGGCAATAGCCGCGAACAGCGCCGACGCCGGCAGCGCTGTCCAGAAACCGATACCGAAATGGATATTGAGCAGCGCGTAGCAGTAGGCGCCCACTCCGTAGAAGGCGATGTAGCCCAGATCGAGCATGCCGGCCAGGCCGATCACCACGTTGAGGCCAAGCCCCAGCGATATATAGATCAGTACGTTGATGGCCAGATCGTGGGCCGGCCGGGAGGAAAAAATCGCCGGGTAGAACAGCGCAAACCCGCAGATCAGCCCGATCCAGACCCACAGCGGCAGCTGCCTGGCCCTGGTCAGCGTGCGGTCGCGCAGCGCCCCGGCAGGGCCGGTGATCGGCTCTAACACCCCGCCCTTGTTGGCGCTGTAGAGAACCATGACCACCATGGCCGCAGCAACGACGCCGAGCCAGATTTCAAAGGGCTTGGCAAACGACAGCGTACCGTCGCTGTTGATGCCGGTCATCGGCCAGAGCAGGACGAGAAACCAGAGCAGCCCGATGACGCCCGGTTTCCAGATTTTCTTAAACTCTTGTATCATCGATATTTTCGCCCATGATACCGGTGGGTTTGAAATAAAGCACTGCGATCAGGATGATAAAGGCAAAGACGTCCTTGTATTCACCGCTGATATAGGCCGCCCCGAAGACTTCCACCGCACCGATGATCAAGCCGCCGATCATCGCCCCCGTAATATTGCCGATCCCCCCCAGTACCGCGGCGGCAAAGGCCTTGATTCCGGGGACAAACCCCATATCGTAACGCACCGAGCCGTAATACAGACCGACCATGATGCCGGCCGCTGCGGCCAGCCCCGCGCCAATGGCAAAGGTTAGCGCAATGATCCGGTTCGAACTGATGGCCACCAGTGAGGACATCACCTTGTCCTGGGCCGTGGCCCGCATGGCCATGCCGATCCGAGTCTTGAAGACCAGCAGGTTGAGGCCGATCAACAGGGTTGCGGTCAGCACCCAGATGACGATCTGCAGGTTGTTGATGGTGATCAGGCCGCCGAATTCGAAGCCGCCGCTGGAATACTGCAGCGGATAGGGCTGGTCCAGTGGCCCCCGGGCAAGCATCATGCCGTTTGACAAAAAGATCGACATACCCAGCGCTGAAATCAGCGCGGCCAGCCGCGTCTGTTTGCGCAGCGGCTTATAGGCCACCCGTTCCACCCCCATGGCCAGAAATGCGCAATAGAGCATGGTCAGCAGCAGCGAGGCGGACAGGCAGAGCCAGGGATGAGTCTCCATATAGCCCATGTTGGCCATGACCCCAAGCAGCAGCACGCCGATATAGCCGCCGGCGGCGAAAAACTCGCCGTGGGCGAAGTTGATCAGCTGAATGACGCCGTAAACCATCGTGTAGCCCAGGGCAATCAGGGCATACAGACCCCCCAGCGTCAGCGCATTGATGAGCTGTTGAATAAAGACTTCCATGATGGAGCGGCTCTCAGCGGGTTATTCTGCCGTCCAGGTATGCTAAGCGACAGAGAAGTGCGGCGGCCCGGGGATGCTTCCACCAGGCCGCCTGAGTGAATCCGGCAGTGACTGGCAGTGACTATTTGTACATACCTTCAGTCGGATGCCAGTAGGGCTTGTATTCGCCGCCTTCGATCTTGTAGGCGATATAGGTGGAACCGGAATCGCCCTTTTCATTGAATTTGATCTGCTTGGAGGCGCCCTGGAAATCCATCTTCATGATCTCGTCCTTGATTTTGGCAGGTTCCACGGAGCCGGCGTTCTTGATAGCGTTGAGAAGAACCGTGGCCGCATCGTAGGAATAGATGGCATAGGCACCGACCTTGCCGTGCTCGGCGGTGTATTTGTCTGCAAACTCCTTATAGGCGGGGGTAGACTCGTCGGTAAAGCCAAAGGTCACGTAGACTCCTTCAGCAGCTTCCTTGCCGACACTGATGAAATTGGGATGGAACATCGCATCCTGGGAAAGAATCTTGCTGTCCAAACCCATTCTTTGGGCCTGGATGGCCATCAGGCTGCCCGATGAGTGATTCTGCAGACTCATATACAGAACATCGGCGCCTGAGGCTTTTACCTTGGTCAGCACTGCTGAGAAGTCCTTGTCGCCCTGGTTGACGTGCTCATGGGCGAGAACCTCGATACCCATCTCTTGGCTCGCCTTGTTGACGCCTTCTGCCAGCCCTTGGGAATAGGTGGTTTTGTCATCGATGATAAACACCGTTTTGGCGCCAAGGCCTTCTTTCATGAATCTCACCGCCGCCGGGGCCTGATCGTCGTCCCGGCCGCAGACGCGGAACATGTAGGGCAGTCCGCGATCGGTTACCTTCTCGTTGGTGGAAGCAGGCGTCAGCATCAGAATGTCTTCCTCAGCCAGCGTCTCCGAGGCGGGGATCGTCGAAGAGGAGCAGTAGGCCCCGATCACACCGATGACTTCTTCGTTGATCAGGTTATTGGCAGCAGAGACGGCCTGCTTGGGATCGCAGGCGGTGTCCTGGGGAACCAATTCAATCTCATCGTAGCCGGGAATGCCGCCGGCCTCAGTGATTACCTCGATCGCCGTCCGGACACCGTTGGCAATATCGTTACCGTCGGCGGCATAGGGGCCGGTCAGCGGTCCCATCATACCGATTTTCAGGGTCTTAGCAGGAGCAGCGGTAACCATCAGCGCCGCAACCAGCAGACCGGAAAACATACCAATCAAAATCTTTCTACCCATGTTCATCTCCTTTGTTTTAGATTGTCTGTTCCACCGGCTGCCCCAGATAGGCCTCGATCACCTTCGGATCGGCCTGGATCTGGGCCGGTGTTCCCTCTGAAATTTTCTCACCGTGATCGACACAGACGATCCGGTTGCACACCCCCATGATTACCTTCATATCATGCTCCACCAGCAGTACATCGATGCCCAGTGATGAAATGCGGCCGATGTCCTTCATCAGCCGGGCCGACTCGGCCGGATTCATCCCGGCGGCCGGTTCGTCAAGCAGCAGCACCTCTGGCCGGGAGGCCAGGGCCCGGGCAATTTCCAGACGACGCTGCAGGCCGTACGGAAGGTTGGCTGCAATGGTGTCCGAAAAATCGGCGACTCCCATGAACTGAAGTGCCTGGTAGGCCTCATCCTGAATCTTCAGCTCCTCTCTTTTCTGGGAAGGCGAGCGCAGTATGGCACCGACCACGCCCTTGGCCGAACGACAGTGCAGCGCCACCATCGCGTTCTCCAGCGCGGTCATTTTACTGAACAATCTGATATTTTGAAAGGTCCGGGCGATCCCCATCTTCAGGATCTGGTGCGGGCGGCGGCCGATAAGGCTTTCTCCGTTGAATATCACATCGCCCGAAGTGACGCGGTAGACCCCAGTCAGCACATTGAATATCGTCGTCTTGCCGGCACCGTTGGGGCCGATCAAACCGAGAATCTCACCGCCATTGAGGCTGAAGCTCAAATCCGACAGGGCCAGCAGCCCGCCAAACCGGACCGTGATATTCTTCAACTCAAGATGAGCCATTGGTTCTAAAACCCAGCCATAGCCTGATGTTCAATTGTAAAAAATACGAAAAGGCTTGAAATGAATCAATATCCACTGCGCAGAAAGCAAAGCGAATCCTAGCGTATTTATTGTCTCAGGACAATCTTTTTCTTATGGCAAACCGTCCGGCTATGCCTCTGTTTTCGTGCCTATCCAATGAATTTCACCAGGCTGTGGTTTGAGCCTGGCAACCGGCGTTCATCGCCATGGACGAGCGCCTGAAGCAAAAGCATAGCCCTCCAGCCTCCCTCGAGGACAAGGGGGCATCTTTTTTTTTAGAAGATCTATCGAACAGCCTCCCAGGTTGTTGCAGTTGAAAAGTATCGACTCTATCGAGCGTTGCACCTTTTTAGGCTATCTTGAAAATTGTCTTTTTCCCCTGGCTCTTTGTTGTGCGCGAAAATTTTATCCTCCCAATATTATTTACTTATATGCCTGCGCTAAAATTTTCACAGGCGCCTTGATTTTGAACTAAAATCCTAATTTTGCACGCTGCCCTTTAAACTGTGCAGTAGTGCGCCGAGTCAAGATCACGTCGCTTTTTTGCGTTCCAGCTCATCCCAGCGGCTGTAGAGTCGTTCCACCTCGCTGCGGGCCAGTTCAAGCTCACTCCAGAGCGCTGCCAGTCGTTGCTGGTCGGTTGCCAGATCAGGGTCTTCGATGAGCTCCTCCAGCTTCTGGCAGTCCTGTTCGGCCCCCTCGATTTTTTCTTCGATCAGGTCATACTCGCGCTGATCCAGATAACTCAGTCTGGCGTCCCTGAGGCCTCGCTGCAGCGGCGCTTTTTGCACCTTAACTTTAGCGGTCCTGCTCAGCCCTTTCTTTGCTCCGCCTTCCACAGTAATGAGTTCTGCCAGCCATTGTTCATAGTCGCCATAAAGACGAACCGTGCCGCCGTCGATAAAGCCAAGGATCCTCTCACACACCTTGTCGAGCAGGTATCGATCATGGGTGACCAGGATGATGGCGCCGGGAAAATCGAGCAGCCCCTCTTCGAGCACATCCAGAGAGGCGATGTCGAGATCGTTGGTCGGCTCATCGAGCAGCAGGACATCGGCCGGCTGACGCATCAGCTCGGCGATACCAATCCGGGCCTGTTCTCCGCCGGACAATGTGCCCACCGGGGTTTCGAGCTGATCCACCCTGAATAAGAAGCGCTTGGCCCAGCTCACCACATGAACCTGCCGGTTCCTGAAAACGATCGAGTCGCCTTCAGGTGCCAGGATCCGCCGTAGGGTCTGCTGCGGATCGAGGGCCCGCCTATCCTGGCTAAAATGGACCACCGAAAGGTTGTCTGCGGCCCGAATCGTGCCGTGCTCCGGCTGCTTTGCTCCCCGAGCTGCATCATAAAGCATGTGCAGGAGCGTCGACTTGCCGCAACCGTTTCTGCCGACCAGACCAAGCCTCAGGCCGGGTGTTATCGTAAAGGACAACTCCGAAAAAAGACTGGTCTCCCCATGCTGGCCAGCAAGTTCAGAGATTTCGAGCAGTTTTTTGGTTTTTCGGTTGGTCCCGGAAAAATCGATGCCCACCCTGTTATCGGCCCGGTTCTGCTGCTTGACCTGGTCAAGCTGATCACCCAGGCGATGAGCCTCGTCGATCCGGTACCTAGCCTTGGTTGTGCGAGCTTTCGGACCCCGGCGCAGCCATTCGGTCTCCCTGCGGTACCTGTTTGCCAGCTTCTCCTCGAGCTTATGCTGCTCGGCGAGAAAAAGTGCCTTCTTTTCAAGAAACATTGAATAGCTCCCATTCACCTGGAAGGTGGCAGTCGGATAGACCGACGAGAGCTCGACCACGCGGTTGACGCAGTTTTCCAGAAAGCGCCGGTCATGGCTCACCAGGACAAAGGTGGCGGGGCAGAATGAGGAAGAACTGCTGAGCAGCTGCTCGAGCCAGAGGATGCCTTCGATATCGAGGTGGTTGGTTGGTTCATCCATAATCACCAGATCCGGCTCGGCGATCAGGGCGCGGCAAATCGACAGCCGTTTGCGCCAGCCGCCCGACAATTGTGCAACGGCAACATCTTCGGACTCCAGTTCAACCCTGCTGAGCATGGCCTGGGCCCGGTTCAGCTTTTCCGTCTCTTCAAGCGGAGTCGAGCTGAGCGCGGCAACCAGGTTTTCCAAGGGTGTCTGCGCTTCGACAAAATGATCCTGCTGGGCCAGATAGCCGGCTATCATATTGTTCTTTCTCAGGATAGTGCCACTGTCTTCATCCTCGAGATCGGCAAGAATCTTCAGCAGGGTCGATTTCCCACTGCCGTTGGGCCCGATCAGCCCGATCCGGTCGCCTTCATTGATGATCAGATTCAGATCAGAGAAAAGCGTCTGCGACCCATACGCCTTGGAAACCGATCTGCAGGAAATAATTGAAGCCATAATTCTCAGCCGGTGTGGATAAAGCCCTCCAGGATTTAGTTAAGGCACTGCTTTTTGATTGAAACTCTAGACCTTTAAGAGTATAAGCAGTACAATATTTTATGATGAAAATGGATAGCGTTACACAACCTATTAACTATACAGACAAAAATGACTATTGACTAGAATTCACCGTATTCGTCAAAAACTCAATGAACGTTTTCATATTATCGTCACCAGTGAAAACGGAGGCTCGTCGTCTTTCCAGATTTCAAAGAAGAAGTGCCTCCTGACGGCGCTTTCAGCCATTTTTCTTGTTATTCTTTTCTGTTCCCTGGGATATCTTAGAAGTGGGTCATACTTTCACAACAGTCTGCTCAACAGCAGGATCGCTGCGCTGCAAGCTGAACTTACCGAGCAAGAACTTACCTCGGCTTCATACCTCGTCCAGATAGAACATCTAAAGAGCATCAGACAGCAGGAAATAGCAGATCTCAAGCAGGACTACGAATCCAGACTGACCAATCTCAAAGCGACATCCGACCTGGTAAGCACCAGCCTTCAGCTTGAAAACATCAAACTGATGAATACAGCCGTCAGCGATCTCAATGCCAGAAGTGAGTTGATCGAGTCGGTTATGGACACGATCGGTGTCGAAATCATCAAGAGCGACAAAGAGGATCCCGCCAACACTGGCGGTCCGTTTATCCCGGTCAAGGAAACTCCCTATGAAGACCTGATGAAAACCGTGGATGACTACCTGCAAACCATCAAGCATATACCACTCGGCAGGCCGGTTGATGGAGCAGTTACCTCAAAGTTTGGCAGTCGTTCTGATCCCCTCAACAAGAAAAAAGGGATTCACGAGGGCCTTGACATACGTGCCACAAAGGGCGAAAAAATCCGAGCCACGGCCGCAGGTAAAGTGCTTAAGGCCTTTAAAAACGGCGGTTATGGAAATTACGTTGAAATAGATCACGGCAACGGCTATCGAACTGTCTATGCTCACCTGCAGAATTATCTGGTGAAAAAAGGTGAGCCTATCGAACAGGGTCAGGTGATTGGCCAGGTCGGAACCACCGGCCGCTCAACCGGTCCCCATCTTCATTATGAAATCCGCCTGAATAAAAAACCCTTAGACCCGCAAAAATATATGAAGATAGCCGATTTGTCCCACACCATTGCTGTAGGACACGATTAACGATGTTTAAAAACAGAGACGACCTGGATAAACAATTGCAAAAAGCTGAAAGCGAAACCATCTCATCCGTCATCGATCAAAACATGTCGGTCAGCGGAGAATTGTCGTTTAAAGGAAAAACCAGAGTCGATGGTACCGTCAATGGCAGTGTTTCCGGGGATCACCTTGTTCTCAGCCAGACCGGTAAAATCATCGGTGATGTCAAGGTTTCCTCATTTGTCTGCCATGGCACAACCGACGGGACTATTGTCGCTGATATCGTTTCCGCTCGAAAAGAGTGTTTCATAAAAGGCAAACTTGAGGCCGGCAGCCTGACGGTTGATTCAGGCGCATCACTGGACTGTGAGGTTAAGACCACGGCCGGTAAACCGGGAATAACTCAGGGAATCGACCTTCCCAAAAAAGAGGAAAAGCCTGCGACTGATGCCAAGCTGACGAATTGATTTAGCCAGAATCGTCCCTCAGTTCCTTATGCCTACTCTTCGCACACCCGGTATCGCCAACCGCCTTATCTGCCCGAACTGCGGCAACGATGAATCGTTTTTCGAGCTGGCCAATGATGTTTTGCTGACCTCGCACTATACCCAGAACAGCGACGGCAGTTTCAGCCACGACAGCGACACCACCCAGGTCAACGGCGATGTACTGCTCTTCTGCGGCTCCTGCCAGGAAGACCTGAGCAGCTATCACCAACGTTTCAAGGAGATGATTTTTTGAGGCGCCGGCCCCGCATCATCAGTGACAATTCCACCCTCTCCCAACACTACCACGTACTAGAGCAAGGCGACATTATCTGTTGCCGTCTGCGCCTGAAACCGGGCGAAGATCACCTGCTGCTCGATCTCAGCAGACGCGGCATTATTGGCGTTCCTTCGCTGAGCTCGCAGCTCTGCAGCCGGTCCAAGGCCTTTCAGACCAGGCTCTTTTCCTGGGCCATGGTGCCGGCTACCACCGTGATTTACACGATGCATGATTTATTGCAGGCCATGGCCGGCTATGGTCAGGCCGGTGTTTCGAAAGTGGTGGTGAAACTCGAAGGCAAAAACGGCGGACTCGGGGTATTTCTCTACCAGTCGATCGAAGACGTCTACAGCCAGTCGGCACTGGGATCCATCCCGTACCCTTACGTGATGCAGCCCTTTGTATCTGACTGCAGAGATCTCAGGGTGATCGTCATCGGTGACTACTGGGAAGCCTACGAACGTTCGAATCCTTACAACTTCAGACATAACCTGCACTGCGGCGGGGCCCCGACTCCGGTTGCATTATCCGTCGAGCAGCAGACACTCTGCCGCCGGATCATGGCACAGGGCGAATTCCGCAGTGCTCATATCGATCTGATGGTAACCGCGGATGGACGAAACTATTTCACCGAGATAAATCTGCGAGGGGGATTGCGTGGGGCCCGGATTAGCTCGGAAGAATATCAGCAACGCCTGGCCGATCTGCACGAACGCTGGTGTGCAAGCCTGGTTGAACAGGCAGGGGCGACATGGGAAGGTAAAAAAAAGGAGTAACCCGGAATTCCGGATCACTCCCTTGAATGCGGCACGAAAGCTAGTTAATTATACACAACCGGTCGGCTTGGGCAGACCAGCCATTTTACATGCTCCTTTACCCGGGCCAGACGGGAAAAGCTCATAGATTCTCTTCAGAGGGAAACCGGTGGTTTTGGAGAGGATACGCACCATCGGGGCAATACCGTTTTTCTTGTAGTATTCCTGCAATGCGTCGATAACTTTCGTATGCTCGTCGGTCAGCTCAGAGATACCTTCAGAATTTTTTACATAATCGACCCATTCGTCATTCCACTCGTCCATTCCTTTGAGCAGGAAGCCGTCTTCGTCAACTGAGAAAGATTTTCCATTGTGTTCTACTGTGGGCATTTCATACCTCCTTGATATGATTATTCTTTAAGACCAAAATTACGAGAAACAAATCTACACTTGCACACGATAATAGTAATTGGCCTTAATACTATAGCCAAAACGGTTTGTCAAGTGAATGAACAATCATTTGCCCTAATTAAAGGTCGACAGCTTAACCTGTTGAATTTAAATATGTTTTATTAACAGCAACGCGGTAGTGTCCGGACATTTCAAGGCTTTTCCAGCGGGCTCGTGTACAAAGCACGCTATGCTGTCGCCCTCTGATAACAGGTTTCGTGCGATTTTCCTTGCAGGATGACGTTATACGGAGTAAATCCAACCCCGATCGGCTCCGTCCGGCAAAAGTACTACAGTTTCATCCGCATCCAGGATATCAGCCATCCGATTAACCACAAATCTGCCAACAAAGTAATGATTTATGCTTGAATTTCTAAGAAAACGTGCCCAATCGCTGGTGATCCAGGCCATCGTCGTGATTATTGCTCTGGTCTTTATTTTCTGGGGAGTCGGCACCAACCTGATGAACAAGCAGGAAGCGGCCATCGTCGTCAATGGTGAGGAAATCGGTTTCCAGCAGTTCCAGCAGGCCTACGACCAGGCCTACAGCCGTCTGGCCCAGCAGTTCGGAGGCACGGTGCCCAAGGGTCTGGCAGAGAGCCTGAACATCAAGCAGCAGGTCATCAACCAGCTTATCCAGGAAGCACTGCTGCGACAGGGCGGCCAGGAGATGGGACTGATGGTCAGCGCTCGTGAGATCCAGAAAGAAGTCGAAGATATGGTCCAATTCCAGGATACCAGCGGCTTCAGCATCGAGCGCTACAAAACCATTCTGGCCTCGAACCGGCTCTCTCCTGAAAAGTACGAAAAGTCCTTGAGTTACCAGATCCTTGGAACCAAGACCATCGACAGTATCGCCGCCTTTTCCCAAAGCACCTCTGACTTTGAAATAGAAGAGCTCTATAATCTGGAAAAAGAAACCGTATCGGTCTCCTATGTCAGTGTTTCGCCTGAGCGCTACCTTGCAGAGATCAGTGTGGACGAGGAGGAACTTAAACAGTGGTATCTCGACAACGACGAAGCCTATAAAACCCAAAAACAGGTTCAATTGACCTATCTACCGTTTACCTTCAGTGATATCGGGGCCAGGATAACCATTGAAGATGACGAGATAACCAGTTACTACGATTCTCATCTCACCGACTATCAGATTCCCGAAAAACGCCATGCCCGGCATATCCTGTTTCGGGCCACGCCGGAGGACTCCGAAGAAATTCACCAGAATCAGCAGCAGAAAGCTGCTGAAGTCCTGGAAAAGGCACGTGGTGGGGAGGATTTTGCGACCCTTGCCCAGCAATATTCCGAAGGCCCCACTGCAGAAACCGGCGGTGATCTCGGCTTCTTCAGCCGCGGCCAGATGGTAAAGGAGTTTGACGATACTGTTTTCACCCTGCAGGAAAACGAAATCAGCGACCTGGTGAAAACCGATTTCGGCTACCACATCATCAAACTCGAAGAAATCCAGCCCGGCGGAGTCACCTCTGTTGAGCAGGCCAGAGAAAATATTATCGCCAGTCTCCAGCTTGAAAAGGCCAAACCCATGGCACTGCAACTGGCAAACAGCGCCTATGAAGAAATCATTGGCGCGGGCAGCCTGGAAGCGTATCTGAGTAAAACGCCTGATGCAGTGGTCGTCAAGACCGATTTTTTCAGCCGCAGCGCTCCGCCGCCAGGCCTTAGTGCTGATCCTGCCTTTATTGACAAAGCCTTTATGCTCAAAGAAAAAGAACTCAGCTCACTGGTGGAAACCGCAGACGGCTATGTAATAATCTCGGCGAGCGCCATCAAAGAACCCCAGACACCAGAACTTGACGAGGTAAGAGCAGAGGTCGAGAAAGACTTTCGCGCTGGCAAGGCTGTTGAACAGGCCCAAAGTGTGGCGGATCAGATCATCATCGATTTGAATGAGCAAACGGCCTCATTCGAACAGATCGCCGAGACCCAGGGTCTTACCCTGCAGGATTCGGGTCCGCTGTTGAAAAACGACCCCAATCACCAGTCCGGTTTCCCCCAGTCCCTGGTGCAGGATGTCTTCAGATTATCGGCCTCTTCGCCGGTTGCCAAGCAGCCCGGTCTGGTAGATCAGAACTTTTACGTTTACCGCTTCAAGGAACGCCAACCTCCTCAAACCGCAATGAGCGATGAGGACAGACAGCGCTACCGGGAGCTGCTCCTGCAGTTCAAACAGCAGCGGATTCTCGATGCCTGGATCAGCAACCGGCAAGCCCAGGCGGACATAAAAATTCACAGCTCTCTGCAGAACTTCTGATCTCTGATCACAGCACCCCCTTTTGCAGCGGGGCGCGGTTGCACTTCGGCTGACCGCGCCGCCTGCTCTTGATAAACTCCCCACCACTGCTTGGCATGCTTTCGCGCTCACCAGGTGTTTTTTCGTTTATATCAAGTGGAAACAATGATATGTTAGCTGGTTGGCCCGGCTGAATCTACTATTTCTACAACTGCCTCTCCGAGATAGACCACAGAGGCGCTTCCTTACAAAATTTTCTATGCCCGGTGTAATAGAGCTGCTCACCGATTATGACCACCTTTCCCCGTTTGAGCGAGAACTGCTGCAACTGCTCTCGGTCATTTATGAACCGGCTCACACCACTCTGATCGTCAGTTGCCTGCGGGCTCTGGATTTGAAGGGGCCGCGGGGAAATCGACCAACCACGCCGTTTGTCAATCACCATATCAGCAAGCTTCAGCAGAGCGGTTTTCTCACTGAATCGAGACAGTGCCAGCCGGATCTGGTCGAGATATTCACCAGAAGCGCGGTCCAGGAAGGAACTTTCAACGACTATGCCGCCGCGGTCCAGAAAGAGGCCCCCAGTTCATATTATTACGGTAAATGGTCAACCCGCTGCTGGCGGGCAATACGCGAGCTGCGCATCGGCATTTACCGGCAGGATTTCGAACTCATCGACCAGTCGCTGGGCTTTCTCGATAATCAGTGCCGCGACATCATCAGCACTGAACCGCCGGTGGTGGAAATTGTCAACAACCCTTTCCAGCCCGGCTGGTTTGGCACCCTTCCCCCGTCCTTTCAGTTTTTTCTGCTCAACCATATTGTCCAGCACGCGCAGCGCACCTTGAGTTCTTATCCCGAGATCATCGCTTATCTCGAAACGCAATCCAACTTTGCTCAGATCGGCAGCGACGAACGGCTGCCCTTTCAACGGCTGCTGCTCAACCAGCACTTGCTGCAGGGCGAAATTGACAAGGCCGAGCAGCTCCTTGAGAAAAAACCAGATATCGGACTGGCCACTGGCTCGGCAGCTAGCCTGGCCTTTTTACGCGGGGATCTTGAAAGGGCCGCCTCCCTGTTCGATGACGACCTCGCCAAACTCATGGCCATGAACAATTCGGAGACAGTCGCCTTTTTCGGACCCCAGGGAATTTTTCATGTACTCAGCCTGATCGGTCAAGCGCAACAGATCGGGTTCGAACGGGCGGCCCGACAGATCAGTATTGCCCTGAGCCAGTTTGAACAGAGCGACGAGCAGGATGGTTACACTCTGCTGCACCAGTTAATCGAATGCCGGACCAGTCAGAGCGGCGCCCACCACGAGATCGTTCTGGAGGAGGCTAAGCCGCCGTCTGCGCTCACCCTGCTGATCGCGGCACACACACAGTTCTGGCTTAACGGGTCGCTGGAACCGGAAATCGAACAACCGGTTGTTGAGCTCTATCAGCGTGCCACCGAGCACGGCTATCGTTTCTTCGCGGTCAGCCTTGGCCGTTTATTAGCACGGAGTCCTGGAGGTGCGTCGTCCGGCAATAAATACTCGACGGCACTGACGGCTGAAACCGGCCTGCACCCGATCGTTGATCTGATTGAGCCGGAAGAACCCTGGAAACGAAGTCTCCAGGCTCTGATCAATATATCGACCAGCGCCTTGCAGCCCTACCGCGACCAGGATACACGGCTTGTCTGGCTGATCGCCGGCAGAAAAGGTACTGTTTCGGTTCATCCCCGGGAACAGAAACGTACCGCCGACGGCCACTGGAGCCGAGGCCGGCCGATTTCTCTGGCCCGCCTGCATGGAACCACGAAGCTGCCCTCTCTCAGCCTGCAGGACCGCAAAATCTGCCTGACCATAGAAAAACATGACAGCGGTGACGGTCAGCCGCAATTTGATTTCAACCGGGAAAAACTGCTGCTCTCCCTGGTCGGCCATCCCCTGCTTTTTCTCAATGAATCACCGACTACGCCAGTGGAGTTCATCTCCTCGGAACCGGAGCTGCTCGTGGAGGATTTCGGGGAACACCTGCAGATCAACTTTTCTATTCCCATCGATGACGCCAACACGATCCTCATCCGGGACACGCCCACCCGCTTCAAGGTAATCAGAATCAGCGACAATCATCGGCGCATCGCCCGGATAACCGGTCGCAGCGGCCTCACGGTTCCGGCCGAGGCCAGCGAGGAGGTGCTTACTGCCATTGGCAATATCTCCTCGTTCATGACGGTGCACTCCGCCATTGCCGTCGACCGTGGTTCCCGTCAGGCCAGAGATATAACTTTCGTCGAGGCCGACTCGACCATTTACATGCATATGCTGCCCTATGGCAGCGGCTTTCGGCTGGAGATGTTCGTCAAGCCTTTCAAAGACGGCAATCACTATGTGAAACCGGGCCAGGGGGTGGAAAATATCATGGCCGAAGTCGGTGGCACCCGGCTTCAGACCAGAAGAGACCTCGGCGAGGAAGAACGCAAGGCCCGGGAAATCGAGGAGCTCTGCCCGATTCTGGATCTGGCCGTCGACCTGGAACAGGGCAACGACCGGGAATGGCATCTGCACGATCCGGAAGACTGCCTGCAGGCGCTGATGGAGCTGCAGGAAATCAGCGACAAGGTCATCATCGAATGGCCGGAGGGAGAAAAACTCACCATTTCTCACCAGGCCTCGCTGAAGAACTTGAACCTGAAGATCCGCACCAACCGGCAGAACTGGTTCGGTATCAGCGGCGAACTGGTGCTCGATCAGGAATTGGTCATCGACCTCAAGGATATCCTGAACCGTATTCGTGATAAGCCGGGCAGGTTCGTCCAGGTGGGCTCCGGCCAGTTCATCGCTTTGACCCGCGAATTCAGAAAGCGCCTCGATGAGTTGAACACCTTTGCCGACGAGCGTACCGACGGCGACCAGGAGGTTCTCATCCACCCACTGGCCGCACCCTCTCTGGAAAAATTGACCCAGCAGGCCAACACCACCGCCGACCGAGTCTGGCACGAGCACCTTGGCCGAATTGAAGACACCCTGAACTACACCCCGGATCTGCCCTCCACCCTCAGGGCAGAACTCAGGGATTACCAGCTGGAAGGCTACCACTGGCTGGCCCGGCTGGCGCATTGGGGCGTCGGCGGCTGTCTTGCTGACGATATGGGCTTGGGCAAGACATTGCAATCACTGGCTATTATTCTGCACCAGGCGGCAAACGGACCGTCACTGGTCGTCGCCCCAACTTCAGTATCGACCAACTGGCTGAGTGAGGTTGCTCGCTTTACCCCGACCTTGAACATCAGGCAGCTCAGTGGCAAAAACCGGCGCAGCACCATCAAAAAACTTGGCAAATTCGATCTGTTGATAACGACCTACACCCTGCTTCAGCAGGAGATCGAAGCGCTGTGTGATGTTCCCTGGCAAACCATCGTGCTCGATGAAGCCCAGGCCATCAAGAACGCAGCCACCAAACGCTCTCAGGCGGCTATGTCGCTGCAGGCCGCCTTTAAGCTGATCACCACTGGCACCCCGATCGAGAACCACCTCGGGGAGCTGTGGAACCTGTTTCAATTCATCAATCCCGGCCTGCTCGGTACGCACAAGCAGTTCAACGAACGCTTCGCCATTCCGATCGAGCGGTTCAACAGCCGCGAAGCCAGGCTCCGGCTGAAGAAGCTGATCCGTCCGTTCATTCTGCGGCGCATCAAATCCCAGGTTCTCGAGGAACTGCCGTCGCGCACCGAGGTCACCCTCGAGGTGGCCATGAGTGATGAGGAGCTGCATTTCTATGAGGCGCTCAGGCAGAACGCGCTGGAACAGCTTGAACGTGCCGCAGACAATCGGGGCAGGCATCTCCAGGTACTCACCGAGATCATGAAACTGCGACAGGCCTGCTGCAATCCGCGGCTCATTGCGGCAGATACCACCATCGGAAGCTCGAAGCTCTCGCTATTTTCATCACTGATCGAGGAGTTGATCAGCGGGCGACACAAGGTCCTGGTCTTCAGCCAGTTTATCGGCCACCTCAATATCATCAGAGAGTACCTCGATAAAAGAGAGATTACCTATCAGTACCTGGACGGCAGTACCAGCAGTAAACACCGCAAAGAACGCGTGGAAGCCTTTCAGTCCGGTGAAGGCGATCTGTTTTTGATTTCTTTGAAAGCGGGGGGCCTTGGTCTGAACCTGACCGCCGCGGACTATGTGATCCACATGGATCCGTGGTGGAACCCGGCCGTTGAGGACCAGGCTTCGGACCGGGCGCACCGGATTGGGCAGACCCGACCGGTAACCATCTACCGGCTGGTCTGCAAGCACACTATCGAAGAAAAAATCGTACAGCTCCACCAGGAAAAACGGGATCTGGCCGACTCGCTTCTGCAAGGAACCGATACTAGCGCCCGGCTCAGCACTGAAGAATTGATCAACCTGATCAAGGACACCTGATCGACCGGGACCAAGCTCTTGGAAGTTTTTGCTTGTGCAAAAGGGCTGGCTTACCCTGGATATCTCACGAGTTGAGACAGTCTGCTACCCATAAGACTTGGGGAAGGCTCTATAAGGCATATGTCTTACCCAAAAGCGACGCGGGATAGCAAGCTGTATCGACTCGTTAAATTTTCAGGTTATCCCTCCCGGAGGCGATTGACGATCAGGCCGAAGAAGCTCCCGTCCGCCCCAGAAAATATCCAGCCCAGATGTTCCAGGCACTCGCTGCAGTAGACAATGCGCCAGCTATGTCCCGCAAACCAGGCAAACTCGGTACTGCCGGGTCCATAGACCAGACAGCCCGGTGCTTCCTGGAAGCAGCCGATTTCATAGACGATTCCGGCCGGGTTAAAGAAGGTGTGCAGGTGTTTGCCCCGCTTTTCAATGCGCTGGGCCGCGGTTGTTATCGGCGCGCTGCAGATAAGACAGAGCAGGGCTTTTTCCTGGTCGTTTTCGGTCTCATCCGCAGTTGCGGTATGAGCGGCGGGGTCAGCAGATCCGGGCTCACCCCGGCAGATAAAGGCGTCGACGAGGTCTTGCCGGCCCACGTTAAAATCGCTGTATGCACGATAGGCCCCTGGCTGCTGCACATTCATCAGATCTGTCTAGCCGCTTCGATAGAATTCGATGATCTCAGCGATCATCGCCTCAATGGTGTGGGTGGCTGGCTGAACACTGACCTTCAAACCGCTGTCCGTCACCGTCTTGGCGGTGATTGGCCCGATCGCGGCAATCTTGACGCCGGCCATCAAGCGCTCGAGCTCTTCCTGATTTTCGGCATCGACCATGGTCAGGAAATTGCGTACGGTCGATGAGCTGGTAAATGTAACCATATCGACGCCACCGCTCTCGAGTTCGGCCCGGAGTTCATCGCGCCGCCCGCCCGGGGCGATATTTTTATACAACGGTGCAATGGTGACCTGAGCCCCGGCGCCGCGCAGTGTTTCCGGCAGAATCTCACGGCCTTCAGCGGCCCGGGGAATCAGTACGCTTCTGCCTTCGACTCCCTGGTCAAGCAGGCTTTCGGCCAGTCCCTCGCCAGTGAATACCGGTGGAATCAAATCGGCGTTGACCCCGTATTTCAACAACAGATCTGCGGTGCTCTTACCAACCACACCAATGTCCGGCCCCTTCAGGTCCCGGGCATCAAGCCCCTTGTCATAGAGCCGCTTGAAGAAATAGATGACGCCGTTGAGCGAGGTAAACAGAATCCAATGGTATTCATCGATCATCTCCAGCGCTTCATCGAGGATATGGTAATCCTCCACCGGCTCGATACTGATGGTAGAGCATTCGTAGCAGGAGGCACCATGCTCCTCAAGGCCGGCTACCAGCTCACTGGCCTGATCGCGGGTCCTGGTGACGATTATCCGCTTGCCGAAAAGCGCACGTTTTTCAAACCAGTCAATGCTGGAGCGCAGATTGACCACCTCGCCGATAACGATCAGTGCAGGCGGCTTAATAGCCTCCCGCTGCACGATATCGGCGATATCGGCCAGGGTGCCGACCACCGATTTCTGCTCCGGGGTCGAGGCCCAGCGCACCACCGCCACCGGTGTCTGGGGCGAGCGACCATGATCCATCAGGTTTTTGACGATGGAGGGCAGGTTTTTTATCCCCATATAAATGACAATGGTGCCGATGCCGGTGGCAATCTTGGCCCAGTCAATATTGGAGTCCGATTTGGTCGGATCTTCATGGCCGGTGATAAAGGCCACCGATGCGGTATAGCCGCGATGGGTAATCGGAATCCCCGCATAGGTTGCCGCTGCGGTCGCCGAGGTTACCCCCGGAACCACCTCGAAATCAATCCCATGAGCCGCCAGGGTTTCCACCTCCTCGCCGCCCCTGCCGAAGATAAACGGGTCACCGCCTTTGAGCCTGATCACCGTCTTGCCCTGGAGGGCAAAATCAACCAGCATCTGATTGATCTCTTCCTGGGTGTGGGTGTGCTTGACGCCGCCCCGCTTGCCGGCATAGACAAACTGGGCATCGGCCGGCACATATTTGAGCAGACGCTTGCTGGCCAGATAGTCGTAGACAATAACCTCTGCTTTCTCAAGCAGATACCTGCCCCGCATGGTGATCAGACCGGGATCCCCCGGCCCTGCCCCAACGAGGTAGACCTTGCCTTTTTTCTGACGTTTATGCTGATCTTCCATAGCTAAAATGGCCGATCCTCACGGAACGGCCGATCTATTGTTTCTGTTTCTGCTTCTGTTGAGTGAGGCTGTTGTGCACCGTTTTTTCCTTTTGCCAACCGGTACCGGGCCAGATAGCCCCACTAAAAAAATCTTAAATTATTGAATATATTGCAAATAAAAACCCATGTGAGCAGTTTCTCAAAATGGTCTCAACCACGTCTTAGTGTAGCGAAAAGATCTTGAAAAAGCAAAAGGGGCATGTTCGTTGTGAACACGCCCCGATTGAAGATCTTCTCTGCGGCGAGCCTGGCTCTAAAGGCCGCTCATAATTGCTGCAGTCACTTCCTGGATCGATTTGGAGCCGTCCACGGAGATAACCTTGGGCCCGCCGGCCTGCTTGAAGTAATTAACCGCAGCCATGGTACCGGTAGACTCGTCGTAATAGATGTTGTGGCGCTTGTCGATGGCCTCTTCATCCTGATCGTCAGCCCTGGTTTTCAACTCTCCGCCGCACACCCGGCAGACCAGCTGGCCGTCTTTCTCGACCGGCTTGATCGCCTCGAAGGCAATGTGATTGGGATGATTGTTGTCATTCACGCAGAGTCGCCGCCCCATGATGCGCTCTTTGGCAATGGACCGGTCCAGCACAATCTCGATCACATAGTCGAGCTCAATTCCGGCTGCTTTGAGGTTCTCGGCAAGAGTTATGGCCTGGTCCTTGGAGCGTGGAAAACCATCGAGAACCCAGCCGTCCTTACAGTCTTCCTTCTGCAGACGCTCGATCATCATCGGGATGGTAATCTCGTCGGGTACCAGATCTCCGCGCTCGATATACTCTTTGGCCTTTTTACCGAGTTCGGTGCCGCCACCGATATGCTCTCTGAAAATGGCACCGGATTCAATATGCGGAATATTGTACTTATCCTTGACGATAGCGCCCTGGGTTCCCTTGCCGCTGCCGTTGGGTCCGAATGCCAGAATATTCATACTCATGAGTTCTCTCCTTTTTCGCTTTTTGGGGTTGATCTGATAATAACCATATCCGCCCGGTGACTGCGCCGCCCTGCCGCCTGTTACCCGGATTTGTGCTATCGACAGCGGTGCAAACCCACCCGGCTCGATGACGAGCAGGCTGTGATTATAGCCGAATTGAGTTGCCGGAGCCAGCAAAATATCTTGGCTAAATTTTTGACTTTCATCCTGAAAATGGGTATTTTTGCCGGATTGGGCGGTGCTTTCTCCGGCAGCGGATCGAGCCGGTTCCATCCACCTTCATCCCCAAACCTCTGACAAGCAGATTAATATTATGGATAAAATTCGCGTCGGCCTTATCGGTTTTGGCACCGTTGGCACTGGCTTGGCAAAAACACTGACCATGCAGGCTGAAAGACTGCAGCAGAAAGTGGGCCTGCCGATTGAATTGAGTCGGGTGGCCGACATCAACCTCGACGCACTGCCCCCTGAATACGAAGGCGTCGTTTTCAGCAAAGATGCCGCGGATATTTTCAAGGATCCCCAGATCGACATCGTCGTCGAACTGATCGGCGGCATCGAGCCGGCCAAATCATTTATGCTCGAAGCGATCAGCCGGGGTAAGCACGTAATAACGGCCAACAAGGCACTTCTGTCAATCCACGGCCGCGAGATATTCGAAGCGGCCGCGGCCCAGGGTGTCGAAGTCGGTTTCGAGGCCAGCGTCGGCGGCGGCATTCCGGTTATCAAGGCCCTCAAAGAAGGGCTGGCCGCCAACCGGATCGAAGTGATCAGAGGCATCATGAACGGCACCGCGAACTATATCCTGTCGACGATGACCCAGCACGGAACACCGTTTGCGGAGGTACTCAAAGATGCTCAGGAAAAAGGCTTCGCTGAGGCCGACCCGACCTATGACGTCGAAGGCATCGACACCGCCCACAAACTGGCCATCCTGATGAGCATCGCCTACGGCAGGCATGTCACCCTCGATCATATTTCAGTGGAGGGCATAAGTAATATCATGCCGATCGACATCGACTTCGCCAAAGAGTTCGGCTATCGCATTAAACTGCTGGCCATCAGCAGAAACCACGGCAGCCATATGGAGGCTCGGGTCCATCCGACCATGGTGCCGGAGTCGTCCATGCTTGCCAATATCAACGGCTCATTTAATGCGATCCAGTTCACCGGCGACACGGTTGGCGATATTCTGCTCTACGGCCAGGGGGCCGGCATGATGCCGACCGGCAGTGCCGTCGCAGCAGACGTGGTCGATATAAGCAGAAATATCATCTCCTCGTCGATCAACCGGGTGCCGCCGCTTTCCTATCTGCCCGAATATTTTCAAGAGCCTTCGATCACCCCGATGAGCGAGTTGACCTGCCCCTATTATTTCCGGGTCACCGCAATCGATCAGCCCGGCGTACTGTCGAGCGTCTCGGGGATCCTCGGCAGCCACAACATCTCGATCAAGTCGATGATCCAGAAAGGGCAGCAGCCCGGTGAACCGGTCCATGTGGTATTCCGCATCCACGAGGCTTCGGAAGCCTCTGTGGAAAAAGCGGTCGCTGAGATCGACGCTCTCGATGTCATCACCGAGCCGACGGTCAAAATCCGGGTACTTATCGGGAATGACTGATCTTTTGAGCACGCGCAGACACTAATGAAATACCTGATGCTTATCGGTGACGGGATGGGGGATCATCCGCTTCCCGAGCTCGGCAACCGGACCCCGCTGCAGGCTGCCCGAACCGAAGCCATGGACCGTCTCTGCCGAAAATCTGCCCTGCTTGAAGTCACCACGGTGCCTGAGGGTTTTCATCCGGGCAGCGATGTGGCCAACATGTCGCTGCTGGGCTACGATCCGGCCCGCTACTACACCGGCCGTGCACCGCTGGAAGCGGCCAGTATGAACATTGCCTTGAGCGAAGACGAAACTGCCTATCGCTGCAATCTGGTTACCCTCGAACACCAGAACGGCCGGACCACCATGGTCGATTTTTCGGCTGGCCATATCAGCAGCGAGGAATCGTCCGTACTGATCCAGGACATCGAACAGGCATGCGGCGACGAAAACTTCCGCTTTCATCCAGGTATCAGCTACCGCCATCTCCTGGTGGTCCGGGACCTGATTCCGGACATCGGCGCGGCCCCTCCCCATGACTATATCGGCAAGGATATTTCCCAACCATATCAGATATATCTCAACAGTCCGCCGTGGAGCAGCCTGGTCCTCAAAGCCCAGCATATCCTTGGCCAGCATCCAGTAAACAGGCGCCGCCGGGAAAAGCAACTGCATCCGGCCACCTCCATTTGGCCCTGGGGCTGCGGCAAGATGCCCAGCCTGCCGCACCTGAAGACCCGCTTCAAAATAATTGGTACGATGATCTCAGCAGTGGATCTGCTCAACGGGCTCGGCGTCTGCGCCGGTCTTGATATTGCCAGCGTCGAGGGGGCCACCGGCTATATCGATACCAACTACGAAGGTAAGGCCCGGGCAGCGCTCGAGGCGCTTAAACACGGAGATTTCGTTTATGTACATCTGGAGGCCCCCGACGAGGCCGGCCATCAGGGACGCCTGGACCACAAGATCCAGGCCATCGAGGACTTCGACTCACGTATCGTTGCTGCGCTTACCGATGAACTGGACCGCCTCGGAGAACCCTACCGGGTGATCGTCACAATGGATCATTTCACTCCAGTGGCGCTGCAGACCCATACGGCTGAACCCGTCCCGGCAGTGCTGTATGACTCCGTAAATCCGCAACCGGACTCTGGCCTTTCGTTTGATGAAACGCTTTTAAGCAGCGCTCAGGTGACCAGGCGCGTCCCCGGCCACCTGCTGATCAACGAACTGTTGCAGAAAGACCCAACCCCATGAGTAATACCGGCAAATCGATATTCAAAACCTCGTGCCGGGTGCTCTATGGCGATACCGACGCCGGTGGGGTGGTCTACAATGCCAATTACCTGCGCTATTTCGAACAGGGCCGTACCGAACTGATGCGGGCATGGGTCTGCTCCTATCGAGAGATTGAGGCGCTCGGACTGATACTGCCGGTCACCGAGACCTTTGCCCGATACAAAGCCCCGGCTTTCTATGACGATCTGCTGGGCATCGAAACCTGCGTCCATGAACTGAACCGCTACACCTGCCGGTTCAATTACAGGATCACCAGGCAGGATGACGACCGCCCCAGACCGACCCTGCTGGTCAAGGGCTATACCATCCACGCAGCGGTAAACCGAGAAGGAAAACTCACCCGCCTGCCCACCGATATCCTGGACAAGCTGAGGGCCATCACCGCCCCCGCCAAAACAGCCGCCGCCTCTAAAACCGATTGACTTTCTGCGCTTTAGTGCTATATTGCCAATTCGCAACGCGGGGTGGAGCAGTTCGGTAGCTCGTCGGGCTCATAACCCGAAGGTCGCAGGTTCAAATCCTGCCCCCGCTACCA
>CAWGPM010000019.1:0-17982 GCA_963824415.1 uncultured delta proteobacterium
TGATGTGGCGGGTGGAGCCGAAGGCACACAATTTCGCATGGCTGAGTCTGGTGCTTTTAACTTTGTTGAAGAACTCGACCGACATCGGGTTGGATCCAGGCCAGCCGCCTTCGATATAGTCTACCCCCAGCTCGTCCAGTGCTGAGGTGATGCGCACCTTGTCATCGACTGAGATATTGAAGTTTTCAGCCTGGGTACCGTCGCGCAGGGTTGTATCGTAGATTTCTATGGCTCGTGCCATAAGCGTCGTCACTCCTTCTCGCTAAAAAAAGATTCACCATTTCCGTCGAAACCTTAGAAAAATAAAGGTTTTGAAACATCATATAGTAAGAGATATCGACATAATTGCAAATATTTTAGATTTACAAGGATTCAGTACAGGTCTGCACAGGCCTGCGCTTAGGCGGTATGATTTAGAATTGCAGCGAATAATCGCGGTGTACCGACTGGCAGCTGGCAACCGCTTTTATCTGTTCTGGGGGTATCCGTCGCTGTGAACGAAGGCCGATAGAGTTCTTGATGGCGTCGTCATAGGAAGCCAGAGCGGGAGCTATTTCAGCTGCTGCCCGAACGCGCCAATCGACTTCATCGGTAAATATCTTCAAACCGTCTCTCAGATCCTGAATTGCGTTTTCGGGGTCTGGATTGTTTCCTTTGAGGGTTCTGCGTGCTCTGGAGAGCTTGGATGTGATGGCGCCCGTGCCACCAATTTGTCCAAGACTGTTTTCTGAGTCTTTGATCAGTGCCATGGCATCTTCTGGTGGATCATTGACAATGGCCGCTTCAAGCGCTGCCAGTTGCTGTTCAAGACCCGCCAGGTCCTCTGCGCTGTCGAGGACGTCTCTTAATTCCGCTATTGTTTCATAGGCCTGATCTACGCTGATTCGGTAGCTGCGGCGCGCTTTCTTTTCGGCCTCATCCAATGCGGTATAACGATTGTTCGCCTCAGTCCAGATCTCGGGGATCCGCATTTGCAGCTCTGCTATCGCGGCTTTGGCTTTCTCGATTTCGGCTTCAACCCGGTCGAGTCCATTTCTATCCGGATTATCGCTCCGGGAAATCCGCATCATATCCTGTTCCAGTTCGTCGATTTCCAGTTCGATCCTGCGCTGCTGTGCCTGCAAATCTCGAACCTGGCGATGCAAGGGGCGGTATTGGGGTTCGTAGCTGATACGATCAGCTTCAGCCTGGCGGACCAGGGCAACCAGATCGAAGGTATTGAGCGTTCTATCCAGACTCTCATTCAATGCTATCTGCCGCTTCTCAGGCAAAACAGAGAGATTTGCACCACGCAGCGCGTTTATATGGCCGCGCAGTTCTTCATTGTGGGTGACATAGTAATCGAAGAGATACTCTTCAATACAGTACTGCAGTCGCGGGTTGATGGGCGGAGGCGCGGTCTCGACGGACAAGGCGACACGGGTGGGCAGGTAATTTACTAAACTGGGTGACAGAGCGACAATCAATAAGGCAACCAATTGCAGACCGATAAATGGTATGGCTCCGCGATAGATGTCCAGTGTTTTAACCACCGCAGGTGCAACGCCCCGAAGATAGAACAGAGAAAAGCCAAAGGGCGGCGTCAGAAAAGAGGTCTGGAGATTAAGGCCCACCATCACGCCGAACCACACCGCGGTGACATTTGCACCCGGGTCGGCAAGCAGTATGGGGGCGACAATGGGAACGACGACTACTGCAATTTCAAGAAAATCAATGAAAAAACCGAGAACGAACATCACCAGCATTACGACAATAAACTGGACCCAGAATCCGCCCTGCAGGCTGGTTAAAAAATGTTTGACGAGTTCTTCACCTCCAAAACCGCGAAAAGCAGCGGTCAGCATGGCAGCACCCAACAGAATAATAAAAACCATGGAGGTGGTTTTGGCTGTTTCCACCATGACCCCGTGGAGGGTGTTTTCAGTTATATAGATCCGCCAGATACTCCAGACGATGGCAGCCAATAGACAGGTAGCAGCGGCCGCAGCCAGGATCAGACCGACAGTATCTCCCGGTTTGATGCTTTTCACGTTGAGGTCGTAAAAAGAGAGGATTATCGCCAGAGCAAGGGTTGAGACGAGCGCCAGAATTGCCGGGTAATAGGCATTGCGCTGACCTTCGGCAAGGCGATACCCGCCCATGATCATGGCCCCGACCGCCCCGACCGCCCCTGCCTGGTTGACCGTGGCTATACCGAGAATAATGGAGCCGAGCACCAGTAGAATCAAGGTAAGGGGCGGAGTCAGAGCCAACGCTACCCGTTTGACGAATGTTCGATCGAATTTGCCTTCAAGGGGAACGGGCGGCGCAGAGCCCTTGCGGAACAAAGCGACAAGCAGGATGTAGATAATATAGAGTCCCACCAGGATTAAACCGGGCACCAGGGCGCCTATAAACATTTCTCCTGCGCTGGTGGAAGTTACATCCAGAACTGAAGGTATATTGAATTCGCCGGTTACGTTCTTATATGCCGCTTTACGGAGCGTACTGGCCTGATCGGTTGCGCCAGTCAGCTGGTCGGCCAGAATAATTAAAACAACAGAGGGGGGAATGATCTGCCCAAGGGTACCAGATGCGCAAATCGTACCCGTTGCCAGGGGCTTGCTGTAATTGTTTCGCAGCATTGCCGGCAGTGAAATCAAGCCCATGGCAATAACTGTTGCTCCGACAATCCCGGTGGTTGCTGCCAAAAGTGCGCCAACCAGAATAACGGAGATGCCAAGCCCTCCGGGAACTGGTCCGAACAGCTGGGCCATGGTAATCAAAAGATCTTCTGCGATCTTGGAACGCTGGAGCATAATGCCCATAAAAATGAAGAGAGGGACCGCGATGAGGGTATCCCGCTCGACATTCCAGTACAGACTTCTAAAATTGGTCACACCGGCACTGAGCCACTGAAAAGGACCTCCTTCTACGAAGTAGGCACTGGTATCTCCTGTAAACAGAAAACCGCAGAGCGCTGCCATTGCGATTGAGAGAATGGCGGCCCCCGGCAGTGAAAAGGCGACCGGATATCCTGATGAAAGGGCAATCACCATCATCAGGATGAGAATTGCAAGAAAGAGAAGCTCCATGTCGTGATTTCCTGTTTCGATTATGAATTATCAGCTAACCGATCGCCACCTGGTTGACCATGAAGGTCAGCGACATGGTCGAGCAAGTAACTGGAAAATTGCACAATCATGGATATTGCATAGACTGCCAAGAAACCGACCATCAGGTATTTGACATATAAACCGTAACCGGATTGTGAGACTTCGAAACTAAAGAGCGGACTGTTGATACTGCTGGTCTTATCCCACATGCCGGTGACGAGAATAATCCATCCCAGCGGCAGGCCCAGGAGCAGAGTCCCGACACTGTTGACCCATGCCTTGGCAGGTTTTTCGAAACGCGAATAAAGCACATCGACCCGGACATGGCCTTCGTGAACCAGTGTGTAGGCGCTGGCGAAGAGAAACAGTGCTGCATACCAGAAGCGAACGAGATCCCCCATGAAAGGTTGTTCGTAGGAAAATACAAAGCGCGAAATAACAATCTGAAACTCTGCCAGTACGACCAGAAGGGTCAACCAGATAAATCCCAGAGATCGATTAAATAGCGCAATCACACATGACAGAAGCAGTAATGGAAAGTGCACATAAATAATTCGATATTGTGGTCGCCCAAGGGCCTCGGTCAATTCCTCCCCTACCAGTGGCGACAGAAATTCCTCCACCCTGAGAAAAGAGATGATGATATCGGCGAGTCCTATAATCAGTACGATCCAGAAGGATGCACGAATAATATAAGCGGCAAAAGCGCTTAGAAGGGCGGAATCTGCACGCAGAGACCGTTTGGGTGTCAACAGGACATAGAGGGCGGCAAGGGCGACTGCACCCAGATAACTCAACAACTGAAGCCACCCTTTTGCAACCTGGGCTTCCGCCAGGGGAACGCGTAAGGGCTCCAGACCAAACCAGCCCTGGTGCGCAAAAAAAGCTGGCACCCCAGGCCATTGATGTCCGAAATTCAGGTAGTTGTTAATCAGAAAAAGGAGCATGACAGCGACAATCGATAGCGCAAGCACTCGTATTGCCGGAACAATGGTCCTATGGCTCGCAGCATAATGATTTAAAGTCGCCTTGGGCAAATTATCTGTATCGATGGTATCTGATGAACTCACTAATTATGAGCTGTTAGGTTAAAGGGGATACACGGGCAATGTGATTGTATGGCAGTGTGAAGACGAACAGCCAAATTTGTTAATTGAAGCGTCACCTGTGGACGAGAGATATGGTACCCCTCGGGGTACCATATCTCGATGACAGCCTTGGTAAATCGACTACAGACCAAGCACCCGGTTACGCTTGTTCAGGTAAGCCTGATCGGAGATCTTCATCCAGCTTCCAACTTCCTGACGTGCTTTGGCAAAACTATCATGGATACGTGCGGCTAATTCACTGTGTTTTCTTATCTCTTCAAATACTTCCGCAGATGCTTCACCAAAGGCATCGTAGATGTCATCGTTAAATTCACGGAGCTGCACGCCCTGCTCCGTGATCAGCTTGTTAAGGGCTTCACCGTTTCTGGCATTGAATTCAGACATCATCACATCATTTTCCATGGATGCGGCGGCTTCAATGATGATCTGGTCGGATTTAGAGAGGCCGTCCCACCACTTTTTATTGATACCGATACAGAGCATGGATCCCGGTTCATGCATGCCTGGGAAATAGTAATACTTGGCGGCTTCATAAAACTTCATGAAGCCGTCATTCCAGGGACCGACCCATTCGGTTGCATCGATCGATCCAGCGATCAGGTTTTCATAAATCTGGCCGCCGGGCAGGGATACGGGCGAGGCGCCCAGCTTGGCCATGACATCACCGCCAATGCCGGGAATACGCATTTTGAGCCCTTTCAAATCATCCGGTGAGTTGATTTCCTTGCGAAACCATCCGCCCATCTGCGAGCCGGTATTACCGCACATGAGTCCTTTTACGCCAAAGTCGGCACCCAGTTCATCCCACAATTCCTGCCCGCCGCCGAAGCGGATCCAGGCGTTCATTTCGTTGTAGGTCAAACCGAAAGGTACACTGCAGAAATACGGGAAACCGGGGTGCTTGCCTTTCCAGTAATATTCGGCGCCATGATACATCTGGGCATTGCCCGATGCCACTTCATCGAAGGAGTCAAACGCCTTTACCCGTTCGCCGGCGGCAAAATAATTGACCTTCATCCGGCCATCGGTCATATCGGTCAATCTTTGTGCAAAACGCTGTGCCCCCGTGCCAAGTCCCGGGAAATCGCGAGGCCACGTTGTCACCATCGTGATTTCTATCGTTTTTTGGGCGTGTACGGCGGGAGCTCCTGCAAGCAAAGCTCCGGCAGCAATAGCACCGGCACCAGCCGTCTTGATGAATTCTCGTCTTTCCATAACGTTTCTCCCTCTTAAAGGTTGATAGATCAACCGAATTGTTGATCATAATCTGCTACAGCATATTTCCATACTATTTCCGGGTCAATTACAAAATGTTAGTCCATTCCTCCCTGGTTGTCGGTTTATAGAATAATGGGTTTGTTGATTACATGGTGATACATAATCGTCTTCCAAGAAAGTCCTGAAAAGGGCTATCCTACTGAAATCTAAACTGATGCAGAAAAATCAGGCTACCTTTTAGTTCATATTTTGCAACTTTTTTTTGTGGCCATAAGGGGGACACTTATCTTGCACCACTAATTTCGCCTGCTAGAGGATGCTTTTGCCGAACAGTGAGGCGGCCAGGGCGACGCCGATCTGGGCGGTTTGATTGCGGATGTCGAGAATGGGGTTGGTCTCCATGATATCGAGCGAACACAGGAGGTTTGTGTCGCTTATGGTCTCCATCAGCAACTGGGCCTCCCGGTAATTCAATCCTCCGGGAACCGGGGTGCCCACACCTGGTGACTCATTGGGGTCGAGGCTGTCCATATCGAGACTGACATGGATGCGGGAACAGCCGTCGAGCTGTTCAAGTGCCGCCGCCACAACGGCGCCGATGCCCTGCTCATCGATCTCACGCATCGTATAGATGGTGACGCCGGACTGCTTCAGGAGGCGTTTTTCAGCCGGATCGAGCTGTCTGGCCCCAATCAGTACCACCTTGCCGGGATCGAGTTTGGCGCCGCTTCTGCCGATGTCAACCAGTTCTCTGGGGCCTTTGCCGAGCAGAATTGCCAGCGCCATGCCGTGGATGTTGCATGTTTCGGAGCTCTCCGGAGTATTGAAATCACCGTGGGCATCGATCCAGACCAGTCCGCAGCCCTCCTGGTGGGTGATGCCCCCGATGCTGCCGATGGAGGCGGAATGATCGCCGCCCAGAAAGATCGGGATGGTACCGTCGCTGACAGCCTGCCGGGCGAGCTGGTAGGTCTGTTGACAGGCAAGGTGGATCAGTCTGAGCCGCTCTTCAAAACCTTGGTCTGTTAGAGTGTAGTGGCCCGGGACGTCAATATTGCCCATATCTTCGGTTCGATAGCCCAGATTTCTCAGGGCTGAGCCCAGTCCTGCGTAACGCAGTGCCACCGGCCCCATGTCGACCCCGCGATGCTGCTGTCCCAGGTCGATCGGGATGCCAATTATACGGACGGTCCTGGATGCAGTTTTCATCATCATTTTTTGAGGTTGTTCCACAGATTGACGATAAAATCCTGGGCATTGGTCAGAATAGCCTGGGCCTGGGCTGAACCGCGGTTGGCCAGCTTGTCGGCGGAAAATTCAGACATGTCGACAATGAAGAAGAACACCGGCCGGATGGTGCCGTCTGCTTCGATTTTGTAGCTTGGCGTCATATTGCCGAAGGCGATGGCATGCAGCTGGGTGGCCATGGCCACCACCGTGGTTGCCTGCCGGGCATGGGCGCGCATTTCGTTCTGGGCTGCATAGGCGTCGCCGGTGACGCCGGGCAGGGGGCCGTCATCTCGGATCGACCCGGCCAGCACATAGGGTATTTTATGTTTCTCGCAGGCATAGATGATGCCGTCCTCTATTTTTGTCTGTTTGAGAAAATTGTTGATCGAGCCGCCCTGGCGTACCTGGTTGATCACGTCGAGATGGTTGTAGTGGCCCAGAGGCACCAGCTGCTGGGTATAGATATCCTGACCAAGTCCGGTGGAGAAACGGGCCGCCTCGAGGTCGTGGGTGGCCAGGGCATTGCCTGCCATCAGCCCGTGGCAGTAGCCCGCTTCGATCAGCCCCTGCATCGCACTGCGGCTGTCCTTGTCAAACGAGACCGCTGGTCCGAGGACCCAGACGATATGACCATGGTCCCGGTCGTGTCTGAGTATCCGGTAGAGATCATCATAGGAGCGGGAGAATGGGGTTTCCCGGGTACCGCGTGAGCGGAAGGTGAATTTGTCAGCAGACTCCTGGGCGGCGGCGAACCCGTCATGATGCACGAAAATGCCCTCCTCCCCGTTTTCAGTCCGGCCCACAATCACCAGCGCACCCTTTCTCAGACGTCGCGGTTCGACCACACTGAGGTTTTCTCCTTCGACCACGATTACCGCATCCATGCGGCTTTCAGGAGCGAGCTTCCAGCCGTGATGTTCCAGTTTAACGTATTCGGGAAAATTGGAGGTGGCATGAAACTGCTCCGGGGCGATTCCATCGGCCGGGGCGGGGCTGGTAACGGCGGACGGGCTGTCGCAGAGCGGGGCGGCCGTGAAATCGGGGGGATGATAGCGCATTACGGGATTCATTATATCCTCCGCGTCAGAGGGTTAACCACAAGGTAAGCCATCAATCAGTCAGGTTGATTCAGTGCTGGAAGCGAGGTCGAAATCACCGATACATTTTAATTATATCAAAATCTTCCAGATGTCAAAATAGAGCCGGCGCGTCAGCCGATCAGCAGCCCGGGCAGCCACATGGTCAGCGGCGCCCAGAAGGTGATGATCAGAAGATCGACCAGCAGAATCAGCAGAAAAGGCACAATACGCCGGCTGATGGCCCCGATCGAGGAGCCGGAGATCGCCCCCGAGACAATCAGGCAGATGCCCATCGGCGGGGTCAGCATGCCGATCGCTAGATTGGTTACCACGATCACACCGAGCTGAACCAGATCGATGCCCAGACTCGGCAGCAGCGACAAAATCATCGGGACCAGCAGAATCAGGGCGGCGGTGGTCTCCACAAAGGTACCGGCAATCAGCAGGATCAGGTTGACCAGCAGCAGCAGAATGACGGGATTATCCGAGATGGACAACAGCCCGCCGCCGAGTTTGGCCGGAATATCCTCGATGGCCGCCACCCAGCTGAAAATCGAAGCGCAGGCGATGATGAACATGACGATTGCACCGATCACCGAGCCCTCGATAAAAATCGGCGCCAGGTCCTTGAGGCCAATTTCCCGGTAGATGCAGATGCCTACCACCAGACAGTAGAAGACCGCGGCCGCGGCGGATTCGGTGGCGGTGAAGATGCCCCCCAGGATGCCTCCGAGAATGATTACCGGCGCACCCAGTGCCAAAACCGATCGACGCAGGCTGAGCCAGACCGTGCGCCAGTGAAATTCGGCCGCCGCCCGGTAGCCGTGCTTTCTTGAGAGCAGGGTGGATAGCACGATCAAGGAGAGGCCGATCATCAGGCCCGGCATGATGCCGGCTGCAAAGAGCCTGCCGATGGAGGCCCCGGTCAGAAATCCGAAGATGATCATCGGGATCGACGGCGGGATGATCACCCCGATGGATCCACCCGAGGCCTGGACCGCGGCGGCAAAATCGCCGTCGTAGCCGGATTTTTTCATCGCCGGAATCAGCAGGGCGCCGACCGCCGCGGTGTCCGCTGCGGCAGAGCCTGAGATACCGGCAAAAAACATGGCCGAGACGATGGTGACCGCCGCCAGTCCGCCCGGCAGCCAGCCCACCAAGGAGTTGGCCAGGTCGATCAACCGCCGGCTGATCCCGCCTTTTTCCATGATCAGACCGGCATACATGAACAGCGGTACCGCCATCAGATGAAATGAATCGGTGCCGCCGAACATCTTCTGAATAACCACCATCAGGGAGAACTCAGAGCTGATCATGATAAAGCCGATGGAGGCCAGGGCAATGGCGATTGCGATCGGCACATTGAGCAGAAACAATGCAAACAGCAGACCGATCAGCAGCGCGGCGCTCATGGTTTCACCCGGTCCTGCTGCTGCGGATTCAATTCGCCTGATAAGAAGGCCAGAGCGTGCAGGGTAAAAATCAGCCCGCTCAGCGGGATTATCGCAAAGATCAGCCATTTGGGCAGCATCAACGCCGGGGTGGTCTGCAGCCTGACGAAATAGGCAAAGGTGGAGCCGTACCAGATCAGGATGGAGAAAAACAGCAGCGAGAGCAGATGAACGAGCACTCTCAGCCGCCTTCTGGCCGGCCGGCCGAGCCGTTTGAAGAGCACATCGACGCTGGGGTGCATGTGTCGGCGGTAGGCTACGGTGGCCCCGAGGAAGGTGAGCCAGACCAGCAGATAGCGGGCCAGTTCTTCGGACCAGAAAAGCGAATGGTTCAGAGCGTAGCGGTAAAATACCTGCAGGATGACTATTGCAGTCATCGTCAGGCCGAGAAGAAGCAGGGCGCCTTCGATGGAGCGGTTGCAGGAGATGCTGAGCCGTTCGAGTACGCTCACGAAGATCTCCTGTGCCGGTCTATCTGGTCTGCTCGATTACTCTGCCGAGCAGGTCCTGCACTTCGGGGTCGCTGAACAGCTCGAGGTCTCTGAGGTTGGCGACCTTTGCCCTGAACTGGTCGATATCGGGATTTTCCTCGATCTGCATGCCTTTTTCCCTGAGCATCTCCAGCCGGGCCTGGTTCTTGGACCGATTGTCACTGCGCTGATAGCGGGCCGCTTCGCACATGGCCTCTCTGATCAATGTCTGGGTCGGCTCGTCCAAGGTTTTCCACCAGATGAGCGAGGCCACATCGATATGGGCGGAATAGACGTGGCGGGTCAGGGTCATATATTTTTGAATCTCATAGAATTTGTAGACCTCGAGGACCCAGAGCGGATTTTCCTGGCCGTCAATCACCTTCTGCTCGAGTTCGGTGTAAATCGGCCAGGGCATCGGCGTCGGGTTGGCGCCCAGGGCCTGCCAGATCGATTTGTGCAGCGCCGACGACATGACCCTGATTTTCAACCCGTCTATGTCCGCCGGTTCCGTGACCGGCTTTTTCGAGTTGGTCAGATTGCGAAACCCGTTTTCTGAAAAGCAGAGCCCCTTGAAATTTGAGGACTCGAGCCCGGTGAGGATCTCCTGGCCGAGCGGCCCGTCCAGGATACGGTCGGCCTGCTCGTAATCCTTGAACAGAAAGGGGTAGTCGATTACCCGGACGATCGGCTCGAAGCTGTCGAACGGGCCGGAGGTGATTACGCCCAGCTCGACGGTGCCCATCTGGATCTGCTGGAGAATCTCGGTTTCGTTGCCCAGTGAACCCGAATGAAAAATCTTTACGCTCAGCTCACCGGCCGTGCGTTCCTCGACCAGTTCCTTGAATTTTTCTGCAACGATGTTCTGGGCCGAACCTGGCTTTGTAACGACGCCGAGTTTGATGGTCTGGGCGGCCTGGACGCCACTGACAATGAACAGGGAGCTGAGCAGACAGGTAAATAAGAGGCGGTTCATGGTGGCGGATCTCCTCGAGAGTTTCGTTTAAACCGGTTATCGCGCGGCTGACAGAAAACTCTGCACTGGAATCGAGCCGATGTCAACAGCAAATTGTGCCGGGGTGGATTCGGCACAGCTGATCAGTCGGCCGCTTCACCCCACCTGCGACCCTCATATCTGCCGATGTGGTTATAATGATCGCGCGGACCGAGCAGGCCAAGCGACGAATTCCGGCCCCAGGCCTTGCTCCGGGCCACATCGGGGTATCTTTGCCAGTAGGATTCGGCCAACGACTGTTCAGCAAACGGATCCTCGACTTCGGGCAGCGGCGCAAAAATTCGGCCTTCACCCCTGCCATGCTGCTCGTAATGCAGCCGCGCACCGAACAGGCCGCCCGGGCCCTGCTCTCCGTAGAACGCATCGACTCTGATATCGGCGTAGCGCTGCCAGTAGGCCCGGGCGAGTACGCGCTCTGCTTCCAGATCCGGCCGGTTCTCCTGCAGCAAGTGCTCAATATAGCGCTGCTCTTCACGCATCTGCGGATTAACCAGCGGCGAGGTCATCAGTCCGTGCAGCCAGAGGATAAGACTGGCCGCCAGGACCCCAATGGTGACGATAAAATCGAGCTGTATTGTTGATGATCTCATCTAGTCACTAATAGAATAGGATCATTGAAAATTGGCCCAGAAGCGGATAAATGACCAGCGCACCTGTCGCCGCACTGAGCGCCCCAAGGCCATGCAATGATTTGGAACTGAAGCGCTGCAGATAGACAGTAAAAAAGACCATGGCTCCCAGAAGCGGCAGCGACGGCCACAGCGGCAGGGCTAAACCGCGAAGGAAAAAAAGCGGCACGATGAGTGCGAATACGCTGAAGCAGAGCCAGCCCAGATAGAGACGCTCGACAACCGATGAGGCCTTCTGATCTGCGTTGGTCCGGGTTTTTCTTGGTGTACCGAAAAGCCCGGTTCCATGCCAGATCAAGGCTCCGCCCAGGGCACCGAGTCCGTTCACCGCCATATCATTGAGTCCATAGGTGCGGGCCGGGTGCAGGCCCTGGAGAAACTCGTCGTGAATACCCAGCACCGCAGCAAAAAGCGCGGAGTAGAAAAGCAGCGGCGCGCCCTGCAATCGAAGCGACATCACTGCGCGGGCAATGAGCGAAAGCAGCAGGTATTCAGTCACGTGAATGCGCTTGACCGGAAAGGCAGGATCGGTGATTGCCAGGCCAAGCAGACAGAGAAGCAGGCCGCCGGCGACGGGAAACCAGTTTCGTGTAACGGCTGCAGCAGGCGGGCCGGGCCGAATGCGCTGCAGCCACATCGCCAGGAAAATGCCACCCAGAAGACCCGCCAGAGCAAAAACAGGCAGGACTTTGAAAACACCGCTGCCCCAGATGGTGCTTATATATTTCCAGACCGGAAACATATTGACGTAAAGCGGAACCAGAAGCACGCACAGCGCATATCCACCGATGATAAGCACCGTGTCTTTGCGCTCAGTGCGGTATGAGGTTGCCGTAGTCATAGAGCTGAAGAAGATAAGGGGCCGCTTCGGGTAGTTGGAATAGTTCAATTATTTCCGGCTAAACGGTTGTCTCCAGATTATCATTGTCAATGATGCTTTGACAAGGATGCAGGTCGGCTGAATCAGGGCTGCCTGAAATCGCGGGCATGTATTTGTCGAGATTTGGGTCAATTTCCGCATCTAATATCTTGCCCGTCGCCCAACCCTGTCTTACGATTGGCTGTATCATTAGCAGTTCTGAAGATTAATCACCAAGAATCAACGTGGCCCGGCACTGTTCCACGAGCGGAGGGAGTAGCTATGACAAGGTGTGCAACGCGGATTTTGCCTGGTTTCGTTTTTATTTTCACACTCGTTTTGATCGGCGGCTGCAGCAGCGCCTATTACGGGGCGATGGAGAAAGTGGGCGTGCATAAACGCGACATCATGGTGGATCGGGTGGAGGGTGCCCGCAATGCCCAGCAGGAGGCCCAGGAACAGTTCAAGTCGGCCCTGGAACAGTTTGACTCGGTGGTTAAACTGGAAGAGACCGATCTCAAGAAAGCCTATGACCAGCTCAATAGTGAGTATGAAGACTGTGTATCGGTTGCCGACACGGTGTCGTCGCGCATCGACAAGGTAAAAGATGTTTCCGAGGATCTGTTCGACGAATGGCAGGATGAAATCGGACTCTATGAAAACAAGGAACTGGCCCGCTCAAGCAAGAAGCAGCTGAGTGATACCAAAAAGCGTTATCAGGAAATGATCAAGCACATGGAGGAGGCCGAAAAGAGCATGGAGCCGGTCTTGAATCTGTTTCGGGACAACGTGCTGTTTCTCAAGCATAACCTCAACGCTCAGGCCATCGGCTCACTGCAGAATGAGTTTGCCGGTCTTCAGACTGAAATCGATAACCTGATCAGCCGGATGAGCGAGGCTATCGATTCGTCCAACGCCTTTATTGCCCAAATGCAGACCAAATAGTTTGCTAATCATGCGGCCATCCTGGCAGCGGGCATTTTCCGGCCCCCGGTGAAAGGTGACACAAGGGGGCGCAAAAATCAGGGATGTGTCTTCGACAGGCTTCTCCCGGCTTGTTATTACGGCGGAAAAAAACTATTATTTTCCTACGATGACTCGCTCCGGGGAGGCCCATGAATCGTACCGCCTATTTTACCACCGAACTGGCCATAAAAACGCTGGCCAAACTTCTCAAGGCGCGCAGTAGATTCCACGATGCATTTCTTGTTCCGGGCGGCCCCACCATCTTCGTCATCAACCACTTCACCAGGCTCGAGACGCTGCTGCTGCCTTATTACCTGTTTCACCTGACAAAAAAACAGATCTGGTCTCTGGCCGACGACAAATTGTTCCAGGGAGCACTCAAGGCCTATTTCGATATGGTCGGGGTGGTTTCGACAAAAAATCCGCTGCGCGACGAACTCATCATTAAAACCCTGATCAGCTCACAGGCGGACTGGATCATCTTCCCGGAAGGGAAAATGGTGAAAAACAAGAAACTGATCAAGGGCGATGAATTCATCATCAACGACGACGAGCGGGAGCGTTCCCCGCACACCGGCGCCGCCTGGCTGGGACTGCGGGCTGAACTGATCAGGCGTATCCTGACAGGTATTGATCCGGCAAGACAGGATCAGGTCAACGATCTCCGCCGGCAGGTCGGCCTCCAAGATAGTGATGAAATCAGTGCCCAAAGCATCAAAATCGTGCCGCTCAACCTGACCTATTTCCCGATCCGGGCCCATGACAATGTGTTTTCTGAATTTGCTGCCCGGTATATGAAAAATCCATCCGAGCGGGTGATCGAGGAGTTGATGACTGAAGGCACGATGGCGCTCGAGGGGGTTGATATCGATATCCGTTTTGCCCGTCCGCTTGACTGCGCGCACTATCTGGGCCCCCAGGTCATGGCAGCGGCGGAGGCTCTATCTCTTGCGGATATTGACCAGACGCCGGATCTTGCGGCGCATCTCAAACAGACCTCCCAGCAGATGATGCACACTTATATGGAACGAATCTACGGGGCCACAACCGTCAATCACGATCATCTGCTGGCCTCCTTTGTCAGAAAAATGGGGTTCAAGCCATTCGAGCGCATGACACTGGCCAGAAAGGTGTATCTTGCCAGCCGTTTTCTGCAGGACCTCGAGCCGGCTGGCATCAATATGCACGATACCCTCAAAGAGAGCCAGCTTCACCTGTTGACGGATGACCGCTTTGGCAGGCTTGACGGCTTTATCAAGATGCTGCTGGAAAATGGGTGCCTGCTTCAAAGCGGCAGCCTGCTGCAGAAAGATCAACAGTGCTGGCAACAGGCCATGCGGTTTCATGAGGTCCGCATCAAAAATCCCTCCGCAGTGATGGCCAACGAAATCGAACCCTTGAAGCAGGTGCAGCACTGTCTGCACCGGGTCGATCTGATGCCGTCCTGGCTCAGCCGTCTGGTTATTGCCCGTCGGCTTTATAGGGAAGATCAGCAGTTGTTCGAGCAGGAGTGGGACAATAGTATCGGCAAGAGGGAGATCGATTTCGCTTCCGGGCGGCCGTTCATGCTCTCCGCGGTCTCGCGGCGCACCGGCGTGGTCCTGGTACACAGCTATCTGTCGGTTCCCGAAGAGATGCGGAGCCTGGGCCGATTTTTACGGAAGATGGGCTGCTGGGTATACGGTGTTCGACTGCCCGGCCATGGAACAACACCCGAGGAGCTTGCGTTGAAGAGCTGGCAGGATTGGCGGGAAGCACTGGAGCGGGGTTATGCTCAGCTCAGTTCAATTTGCGAGCAGGTATTTCTGGTCGGTTTTTCGGCAAGCGGCATGCTGGCGCTGGAGTTTGCTTCACATCTGCCGCATCTTGGCGGCGTTGTCGCGATCTGTCCGCCGCTGAAGCTGCAGGACTACTCCCGCAGGTTTATCCCGGCCATGGATATCTGGAACCGGCTGCTGGCCCGCAGGAAAGGCAATCGGCACGCGCAGGAGTTCGTCGAGTTCGAGGCGGAAATCGGTGCCATCAACTATGATCGTAATCCGGTGGCCGGGGTGAATCAGGTCGACGGCCTGCTCGATGCGGCCAGAGACCGGCTCGGCGCCATGCTGCATCCGGCACTGATTGTCTGTGCCAGCGATGATCAGGTCATCGCCCCTGAAGCGGGGGAGAAGATTTATTCCCGGATCGCTTCGAGCAGCAGGGAACTGATGGTGATATCGAGTAACAGTCACAATATATTCTATGATGAGCAATCGGCCGAGGCGACCAGGGTGCGGGGGATCATCGGCTCGTTTATCCGCAGCCGGACCGGCGGCCAGTGAGCATCAGGGGACTGATTTCTAACAAAAATAATAAGCAGGAAGCCCAAAAGTTTTATTGCCGGATTGGGTAAAGCTGATTTTAATACAGGCTGATAATCATTGATCTGCCGCATTTTCAAAGTGGTGCGAAACGAGCGTGGTTTTGGCGATTAATAAGAAAAGGAACTGAATGACGGGCGCGGTTGAAAAAAGGGGGTAGAAACATGAAAAGCAGCCTGAGATGCCTTAACCTCCTGCTGTTCTTGCTGGCAGTGCCATGGATGGCAGGGGCGGACGAGAGTCCGTGGCAGAAAAAGCTGCCTTTCAAAGAGGCGGTGATCATCTACGAGCTCAGCGGCATGGAGAATGGAGAAGAGGTGCTTTATATCCGGGACTGGGGCAGGCAGACGGCCAGGCATCGCACCACAGCGACCACCGTGCTGGGCATCAAACAAGTCAGCCGCAGCATCGAGATCGTCACCCCTGAATGGCTCTATTCATTTGATCTCCAGGAGGAAACGGGAACCAAGTCGATCAACCCCCGGAAACTGATGCTTGATGAATACCAGAAACTCTCGGCCGCCGATCGGAAAAAGGTTGATGAAAATGCACAGAATACCGCCGTAATGTTCATGGGCACCGTGCAGGGTTCCGTCGAGCCCAACGCCAAAGAGATCCTTGGCTATGCCTGTGACAGGACTGCGGGGCTGGATACCACCGTCTACTTTATTCACGATACGCCGATCAGCTTATATACAGAATCGAACATCGTGGGCATCAGCGTGAAGAGTGTTGCCACTTCGGTGGAGAAAAAAGCTGTCGATGAACAGTTTTTTCAAATTCCGGAACATATTGTCCCCCAGCCCGACCCGGAAGCGGACCGGTTGGCGGCCATCATGGCCGAGCAGACTATCGCGGCCTTGAAAGACCCGGCAGGCTTCAAGCAGAAGAACCAGGGGCTCCTTGGCCTGCCGCCGGGCGAACAGCCGGATATCCCGGAAGAGGACCAGATGCAGATGGAAGAAGCCATGGAGACCCTGAAAAGGTTGCTGGGCAAATAATTGGAGGTATCGCAGATGTTACGATTACTGGCTGGAATTCTCTGTCTGCTGGTTGCGGGGTGTGCCCCTTCGATCCAGGTGCGCAGTAGTTTCGACCCTCAGGCCGATTTTTCCAAAGCTGCCAGCTACAGCTGGCTCAATGATGTTGACCAGCCCGGCGAAAACGTCAGGGTGAACAACGAACTCACCCGGAAAACGGTGCGTCAGGCCGTTGAGCAGGCCCTGGAGGAAAAAGGCTTCACCCGGGTTGAACGTCAACAGGCCGACCTGCTGGTTGCCTGGTTCGGGGGCATCAAGACAAAAATAAGAAGTGAAGGCATAGAACATTTCTACTCACCTTACGGATATGGACCGCTGTACAAGGATCCCTACTGGAACACGCAGCCGACAGTGTTCAATGTATCCGAGTATGAGCAGGGAACCTTGATCATCGATGTGCTCGACGCGGTTCAGCAGCGCCTGCTTTGGCGCGGTATAGGAGTCGGCGAGGTCGTCGAAAACCAGCCGGAGGAGGGCCGCAAAAACCTTACAAGCGCGGTCAAAAAGATCCTGGAGAAATTTCCGCCCCGCTGATTTGCGCAATGCGCAACGATCCCTATTGTCCTCAGTACTTCATTGAAAAGGCGATCGGCCCACAGCGGCGATCGCCTTGGCGCGGCTATCTACATGAACAAACCATTCGAGGAAGCTCTATCGACGTTTTCAACGCTGGTGATCGCCGTCGGGCTGGGTATGGATGCCTTTCCAGTTTCGGTGGCCAGCGGTGTCGCCATCAAACCAATCAAGGTATAACCCTTGCCGTTGGCCGGCGTCCATTTAATGTTTCAGCGGCTGAGTGCGGGTTCTGGGCTACGTGAGCCCATTAAGCCTTCCGCAGCTATCCCACTCCCTATCGTCACTGGATTGCCTTCAGCCTGCTGCTGGCGGGAATAGGACTCCGAGGATCGTGGAGCCCGCAGGCTCGAGCACGATCCCGCGAGCGAGCCGGTAATGACGCGAGGCCGCACTGTTCTGCTCTCGATCGCAACCAGCATAGATGCGCTGGCGGTTCGTCTGAGCTTTGCCGTTCTCAATATCGTTATTTTCACCCGGCACTAATTATCGGTTTCATAACAGCGGCATGTTGGCGCATGCAGCATTATCCTGGGCCGCAAAGTAGGGCCACCTTTTTTGGGGAAGAATAGAGATCATCGGCGGTATCATCCTCATTCTGATTGGTCTGAAAATTCTTCTTGAACACACCGTTCTGGCGCCTTTTGAATGGAAAGTTCACAAGAAAAAGAAAATTGACAGCCCTGGTCCCACAAGATATATTCCATATATACTTTACGGAAACTGACTTCCATAAAAACTTCATACAGACAGTTCAACAACCATAAAGGATTTTCTAAGACGTAGATATCACTGACTTATAGGATATTTGTGATCCTGGTAGCTCAGTTAATTCCTAGGTGGCTGTTAACCACCCTGTGGGCGGTTCGAGTCCCGTCCCCGGGGAGC